>NZ_JBFUPU010000003.1:0-626004 GCF_041360765.1 Allobosea sp. RCC_152_1
AGCCTGCCCGGAAAGCCACCCTCCCGTCACCCAGCGACCAGGAGGAGGCCGGAGCCCCAACAACCCGATCTTTTTTTTTATTTTTCGCAAGACGCCGGATCCATCGGGAACAGGAAGGCGGCAGCGCAGTTTCCCCGGGGCAAGGGGGCGCAATCGACGTCGGAGGACGATTATGATCAAGCGTATCCTGATTGCGGCTGCTTTCGCGGCCGTCCCTGTCGTGGCGTTCGCGCAAACAACCGGGCCGATCATCCGCGATCCCACGGGCGGTTCGACGCGCGACCCTGCCCTGGCAGAACCCATGTTCGGCACCTTCGCCCCGGCTCCGATGCACGAGGCCGCCGGCGGGACGATGATCAGCGATGAGGCGGCCTTCCGGAACTACGTGATGGCGCAGCACGTGCGGTCCTATCACTATCGCCAGCCGGTCGAGGTCGGCACGATGCTGCCGGCGCGAGGCGTGACCTTCCACGCCGTGCCGACGGAATATGGCGCGCATGGCTATCGCTACACGGTGGTGAACGACCAGGCCGTCATCGTCGAGCCGCGCACGAGGCGCGTCGTCGAAGTGATCGAATAGCCCTTTCGGCTGCTCGGAGGGGCTCGTGCCGGCAAAACGGCGCGGGCCCATTTTTCGGCCTGGTTCAGCGCGTGCCGAACATCCGGTCGCCGGCATCGCCCAGGCCGGGCACGATATAGCCGTGATCGTTGAGCTTCTCGTCGATGGCGGCGGTCCAGATGCGGACATCCGGATGGGCGCCACGCAGATGTGCGATGCCTTCCGGCGCGGCGAGCAGGCAGACGAAGCGCAGATCCTTCGCGCCGCGCTCCTTCAGGCGTTCCATCGCCGCCACGGCGGAGTTGGCCGTCGCCAGCATCGGGTCCATCACCACGATCATGCGGTCGGCGATGTCGGACGGCGCCTTGAAGTAATACTCCACCGCCTGCAGCGTATCCGGGTCGCGATAGAGGCCGATATGAGCGACGCGGGCCGCCGGGACGAGCTCGAGCATGCCGTCGAGAAAGCCGACGCCGGCGCGCAGGATCGGGGCGAAGACCAGCTTCTTGCCGGCGATGACCGGCTGCATCGATGTCTGCAGCGGCGTCTCGATCTCGATCAGCTCGGTCGGCAGGTCGCGCGTCACCTCATAGCAGAGCAGCATGCCGATCTCGTTGAGGAGCTGGCGGAAGCTCTTGGTCGAGCGGTCCTTCTCGCGCATCAGCGTCAGCTTGTGCTGGACCAGCGGATGGTCGACGACGGTGACACCGTCCTGGCTCAAGGTCATCGATTCCCCTTCCCTGTTCTCGGTGCCCCGAGCATCTTCGTCACGCCGTCATTCCGGGCGAAGCGAAGCGCAGACCCGGAATCCATCGTAGAGCGCCGAGCCCGGTGATGGATTCTGGATCGGCGCCGCTATCGCGGCTTGTCCGGAATGACGAGGCGGATAGCATAGATCCGCTCAGAATACCGTGCCGTCGCTGATGATGGCGAGGGGCGGGCCGCCATCCACACGCTTTTCGCGCGCGATGCGCCGGCCGGCGGCCCAGCTGCCGCCTTCCAGCACCTTGGCGAGCGGCAACTCCTCGCGCGAGCGGCCGAGACGCTTGCGGACGATCGAGCCGACCTCATCCAGCAGCGCGACGGTCAGCGCACGCCATTCCACCACGAGGACCGAGGAGACCTCATGGGGCTTTGCCCGGTCGGCCTCGTCCTTGAGCGCGATCACGCCGAGATCGAGGAAGAGTCCGCCATTACGGTATTCCGGCAGGCCGGTGAGATCGTCGATGTCGACGACGGCGATGCCGGCCCACTCCAACGGCTCGATCAGCGAATAGGTCAGCCATTGCGAGAGCTTGTGGAAGGGAACGAGCCCTTCCGTGACCTCACCCGTGGCGATCAGCGGATGGCGCCAGGTGTCGCCGAGCGCCACGCCGGCGAGCGTCAGGCGCGACGGCCAGATTCCGCCGAAGGTCGCCAGCACCTCGCCCAGCATGTGGCCGGCCCGGACGGTTCCCGTATCGGCAGCCGTCGAGAAGCGGTCGAACAGCTCACCGGGGCGTGACAGGCCCTGCCGCTCCAGTTCCTCGCCGAGGCGATTAAGCAGGGCGGCGCGCCCCTCGAGCGCCATCAGCGGGTTGGCCGGCCCCGCCTGGAAACCCTGTGCCAAAGAGGCCTCGTCGAGATGTCTCAACGCCTCCGCATCGGCGCGCAGGGGATCGACCGGGTTGCTGGAGAACAGGCCCGCCGCGAACATGTCGAGCGAGGCGAGCGCCAGCCCTTCGGAGCGACCGATCTCGCGGCCCGTCGCAGCGTCGCGATAGCGCCAGTCCGGCCCGGCGCCGGCGTCGAGCAGCACGCTGACCACGGCGAGGTCATAAGCAGCGCGGCCACGCGCGGCAGGGTCCGGAAAGTGCGCGGCGGCGTCGAGCCGCTGCCAGCGGTCGTCCCCCGCCAGGACGAAATGGCGCCAGCGCGCATGGAAGGGGATGTCCAGCGTCGGGTAATTCGCGCGGATGGTGTCGAGGACATAATCGGCGCAGGCCTCCAGCCGCTCGGGATGCACGCTGAAATGCAGGAGCCGCCCGGCAAGGCCGAGCTCCAGCATCTCCTGCGCGCGGGCGCGGACGGCCGCAGGCTTCAACAGGGCGCGGAACGCCTCGGGATTGGAACTCGGCATGGAGCTGCGGCTTTCGTCGCTGAGAATTTGCGTCGCTTGGAATAGGCTCGCTCAGAACTTGTCGAGCTCGCGGCCGACCGTGGCCTTGAGCGCGTTGTCGCCCGGTGCGCCCTCGGGCGAGTAATAGCCCGCCGCCTTCTTGGCCTCGATCTCGACCGAGGCGTCGAGCGGAATCAGCTCCGGGGGAATCGCGACGCGCTCGCCGATCACGATGCCGCTCTCGACCATGGCGTCGTATTTCATGTTCGACATCGACATCAACCGGTCGATATGGGTCACGCCGAGCCAGTGCAGCACATCCGGCATCAACTGCTGGAAGCGGGCATCCTGCACGCCCGCGACGCATTCGGTGCGCTCGAAATAGGTCGCGGCGGAATCGCCGCCTTCCTGACGCTTGCGGGCGTTATAGACGAGGAACTTGGTCACCTCGCCGAGCGCCCGGCCCTCCTTGCGGTTGTAGACGATCAGGCCGACGCCGCCGCTCTGCGCCTCCTTCACGCATTCCTCGATGCCATGGGTGAGATAGGGCCGGCAGGTGCAGATGTCGGAGCCAAAGACGTCCGAGCCGTTGCATTCGTCATGGACGCGGCAGGCGATGCGGCTCTTCGGATCGGCGAGCGCGGAAACCTCGCCCATGACATAGGCCGTGATCGAGCCGATCGGCGGCAGGAAGACCTTGAGGTCCGGCCGCGTCACCAGTTCGGGATACATGCCGCCGGTCTGCTCGAAGAGCGTGCGGCGCAGTTCGTTTTCCGTCGTTCCGAAGCGCTCGGCGATGCCCGGCAGATACCAGACCGGATCGACCGCGATCTTGGTGACGGAGATGTCGCCGGTGGGGTGCAGGATGTGCCCGTCCGCCGCGAGGCGATGCGCGCCCATCGCCGCCAGGATCTCGGGCAGGTTGAGCCGCGCCTTGGTGATCGCGATCGAGGGGCGGATGTCGATGCCCTCGCCGATCAGCTTGCCGAAATCCTGCGCCACCGTATGGCCGAAGGGGTCGAGCGAGACGATCTTCTTGGGATCGGCCCATTGCGGCTGCGGCGCGATCTCCGCCGTCGGATGGGTGTTGGTCAGGTCCGGGCGCTGCGAAGGATTCATCGCTCGGGCCGAGATGGCGAGCGCGCGATAGACCGAATAGGAGCCGCCATGGGCGCCGATGACGTTGCGGTCGGCCGGGTTGGTGGTCGAGGCGATGACCGGGCCGCGCTCGGCCGCCGTCGGTGCGCCCCATCGGATCGGGAAGCGCAGGGCGGCGCTGCCGGGTTCGGGATGGGAGGTCAGCCTGATATGGCCGGTGCGGTTCGGCGCGTTCATCGCGGTCGTACCCCGAAGGTCTTGCCCTTAAACAGGAAAGGCCCCGTGACGGCATGTCCGGGGCCCTCTGGATTTCAACGAGTCTGAACCAGCGCAGGCGCGCCGTCAATCAGCTTAGAAAACAGCGAGATAGCGCAGAAGCGAGATGATGCCGATCACGATGACGATGATCTGCACGACGTTCTTGATCTGCCCGTCGAGCGGCAGCATGCGCACGAGATAGAGCACGAGACCGATGACGAGAACGGTGATCAGAAGCGAAATCAGAATGGACATATCGAAGCCCTTTATCTCGGCCGGTCGCCGGCCCCCCGAGCCCCACCGCGACGTCTTCGCGGCAAGTCAGCCCCGATGACAGAACGTCGCAGGGTGGGAATAGGTTCCGGAGGGGGGATTTTAGGGGCGAAAAGGGGCGGTGGGTTCCAAATGAACGCGGGAACCGCAAACAGAAACCCCTCTCCCGGATGGGAGAGGGGTAGGGGTGAGGGAAGGACGGAAAACCCGCTCCGCGCAACAGTAACCGCAGCAGCGGAGAGCGCAGAGTAAGGGTGATCGCCGGCAGGCCCTCACCCCTGCCCCTCTCCCATCCGGGAGAGGGGTTCCCCGCGCCCCTCCTTTATCCCGCGATGCGATCGAAATCCGCGACCGCGCGCGTCGCCTGGCGAAGCTGGTTGAGCAGCTTCAGGCGGTTGGCGCGCTGGGCCGGATCGGGATCGTTGACCGTGACCTTGTCGAAGAAGGCATCGACCGCCGGACGCAATTCGGCGAGCGCGGCCATGGCGCCCTCGTAATCCTCGGCGGCGACCGCAGCCTCGGCCTTCGGCGTCGCCTGCGCCAGCGCGACGGCGAGCGCCTTCTCCTCGATCAGGCCGGCATCGGCGATGAGCTGAAGATCGGCGGCGCCGGTGAAAGCGCCCTCCCCGTCCTTCTTCTCCTCGGCCTTGAGGATGTTGGCGGCGCGCTTGTAGCCCGCGAGCAGGTTCTTGCCGTCCTCGGTGTCGAGGAAGCGGCCGAGTGCGGTGACACGCAGGGTGATGAGGAGGAGGTCGTCGTTGGCCGAAGCGCCCTCGCCTAGCACAGCATCGACGAGATCATGCCGCGCGCCCTGATCGCGAAGCATGACCTTCAGGCGGTCGTGGAAGAAGGAGAGGAGGTCGGCAGCGATTTTGTCTGGATCGCCATAGCTTGAGAAAGCTCTGGCTCTCCGGTTTTCCAGAGGACTCAAACGATCTTCTTCGCGCAACGCATCATATGTACCACGAGCTTTATCGATTGCCGCTTGTGCCGAAACCGTATCACGGTACTGCATTCCATCGGCGATAATGATCTGTTGGATGGCGCAGGGCTCGATTAAGCCCAACCGCACCCCATTCTCAACCACTAGCCGGATCACACCCAGCGCCGCACGGCGCAGCGCATAGGGGTCCTTGCTGCCGGTCGGCTTCTCGTCGATGGCCCAGAAGCCGACGAGCGTGTCAAGCTTGTCGGCCAGCGCCACAGCCACCGAAACCGGATCGCTCGGCACCCGATCGGAGGGCCCGAGCGGCTTGTAATGCTCCTCGACCGCCGCAGCGACGGAGGCGTCCTCGCCCTGCAGCTCGGCATATTTCCGGCCCATCAGGCCCTGCAATTCCGGGAACTCGCCGACCATCTCGGTCGGGAGGTCGGCCTTGGCGAGCTTGGCGGCGCGCTCGGCCTTTTCGGGATCGGCGCCGACGATCGGGGCCAGTTCCCTGGCCAGCGCGGCAATGCGCTGGACGCGCTCGCCTTGCGTGCCGAGCTTGGCGTGGAAGACGACGCCGAGCTTGTCGAGCTTGGCCATGCGCTGGTCGAGCGGTTTTGCGAGATCGAGGCCGAGCTTCTTCGCACTCTCCGCGAAGGTATCGAGATCGGGCAGCGAACCGCGGTCGGTCTGCCAGAAATAGGCGGCGTCGGAGAGGCGTGCTCGCACGACGCGGCCATTGCCGGCGGTGATCGCCACCCCGCCGTCGCTGGCGGCGAGGTTCGAGACCAGGATGAAGCGGTTGGCGAGGTTGCCCGTCGCGGGATCGCGCAGCACGAAGCATTTCTGGTTGGCGCGGATGGTGGCGCGGATCGCCTCGCCGGGGATGTCGAGGAAGCGCTCCTCGAAGGAGCCCATCAGCACCACCGGCCATTCGACGAGGCCCGCGACCTCCTCCAGCAGCCCCTCATCCTCGATCAGCTCCAGCCCCTGCGCGAAGGCGAGGTTCTTGGCATCGGTGAGGATGATCTCCTTGCGGCGGTCGGCATCGAGCACGACCTTGGCTTTCTCAAGCGAAGAGACGTAGTCGTCCAGGCGCCGCACCGTGATCGGACCGGGCGCGAGGAAGCGATGGCCATGGGTGACGTTGCCCGAGACGATGCCGTCGACCTCGAAGGGCACGATCTCGGTGTCCTCGGTCTCGGCGCCGAAGGTGCAGAGGATCGAATGCAGCGGGCGCACCCAGCGCAGGCTGGCGCCGGCGGCCGAGGCCTTGCCCCAGCGCATCGATTTCGGCCAGGGGAAGGCGCGGATCACGGCCGGCACGATCTCGGCGATGGCCGCAAGCGTTTCCTGGCCGGGCTTCTCGATGATGGCGACGTAGGAATCGCCCTTCTTCGGGTCGCTGACGATGGTGGCCTGATCGAGCGAGGTGAGACCCGCAGCCTTGAGGAAACCCTGCACGGCAGCGTCGGGCGCGCCGACGCGCGGGCCTTTCCGCTCCTCGCGCACGTCGCGGCCGCGCACCGGCAGGCCGGCGACATGCAGCGTGAGACGCCTCGGCGTGACGAAGGCCTTCGCGCCCTCATAGAGCAGGCCGCGCTCGACAAGCGCATCGGTGACGAGCTTCTTCAGGTCGTCAGCCGCCTTGCGCTGCATGCGCGCCGGAATTTCTTCCGAGAAGAGTTCGAGCAGGAGATCGGGCATCAGTTCGCTCCCCCGCCGGCGGTCTTCAGCCAGGCCGCGCCGCAGGCCTTGGCGAGCTCGCGCACGCGCAGGATGTAGCTCTGCCGCTCGGTGACCGAGATCACGCCGCGCGCATCGAGCAGGTTGAAGATATGGCTGGCCTTGATGCACTGGTCATAGGCCGGCAAAGCGAGTTCATGGCGGGGCAGGTTGGCGCCGGCAGCCGGCTCACCGGCGGCGAGCAGGGCCTTGCATTCGGCCTCCGCATCCGAGAAATGCCGGAACAGCATCTCGGTATTGGCATGCTCGAAATTGTGCCGGGAGTATTCCTGCTCGGCTTGCAGGAAGACGTCGCCATAGGAGATGCGATCCTCGCCATCGAGGCCGTTGAAGTTGAGATCGTAGACGTTTTCGACGCCCTGGACATACATCGCCAGCCGTTCGAGCCCGTAGGTCAATTCACCCGCGACCGGGGCGCATTCAACGCCCGCGACCTGCTGGAAATAGGTGAACTGGCTGACTTCCATGCCGTCGCACCAGCATTCCCAGCCGAGGCCCCAGGCGCCCAAGGTCGGGCTCTCCCAATCGTCCTCGACGAAGCGCACGTCGTGCAGGCCGAGATCGACGCCGATGGCGCGCAGCGAGTCGAGATAGAGCTGCTGCAGATCCGGCGGCGACGGCTTCAGGATGACCTGGAACTGGTAGTAATGCTGCAAGCGGTTGGGGTTCTCGCCGTAACGGCCGTCCTTGGGCCGGCGCGAAGGCTGGACATAGGCTGCCTTCCACGGCTTCGGCCCGAGCGCGCGCAGGGTCGTCGCCGGATGGAAGGTGCCGGCGCCGACCTCCATGTCGTAGGGCTGCAGCACCACGCAACCTCGCTCGGCCCAGAAGCGCTGCAGCGTCAGCAGCAGCCCCTGGAAGGAGCGGGTCGGGTCCAGCGCCGGGGACGGCGCGGCGGGCGAATGCTGGGCGAGGGCGGACAAGGGCGAAAAGCCTTCCGAAAACGCGGATGAGTGCGGCGTGATTAGGGGTTCGCGCCCGGCGCGGTCAAGCCAAAGCGACCAAACGGGACCGGAACCGGCGCCGGACAGCTTTCGTTCATATGCGGAGGATTATGACTTGGGCCATCCGCACGGTCCGCGGCGTTCGGGGTGAGCGTTTGAGCCGGGCCGGCGGGCTATAGACAGCAGGAGTTCTACAATGCTGACCCATCGTATCGTTGCCGCCACCTTCGGCGCACTCACCCTCGCCGCTTCCGCTTTCGCCGCTGTTCCGGCCTCGGCCGCGCCGGTTGCCTCCCCCGTCGCCGCCGCGCCGCTCCAGGCCGCACCGGCAGGCGATCTGCTGCAGCAGGCACAGTATTATTATGGTCCGCGCCGCTATTACGGCCGCCCCTATTACCGCCCGCGCTGCTTCTGGGCGAACCGGCGCGTCTGGAACGGCTGGCGCTGGGTCATCCGGCCGGTGCGCGTCTGCCGCTGAGCCCGACGCAATGCGGCCATAATGGGCCGCTGAATGAAGGCAGGATGAACGGCGCGGTTTCGCGCCGTTCAGGTTTCAAGGGTTAAGTTTCAGTTCAAGATCGGTGCCAGCTTTCGCAAGTTCACCCGGCCGACACCGTCTCACGGAGGATTTCATGTTCAGAACCATGCTTCTTTCCGCGATGGCGGCAGGCACGCTGGGCCTGGCCGCTCTGAGCGCCGCCCCGGCCTCCGCCGCGCCCGTCGCCGCCGCGCCGCTGGTCGATGCGACCGGCGGGATGGTCCAGCAGGCGCAGTACTATTACGGACCGCGCCGCTATTACGGCCCGCGCCGCTACTATGGACCGCGCTATTACGGGCCGCGCCGGTATTATGGCCCGCGCTACTATGCGCCGCCGCTCTTCGCGCCGCCGGTCTACGGGCCGCGCTATTTCTACGGCCCACGTTACTGGTAGCGTCAGCCCAGCTTAGCCCGCCCGCGATGGACGGCGTCGCTCAGCGCGGTTAGCCGCCCATCCGGACCATTGATGACGAAAGCCGGCAGCAACTCTGCCGGCTTTCTGCTGTTCAGGACGGCTGTGACGATGACGCGAATCGCCGGGCGCTCGGCGAAGGCATGGACCGGCCGGATGGCGAGAGCGCCGAAGCCGGCTTCGAGGCCGGCGAGCAATTCCGGCAAGGCCTCGGCGCGATGGATGATCGCGATCAGCCCGCCCGGCTTCAGCAGGCGCCGGGCAGCGCGCAGCCAGATTGCCAGATCGCCCTCGGCGACATGGGCGGCCTTGCGATTCGGCACCGGCGACGCCCGCGTGCCGCCGGGTGGATAGAAGGGCGGGTTCATCGCGACGGCATCGTATGCCCCCGGCGCAAGGCCGAGCCCGGAGAGTTTCCCGGCCGGGGCGCCGACATCGGCCGCGACGACAGAGACCCTGCCCTCCATGCCGTTCAGCGCCGCGTTGCCGGCCGCCAGCGCCGCCAGTTCCGGATCGCGCTCCAGCAGCGTGACGCCAAGCTGCGGCTGCGCCAGCGCCGCAGCGAGCCCCACCGTCCCGACGCCTGCTCCAATGTCGAGGAGCCGGCCCGCTCCCAGCTCCGGCAGGGCAGCCGCGAGCAGCACCGCGTCGCTGCCGGCGCGATGCCCCTTGCGCGGCTGGCGCAGGATCAGCCGGCCGTCGAGCAGACGATCCTCGACGATCTCGCCGAGGCCGGCGGGCGCCTTCGCCTCACTCATCGCGCAGCTCGGCGCCATAGCCGGCATCGATCAACAATGCGCGAGCGCGCCTGCGATCCTGGTCGCGCACCAGCAGCCGGCGCGGGAAGGCGCCGATCATGCCTTCCAGCGCGCTGATGTGCTGGTCGGCGATCAGGCAATCGAGATTGGCCGCGCTCAGGAGCGCTTCGAGGGCGCCGAGCAGGATCAGATCATTGGTGCGGACGAGTTCATGCATGCCGCCATGGAGCCGAAGCGCCGGGTCCGGCGCAAGCATCCTGTGGCCCCACTGCGGCGACGCGGTGCAATTGCGGGGGCTGGCGTCCCATGCAACGGTTGTGGCATGGCTCCGGGCGCGCCGCCCGGCGCGAGTGGTTTGGCTGGAGTTCAGTCCATTGGGTGTCGTCGTATCCTTCGAGGAACGGGAATCGGGCCAGCGCGGCATCGAGCCGCTGGTGGCGTTGACGCGTGAGGACATGGAGCGCGTCAATGCGATGATCCTGTCGCGGACCGGCTCGGACGTGACGATGATCCCGGAGGTCGCCAACCATCTGATCTCCTCCGGCGGCAAGCGCCTGCGGCCGATGCTGACGCTGGCGATGGCCGATCTCTGCGGCTACCAGGGCGAAGGCCAGGTCAAGCTCGCGGCCTCCGTCGAGTTCATGCACACGGCCACGCTGCTGCATGACGACGTCGTCGACGAGAGCGACATGCGCCGCGGCAAGCTCGCCGCCCGCATGCTCTGGGGCAACGAGGCGAGCGTGCTGGTCGGCGACTTCCTGCTCGGCCAGGCCTTCAAGATGATGGTCGAGGTCGGCTCCCTGCGCGCGCTCGACATTCTTTCGACGGCGGCCGCCGTGATCGCCGAGGGCGAGGTGCTGCAGCTTTCCGTCGCCAAGAACACCGAGACGACGGAGGACGAATATCTCTCCGTGATTCGCGGCAAGACC
The DNA here is from genome assembly GCF_041360765.1 of Allobosea sp. RCC_152_1. NCBI lineage: Bacteria > Pseudomonadati > Pseudomonadota > Alphaproteobacteria > Hyphomicrobiales > Alloboseaceae > Allobosea > Allobosea sp. RCC_152_1. Next base: position 10,542 of record NZ_JBFUPU010000003.1, read on the forward strand.
GCCGAGCTCTTCGCCGCTGCCTGCGAGGTCGGGCCGGTGATCGCGGGCTCGTCCAAGGCGAACGAGGCGGCCTGCCGCAGCTACGGGCTCAATCTCGGCATCGCCTTCCAGCTCATCGACGACGCGCTGGACTATGGCGGGGTCGCCGCCAAGCTCGGCAAGAACACCGGCGACGATTTCCGCGAGGGCAAGATCACGCTGCCGGTGGTGCTCTCCTTCCGCCGCGGCAGCAGCGAGGAGCGCGCCTTCTGGAAGCGCACCCTGCAGGACGGTGCGATCGAGGACGGCGATCTCGAGCAGGCCCAGGCGCTGATGCGCAAGCACAAGGCGCTGGAGGACACGATCGAGCGCGCGCGCCACTATGCCAAGATGGCGAAGGATGCGCTCGGTCTCTTCCCGGCCTCGCCGATGAAGCAGGCGCTCAACGACGCCGTCGATTTCTGCATCGCACGGGCGCATTGAAGCCGCGGGTCGAGCCATCGATGGCAGATCCGGCGTCCGACGCGAAACCGGAAATCGCGACCCTATCGTCGAGAGTCGTCTACGCAAACCGTTGGATGACGGTTCGCGAGGATGCCATCCAGCGGCAGGATGGGTCGCACGGCATCTATGGCGTCGTCGAGAAAGTTGATTTTGTCGCCATCATCCCGGTCGAACCGGATGGCAGCATTCACCTGGTCGAGCAGTATCGCTACCCCGTCGGCGCGCGCTTTTGGGAGCTACCGCAAGGCTCCTGGGAGCTGAATCCGCAGGCAGATCCCGTGAGTGTCGCTCGCGGCGAACTGCGCGAGGAAACCGGCCTCCACGCCGAAGACATGGTCAAGCTCGGCTATCTGTTCGAATGCTATGGCTATTCCAATCAGGGCTGTCATCTCTTTCTCGCCCGCCGGCTCCGCTACGAAGGCAGCGATCTCGATCTCGAAGAGCAAGGCCTCGTTTGCCGCCGCTTCACGGCCAGCGAAGTCGTCGCGATGATCGAGAGCGGTCGGATCAGGGATGCGACGACTGTCGCCGCGATCGGCCTCATGATGATGAAAGGTTTGTTCCCGAAAGGCAGCGGCGGTACCGACTGAACCGAAGCCAAAAGGGGCGCCTGTTTCTCTAATCCGGGGCTTCCCTCTGGCCATGCGCAGGCATAGCGTGATGGCTGTGGGAAACGCTTAGGCCGGAGAATGGCCATGTCGGCATCGTCGCAACGCCAGTCGCAGATCTGGTCCGTCGTCCGCGTCTCGAGCGGAAACTTCCTCGAAATGTACGACTTCTTCGTCTTCGGCTATTACGCCGCGGCGATCGGCAAGGCGTTCTTCCCGTCCGGCAGCGAGTTCGCACAGCTCATGGCGGCGTTCATGACCTTCGGCGCGGGCTTCCTGATGCGTCCGCTCGGCGCCATCGTGCTCGGCAGCTATATCGACCATCACGGCCGCCGCGCCGGGCTGCTCCTCACCCTGATGCTGATGGCCTTCGGCACGCTCACCATCGCGCTCGCGCCGACCTACGCCTCCATCGGCATCCTGGCGCCGATCATCGTCGTGATCGGGCGGCTGGTGCAGGGCTTCTCGGCCGGCGTCGAGCTCGGCGGCGTCTCGGTCTATCTCTCGGAGATCGCGACGCCCGGCAACAAGGGCTTCTATGTGAGCTGGCAGTCGGGCAGCCAGCAGGTCGCGGTGATCTTCGTGGCGCTGCTCGGCGTCTGGCTCGCCACCATCCTGCCGCCCGAGACCATGACCGAATGGGGCTGGCGCATCCCGTTCCTGGTCGGCTGCCTGATCGTGCCGTTGATCTTCCTGCTGCGCCGCTCGATGCAGGAGACCGAGGAATTCGCCGAGCGCAAGCGCAGCGCGAGCCATCCGACGCCCGGCCAGATCATCCGGATGCTGGCGACGCATTGGCAGACCGTGCTGGTCGGCATACTGCTGGTGACGATGACGACGGTGTCCTTCTACTTCATCACCGCCTACACCCCGACCTTCGGCAAGGAGGTGCTGAAGCTCTCCAGCATCGACAGCCTGCTGGTGACGCTTTGCGTCGGCGTCTCCAACCTGTTCTGGCTGCCGGTGATGGGGGCGCTATCCGACCGGGTCGGCCGCAAGCCGCTTCTCATCGCCTTCACCGCCCTGCTCTTCGTCAGCGCCTATCCGGCCCTGTCCTGGCTGGTTTCGCAGCCCTCCTTCGCGCGGCTGCTCATGGTCGAGCTGTGGCTCTCCTTCATCTATGCCAGCTATAACGGCGCGATGGTGGTGGCGCTGACCGAGATCATTCCGGTCGAATTGCGCACGACCGGCTTCTCGGTCGCCTACAGCCTCGCGACCGCGTTGTTCGGCGGCTTCACCCCGGCGGTCAGCACCTATCTGATCGAGGCGACCGGCAACCGGGCCGTGGCGGGCCTCTGGCTGATGTTCGCGGCGGCCTGCGGTTTCGTCGCCACGCTCATCGCCTATCGCCGGCGCAGCGTGCCGACATCCGTGGTCAGCGCAGCAGCGTCGCCCTGACCCACCATTCGGGGCGCTGCTTCGCCAGCGCCTTCGCGGCTGCCGCACTGGCAACGCAATCGTCGAACAGGGCGAAGCAGGTCGCGCCGGAGCCGGACATGCGGGCAAGCCGGCTTCCGGGCAGCGCCGCCAGCCGCTCCAGAACCTCGCCGATTTCGGGGGCGATGCGTTGCGCCGGGACGGCAAGGTCGTTGCCGGAGCGTGCCAGCACGGCGCGCCACTCAGCCGCAGAGGCCGGCAGCGCGGGCAAGCTCCCGCCAGCGGCCAAAAGTCGATCGCCGGCCGCCAGCCCCAGCGCGCGAAAAACCCCGACGGTCTCGACCGGCGCACCCGGATTGACCAGCACGGCAAACAAGGAAGGCAGCCGCAGCGCCGGCCCCAGCCTGTCTCCGATGCCGGCCATCAGCCGCGCCCGCGATTCCAGGCAGACGGGAACGTCGGCCCCCACGCCCGCCGCAACCTCACGCAGTGTCGGGTCCGACAGGGCAATGTCGTTCAGCCGTGCGAGCAGGCGCAGCGCCGCGGCCGCATCGGCCGAGCCGCCACCGATGCCCGAAGCCACCGGCAACCGCTTGGTGAGATGAAATGCGCCCGCATGCGTGCCCGGAAAGGCCTGACCGAAAGCGCGTGCCGCCCGCAGGACGAGGTTGCGATCATCGGCTTCCAGCCCGGCGGCGCGCGGACCGGCGATCGTCAGCGAGAGCACCGGGCCGGGGTCGAGCGCAAGCTCGTCGCCGATGCCGGCGAAAGCGACGAGGCTTTCAAGCTCGTGATAGCCGTCCGGACGCCGGCCGAGCACGCGCAGGTCGAGATTGACCTTGGCGCGGGCACGCGTCCGCAAGCGCAGCGCATCACCGGCAGAGGCGGCCATGGCAAGGCCCCTGCTCTCCGCTCCCGGCTCCATCGCGCGGGGCAGGCGTCAGCCGCCGTCCTTCTTCTGCTCGGCGGGGCTAGCCTGCTCGCCCGCATTCGCCGATGGCGTATCCTCCATCCCGCGCTCGATCTTGCGCAGGATGTTCGGCAGATCTTCCGGCTCGGGCTTGAGATCGCGGGCGTGGTTCCACTGGAACTTCGCCTCGAGCTTGCGGCCGGTCTTCCAGTAGACGTCGCCGAGATGGTCGTTGATGACCGGGTCGGAGGGGCGCAATTCGGCGGCGCGCTCGATCTCGCGCGAGGCGTCCTCGTACCGGCCGAGGCGATAATAGGCCCAGCCGAGCGAATCGATGATGTAGCCGTCGCGCGGGCGCAATTCGACGGCCCGGCGCAGCATGTCGAGCCCCTCGTCGAGCTTCAGATGCTTGTCGACCAGCGAGTAGCCGAGATAGTTCAGCACCAGCGCCCGCTCGCGGCCGAGCGGATCGGGCAGCAGTTCCAGCGCCTTGCGCAGATCGGCCTCGGCATCGGGCCAGCGGTTGATGCGCTCGCGCGCGATGCCGCGGAAATAGAACAGGTCCCAGTTGGCGCGGCCGGGTACGGCGAGCTTGGCGATCGCCTTGTCATAGGTGTCGGCGGCCTCGGCGAACTGCTTGCGCGAGCGATAGATGTTGCCGAGCGCGGCGAGCGCATCGACGTCGTCGGGCCGCTCGCTGATGACCCTGTCGAGATGCTTCACGGCATCGTCGTGCTTGCCGAGATTCTCCAGCGCGAGCCCGGCCTGGATCTCGGCATTGGGCCGCAGCGGCGAGGTCATCGGCATCTTGTCGTAGACCGCGACCGCATCTTCCGGCTGACGCGAGCGCTCGAGGATGTCGCCAAGCGTCAGGATGGCGAGGTCGTGGCTCGGATCGAGAAAGATCGCCATGCGCAGATAGAGCAGCGCCGCCGCCTCGTCACCCTGGCGGTTGCCGGCGCTGGCGAGGCCGTAGAGCACCTCGGCCGCGCCCTGCTGCGGCGTCGCGATCTGGCGCGGCGGAGCTTCCTTCTTCGCGACGAGGGCCATGCCCTCGCGGATGATCGGGTGGTTCGGCAGCAGCCGGTCGAAATCGGCATAGGTTGCGGTGGCATCGTCGAAATCGCCGTTGCGGGCCTGGAAACGGGCCCAGAGATCGACGAGACGCAAGGTCGTCTTCTCGGCGTCGTAGGCGCTCTTCAGGCGCCTCTCGGCCTCCTTCCGGCGGCCGGCCGCATCGAGGATCAGGCCGGCGTGATAGTCGCGGAAGAGATTGTAGGAGGGCTCGCCCTTCAGGCGCTCCAGCGTCTCGACGGCGCGCTTCGAATTGCCCGAGCCGAGATAGGACCAGGCGGACAGCAGCGTCGCGGTGATGTCCGCGGCGCGACCGCGCCCGCCGCGCTGCAGGTGGTTGCGCGCGGTCTGGTAGCTCTTCTGCTTGATCGCGCGGATGCCGACGACGAGCTGGGCGAGGCCATTGCTCGGATCGACCTGGATCAGGCGGTCGGCGGCGCGGAAGGCGTCCGGCATCGAGCCGTCGGCCAGGAAGGCGACGAAAGCGCGTTCCAAGAGATCGTTGTTCTGCGGATCTTCCTTGACCGCCTCGCGCAGATAGACGGAAGCCGCACCCAGATCACGCGAGGCGCCGGCCACGATCGCCGCGAGGTAATTGCCTTCGAGGCTGTCGGCGGGCTCAAGCGATTCGGCGGACCGTGGCGTCGCGCCCTGCGCAGCGGCGGCCACCGGCAAGGCCAGGACCAAAGACAATGCAGCAGCCGTGCCGGAGGCACGCACCTTCTTCAAAAATGTCACGACTGCCATTCTCCCTCGGTCCGCCGCCCCGCTGTTCCGGGGCGCTCTTCCAGCGGACCGTGATCGCTCGCGTAGGGGGTCAAGATGGCGGTTTCCGGGCGAGCGGGCAAGCCGGGCCCGGCGCGAATGCGGCACTTTCGTAGCGACCGCGCAACAGTTGCCGAAAACCCGCTCCCCAAAAGGAGCCATGAAGCAATCGCCAGTCTTCGGCGCGGGATATCCGGGCTATATTCCTGCGACCCGCAGTTCCGGCGGGCGCTCTATTGGGGGTCATTCCAATGAAAAAGATTGTTCTGAGCTTTGCCGCCGTCGCTCTTCTCGCCGGCTTCGTCGCCGGCTGCGCCACCACCGAGGTGAAGGAAGCCCCGAAGGTCGTACGCAAGGGCTGATCGCCCCTCGCGTAAAACAAAGGGCGCGTCGCGAGGCGCGCCCTTTTCATTTGGGGAAGGCCGGCAAGCAGCCTCGCCGAGCGATCACATATTCGCGTAGCCCGGCCCGCCACCGCCCTCGGGCACCGTCCAGGTGATGTTCTGGGCGGGGTCCTTGATGTCGCAGGTCTTGCAGTGGACGCAGTTCTGCGCGTTGATCACGAAGCGCGGATTGCTTTTCGTCTCCGCGTTCTCATAGACGACCTCGTAGACGCCGGCCGGGCAATAGAGCCGCGCCGGTTCGCCATAGAGCGGAAGGTTCTGCGTGATCGGCACCGACGGATCGGTGAGCTTCAGATGGGCCGGCTGGTCCTCCTCGTGATTGGTCGAGGAGAGGAAGACCGAGGAGAGCTTGTCGAAGGAGATCTTGCCGTCCGGCTTCGGATAGCTGATCGGCTTGACCTCGGCGAGCGGCTTCAGCGTGGCGAAGTCCGGCTTGCCGTGCTTCAGCGTGCCGAAAGGCGACCAGCCGAAAAGCTGGTTCAGCCACATGTCGACGCCGCCGAGCCCGATGCCGATGAGCGTGCCGAACTTCGACCAGAGCGGCTTGACGTTGCGGACCGGCTTCAGATCCTTGCCGATGGCGCTGTCGCGCCAGCTCGTCTCGATCTCGACGACCTCGTCATGCTTGCGGCCCGCCTGCAGCGCCGGCACCAGCTTGTCCGCCGCGAGCATGCCCGACAGGATGGCGTTGTGGCTGCCCTTGATGCGGGGAACGTTGACGAAGCCGGCGGCGCAGCCGATCAGCGCTCCGCCCGGGAAGGTCAGCTTCGGCACCGACTGGTAGCCGCCCTCGGTGATGGCCCGCGAGCCATAGGAGAGGCGCTTGGCGCCCTCGAAGACGTCGCGGATCATCGGATGGGTCTTGAAGCGCTGGAACTCGTCGAAGGGCGAGAGCGTCGGGTTCTGGTAGTTCAGATGCACGACGAAGCCGACGGTGACGAGATTGTCGTCGAAATGGTAGAGGAAGGAGCCGCCGCCGGTGCCGTTGTCGAGCGGCCAGCCGAAGGAATGCTGGACGCGGCCCTTGTGGAACTTCTCCGGCTTGACCTGCCAGAGCTCCTTCAGGCCGATGCCGTATTTCTGGGGCTCGCGCCCCTCGTCCAGCGCGAATTTCCTGATCGCGATCTTGGAGAGCGAGCCGCGCGCGCCCTCGCCCAAGAGCGTGTAGCGGCCGCGCAGCTCCATGCCGCGGGTGAAGCGCTCGGAAACCGTGCCGTCCTTGGCGATGCCCATGTCGCCGGTGGCGATACCCGCAACCGAGCCGTCCTCGTTATAGAGCAGCTCGGCGGCGGCGAAGCCGGGATAGATCTCGACGCCGAGCGCCTCGGCACGGGCGGCAAGGAACTTCGTCACCAGCCCGAGCGAGCCGACGAAATTGCCGTGGTTGTTCATCAGCGACGGCATGGCGAAATTCGGCAGGCGGATGCCGCTGGGCTCGGTCAGGAAATAGAAGACGTCTTCCTTGACCTCGGTGGTCAGCGGACGCTCCGGATCGTCGCGCCAGTCCGGCACCAGCCGGTCGAGGCCGATCGGGTCGATGACGGCGCCGGAGAGGATATGGGCGCCGACCTCGGCGCCCTTCTCGACGACGACGACGGAGACGGATTCGTCGAGCTGCTTCAGCCGGATCGCAGCGGCCAGGCCCGCAGGGCCGGCGCCGACGATGACGACGTCATAGTCCATGCTCTCGCGCGGTTCGCTCTGCGCTTCCTTCAGATCCATCCCGTCCTCCGCACGCGAAAACGCGCTGCCCAGATAGTTTATATGTAAACTGTTTTGCCCGTTCGTTCAACGACGGGCGCTGATCAGTCTGGAAACCCTCTATCCAAGCCTATGCTCCATTTTGCAACCGCGAACGCTCGCGAAGCGGCTCGACAGGGTATAGGATGAGCCATGAGCTTCTCCGATGCAGTCTCTCCCGACGAGCCGGGTCCCTACGAGCTCCTGAGCTGGTACGCCGAGATGGGCGTGACCGAGGCGCTCGACGAGGAACCGCACGACCATTTCTCCGCGCCCGCGCCGCCGCCCGCGCAGCGTCCGTTCGCCACCCTGGCCGGGCGCGTTCCGGGAGGTGCTCCGCCGCCGGCGAGCCGGCCGATCGCGGCTGCGGCCACCGCCCCCGACGATGCGACGCTGACGGCCCGCGCCCTGGCGCGCGAGGCGCACACGCTCGACGAGCTGAGGGCGGCGCTGGCGACGTTCGAGGGCTGCGCGCTCAAGGCCACGGCCAAGAACCTCGTCTTCGCCGACGGCAATCCGGAAGGCCGCGTGATGATGGTCGGCGAGGCGCCGGGGGCCGATGAGGACAGGCTCGGCCTGCCCTTCGTCGGCCGGTCCGGCCAGCTCCTCGACCGCATGCTGGCGGCGATCGGACTCACGCGGAAGGACGACGTCTATATCGCCAACCTGCTGCCCTGGCGCCCGCCCGGCAACCGCACGCCGACGCCGCAGGAGGTCGCGATCTGCCTGCCCTTCATCCAGCGTCAGATCGAGCTCGCCAACCCCGAGATCCTGGTCTGCATCGGCGGCCCCTCGGCGCAGGGCCTGCTCGGCTTCAAGGGCATCCTGGCCTCGCGCGGCAAATGGGTCGAGTACGACACCGGCTCGCGCCGCATCCGCGCCATGGCGACGCTGCACCCGGCCTATCTCCTGCGTCAGCCCCTGCAGAAGCGCCTGGTCTGGCGCGACCTGCGTGCGCTCAAGACGGCGCTGGAGGCGGAGGCCTGAGCGGTTGTAAACCGCCGCAGTCACCTCGCGTTCAGCCATCGCCCGCAAAGACAGCTTGAGTTCGCCGTCTCTCTTGGCGAGATTGCGAAGAGTTTCGTCGGGGACCTGACCATGCAGTGGGAAGATTACCGCCAGTCCGACAATCTCGAGGACAGGCGGGGAGGTGGCGGTGGCGGCTTCGCCGGCATGCCCGGCGGTCGCGGCGGCATCGGCATCGGCACGATGGTGGTGCTCGGCCTGCTCGGCTGGGCGCTGGGTATCGACCCGCGCCTGCTGATCGGCGGGGCCGAGATGATCGGCGGCATCGGCGGGCGCGAGCAGACGCCACAGACGCGCCAGTCCTCCGGCCCGCCGCAGGACCAGATGGGCCGCTTCGTCTCGGCCGTGCTGGCGCAGAACGAGGACGTCTGGACCAAGCTGCTGCCGCAGCAGGCCAACACCCGCTACCAGGCGCCGCAGCTCGTGCTGTTCTCCGGCGTCAACCGCTCCGGCTGCGGCGTGGCGCAGTCGGCGATGGGGCCGTTCTATTGCCCCAACGACCGCAAGGTCTATCTCGACACCTCCTTCTTCCAGGAAATGCAGCGCAAGCTCGGCGGTGGCGGCGACTTCGCCTATGCCTATGTCATCGCCCACGAGGTCGGGCACCATGTCCAGAACCTGATCGGCATTCTGCCGAAAGCGAATCAGCTCCGCGAGCGTTCCTCCGAGCGCGATGCCAATGCGATCTCGGTCAGGATCGAATTGCAGGCGGACTGCTTCGCCGGCGTCTGGGCCCACAACATCCAGGCGATGGGCCGGCTCGACCAGGGCGATATCGAGGAAGCGATCCGCACGGCCTCGGCCATCGGCGACGACAAGCTGCAGAAGGCGGCGCAAGGCGTGGTCGTGCCGGATTCCTTCACACATGGCTCCTCGGCGCAGCGGACCAAATGGTTCAACACCGGCTTCCAGTCGGGCTCGATGCAGAGCTGCGATACGTTCAGGAATCAGATCTGACAGAGACAGGAGCGCAAGCCTGATGGCCGGCTTGTGCTCCTGAAGGGCCCCCGGTCCGGGGCGCCGGACATGAGCGCTCCGGCTAGACCGGCTTCTTCCCCGCGGAATTCGGGGCCGCGAAGGCGCCCAGCCGCTTCGCGTGGGCCTCGACCAGCGAGAGACCGAAGTCCGTCGGCCGCAACGCCGGTGCCCGGTCGAAGACCGGAAGGCCTGTGCGGGCCGCGAAGAGGCGCTTGCCATAGCAGATCAGGTGCTCGAGCCCCTGCATCACGAAGGTGATGGCCGGCAGCACCTGCGCGTACATCTCCTCGGCCTGCGCCTCCTCTCCGGCGCGGAAGCGCTCATAGATGCGCACGGCATGATCGATGCAGTCGGGTGCCAGGATGAAGCCAGCGCACCCGGCCCGCAGGCTCTCGATCAGTTCCAGGCCGGCGCGACCGTTGAAAACGGGCACCCGCCCTTCCGTGAGCTGAATGACGCGCTCGATCTCGACGGCCGATCCCTCGCCCTTGAGCAGGCTGATGTTCGGATATTCGCGGGTCAGCACGCGGATATCCTCGGCCGTCAGGCCGCGCCCGAGAAAGGCGGGCGCGTTCTGGATCGCCACGGGGATCGTGCTTTTCTCGGCCACGCGGCCGAAGAAGCGGATGTATTCGCCGGCCGGGAAACTCCCGACCGCCGGCGGCTGCAGGATGACCCAGTCGGCTCCCACATTTTCCGCATGGCGCAATTGGGCGACCTGCTCGGCGACCGAATTGCCTGAGATCGTGAAGGCCAGGGGAACCTGCCCGCCAGTATCCTCCGCCACCCAGTCCATGACGGTGCGACGCTCGCCCTCGGAGAGCTTGGCGACCTCCGTCGCCAGGCCGAGCGCCGCCATGCCATGGACCCCGGCTGCGAGGCACAGCTCCGTCTGCCGCCTCATGGCGGCGCGATCCAGCGCCTCGTTCTCGTCGAACAGCGCATAGGCGATGGCATGGATGCCATGCAGCGCTGCGGTCTTGCCGGCCGGGATCATGGGGTGCCCCGTCCCGCCCGTGCGAGCCCATCGTCCTGCACGGCATCGATCATCCGACGGCGCGGAGCCAGGACGATGCCCAGCAATCCGCCGATCACCAGAGCGATGGCGACGACCAGGAGCGCGACGTTGAAATTGCCGGTTGCGTCCTTGATCCAGCCGATGACCGGCGGGAGGCCCAGCCCGGCCAGGTTCGCCACCGCATTGATCAGCGCGATCGAGACGGCGGCAGCGATGCCGGAGACGTATTCGGTCGTGACCGCCCAGAAGACCGGGATGGCGGCCCAGTTGAGACCGATCGACAGGGCCAGCAGCAGAAAGGCCACTGTCGGCTGGCCCGCGAGCTGGACGGCGACCGCCAGAACCAGACCGGCCAGGACCAGCGGCAGGCCAAGATGGAGCGCCCGCTCGCCGCTCGCATCCGAATGGCGCCCGTTGAAGAACATGAAGATGCAGGCGACGAGAAACGGCACGGCCGAGAGCAGGCCGACCGTCATGTTGCTCTGACCCGATACCGACTTCACGATCAGCGGCAGGAACAGCGTGATGCCGATGGTGCCGAAGGCCTGCAGCAGCCAGAACAGCGCCAGCAGCCAGACCCTGCCGCTGGTGAAGGCCTGACGCCACCCGGCCGTATGCGACACCGGGGTGGCGGACTGCTCCTGCGCCAGCGTCTTTTCGAGCCAGTCCCGCTCGGCCGGCGCGAGCCAGGCCGCATCCGCGGGCCGGTCGGTCAGGACTTTGAGCGTGACGAAGGCCAGCAACACCGCCGGGATGCCTTCGATCAGGAAAAGCCAGCGCCAGCCCCCCATGCCGTGCCAGCCGTCGAGGCCGAGGAGCAACCCCGACAATGGCAGGCCGATCACCGAGGCGAGCGCCGCACCGATATAGAAGAACGACATGGCATTGGCGCGCTCGCGCGACGGGAACCAGCGCGCCAGGTAATAGATCACGCCGGGGGTGAAGCCGGCTTCCGCTGCACCGAGCAGCAGGCGCATGCCGTAGAGCTGGTTGGCGCTGGTGACGAAGGCCATGCCGGCGGCAATGACGCCCCAGCTCAGCATGATCCGGGCGATCCAGCGGCGCGCACCGACACGGGCCAGCACCATGTTGCTGGGAATTTCGAACAGGATGTAGGTCGCGAAGAAGATGCCGGCCGCCCGGCCGTACATCTCGGCTGTGAGGCCGAGCTCGGCATTCATCTGAAGCGCCGCCACCGAAATGTTCGAACGGTCGATATAGGCGATCAGATAAAGCAGCATCAGGAAGGGCAGCAGGCGCCAGCCGACCCGCCGCATCGTTTCCGCTCGATTCACAGTCCCTTCGAAGGTGGCCATGGCCCAACTCCTCCCGAGTGTTGGTGACCGCGATCTTCTCGCCGCGGCCCTTCAAACATCCGATGTAAAACATATGATGTTTGACCGCAAGCATGCGGGACACGAAGCCCGCTTGCTTGTGACGCAGGACGGCGGCGGCTAAGAAGCCTCCGAACCGCATCGCTCGAGGCTCATGACCAACCGCAAGCCCGCCCGGACCAGCAGCGTGGTCGAAAGCCTCGGCATCGAGATCGTCGGCGGCAATCCGCCGCCGGGCGGTGCGCTGGCCGCCGAACCTGCTCTCGAAGCGCGCTTCCAGGTCAGCCGGGGCGTCGTGCGGGAAGCCGTCCGGATCCTGGCGGCAAAGGGGCTGGTCAGCGTGCGCCAGCGCCACGGCACGCATGTGCGCCCGCGCCATGAATGGAGCTGGCTCGACCGCGACCTGATCGGCTGGATCGCCGCCAGCGGAATCAGCCGCGCCGATCTCCTCGCCTTCGCCGAGGCGCGCCGCATCATCGAGCCGGAAGCGGCCGCGCTCGCAGCCACGCGCGCGACCAACGTGCAGCGCGACGCGATCAGCGCAGCCTATGCGGCCATGGTCCGCGACCGCCACGATCCCGCCCGCGCGATCTCAGCCGACAAGGCCTTTCACCTGGCGGTTCTGGACGCCACGCATAATCCCGTCCTGCAAAGCCTTCACGGCGCGATCGACGCGCTGCTCAGCGCGATCTTCGATTTCACTGTGACCGTGTTCGAGGGAAACCTCGACAATCACGGCGCCGTCGCCGCCGCCATCCAGCGCGAGGACGCCGATGCCGCGCGCCAGGCCATGCGCGCCTTGCTGAACTATACGGGCGACTATCTCGAACATCGCTGATGCGTTCGCGCTCCTGCGCAGCCGCCTTGCCGGGCCATTCGCCCCGACGGCCAGCTATCCGCTCACGCGCTCCCGCCCCGTCTGCAGCCGCCGCGGCGCATGGCCGAGCCGGCCGGCGAGCACCGCGCCCTTGGGCGCGATCAGGCCCGCACGCAGCCGCCGGCCGCCGAAGGAGATCGCGGCGCGCTCGCGCAAGGAGGCGGCGAAGCCGCGCAGCGGCAGCAGCGCCGGCGCATCGGGCGCGAGCAGGAGGTGCCGTTCGACCGCCTGCGCCCAATTGAGCTGCGGCACGTCGCCGGCATCGAGCAGCAGGAGCCAGTCGCCGCGCGCTTCCTTGGCGCCAAGATGCCAGCCTTCGGCGTTGCCCGCGCGCAGATAGCTCGCACCCGTCGCATCGGCGATGCGCGCGAGACCGTCCGCGCCGACGGTGTCGACGACGACGGCATGGCCAAGGAATCCCTCAGCCACCGCCGGAATCAGCACGGCGAAGGTCGCGGCGATGGCTTGCGCCGAGCCGGGCGCACGGATCACGGCTGTGAGCATCTGCAATGTGTATGGCGCAGCGCAACACGTCGCAATCCTGTCACTTGCCTTTTGTTCCCGTTATGTTCACATTCGAGACCAATGATGGACGCCGATTCCCGGCGTTCGGCAGGATGGAACAGCCATGCCCCAGGCCAGACCGACTTCCCGGCCGATGCCGACGGCCCTGCCGCTGCGGCGGCAGGGTAGCGAGCCGGTGTCCGCCTCCGTGCGAATCGCGCCTGTCGATCCGCTCGCCCATGTCGGCAGCAGCATCGATCCCGAGCGGCGGCGCGGGCGCGGCGCCACGATCAATCCGGGCGGGCGCTACGAGGCCGAACAGCGCGTCGCGGAAGATGACGGCTGGGGCTCGCTCGGCGACTTGCCGGCGTTCAAGACCGAGATCGCCTATGAGAAGGCGCGCAGCATCATCACGCGCAACGACTCGCCGGACATCTCCTTCGACCGCTCGATCAATCCCTATCGCGGCTGCGAGCATGGCTGCGTCTACTGCTTCGCCCGGCCGACCCATGCCTATCTCGGCCTTTCGCCAGGGCTCGACTTCGAGAGCAAGCTGACGGCCAAGCTCGATGCGGCGCAATTGCTGGAGAAGGAGCTCTCCGCTCCCTCCTACCAGCCGCGCACCATCGCCATCGGCACCAACACCGACCCTTACCAGCCGATCGAGAAGAAGCTGCGCATCATGCGCCAGGTGCTGGAGGTGCTGGCAAAGTTCAACCATCCCGTCGGCATCGTCACCAAATCGGCGCTGGTGCAGCGCGACATCGACATCCTCGCGCCGATGGCGGCGAAGGGGCTCGTCAAGGTCGCGCTTTCGGTGACGACGCTCGATCCGAAGGTCGCGCGTGGGATGGAGCCGCGCGCCGCCTCGCCGCCGAAGCGGCTGGAGACGATCCGCAAGCTCTCGGAAGCCGGCATTCCGGTCACGGTGCTGGTGGCGCCGATCGTCCCGGCGATCAACGAGCACGAGATCGAGCGCATCCTCGATGCTGCCAAGGCCGCGGGCGCGCAAGAGGCTGGTTACGTGCTGCTCAGGCTGCCGCTGGAGGTGCGCGACATCGTGCAGGAATGGCTGCTCACCCATCACCCGGACAAGCTGCGCCATGTGATGTCGCTGATCCGCTCGACGCGCGGCGGCAAGGATTACGATTCGCAATGGGGCCAGCGCATGGTCGGTTCCGGCCCCTATGCCTGGATGATCGGCCGGCGCTTCGAGATGGCGGCCGAGCGCATCGGCTTCAACACAGCGCGCAGGCGGCTGCGTACGGATTTGTTCGTCAAGCCGGAGAAGGAGAAGGCGCAGTTGAGCTTGTTCTGACGCGCGAGCAGTGCCGGCCTACTGAATGAAGCCCTCCTTCTCGGGCGAAGCGAAGCGCCGACCCGAGAATCTCTCGCCCGAGAGGATTCCAGAGCCCCCTGCGGCGAGAGATGCTCGGGTTGCGCCCGCGCATGACGGAGGGCGTGCGCTCACGTCGCTCTGGCTCCGAATCGGACTCTGTTGCATAAGCCCGCCATGCCTGCAGACTTCACCCGCGAAACGCTTGCCATCGCCGACGGCCGCTGGCCGCTGGCCGGCATCGACGAGGTCGGGCGCGGGCCGCTCGCCGGGCCGGTGGTGGCGGCTGCGGTGATTCTCGATCCCGAGCGCGTGCCGGCCGGGCTCGACGATTCGAAGAAGCTGCCGGCACCCCTGCGCGAGGAGCTCTTCGCGGAGATCATGGAGCGGGCGCTCGCGGTTTCCGTCGCCAGCGCCACCGCGGTCGAGATCGACGCCGTCAACATCCGGCAGGCGACGCTGCTCGCGATGCGCCGGGCCGTGGCGGCGCTGCCGCTGGCGCCGCTGCATGTCCTGGTCGACGGCAACGATCCGCCGGTGCTGGCCTGTTCCTGCGAGGCGATCATCCAGGGCGACGGGGCAGTGGCTTCCATCGCGGCCGCCTCGATCGTCGCCAAGGTGACGCGGGACCGGATGATGGCGCGGCTGTGCCGGCGCTATCCGGCCTATGGCTTCTCCGGACATGTCGGCTACGCGACGCCGCAGCACCGCAAGGCGATCGCCGAGCACGGCCCCTGCCCCGAGCACCGTTATTCCTTCGCGCCCGTGAAGGGCGTCTGGTTCCGGTAGGGATCGCCAGGCGTCATCCTCAGGCGAAGCGCAGGCCCGAGAATCTCAGGCAAAAAAGGCGCCAGAACCTCCTTCGGCAGGAGATGCCCGGTTCAGGCCCGGGCATGACGTTGGCCGCAGGCCGCAAGCCCATCGAAGCCGCCACCCCCTGCCCCAACGGGAGGTCCGCAGGTTAACGTGCGTTTACGAATTTCTCTTTCTTGCCAATGGCCTAGGCAAAAACTGCAGCCCCAGAATGGGACGCATTTTTTTCAAACCGGAAACCCGGCCTTTACCCTGACTCGCCAGTATCGCCCTCGTTGAAGTTGCGTAACGGTCTTGGCGTCATGGGTATCTCGCGTACCGGGACCGCCAGCGCTCCCGTCCGGATTCAGGTTTCGCGTACCGGACGGCCAGCGCTGGGGGCTCGGATGAAGGCCAAGGGCCTTCACGATCATAACCTCCTCGAACAGGGCGGCATTCCTGCGGCATTGCCGCTGGATCAGGTCATCGTCGGCGACTGCGTCGCGGCGATGAATGCCCTGCCGCCGGGGAGCGTCGATCTCGTCTTCGCCGATCCGCCCTATAATCTCCAGCTCGGCGGCGATCTGCGCCGGCCCGACGACAGCCTCGTCGACGCCGTCGACGACGACTGGGACAAGTTCGCCTCCTTCGCCGAATACGACGCCTTCACCAAAGCCTGGCTCGCGGCGGCGCGGCGGGTGCTGAAGCCCGATGGCGCGCTCTGGGTCATCGGCAGCTATCACAACATCTTCCGCGTCGGCGCGATCCTGCAGGATCTCGGCTTCTGGATGCTGAACGACATCGTCTGGCGCAAGGCCAACCCGATGCCGAATTTCCGCGGCCGGCGCTTCACCAACGCGCATGAGACGCTGATCTGGGCGGCGCGCGGCGAGCAATCGAAATACACCTTCCACTATGAGGCGCTGAAGGGCGGCAATGACGACCTTCAGATGCGCTCGGACTGGTATCTGCCGCTCTGCACCGGCGACGAGCGCCTGAAGGGCGCCGACGGCGCGAAGGTGCATCCGACGCAGAAGCCCGAGGCGCTGCTTGCCCGCGTGCTGCTCTCGGCTTCCAATCCCGGCGACGTCGTGCTCGATCCCTTCTTCGGCACCGGCACGACCGGTGCCGTCGCCAAGGCGCTGGGCCGCCATTTCATCGGGCTCGAGCGCGAAGCCGTCTATGCGAAGGCTGCGCGCGAGCGCATCGCGGCGGTGAAGCCGCTGCCGCCTGAAGCCTTCGCCACCGCGCCGTCGAAGCGCAGCGAGCCGCGCGTGCCCTTCCTCAGCCTGGTCGAGGCCGGGCTGGTCAAGGCGGGCGAGACCGTCATCGACGACAAACGCCGCCACAGCGCCGTCATCCGCGCCGACGGCACGCTGTCGGTCGGCCCCGCCATCGGCTCGATCCACAAGGTCGGCGCGCTGGTGCAGGGCCTGCCGAGCTGCAATGGCTGGACCTTCTGGCATGTCGAGCGCGAGGGCAAGCTGATGCTGCTCGACATGCTGCGCGGCGAGATCAGGGCGCAGATGGCGGCGGCCTGAGCCGATCGCCGGCACGGTTCATGCTTAACCCTGCCCTACCGGCAGGAGACCGCTCATGGACCCCGTCACACTCGATCTCGGCACCCTCGCGGCCTTTGGCGCAGCGTTCTTCGTCTTCGCGGCAAGCCCGGGCCCCGACAATATGACGATCGTGGCACGCACGCTCTCGCATGGAGCGGCTTCGGGCCTCGCCTATGGTCTGGGCACCGTGGCCGGAATCCTGATCTTCCTGATCCTCGCCGCCTTCGGCCTGTCGCTGCTGGCTGCCGAGATGGGCACCGCGATGACGGTCCTTCGCTATGTCGGAGCGGCCTATCTCGTGGTGATGGGAATCATGCTCTGGCGCGCCGATCCGGTTCTGCCGGGTCCCGGCGGGGAGACGGAGCGGCGCGCGCTCGTGCCGGTCTTCCTGACGGGGGTCGCGCTCAATCTCGGCAACCCCAAGATGCCGCTGTTCTATCTGGCACTGTTGCCGCATGTGGTCGGCCCGCAGCTGACGCTCTCGCAGGTGGCGGTGCTGGCCGGCGTCATCCTGCTGGTCGAGGCGGTGGTGATCGGTGGACATGTCCTGCTCGCCGGCCGGGCGCGGCGCTGGCTGCGCACGCCGGCCGCCGTGAAAAGGATGAACCGCGCCGCAGGCGGCGTGATGATCGGCACCGGCTCCGTGGTGGCGGTCACGCGCTGAGGCCGGTGACCTTCACGCCGGCGGCGGCCAGCACCTTAACCATCACGCCCGACAGAGGCTCTTCGGCGAGCCGGCCCAGCGGCGTGAAGCGCATGCCCGCAGGCGCCGGGGTCTTCGCCGGCACGGCCCCGGTGAAGACCGTCAGCTCCAGCGGAAAATGCGTGAAGACGTGCCGGACGGGCTGCGGCACTTCCGTCCAGCGCAGCGGCAGCGGGGCGTCCTGCGCGGCCCCGTCGAGCTCGTAATCGGCACGCCATTCGCTTGTCGGCACTTCGGCCATGCCGCCGAGCAGGCCCTTGGCCGGTCGCGTGCGCAAAAGGATCGCACCATCGGCGCGGGTCAGCACGAAGGCGGCGCCATAGCGCGTCTGCCCCGCCTTCTTCTTCGCCTTGCGCGGGAAGCTCTCCTGCGTGCCTTCGATCCGCGCCCGGCAGGGCTCGCGCCAGGGGCAGAGCCCGCAGGCCGGGTTGCGCGGGGTGCAGATGGTGGCGCCGAGGTCCATCAGGGCCTGCGCGAAATCCCCGGGCCGGCCGGCCGGCAACAGCGCCAGCACCTTTTCGCGGATCAATGGCCGCGCGCCCGGCAATTCGTCCGCGATGGCGAAAAGCCGGGTCATCACCCGCTCGACATTGCCGTCCACGGCCGCCGCCGGCCGGTCGAAGGCGATCGCCGCGACGGCGCCGGCCGTATAGGCGCCGATGCCGGGCAGCGCGCGCAAGCCCTCCTCCGTGTCCGGGAAACGGCCGGCGTGATTCTCCATCACCGCCTTCGCGCAGGCATGGAGATTGCGGGCGCGGGAATAATAGCCGAGGCCGGCCCAGGCCTGCATGACCTCTTCCGAGGGCGCCCGAGCCAGAGCCTGCACGGTCGGAAACCGCGCCATGAAGCGCTCGTAATAGGGCTTCACCGCCGTAACCGTCGTCTGCTGCAGCATGATCTCGGAGGCCCAGACGCGGTAGGGATCGGGCCGCTCGCCCGCCTCCGCGCGCCAGGGCAAGGCGCGGCGATGCCGGTCGTACCAGGCGAGCAGATCGGCGGCGCGGGGCATCGGAACGGAGGCGTCCATCCAGCCGGTTTAGCGCGTGGCGGCGAGGCTGCGAAGAGGCGTGCGACGGCACTGTCACATCAACAATTGCCTGCTGTGGACAGCGGGCATGATCACCCGCAGTGATGAAGCATGCTCAAGCTCGACCACCTCACCGTCATCGCCCCGACCCTGGCTGAGGGCGTCGACCATGTCCGCGCCTGTCTCGACATCGACGTCCCCTTCGGTCAGCGGCATGCCTATATGGGCACGCACAACCGCCTGCTGCAGCTCGGGAACATGGTCTATCTGGAGATCGTCGCGCTCGATCCGGATGGGCGCCGGCCCGACCGCGCGCGCTGGTTCGGCCTCGACGACCAGAAGCAGGTCAGGCGGGATTGGGATACCGGCCGCCGGCTCCGCGGCTGGGTGGCCAGAACCGACGACATCGATGGCCTCCTCAGGGGCCGCGAGCAGATTTTCGGGAGGAAGATCGCGCTGCCGATGGATGCCCCGAGCTTCGATTTCGCCATCCCGGACGATGGCGCGCTGCCCCCGGACGGTGCCCCATCCATCATCGACAGGCGGGGCAAGCCGCGTTCGATGGCGAGCATGGCCGATCTCGACGCGCGGCTGCTTTGCTTCTGGTTCGAACATCCTGAAGCCGGAACGATGGGGACGCTGTTCCGCGAGCTTGCTGTCGACCGTCCACCCATCGCGGTTCCGGGGCCCGAATTGCGCTATGGCGCCCTCATCGAGACGCCGGGCGGGGTCAGGGAGCTTTTCTGAATTGTGCGCCTAGCCTGGGGAGCAGATCTAAAACTCGCGCACAGCGCGCCCATTCTGAATGAAGAAGCTCAAGAGGTTTGCATAACCGCGAGCGTCATCAATCGCGCGATGCGTGTGCTCGACCTCGCCGAGCCATCTGGTTGGATAGTTCTCAACATCGCATTCCCAATGATCTCGCCCTGTGCTTCCAGCCACCATGGACATCAGACAAAGGGGCGCATGATGGAAAAGCCGATCGGAAACCCATGGCCCTTCGAACAGCGGGCGTTTCATGTATCGCCGCAGATAATAATCGAACCATGCCCCATCGAGGCTAACGGGATGCGCCGCAAAGATCGGCTTGCCCTGGAATGATTTCACCCAGTCGACAAATCGGCCGATGACAGTGGCGGCAGGTTCTGGATTGCCGGTCGCAGCCGCCCATGCTTCCGGGTGCTTCTCCCAGAAGGACATGGTGCTGGGATCGCTCGCTGCCCCGTCGAGAGTTTCGAGAACGGCCTCGAACTCGCCAAAGATGCTGCCGCCGGCCGATACGGCGACGGAGCCGAATGAGAGCATCGAATTTTCACCGGGCGTTGGCCCGTCGAACTCGCAATCGGTGACGACGTAGAACTGTCCCATCACTGCTCTCGGCATCCTTTGGCCCATGATACGAGCCCGAAGCCTAGAGTGGAGCATCTCGCTCCTTCTGCAACAGGTTGAAAGCAGCAATCCGCTCGCGATCCCTCCCCACCGCCTTGCCACGCCCCCAACCCCACGCGCAGAATAAGCCATGGCCGCCAAATCCCTCGCAGAGCTGATCGACGATTGCATCGCGCCCGCGCTCGCCGCGCAGGGTTTCGCGGGGCGGGCCATCGTCTCGCTCTGGCCGGAGATCGTCGGCGAGCGGCTGAGCCAGCGCACGCGGCCGCTCAAGATCGACTGGCCCAAGCGGCGCCCGGTGCCGGGCGAGGCGACGGAGCCTGCGACGATGGTCGTGCGCGTCGAGAGCGCCTTCGCGCTGGAGATGCAGCAGCTCGGCCCGCTGGTGGTCGAGCGCGTCAACACCCATCTCGGCTGGCGCGCGGTCGGCAAGCTCGTGCTGA
Organism: Allobosea sp. RCC_152_1; assembly: GCF_041360765.1. Lineage (NCBI taxonomy): Bacteria > Pseudomonadati > Pseudomonadota > Alphaproteobacteria > Hyphomicrobiales > Alloboseaceae > Allobosea > Allobosea sp. RCC_152_1. Next base: position 30,892 of record NZ_JBFUPU010000003.1, read on the forward strand.
AGCAGGGCCCGGTGGCGCCGTTGCACGTCCCCGCCCGGCCGGCGCCGCCACTCGACCCCGCAGCCGCCGCGCGGATCGAGGATCAGGTCGCTTCGGTCGCGGATGAGGGCTTGCGCGATGCGCTGGCCCGGCTCGGCCGCGCGGTGTCGCAGAAGGCACGGCAGGGCGATCCCGATCACAAATGACACGGCTTCGTGAGCATGAGGCCGCAGGCGCCGATGGGCTCTTGCCACAATGCACCGGCCTCTATAGCTCCCGATTTTGATCTTTGACCCTTCGAGGACCCCTCACGATGACCAACAGGCGACAGCTCCTGACCGGCGCAGCCGGGATCGCCGCCGCCGCGCTCGCGGGCGCCGAATTCACGGGCATCACCGCCGCCCGTGCCCAGACCAAGCTGCCGGATGCCGGCCCGCTCGGCGATGTCTGGCTCGGCCCGGCGGACGCCAAGGTCACCGTTATCGAATATGCGTCGATGACCTGCTCGCACTGCGCCCATTTCCACGAGACGACCTGGCCGGAGCTGAAGAAGAAGTACATCGACACCGGCAAGATCCGCTTCACACTGCGCGAATTCCCGCTCGACCCGCTCGCGACGGCCGGCTTCATGCTCGCCCGCTGCAACGGCAACGACAAATTCTACCCGATGACCGACCTGCTGTTCTCGCAGCAGAAGAACTGGGCCTTCGTCGACAAACCGGTCGATGCGCTTTCGGCGCTGGTGAAACAGGCCGGATTCTCGCAGGAATCCTTTGAAGCCTGCTTGAAAAGGCAGGACATCTATGACGCCATTACCACGGTGAAGGATGGCGGCGCCAAGGCGGGCGTGGACGCCACCCCGACCTTCTTCGTCAACGGGCAGAAACTCTCCGGTGCAGTCTCGATCGCCGAGTTCGACAAGGTGCTGGAGCCGCTGCTCGCGAAGTGAGCGGGGCGGCCGCGTATCCTTCTCCCCTCGGGGGAGAAGGTGGCAGCGCGAAGCGCTGACCGATGAGGGTAGCCCAGCGCTGACAACCTTCATCCGTCTGCTTCGCAGACACCTTCTCCCCGCGCATGTCGGATGTTTCCGACATGCGCTTAAAAGCTCCAATCTCGGGCAAGCCCGGGATTGGTGGGAGAAGGAAGAGGCGCGCCGATGCATCTGACGCGCCTCAAGCTCACCGGCTTCAAGACCTTCGTCGAGCCGACGGAATTCCAGATCGAGCCGGGGCTGACCGGCATCGTCGGGCCCAATGGCTGCGGCAAGTCCAATCTCGTCGAAGCCCTGCGCTGGGTGATGGGCGAGAGCTCGTTCAAGAACATGCGCGGCTCGGGGATGGACGACGTCATCTTCGGCGGCTCGAACGAGCGCCCGGCCCGCAACATGGCCGAGGTCGCGCTCACCCTCGACAATAGCGACCGCAAGGCGCCCGCCGCCTTCAACGAGGCCGATGTCCTCGAGATCACGCGCCGGATCGAGCGCGAGGAGGGCTCGACCTACCGCATCAACGGCAAGGAGGTGCGGGCGAAGGACGTGCAGCTCCTCTTCGCCGATGCCGCGACCGGCGCCCGTTCGCCGGCCCTCGTCCGCCAGGGGCAGATCAGCGAGATCATCTCGGCCAAGCCGCAATCGCGCCGGCGCATCCTGGAGGACGCCGCCGGCATCGCCGGCCTGCACAGCCGGCGCCACGAGGCGGAGCTCAGGCTGAAGGGCGCCGAGGAGAATCTGACCCGGCTCGAGGACGTGCTCGGCGAGATCGACGGGCAGATCGAGGCGTTGCAGCGGCAAGCGCGGCAGGCGGGACGCTATCGCAGCCTCGCCGCCGATATCCGCCGGGCCGAGGCCATGCTGGCGCTGATCGCCCTGCATGATGGCCGCGTGCAGGAGGCGCAAGCCGAGCACGTTCTGGAGGAGGCGGTGCGCGCCGTCGCGGAGCAGACCGGCATCCAGGCCGAGGCCGCGAAAAGGCAGGCCATCGCCGCCCATGAGATGCCGGCGCTGCGCGAAGGCGAGGCAGCCGCCGCCGCGGCTCTCGTCCGGCTGAAGCGCGGGCTCGACGAGCTCGAGGCCGAGAACCGCCGGGCGAAGCAACGGGCGGAGGAACTCGGCAAGCGGCTGGCCGAATTGCAGACCGATCTGGCGCGGCAGGAGAGCATCGGCCGCGACGCTACCGAGAGCCTCGCCCGGCTCGCCGAGGAGGACGCCGCGCTCGCTCGGGAAAGCGAAGGCTCCGGCGGCAGCACCGAAGCCGCCACGGCCGCGCAGGAAGAGGCCGAAGCGGCGCTGGCCGCCGCCGAGGCCGAGCAGACCGCGGCTCAGGCCGCGCTCTCCGAACTCGCCGCCCGCCGCGGCGCCCTGGAGCGCGCGCTGCGCGAAGCCCGCGAGCGCGAGGCGCGGGCCTCGGCGGAACGCGACAGGCTCCAGCGCGACCAGGCCTCGATCGAAGCCGCCAGCACCGGCGCGCCGCTCGACGGCTTGCGCGAGGCTCTCGCTGCCGGCGAGGCGGCGATGCGGGCGGCGGATGCGCAGGCCATCGCCGCACGCACGGCGCTCGCGGCGGCCCGCGAGCGGGAGAATCAGTCGCGCGGGCCGCTGGCCGAAGCCGACCGCAAAGCGCAACGGCTCGAAACCGAGATCGGGACGCTGCGCAAGCTGCTGGCCCCCGCCACAGACGGCCGCTGGCCCGCCATCATCGAGGCGATCAGGGTCGCCAAGGGTTTCGAGGTCGCGCTGGGCGCGGCGCTCGGCGACGATCTCGACGCCGCCTCCGACACGGCCGCGCCAGCGCATTGGCGCGAGACCGGCTCCGGCGCAGGCGACCCGGCGCTGCCCGATGGCGCGGAGGCGCTGGCGCGCCATGTGAAGGGGCCGGCCGCGCTCGGCCGTCGCCTCGCCCAGATCGGCGTGGTCGCGCGGGCGGATGGCGAGCGTCTGCGCGCCCTGCTCGCGCCTGGACAGATCCTCGTCTCGCGCGAAGGCGATGTCTGGCGCTGGGACGGCTTCACCAGCGCCGCCGAGGCGCCCTCCCCCGCCGCGCGGCGGCTGGCCGAAAAGAACCGGCTCGACGACCTCCAGCGCGAGGCCATCGCCGCCCGCGAGGCGGCCGAAGTCGCGCGCGGGGTGCTGGAAGCGGTCATCGCGGAAACGCGCGCCGCCGCGCAGGCCGAGACCGCAGCGATCGAGGCGACACGGCAGGCGCGCCGCCTGCTGGACCAGAGCCGCGAGCAACTCGCCGGCGCCGAACGCAAGGCGGCGGAGATGGCGGCACGGCTCTCGGGCCTGACGGAGGCGATCAGCCGGCTCGGCCAGAGCGCGGCGGAGGCCGGCGCGCAGGCGAGCGAGCAGGAGAAGGCACTGGCCGCGCTGCCCGTTTCGGTGGAGCTCGAAAACAGCCTGCTCAAGGCACGGGCCATGCTGGGCGAAAGACGGGCCACCGCCTCCGACGCCCGCGCGCGGCTGCAGACCCTGGCGCGCGAGGCGGAGCTGCGGGCACGCCGCCGCGCCGCCATCGCCGCCGATATCGAGGCCTGGCGCAAGCGCGCCAACGCCAGCAGCCAGAGCGCCGGCGAGAGCCGGCAGCGCATCGCGACGGCCACCGCCGAGCGGCAGGCGCTGCTCGAAGCTCCCGACACCTTCCTGACCGAGCGCAGGCGCCTCGTCGCCGAGATCGAGCAGGCGGAGGCAGCGCGGCGCGAGAGCGCCGACAGGCTGGCGAATGGCGAGGCCGCGCTGGCGGATGCCGACCGGCAGGCGCGCATTGCGCTGGAGGGACTGTCCGGCGCCCGCGAGCGGAGAGCCTCGGCCGAGGCCCGGCGCGACGCCGCGCGCCAGCGCGTTGCCGATATCGCGCGCCAGATCGAGGACGGGTTGGAGACCGGGCTCGACGGGCTGCAGGCCATCGCGGGGCACAAGGCCGGCGACCCGCTGCCCGAGACGGAGGCGGTCGAACGGCGTCTGACGAATCTCAAGGCAGAGCGCGAGCGGCTCGGCGCCGTCAATCTGCGGGCCGAGGACGAGCTCACCGAGGTGAAGGGCAAGCGCGAGGGGCTTTCATCCGAACGCGACGACCTGACCGAGGCGATCCGGCGGTTGCGGCAGGCGATCGGCGCGCTCAACCGCGAAGGCCGCGAGCGCCTGACCGCCGCCTTCGAGATCGTCAACGGCCATTTCCAGCAGCTTTTCGGCGTGCTGTTCGGCGGCGGCGAGGCGGAGCTCAGGCTGGTGGATTCGGATGATCCGCTCGAAGCCGGGCTCGAGATCTTCGCCCGGCCGCCCGGCAAGAAGCCGCAGGTGATGACGCTGCTCTCGGGCGGCGAGCAGGCGCTGACGGCGACGGCGCTGATCTTCGCCGTCTTCCTGACCAACCCCTCGCCGATCTGCGTGCTCGACGAGGTCGACGCTCCGCTCGACGACGCCAATGTCGAGCGCTACTGCGACCTGCTCACCGAAATGGCGCGGAACACGCAGACGCGCTTCATCCTGATCACCCATAATCCGATCACCATGGCGCGGATGGAACGGCTCTTCGGCGTCACCATGGCCGAGCGCGGCGTGAGCCAGATGGTTTCGGTCGATCTGGCGACGGCCGAGCACATCCGCGAGGCCGGCTGAAGCGCGCCTGGAGCCGCTGAAAAAATGCCACAATCGCCGCCGCAATGCGGCGAGAATGTCGCACTTAGCCCGAATTTACAGATATTCCAATGCGTTAGCTATTATCCACCTGCCTTGACAGCGCGGGGGGCTGCCAATAAAGGAGGCCGTGCTGACGACGGCTCGATGCGCGGGTTTGGACAGGGTTATACTGGTTTTTCGCCGGATCGTGGCGATTTCACGATCAAGACGGGAGACCCGGGACCATGACCGAACCTGACCCCAACGCCTCAGACTCGGAGTTGCGCGCAAGACTGGGTTCCCTGAAGTCCGCGATCAAGCGGGCGGAGGAGAACGAAAAGCCGGGCGCGGGTCCGGCTGGAGAGGACAAGGCCCTTGCGGGCGCGATGTCCTCCGGCTTTCGCGCCGCGACGGATCTCGCAGGCGGCATCATCGCAGGCGCCCTGATCGGGTACCTCGGCGACCGGTGGCTTGGAACGTCTCCGTTCCTGCTGATCGCCTTCCTGGTGATCGGAACCATCGCGGGCTTCAGATCCGTCTATCGGCTCGGTTCGCGCCCGACCTCCGTGTCGAAGAGCGATCCGAAGAGAGATTGACCGAAGGGGCGGCCCATAAAGCCGCACGACGAGGGACGAAATCATGGCGGCTGGCGGCGGAATCGATCCGATCCACCAATTCCACATCAACCCGATCGTGGAGCTGAAGCCGTTCGGCCTCAACCTGTCCTTCACCAACACCTCGCTGTGGATGGTGATCGTGACCGCGGTCGTCTCGGCAATCATGATCTATGGCTCGAGCCAGCGTTCGGTCGTTCCCGGCCGGCTGCAGTCGCTCGCCGAGATGATGTACGAATTCGTCGCCTCCACCCTCACCGGGGTGATGAACAAGGACGGCATGAAGTTCTTCCCCTTCGTGTTCTCGCTGTTCATGTTCGTGCTGGCGTCCAACCTGCTCGGCCTGCTTCCCGGCTCCTTCACCGTCACCAGCCAGATCATCGTCACCGCGGCCCTGGCCGTGCTCGTGATGAGCGTCGTGCTGATCTACGGCATCGCCAAGCATGGCACCCATTTCTTCGGCCTGTTCGTGCCGTCGGGCGTGCCCGGCTGGCTCCTGCCCTTCGTGGTGCTGATCGAGGTCGTCTCCTTCGTGTCGCGCCCGGTTTCGCTCTCGCTTCGCCTGTTCGGCAACATGCTCGCCGGCCATATCGCGCTCAAGGTCTTCGGCGGCTTCGTCGTCGCGCTGACCACCGGTGCCGCCGCTGGCTTGTTCACATACGCCATCGCGCCGCTGCCGCTGCTGCTGGCGGTCGCGCTGACGGCGCTCGAAGTCCTCGTCGCGGTTCTGCAGGCCTATGTCTTCGCGATCCTGACCTGCGTCTATCTCAACGACGCGCTGCATCCCGGCCACTGAGGCCCTGCAAGCGCCGTTAAGAGTTCAACCAGCCCTTTAGCCTTCCCACTGGAGAAACATCATGGATCCTGTTGCAGCCAAGTTCATCGGCGCCGGCCTCGCCTCGCTCGGCATGGGCCTCGCCGCCATCGGCGTCGGCACCATCTTCGGCAACTTCCTGTCCGGCGCGCTGCGCAACCCGTCGGCCGCCGACGGCCAGTTCCCGCGCGCCTTCATCGGCGCGGCGCTCGCCGAAGGTCTGGGCATCTTCGCGTTCGTCGTCGCGCTCGTCCTGCTCTTCGTGGTCTGACGTTTTCGTCGACCGCACGACACAAGTCGCGCGCGCTGGCCGCTTTCGGCCGCGGGCGCGACCTTCTTCCTATCCTTTGCGCTGAAAGGCACCCCATGCCGGTTCGATCTTCAGGGTTCGTGCGACAAGGATGGCCGCTGGCTGTCGCCTCGTTCGCCACTCTGCTGGCTGGCGCGGCGCAGGCTGCCGAGCAAAAACACGGCGAGAGCGGCGAGGGAGCATCCTTTCCGCCTTTCGACCCGGCCCATTTCGCCAGCAACCTGTTCTGGCTCGCCATCACCTTCGCCGCGCTCTACTGGCTGATGTCGAAGGTCGCGCTGCCGCGCATCGGCGAGATTCTCGAGGAGCGCGCCAACACGATCGGCCGCGACCTCGACCAGGCGGCCGAGATGCAGGCCAAGGCCGAGGACATGGCGCAGGCCTATGAGAAGGCCCTCGCCGAGGCGCGCAAGAACGCCCAGGGCATCGCCCAGACGGCGCGCGACACCGGTGCCAAGGCGAGCGACGCCCAGCGTCATGCGACCGAGGCCGAGCTTGCCGCCAAGCTGGCCCAGGCCGAGGCGACCATCGCCAAGACCAAAACCGAAGCGATGGGCAATGTGCGCGGCCTCGGCAGCGACGTCGCGATCGCGATCGTCACCAAGCTGACGGGCCAGGCCCCGACCGCCTCCGAGGCTTCGGAAGCGGTCGACCAGGCGCTGTCGCGCGGCTGAGGAGAGTTTTGATGGATACTTTCTGGGTTGGCGTCGCGCTCGTCATCTTCCTTGCGATCCTGGTCAAATTCGGCGTGCCGAAGATGATCGTGAAGGGCCTCGACGCCCGCGGCGAAAAGGTCGCCCATGAGCTGGCGGAGGCTCGCCGCCTGCGCGTGGAGGCCGAGAAGCTGCTTGGCGAATACGACGCCAAGCGCAAGGCCGCCGAGGCCGAGGCCGCCGAGATCATCTCCTCCGCCACCGAGGAGGCCAAGCGCCTCGCGGCCGAGGCCGAGGCCAAGCTCGCGGACTTCGTCGCCCGCCGGACCAAGACGGCCGAGGAGAAGATCGCCCAGGCTGAGAGCCAGGCCGAGGCCGAGGTTCGCGCCGCGGCTGCGGAGGCCGCCAGCAAGGCCGCCGAGACCATCTTGCGCGGCCAGATGGCCGGCAAGGCTGGCGAGGCCGCCTTCGCCGCAGGGCTCACCGAGGTCAAGGCCAAGCTCAACTGAGCCCTGGCCGGATCGTTCGAACATTCGACGCCGCGCTCTTCGGAGCGCGGCGTTTTTCTTTGCCCGCTTCCGCCGAGATCATGCTCTGGGATAGCTTGGCGATGGCGGTGCCCCGGATCGGAGGACAGACGCGGTGATCGGCAATCTTCTTCGCTCGCTCCGGCTCGCACCGCTCGTTCTCGCCGCCACGCTCGGTGGAGCCCGCGCCTTCGAAAAGGTGAGCTTTCCGTCACGTGACGCGCAGGATCTCATCGGCTGGCTGGCGCGTCCGGAGGGGGCCGGCCCCTTCCCTGTCGTGATCGGCCTGCATGGCTGCGCGGGGCTCTACACGCGCTCGGGCGAGGTCGGCGCACGCGAGACGGACTGGTCGCAGCGGCTGACGCAGGCAGGCTACGCCGTGCTGCTGGTCGACAGCTTCGGTCCGCGCGGCATCAAGGCGCTCTGCACCGAGCGTGAACGATCGCTGACGCCCGCCGGCCGCGCCCGCGACGCCTTCGCCGCCGTCGACTGGCTGAACAGGCAGAGCTTCGCCGCTAGCCAGCGCATCAGCCTGATTGGCTGGTCGAATGGCGGCTCCACGGCGCTACGCGTCGCAGACAGCCCCGAGGCCAAACGCCTGCGCCACGTCATCGCCTTCTATCCCGGCTGCCGCGTCATGCTGAAGCGTGACTGGCGCGCCCGGACGGACACGGCGATCTTCCAGGGACTGGCCGATGACTGGACGCCGGCTGCACCTTGCGAGGAGCTCGCGCAGCGCGGCGGAGCGCGCTTCGTCGGCTTTCCCGGCGCCTATCACGATTTCGACCATCCGGACCTGCCCTTGCGCGAGCGCAAGGCGGCGTATTCCCAGCGGCCCGACGGCATGGTCACGATCGGCAGCGACCCGAAAGCGCGCGCTGAGGCGATCGACGCCGTGATGGCGATCCTGAAGACGCCCTAGATTCTTCCAATATTCGAGCCCTCATCCTGAGGAGCAGCCATAGGCTGCGTCCCGAAGGATGCTCCAGGAGGCTCTGGAGATGGCTGGATCATCCTTCGAGACGCCGCTGGCGCGGCTCCTCAGGATGAGGGCTTGAGATCGAGAACGCCTCAGTTGCTGGCAGTCGCCTGCGCCGCCGGCGGATTGCCCGAGGCGGTCTTCGGCGCAGCAGCCGGCCTCACTGGGGGAACCGCGGCGGTGGCTTTCGGCTTGGGCTTGCGCGGCTGGATCGTCGAGGTGACGATGCCTTGCGGCGTGTCGAGGCCGTAGATGTCGTCGCGGAACTGGACCTGTCCGTCGGCGCCCTGCCACCCGGTGAGATAGACCCACGCCACCGGCACCGCCTTCTTCAGCGGGATGTTCTTGCGCTCGCCCTTGGCGATCTCGTCCTCGATCGCCTGTCGACTCCATTCGGAGCCTTCGAGCAGCCAGGCGGCAAGGTCGCGGACACCCTCGATGCGGGCGCAGCCCGAGGAGTTGAAGCGCACATCGTTGCGGAACAGCGTCTTCTTCGGCGTGTCGTGCATGTAGACCGCATCGCTGTTGGGCATGTCGATCTTGAGCTGGCCCAGCGAATTGGTCGGACCAGGCTCCTGCCGGACGTAGAAATACGGATTGGTCAGGGTCGCCCATTTGACGCTCGCCGGGTCGATCTCCTTGTTCTCGGCCCCGAGCAGCTTCATGTTCGACTTGGCGATGAACGTCGGATCCTTGCGCATATGGGGGATGATGTCGGCCTTCACGATCGACATCGGCACAGTCCAATAGGGGTTCAGATTGACCGAGGTGATGTTGGCCTGGATCACCGGCGAAGGCCGGTCCGGCCGCCCGACGATGGCGAGATGGCGCTCCTTCACCTCGCCGTTCTCCACCGCCTCGACGCTGGCGCCGGGGATGTTCACCACGACGTAGCGGCTGGCGAAGTTGAAGCCGTTGCCCTTGAGCCGCTCCAGCGTGGCGGTGAGCTGGTTGAGGCGCATCTCGACCGGCGTGTTCATCGCCTTGAGGGTGAGGCGGCCGACCGTGCCGAGATCCGAGAGACCGTGGCGACGCTGGAAGCGCTTCACCGCCTCGACGACGGCCGCATCATAAACGTCGCCCGGCAAGGCCTCGGCCGAAAGGTCGCCGCCCGCGACGAGACGCTGCTTCAGCGCGACGACGTCCGGCCCCCGCGAATCGGGCTTGAGGGATGCAGCGCCTGCCGGCACCTTCGGCCAGCCGCCACGCGCGGCGACGTCCTCATGCGCGATCAGCGCTTCCAGCGTGCGGTCATAGGTGTTGGGGCCATAGCTCGCCTCGTTGGCGCGCGCGGGTAGCGCCGCGAGGGCGGCAACAGCCGCCGTAGCGAGGATGGCGTTACGCAGGAACATCGAACTACCCCCGAGCCACACAAGGCGGCACGGAGGCGATCATTCCCCGACATGGTCAAGGAATGCTTAAGAATCGGCGGGCGCCCTTCACCATGCTGACGGATATCGTCAGGGCGGGCCGCTCCCCTACTCCGCCGCGGCCTTGACCGGAGCCGGCTCCGTCCATTTCAGCACCGGCGAGCGGGCGGCGCGGGTCTCGTCGAGGCGGCGGATCGGGGCGTGATGCGGGGCGCTGGTGAAGCGCTCCTTGTCATTGCCCTTGGCCGCGATGGCGAGGTCGCGCAGCGTCGCGATGAAGAGGTCGAGCGCCGCCTTCGATTCCGACTCCGTCGGCTCGATCAGCATGGCACCATGGACGACGAGCGGGAAATACACCGTCATCGGATGGTAGCCCTCGTCGATCATCGCCTTGGCGAAATCGAGCGTCGAGACGCCGGTGCCCTTGAGCCATTCGTCGTCGAACAGCACTTCATGCATCGAGGGATGGTCCGGGAAGGGCAGCGACATCAGGTCCGCGAGGCCGGCACGGATGTAGTTCGCGTTAAGAACCGCGTCCTCCGAAGCCTGGCGCATGCCGTCCGAGCCGTGGCTCAGCATGTAGGCGAGCGCGCGGACATACATGCCCATCTGGCCGTGGAAGGCGGTCATGCGGCCGAAGGGATGGTTGCCCGCCGGCGCTTCGGCGCGCGACTCGATCAGATGCGGCTTGCCGTTCTCGACATGGATGAAAGGCACCGGCGCGAAGGGCGCCAGACGCTCGGAGAGCACGACCGGGCCGGCACCGGGACCACCGCCGCCATGGGGCGTCGAGAAGGTCTTGTGCAGGTTGATATGCATGGCGTCGACGCCGAGATCGCCCGGACGGGCCTTGCCGACGATCGCGTTGAAATTGGCGCCGTCGCAGTAGAAATAGGCGCCGGCCTCATGCATTGCCGCGGCGATCTCGACGATCTGGGGCTCGAAGATGCCGCAGGTGTTCGGGTTGGTCAGCATGATCGCGGCGATGTCCGGCCCGAGCAGGGCCTTGACGTCCTCGACCGCTACGGTGCCGTCCGGACGAGCCGGAACCGCCTTCACCGAGAAGCCGATCAGGGCCGCCGTCGCCGGGTTGGTGCCGTGGGCCGATTCGGGGACGAGCACGACATTGCGGGTCGCGCCCTCGCCCTTCGCCGCGATGGCGGCCTTGATCGCCATCATGCCGCAAGCCTCGCCATGAGCACCGGCCTTCGGAGAGAGGGCCACCGCCGGCATGCCGGTCAGCGTCATCAGGTAGCGGGCGAGCTCGAGCATCAGGTCGAGCGCGCCGGGCACGGTCGAGATCGGCTGCAGCGGGTGCACGTCGGAGAAGCCCGGAAGGCGCGCCACCTTCTCGTTGAGGCGGGCATTGTGCTTCATCGTGCAGGAGCCGAGCGGGAAGAGCCCGGTGTCGATGCCGTAGTTCTTCTGGCTGAGGCGCACATAGTGACGCATCGTCTCGGGCTCGGAGAGGCCGGGCAGGCCGATCTCGCCCTGGCGGGCATGCTTGCCCAGCCGCGACTTGAACGGCGCCGGCTTGTCGATGTCGACACCGGTCGTCTCGCGATGGCCGATCTCGAAGATCAGCGGCTCGATCTGCTGGAGAGCCTTGTTGCCGGTGAAGGTGAGGTGCTCTTCATGCGAGGCCTCGCCGGCCTGGGTGGGACGTCCCTGACGGTTCAACATCACAGCACCTCCACGAGCGCCGCCACGAGGGCCGCCCGGTCTTCATCGGTATTCACCTCGGTCGAGGCGATGATCAGCAGGTCGTCGAGCCCAGCCTTGGGCAGGAGCCGCGAGACGGGGACGCCGGCCAGGATGCCCCTGGCGGCGAGCACCTCGACGACCTCGGCGGCCGGCTTCTTCAGCTTCACGGTGAACTCGTTGAAGAAGCTGTCGTTGAGCACCTTCACGCCTTCGACGCCCGCGAGCGCGTCGGCGAGCTTCACGGCGTTGGCGTGGTTCACCTCGGCAAGGCGCGCGAGGCCGGTCTGGCCCAGCAGCGTCATGTGGATGGTGAAGGCCAGCACGCAGAGGCCGGAATTGGTGCAGATGTTCGAGGTCGCCTTGTCGCGGCGGATATGCTGCTCGCGCGTCGAGAGCGTCAGCACGAAACCGCGCTGACCGGTCGAATCGACCGTCTCGCCGCAGAGCCGGCCCGGCATCTGGCGGATATATTTCGACTTGGCGGCGAAGAGGCCGACATAGGGGCCGCCGAAATTCAGCGCGTTGCCGATCGACTGGCCCTCGCCGACGACGATATCGGCATCCTGCGCGCCCGGCGGCACGACGGCGCCGAGCGAGACGACCTCGGTGAAGACCGCGATCAGCAGCGCGCCATGGGCATGAGCCTTCTCGGCGATCGGCTTGAGGTCGCGCAGGTTGCCGAAGACGTCGGGCGACTGGACGACGACGCAGGAGGTGTTGTCGTCGATCTGCGAAAGGATGTCCTCATTGGCCGAGACGTCCGGCTTCAGGACCACGACCTCGTCATTGGCCATCTCGGAGAGGGTCTCGACGACCGCAGTGTAATGCGGGTGCAGGCCGCCGGAGAGCACCGCCTTGCGGCGCTTGGTAACGCGGTGCGCCATCAGCACGGCCTCGCCGGTGCCGGTCGAGCCATCATACATCGAGGCGTTGGCGACCTCCATGCCGGTCAGCGCGGCGACCTGGGTCTGGAACTCGAAGAGATATTGCAGCGTGCCCTGCGCGATCTCGGGCTGGTAGGGCGTGTAGCTGGTCAGGAATTCCGAGCGCTGGATCAGGTGATCCACCGTCGCCGGGACATGGTGCTTGTAGGCGCCGGCGCCGACGAAGAAGGGAACGGCGGAGGCGGCGGTGTTCTTGCCGGCCATCTTGCCGAGGATGCGCTCGACCTCGAGCTCGCCCTTGGCGCGGGGCAGGTCGACCGGGGCCTTCAGCAGCTTGCCGGCCGGCACGTCGCTGAACAGCGCGTCGATGTCGGAGACGCCGATCCGTGCGAGCATGTCCTCGCGGTCGGTATCGGTGAGCGGGAGATAGCGCATGGGGTGCGTCCGTATCTTTTCGATTCAAAGCGCGCCGTCATTTCGGCCAGAGCGAAGCGGAGAGCCGGAATCCACCGTAGAGCGCTGTGCCCCACGATGGATTCCGGGTCTGCGCCGCTACGCGTCTTGCCCGGAATGACGGTGGAGCGACATCAGAGCGTCTTCACGTAATTCTGGTACTCGTCCTCGCTCATCAGCGCGTCGAGCTCGGCTGCGTCCGTGAGCTTGATCTTGAGGAACCAGCCCTTGCCGGCCGGGTCCTCGTTGACGGTGCCCGGCGCGGCCTCGAGCTCGCCATTGACCTCGACGACCTCGCCGGAAACCGGGGCGTAGACTTCCGAAGCGGCCTTGACGCTCTCGACCACCGCGGCCTCGCCGCCCTTGCTCAGCGCCTTGCCGACCGTCGGCAGCTCGACGAAGACGACGTCGCCGAGCTGGGACTGGGCGTAGTCGGAGATGCCGACCGTGCCGGTGTCACCCTCGATGCGGATATATTCATGGTCCTTGGTGTAGCGGGTCTCGGCCATGGTTTCCTCCTGGCGAAAATCGGGAAATCGGATCAGCGCTTGTAACCGTTGGGGACGAAGGGCATCGGCGCCACGACAGCCGGCAGCGGCTTGCCACGCACGATGAGGTTGAGCTTGGTGCCCGGCGCGGAATGGGCCTTGGCGACATAGCCCATGGCGAGCGGGCCGTTCAGCGTCGGGCCGAAGCCGCCCGAGGTCACGGTGCCGATCACCTCGCCCTCAGGCGTCGCGATCTCCGTGCCTTCGCGGGCCGGGGCGCGACCTTCCGGCAGCAAGCCGACGCGGATGCGGGACGTGCCCTCGGCCAGTTCGCGCTGGATGCGCGCGGCGCCGGGGAAGCCGCCCTCCTCGCGGCGGCGCTTCTGGATCGACCAGTTGAGCGCGGCCTCGATCGGCGAGGTCGTGGTGTCGATGTCGTGGCCGTAGAGGCACAAGCCCGCTTCGAGCCGCAGCGAATCGCGGGCACCGAGGCCGATCGGCTTGACGTTGGCATCGAGCAGCAGCGTGTCCCAGATCTCGCCGATCTTCGCCGCTGCGGCAGAAATCTCGTAGCCGTCCTCGCCGGTATAGCCGGAGCGGCTGACATTGGCCTTGATGCCGGCGACCTTCATGGTGCGCGAGGTCATGAAGCCCATCTCGGCGGCTTCCGGCGCGATGGCCGCGAGCGCGGCTTCGGCGCCCGGCCCCTGCAGCGCGATCAGGCCGCGATGCTCGGCCTTGATGAGCTTCACGTTGGCCGGCAGGCGCGCCTCGATATGGGCGTAGTCGGCATCCTTGCAGGCGGCGTTGACGACGAGATAGAGCGCGCCGTCCTCGTCGAGATCGATCGAGCGCGTGATCATCAGGTCGTCGAGGATGCCGCCCTCCTCGTTGAGGAGCTGCGAGTAGCGCTGCTTGCCGGGGGCGAGATTGACGATATCGGCGGGAATCAGCGCTTCCAGCGCCTTGGCCGTGGTCTCGTGATCGGGGCCGATCAGGAAGCACTGGCCCATATGCGAGACGTCGAAGAGCCCGGCCTTGTCGCGCGTCCAGTTGTGCTCGGTCAGGATGCCCGTCGGATACTGCACCGGCATGTCATAGCCGGCGAAGGGCACCATGCGGGCGCCGAGCGCGACATGGCGCGCATGAAGCGGGGTCTTGAGCACCACGGCATCCGTGGCATCGGCGGCTTCGGCAGCCATGGCGGCCCCTTCCAGAGTCGAGCGCAAGCCCCGGACGGAACTGTCCGGAACGCGCCCCCTCTGTCTCGGAACCTGAGAGATTTCCCCGCCCCGGCCAACTCAGCCGGACAGGTTACACCCGTCGGTGGGCGGAATCGCTTCCGCCACTTTCCAGAGCGCCAACTCCCCAGCGGTCCTTTTGCCTGAGCGTTTCCGGGGCGGTTGCGCCTTCGGCGCCGGCCCTGACGGATCAGGCCCGGTCTCTCCCGCGGGGATATGCGGCTTCGGGCACAGATACAGAAGGCGCCGGCCCAGTCAATCCGGGCGGCGCCTTCTTTCACGGCAATGCCTGCCGTTATCGACGGCGATGGCGGGCCGGTGTCGCCGCGCCGCCCTGCCCCAGGCCGACGATGATCTCGACGTCGCTCTTGCCGGGCGGCACGGTGATGCCCTCCTCGACATGGGTGAAGTCGACGCCGCCCTGCCCGGACGGGATCGTCCCGCCGACGCGCGCGCCGCGACGTGCGACGACATCGGTGCCGCGCGTCACCGTCGTGGTCAGCGTGGCGCCGTAGTTGCCGGCACCGCCAGCCGGGCCGAGCAGGATGCGGCCCTCGACGCCGACCTTGAGGCGGAAGCCGCCATTGCCGGTCGGCGTGCATTCGCGCGCGACGTTGGTGATCGAGATCTGGTAGCGCAGGCCGCTCGAATCCTGCCCGGCCTGGGCCCGGATCGCGGCGCCGCCATCGGCGACGATGACCTCCGGACAGACGACCGTCATGTCGTCCTCGTCCTTCGGCAGCTGGTCCGCCGGCGGCGGGGTGGCGGACTGGAACATCAGCATGTTGAGCGCCGTGCTGCCGGCGGAGGATGATGAGGGCGAGCCGCAGCCGGCAAGGCCCAGGCAGAGCAGCGGCAGAGCGAGCCAGCGGCTCCGGTCAAGGGTTCGATCGATCACGGCAAAGCCTCCACGCCAGGGCCGAAGCCGTTGAGCGAAACGGGCACGCCCACCCCCTCCTCCGGCGTCTGGAATACGATGAATGTCGCGCTCTTGCCGCTCTTGAGCTGGCCAAGCAGCGCATCGTCCATGACGACCTCGGCGACGCAGCCGGTGGTCAGGCAGCGGACGAAGCCGGCGCGGCCGATATCCTTGTCGTCGATCTTGAGGCCGAGCCCCGAGGGCAGCAGCACGCCGAGCGGAGCGACGACGCGCAGGAGCCGGCTCTTCTGGTCGGCCGTCTTCAGCACGATGACGAGGAGCGTGAGATTCGGGCGATCCTCGGCGGCGACGTTCTGGACGAGCGCGCATTGCTCGGCCTTGGCGCCGGGCGGCACCTCGCAGCGCATCTGCCAGTCGCCATGTGTCGAGCGCACCGTACCCTGCGCATAAGCGGGACCGGCGGCGAGGCCGGCCGCCATGAGCGCCAGCACCAGCGCACCAAGCGCCCCCAGGATCCTCTTCATCCCTGCCATCCTTCCAAATCGCATCTTGCGACACAAACCACAGCAGGAACGCAGGATTCGGGCGAAAGCCCGGCCGCGCCACGAAATCCCACCGCCATCAACATAAAACGCGTTCGGACCATGCAGGCCCGGTCCTGTCAAGGCGGACCGCGCCCCGATGCCGCACTTCAAACCCCACCTCGCGTGCTTATGCCGCACGACATGAGGCGCAGCCGGCATTGTCCCTCTGGCGCAAGCGTGATCTTTGATTTATCGCAATCCCGAAGAGCAGGGCGACCTCACGGTCGCCCCTTCGTGCATGGACCCGAGCTCCGGCTCCCATGCAGGTCGATTGAGGAGCTATGTCGGACCGATGCGATTTCTGAGCAGGACCCTTGCAACCGCCGCGCTCGCGGCCCTTGCAGCCATCGCGCTGGCGACCGTCCCGGCTTTCGCCGGCACCGGCATGCCCACTCCCTGGCAGATGAATCTGCAGGGCGCGGCGACCCCCGTCTCGGATTACATCCACTGGTTCCACGACTGGCTGAACATCATCATCTTCGTGGTCACGCTCTTCGTGCTCGCGCTGCTGGTCTATGTGATCTTCCGCTTCAACGAGAAGGCCAACCCGGTCCCCTCCAAGACCACGCATAACGCCTTGCTCGAAGTGGCCTGGACCGTGATCCCGGTCCTGATCCTGGTCGTGATCGCCATCCCCTCCTTCCGCCTGCTCAAGCTGCAGCTCGAGGTGCCGAAGGCCGACATGACCATCAAGGTCACCGGCAAGCAGTGGTACTGGTCCTATGAATACGCGCAGGACAACGCCGCCGCCTTCGGCTTCGATTCGCTGATGCTCGACGAGAAGCAGCGCGCCGAGGCGATCGCCTCCAAGAAGATCGCCGCCGATGAGGCGCCCCGCCTGCTCGCCGTCGACAACGAGGCGGTCGTCCCGGTCGGCAAGATCGTCCGGGTCCAGGTCACCGGCGCCGACGTCATCCACAAATTCACGGTGCCGTCCTTCGGCATCAAGATCGACGCCATCCCCGGCCGCCTGAACGAGACCTGGTTCATGGCCGAGCGCGAGGGCATCTATTACGGCCAGTGCTCGTTCATCTGCGGCCAGAACCACTCCTACATGCCGATCGCCTTCCGCGTCGTCAGCCAGGAGCGCTATGCCGCCTGGCTGACGGAGGCGAAGCAGAAATTCGCCAATGCCGAAGATGCGGGCCGCAAGCTCGCCGCGGCCTCGAAGTAATTCGCCGAGGAGACTAGACCATGGCAACCGCGGCACCGCACGCTCACGACCACGGACACGACGCAGCCCATGACCACCCGACCGGGTGGCGGCGCTGGCTTCTGTCCACCAACCACAAGGACATCGGGACCCTCTACCTGATCTTCTCGATCATTGCGGGCCTGGTCGGCGGCTTCCTGTCGATCATGATGCGCATCGAGCTCATGTATCCGGGCCTGCAGATCTTCTCGAGCGGCCAGACCTACAACGTCTTCGTCACCGGCCACGGCCTGATCATGATCTTCTTCATGGTCATGCCCGCCGTGATCGGCGGCTTCGGCAACTGGTTCGTGCCGCTGATGATCGGCGCGCCGGACATGGCCTTCCCGCGCATGAACAACATCTCGTTCTGGCTGACGGTCGCCGGTTTCGTGCTGCTCGTCATCTCGCTCTTCGTGCCCGGCGCGCCCGGCGCCAACGGCGTCGGCACGGGCTGGACGATCTATCCGCCGTTCTCGACGGCGGGCCATCCCGGGCCGTCGGTCGATTTCGGCATCCTGTCGCTGCACCTGGCGGGCGCGGCCTCGATCCTGGGCGCGATCAACTTCATCACCACGATCCTGAACATGCGCGCGCCTGGCATGACCATGCACAAGATGCCGCTGTTCGCCTGGGGCGTGCTGGTCACCGCCTTCCTGCTGCTGCTGGCGCTGCCGGTGCTCGCCGGCGCGATCACCATGCTGCTGACCGACCGCAACTTCGGCACCACCTTCTATGACCCGGCCGGCGGCGGCGACCCGATCCTGTACCAGCACCTGTTCTGGTTCTTCGGTCACCCCGAAGTCTACATCATGATCCTGCCGGCCTTCGGCATCGTCAGCCACATCATCTCGACCTTCTCGAAGAAGCCGATCTTCGGCTATCTCGGCATGGCCTACGCGATGGTCGCGATCGGCGTCGTCGGCTTCATCGTGTGGGCGCACCACATGTACACCGCCGGCCTTTCGCTCAACACGCAGCGCTATTTCGTGTTCGCGACGATGGTCATCGCGGTGCCGACCGGCATCAAGATCTTCTCCTGGATCGCGACGATGTGGGGCGGTTCGATCCGCTTCACCGCGCCGATGGTCTGGGCGATCGGCTTCATCTTCCTGTTCACCGTCGGCGGCGTCACCGGCGTGGTGCTGGCCAATGCCGGCGTCGATCGCTCGCTGCATGCGACCTATTACGTCGTGGCCCACTTCCACTACGTGCTGTCGCTCGGCGCCGTGTTCGGCATCTTCGCGGGCTTCTACTACTGGTTCCCGAAGATGAGCGGCTACATCATGCCGGACTGGATCGGCCGCCTGCACTTCTGGATCGCCTTCATCGGCGCGAACCTGCTGTTCTTCCCGCAGCACTTCCTCGGGCTCGCCGGCATGCCGCGTCATTATGTGGACTATCCGGATGCCTTCGCCGGCTGGCATTTCTGGTCGTCGATCGGCTCCTACATCTTCGCGGCTGGCCTCCTTGTCTGGCTCTACGGCATCGTGGTCGCGTTCAGCCGCAAGGAACTCGCCGGCAACAATCCGTGGGGCGAAGGCGCAACGACGCTGGAGTGGACGCTGTCCTCGCCGCCGCCCTTCCACCAGTTCGAGACGCTGCCGCGCATCACCGGCTCGGACCACTGAGACGACCGGCGGCGGACCTCAGGGTCCGCCGCCGCCCTTCCCCCGAGCGCCTCCCGAGAGGCGTTCCGGAGACGGGCGACCGCAAACCGCTCGCAATACCCCGGCCCACTGAACGGTGCCGATCCAAAGAGTACGAAGACGATCAGATCGATGTCCGCCGCGTTCGAAACCCACACCGAAGGCACCATCGCCTCCACCGGCGAGGCGCGCGATTTCTTCGCGCTGCTGAAGCCGCGGGTGATGTCGCTCGTCGTGGTGACGGCGCTGACCGGCATGGCGACGGCGCCCGGCACGGTGCACCCGGTGCTGGCGCTGGCGGCGCTGCTGGCGATCGCGGTCGGGGCCGGCGCCTCGGGCTGCCTCAACATGTGGTACGACGCCGATATCGACACGCTGATGAGCCGCACGGCCAAGCGCCCGATCCCGTCAGGCCGGATCCTGCCCTCCGAGGCGCTCGCCTTCGGGCTGACCCTCTCGGTCGGCTCCGTGCTGGTGCTCGGGCTCGTCGCCAACCTGCTCGCGGCGGCGATGTTGGCCTTCACCATCTTCTTCTATGCCGTCGTCTATTCGATGTGGCTGAAGCGCTGGACGCCGCAGAACATCGTCATCGGCGGTGCCGCCGGCGCCTTCCCGCCGATGATCGGCGAGGCGGTCGTCACCGGCCAGTTCGGCTGGCACTCGCTGGTGCTGTTCGCGATCATCTTCCTGTGGACGCCGCCGCATTTCTGGGCGCTGGCGCTGGTCAAATCCGCCGATTACGCCCGCGCCGGCATCCCTATGATGCCGAATGTCGCCGGCCCGGCCGCGACCCGCCGGCAGATCGTGCTCTATTCGCTGGTCATGGCGCCGGTCGCGGTGCTGCCGGCGCTGATGGGCTTCGGCGGACTGATCTATCTCGTGGTTTCGGTCACGACCGGGCTCGCCATGATCTGGCTTTCGATCCAGGTCTGGCGCCGCACCGAGGGGCAAGCCGCGATCAAGGCCTGCTGGTCGCTCTTCGGCTTCTCGATCCTCTATCTGTTCCTGCTCTTCGCGGTGCTGCTCGTCGAGAACGTCTTCGGCCTGATGTGGACGCTGCCGAAGGTGATCGGATGAGCGAGAATCACAACCGAAAGGTCGCGCCGGCGCCCTTCTCTCCGGAGGACATGGCGCGCCGTCGGCGCCGGAACCTGGCGCTCGCGCTGGTTCTGGCCGGGCTGGTGGTCTTCTTCTTCGTGGTGACGCTGGTGAAGACCGGCCCGGCCATCATGAACCGGCCGCTGTGATGACGAAGCCCTCCGACAGCCGCGTGGCGACGCATTCCGCGAAATCGACCCGCACGGCGCTGATCTGCGTCGGCGTCGCCTTCGGCATGCTCGGCATGTCCTTCGCGGCCGTGCCGCTCTACGACCTGTTCTGCAAGGTCACCGGCTTCGGCGGCACGCCGCAGATCGGCACCGCCGCGACCGGCAAGGTGCTGGACCGCTTCATCTCCGTGCGTTTCGACGCGAATGTCGCGCCCGGCCTCGGCTGGAAGTTCGAGGCCGAGAGCCCCGAGATCAGCGCGCAGGTCGGCATCACCCAGACGGTGTTCTACAAGGTCACGAATCGCTCCGACCGCACGGTGACGGGCATCGCGACCTACAATGTCACGCCCGAGCAGAGCGCGGCCTATTTCGTGAAGATCCAGTGCTTCTGCTTCACCGAGCATACGCTGAAGCCGGGCGAGAGCTTCGAGGCGCCGGTGGTGTTCTACATCGACCCGGAAATCGCGCAGAATCGCGATCTCGACGGCATCAAGGCCATCACCCTTTCCTACACCTACTTCGCCTCCAAGGCAGGGCAGCCGGTCGCCGAGGACCAGGCCGGCACCGCCAAGGGTGACGCGAAGAATCCGAAACTGTAAAAGCGCGCTCACAGAGAGCGCGGACAAGAAGTCGCACGCGGAGACCGAATACGATGGCCGGGGCCCATACGAAGCACCACGATTACCACCTCGTCGATCCGAGCCCGTGGCCGCTCATCGGCGCGACCAGCGCGACCATCATGGCGATCGGCGCCGTGATGTGGATGAAGGCCCTGCCGGTCGGCGGCCTGCATATCGGCCCGCTGGTCTTCGGCGTCGGCATGCTCGGCGTGCTCTACACCATGCTGTCCTGGTGGATGGACGTGATCCGCGAGGCGGAGAAGGAAGGCCATCACACCCGCGTGGTGCAGCTCCATCACCGCTACGGCATGATCATGTTCATCGCCTCCGAGGTGATGTTCTTCGTCGCCTGGTTCTGGGCCTATTTCGACGCGAGCCTGTTCTCCTACGAGCAGATCAATTTCCTGCGCCACGACTTCACCGGTGGCGTCTGGCCGCCGAAGGGCATCGAGACCTTCGATCCCTGGCATCTGCCGCTGCTCAACACGCTGATCCTGCTGACCTCCGGCACCACCGTGACCTGGGCGCACTACGCCCTGATCAACAATGACCGGGCCGGCCTGAAGCAGGGCCTGTGGCTGACCGTGATCCTCGGCCTGCTGTTCACGCTGTGCCAGGCCTACGAATATTCGCATGCGGCCTTCGCCTTCAGCGGCAACATCTACGGCGCCACCTTCTTCATGGCGACCGGCTTCCACGGCGCGCATGTCATCATCGGCACGATCTTCCTGGCGGTGTGCCTCTACCGGGCCTATCTTGGCCACTTCAAGCCGGAGCAGCATCTCGGCTTCGAGTTCGCCGCCTGGTACTGGCACTTCGTCGACGTGGTCTGGCTGTTCCTGTTCGTCTCGATCTATGTCTGGGGCGCTGGCGCACAGACCGCTGCCGGGCACTGACCGGCTGCCGCGCGCCCGGCGGTCGCGCTGACAGAAGGCGGCCGCGAGGCCGCCTTTTTCGTTCAGGAGGCATCAATGGCCGAACCTCAACCCTCCCTTCCCTCCCCCTATGCGACGGGGCTCGCCGGGCGCTGCCCGCGCTGCGGCGAGGGCGCGCTTTTCGACGGCTTCCTCAAGCTTAAGCCGCGCTGCAGCGCCTGCGGGCTCGACTACAAATTCGCCGATTCCGCCGACGGGCCGGCCGTGTTCATCATGCTGATCGCAGGCTTCGTGGTGCTGGGGGCGGCGCTCTATGTCGAGATCGCCTATGAGCCGCCGATCTGGCTGCATCTCGCCATCTGGCTGCCGCTCGCGATCGCCATCTGCCTCGCGCTGCTGCGGCCGATGAAGGGGCTCGCGGTGGCGCTGCAATACGTCAACAAGGCCGAGGAAGGCAGGCGCGAGAAGTGACCTCCCCGTCAGCCAAGGCGAAGAGACCCGGCCTGCTGCTACCGGGGCTCCTGACCGTTCTGGGCGCCGTAGTGCTTTGCGGGCTCGGCACCTGGCAGCTCGAGCGGATGCAGGAGAAGCGCGCCTATATCGACCGGCTCGAGACCCAGTCCGCGGGCGCCCCGGCGCCGATGCCGCCGAGCGCCGACTGGGCGAAGCTCGACGCCGGCGCGCTCGACCTGACCCATGTGGTCGCCAAGGGCAGCTATACCGACGAGCATGTCGCGGGCGTGCGCACCACGATCGCGGCGGGACCGCCGGGAACACGCCAGCTCTCCGGCTTCGGGCGCTGGATCTTCCAGGGCTTCAGGCTGGAGGATGGCGGCGTCATCCTCGTCAATCGCGGCTTCGTCCCCGAAAGCAAATTCGGGCAGATCCGTCCCGCTTCCGGCCCGGACACGATCCGCGGCTTCCTGCGCGCGCCCGAGACGCGCAACGCCTTCACACCGGCGGACCTGCCGGCGATCCGCGAGTTCTACACCCGCGACCCCGCGGCCATCGCCGCCGCCCTCAACCTGCCGCCGGCGCCCTTCTATCTGGAGGCCGAGCGTGAGGGCGACGGGCTGACGCCGCCGGCCGGCGTCGATGTGCGCGAGCTGATCGGGCGCATTCCCGACAACCACCTGCAATATGCGCTGACCTGGTTCGCGCTCGCACTGACGCTGGTCGGGGTGTTCGGAGCTTATGCCTGGCAGGGTCGGAAAGGCACCGGCTCGGCCTGAGACCGCAGGATCGACATCAAACGGTTTTGCCCAAAGCAGCAGACCGGCCTATAGCATCAGATATAGATCAAAGAGGCCCAAGACCGTGCTGCATGTCTCCACCCGGGGCGAAGCCCCGGCGCTCAGCTTTTCCGACGCGCTCCTGACCGGGCTCGCCCGCGACGGCGGACTTTATCTGCCGCAGAGCTGGCCCACGCTCGACGCCGCCGAGATCGCCGGCTTTTCCGGCAAGTCCTATGCGGCCGTGGCAGAGCGCGTCATCGGCGCGCTGAGCGACGGCGATGTCGAGCCGAAGGCGCTCGGCCGGATGATCCACGACGCCTATGCCGGCTTCCGGCATCCGGCCGTCTGCCCGCTGACGCAGATCGGCGACAACCTCTTCGTGCTCGAACTCTTCCACGGCCCGACGCTCGCCTTCAAAGACGTGGCGATGCAGCTTCTCGGCCGGCTGATGGACCACACGCTCGGCCTGCGCGGCCAGCGCGCCACCATCGTCGGCGCGACCTCCGGCGATACGGGCAGCGCGGCCATCGACGCCTTCAAGGGGCTGAAGAGCGTCGACGTCTTCATCCTCTATCCGCAGGGCCGTGTCTCGGACGTGCAGCGCCGGCAGATGACCACGGTCGATGCGGAGAACGTCCACGCCATCGCGGTCGAAGGCACCTTCGACGACTGCCAGAACCTGGTGAAGGCGATGTTCAACCATCACGCCTTCCGCGACGAGATCGGCCTGTCCGGCGTCAATTCGATCAACTGGGCGCGCATCGCCGCGCAGGTGGTCTATTACTTCACGGCGGCGGTTTCGCTCGGCGCGCCCGCCCGCAAGGTGTCCTTCGCAGTGCCGACCGGCAATTTCGGCGACATCCTCGCCGGCTGGGTCGCCAAGCGGATGGGCTTGCCCGTCGAGCGCCTGACGATCGCGACCAACAGCAACGACATCCTGCCCCGCACGCTGGCGAGCGGCGTCTACGAGATGCGTGGCGTCCAGGCGACGACCTCGCCTTCGATGGACATTCAGATCTCCTCCAATTTCGAGCGGCTGCTGTTCGAGGCGCATGGGCGCGACGGCGCCGCCGTGCGGCGGTTGATGCAATCGTTGCAGCAGTCCGGCCGCTTCGAGATCGGGCCCGAGCCGCTCGCCCGCATCCGCAGCGAGTTCGAGGCGACGGCGCTCAGCGAGAGCGAGATCGCCGCCGAGATCCGCCAGACCTGGACCGAGAGCGGCTACCTCGCCGATCCGCACACCGCCATCGGCATCGGCGCCGCCCGCCAGAAGCTCGCCCGCGACGCGGCAACGCCAACGATCGTGCTCGGCACCGCCCATCCGGCCAAGTTCCCGGCCGCCGTGAAAGCGGCCAGCGGCGTCGAGCCGGTGCTTCCGGCGCATCTCGCCGATCTGATGGAGCGCAAGGAGCGGGTTACGTTGCTGCCGAACGACCTCGCGGCGATCGAGACCTTCGTGCGCGAGCATGCCCGCGCCGTGCGGGGGGCCGCGGCGTGAGCGTGGCCGCGCCCGCCGAGCTGGCCGAGATCGTGGCTCCCGACGAAAGCCGCGGCGCGCATGATCCCGATGTCGGCCTGACCACCCTGCCCTCGGGTCTGCGGATCGTCTCGCAGCACATGGAGCATGCGGCGACCGTCTCGCTGGGCATCTGGATCGGGGCCGGCTCGCGCGACGAGCTGCCCCATGAGCATGGCCTCGCCCATCTTCTGGAGCATATGGCCTTCAAGGGCACGGCAAGGCGCAGCGCCTTGCAGATCGCCGAGGAGATCGAGAGCGTCGGCGGCGACCTCAACGCCGCGACCAGCGTGGAATACACCTGCTACACCGCCCGCGTGCTCGGCGCCGACCTTGCGCTCGCGGTCGACATCCTCGCCGACATCGTCACCGCGCCGGCCCTCACCGAGGAGGAGCTGAAGCGCGAGAAGGGCGTGATCCTGCAGGAGATCTCGGCGGTGCAGGATACGCCGGACGACCTCGTCTATGATCGCTTCCTGCAGGCCGCCTTCCCCGACCAGCCGATCGGCCGGCCGATCCTCGGCACGGCGAAGACGGTGAAGGGCTTCACGCCCGACGCCATCCGCGCCTATCTCGCCCGGAACTACCATGCCGGGAACATGGTGCTGGCCGCATCCGGCGCCGTCGACCATGACGAGCTCGTCGCGCTCGCCCGCAAGCATCTCTCCGCCCTGCCCGCGCGGCCGGCGGTGCCGCTCATCCGCGAGCCCGGCGAGTATCGCGGCGGCGAGGCGCGGATCGGCAGCGACGAGGAGCAGGTGCATCTCGTGCTCGGCCTGCCCGGCCTGCCCTTCGCGCAAGGAGCGCATTATCCGCTGCAGATCTTCGCTTCCGTGCTCGGCGGCGGGCTGTCCTCGCGGCTGTTCCAGGAGGTGCGCGAACAGCGCGGCCTCGCCTATGCCATCGACGCCTTCCATTGGCCCTTCTCCGATTGCGGCGTTTTCGGCATCGGCGCCGGCACCGCGCCGGAGGATGCCAACGAGCTGATTGAGGTCGCGCTCGGCTGCCTGCGGCAAGCGGCGGAAGACGTGACCGAGGTCGAGGTCGCCCGCGCCCGCGCCCAGATGAAGGTCGGGCTGCTGGCTTCGCTCGAGAGCCCGGGCGGCAAGCTCGAGCAGATGGCGCGGCAGGTGCTGCTGTTCGGCCGGGCGATCCCGCGCGAGGAGCTCGCGGCGCGGCTCGATGCGGTGACGCTGGCGGATGTGCGCAATGCCGGCCGCTCGCTGCTCGGCCACCAGCCGACCATCGCGGCGATCGGCCCCCTCCATGGATTGCCGCCGGCGAAGCGACTGCGCCAGGCGGCGCGAGCGGCGGACTGAGCGACGATGGCACTCTTCCGTTTCCCGAGCGAGCCGCAGAGCCGCCCGTTGATCCGGACGCCGAATCTCTACCTGCGCGCGCCCTCCATCGACGACTTCGCCACCTGGGCGGTGCTGCGCATGGAAAGCCGCGAATTCCTGGCGCCCTGGGAGCCGACCTGGAACGAGGACGACCTCACCCGCAACGCCTTCCGGCTGCGCGCCAAGCGCGCCGCGCGCGAGATCTCCACGGACGAGGCCTATTCGCTCTTCATCTTCGAGAGCCATAGCGAAACCCTGCTCGGCGGGCTGACGCTGGGGCTGATCCGGCGCGGCGTCGCGCAGGCCTGTACGCTCGGCTACTGGATGGGCCAGCGCCATGCCGGCAAAGGGCACATGACCGAGGCCGTGCGCGGGGCGCTGCGCTTCGCCTTTTCGGAGCTGGCGCTCCACCGCGTCGAGGCGGCCTGCCTGCCCAATAACGAGCCGTCGCGACGATTGCTGGAGCGTGTCGGCTTCCAGCCCGAAGGGCTGGCGCGGGCCTATCTCAAGATCAACGGCGCCTGGGCCGATCACCTGCTCTATGCCGCCCTTTCCAACGACCGCCTGCCGGGGGCAAGCCGTTGACCGCGGCAGTGGACGGCAGGCGCGCCCTGCCTTGCCCTCGCCACGAGCGGCCGATAGGACTTTTGCTTCAATATCGAACGATCATATCCCGCCTGGTAGCCGAGCGCAGCTTGTCCATCTCCGAGCGAATTCTCCGGATCGGCCTCGCCGTCGCCGGTCTGGCCTTGTGGTTCTGCTGCGCCGGCATCGGGCCGGCAAACGCCGTCGACGCCGTCCGCGTGCCGGTCGACGCGCCGGTCATCGACCTCACCCACATCGTCGAGCGCAACAAATCCGACGGCGACGTCATCCAGATCTCGACCGCGCCGGGGCCGGACGGCATCGTGCGCCGCATCGCGGTGAAGGCGCGCGAATCCGGCGCCAGGCCGGACTGGATCGTCTTCGCGCTGACCAATGATTCCGACGAGCAGATCGACCGGCTGCTGGTCGCGCCCTTCCACCGGCTGATCGGATCGGGCGTGGTCTGGCCCGATCTCGGCGACCGGCGCATCGAAGCGGTGACGGCGAGCCAGGGCCTCTCGCCCGACCGCGAGGCCAGCCCCGATGCCGATGTCTTCCTGATCACGCTCGATCCGGGAACGACCGTCACCTTCGTGGCCGAGCTGAAATCGCCCAACCTGCCGCAGCTCTATCTCTACGAGCCGGACGCCTATCGCCAGAAGACCAACGGGCTGACGCTCTACAAGGGCATCATCATCGGCATCGCCGGCCTGCTGGCGCTGTTCCTGACCATCATCTTCGTGGTCAAGGGCGCGGTGATCTTCCCGGCTGCGGCGGCGCTGGCCTGGGCGGTGCTGGCTTATGCCGGGCTCGATTTCGGCTTCTTCCAGCGGCTCTTCCCACTCACACCGGCCATCGAGCGGATCTACCGGGCCGGCGCCGAGGTGGTGCTGGCGGCGACGCTGCTCGTCTTCCTCTTCGCCTATCTCAACCTGTCGCGCTGGCATGTCCGCTACGGCCACGTCACCATCGTCTGGATCCTCGGCCTCGCAGGCCTCGTCGGGCTCGCCGTCTTCGACGCGCCGATGGCGGCCGGTATCGCGCGCATCTCGATCGCGGCCGTGGCTGCCGTCGGCTTCGTCCTCGTGGTGCATCTGGCGACCCATGGCTATGAGCGGGCGGTGATGCTGATCCCGACCTGGTTCCTGCTCGCCGTCTGGGTGACGGCGGCCGGCTTCACCGTGACCGGGCAGTTTCAACGCGATCTCGTCGCGCCCGCCTTGCTCGGCGGCCTCGTCCTGATCGTGCTGCTGATCGGCTTCACCGTGATCCAGCACGCCTTCGCCGGCGGCGCGATCTCGCACGGTCTGGTCTCCGACACCGAGCGGCGGGCGCTGGCGCTCTCGGGCTCGGGCGATCTCGTCTTCGACTGGGACGTCAGCGGCGACAAGATCTTCGTCTCGCCGCAGATCGAGGCCCTGCTCGGCCTGGCCAAGGGCTCGCTCGAAGGCTCGGCCGCCCGCTGGCTGGAACACATGCATGTCGCCGACCGCGACCGCTACCGCGTCACGCTCGACGCGGTGCTGGAACAGCGGCGCGGCAAGCTCAATCTCGACGTGCGCCTGCGCGCCGCGAACGGCACCTATCACTGGGTCAACATCAAGGCCCGTCCGGTGCTCGGCTCGGATGGCGAGGTCATCCGCGTCATCGGCACGCTGGCGGATGTCACCGACCAGCGCACGGCGCAGGAACGGATGCTGCACGACGCCGTGCACGACAACCTGACCGGCCTGCCCAACCGCAAGCTGTTCCAGGACCGGCTCGGGGCGATCTTCGGCTTCACCCGCGCCGACGACAATATCCGCCCGACCGTGCTGGTCATCGATGTCGATCGCTTCAAGCAGGTCAACGAATCGGTCGGCTTCTCGGCCGGCGACTCGATCCTGCTGACGCTGGCGCGCCGGCTCGGCCGGCTGCTCCGGGCGCAGGACACGCTGGCCCGCATCGGCGGCGACACCTTCGCGATGATCCTCGTCTCGGAGCGCGATCCCGAGCGCATCCTGGCGCTGGCCGAACTCGTGCGCCGCGCCGTCTCGACGCCGATCACCTATGCCGAGCGCGAGATCGTGCTGACGCCCTCGATCGGGCTCGCTTTGTTCGACGCCCCGTCCGCCGCGCGCAAGGACGACGCGCTGAAGAACGCCGAGCTCGCCATGGCCCATGCCAAGCGCCAGGGCGGCAACCGGATCGAGATCTTCGTCCCGGCGATGCGGACAGACCGCAACGACCGGCTCGCGCTCGAAAGCGACCTGCGCAAGGCGATCGAGCGCAACGAGATCCAGGTGATGTACCAGCCGATCGTCAGGCTGGAGGACCGGACCATCGCCGGCTTCGAGGCGCTGGTGCGCTGGGACCATCCGCGCGAAGGCCGGCTGATGCCGCAGGACTTCCTGGCCATCGCCGAGGAGACCGGGCTCATCGTCGATCTCGGCATCTACGTCATGGACAAGACCGCGCGCGAGCTCGAGGCCTGGCAGGCCGCGCTCGAGGTCGATCCGCCGATCTTCGCCAGCGTCAACGTGTCGAGCCGCCAGCTCCTGCGGCACGACCTGCTGCATGACGTGAAGACCGTGCTCGGGCGCCGGCGCGTGCTGCCCGGCACGCTCAAGCTCGAGATCACCGAGAGCCTCGTGATGGAGAACCCGGAATATGCGGCGCAGATGCTGCAGCGCATCCGCGATCTCGGCGCCGGCCTCTCGCTCGACGATTTCGGGACAGGCTATTCCTCGCTGTCCTATCTCCAGCGCTTCCCCTTCGACACGATCAAGATCGACCAGAGCTTCGTGCGGCAGATGGGCAATGGCCGCCCGCCCGTGATCCTGCGCTCGATCGTGCAGCTCGCCTCCGACCTCAACATGGATGTCGTCGCGGAAGGAGCCGAGAGCGAGTCCGACGCGATCGAGCTCTACCAGCTCGGCTGCCAGTATGCGCAGGGCTACATCTTCGGCCAGCCGATGACGGCGGCGGAAGCCCGCCGCCTGATGGGCGCGACGGCCGCAGCGACCGAAGCGGCGTAAAGCTGGAGCTGACGCCCCTCGGAAGAGACGACGAAGAAGCAGGGTCATCCCGGACGCAGCGAAGCGGAGATCCGGGATCCATGCCTGAGCATCAACCGGAAGAGTTCCGGCATGGATCCCGGGTCAAGCCCGGGATGGCTCCGTTGTTCCGTGGACTGCCAGGAGACGGTCAAGCCCGAGCATGACGCCGGACCTTCACGCGTGCCCGGCCTCGCGCGACAGGAAAGCCGGATCGATACCGATCTTGCCCAGCGCGCGCTGGTATTTCGTCTCGACGCTCTCGTCGAAGAGCAGCGCGGGATCGGCCTCGCAATGCAGCCAGCCATTGGACTGGATCTCGGCCTCGAGCTGCCCGGCCGCCCAGCCGGCATAGCCCAAGGCGAGCACCGCGCTCTCCGGCCCGGTGCCGACGGCGATGGCTCTGAGGATGTCGAGCGTCGCGGTGAGGCAGATGCCGTCGTCGATCGGCAAGGTCGCCGATTCCAGGAAGAAATCGGCGGTGTGCAGGACGAAGCCGCGCTTGGTCTCGACCGGGCCGCCGCGCAGCACCTGCATCTTCTCCGCCCGGCTCGGCAGGCGGATGATTTCCTCCGACGGGATCACGTCGAGCTGGACGAGAAGGTCCGGGAATTTCGTATCCGCAGCCGGCTTGTTGACGATGATGCCCATCGCCCCGTCCTCGGAATGGGCGCAGACATAGACGACGCTGCGGCTGAAGCGCGTGTCCGTCATGCCGGGCATCGCGATCAGGCACTGCCCGTCGAGATAGCTGCGGCTGCCGAGGCGCGTTTGGGGGCCGATCTTCATGCCGCCATGCTAGATCACTTCCCGCGCACGGGAAACGCCGATCGGGCATAAAAAGCCGGCATCGCGATTGCGCCCCATTCTTGGACGAAGATCCGGCCCCGGCGTGTCGTCGCAATCATGTGAGAGGCAGAGGTTTTGTTCGCTTTTCGGCTTGGCACTGGTTAAGGCAAAGCTGTGATCCGGATCCTTCCCCTGCTGGCCCTCGCCCTTCTCGCCTTCGGCACGGTCGCCCAGGCGCAGGACGCCACGACCGAAGCCGCCACGTCGCCCTGGTCGACTGGCGAGCATGCGAGGTTGCGTCTCATCGCCGGCCCGACCACGCCGACCGGCAAGCAGCGCGTCGGCGTCGAGATCGTGATGTCGCCGGGGTTCAAGACCTATTGGCGCACCCCCGGCGAGTTCGGCGTGCCGCCCGCCTTCGACTGGAGCGGATCGACCAATATCGGCGGGCTCGACGTGCGCTGGCCGGTGCCGGAGCGCTTCCAGGATTCCGCCGGCTACTCGATCGGCTATGTCGGCGAGGTCGTGATCCCGATCTCGGTCCAGCCGGTCGATCCGTCGCGGCCGGTCATGGTCGTGCTCAAGCTCGATTATGCGGTCTGCGAGAAGATCTGCATCCCCGCCAGGGGCGAGGCCAGCCTGTGGCTCGAACCGGGCGTGACGACCGTGACCTCGCCGCGCCTGGAGAGCTACGAAGCGCGCGTTCCCGTTCCGGTGAAGCCGGGGCCGCATAACGGCAAGCTCGCCCTCCTCGACGTCGGGCTCGACGACACCGTCGTCGATCCCGGTCTCAAGCTCGTGCTGCAGACGCCGCCCGGCGGCAAGGTCGAGGACATCTTCGTCGAAGGTCCCGGCATGTGGTCCTTCGGCAAAACCCATCTGACGCCGGAGGCCGACGGCACCGTCACGGCCAAGATCAGGATCAACGACCGGCCCAAGGGCGTCGCCGGGCCGATCCCGCTGATCTTCACCGTGCGCGGCTCGCCCAAGCCGGTGGAGACGCGGCTCGACCTCGACATCCCCGCCGCCAAGCCGTAAGCCCTGAACCGGGCGGCGTCGATGCCGCGGGCTTTCTGGAGAACAGGCGCATGACCATCAAGGTGGGTGACAAGCTTCCGCAGGCGACGTTCCGGATCATGACCGCAGACGGCCCCGCGGCTAGGACGACGGACGAGCTGTTCAAGGGCAAGAAGGTCGTTCTCTTCGCCGTGCCCGGCGCCTTCACCCCGACCTGCCATCGCAACCATCTGCCCGGCTATGTCGGCAAGGCGGCCGAAATCAAGGAGAAGGGCGTCGACGCCATCATGGTGACCTCGACCAACGACGTCTTCGTGATGGACGCCTGGTCGAAGGCCACCGGCGGCGCCGGCGTGATCGAGTTCCTCGCGGACGGCAACGCCGATTTCGCCAAGGAGATCGGCCTGTCGATGGACGGCTCGGGCTTCGGTCTCGGCACCCGCTCGCAGCGCTACTCGATGATCGTCGAGGACGGCGTGGTGAAGGCGCTCAATGTCGAGGAAGCCGCCGGCAAGGCCGAGGCCTCCGGCGCCGAGACGATGCTCGGCCAGCTCTGAGCGGTTTTACGACCGAAAATTATCGAGCCCGCACGATGCAATCGTGCGGGCTTTTTGTTGGGCGTCGGAGGTCAAGCCGTTCGGCGCGGCGAATGTCTGGGGCGGGATGGATGGCCGGGTTTCATGGAGCGCCGCTCGGATATCGCCATCGCACCAGGAACGGACCTCGGCTTTGGGCCCGAGGCCTTGCCGTAAACCCGGCTAACGGAGCTTGGCGATCCCAATTCCATCGAGTTTGGCGCGGTCCTTGATGGATTCCTCGCTACGGGTCATCGCTTTCGAAATCGCCTTCAGTGCCATGCCCTTCTTGGCGAGCAACTTTAGCTTCTCAAGTTCCTCATGTGTCCAGGGTTGGCGATGCCGTTCAAATCGCTCGGTCACAATGTGCTCCTGCTCTGCCGGGACATCTTCGACATTCGCGCCATCTATAGCAGCGATCGCGGCGAATTTGGTCGCAGGGATAGATGGTGCCGAATCCAGTGCCGCCAAGTCTGCGCCTCGCTTTCCCACAGCCGCACACCCTTCCGTTGATCCTTCCGATCTCGGCTTGTCATGAGACAAGGCACCAGGCAGGCGCTAGCTTCCTCCTTGGAGGAAGATGCCGATGCCTGAGATCACGATCCGCCCGCTTGCTGCCGCCGACCGCGCCGCCTGGACCCCGCTCTGGCATGGCTATCTGACCTTCTACAAATCGACGCTTCCCGCCGAACTCGACGACGTCACCTTCGGGCGATTGACCGGCGGCACGGAGCCGATGGGCGGCTTCATCGCCTTCCAGGGCGACAAGGCGCTGGGCATCACCCATTGGGTCATCCACCGCTCGACCTGGAGCGAACGGAACATCTGCTATCTGCAGGATCTCTTCACCGTTCCCGAGGCGCGCGGCACCGGCGTCGGCCGCAAGCTGATCGAGGCCGTGAACCAGATGGCCCGCGAGAAGAACTGCTTCCGCGTCTACTGGCAGACGCATGAAACCAATCTCCAGGCGCAGGAGCTCTACAACAAGGTCGCCGACAAATCGGGCTTCATCGTCTACCGGCAGCCGCTCGGCTGAGCGACGCCGCCGCTTGCAGGCGCGAGCATTTCGACTGCGCCGACGCAGAGCCATATTTGCGCCGGCGCAATCCCGATCTTCCACCGCTCGCCTATATGAGGGGCATGCTTTCCTGCGGCGCGTTGCGTAGCGTGTCGTCGGTCAATCCGCTCCCCGAACGCGGCATCGCCCGCGCTCCCTCAGAGGCGTGACGTCATGAAGAAGATCGGCTTCCTGTCCTTCGGCCACTGGACCCCCTCGCCCCAGTCGCAGACGCGCTCGGCCGGCGACACGCTGCTGCAATCGATCGATCTCGCCGTCGCAGCGGAGGAGCTCGGCGCGGACGGCGCCTATTTCCGCGTGCATCATTTCGCCCGGCAGCTCGCCTCCCCCTTCCCGCTGCTGGCGGCGGCCGGGGCGAAGACGAGCCGAATCGAGCTCGGCACCGCCGTGATCGACATGCGCTACGAGAACCCGCTCTACATGGCCGAGGATGCCGGCGCCGCCGATCTGATCGCCGGCGGGCGGCTCCAGCTCGGCATCAGCCGCGGCTCGCCGGAGCAGGTGATCGATGGCTTCCGCCATTTCGGCTACCAGCCCGCGGAAGGCCAGAGCGATGCCGATATGGGCCGCCGCCATGCCGAGGTCTTCCTCGACGTGCTGCGCGGCGAAGGCTTCGCTAAGCCCAATCCGCGCCCGATGTTCCCCAACCCGCCGGGGCTGCTCAGGCTCGAGCCGCATTCCGAGGGCTTGCGCGAGCGCATCTGGTGGGGCGCCGGTTCGAACGCCACCGCCATCTGGGCCGCCAAGCTCGGCATGAACCTGCAGAGCTCGACGCTGAAGAACGACGAGACCGGCGAGCCCTTCCACATCCAGCAGGCGAAGCAGATCCGCGCCTATCGCGAAGCCTGGAAGGAGGCCGGGCACAGCCGCACGCCGCGCGTCTCGGTAAGCCGCAGCATCTTCGCCCTGGTCGATGACCGCGACCGCGCCTATTTCGGCCGCGGCAATGAGGGCGACGATTCCATCGGCTTCATCGACGACACCACCCGCGCCATCTTCGGCCGCAGCTATGCGGCGGAGCCGGACAAGCTCGTCAAGGAGCTGGCACGGGACGAGGCGATCGCCGAGGCCGACACGCTGCTGCTCACCGTGCCGAACCAGCTCGGCGTCGATTACAACGCCCATGTGATCGAGGCGATCCTGAAGCATGTCGCGCCGCCGCTCGGCTGGCGCTGAGGCAAAAGCCACAGGCACCCCGCGCACGCACCTTCACCGCCCGCGCCGCCGCGTTCGTTCAAGAGTGAGGGCGTAGAACCGGCCGTTCGCAATGACGCCAGAACCAATCTTCGTGTGAAGCGTCATGATGCTTTCCTCGTGCGGGCGCCGATCAGCGGATCAGCGCCCTGACGCGGGACGAAACAAGGTCCGCCACCAGCACCATCGCCAGGATGACAAGGATGCAGGTCGCGGTGTCCTGGTACTTGAACAGCTTCATCGAGGAGACGAGCTCGAAGCCGATGCCGCCGGCACCGACCATGCCGAGGACCGTCGACTGCCGGACATTGGTCTCCAGCCGGTAGAAGATCGTCCCGAGCCAGGTCGGCAGGACCTGCGGCAGCACGCCGAAGAAGAAGGTCTTGAACGGGCCGACGCCAGCCGAACGGAAGGCCTCCAGCGGCCCCTCGTCGATATCCTCCATCGCCTCGGCGAAGAACTTGCCGAGCATGCCGGCGCCGTGGATGGCGAGCGCCAGGACGCCGGCGAAGGGGCCGAGACCGATGGCGGCGACGAAGATCAGCGCCAGGATGATCTCGTTGATGCCACGCAGGCAATTCAGCAGTTGCCGCGTCGCGTGGAAGATCGCCGGGCTCGGGCTGAGATTGCGCGCGGCGAAGAAGCAGATCGGCAGCGAGATGACGACGCCAAGCAGCGTGCCCCAGACCGCGACCTGCAGGCTCTCCAGCGCCGGTTTCCACAAGCGTTCGAGGAATTCCGGGTTGGGCGGCACCATCCGGACGAGGAAATCCCACATATAGGGGATGCCGTTCCAGAGGTTGCTGGCGTTGATCTGGGAGCCGACCGCGGCCCACCACAGGAAGACGAGGATAGCGAGCGCGATCGCGCCGACGCCCCACCAGCCGAAGCGACCCTGCGGCGGGCGAATGACGAGTTGCAGCGTTCCGAAGGACATGGGTCTAGCCTCCCGTCAGGCGATAGCAGGGGCGATGATCGGCGCCAGCACGGGCTGGCTCACCGGACGCGGCTTGAGCACGCGGCTGATGCCGGGATCTTCGAGGCCGGGATAGATCTGGTGGACGATCTCGGAGGTGAGGTGGTCGGGCGTATCGTCGAAGATCACCCGACCTCCGCTCAGGCCGACGATGCGCTCGCCGAACTCGACGGCGTAATCGACCTGGTGGAGGTTGCAGATCACGGCGATCCCCTCCGCCTTGCAGATCGCCTTGAGGTAACCGAGCACGATGCGCGAGGTCTTGGGATCGAGGCTCGCCACCGGTTCGTCGCAGAGAATCACCGCCGGCTGCTGCGCCAGCGCGCGGGCGATGCCGACGCGCTGCTGCTCGCCGCCGGAGAGCTGGTCGCCGCGCGCATTCGCCTTGTGGGCGAGCTCGACCCGCGCCAGGCAGTCCATCGCGATCGCGACGTCCTGCCGCGGGAAGAGCTGCAGCATGCTCAGGAAGGAGGACAGGCCGGCCATGCGGCCGACCAGCACGTTCTTCAGCACCGACAGGCGCTTCACCAGATTATGGTGCTGGAAGATCATCGCCACCCGGCGCTTGCCGGCTGCTCCGCGCTTGAGGTCGAGCACCTTGCCGTCGATGACGGTCCGCCCGGCATCGGGCTGCGCCAACCCGTTGATGCAGCGCAGCAGGGTCGACTTGCCGGCACCGCTGGGGCCGAGCACGACGAGGAACTCGCCGGCTTTGACGCTGAGGTCGATGCCCTGCAGCACCGGGCGGCCGGCATAGGACTTCTTCAGGCCTTCGATCTTGATCATGTCGCGTTCTCCGCCGGTCGCGTCCGCGACTACTTCATCTTGGTGAGATCGAGCTTCAGCACCTTCGCCGTCTCGCGAATGATGTCGTAGGCCTGATCGTTGGTCTCGACGAAGCGGTTGAGCTTGCCCTGGTCGGCCCAGGTGATGTCCCGGATGTTCAGGAAGGCGGATTTGATCTGCGCCTTCAGATCCTCGGGCAGGTTCTTGCGCCAGCAGGTCGGCGATTCCGGGATCGGGTCGGACTGCCAGACGACCTGGATGTCGGCCGGATCGACCAACTTCTTCTGCACGGCCGTATCGAAGATGCGGTCGGCGATCGTCGCCGCATCCACGCGCTTGTTGGCGACGGCGAGCGCATTGGCGTCGTGCGAACCGGTGAAGAGGACACGGCCGAAATCCTTCTCGGGATCGAAGCCCAGCTTCATCAATCCGGCCTTCGGGAAGAGATGCCCCGAGGTCGAGGAGGGATCGACGAAGGCGAAGGTGCGGCCCTTGAGGTCCTTGACCTCCTTGATGCCGCTATCCTTCCGCGTGATGATCAGGCTGCGATAGTAGCTGCGGCTGGATTTGGCCGTCTCGGCGGTCGCGAAGGCCTCGATCGCGGCGACCGTGGTGCCGAGCACATAGGAGAACGGGCCGAGATAGGCGACGTCGACATGGTTCGAGCGCATCGCTTCGATCACGCCGTTATAGTCCGAGGCGACGAAGCCCTGGACGGGGATGCCGAGGTTCTTCTGGAGGGCGTCAAGGAGCTGCTGGCTCGATTCCAGCATCGCCCGCGAATCCTCGGACGGGATCAGCCCGACGCGGACCTGTTTCGTCTCTGCTCGAACCAGAGCCGGCATCGCCAGCAGCGTGCCCCCGGCCAGCGAGCTCTTCAAAATCGTCCGACGCGTGATGGTCATGTCATCCTCCCAAGATGATCCGGCGATCTTTTGATCTGCCGGTGAACCGTTGCGGGCGCCGTTGCCCCTTGCTTGATCTCAGGCGGCCATGGCCGCCTGCCTTCCGATGAAGTTGCGACCGCGCTCGCCTTCGAGCGCCTTGCCGACGAGGCGGTTCCACTCGGGCGGCGAGACGCCGTAGGCGGTGGGGTCGGTCGGGACGCCGAGATTGCGCAGGAAGGCGCCGAGCCGCTCGGCGCCCGCTTCGAGGTCCGGGCCGAAGACGCGGCGCAGCGCGGCGTCGCATTGCGGCTCAGCGCCCATCGCCCAGCGCATCACGATCGGCAGCGAGAAGGAGCAGGCGATGCCGTGGATCGTGCCGCTCTTCAGCGTGATGTCGTAGGAGATATTGTGGGCGAGCGCGGTCTTGGTGTTGGAGAAGGCCAGCCCCGCCAGCAGGCTCGCCCGCATCTGCCGCGTCCGGAGTTCGACATCGTCGAGGCGCTCCAGCAGGCGCGGCAAGGTGTCGATGATCTCTCTGGCAGCCTCGACCGCATAATTGGCGGAGACCGGATTGCCATTGACGTTCCAGATGCTTTCCAAAGCATGCGAGAGCGCATCGAGCCCGGTCGCGAGCGTGAGGCCGCGCGGCGCGCCGACCGTCAGGGTGGGGTCGAGAACCGCCGTCTCCGGATAAAGCCGGGGATGGGCGAGCGAGTACTTGCTGCCATTGGCGGCGTCCCAGACCGTCGCCCAGGACGTGACCTCGCTGCCGGTGCCCGCCGTCGTCGGCACGGCGATGATCGGAAGGATCGCACTCTCGTCGAGCGGCTTCTTCTCGACGAGATGGCGGCGCACCGTCTCGAAATCGCCGCCGCTAGCCGCCAGCACTTTCGCGGCGTCGATCATCGAGCCGCCGCCGAGAGCAACGATCACCTCGGCCGGCTCGGCCGCTCCGAACTGCTGGCAAGACAGCGCGAGGTCGGCGCAGTCCGGGTTGGTCTCGATATTGGTGATCGACACGACAGGAGCACCGGCGACCGCCGTCAGGCGGGCGGAGAGTTCGCGGAAGATAGGCTGGTCATAGGTGACGAGGGCCCAGCGCCGGCTACCGATCAGGCTTGCGACCTCATCGAGCAGGCCGTTGCCGGACCGGATCTTCACGGGGTTCCAATACGCCCAGGTCATGCGTTTCCATCCTCGCGATGCGCCTTGCCGGCTTTGTTGCGAGGATGCTCTTCGAAGCCAGACCTTATGACAAATTGATTTTTTGATCAGATTGGATAGATTTTTGCTATGCGTTATACTCAGCTCAGATCATTCCATCTCGTGGCGGGCTCAGGCGGCTTCAACGCCGCCGCCGACGCCTTCCATATCAGCCAGCCGACCCTGACGGCGCAGGTCGGCGCGCTGGAGGAGGAGTTCGGCGTCGAGCTCTTCGTCAAGCGCGGCCGGCGGCGCGAGCTCAGCGATACCGGCCGGCAGCTTCTGGCCATCACCACCCGGCTTTTCGCCGAGGAAGCCGAGGTGCTCGCCTTCCTGACGGAAACGCGGGAATTGCGGACCGGGCGCCTTTCGATCAGCGCCGTCGGGCCGTTCCACGTCACGGAGATGCTGGCCGCCTTCAACCAGGCCTATCCGGAGATCGAGCTCGCCGTGAAGCTGGGGAACTCCGCCGAGGTCCTCGACGACCTCGCCAGTTACCGATGCGACGTGGCCGTCCTCGCCTATATCGACGAAGACGACCGCCTTCTGACCATGCCCTACAGGCGTCACCCCGTCGCCGTGTTCGTGCGCCGCGACCATCGCTTCGCCGAACGCGACACCATCCGGCTGACGGAGCTGGAGGGCGAGCCGATGATCGTGCGCGAACAGGGTTCGACAACGCGACGCGCCTTCGAGGATGCACTCTCCAGAACCGGCACGAAGCCGCGCTTGATGATGGAGATCGGCAGCCGCGAAGCCATTCGCGAGGCGGTGATCCATGGCCTCGGCATCAGCTATGTTTCCGAAGCCGAATTCGTGCCGGACGAGAACCTCAAACTGATCCGGATCGAAGGTGCCGAAGTCTACACTTACGCGCATGTGGTCGTGCTGAAACAGCGTGAATCCAGCCGGATCATCAAGGCGTTTCTCGATGTCGTGCAGAGCGCCCGCGACGCTTTCGACGCCGTCGCGGCCAAACAGTGACCATCGCGAAGGCGGAATGTTGGCTTCGGCTTCGTCGCATAAAGGACGGCCACGGAGACGCGGGCCCGCCCCAGGGCTTGCGAACCTCCGTTCTCGACGCCTCGCGACCTGTGAACGTTCTCGGTCTCGAACGGCCACTTTGGGCCGAACGAGACATTGATGGATTTCCTACCAACTGACGCGCAGGCCGGCCCGCCCGGTGATGCTGTGGCTGTCGGCGAAATGGGCCAGGCTGGTCTGGGCCTCGACCTCGCCATAGAGTGCATAGCGGCCCGTTTCGTATTTGGCGCCGAGGCCAAGCCCTCCCCAGAGCCGCTGCCCCCGGCTGGTCAACGGCGTGCCGGCGACCGTTACCGTCGTCCCGTCGAGGAATTCGTAATGCAGGTTGGCGATGCCGTAGAGCGAGGCATTGACCTGCCGCCCAGCGCTGTCGCGCCAGCTCTGCCGGTAATCCGCGGAGATGCCGAGCCGCCCGCGCAGGCTGTCGCCGTCGCCGAGCGCGACGCGGGCGCCGAATGGGTCGACGAAGCTGTCCGCATCGACATGTGAGTAAGTCAGTTGCGCCTGTGGCGTCAGCGACCAGGCACCTGACAGCGCGATGCGCTGCCCAATTTCCAGCCCCAGCGCATAGCCGAAGCCGCCCTTGCCCTTGGCGAGCTGACGCCCGGCCGTCGTGGAGGACAGGTCGCTGTCGAACCAGTTCAGCTTGGTCTGCGCATCGGCATAGAAGCCTGACGCGCCGTACCAGGTCAGCGCCCCGCCGAACCCGGTGCCGGAGGCCTTGATCTTGCCGCGCCCGAAGACCGACGAGATATCGGCCAGC
Source organism: Allobosea sp. RCC_152_1 (assembly GCF_041360765.1). Lineage (NCBI taxonomy): Bacteria > Pseudomonadati > Pseudomonadota > Alphaproteobacteria > Hyphomicrobiales > Alloboseaceae > Allobosea > Allobosea sp. RCC_152_1. Next base: position 70,611 of record NZ_JBFUPU010000003.1, read on the forward strand.
GCTTCGCCATGATGCAGCGTCACGCCTCCGACGAGCGTGCCGGCATCGCCAGCGTAAACCTGCCCGTCGGCGCCGGCCTGCAGGCGCCAGCTATCGATCGCGTAGCTCGTGCCGGTGGTCGAGAAGCCCGGCGTGACGCGGCTGTGGGCTGCATCGATGCGGGCCCAGATCGCCCGGCCTGCCGCATTCGCCGTGTCGTCAGGCCGGCCGTCGAAGCGTTCGCCGACGCGCTGACGCAGCGTCTGCAGCTCGTTCAGGCTCTGCAGGACCTGGCCATAGGCTTCGTAGATGGGGGCTCCGGGCTGGTAGATCGGGCCGATCTCGGTCGGGCCGGTCGACGGTGAGGTAGGAGGCGGTGAAGTTGGAGGTGGTGAGGTGGGAGGCGGTGTCAGATAGGCGGAGCGCAGATACCAGTCGCCGTCGTTCGGTGTGCTGATGCCGTTCTTCTGCAGGGTGTAGGCGTAGGCGCCGGCGACGACGGCCGGCTGCCCCTGGAAGACATAGTTGCCCTGGAGCGTGAAGATGCCGTTCGAGGCCCCGCCGACATCGACGACCTTGATGCCCTCGATGGTCTGCGCGCCGGCACCACCCTGGTTCAGCACCGTGACGAGGGTCGAGCCTGCCGTGCTGCCGGTGATGACGAGGCGGTCGGACGGCGAGGCGTCGCCGCCGAGCACGGTCTCGATCTCGAGCCGGCCGCCATTGCCGAGATAGTTGCCGTTGATCGTCAGCGTGCCGATCGAATTGCCGGGCGCGATCGTGCCGCCCGGCTGGTTGATCGTGGAGCCGACCGTGCCGATGCCCTGCAAACGGCCGCCGATGACCTCCATCGTCCCGCCGAGGACGCCGTTCACGGCGAGCGTGCCCGCCAAGACGCTGCCGGCGCCGGTGTAGGTCGCGCCGCTGTTGCCGGTCAGCTCCAGCTTGCCTGCGCCATCCTTGATCAGCGCGCCCGCGCCGGTGAAGGTCGGGGAGATGCCGATATCATGGCCATCCGTGTCGATGACGAGGCCATTCGCGCCGATGGCGATGGTGCGGGTGTCGAAATTGTTGAAGAAGGTGGAATTGTTTCGCGTCGCGCGCAGGAGGCCGCCATCGAAGGTGGCGCTCGCGATCCCTGAGCCGCCCCGAATGCCGCCGGTTTCCAGAACGCCGCGATTGCTCGCCAAGCCCTGCACAAGCAGCGTCCCGCTGACTCCCGCGTTAACGCCGAGCAGAACACCGCCTTCGGCGCGAACCAGCCCGCCGTTCTCGACCGTCAGCGAACCGGCTCCGAAATTGCCGATGGTGAGGTTGAATGGCGACATCACCCATTTCGACCCCGCGCCTGTCACTGTGACCGTGCCGGTGTCATTGGCGCCGATATAGCCCTGGTTGCTGGTGACGACTGCGCCGGCTTCGATGCGCAAGGTGCCTGGGCCGAAGCTGCCGACGGTGAACTGTCCGATGGTGGTCCAGGTCGTGCCCACGCCGGTCAATACAGCGTCGCCGCGTGTATCACTGCCGATGACGCCGTCCGCGCTCGAAATGGTCGCACCGCCCTCGGCGCGCAAAGTTCCTGTCGAACCTACTGTGCCGTACTGGCCGACGGCCAGCCGGCCAGTGTTCTGCCAGGACGAGCCAAGCCCGCTAATCAAGGCGCTGCTGCCGCCACCGACGTTGCCGGCGGCGTTTGAAACCCGGCCGCCAGCCAGAATATTCAACGTTCCGGAACCGGAGTATCCGACATAAAGATCGCTGGCATTGGTCCATGTCGAGGCCGTGCCGTTGCTGCCGACGCCCGAAACCGTGACCGTGCCTTGGCTGCCGGAACTGTAACCGATGTAGCCGGCTAGGTTGCTGACCGCGCCGCCATTCATGATGCTCAGGGAGCCGGCCCCAGATTGGCCGACGACGAGGTCAAAATTGTTGGTCCAGCTGGATGCAATGCCGTTGCTGCCGACACCCGAGACCGTCACCGAGCCGTTGCTGTTCGTGCCATCGCCGATGGTGCCGTAATCATTGGTCACGGCGCCGCCAGCCGTGATGCTCAGGGAGCCGACACCAGATTGACCGACGACGAGGTCACCGTTGTTGGTCCAGCTGGATGCAATGCCGTTGCTGCCGACACCCGAGACAGTCACCGAGCCGTTGCTGTTCGTACCATCGCCGATGGTGCCGTAATCATTGGTCACGGCGCCGCCAGCCGTGATGTCGAGCTGGCCATCGCTGGTATTGCCGACCTGCAGGTCGCCAGTGATCATCCAGCTCGGTGCATCGGCAGGTTTAGGATTCAGATCGTTGTTGCCCGTGACCATTTGTGCGCGTGCCGGAAGGCCGGTGGCGCAGACCAGTGCGACGAGCGCTGTCGACAGCAGCAGGGCCTGGCGACAATCGCGAGCGGCAGCCACGCTCTTCATCGCTCGTCTCGTCAATGTTCAGCCCCCACCCGATGATGTCGCCCTTCGTCGAGATTCCCCGCACAGGCACGTGTTCACGCGGAGAATCATGCCGAGAGCGAATCGCTACCGCCGGTTGCAAAAGGCTAGCATTCAATGGTTAATCATAGTGGTAGGACGCTGCCTCTCCGGGACGGTTTTCGGTTCCAGAGAGCAACCGAACGACCTCACTTGGTGGTATAGCCACCGTTGACGAGAATCGTCTGCCCGGTCATCCACCAGCCATCCGAAACCAGAAAGCGGATGAAGGGCACGATGTCCTCGATGTCGGTCAGGCCTGTCTTGGTAAACTTCGACAGAGCTGCCGCCGCCTTGTGATAGGCTTGAGCATCAGCGGCTTCCGCCGGATAGAAGAACGGCGTGTCCATCGGGCCCGGGCCGATGGCGGTCACCGAGATGCCGCGCTCGCCGAACTCTTTCGAAGCTGCGCGGGTGAAGTGCTCGACCGGCGCCTTCGTGCCGGCATAGGCGGCATAGAAGGGGGTGTAGGCGCCGAGCAGCGAGGTCACGAGCGTGCAGATCTTGCCGTTGTCGTTGACGTGCTTGCCGGCCTCCTTGAGGAAGAAGAAGGCGGATTTCGAATTCACCGCAGTCATTTCGTCGTACTCGGCCTCGGTGATCTCGACGAAGGGCTTCTTCAGAACCTTGCCGACCGTATTGATGGCGATGTCCGGTTTACCGATGGCGGCGACGGTGTCGGCGAAGAGCTTCTCGACCGCGCCGGCCGTGGTCAGGTCGGACTGAAGGGCGACGGCCTTTGCACCGGCGGCCTTGATGGCTGCAACCGTCTCATCCGCCGCGGGTTTGGTCGCACTCGTGTTGTAGTGGATGGCTACGGCCTTCGCACCGTGCGCGGCAAGATCGCGGGCAAGCAGCCCGCCGAGGTTCTTCGCTCCCCCAGCAATGAGAACCGTCTTACCCTTGATGCCGTGATCGAGCATGTTCCGTCTCCACTGGTCGCAGCAGCCAAGGCGCGATCCTCGACGGAACTGAACGGGTTTTGGATACCTGACCAGAGCAGCGACAGTATCTGCTCCTGATGTCTCTTGACGGGATGCGTATTTTAAGCCGTGCGTCGGGCGCGGAAAGCTTCACGGCTTTCCGGCTTTCCGGCTTTCCGGCTCTTTCAAGGATCGATGCGAGTATCGGTCACCGCGAACCCGGCCTTGTCCAGGCCCTCCGCGATATGAGCGATGTAATCTTCCTGGAATTTGCGCCCGCGCCAATCGATATAGAATTCAGTGGCGTAGTTGGGCCTCAAATGGCGCAGGATTTGAAGATGCATCTCCGCTTTGGCTGTGGCGCCGAGCTGCCCGCAGATGGCGGCAAGCATAACGTGCAGGAAATAATATTTCTCATCAATGCTGAAATTTGAGGCAAGCTTAAAAGCGCCTTCGTAATCGCGCTTGCGATACAATTCCAGGATCGGGACGCCATATGCCATTGCAGGATGGTAATATCCGTGCGCGTTGGCTTGCCGCACAAGTTCGGCTCCCTCTTCATAGCGCCCCATGACATAGAGGCGATTGCCCAGCATCAATTGGTGTTCTCCGGATCCGGGATTCAAAGCTATGGCCTGCCGCCCCGCCCGCTCGAACTCCTCGAACTTCCCCATGGCGAACAGCACGGTCGAGCGCATGGTGTGCGCCAGAGCCGAGTGCGGTGCCGCGCGGATCGCTTGATCGGCCATGCCGAGAGCTTCTTGTAGTATCTTGCTGCTTTCAGTCAGTTTGGCGTAGAGCCCTCGAACCTCGTTCATGTGAATATAGGACAGCATCGCCCAAGCGTCCGAATAAAGCGGCTCTTTACTGACGGCGGACTCAAGACATTTTCGGATACTAATCTGCTCCGAATCCTCGAGCGTTGTCACATATGTAAAGGCGTGAACGACACAGCTATACGCATCCTGGTGCTTGTCGGGGTGGAGCTTGCGCTCATTCACATTGATGATGCCCCAGCGCTGCCCGATCTGCCTCGCGATGGCCTCGCCGACAGCCTTCTCCGCCGCCATCATCGAGGACGCTCCGGCGGATTCGATTTCCTCGCGCGACGCCAGAATGAGACCCGACCGGTGCTCGCTCAGCATCCAATGGCATCGCAGCACTCGATCCTCGACGTCGGCGGCAATGTCGAGGACATAGAGGCTGCCCGCCCCGCTGGGGCGCAGCGACGTGACGAGCTCCTCAAACGATTTGTGAGGCTCAAGACCGGCGATGCGCAGGCCGTGATAGGGAACGAGAGCCGCAACGACCGAGCGGATCATGCGAGACGATGCCTCGCCGGGGCCGCCGCCGGCCGCGGCCCTGACCACGATGATCGGGATCTTGTGCTCGGGGCCGCGCCGGGCTTCTTCCGGCCGCGCTTCCGCGGACATCGGCCGAAGTCCCGTCCTGACCAGGGTCTCGTTGCGGCCCGAAGACCCGCTCGCTTTCGCCTGGCGACGTTCGAAGCGCGGCACGTATCCGCCGACGGGCAGAAGAATCGCCACGCTCTCCGAGGCACCATCAACAGCGTAATAAAGGGCCAGCGCCGCGCGCAGGCGGGTTGCCTCGTTGCGAACGACGGCATCCTTGGCGGGGTCGAAATCGACGCCTCTGCCAAAGACGTCCACAGCGATCGTGTAGGCCTTCAGCTGGGCGCTTTTTCCTTCGATGGCCTTTTCGACGACATATCGGAGGAAGCGCGCGCCTCGTGCCGAAATCCGCGCGCCCGGCGCATTCAAGAGGTTGTCGAGCGCCGATGCGATTTCCCTCTCTTCAACGCCGTCGATGGGCATATCGCTGCTGGACCCACCCTGCCATGCACCCCGCGTGCGGGGAGCCGATTGCCACGGGGCGCAGTAATCTTTGCCTGACTGCGCGTTACTTCACTGCAGCATAGTGCTCCGCATTCAACAATTGTCCGCCCCTAAAATTTCCGAATATTTTGCTCAGGGTCCCAAATGCGCTCCAAATGGCGCGAGACCATTTCCGCCTTAAGGCGTGCAGCCTTATGCCCCAAGCTGAGGACAGCTTAGGGCTTATCTTCCACCGGGCTTGAACGGCGCCATGCCGGCGCGTGCCAGCGCGTCGGCGCGCTCGTTCATCTCGTCGCCGGCGTGGCCCTTGACCCATTTCCACTCGATCTTGTGGCGGCCCAACGCCGTTTCGAGGCGCTGCCAGAGCTCAGCGTTCTTGACCGGCTTGCGGTCGGCCGTCTTCCAGCCGTTCTTCTTCCAGCCATGTATCCAGCCGGTGATCCCCTGCCGCAGATACTGGCTGTCGGTGTGGAGCGCGACCGTGACGGGCCGCTTCAGCGCCTCCAGCGCAGCGATCGCCGCCATCAGCTCCATGCGGTTGTTGGTGGTCTGGGCCTCGCCGCCGGAGAGTTCCTTCTCGACGCCATTGAAGGTCAGGATCGCGCCCCAGCCGCCGGGGCCGGGATTGCCCGAGCAAGCGCCGTCCGTCCAGACTTCGACCGTATCGCTCATGGCAGGCCCCGCCGGTTTTTGGTCGCGCGAATGGGGCAAGCCCCAAGCGCGCCGGGGCCAGGGCTCCCGGAACAAGCGCCATCCGTCCAGACTTCGACCGTATCGCCGCTCACCGCTTAAGCCCGTATTCGCGCGCGTCGAGCACGCGCTGGTGGAAGACGAGCTTGCGGTCGTATTCGAGCGGATCGAGCGGCTTCACCAATGCATCGGGCGGCACGTTCAGCCAGTCGACGAGGCGGGTCAGCAGGAAGCGCAGCGCCGAGCCCCGGCAGAGCTGCGGCAGCGCCTCGACCTCCGCCTGCTCGAGCGGGCGGACGCTTTCATAGCCCGCCAGAAAGGCCTGCCCCTTGGTGAGGTTGAAGGAGCTGTCGGCCTCGAAGCACCAGGAGTTCAGGCAGATGGCAAGGTCGTAGGCGAAGGCATCGGTGCAGGCGAAATAGAAATCGATCAGCCCCGAGAGCCTGTCGCCGAGGAAGAAGACGTTGTTGGGAAAGAGATCGGCATGGATGACACCGCGCGGCAGGCCATTCGGCCAGCTCGCCTCATGCACCGCGATCTCGGCGGCGACGCGGCGCGCGAGGCCCGGCGAAACCTTGTCGGCCTCGGTGCCGGCCTGCTCGGCGAGCGGGCGCCAGCCCGGCACGGAGAGCGCATTGACGCGCTCCATGGCGAAGTCCGAGCCGGCGGCGTGGAGCTGCGCGAGGCCCCGGCCGAGCTCGTGGCAATGCGCGGCGGTCGGGCGGCGCACCGACAGCCCGTCGAGGAAGGTGACGATTGCCGCCGGGCGGCCAGCGAGACGCCCCAGCATCTCGCCGCGGCTGTCCTCGACCGGCTGCGGACAGATCAGTCCGCGCGCGGCGAGGTGCTGCATCAGCCCGAGGAAGAAGGGCAGATCGTCCGGGTTCACCCGCTTCTCGTAGAGGGTGAGGATATAGGCGCCTTGCGTGGTCCGGATCAGGTAGTTCGAGTTTTCGACGCCCTCGGCGATGCCCTTGGCGGACAGCAGCTCGCCAATGCCGTAGCGCGCCACGAAGGCAGCCATCTCGTCATCGGGCACTTCGGTATAGACGGCCAAGATCGGTCGCTTTCTGGTTGGATTTATTCGGCCGCGGCCGGTGCCGCATCGCCGCGCAATTCGCGCGGCAGCGGGAAGAACACGTCCTCGCTCGCCGTCGAGACCGTCTCGACGCGGACGTCGTAGCGCTCGGCGAAGGCGTCGATGATCTCCTCGACCAGCACCTCGGGCGCGCTGGCGCCGGCGGTGATGCCGAGGCTGCGGATATTCCCGAAGGCGGACCAGTCGATCTCGTCGGTGCGCAGGACGAGGCGCGCCACCGGGCAGCCGGCGCGCTCGGCGACCTCGCGCAGGCGCTGCGAATTCGAGGAATTGGGCGAGCCGACGACGATCAGCCCCTCGACCAGCGGCGCCACGCGCTTCACCGCCTCCTGGCGATTGGTCGTGGCGTAGCAGATGTCTTCCTTGTGCGGCGCGATCAGCTCCGGGAAGCGGAGTTGCAAGGCCTCGACGATCTCGCGGGTGTCGTCGACGGAGAGCGTCGTCTGGGTGACATAGGCCAGCGGCTTGCCCGGCAGAGGCTCGAGCGCGGCGACATCGGCGAGCGTCTCGATCAGCGTGATCGCGCCCTCGGGCAATTGCCCCATCGTGCCGATCACCTCCGGGTGGCCGGCATGGCCGACGAGCAGGATGTGGCGGCCCCGCTTGTGATGGACCTCGGCCTCGCGATGGACCTTGGTCACCAGCGGACAGGTCGCGTCGATGGCGAAGAGGTTGCGCGCCTTCGCCGCCGCCGGCACCGCCTTGGCGACGCCATGGGCGGAGAAGATCACCGGCCTCGTCTCGTCCGGCACCTCGTCGAGCTCGGCGACGAAGACTGCGCCCTTCCGCTTGAGGGATTCGACCACGTATTTGTTGTGCACGATCTCGTGGCGGACATAGACCGGCGCGCCATGCAGCGTCAGCGCCTTCTCGACCGCGTCGATGGCGCGCACGACGCCGGCGCAGAAGCCGCGCGGGGCACAGAGCAGAATGTCGAGCGGCGGCTTGGTCACGCGCGGGAAGATCTCCGGTCGGGTCAGCGTCTTCTTTCGGCGGGAAGACGGCGATGTCAAGGAAACGCGATGCAGGTTTGACATACAGGTTGATATAAACTTATTTTCCCGCACGCCCAACAGAAGCTCCTGCGAGGCGACCCGGCCTGCGCTGGCGATATCCGGCATCTGCCGGCGCAGCGCCCGATATCGCACTCGTCCACGCTTCGACCAAGGGCAGCCGCCGCCCGGCAGGAATGGGCGGCAACGACGAACAGGAGAAAACGCCATGACGATCCATGTCTCCGCCTTCCGCTGGGTGCCGCCCTTCGCCCAGGGCCATGTCCGCGATCTCAGGGTGCGCTGGGCGCTGGAAGAAGCCGGCCTGCCCTATCAGGCGGCGCTGATCGGCCCGGCCGACCAGAGTTCCGAGACCTATCGCGCCTGGCAGCCCTTCGGGCAGGTGCCGGCCTTCCGTGACGGCGAGGTCGAGCTGTTCGAATCCGGGGCGATCGTGCTCTATCTCTCGCGCCAGTCCCCGGCGCTGGCGCCGAAGGACGAGGCCGGCCGCGCCCGGGTCGCGACCTGGATCCTCGCGGCGCTCAACTCGCTCGAGCCGCATGTCGGCCAGCTTGCCCTCACCGATATCTTCCACAAGGGCGAGGCCTGGACGGTCGAGCGCCGGCCGCAGATCGTCGCGATGGTCGAGAAGCGCCTGCAGCAACTCGAGGCATGGCTCGACGGCAAGGACTATCTCGAAGGCCGCTTCACCGCCGGCGACCTCATCATGGCGAGCGTCCTGCGCGACGTGCCGGACGACATCCTGTCGCGTTTCCCGCGGCTTGAGGCCTACCGCGCCCGCTGCATCGCGCGGCCGGCCTTCGTGCGGGCGCTGGAGGCGCAGATGGCGCCCTTCCGCGAGAACGCTCCGGCCGCTTGAGGCCGCTACGCACCGAATGCATGGCGCGAGACAATTCCCCCTCGCGCTCTGCAAGGCGAGCGCCTAGATAAGGGCAGTCGGCCCCCCGAGCCGGCCGTGCCCCCTACAGCGTGAGCCGCCCATGGCCGATGCCGTTTCCCATGCGAGCTACCTGCCGCCGATCCTGACCTTCTGCACTGGTGCGGTGATTGCGGTGCCGCTGTTCCGCAAGCTCGGATTGTCGGCGGTGCTCGGCTATCTGGCGGCCGGCGTCGTGATCGGCCCCTCGCTGCTCGGTGTCATCAAGGATCCCGACGCCATCCGCGGCACGGCCGAGATCGGCGTGGTGCTGCTGCTGTTCCTGGTCGGCCTCGAGCTGCAACCCTCCCGCCTCTACTCGATGCGGCGGGACATTCTCGGTTCAGGACTGGCGCAGATGGCGGTGAGCGCGACCGTCATCGGCCTGGTCGGCTGGCGGTTCGGGCTTTCGGTCGGGGGCGCGATCGCGGTCGGCGTTGCGCTGGCGCTCTCGGCGACCTCCATCGCCCTGCAATTGCTGGAGGAGCGCGGCGACAGCAACGAGACCTATGGCCGGCGCACCTTCTCGATCCTGCTCTTCCAGGACATCGCGATCGCGCCGGTGCTGGCGTTGCTGCCCTTGCTCGCCACCACCGGCGCGGAATCCGGCAGTGCGATGCGGGCGCTGGCGAGCTTCGGCATCGCGATCGCGGCCGTCGTCGCGATCGTCTTCGCCGGCCGCTACCTGCTCAACCCGTTCTTCCGCATCCTCGCCAATAGCGGCGCCAAGGAGGTGATGACCGCGGCTGCCCTGCTCATCGTGCTAGGGGCAGCGCTGCTGATGGAGCATGTCGGGCTCTCCATGGCGATGGGCGCCTTCCTCGCCGGGCTGATGCTGGCCGACTCGCATTTCCGCCACGAGCTCGAAGCCGATATCGAACCGTTCCGCGGCGTGCTGCTCGGCCTGTTCTTCATGGCGGTCGGCATGTCGCTCGATCTCAAGCTGGTCGTCGAAAACGCATTGCTGCTCGCCATCGCGGCGCCGCTGCTCGTGCTATTCAAGATTGCCGTCGTCGCCTCGATCCTGCGGGCGTCCTGCTCGTCGACGCTGGAAGCCATCCGGGCCGGCGCCCTGCTCTCGCCGGCCGGTGAATTCGCCTTCGTGCTCCTGCCGCTCGGCGTGGCGCATGGGCTGCTCAACCCGCAGCAGGCGGCCATCGTCACCGCGCTCGCCGCGATCAGCATGCTGCTCGGCCCGATCGTCGCGAAGCTGATCGACAACGTCCTGCTCGCGCGCATCACGCCCGAGACGATGGACGAGGATTTCGACGGCGTCGGCGACAGCCAGGTGATGGTGATCGGCTTCGGCCGGTTCGGGCAGGTGGTGACGCAGGCGCTGCTGCTCCAGCACGTCAACATCACCGTCATCGATTCCGATGTGGAGCAGATCCGCGCCGCCGCGCGCTTCGGCTTCAAGGTCTATTACGGCGACGGGATGCGGCTCGACGTGCTGCGCGCCGCCGGCGCGGGCAAAGCCCGCGTCATCTGCATCTGCGTCGACGACAAGAACGCCGCCCTGCGCATCCTCGAAATGGTGAAGTCGGAGTTCCCCAATGTGCGGGTGCATGCCCGGGCCTTCGACCGCATCCATGCCATCGACCTGATGAAGGCGGATGTCGACTACCAGATGCGCGAGACCTTCGAATCGGCGCTGGGCTTCGGCCGCGTCACGCTGGAGGCGGTCGGGCTGACCCGCGACGAGGCCGATCTCGTGATCGACCATGTCCGCGACCGCGACGCGCAACGCATGGAAATCCAGTTCAACGAGGGCATTGCGGCCGCCCTCAACCGGGTCCCACGCGTGACGCCGGAGCCGCTGGTCAAGCCCAAGGGCAAGTCCAAGGCGCTCACGGCCGAGACGCAGGAGGTCATCGAGGATGGCGGGGCCGAGGTCGCTGTCGGCGGCGTCGGCGAACCGGAGCGCTGAGCGCCAGCCGGCGCCGCCGTCATGCCCGGGCTCGACCCGAGCATCTCAGGAAAGAAGGGCGCTTGCTCCTGTGAGAGGCGCCCTTTTCTGCAAGAGATTCCCAAGTCTACGCTTCGCTGCGCCCGAGAATGACGCGCCTCGTTCCCAAGGCGACTTGCCGGGGCCCCGCGCGCTGCTATCGTCGCGACAGAGCCAGCAACGGCCCGGGAGGCGTCCATGATGAACCTGTTCGAGATCATGCAATCGGCCCAGAATGGCCAAGCAATGCAGAATCTCGCCCGGCAATACGGGCTGAGCCAGCAGCAGACCCAGGCCGCGCTCGATGCGCTGCTGCCGGCTTTCTCCATGGGGCTGCAGCGCCAGACGCAGAATCCCTATGCCTTCGGCTCGCTGGCGCAGATGATGACCGCCTCGCCCTATGCGCGCTTCTTCGAGACCTCGGGCGGCAGCATCCCGCAAGGCGCGCAGATGGCCGGCAACGATGTGCTGGGCCAGCTCTTCGGTTCGACCGAGGTGAGCCAGGCGATTGCGGCGCAGGCTGCGGCGACGAGCGGCGTCAGCCAGGCCATCCTCAAGCAGATGCTGCCGGTGATCGCCTCGATCCTGATGGGCGGCCTGTTCAAATCCACCAACAACGAGGGGCTCGGCGGCATTCTCGGCCAGTTCGCCGAGATGATGCGCGGCCAGATGCCCGGCATGCAGCCGGCGCCGCAACCGCAGGCCCAGCCGCAGATGCCGGCCAATCCGATGGATGCGATCCTGCGCGGCATGTTCGGCCAGGGCGCGGGGGCAGGCCAGCCTCAGCCACAGCCGCAAGGAAACCCCGGCGCCGCGGCCAACGACCCGTTCGGCGGCATGCTCGGCCAGATCCTCGGCGGCATGTTCGGCGGCGCGGCCGCGCCCGAACCCGCCCCGCAGCAGCCATCTCAGCCCCGCAGCGCGCCGCAGCGCCCCGCGCCTGCCCCGGAGCCCGCGCCGGACGAGTCCGCGCCCTCCGCCTCCGCACCCGGGCCCGGTTCGATCGGCCTCGACGCGCTGAACCAGATGTTCGAGCATGGCCGGCAGATTCAGGACGACCACCAGAGCGCGCTGAAATCGATCCTCGACGCCATGCTCGGCGGCGGCCAGCGGCGCTGAAACGACAGACCGGACGCAGCAGCGTCCGGTCCTGCATTTCCCATCGGCGGTCTCAGACGAGCTTCCGCGGCTTGCGGGCGCTCAAGCCGGCCGGCGCTGCTGCCAGTTCTGGTCCGCCTGCACCATGACCGCGGCCATGCCGCGCAGCTCGGCCGCATCGTCGCGGGTGCGGAAGCTGGCGACGAGATCGTTGAGGCGCTGGATCTGGCTGGCCAGGGCCGTCGCCGAGGCGGCGCTCTGCTCGGCGAGCGCGGCGTTCTGCTGGGTCATCTCGTCCATATGGGCGACGGCCTGGCTCATCTCGTCGATGCCATTCGATTGCTCGGCCGCGGCCGAGGAGATGTCCGAGACCGTGGCGGACACCTTCTGCGAGGCTTCGACGATCCGCTCCAGGGCGGTGCCGGCCGAGCGCACGAGGCCGACGCCCTGCGCGACCTCCGCCCCGGATTCGGTGATGAGCGTCGTGATGCCCTTGGCGGCCTCGCTGGAGCGCTGGGCGAGCGTGCGCACTTCGGAGGCGACCACGGCGAAACCCCGGCCGGCATCGCCGGCACGCGCCGCCTCGACCGCCGCGTTGAGCGCCAGCAGATTGGTCTGGAAGGCGATCTCGTCGATGACGGTGGTGATGTCGGAGATCTTGCGCGAGGCGGTCTCGATTCGCGCCATGGCGTCCACGGCATCCTTGACGATGGCACCGCCCTTGCGCGCGACCTCCATCGCCTCGTCGGCGAGCGCGACCGCCTGCATCGAGGCCTGGGCCGAGGCTTTGACGGAAGCGGCGAGCTCCTCGGTCGTGGCGGCGGTCTCCTCCAGCGAGGAGGCCTGCTCCTCGGTGCGCTTGGAGAGGTCGTCGGCGCCGGTGTTGATCTCCTGGGCGGCGTTGCCGACATCGCCCGAGGTCGACTGGATGGTGCGGATCGTCTCCGCGAGATGGGCGACCGCCATGTTGAAATCGTCGCGCAGCTTCTCGTATTCGGCAGCGAGATCGGCCTCGATCCGGCAGGTGAGATCGCCGCGCGAAAGCCGGTCGAGCCCTTCGGCCAGCGCCTCCATCACCTTGGCCTGCTCGGCGGCGAGGAGCTCGTGCTCGCGGGCGCGGGCGGCGCGCTCCTGCTCGGCGAGGCGGCGCTGCGCCTCCGTCGCGTCGCGGCTCTCGGCCGTCTCCGCCTCGAGACGCCGGACCGCCAGCCCGTTCTCCTTGAAGACCTGCACGGCCCGCGCCATGGCGCCGACCTCGTCGTGCCGGTTCTGGCCGTCGATCTCGACCGTGTAATCGCCGGCGGCGAGATCGTCCATGCGCGCCTTGAGGGTGTCGAGCGGCCTGGTGATGGACTGCCGCGCGAGCAGAATCGCCCCGATCAGGCCGAGCAGGACCCCGGCGACGGAGAGCGCCAGCAGGATCAGGTTGAGCTGCTTCGCCTCCGCGTCAAGCGCCTGCCCGTCGGCTTGGGTCTGGCTCTTGATGTCGCCGTTGAGCTTGACCGCATCAGCGACGATGGCGCCGAAGGCGCGGTCCAGCTCCGACATCACCGACAGCGCCGCCAGATCCTCGTCGCGCGCGGCCTGGGCCAGCACGTCGTCGATCTTCGGCTTCAGCTCAGAAAGCGCCCGCGCGAGCTTGTCGAACTCGGCGTGGCGCTCGGGAAAGCTGATCTTGGCGTTGACGAGCTGCTGGAGCGCGAGATCGTAATCCTTGCGGACATCCGCGATGCTCGTGGTGTTCTGCTTCATGTATTCGGGATAGGCGATCGCCTTATACAGGTCGCGCAGCACATAGCTCGTCACGAGCGTCGACTGCGCCGAATCGAGGATCGCGGCGGAGCGCTGATCGATCAGATCGGAATAGCTCTTGTTGATGCGCTGATATTCGTGCCCGGCATAGATCGCAGTACCGATGCTGATCAGTCCGATCGCAATCAATGGAATGGCGATCTTGGTGCGAATCCTCAGATCCTTGAGGCGCAGAGAGAACTTCATGCCCGTGCCCACCCCGTCAGGCGGCCGGCCGGCCGCATCCGGCGGACACATTTCAGCCAAATGCATAAAATTGCGTTAGGACATGCCTCCGCTGCTCCGGCGCATAAAAAAGGGCGGAAGCACGAAGCTTCCGCCCACAGAGACGCTGACGCCAAGGGGTCAGGCGCAGCGTGCAACCATGAAATCTGCGTTCTTCGCCAGCACCGGCTCCGGCACGGTCGGCTGGGTGCCGGCATGACGGACGGCCTGCTCGCGCCGCGCCTTGGCGATATCGGCATTGGAGCGTGACCGCGCGGCCAGCACCGCGGAGGGATCGTTGAGCCAGGACGTCGCCAGCGCGCCGGCGATATCGGAGCGGACGAGGCCGATATCCTTGAGGCCGCGCTCATCAAGCTCGGCGAGGCGCATCACCTCGCGTCGATGGATCAGGGCGCGCAGGAGGAATACGGGCTTTTGGATTCCAGCGGCGGCGATGCGCACGACACCGGCCGGAACCGATGACAGCGTCTTCGTGGCAATGGTCATGAGCAGCATGACGGCCTCCAATGGAATGCGAGAACGGATCGACGTTCCCCTTCAGCCCGGACGCGCCAACTGGCTGAAATCCCGGAGAACGATTGAACGATAGCGAGACGCTGGCCATCAGCCAAACGAATGGTTATGATGCTTGACAGCACGGATATTGATGAACGCACGACGGGGGATCGCCATGGCCCATGTGCTCGACGCCGACCAGTTGAAGACCTTCGTCGCCATTGCCGACACCGGCTCCTTCACCCGCGCGGCGGAGATCGTGTTCAAGACGCAATCGGCCGTCTCGATGCAGATGAAGCGGCTGGAGGAGCGGGTCGGGCGGCCGCTCTTCGGGCGCGACGGACGCCACGCCAAGCTGACCGAGGATGGCGAGCGCCTGCTCGACTACGCCCGCCGGATCGTCAGGCTGAACCTGGAATGCGTCGCGACCTTCACCGATGCCGATCTGAAGGGGCGCATCCGGCTCGGCGTGCCCGACGATTATGCCGACCGCTACCTGCCCGAGATCCTCGCCCGCTTCGCGCGCTCGAACCCGCGCGCCGAGGTCACCGTCGTCTGCGAGCCGACGCCGATGCTGGCCGAGCGGATCGCCACCGGCGACATCGACCTCGCCATCATCACCCATGTCGAGAGCCGCGGCCAGGGCGAGATCATCCGCATCGAGCCGCTGCTCTGGGTCACCTCCGCCCGCCATACCGTGCATGAGGAAGACCCGCTGCCGCTGGCGCTGGGGCGGCCGACCTGCAACTGGCGGCAGGCGGCGGTCGATGCGCTGGAGGCCAAGGGCCGCCGGTTCCGCGTGCTCTATGCGAGCTGGAACTCGACGGCGGTCGGCGCCGCGGTGGTCGCAGGGCTCGCCGTCTCGGTGCTGCCGGAAAGCGCGGTGAGGCCGGGCATGCGGATTCTGGGACCGTCGGAGGGCTTCGCGACCTTGCCGTCCTGCAAGATCGGCCTGCTGCGCACGCGCTTCGACCCGTCCGTGCTCTCGAATGCGCTGGCCGAGCACATCATCCAGAGCCTCGACAATCTGGCGAGCTTCAAGACCGCGGCGGAGTGAGAGGAGCTTGCGCGACGCGAAGGGCGCGCAGGATCACGGAGAGGGAAAGGCGGCGGCGACCGACTGGAAGAAGCCGAGCACGGTCTGGCCGACTTGCGTCGCCCCGGCGACGATGGAGATTGAGATCAGGACGCCGATAAGGCCGTACTCGATCGCCGTCGCGCCGCGTTCGTCGCGCAGAAAAGCGTCAAGGTTGGGGCCGATCCGATTCATGACGATAGGTTATGGCGGCGAGCTGCGGCCAAATCGTTAATCCGGCCGCTGCAATGCGCCGAATATCGCTTTTTTCCGGCGCGTAAGGGCTTTACAGCGCCAGTTCCGTGAAGACCGGCTCGACCTTGCCACCCCATGAGCCGCGATAGCGCGCTTCCAGGCGCTGCGCGAGCGTCTGCCCGCTGGCCAGGATCTCCTGCAAGGGAGCGAGGTAGACGCTCTCGTCATCGCCAGCCGCGTCGCGGCGGGCCCGGCGGGCGAGGCCGGCACGCGACAATTCCAGCACGTCGCTCGCGATCTCGCCAAGCTTGCGCCCGGCGATGGAGGCATCCAGACCCAGCTTGGGCGCCGCATCGCGCAATCCCTGCCGCTGCTCGGCGCTCCAGCCCTTGACCAGATCCCAGGCGGCGTCGAGCGCGCCGCGGTCATAGAGCAACCCGACCCAGAAGGCGGGCAGCGCCGCCAGCATGTCGGCGGGGCCGGCATCGGCGCCGCGCATCTCGAGGAAGCGCTTCAGCCGGACCTCCGGGAACAGGGTCCCGAGATGGTTGACCCAGTCCGACATCGTGGCGCATTCGCCCGGCAGCTGTTTCAGCTTGCCCGCCATGAGGTCCCGGAAAGAGGCGCCGGCGACGTCGTGATAGGTCTCGCCGCGCTTGACGAAATACATGGGAACGTCGAGCGCCCAATCGACATAGGCCTCGTAGGACATGCCCTCGTCGAAGGCGAAGGCGAGCATGCCGGAGCGGTTATTGTCGGTATCGCGCCAGATCTCCGAGCGCATCGACTGGAAGCCGTTCAGCTTGCGCTCCAGGAAGGGCGAGGAGGCGAACAGGGCCGTCGCGAATGGCTGCAGCGCAAGCGAGACGCGCAGCTTGCGCACCATGTCGGCCTCGCTGGCGAAATCGAGATTGACCTGCACCGTGCAGGTCCGGAACATCATGTCGAGCCCCATCGTGCCGACCTTCGGCATATAGTTCGCCATGATCTTGTAGCGGCTCTTCGGCATCATCGGCGTCTGCGCCCGCGTCCAGAGCGGGGAGGCGCCGAGCGCGGCGAAGCCGATGCCGTGCGGTTCGGCGACCGCCTTGACGTCGGCGAGATGGGCAGCGAGCTCGGCCTGCGTCTGATGGATGGTCTCGAGCGGAGCGCCCGAGAGCTCGAACTGGCCGCCGGGCTCGAGCGAGATCGCCCCGCCCCCGTCGGGGCCGCCGAGACCGATGACGTTGCCGGCGTCGACGATCGGTTCCCAGCCGAGACGCTGCTGCATGCCTTCGAGCAAGGCGCGGATGCCGCCCGCCCCGGCACGGCCCTCATAAGGCACCGGAGCGAGGTCCTCCCGGTAAAACGGGAACTTCTCGTGCTCCGTCCCGATCCGGAAACGCGATTCCGGTTTCTCGCCGGCAGCGATCCAGGCAATCAGCTCCTCCTTGGAGCCGATCGGAGTCGAGTCGGACACATCGCGAGCCATGGGCGCTCCGGCAGAACAGGCAATAAAGCCAAGGCTCCCGGCGGCTGGGAGGCCGCGGGTTCAAGGCGTAGGGCGAACAGACATAGGCGAGAGCCCGGCGCGCGACAACGACCCGGACCTTGCATTCGTGAAAGGGCGGCAAGCGCTGGCGGCAGGTCCGGCGCCGGAACGCTCAGCGCCGCCCCGCCCAATCGCCGAGCACCGCCTGCACGACGGCGAGCGCCGCGACGGCGGCGGTATCGGCCCGCAGGATGCGCGGACCCAGCGAAATCGCCAGCGTCTGCGGGCGCGCGGCGATCAGCCGGCGCTCGGCCTCGTCGAAGCCGCCCTCCGGCCCGATCAGCACCGCGAGCGGGCCGGCGGCATGGGCCTGCAGTGCCGCAATCGGGCTGCCCTGCTCCAGCCCCTCATCGCAGAAGATCAGCAACCGGGCCGGGTCCAGCGCCGCGAGCGCGGCCTCGAGCGAGGTCTCGGCCTCGATGCGCGGCAGGCTGAGGATGCCACATTGCTCGGCGGCCTCGACGGCATTGGCCCGCATCCGGTCGAGGTTGAGCCGCGAGACCTGGGTGCGGCGGGTGATGACGGGCTGGAGCAGGCCCGCGCCCATCTCGACCGCCTTCTGCGCCATATAATCGAGCCGCGCATGCTTCAGCGGCGCGAAGAGATAATGCAGGTCCGAGGGCGGCGGCTGATCCTTCACCCGGCGGTCGAGAATCAGCCGCGCCGCCTTGCGCCCCTCCGGCGCGACGCGGGCCAGCCATTCGCCGTCGCGCCCGTTGAAGACGAGGACCGCCCCATCGGCCTTGAGCCGCAAGACGTTGAGCAGATAATTCGACTGATCCCGCTCCAGCGGCAGTTCACCGCCGGCAGCGAAAGCGGCATCGATGAAGAGCCGATGGCGTGCAAAATCGGGGATGGACATCGGCGAAGCCGCCTCCTGCATCTACAAATTTGTTGTGAGCAGCGCGAAAACCGCCACAATCCTCGCCTAACGGCAAGTGCTTCCTCCGAGATGGCAGATGGACTTGCAAGAGTCGTTGGCGTTAACAGCGCCTGCTGTTAAGGACATGTTCACAGATCGGCGCGACAGGCCGGCAAGCGGAGAAGGGAATCATGCGGCTCAGGACGGCTTCGGGATTGGCAGCGACATTGGGCCTCGCCATGGCATCGCTCGTGATCGCCTCCCCGGCCAGCGCGCAGGTTTCCGGCTGCGAGCCGCTGCAGAAGCTGCTGACGACGCGGCAGGCGATGGTGGCCAAGATCACCGCCGCGCAGAAGGCCAAGCGCAAGATGACGCCGCAGGAGGCATGCAGCACCTTCGGCTCGCTCGTGAACAACGGCAACGAGACGCTGAAATTCGCGTCCGCCAACCAGGACTGGTGCCAGATCCCGGCCACGTTCATCGAGGGGCTCAAGAACGACAACGCGCGAATCGGGACGTTTCGCGGCCAGGCCTGCAATGCGGTGAAGCAGCAGGCGGCGATGCAGCGGCGCGCGCAGCAGCAGGCCCAGAGCGCCAACCCCTTCGGCGGCGCGGATTCGATCACCAGCGGCGCCGGTGGCGGGCTGAAGGTCCCACAGGGCGCGCTCTAAGACGGAAGGCGGGCCGGCCATGGCGGACCCTGTCCACGCCGGTCCCACGCCGGGGCGCGACGCGCTCCATTCCGGCGCGTCCTTGCCGGATGCCCCCCTCCCCGACGCGCTGAGCGGTCACTGGGTCGACACGCGCGCGCCGCGCGCGATCAGGCCCTATCTCAAGCTCGCGCGGATCGAACGGCCGATCGGCTGGTGGCTCATTCTGCTTCCGTGCTGGTGGGCGGCCGGGCTGGCCGCGATCGCGGCGGGCCGGCCATATCCCAATCCCTGGCACTGCCTGCTCTTCCTGATCGGCGCCGTGCTGATGCGCGGAGCGGGCTGCACCTTCAACGACATCATCGATCGCAAGCTCGATGCCGAAGTCGCGCGCACGCGCGGCCGCCCGCTGCCCTCCGGGCAGGTCACGGTCGCGGCGGCAGTGCTGTTCATGGTCGCGCAGGCGCTCGCTGCCCTGCCGGTGCTGCTGCAGTTCAACCGCTTCACGGTCCTGCTAGGCATCGCCTCGCTCGCGATCGTGGCGATCTATCCGTTCATGAAGCGCATCACCAACATGCCGCAATTCGTGCTCGGCCTCGCCTTCTCCTGGGGCGCGCTGCTCGGCTGGAGCGCCGTGTTCGGCCGGCTCGACGCGCCGGCCTACCTCACCTATGCGGCCGCCATCGCCTGGACGGTCGGCTACGACACGATCTATGCGATGCAGGATATCGAGGACGACGCCATCGCCGGCATCAAATCGAGCGCGCGCTATTTCGGCGACCATACGCGCGAGGCCGTCGCGCTCTGCTTCGCCCTGACGGCTGTGCTCAGTGGCATCGCGATCTGGCTGGTCAATGGCGGGGCCTTCGCGTGGCTCGGCTTTGCCGCCTTCGTCGGCCATCTCGGCTGGCAGGTGACGCGGATCGAAGGAGCGAGCGCGGCGCAGGCGCTGATGCTGTTTCGCTCGAATCGGAATGCCGGGCTGCTGCTCGCCGCGGGGCTGGCGCTCGACGCGATCAGCCGGCACGCCTTCGCTTAATCGACCAAGCGCTCATTGGCGAGGACGACCGGCAGATCGGCCAGACGGCCGGGCTTGCGGCGCGTCAGGAAGCGCGGGCGACGCCCGTTCAGGAAGGCATGGCGGCGGCGGATCCGCACCGGCCCCAGCGCGACGCGGCCGATCTGCGGAAACGGCTCGCTCACCGTGCCGTCGACGGATTCGAGCAGCAGCGGCAAGCCGCTGCGGCGACCGCAATCGCGCCAGAGCGCGACGGCATCGGCCTGATCGACGCTGGCGATCACGATCGAGCGCCCGTCGCCGGCCGTCAAAGCGAGCTCGAAGCGCTCATCCTCGCCCGTCGGATTGGCGAGCCGCAGCGCAACGCCGCTCCACCCCGCCGAGGCGCGTAAAATCCGCACGGAGCCGACGCGCTCGATACCCGGCGCCGATGGCTGGCGCGGCATCGGGTTGCGGGGGACGATCGCTGTGGTGAACGGCCCACCGGAGAGATGCGGCACAAAACCGCTCTCTCCGGCGACCGGCGTGACGCTGGCCATCGGTAATAACGCCTTTCCTAATCCCTGCTGCAACGGAGTCCTCTGTCGGATGCGGGACTCTCGTGCTTGCCGGGTGAGGATGTGCCGCAGGCGTGTCCGAGCGCTTAAGGGGTTGGGTTAAAGGAGCGTGATTTCCGCTCTATCGGGGCCAGGATGGCCCCTTTTCTGCATGATGCTTGACGGAATCTTTCAACCCGATGGCGCATTTTCGGCTTGAAACCGCGGCATTCGCATTCGATAGGGAAGCCATGAGCGCATCCACGCTACCCATCGCCGCCGACCTCCTGAAGGCGGCGAGCGAGAGCTGCCTCGAAGCTGGAAGCCTCGCGCTGGATCTGTTCCGACCGGGAGAGCAGACCGCCGCGCGGACCTGGGCCAAGAGCGGCGGCTCACCGGTGACGGAAGCCGATATCGGCGTCGACACCTTCCTGCGCGTGCGCCTCTCGGCGCTGCTGCCCGAAGCCGCCTGGCTCTCCGAGGAAACGGTGGACGACGCGCTGCGCCTGACGCGCCGCTTCGTCTGGGTGGTCGACCCGATCGACGGCACGCGCGCCTATATGAGCGGCTCGCCGGACTGGGCCGTCTGCGTGGCGCTGCTCGACGAGGGCGTGCCGATCCTCGGCGTCGTGCATGCTCCGGCCTGCGCCGCAACCTATACTGCCATCGCCGGGAGCGGCGCGAAGCGCAATGGCGAAGCCATCCGGGCTTCGTCGGGCCGGACGCTCGCCGGCGCCAGGATCGCCGGGCCGAAGCCGATGCTCGACGCGCTGGCGCGGGTGCAGCCTTTCGAGGCGGTCGGCAAGATCCCCTCCCTCGCCTTGCGGCTCACCCGCATCGCCGACGGCACGATCGATGCCGGGTTGATCTCGCCCGATGCGCGCGACTGGGACCTCGCCGCGGCCGACCTCGTGCTGCGCGAGGCCGGCGGCCGGCTGAGCGGCGGCGATGGCGGGCCGGTGACCTATAACCGCCCCGTGCCGGTTCACGGCATGCTGGTCGCCAGTTCCGATGCGCTCGCGGCGCCCTTGCTCAATGCTCTCGAGCAATTGCGCGGTCAGCCGCAGCCGAGCTGAACTTTTTCATCGAAGACGCGGCCACCCGGCTCGCGCCCGCGCGCGGGATGGCTTATGGGGGCGCGGACCAATCCTGCTGGAGAGAACGATGAGCGCGGAACCGGACCAGAAGCAGCTTCTCCATCTCGTCTTCGGCGGCGAGCTCGACTCGCTCGACGGCGTCACCTTCAAGGACCTGTCGAAGCTCGACATCGTCGGTATTTTCCCGAACTACGCCAGTGCCCATATGGCCTGGAAGGCCAAGGCGCAGCAGACGGTCGACCAGGCGCAGACACGTTATTTCGTCGTGCATCTGCACCGCCTGCTCGATCCCGACGCGACCAAGGCCTGAGGCCGAGATACCGATTCCCGATTCCGCAACGGGCCGAAAGCCGAAAGCGTTTTTCGGCCCGGTGCATGAGACAAGAGGCAGATGGGTTTTTCGATCCTCAAGACACGCGTGGCGCAAGAAGCGCTCGGCCGGCTTCTGGCCGGCTATCTGCGCCTGGTGCGGCGCACGAACCGGATCGTATTCGAGCCTGCCGACATCTATGACCATGTCCGGCCGGAGCTGCCGGTCATCTATGCGATGTGGCACGGCCAGCACATCATGATCCCCTTCGCGCGGCCGGATTGGATGCCGGCGGCCTCGCTGGTTTCGCGCCATGGCGATGGCGGCTTCAACGCCGTGGCGCTGCGCGAACTCGGCATCGGCTCGATCCGCGGCTCGGGCGCGCGCGGCCGCCGGAAGGTGCGCGAGAAGGGCGGCGCCGGCGCCTTCCTCGCCATGGTGAAGCGGCTCGCAGCCGGCGTTTCGATGGTGCTGACGGCCGATATCCCGAAGCAGGCCCGCGTCGCCGGGCCTGGCATCGTGGCGCTGGCGCGCGCCTCCGGCCGGCCGATCCGCGCCGTCGCGGTGGTGACCAGCCGCCGCATCGATTTCAACAGCTGGGACCGTGCCTCGATCGGCCTGCCCTTCGGGCGCTGCGCCATCGTGGTGGGCGAACCGATCACGATCGCGCGCGATGCCGACGAGGCAACGCAGGAGGCGACGCGGCTCGCCGTGCAGGCCAGCCTCGACGCCGTCCATGCCCGCGCCTACGCGCTCGTCGGCAGCCGGGATCCCGGCGCCGGCCTGCGCGACGAGCAGGAAGCCCGGCGAACTCTGGCCGAGACGCCGGCATGAGCGGCAAGGGCGCCCTGATCCGAAGCTACCGGCTGGCGACCGCCCTGCTCGAACCGGCCGCGGCCGGACTGCTGCAATGGCGCCGCCGCCAGGGCAAGGAGGATGCGGAAAGGCTCTCCGAGCGGCGTGGCTACGCCACCGTCAAGCGTCCGAACCGCCCGCTGGTCTGGCTGCACGGGGCCAGCGTCGGCGAGACCGTGACGCTGCTGCCGCTGATCGCCAGGCTCCAGAAGCGCGGGCTCGCCGTGCTCGTGACCTCCGGCACGGTGACCTCGGCGCGGCTTCTCGCGGCGCGCCTGCCGGCCGGCGCCATCCACCAATATCTCCCGCTCGACGTGCCACGCTACATGCGTCGCTTCCTCGATCACTGGCAGCCGGAACTCTGCCTGATCTGCGAATCCGAGATCTGGCCGAACCTGCTGATCGAGGCGCAGCGCCGCAGCGTCCCGGTCGTGATGGTCAACGGGCGGATGTCGGAACGTTCCTTCGCGCGCTGGTACAAGCGGCCACGGGCGGCGCGCTTCCTGCTCTCCTGCTTCGAGGCGTGCCTGGCGCAGTCGCAGGCCGATGCGGAGCGGCTGGCGCAGCTCGGCGCGCCACGCGTCAGCGTCGCCGGCAACCTCAAATTCGACGTGCCCGCCCCGCCGGCCGACCCCGACACGCTCGCCATCCTCGACGGCATGACGACGGGGCGCCCGGTCTGGATCGCCGCCAGCACGCATCCGGGCGAGGACGAGCTCGTGCTCTCCGCCCATCTCGCGCTGAGATCCCACCTGCCGAAGCTGCTCACCATCGTCGCCCCGCGCCATCCGCAGCGCGGTGCCGAGATCGAGGCGCTGGCGCAGGCCAACGATGTCGGCGTCGCGCGCCGCGCCGCCGGCGAAAGCCCGGAACGCGATGTCGAATTCTACGTCGCCGATACGCTGAACGAGCTCGGCCTGCTCTACAGGCTCTCGCAGGTCGCCTTCCTCGGCGGCTCGCTGGTGGAAGGCATCGGCGGGCACAACCCGATCGAGCCGGCCAAGCTCGGCTGCGCGCTGCTGCACGGCCCTTACGTGCACAACAATGCCGAGATCTTCGCCGCCTTCGACAGCGACGGCGGTTCGCGCGAGGTCGCCGATGCGCAGGCGCTCGCCGGGGCGGTGCATCGCTGGCTGAGCGACCCGGCCAGCGCCCGGCAGGCGGCGCGCGCGGCGGCGCATACGGCGAGCGAGCTCGGCGGGGCGATCAACCGCACGCTGCAGGCCATCGAGCCGCTCCTGATGCGCGCCGCGCTCGGCCAGCGCGAGAGCGCGCCCTGATGTCTGGATCACAGGCGGGATCCAAGCGAAAAACCGGTTTCCACTTTTTCGCATCCCGCCTCAGTGCGCCGCGCTTCTGGTGGCGCGACCGGCCGGGGCTGCTGGCCCGGCTCTTCTCCCCGCTCGGGCTGGTCTATGGCGCGATCACGCTGCGGCGCATGCGCAAACCCGGCGCGGAAGCGGGCGTGCCGGTGATCTGCGTCGGCAATTTCATCGCTGGCGGCGCCGGCAAGACGCCGACCGCGATCGCGCTGGCCGGGCTGCTGCGCGCGCGCGGCGAGACGCCCTTCGTACTGATGCGCGGCTATGGCGGGAGCTTGCCCGGCCCGGTCGAGGTCGATCCCGCGCGGCATGGCCCCACCGAGGTCGGCGACGAGGCCGTGCTGATGGCAGGCCATGCCCGCACGGTCATCGCCCGCGACCGCATCGCCGGCGCGGCGCTGGCCCGTGCCCGTGGCGCGAGCGTGATCGTCATGGATGACGGCTTGCAGAATCCGGCGCTCGCCAAGCAGCTGCGACTGGCGGTCGTCGACGGCGCGAGCGGCGTCGGCAACGGCCTCAGCCTGCCGGCGGGGCCGCTGCGGGCACCGCTGGCGGGCCAGCTCGATTGTACCGATGCGGTGATCGTGATCGGACCGGGAGCGGCAGGCGCGCGCGTCGCCGAGGCGGCCGCAAGGCAGGGCAAGGCGGTCATCGCGGCGCGGCTCGAACCCGACGGGCAGATCGCCGGGACGCTGCGCGGACGGAAGGTCCTGGCGCTCACGGGCATCGGCCGGCCGGAGAAATTCCGGGCCACGCTGGAATCCATCGGCGCCATCATTGCGGTCGAACGGGCTTTCGGCGACCACCATGCCTATTCGGCAGCGGATGTCACGGGCGTTATCGCGCAAGCGCGGTCAGGCGACCTGCTTGTCGCCACCACCGAAAAGGACATGACCAAGTTGGCGGCGCTCTGGCCGCAGAGCGAAAGGCAGCGGCTCGTCGTGCTGCCCGTCAGGCTGGTCTTCGACGCGCCGGAGCGGATCGCAAAGCTATTGGAAACGCCCTCAGCCGCGGCCGGCGCGACGCAGCCTTAGCAGGGCCGCCTCGGGCGAGGCATAGGCTTCCTGCCACTCGACCGACCAGTAGCGCAGATCGTCCAGGCGGATCGGCGCGCCGGTGACGGCGCAGCGCACGAAGCCGCCCGGCTTGATCACGCGGAATTCGCCGTGACCGTAATCGACGACCGCTTCGGGAGCGGGAGTGGGAAGGCGCTCGCTGATATTCATCAAAATCGTATTAAATCATTGAT
This sequence comes from Allobosea sp. RCC_152_1, assembly GCF_041360765.1. Lineage (NCBI taxonomy): Bacteria > Pseudomonadati > Pseudomonadota > Alphaproteobacteria > Hyphomicrobiales > Alloboseaceae > Allobosea > Allobosea sp. RCC_152_1. The sequence continues at coordinate 95,839 of NZ_JBFUPU010000003.1, forward strand.
TGCGAAACGGAAAGCCGGGATAATCACTGCGCGGTGTCATTTTCCGGTCGGCGATGTCCAGTGTCCTGCGCCTGTTGGCGCGTGTGGTGTGTCTCGTTCTGCTTGCAACCTCGGCGGTCCATGCCGGCGGCTATGAGCGTGTCTCCATCGCGATGGACGGCGGCCATCTCGACGGCGTTTTCTTCCGCCCGCCGGGGCCGGGGCCGTTTCCGGCGGTCGTCGCATTGCATGGTTGCGGCGGTCTGTGGCGCGAGCAAGGCAAGCTCTCGATACGCCATCTGGATTGGGGCGAACGGCTCTCCAATGCGGGCTTCGCCGTGCTGATGCCGGACAGCTATGGCTCGCGCGGGCTCGCCTCGCAATGCGGCGTGAAGGACCTCACCGTCCGGGCCGGGCGCGAGCGGGTCGCCGACACCATGGCCGCCCGCCTCTGGCTGCTGCAGCGCAACGACATCCGGCCCGGCCAGCTCTCCCTGATCGGCTGGTCCGGCGGTGGCTCGACGGTACTCACCGCCATCCGCAAGGACAGGCAGCCGGCAGACCAGATGCCGGATTTCACACGGGCGGTCGCTTTCTATCCGGGTTGCCGCATCCAGTCGGAATCGCCGAGCTTTGCCGTGCGGATGCCGCTGCTGATCCTGATGGGCGAGGCCGATGACTGGACGCCGGCCGCCCCTTGCGGCTACCTCGCCAAGGCGGCGCAGGCGCGCGGCGAGAAGGTCGAATTCGTGACCTATCCCGGCGCGGTCCATGATTTCGATCATCCCCGCCTCGAGGTGAAGGAGCGCGAGAACGTCGCCTTTTCCGCCAATGGCACCGGCAAGGTGATGGTCGGCACCAACCCGGCCGCGCGGGAGGATGCACTCAAGCGCGTCGACGCCTTCCTGAAGGCACCTTGATTCCCTTCAGCGAACCGCTCAACCCTCATGCTGAGGAGCCATTTCGCCGGAAATGGCTCCTCAGCATGAGGGCTCTAGGCTTTCCAACGGCCTGTCAGAACAAATCGCCCTGAGCGGATTTCGGCGGCTCCGATCGCGGCGCCTCCTTGCGCGCCGGACGGGGCTGCGGCCTCGGTGCGGTTCCGCCGCTCCCGGACACCACGGCGCCGAAGCGGCCGTCGCTGACCTCGACGGTCAAGGCCTGGCCCGCCTGCGCCTGGGTGACGCTGCGGATCAGTGCGCCGGCCTCGTCGCGGATCAGCGCATAGCCGCGGGCGAGCACCGCTTCGGGGCCGAGCGAACGGATCAGCGTCCAGAGCGAGTCGAGGCGGTCCTGCCGGCGATGCAGCCCCTGCGCGAAAGCGCGCGTGGCTCGGTCGGCGAGCAGGTTGCCGCGTTCGCGACGCTGGATCAGGCTCTGGCCGAAGGCGTTGCGCGCTCGCGCTTCGAGCGTCGCCAGCCGGTCGCGGGCATGGGCGATGCGGGTACGCTCGCTCGTGATCGCGTTGCCGCGCGCGGCGGCCAGCACGCGCGCGAAACCGTCGAGCTGGGCGCGCAGCCGGGCGAGCGCGATGCGCGGCGAGCGGGCCTCGAGCCGGCGCGCCAGACCTTGCAGGGCCTGTTCATGGGCGCGGGCGTTGCGGGCGAGCGCGGGAGCGAGCCGCGTGGCGGCGAGGTCGAGCCGCTGGCGCGGAGCGGAGAGCACCGCCTCCGGCCCCGGAAGCGCGCGCGCCAGGGCGCGCAAATCGCTGCGGCGCCGATCCGAGAGCCGGCGCATGGCGCCGCCATGCCGGCGGGCGAGGTCGGCGACCAGCGCCATCAATTCGGCGCGGACCGGCACGACCTTCTCGGCCGCGCCGGTCGGGGTGGGCGCACGCAGATCGGCGGCGAAATCGATCAGCGTCGTATCGGTCTCGTGACCGACGGCCGAGACCAGTGGGATGGTCGAGGCGGCGGCGGCGCGGACCACGGCCTCCTCGTTGAAGCCCATCAGGTCTTCGAGCGAGCCGCCGCCGCGCGCGACGATGATGACGTCGGGGCGCGGGATGCGTCCGCCTTCGGGGAGAGCGTTGAAGCCGGTAATGGCGTTGGCGACCTCGGCGGCGCTGGTCTCGCCCTGCACGCGCACCGGCCAGACCAGGACGTGGCGGGGAAAGCGGTCCTCCAGCCGGTGCAGGATGTCGCGGATGACCGCGCCGGTCGGCGAGGTGACGACGCCGATGACGCGCGGCAGATAGGGGATGAGCTGCTTGCGTTCCTCGGCGAAGAGGCCCTCGGCAGCGAGCCGCTTGCGCCGTTCCTCCAGCAGCGCCATCAGCGCGCCGATGCCGGCCGGCTCCAGCGAATCGATGACGATCTGGTAGCTCGACTTGCCGGCGAAGGTGGTGATCTTGCCGGTGGCGATGACCTCCAGCCCATCCTGCGGACGCGTCTTCAGCCGGCCGAAGACGCCTTTCCAGATCACCGCGTCGATCTTGGCGTTCGTGTCCTTCAGCGAGAAATAGACATGGCCCGAGGCGACCGGGCCGCGATAGCCGGAAATCTCGCCGCGCACGCGCACGAAGCCGAAGGAATCCTCGATGGTGCGCTTCAGCGCGCCGGAGAGGTCCGAGACGGTCCATTCGGGCGCATTGCCGGTGGGAACGGTCGATTCGCTGTTCATGGCCGGACCATAGCGGGCGGACCCGACGAGCAGAAGCGTTGCCGTCGCCGCGCCGGGCAGGTATTGCGCAAGGATCCTTTCGGCCGACCTCAGCCCTCATCCTGAGGAGCCGCGTCAGCGGCGTCTCGAAGGATGGTCCAGGGGGCGCTGGAGCATCTTTCGAGACGCGTTCCTCCGGAACGCTCCTCAGGATGAGGGCTCACAAACCCGCCAACGCGGATGGGAGCCAGCATGAAGATTCTTCTGATCGGTTCGGGGGGCCGCGAACACGCGCTCGCCTGGGCGATATCGGCCTCGCCGCTCTGCGAGCAGCTCTTCATCGCGCCGGGCAATCCCGGCACCGCGCAATGCGGCGAGAACGTCGCGGTCGATATCGCCGACCATGCCGCGGTCGTCGCTTTCTGCCATCTTCAGGCTATCGGCCTCGTCGTCGTCGGCCCGGAAGGGCCGCTGGTTGCCGGCATCGCCGACGATCTCAGGGCCGCCGGCATCAAGGTGTTCGGCCCCTCGAAGGCCGCCGCCCAGCTCGAGGGCTCGAAGGGCTTCACCAAGGAGCTCTGCGCCCAGTTCAATATCCCGACCGCCGCTTTCGGCCGCTTCACCAGCGCCGACACCGCCAAGGCCTATGCCGCCCGCCAGGGTGCGCCGATCGTGGTCAAGGCCGACGGCCTCGCCGCCGGCAAGGGCGTGGTGATGGCCGAGACGCTCGACCAGGCCAATGAAGCGATCGACATGATGTTCTCGGGCGGTCTCGGCAGCGCCGGCGCCGAGGTCGTCATTGAGGAATGGATGATCGGCGAGGAGGCGAGCTTCTTCGCCATCTGCGACGGCACCAATGCGCTGGCGCTGGCCTCGGCGCAGGACCACAAGCGCGTCGGCGACGGCGACACCGGGCCGAACACCGGCGGCATGGGCGCCTATTCGCCCGCTCCCGTGATGACGCCCGCCATGGAAGAGCGCGTCATGGCCGAGATCATCCGGCCGACGCTCGTCGGCATGGCCAAGCGCGGCATGCCGTTCCAGGGCGTGCTCTTCGCCGGGCTGATGATCACCGCCGAGGGGCCGAAGCTGATCGAATACAATGTCCGCTTCGGCGACCCCGAATGCGAGGTGCTGATGCCGCGCCTCAAGAGCGACATCGTGCCGGCCCTGCTCGCGGCCTGCGACGGCGTGCTCGGCTCCTTCGACCTGCGCTGGGCGGAAGAGGCGGCGCTGACCGTCGTGCTCGCGGCGAAGGGCTATCCCGGCAAGCCCGAGACCGGCAGCGTCATCCGCGGCGTCGAGAAGGCGGATGCGCTGGACGACGTCCTCGTCTTCCATGCCGGAACCACGCTCCGGGATGGTGATCTCGTCGCGCATGGCGGGCGCGTGCTCAATGTGGTCGGCCTCGGCAAGAGCGTGCGCGAGGCGCAGGCGAAAGCCTATCAGGCCGTCGACCTGATCGACTGGCCGGAGGGCTTCTGCCGCCGAGACATCGGCTGGCAGGCGGTGAAGCGCGAGCAAGGCTGACAAAACCGGGCACCCCGCGCGCCTCAATCTCGGCGATTGCTTCTCCTACGCTCTTGCCAAATCCTTGAACGCTCCCCTGCTTTACAAGGGAGAGGATTTCGGCCGGACGGACATCGTCTCCGCCGCCACGGCAAGGGCGCAGCCATGAGCAACATCGACAGCCTGTTTCCCGGTTTCAAGGCCCATTGGGTCGACGGTCCGGTCGGCAAGATCTTCGCCCGCGTCGGCGGTGAAGGGCCGCCGCTCGTGCTGATCCACGGTTTTCCGCAGACCCATGCCGAATGGCACAAGATCGCGCCGGAGCTGGCGAAGACGCATACCGTCGTCTGTCCTGACCTGCGCGGCTATGGCTGGTCGGCGGCACCGCATGGCGATGGCGGGGCAGCGACCTACACGAAGCGCGGCATGGGCGAGGATATCGTCGCCGTGATGCAGGCGCTCGGCTATCTGCGCTTCGGCGTGATCGGGCATGATCGCGGGGCGCGCGTCGCCTATCGCCTCGCGCTCGACCATCCCGGCCGGGTCGAGCGGCTCGCGCTGCTTGATATCCTGCCGACCGTCTCGATGTGGGAGGGCATGGACGCGGCGCGTGCCATGCAGGTCTATCACTGGACTTTCCTGGCCCAGCCCGAGCCGACGCCTGAAAATCTGCTCAAGGCCGATCCGGTCGGCTGGCTCGACCACACCATCGCGAGCTGGAGCCGGGCGAAGAAGCTCGACCTCTTCGACCCGCTGGCGCTGCGCTCCTACGCCGAATCCTTCAGCGACCCGACACGCATCCACGCGTCCTGCGAGGATTATCGCGCCGGCGCCACCACCGATATCGCGCATGACAAGGCCGATCTCGCCGCAGGCAAGCGCATCCTCTGCCCGACGCTGATCCTGTGGGGCGAGGCCGGCATCCCGGCCAAGGGCGCAAGCCCGCTCGAGATCTGGCACGAGACCTTCGCGCCGCAGGCCGAGGGGCAGGCCATCGACAGCGGTCATTTCCTGCCGGAGGAGAATCCGCAGGCGACGCTCGCCGCGCTGAAGCCGTTCCTCGCGCAGCCGCTTGCCTGAAACACCGGCAATGGCCAGATTCGGCTGATGTCGCCGCGCCACGCCGCCCATCGAACCGAAGCCGCGAAGCCTGCCGGCGAATTCGCGCTGGTACTCGGCGCCGGCGGCGCGCGGGGCTTGAGCCAGATTCCGGTCCTCGAAGCGCTCGACGAGCTCGGCGTGAAGCCTTCGCTGATCGCCGGCTGCTCGATCGGCGCGATCATCGGTGCCGCTTATGCGGCCGGCATCCCGGGCTCCGCCTTGCGCGAGCATGTGCTCGGCAGCTTCCGCGACCGGGCCCGGGTCGTGGCGAAGCTGCTCGATGCCCGCGTCGGCAAGCTCGCCGATCTGGTGCGCGGCCTCGGCAACCCCGCCCTGATCGATGGCGAACGCCTGCTCGACCTGTTCTGGCCGGAGGCGGTTCCCGACCGTTTCGATGAACTCGCCATCCCCTTCAGCGCGACGGCGGCCGACTACCACCGCCATGTCGAGGTGACGCTGTCGGAGGGGCCGCTGACGCCGGCGGTCGCCGCCTCGCTCGCCATTCCCGGGCTGGTGCGACCGGTCGCGCTCGGGGGGCATGTGCTGATCGATGGCGGGGCGATCAATCCCCTGCCCTATGAGCGCCTGATGGCGCCGGGCCGGATCGTGCTGGCGATCGATGTCAGCGCGGCGCCGCTTGCCACGAGCGACAGCCGCATTCCCGGTGCGATGGAGACGATCGTCGGCGCCTCGCAGATCCTGACCCGCACGCTGGTGCAGCGCATGGTCGAGCGGCAGCCGCCGGACATCCTGATCCGCAGCGGGCTCGACGGGATCGGCGGGCTCGACTTCTTCAAGGCGAAGGCGATCCTCGCCGCCGCCGAGCCGGTCAAGGACGAGGTCAAGCGAGCGCTGGAACGGGCTCTCGCCGCAGCGGGCTGACGGAAGGCTCGGGCGCATCGCAGCGGAAACCGGGCAAGGCGGCTTCGAGCATCGCGCGCCCCTCCTCCGTCAGCGTCACGGCGCGGCTGTCCTTGCGGCGGCGCGTCCAGCCCATCTCGAAGCAGCGGCAGGCCAGCGCAGCGGCGAGATGGCCGGCGAGATGCGGCCGGCGCTCGCTCCAGTCGAGGCAGGGGCGAAGCGCCGCGCGGCGGGTCTTGCCGCTCTGGCCGGGCTCGACGCCGAGCCGGGCGAAGACCGCCTTGCCCGAGGCTGTCAGCGCATAGCCTCCCTCGCTGGCAGCGAGATGGCCCCCCGTCATCAGCGCATCGTGGATGCCGATGCCGAGCCGGCCGGCGAAATGGTCGTAGCAGGTGCGGGCGAAGCTCAGTTCCGCGCCGACGCGGGACGGCAGGCGGCGCGTCGTTCCTTCCATATTCGCCAGCACCATCAGCCCTTCCAGCGCCGTCGCGACCTCCGGCCCGGCAAGGCGGTAATAGCGATGGCGCCCCTGTGCGGTGACGGCGAGCAGACCGCCCTGCATCAGCTTGGCGAGATGGCCGCTCGCCGTCTGCGGCGCGACGCCGGCGAGCCAGGCGAGTTCCTTCGCCGTCAGCGCCCGGCCATCCATCAGCGCGTGCAGCATGTTGGCGCGGGCCGGGTCGCCCATCAGATGGGCGATCTCCGCGAGATAGGGACCAGAGTAGGCATTTGGCGTGCTCATGGCACCATGATGCGCCGTTCGCGCGCTGCCGCAAGCCAGGACGCTACGGTCAGGGCCGTAGTATCGATCCGAGACAGACCTGCCTCGGAATGCCAGAAGCGGGACATGGACAACACGGCTCTCCTCCTCTTCGTCACCGCGACCTTCGTGCTCGCCGGCTTCGTCAAGGGCGTAATCGGGCTGGGGCTGCCGACCATCGCGGTCGGCATTCTCGGCGTCGTCATGGCTCCGGCCCAGGCCGCCGCGCTGCTGGTCGTCCCCAATCTCGTCACCAATGGCTGGCAGATCGCGACCGGGCCGAAGCTCGTCAAGACGCTGCGCAGGCTCTGGCCGATGCTCGCCACCATCTGCCTCGGCACCTGGGCCGGCGCCGGCCTGCTGCAGCAGCAGAAGGACGGCAGCGCGACGCTCTGGCTCGGCGCGGCGCTGATTCTCTACGCACTGGTCCTGGTCGGCCTCAAGGCGGCGAAGCTGCGGGTGCCGCCCGGCTGGGAGGTCTGGCTCGGGCCGGTCATCGGCTTCGTCACCGGCGTCGTCACGGCCGCGACCGGCGTCTTCGTTTTGCCGGCCGTGCCCTATCTGCAGGCGCTCGGCTTCGACAAGGACGAGCTGGTGCAGGCGCTCGGCATCTCCTTCATCGTCTCGACGCTGGCGCTCTCCTTCGGGCTGATCGGGGCCGGCGCGCTCAACGGCACCGTCGCCTGGCAATCGCTACTGGCCCTGCTGCCGGCCCTGCTCGGCATGGGCGCCGGCCAGTTCATCCGCAACCGCATCTCGCCCGCGACCTTCAAGATCTGCTTCTTCACAGGTTTGCTGGCGCTGGGCGCCTATCTCTGCTGGCGCAGTCTTGCCTGACGGCGCGGATCTTGCTTGGCTGTCCCTGCCGCTTCGCCTGCCGTTAACCGCTCGCTAACCCTATCAGCGCAGCCTCAACCCGAAGCGACAGGAGCATGCCCCGCTATGGATGCCTTCACCATGGTCATCATGGCCTGCGTCTCGGGAGAGCCGCACTGCACCACCTCACGCATCAGCGAGATGGACTTCACCACCGCGCAGGCCTGCGAGGCGCGCATCGACGACATCACGCGCACCATGACCAAGGAATTCGGCAAGCGCCCCGAGTTCAAGGGGCGGCAGGTGACCTATGACGTCTCCTGCATGGACCGCACCCAGCTCGCCCAGAAGTTCGGCATCACCTCGTCCGATACCTGAGCGGCGTTCAGCCATCCCATAGCCCGCATCCTTCGCGACGCCGCTGACGCGGCTCCTCAGGATGAGGGCTGGGCTGTTCCCAAGCCCTACCGCCGCTCGCGGAAGAACTCCCGCAGCAGCGCCGCCGCCTCGCTCTCGCGCAGGCCGCCATAGATTTCGGGCTGATGGTGGCAGGTCGGGCTCTCATAGAGCCTGACGCCGTTCTCGACGGCCCCGCCCTTGGGATCAGCCGCCCCGAAATAAAGCCGCCGGATGCGGGCAAACGAGATCGCCGCCGCGCACATCGGGCAAGGTTCGAGCGTGACGTAGAGATCGCAGCCGATCAGACGCTCGCTGCCGATCGCTTCGCAAGCCAGCCTGAGCGCCAGCATCTCGGCATGGGCGGTGGGGTCCTTCAGCTCCAGCGTGCGGTTGCCGGCGCGGGCCAGCACCGCGCCGTCGCGCATCACCACCGCGCCGACCGGCACCTCGCCACGCGCGGCGGCCGCGCGCGCCTCGTCGAAGGCCAGCGCCATGGCATCGGTCACGGAAGGTGCTTGCGACAGAGACATCGAAAAACCCCAGCTTTGGCGCTCGCGGCGAGGAAAAGCCTCTGCTACAAGCGCCGGTCATAGCGAATAAGCGAGCCAGGCCCTTCCCGCAAAGCGGATGTGCAAAGGCCGGGCTCAGGAGCAGTCATGAAAGACGACGACAACAGCAGAGGCCGCGGCCCCCGCAAGGGCGGCGGAGCCGGCGGCCGTGGCGACGGCAAAGGTTTCGGTGGCAAAGGTTTCGGCGGCAAGAGCTTCGGTGGCAAGGGCCCGGGAAGCAGGAGCCCGGCTGGCCGCAGCGGCGAGGGTCGCGCGCCGGCCCGCGACGGCGCCGAGCGCAAGAACTTTGGCGAAGCCGGCGAGCGCCGCTCGTTCCGCGGCCATTCGGAGGGGGCTGAGCGCCCTGCCCGCCGCTTCGACAAGCCGGCCGAGGGTCGCGCTCCGCGCGCCGAGCGCCCCGCAGGCGACAGGCCGGCGCGGTTCAGGCCCGAGGGTGGGGCCCGCCCCTTCCGCGAACGCACCGGCGAGGATCGCCCCCGTCGCAGCGAGCGCGACGGCGAACGTCACGCCGAACGCCCCTTCCGCGCGCGCGGCGAGGCGGGAGACCGGGCGGAGCGTCCGGCACGGGGCGGGTTCGGCCGCCCGCCGCGCCGCAACGAGACCGGCGACGGCGAAAGGCGCTTCGAGCGTCCGCGCCCGCAACGGGCAGAGCGCGAGCCCCATCGCGAGGACCGGCCACGCCGCCCGCGCGAGGAGGCGCCCACGGAAGGCAAGCTGATCGCGGCGCAGGAGCCGGAGCGGATCGCCAAGGTGATGGCGCGCGCCGGCGTCGCTTCGCGGCGCGACAGCGAGGCGATGATCGCCGAGGGCCGCGTCAGCGTGAACGGCACGGTGCTGGAAAGCCCCGCCCTCGACGTCAAGCCGACCGACGTCGTGCTGGTCGATGGCGAGCCGCTGCCGGCGCGCGAGCGCACCCGGCTCTGGCTCTACCACAAGCCGCGCGGCCTCGTGACCACCAACTTCGACCCGGAAGGCCGCCCGACCGTGTTCGAGGCGCTGCCGGAAGACCTGCCGCGCGTGCTCTCGATCGGCCGGCTCGACATCAACACCGAAGGGCTCCTGCTGCTCACCAATGATGGCGGGCTGGCACGGGTGCTGGAGCTGCCCGAGACCGGCTGGCTCCGGCGCTATCGCGTGCGCGCCTTCGGCGAAGTCACGCAGGACAAGCTCGACACGGTTCGGGACGGCGTCGAGATCGACGGCATCCATTATGGGCCGGTGATCGCCCGCTTCGAGCGCCAGCAGGGCTTCAACACCTGGCTGACCGTCGATCTGCGCGAGGGCAAGAACCGCGAGGTCAAGACCGTGCTCGAGCATCTCGGGCTCGCGGTGAACCGGCTGATCCGCATCTCCTTCGGGCCCTTCCAGCTCGGCGAGATCGCGGAAGGCGAGGTCGAGGAAATCCGCTCGCGCGTGCTGCAGGACCAGCTCGGGATCGAGCTCGCGGCCAAGGCCGGCGCCGATTTCGAGGCGCCGCGCCGCGACATGCTGCCGACCGCCCCGCCCCGCGCCCCGGCCGGGGACGATCGTCCCCGTCGACGCCGCGACGAAGCCCGCCGCGACGACGAGAGCCCACGCCAGCTCCCGCGCGGCGACAAGCCCTGGACCCGAACCGTCTGGCGCGACGCCGAGGCCGCGCCGCAGCGCGAGCGCAAGGCGCCGCCCCGGCGCGGCGCCGATCCGAAGCTGGAACGCGAGACCCGCGAGGCGACCGGCACGGTCGCTCGCAAGCGCGACAAGGCGATCGCCGACCCCAAGGGCCGGCGCGTGCTGGTCGAGCGCATCAGCGCCGCACCGCGCGAGGAAACCGCTCAACCGGAGAGCCGGCGCAGGCCGGACCGCAAGCCCCGCAACGAGCGCGGCAGCGAGGATCGCGCGCCGCGCTCCTTCGAGCGCAGCGGCGGCGACAGGCCGGCGCGGCGCCCGCGCGAGGATGCCGGCGGACGCGACCGCTCCGATGAGCGCCCCTGGCAGGACCGCGCGCCGCGCGGCGAACGCCCCGAGCGCGCGCCGCGTGACGGCACTGAGCGCCCTGCCCGCCGCTTCAGCGAACGGCCGGCCGGCGACAAGCCGCGCGGCCGCAGCTTCGGCGACAGGCCCGGTGGCGGCGAGAAGAGCTTCGGCGCCCGCTCCTCCGAACGCCCGGCCGGGCGCAGCAGCGGCGAGCGCGGCGGCGGCAAGCCGTTCGGCGCACGCCCGTTCGGCAGCAAGCCGGGCGGCGGCGGACGTCCTGGCGGCGGCAAGGGCCCGCGTCCCGGCGGCCCGCGAGGCAAGCGCGACTAAGCGATGCGGATCGTCGGCGGACGTCTCGGCGGCCGGCCATTGGCCGGCCCGAAACCGGGGATCGGCAGCATCAGGCCGACCTCGGACCGCCTACGCGAATCCCTCTTCAACGTGCTCGTCCATGCCTATGACGAGGCGGTCGAGGGTGCGCGCGTGCTCGACCTCTTCGCCGGCACGGGCGCGCTTGGCTTCGAGGCGCTCTCGCGCGGGGCGGGCTTCGCGCTGCTGGTCGATGACGGCACCGAAGCGCGCGGCCTGATCCGCGAAAACCAGATGGCGCTGGGGCTGGCCGGCTTCAGCCGGATCTTCCGCCGCGATGCGACGAAGCTCGGGCCGATCACCGGCATGGTGCCCTTCGGCCTCGTCTTCTGCGACCCGCCCTATCGCAAGGGGCTGGGCGAGAAGGCGCTGGCCTCGGCCCGCGATGGCGGCTGGCTGGAAAAGGACGCGCTCGTCGTGCTGGAAGAGGCCGCGGATGCCGAGCTTGTCTTGCCGGAGGGTTTCGAAGAGCTGGAGCGGCGAGCCTATGGCGAGACGCAGGTGGTGATGCTCCGGGCCTTGTAACCCGCGCGAAGCGCTGAGCGGGGATTGGCGGCGACTTTATCCCCGGCCCCGCTGACGTGCTTAAGCTCCGTATCCGTCGCGGAGATCACACGCACGGATGCCCCTTCTCTCATCGATACAAGACCGGGCGCGAGCCGCTCGGCTGCGCCAAAGCAGGATCGCCAGCAATCTCGCCGGTGAGCGCATGATACGTGCGCTCGCACGGCTGGGAACGCTCGTCGGAAAGGCGGGCTTCAACGAAGATCAGCCCCGCGTTCCCGGTGGCAATGGGCGCGACAGCGGACGATGGAGGTATGTCGAGGGCTACGCACAGAGCCGGCAGCCCGGCATCGGCGACAATGGCGGCCCGTCGCTCGATCCGCCCAAGGACCCAACGAAAGATCGGTCACCGAAGATCAAGGCCGCCAAGGCGCTGGCCAAGGCAATCGCGCGCCAGGCGCTGAGACGCGCCGGCCCGATCGGCGCCGTCGTCACGGCGATCGAAGCAGGGCACTGGCTCTATACGGAGTGGCCCTCGATCCGCTCCTACCAGGACCAGCCGAAATCGCTTGAAGAGCTCAAGGAACAGGCCGGTAAGAAGCGACCAGGCTATGACGACCATCATATCGTCGAGCAAGGCGCGGGCGGACGCGAAGGTTTTCCGCGCTCCGGCATCGACGGCGTCGACAACGTTGTCAGTATTCCGCGATACAAGCATCATGAGATCACGGGATGGTACAGTCGCCCCAATCTGGAATTCGGGATGCAAGCGCCGCGTGACTACCTTCTTGGTCGAGATTGGTCCGAGCATGTCCGGGTGGGTCACCAAGCGCTACGGCAGTTCAAGGTGCTGAAATGAGCCGAAAGCACGATCTCAAGTCGCTGTCGAATGCAGAAATCCTTCAACTCTTCGAGCAGCTCTGCATCGAGCAATATGACGCCATCGAAGGCAACGAGAACGCGCGAGCCAACCGCCTGATCACAAGTACTTTTGCCATGGAAAACGAGCTCAAGTCTCGCCCGGGTGACCAAAGGCGCATCCTCATGAAGCTGTTCGGCCACCCCAACATGCAGGTTCGCTTGGCTGCCGCACGTGCCAATCTCGCCGTGGATTACCTAGCCGCGCGACGTGAGCTTGAAGCCATCGTCGACGAGCAATGGTTTCCGCAGGCCGGCGACGCCGGCATGACACTTTGGAATCTCGACCGCGGCTTCTACCGCCCGACCTGACCCTCACCCCCGCCTTGCCGCCTCGATCGCCGCCACGTCGATCTTGCGCATGTCCATCATCGCGGTGAAGGCGCGCTTGGCTTCCTCGCCGCCGGCCGCCATGGCCTCGGTCAGCACGCGCGGCGTGATCTGCCAGTTGACGCCCCATTTGTCCTTGCACCAGCCGCAGGCGCTCTCCTGGCCGCCATTGCCGACGATGGCGTTCCAGTAGCGGTCGGTCTCGGCCTGGTCGTCCGTCGCGATCTGGAAGGAGAAGGCCTCGCTCTGCTTGAAGGCCGGCCCGCCATTGAGCCCGATGCAGGGGATGCCCGCGACGGTGAAATGGACGACCAGCACGTCGCCCGCCTTGCCGGAGGGGAAATCCGTCGGCGCACGATGCACGGCCTGCACGGCGCTGTCGGGAAAGGTCTCGGCGTAGAAGCGCGCCGCGGCTTCGGCATCCTTCTCGTACCAGACGCAGATCGTGTTCTTGGCGATGGCCATGGTTCGTCCCTTCGCGTTCGATTCGGTTCCGGCCGTCCACGGCCGGGGTGGCGTTCGGCCTCCCTCAGCATGCTCATGGAATGCGCAATCGCCCGCAGCGTTCCATGAGAAGCACGAAAGGTTGATATCATCATATTTACAACGGCGCTACCGCCGTCCGAACAGCCGCTCGATATCCGCCAGCTTGAGCTCGACATAGGTCGGCCGGCCGTGATTGCACTGGCCGGAATTGGGCGTGATTTCCATCTCGCGCAGCAGCGCGTCCATTTCCTCGGGGCGCATGCGCCGGCCGGCGCGGACGGAGTTGTGGCAGGCCATCGTCGCCAGCACATGGTCGAGCCGTCTTTCGAGCGAACCGGCCGTGCCGTGCTCGGCCAGCGCGTCGGCGACATCGCGGACGAGGCGCTGGAGATTGCCGCCGGCGAGCTGGCTGGGAGCCTCGCGGACCAGCACCGCGCCGGGGCCAAAGGGCTCGATGACGAGGCCGAGGCCTTCGAGCTCGCCAGCCGCCGTGTTGAGGCGGTCGGCATCGACCGGGTCGAGCTCGACCACCTCCGGCAGCAGCAGGGGCTGGCGGGCGATGCCGGAGCGGGCGCGCTCGGCCTTGAGCCGCTCATAGACCAGCCGCTCATGGGCCGCGTGCTGGTCGACGATGACGACGCCCTCGCGGGTCTGGGCGACGATATAGGTTTCGTGAAGCTGGGCCCGCGCCGCTCCGAGCGGCCGGTCGAGCGCATCCGCCGAGGGTTCGGCCAGATGCGCGCGGGCATCGGCCGAGGCCGCGGCGAAATCGGCGAAGCCGGCTTGCGGGGCTGAAAACGATGTCGGCTGCGGCGCGCTCCAGCCGGATGTCTCCGGGAAGGCCGGGCGCGGGATGGCGTTGCCGCTGCCACCCATCGAGAGCACCGCGCGGAAAGCGTCGAGCGTGCGGGCGCCGCCGGTCGTGGTGGCGCGGTGGCCGGCGGCGGCGAGCGCGGCCTTCAGCCCCGAGACGACGAGGCCGCGCACCAGGGCGGGATCGCGGAAGCGCACCTCGGTCTTGGCCGGGTGGACGTTGACGTCGACCGAGCGCGGATCGCAGCCGATATCGAGGAAGAGCACCGGGTGGCGGTCGGAGGGGACGACGTCGGCATAGGCGCCGCGCACCGCCGAGAGCAGGAGCTTGTCGCGCACCGGCCGGCCGTTGACGGAGAGGTGCACGCCGGCCGAGGTGCCGCGGTGGAAGGTCGGCAAGCCGGCGAAGCCGCTGATGCCGAAGCCTTCGCGCTCGGCTTCGATGCGCAAGGCGTTTTCCGGAAAGTCGCGGCCGAGCGCGCGGCCGAGGCGGCGCAGCAAACCCTCCTCGCCGATGGCTTCCGCCGGCCAGTCGAAATTCCCGGCATGCTCGCCTTCGAGCGAGAAGCGGATCTCGGGATGGGCGATGGCGAGGCGCCGCAGCATCTCGGAGACGGCCTGCGCCTCGGCCCGGTCGCTCTTCAGGAATTTGAGCCGTGCGGGGGTGAAGATGAAGAGGTCGCTGACCTCGATGCGCGTGCCGGGCGCGGCCGCGACGGGACGGACCACGCCCTTCTCGCCGGCCTCGACGACGAGGCCCGCGCCTTGCGGGGCATCGTGGCGGCGGGTCGCGATGGAGAGCCGCGCGACCGAGCCGATCGAGGGCAAGGCCTCGCCCCGGAAGCCAAGCGAGCGAATCGCGAAGAGGTCGCCATCCGGCAGTTTCGAGGTGGCGTGGCGCTCGACGGCGAGCGCGAGGTCGTCGGGCGTCATGCCGGCGCCGTCATCGACGACGCGGATCAATTCGCGCCCGCCGCCGGCGATGGTGACGGCGACCGAGCGCGCGCCGGCGTCGATGGCGTTTTCGACCAGCTCCTTCACGGCCGCAGCCGGGCGCTCGATCACCTCGCCGGCGGCGATGCGGTCGACGAGAACAGGGTCGAGGCGGCGAACGGTCATGATTTGCAGGCGATTCCAGCTCTGCCGCAGTCTAGCGCCGAACGGACCGCTCAGGCGAGCCCGACCGGCCGCCCGACCGCCTGGACCAGCAGATCCGGATGGCCGAACAGGCGCTGCGCCACCCGCTTCACATCGGCGAGGGTGACGGCGGCGAAGCGCTCGTTGCGGGTCGCGAGGAATTCCGGCGTGTCGCCGCGCAGGGCCAGATTCAGCAACTCGCCGGCGATCTTGGGCGAGGTGTCGAAGCGCAGCGGATAGGAGCCGATGATGTAGCGCTTGGCCTCCTCGACCTCGTGCTCCGTCGGTCCTTCGGTCGCGAGCTTCAGCATCTCCTCGCGGATCACGGTCATCGACTCGGCCGCGCGGTCGTTGCGGGTCGCGGTCCCGCCGACCAGCATGGCGCTCTCGCGCAGCGGCAGAAGGCTCGAGGAGACGCCATAGGCGAGGCCACGCTTTTCGCGCACCTCCATGAACAGGCGCGAGGTGAAGGCCGAGCCGCCGAGGATGTGGTTGAGCACGCTCGCGGAGACAAAGTCGGGATCGTGCCACATCAGGCCGGGTCCGACGAAGCGCAGCACGGTCTGCGGCACGTCGAGGTCGATGACATGGGTCTGGCCGAGGCCCTGGATCGGCAGCGGCTGCGCGATCTCCGGGCGCGGCTCGCCCTTCGGCAACGCACCGAACAGCGCGTCGAGCCGCCCGGCAAGCTCATCGGCGCCGATATCGCCGACGACGACGATCCTGAGTCCGCTCCGGTCGAGAAGCGTCGGGGTCAGGGCATGCAGCGCCGGGGCCTCCAGCCGTGAGACGCTGTCGATGTCGCCCTTCTCCGGGCGGCCATAGGCATGGCCGGGGAAGGCCGCCGCATAGAGCGCGTTGCGGCAGAGCGATTCCGGATTCTGCGCCTGGCGCTGCAGGCCGGCGATGACCTGCGCCTTGACGCGGGCAACCGCATCGGGATCGAAGCGCGGCTTGTTGAGCGCGAGGCCGAGCAGCTCGAAGGCGGTCTCGCGATGGCTGGAGAGCGTCTGGAGATAGCCGTGGAAATCGTCGCGGCGGGCGTCGAAGCCGAGATTGATCGCATGATCGGCCATGCGGCCCTGGAAGGCCTCGGCATCGAGATCGCCGGCGCCCTCGTCGAGCAGGCCGGAGACCAGATAGGCGCCGCCGGCGGCATCGGCCGGGTCGCGCGACGAGCCGCCGTCGAAGGCGAAATCGATGGCGATCAGCGGGAGGCTGTGTTCCTCGACCAGCCAGGCTTCGACGCCACCGGGCGAGCGCACGGTCTTGACGTCGATGGCGGGGCCGGCGGTGTTGAGCTTCGGAGTCGGAATGGGCGCGTTCATGGCGTTTCCTGTCGGCAGGGCTCGAAGCCCCACCCTTCTCGGCATCGGAGGAGCGACGTCAGGCCGGCAGCAGCAGGCCGGTGACGCTGCGGTCGGGCCTGAGATAGCGGCGCGCCGCCTCGACGACCGCCTCGCGCGGCACCGCCTCGATGCGCTGCGGCCAGGCGAGCACATCGGCGACGGTCTCGCCGACCGCCAGCGCCGAGCCGAAGATCCGGGCGAGCGAAGCCTGGTTGTCGCGGGCGAAGACCGTCTCGGCGACGAGGCGCGTGCGGGCGCGGGCAAGCTCCAGCTCGCTCGGACCGTCGGCGAGGAAGGCCGCGAGCGCGGTGTCGAGCCCGGCCTCCAGCACCGCCATCGCGACGCCCGGGCGCGGGCTCACCGAGAGCTGGAAGGCGGCGCGGTCGACCATCGAGCCCATGAAATAGGCGCTGGCGCCGGCCGCCAGCTCCTCCTCGACGCAGAGCCTGCGATAAAGCCGCGAGGTGGTGCCCCCGCCCAGGATCTCGGCGACGAGCTCGAGCGCGAAGACCTCCTCGGCATTGCCGCTGGTATAGGTGGGCGTCAGCCAGCCGCGGCGCAGGGAGGGCTGCTGCACGCGCGGATCGTTGAGCTGGACGCGGCGCGAGGCGCGCGGATCGGGCTCGATCGGGCGCTCACGCACGGGGGCAGCGCCCCGCGCGGCGATCCTGCCATAGGTCTCCTCCGCGAGGCGGCGCACCTCGGCGGCGTCGGTATCGCCGGCGACGACGAGGATCGCGTTCTCGGGCGTATAGAAGCGCTGGTAATAGGCGAAGGCGTCGTCGCGGTTCAGCCGCTCGATCTCGTGCTCCCAGCCGATGATCGGCGTGCCATAGGGATGATGGAAGAAGAGCGAGGCCGAGAATTCCTCGCCGAGCTGGGCGGCGGGGTCGGAATCGACACGCATGCGCCGCTCTTCCAGCACCACGTCGCGCTCGGGCGCCACCACGCTCTCGTCGAAGGAGAGACCGGTCATGCGGTCGGCCTCGTAATCCATCATCGCGCGCAGATGCTCCTTCGGCACGCGCTGGAAATAGGCGGTGTAGTCGTAGGAGGTGAAGGCGTTCTCCTGGCCGCCAAAGCCAGCGACGATCTTGGAGAACTCGCCCGCCGGCCAGCGCTGCGTGCCCTTGAACATCAGATGCTCGAGGAAATGCGCGATGCCGGACTTGCCCGCCGGATCATCGGCCGAGCCATTGCGGTACCAGACCATATGGGTGACCACCGGCGCGCGCCGATCCGTCACGACCACGACGTCGA
Organism: Allobosea sp. RCC_152_1; assembly: GCF_041360765.1. NCBI lineage: Bacteria > Pseudomonadati > Pseudomonadota > Alphaproteobacteria > Hyphomicrobiales > Alloboseaceae > Allobosea > Allobosea sp. RCC_152_1. The sequence continues at coordinate 113,553 of NZ_JBFUPU010000003.1, forward strand.
GGCCGTTGCCGAGCCGGAAGGATTCGACGGGCTCGGCCAGCCCGGGCTGGCGCGCATGAATGTTCACCGGATGCCGTCTCCCCACTCGGACAGAAAAGGGCGGGCACGATGCGCCCGCCCTGAAAGGAACTTGGTCAGGCGATGCGGTTTCGGCAAGGGGTCCCCTGCCGATCCCGCAACTCGGCCTATTCGGGCTGGATTTGCATCACCGGGCCCTGGCCCGTCACGAACTCGCGCTGGCCGACGGCCTGCTTGTCCTCGACCGGGCCACCGCGGCCGGGGCCGAGCACGGCGGTGTCGGCAGGCCGGCGATACCCCATCGGCGGCTCGATGAGCGTGGTGCGCTGCGGCTCGCTGCCATAGGTGAGGTTGTCCTCGGCTGCCTGGTCGCGCCGCGCGGCAACCTCCTTGCCGACCCGGATCGGCTTGATCTGGTTGTCGTAGTTGCTGTTGTCGCCCTCACGGATCTCCGGCTGCTGCGGACCGCGCGCCGAGGTGCGGCCCTTGCGCAGTTCTTCCTGCGACAGCATCGGGTTGTTGCGCGCCTTCTCGGTCAGCACATAGGGGGTGACGTTCTTCGCGTTCCTGCGGCGCTCGACATCGGGATCGGTCGGCCAGGCGGCGTTGCGGGCGCTCCCGGCGTCCTGCGGACGCGGCAAGGCGGAGTTCGGCGGCACCACGAGCGGGGCGCGCTCGCGATAGTCGATGTCGTCGCCCGGCCCCTTGCCGCCGACGACACCTTCCAGCAGGTTCTTGAACAGCATGCCTTCCTGAGCGAGGGCAGGCTGGGCCGCAAGCACAAGCCCGCCGGCGAGCAGCAGATGCGTCACGCGGATGCGTTGCGCCATGTCATATCTCCCTTTGGACAATCTCACCCTCGCCTCAACCACAGACGAACGGCGAAAGGATGGCGAAATCGTCGTCAAGCCGTCTTTTCCGCAGCCGGCCGGAAGGACTCATACAGGAGACCCAGCACGCCGACAACGATCGCGACATCGGCGATGTTGAAGATATACCAGCTGAAATTGCCCCAGTGGAGATGCACGAAATCGACGACCGCCCCGTACCAGGCCCGGTCGAGCCCATTGCCGAGTGCGCCGCCGATGATCAGCGCCAGGCTGAAGACGGTGAAGCGGCTTTCAGTCCGCCACATCCAGCGCCAGAGCCAGATCGCGGCGACGAAGGAGATCGCCACCAGGAGCCAGCGTCCGAGATCCGTGCCCTGCTGGAAGAGCCCGTAGGAGATGCCGCGATTCCAGGCGAGCACGATCGTCAGGAACGGGGCGAGGTCGAACGGGCCGTTCTCCGCCAGCCCGACGCCGTAGAGCAGCCAGCATTTCAGGAGCTGATCCGAAATGAAGATGATCAGGACCGTGAGCAGGCCGAGGCGGCGGGCGGACGTCATCAGGCGCGCACCCCGAGTTCCTTGAGCGCCTTGGCGTCGCGCGGCGTCACCTCGGGATAGGCCGGATCGGCCGTCGCGGGATCGAAATACTTCCAGGAGCGGGCGCATTTGATGCCCTCGGCGCGATGCGGCACGACCGCGACGCCCGGCACCTCGGCGAGACGGAAGGCCTCCGCCGGCCCCTCCCCGCTCTCGATGCGGATGTCCGAGGTGATGCTGACTTCGGCGAGGTCGACGCCGGAGAGCGCCGCATAGAGATCGGCATCCGCAACGAAGACCTGCGGCGCAGCCTCCAGCGAGGAGCCGATGCGCTTGGCGGCGCGCTCCAGCTCCAGCGCGCCGGTGACGACGCGGCGGACGCGGCGGATCTTGGACCAGCGCTCGGCGAGTTCGGGATCGAGCCAGCCCGCCGGCGCCTCGGCGAAGAGCTCCAGATGCACCGAGCCGTCCTGCGCCTTGGTGTCGGGATAGCGCTCAAGCCAGGCTTCCTCGGCGGTGAAGACCAGGATCGGCGCGAGCCAGGTCGTCAGGCAGCGGAAAAGATGGTCGACCACGGTCAGCGCGCTGCGGCGGACATGGCTCGACCGGGGATCGCAGTAGAGCGCGTCCTTGCGCACGTCGAAATAGAAGGCCGAGAGCTCGGTGTTCATGAACTGCGAGAGCAGGAACACGACCTTCTTGTAGTCGTAGGTGCGGTAGGCTTCCTCGACCTGCGGGCCGAGCTCGGCGAGGCGGTGCAGCATCAGCCGCTCCAGCTCCGGCATGGTCTGCGGCTCGACGACGCGGATCTCCTCGCTGAAATGGGCGAGCGTGCCGAGCATCCAGCGCATGGTGTTGCGCAGCTTGCGATAGGTCTCGACGAAGGTCTTGAGGATCTCCTTGCCGATGCGCAGATCGTCGGAATAATCGGCCGCCGCGACCCACAGGCGCAGGATGTCGGCGCCGGAGTCCTTGATGATGTCCTGCGGCGCGGTGACGTTGCCCTTCGACTTCGACATCTTCTCGCCCTTCTCGTCCAGGCAGAAGCCATGGGTGAGGACAATGTCGAAGGGCGCGCGGCCGCGCGTGCCGCAGCTTTCCAGCAGGCTCGAATGGAACCAGCCGCGATGCTGGTCCGAGCCTTCAAGATACATCACCCGGTCCTTGCCGCCATCGACGATGCGATGGGTCTTGAGGTCGGCGCGCTTCTCCAGGGTGAAGGCATGGGTCGAGCCGGAATCGAACCAGACGTCGAGCACGTCGGTGACGCGCTCGTATTTCGCCGGATCGTAGCCGAAGGGCTTGAGGAAGCGGGCGCCGTCCGTGTCGGTGAACCAGGCGTCGGCGCCCTCGGCCTCGAAGGCCTCGGCGATGGCGGCGTTGACGGCCGGGTCGACAAGGATGTCCTTGCTCTCCTTCTCGACGAAGACGGTGATCGGCACGCCCCAGGCGCGCTGGCGCGAAACCACCCAGTCAGGCCGGTTGGCGATCATGCCGTTGATGCGGTTCTCGCCGGCGGCGGGCACCCATTCGGTCTGCTTGATCGCCTTCAGCGCGCGGTTGCGCAGCGTGTCGGCATTGCCGCCGGCAACCGGCTTCGGATCGGCCGCGTCCGGCACGCCGGCCTCGCCGATCGGCTTGTCCATGGCGATGAACCATTGCGGCGTGTTGCGGAAGATGACCGGCTTCTTCGAGCGCCAGCTATGCGGATACTGATGCTTCAGGCGGCCGCGCGCGACGATGTTGCCGGCCTCGACCAGCGCCTTGATGACGACATCGTTGGCGTTGCCCTTCTCGCCCTTGTCGGTGATGACCTGCGCGCCCTCGAAGCCCGGAGCCTCCTTGGTGAAACGGCCATCGGCGTCGACGGTGTAGGGGATGCGGGTCTCGATGCCGCGCTCGTGAAGCTGGCGGCCATTCGCGGTCCAGACATCGAAGTCCTCGCGGCCATGGCCCGGCGCGGTGTGGACGAAGCCCGTGCCGGCGTCGTCGGTAACGTGGTCGCCATCCAGGAGCGGGACATCGAAATCATAGCCGTGACCGCGCAGGGGATGGGCGGCGGTCAGACCGGCAAGCTGCTCGGCCGGGACATCCGCGACCAGCTCGAACGCCTCGACCTTGGCCGCCTTGAAGACGCTCTCGGCCAGGTTCTTGGCGAGGATGTAGGTCGCGCCGACCTTCGCCCAGTTGTTCTCGGCAGCCGCCGTGACCTTGTAGAGACCATAGGCGACCTTGTGGTGATAGGCGATCGCGCGGTTGCCGGGGATCGTCCAGGGCGTGGTCGTCCAGATGACAATCGCGGCGCCGGCAAGCGGCGCCGGCGCGTTCAGCACCGGAAAGGCTGCATAGACCGTATCGCTCGTATGCTCCTCATACTCGACCTCGGCCTCGGCGAGCGCGGTCTTCTCGACCACCGACCACATCACCGGCTTGGAGCCGCGATAGAGCTGGCCGGTCTCGGCGAACTTCATGATCTCGCGGGCGATCTGCGCCTCGGCCGGATAGGCCATCGTCAGATAGGGGTTGGCCCAGTCGCCCTCGACGCCGAGGCGCTTGAATTCCTCGCGCTGGATGTCGACCCATTTCTCGGCGAAGGCACGGCATTCCTTGCGGAACTCGACGACATCAACGTCGTCCTTGTTCAGGCCCTTGGCGCGATACTGCTCCTCGATCTTCCACTCGATCGGCAGGCCGTGGCAGTCCCAGCCCGGCACGTAGTTGGAATCATGACCGAGCATCTGCTGCGAGCGGGTGACGAGATCCTTCAGGACCTTGTTGAGCACGTGCCCGATATGGATGTTGCCATTGGCATAGGGCGGCCCGTCGTGGAGCACGAATCTGTCGCGCCCCTGCCCGGCTTCACGAAGCTTGCGATAGAGATCGATCCTCGCCCAGCGGGAGAGCAGCTCCGGCTCGCGCTGCGGCAGGCCCGCGCGCATCGGGAACTCGGTCTGGGGCAGGAACAGCGTCTGCGAATAATCGACGCTTGCGGCAGGCTGGGCGGTCTTCGTCTGTTCGGTCATGTTCCGGCTCGGGCCATCGGGACGGCGGGCCCTTCATCGGGCTCCGGCGCATCCTCGTTTGAAACGGGAAAAGCGGTCTTCAACCCGGACTGCGCAAGCGCCCGCGCCTTGGTTCAGCGCGAGGCGGCAGCCGGGCCCGTAATTCGCCGGGACAAATCGATCGACAGGGCGCGTTCAGCGAGCATGGGGGGCTTCTATAGCATCGGACCGAAAAGTGGAATCCACTTTTCGGAATCGATCCGATGCAATCGACATCCTGATCGAGCGCCTTTTTCGCGCCCTATTGGGCGCGCGGCGATCGAGCAGGCGGGGCTTACGGAAGGAAGGGCGGCGTTTTCGCCAAGATGTCGCGTGCGCGGGCGCTGTCGGCGTCCATCTGCGCGATCAGGGCCTCGAGCGAGTCGAATTTCGCTTCGCCGCGCAGCCAGTCGACGAAGGCGACATCGACCTGGCGGCCGTAGAGGTCGCCCGAGAAATCGAAGACGAAGGTCTCCAGCCGCGGCGCGCCGTCGTCGAAGGTCGGGCGGCGGCCGAAGCTCGCGACGCCGTCACGCCAGGTGCCGTCGATCCTTATCCGCACCGCGTAGATGCCGTGGCGGAGCTTGCAATCGCGGGCCAGATGCATGTTGGCGGTGGGGTAGCCGAGGTCGCGGCCGCGCTTGTCGCCATGGGAGACGAGGCCGCGCACGAACCAGGGATGGCCGAGGAATTCGGCGGCACGGGCGACATCGCCCTCCTCCAGCGCCACGCGAATCAGGGTCGAGGAGACAGGCTCGCCGTGCCAGGAATAGGGCGGGACGACCGTGACGGGGATGCCGGCGGCGAGTCCATGGGCCTGCAGCATCTCGGGCGAGCCGGTGCGGCCCTTGCCGAAATGGAAATCATAGCCGCAGACGAGGCCGGCAGCGCCGAGCCGGCCGACGAGCAGCTCATCGACGAAGCGCTCGGCCGGGATGGCCGCCGTATCGAGATCGAAGGGCAGGACAAAGGTCCGGGGAAGGCCGATCGCGGCGAGCAACTCGACCTTGAGCTGCGGCGGCGTCAGGCGGAAGACCGGCTGGTCCGGCCGGAAGACGCTGCGCGGATGCGGCTCGAAGGTGAAGGCGGCCGGCCGCGTGCCAAGGCCGTGTGCCATCGCGGCGGCGGTCCGCCCGAGTTCGGCATGGCCGCGATGCACGCCGTCGAAATTGCCCAGCGCGAGCACGGCGCCACGCAGGCTGCCGGGGAGCTGCTTGTCGAGGTCGAGGACCAGAGCCGCCGGCTCGTCGCGCGGCGCCGCCTCGGTTTCAGTTGTCATCGATCGCAAAAATCCAGCACCCGGCCGTAGCCGCGTCGTCACCGTCTTTGCGGCCAAGCCCGGTGGGCGTCAAGCGCGCGAACGAGATGTCGCCATGCCGGCAAGTCGCCCCGCAGGTCGTCGCCGCAGCTGCCGGCCGCCGCTCCCGTCAGCGCCTCGGCGTCGGCGGCATGGCCACCCAGGCCTCGCCTTCCATGACGGGCTTGCCGTCGACGAGGCACTCGCAGAACAGCCGGGCCCGGCGGCGCTCGGAGACAAGCTCGACCACCTCGACGCGGGCGGTCACCACATCGCCGATCCGCACCGGAGACAGGAAGGTCAGGGTCTGGGACAGATAGACCGCGCCCGGCCCCGGCAGCCGGGTTCCGAGCAAGGCCGAGATCAGGCTCGCGGTCAGCATGCCATGGGCGATGCGCTGGCCGAATTTGGTGCTGGCGGCGAATTGCTCGCAGAGATGGATCGGGTTGGCGTCGCCGGAAAGCTCCGCGAACAGCGCGATGTCGCGCTCCATCACGGTCCGCATCAGGCTTTCGCTCTGGCCGACCGCCAAATCCTCGAAGGCATGGACGGTGTAGAGCCCGCCCGGCACCGGCTGTACTGTCATGAGCTTTGTGCGACGCGGCGCAATCGCCGCCCCTTTCCCTGTGCGAATGCTAACCATCTCGCACTCGCAGCATTGCGGCAATTGGACTTTGGTGCCGGCTCCGCCGCCTCAAAAATGCCGGGTTGTCTGAGATCGGATTAACCGCTTCGCAACGCGCCCCGGCTATCACCGCTGAAACAGAGCTGTCTTCCCAAGGCAGCGCGTCGCCGGTATGTCCCGGCACGAAACCACTGTGCCGGAGCATTGCAATGGCGCTCGACCCGTCCATGCCGATCCTGGTCGTCGACGATTATCAGACCATGATCCGGATCATCCGCAACCTGCTGAAGCAGCTCGGCTTCGAGAATGTCGACGACGCCTCGGACGGCTCGGCCGCCATCGCGAAGATGCGGGACAAGCAATACGGGCTCGTCATCTCGGACTGGAACATGGAGCCGATGGGCGGCTTCGAGCTGCTGCAGCGCGTGCGCGAGGAGGCGAAGCTGGCGGAGACGCCCTTCATCATCGTCACCGCCGAATCGAAGACCGAGAACGTCATCGCCGCCAAGAAGGCCGGCGTCAGCAACTACATCGTCAAGCCGTTCAACGCCCAGACGCTGAAGACGAAGATCGAGTCCGTCTGCTCGGCGGCCTGACCCCCCGGTCTCTCGCGGCCCAGGCACGATGCCGGGGCCTCCCCGCTCGAAGCTTCGCTTCGCCTGGGAATGACGGCCCGTTTCACCAGACCAGGTGCGGAATGGCGTAGTCGGGCCGGTGCGTCTGCCGGCCGAACCAGCCGTGACGCTCCTCCCACGAAACCTGCATCAGATCCTGCGCATGGATGCCGGCCAGCACCATGATGCCGGCGGCGCCAAACGCGGCCGCTCCCGCGATATCGGTGCGGATCGCATCGCCGATGGCGCAGATCCGGTCGCGGGCGACGGCCCCGCCGCGCTTCTCCTCGGCGAGCCCGAGCGCGACCTCGTAGATCGGCCTATGCGGCTTGCCGGCATAGGTCACCGTGCCGCCGATCTCCTCATAGGCGAGCGCGACCGCCCCCGCGCAGGGGACGATATGGCCGCCGCGCTCGACGACCAGATCGGGATTGGCGCAGATCATGGGAAGATCGCGCGCCGCGAAACCCGCGAGCAGGTCGGCATAGGTCGCAGGCGTGTCGGCCTCGTCGTCGAAGAGGCCGGTGCAGAGCACATAGGAAGCCTGGTCGGGCCCGGTCTCCGGCGCATCGAGCCCGGCGATCAGCGGCAGGTCGCGGTCGGGCCCGAGCCGGAACATCGGCTGGCCGGCGCGCGCGCCGATCAGCGCGCGGCAGACATCGCCCGAGGTGACGATCGCATCCCAGGCGGCGCGCGGCACGCCGAAGCCGTCGAGCTGGCGGATGATCGCATCCCGCGGGCGCGGCGCATTGGTGATGAGGACGACGCTGGTGCCGCGTTCGCGCATCCGCGTCAGGGCCTCGATCGCTTCCGGAAAGGCGGCGACGCCGTTATGGACGACGCCCCAGACATCGCAGAAGCAGAGATCGAAACGATCGGCGATCTCGGAAAACCCCGAAAGGGCGGCAACCGGTTCGGAGCCCGTCATCGGCACAGTCATTCTCCTACGGATGAGGCGAGGTAGCGGCGCGCCACGCTCTAGACGGTATTCGCGCGGGGTGGAACCCTGCGTCCGCCATTCTTCGCGGTGCGTGGCGGCTCAGGCGCTGGCGCGGCGCAGCACGGCACGGAAGGGCAGCCGCTCAGGCCGCCGCGGCGCGTCCTCCGCCGGTGCGGCGGCAGGCTGCGGATAGCCCAGCACCTCGGCGGAGGGCCGGGGCGGCGGCGGCGCGGGTTCGGTCCGGGCAGCGGCTGCGGATTCGGGCGCAGGCTCGGCGAAGACCTCCGGCTTCACCGGGCGCGGCGGCGAAAAGGCATTGCCCTGCCCCATCGCGATACCGAGCTCGATCATGTCCGCCGCCATCGGATTGTCCTCGACGGTTTCCGCAACCAGCGTGATCGAGGCACGGGCGAGCATGGCGGCGAGATCGCCGGCCGCGATGTCGCTCGCGACGCGCCCTTCGGCATGAACCTGGAGGAGCGCCGCCCTGACCTTGATGAAACGCACGCCGCGATCGAACAGGGCCTGCGGATCGAAGCGCAGATCCGCGACCTGATCGAGCGCGAAGCGCACGCCGCTGGCCGACATCGCGCCGAGCAGGCCAAGGCTCGTCGGATCGAGCGCGCGGAAGACCGCCTGCGGCATCTCGATGACGAGGCGGCTGCTGTGCTCGCGATATTTGTCGAGGATGCGGGTCAACGCCGCCAGCGCCCGCGAAGCCCCCCAGGTCGCGGAGCTGAAGTTGCAGGTCACGAAGATGTCGCCGTCCCTCGAAGCGAGGTGACGGGCGATCGCCAGGGCTCGCGTGAGGACGAGCGCGTCCAGCGTCGGCCCGAAGCCGCGCTCCTCGACGATCTCCAGGAATTCATGCGGCAGCAGCAGCGTGTTCTCGTCGATGCGCAAGCCGACCACCGCCTCATAGCCACGGGTCCGGCGCTGCGGCAGCGAGACGATCGGCTGCAGATGCACCTCGATCCGCCCCTCGCGCAGGGCGGCGCTGATGATGCCCGCGCGCTCCGCCTCGGCCTCCTCCTGCGCGGCCCTGGCCGCCGCGGCACGCTCCGCTGCCAACTTTTCGGCGTGCTCGCGCCGCGCGGCCTCGGGGTCGATGCGGACCTCCGGTGCGGAGGCCCTGGCCGGCGCCGGTGCCTGCACGGGCGCCGCCGGCAGCTTCGCGAGCTTGTCGTCATGGTCGGCGAGCGTCGTCGCGACCTGGTGAATGAGATCACCGAGCAGGCCGACCTCGGCGGTCAGCTCGTTGATGGCAGCGCGGGCCGGCGCGGCATCGACGTCACGCATGGGCATCTGCTCGACACGCTGGGACAGCGCATCGATCCGGATGGCGTTGGTCGCGAGCCGGACCTTGACCTCGCCGAGCCCGGCCAGGAGCAATTCGCGCTGGCCCAGATTGCGTCGTTCCAGGGCCCAGAGGCTCGTCGCCAGCCCCGCACCGGCTGCGATCAGGCCCAATGCCGGCCCCAATGCTCCCGGCATCAGGATGGCGACGATGGCGCCAGCCGAAACACCGGTCACGGCACCGGCGAGGGGATGCAGGGCTTTCAGGCGCACAGGAGCCAAGGCAGCGCTCGCGCGTCGAGGGGTTGATCGGGGGTGGAAACGAATCACAACGCTGCGCGGTAGAGTACCTCCCGACAGGCAGACACGCGAGCGATACCGCTCGATTCATCGCCTCTCGCCCGGACTTCGCTCGAAAATGCTCTAGCGCCCGGCGATGCCGAGATCGCCGACGATCCGCTGTGTCACGTCCTCGCTGAAGCCCCTGCGCGCCAGATAAAGGCGAGGATCGCTTCCGAAGAGCGGAGAGCGCCTCGCAAGTTCGCTCAAGGCGAAGTCGCGCCGGGTGGAATCGCCGCTCATGCTCGCCTGCAAAGCCTGCCCCAGCAAACTGAACGGCGTGCCATCCGCTTCCAGAACCGCCGAATAGGTTTCCGACAGGCGCCTGGCGCCGGTCAGATAGGCCGCCAGGAAGGCATAGAAATCATACCAGGGGGGACGCCCGGCGCTGATCTCAATGGCGCGCTCCAACAAGGGCAGGCCCTCGGCGGGACGGTTGAGACGGACATAGAGCGAGCCGAGAGTGGCCATGATGTCCGGATCGTAGGGATTCCGATTCACGGCCTCGCGGCCGGCCCTGATCGCGTCGGCGGCACTGCCACGCAGGAACAGGATCTCCATCATCGCCTGCTGGGCACGGGCCCCGGAGGGCGCCAGCCTGATCGCGGTCAGGGTCGCCGCCATCGCCCGGTCGAGCGAGGCACTCCGGCCGGCATCGGGGGCCGCGGCATATTCGCCAGCCATGAGCAGCGCGAACTGCGCCCAGGCGGGATAAAATCCGGGGTCCCGCTCGACCAGCTGCTCCAGGCAGGTGCGGGCCGCGACCCGCTTCTCAGGCGTCATGAAGCGACGGTAATCGAAGGCCTGGAAGATGCACTGCATCGCCGGCGCGGATGAATTCTGCCGGAAATCGGCATGAATGACACCGAAAGGCTCGGCCAGCCGCGTTCCGACGCGCCGGGCGAGATCCACCAGATCCTGATCCTGCAACAATTCGCCGACAGGCCGGCTCGACGAGGCCGTCCAGACGATCCGGCCGTCCTTGGCGGCGCGCAGCCGGCCGAAGCCCTCCAGTGCCCCCTCGGTCGAGAGAATGCTGATCTCGAAGACGTAATCCACCCCTTCGGGCGGCGGCGCTCCGGGAGCCGGCGCCTTGATCACAAGGAGATCGTCGAAGCGCGCCGTCACGTCCACGAGCACTTCCGCGACACGGCGGACCGCCTCGGCGAGCTTGGGGTCGGTCGGCACGCGCGGGATGACGATCGCGACCGAGACGAGCTGGGCCGAGGGCGCGGTCGAACGGTCACGCGCCACCTCCGGCGGGGAGGTGTCCGCCGGGCGGCTGGTCTGCGTCACCAGATTGCTTTGCGGCGTCTCGCCGAACGGCTCCAGATACCAGACGAGAAGCGCGAGGAGCGCGCAGGCGAGCACCGCCAGGGCCACGAGGAGCCAGCGCCGGGCCGCCGCGTCCCGCTCAGCGATGTCCGCGCGCATATCCTGTCCGTCGACCGGGCCGCCCGGAGGAACGAACGGCTCCGGCCCGAGGCGATCGCCCGGCTCGACAAAGGCGAAGACCGGGGCATAGCCGCCGACCGGCATGGTCATCCGCACCGGATCGTCCTGTCCCTCTCCGGCATAGTACTGGGTCAAGGCGCGGCGCAGGCGGCCGGCCTCGACGCGCACGATCGGATCGGCCTGCGGATCGAAATCCGCCGGGCGGCCGAGTGCCTCGACGGCAATGGTGTAGCCCTTCAGCTCGGCGCGCCGGCCTTCGACCGCCCGCTCGACGACGAAGCTCAGGAAAGCGGAGAGTTGCGGCGCGGCGCTGAAGACATCCGACGCAAGGATGCGGGCGAGGCCAGCGCGAATCGACGCGACGGCCTGCTCATCCAGCCGTTCGTTGTCCTCGACACTATCGCCCATCGGGGTCCGTTCAGTTCATGCCCCAGAGGGTAAGCTACGCTATCGACGACCTAACGTCATCCGACAAATCGGGCTGCGGCAGCCATGTCGCGGCCCGCACTCATGCCTCGCTCGGCGGCGATTTACACCCTGCATCGACCTGCTAGGTTGAACGAACGTTAATCCACAGGATGCCCCGATGACCGCTGCCTCGTCGCCGATCGCCACGCCGAACGATCTCGAAGCCTATTGGATGCCGTTCACGGCGAACCGGTCGTTCAAGAAGAACCCGCGCATGGTCTCCCGCGCCGAGGGCATGTTCTACTACACGCCGGAGAACAAGCCGGTCATGGACGGCACGGCGGGCCTGTGGTGCTGCAATGCCGGCCATGCGCGCGAGCCGATCATCCAGGCGATCCAGGCCCAGGCGCGCGACCTCGACTACGCTCCCTCCTTCCAGTACGGCCATCCCAAGGTCTTCGCCGCCGCTGCCCGCATCGCGGCGCTGGCGCCGGGCGATCTCGACCATGTCTTCTTTGCCGGCTCGGGCTCGGAGGCCGCGGATTCGGCGCTCAAGATCGCGCTGGCCTATTGGAACGTCTCGGGCAAGGCCGCCAAGACCCGCCTCATCGGCCGCGAGCGCGGCTATCACGGCGTCGGCTTCGGCGGCATCTCGGTCGGCGGCATGTCGAACAACCGCAAGTTCTTCGGCTCGCTGCTCACCGGCGTCGACCATCTCGCCCATACCTATGACCGCGAGAAGCAGGCCTTCAGCAAGGGCGAGCCGGACTACGGCGCGCATTTCGCCGATGATCTTGAGCGCATCGTCGCGCTGCACGACGCCTCGACCATCGCCGCGGTGATCGTCGAGCCGATGGCGGGCTCGACGGGCGCGCTGCCGCCGCCGAAGGGTTATCTCAAGCGCCTGCGCGAGATCTGCGACAAGCACGGCATCCTCTTGATCTTCGACGAGGTCATCACGGGCTTCGGCCGCCTCGGCTTCGCCTTCGCGGCCGAGCGCTATGGCGTGATCCCCGACATGATCACCTTCGCCAAGGGCGTGACCTCCGGCACCGTGCCGATGGGCGGCGTGATCGTGCGCAAGCACATCTACGACGCCTTCATGGGCGGCCCGGACAATGTCATCGAGCTGTTCCACGGCTACACCTATTCCGGCCATCCGCTGGCGGCGGCCGCCGCGCTCGCCTCGCTCGACATCTATCGCGACGAGGGGCTGTTCGAGCGCGCCCGCGCCATGGAAGGCGCCTGGGCCGATGCGGTGATGAGCCTGAAGGGTGAGCCGAACGTCGTCGACATCCGCACGCTCGGCATGGTCGGCGCCGTCGATCTCGCGCCACGGGCGGAGGGCGCCGGCAAGCGCGGCTACGAGGCGATCGAGCGCGGCTTCCACGAGGAAGGGCTGATGATCCGCACCGCGGCCGACACCATCGCCTTCTCGCCGCCGCTGATCATCACGGAGTCGCAGGTCGAGGAGCTGATCGGCAAGCTGCGCCGGGTGATCCGGTCGGTCGCGAACTGAAGCGGCGAGCACGCGCGCCAGTATTTCCAGCGGCATAACGCCAAGGGCCGCCTCCCCGGGGAGGCGGCCCTTCACGCATCTGTCAGCGCGCGACGCGCCAGGCGACCAGCAGAGCGAGCAAGGCCGGCACGGCGAAGACCAGGACAAGGATCGGCAATTCCGCGCGCACGGAGTAGCCCGCCTTGGCGACGCCGACCCACATGTTGAGCAACGCCACGGCAAGCCAGACCGGCACGAAAAGCTTGGCAGCGAGAGCATAATCCGGCTCAGCCCCGCCCCACAGCTTTCCGAAGAGCAGGAACAGGCCCAGCAGCACCACGCCGCCGCCGATCACCATCGCCATATGCATATGCCTGCTCCTCACCGTCGAAAACAGATACAGATACTGCGAGCTTACGACGCCCGCACTCCAGCCGGGCGAAGGCAGGCAAAGCTCACCTGCGCTCAGCCGCGCCGCAGCTTGTTGTAGCGCGCAATCAGCCTGTCGCGCTTGAGCCGCGACAGGCGGTCGATCCAGAAGAGGCCATCGAGCTGGTCGATCTCGTGCTGATGGCAGACGGCGAGCAGCCCGTCCGCGTCCTCGACATGTTCGACGCCGTCGAGATCGCGGTAGCGCACGCGGACATGAGCATGGCGCTCCAGCTCGTCGGTCACACCCGGCATCGAGACGCTGCCCTCGACATGGCGGATGGTCTCGCGCGAGACATTGTCCAGCACGGGATTGACGTAGGTCCGGACATCGCCCGGCGTCAGCTCCAGCACCACCAGCCGCAAGAGCACGCCGACATGCGGCGCGGTGATGCCGATGCCGGGCGCCTCTCGCATCGTGTCGAGCAGGTCCGCCGCCAATTCCCGCAGGTCGGCATCGAAACGCGTGACGGACGCCGCCGCCACCCGCAGACGCGGGTCGGGAAAGTTCAGGATCGGCCTGGACGGCATATGCTCATTCCGACTTCTTGCGTGCAGTCGCGTTTCCGACCTTCCCGGAACCGGCGCCAACCAACAAACCGCTTCCCGATGTTATCGGGAAGCGCATCATGCGACCGAACGACGACAGCCGCTTCATCGGCCTGCGGCTGCATCAACGACACACTCACTTCGTCGTGTAGCCGCCGTTCACCAGGATCGTCTGGCCGGTCATCCACCAGCCGTCCGAGACGAGGAAGCGCAGCCAGGGCACGATGTCCTGAATGTCGGTCAGCCCCGTCTTCGAGAAGGGCGAGAGCGCCGCCGCGCTCTTGTGATAGGCGACCGCATCGGCGCCTTCCGCGGGATAGAAGAACGACGTATCCATCGGGCCCGGCCCGATCGCGGTCACCGAGATGCCGCGCGCGCCGAATTCCTTGGAAGCCGCGCGGGTATAGTGCTCCACCGGCGCCTTGGTACCGGCATAGCTCGCATAGAACGGCGTGAAGGCACCGAGCAGCGAGGTCACCAGCGTGCAGACCTTGCCGTTGTCGCTGACATGCTTGCCGGCTTCCTTGAGGAAGAAGAACGCCGTCTTCGAGTTGACCGCGCTCATCTCGTCGAACTCGGCCTCGCTGATCTCGACCATCGGCTTCTTCAGCACCTTGCCGACGGTATTCACGGCGATGTCGATCGCGCCCATCGCCGCCTTGGCGTCGGCAAAGAGCTTCTCCATCGCTGCCGCCGAGGTCAGGTCGGCCTGGAAAGCATAGGCTTGCGCGCCCGCAGCCTTGATCGCGGCCATCGTCTTCTCGGCTTCGGCCTTGGCCGGAGCGCTGTTGTAATGAATGGCGACGGCCTTTGCGCCCTGCGCCGCCAGGTCCTTCGCCAGCAGGCCGCCCAGATTCTTGGCGCCGCCGGCGATCAGAACCGTCTTACCCTTGATGCCGTGATCGGCCATCGCATGCTCCTGTTCGCTGCAATCGATGGCGACAAAATATCGTCCGAAAATCAGATATAAAGATTTTGATCAGGACATCACTGGTCAGAATTTCCGAACAATCTGGAGCGCCGATTTGGACCGCATCGACCTCTTCCGCATCTATGCCCGCGTCGTCGAGTGCGAGAGCTTCACCCAGGCGGCCAAGGCCCTCGGGCTGCCGCGCTCCTCGGTCTCGGCGGCGGTCGCGGCATTGGAGCAACGGATCGGCACAAGGCTGCTCCAGCGCACGACGCGGCGCGTCTCCGCCACGCAGGACGGCGCGGCCTTCTACGAGCATTGCGCCCGGCTCGTCGCCGATGTCGAGGAAACCGAGGCGCTGTTCCGTCACAGTGCCGCGCGCCCCGCCGGACGGCTCAGGATCGACGTGCCCGGCCGGATCGGGCGCCTGATCATCGCGCCCGCCCTGCCGGATTTCCTCATCCGCTATCCCGAGATCGACATCGATCTCAGCGTCACCGACCGGGCGAGCAATCTGATCGAGGACGGCATCGATTGCGTGCTGCGCGTCGGCGCGTTGAGCGATTCTGGTTTGATCGCGCGCTCGGTCGGGGAGTTGTCGCTGATCAATGTCGCCAGCCCCGGCTATCTCGCGGCACATGGCGTGCCCGGGCATCCCGGCGAACTCGATGGGCATAAGGCCGTCAACTACGCCTCGCCTTCGACGGGGCGGATCGAGCCTTGGGAATGGCTGGAGAATGGCACGCTGCACGACCGCGCCCTGCCCGGCCGCGTCACCGTCAACAGCGCGGAGGCCTATATCGCCTGCTGCCTCGCCGGGCTCGGCCTGATCCAGATCCCGGCCTATGACGTCGCCGAGCATCTCGCTGCGGGCGATCTCGTCGAGGTGATGCCCCGGCACCGGGCTGCGCCGATGCCGATGACCCTGCTCTACCCCCACCGCCGGCACCTGTCGCGCCGGCTGCAGGTCTTCGCGGACTGGCTCGTGGCGCTGCTGCGCACAAGGCTGGCGAACTGAGCGCTAAGGCTCAGGCCGCCTTCGTCTCGGCCGCGCCGTAGAAGCTCTCGCCGGTCTTGGCCATGCGCTTCAGCAGGCGGTTCGGCTTGAAGCGCTCGCCATGGCTCTTGGCCAGCTTCTCGCAGAGCTTCACGAAGGCGGCGGCGCCCATATTGTCGATATAGGACAGCGTGCCGCCGGTGAACGGCGCGAAGCCGAAGCCGATGATCGAGCCGACATCGGCCTCGCGCGGATCGGTGACGACGCCTTCCTCATAGGTCTTCGCGGCTTCCAGAGCCTGCGTCACCAGGAGGCGGTGCTTCAGCTCCTCCATATCGACTCTCTCGGGATCGAGGCGCTTGCCGACAAGATCGGCGAGGCCCGGCCAGAGCCGCTTCGGCCCGGCTTCCGGATAGTCGTAGAAGCCCTTGCGGTTCTTGCGGCCCAGCCGCCCATGCTTCTCGACCATGTCGGCGAGCAGCTTTTCCTGTGCCGGATCGACCGCGGCATCACCGAGCTGCGCCTTGGTCGCCTTCAGCACCTTCCAGGCGAGATCGACCGCGACCTCGTCATTGAGCGAGAGCGGACCGACCGGCATGCCGGCCTGCTTGCCGGCGGCCTCGATCATGGCCGGCGGCACGCCTTCCATCAGCATCAGGTGGCCTTCGCGGATATAGTTGCCGACGCAGCGATTGGCGTAGAAGCCGCGGGTGTCGTTGACGACGATCGGCGTCTTCTTGATGGCGCGGACGAAGTCCAGCGCCATGGCGAGAGCCTTCTTGCCGGTCTTCTTGGCCATGATGACCTCGACCAGCAGCATCTTCTCGACCGGCGAGAAGAAATGGATGCCGATGAAGTTCTTCGGCCGCTGGCTGGTCTCGGCTAGGCCGGTGATCGGCAGGGTCGAGGTGTTCGAGCCGAAGATGGTGCGCGGTCCGACGACCGCCTCGACCTTGGCGATGACCTCGGCCTTGACCTTCGGGTCCTCGAAGACGGCCTCGACGATCAGGTCGCAGCCCTTGAGATCGGCATAGTCGGCGGAAGCCTTGATGCGGCCGAGCAGTGCGTCGCGATCGGCGGTCTTGGCGCGGCCCTTCATGATCTGGTCGGAAACCAGCTTGTGCGAATAGGCCTTGCCCTTCTCGGCCGCCTCGACGTCCTTGTCGACCAGGACGACCTCCAGCCCCGCCTGCGCCGTCACGTAGGCGATGCCGGCGCCCATGAAGCCGGCGCCGATGACGCCGACCTTCTTGAGCTTGGACGGCGGCACGTCGGCCGGGCGGCGGGCGCCCTTGTTCAGCTCCTGCATCGAGACGAAGAGCGAGCGGATCATCGAGGCCGCCTCCTTCGTCCGGAGGATCTTGGCGAAGTAGCGGCTCTCAACCTTGAGGCCGAGATCGATCGGGAGCTGCAAGCCCTCATAGACCGCCGAGAGGATGGCGCGGGCGGCCGGGTAGTTGTCGTTGGTCTCGCGACGATAGATCGCGTTGGCCGGCGGCCAGATCTGCATGCCGGCCGGCGAATGCACCTTGTTGGAAGGCAGCTTGAAGCCCTTCTGGTCCCAGGGCTGGGTCGCCTGCGGGTTGGCCTTGAGCCAGTCCTTGGCGTTCTGGACGATGTCGGCGCGCGGGGCGACGGCATGGACGAGGCCGGAATTGCGCGCCGGCAGCGCCTTCACCTGCTCGCCCTTGAACATCATCTGGAGCGCGTCGCCGGTCTGCATCAGGCGCAAAACGCGCTGGGTGCCACCGGCGCCCGGAAACAGCCCAACCTTGATCTCGGGCAGGCCCACGCGGGTCGAGGCATCGTCCGAAACGACGCGATACTGGCAGGACAGCGAGAGCTCGAAGGCGCCGCCCAGGCAGACGCCATGGATCGCGGCGGCGAAGGGTTTTCCGCAGGTCTCGAGCTTGCGGTAGAGCAGCGAGAGCTTGCGGCTCTCGTCGAAGAAGCTCTGCATCGCGACGGCCTCGCCCTTCTCCTTGGCGAGCTTGACATACAGGTCGCGCAAGCCCTGGAGCATGGTGAGATCGGCGCCGCCGGAGAAGCTCTCCTTGCCGGAGGTGATGACGCAGCCCTTGATGGCTTCATCGCCCGCGACCTTGTCGACGATCTGGTTCAGCTCTTCCATCACCTCGGGGGTGATGACGTTCATCGAGCGGCCGGGCATGTCCCAGGTCGCGACGGCAATGCCGTCGGCGTCGGTCTCGAAGCGGAAATTGGTGAGGTTCATGATGTCTCTCCCTGCCCTTCCGCTCAGACGCGTTCGATGATGGTGGCGACGCCCATGCCGACGGCGACGCAGAGCGTCACCAGCGCGGTCTGCTTGTCCTGACGCTCCAGCTCGTCGAGCACGGTGCCCAGCACCATCGCGCCGGTCGCGCCGAGCGGGTGGCCCATGGCGATAGCGCCGCCATTGACGTTCAGGATCTCGTCGTCGATGTCGAGCGCCTGCTGGTAGCGCAGCACCACGGAGGAAAAGGCCTCGTTCAATTCGAAGAGGTCGATGTCCTTCATGGTCATGCCGGCCTTCTTCAGCACGAGCTGGGTCACGTCGATCGGACCGGTCAGCATCAGCGCGAGGTCGGAACCGACGGTCGCGAAGGCCTTGATGCGGGCGCGGGGCTTGAGGCCCGCCGCCTTGCCGGCCTTCTTCGAGCCGACGAGGACGGCAGCGGCACCATCGACGATGCCCGACGAGTTGCCGGCATGATGGACGTGGTTGATGAACTCGACGTCGGGATGCGCGGCGGTCCCGACCGCATCGAAGCCGCCCATCTCGCCCATCTGGACGAAAGAGGCCTTCAGCGCGGCCAATGCCTGCATGTTGGCGTCGGGGCGGATCGTCTCGTCATGGTCGAGGATGGTGAGGCCGTTGACGTCGGTGACGGGGATGACCGAGTTCTTGAAGCGGCCTTCCTTCCAGGCCTTGGCGGCGCGCTGGTGCGAGCGCACGGCGAAGGCATCGACATCATCGCGCGAGAAGCCGTATTTCGTCGCGATCAAATCGGCCGAGATGCCCTGCGGCATGAAATAGGTGTCGATGGCGACACTTGGGTCGACAGCGATGCCGAAGCCGGAGGCGCCCATGCCGACGCGGGACATGGATTCGACGCCGCCGCCAATCGCCATCTCCTTCTGGCCGGACATGACCTGCGCCGCGGCGAGATTCACCGCATCGAGGCCCGAGGCGCAGAAGCGGTTGATCTGCACGCCCGGCACTTCCTTGCCGTAGCCCGCCTTGAGCGCGACGGTGCGGGCGATGTCGGCCGCAGCCTCGCCGACCGGATCGACGCAACCCAAGACGACGTCCTCGACGAGGAGCGGATCGAGGTCGTTGCGCTCCTTGATGGCGCGCAGCGCCTGGGTGCCGAGCTCGATCGCCGTGACCTCGTGGAGCGAACCGTCGGCCTTGCCCTTGCCGCGCGGCGTGCGGACGTGGTCGTAGATGAATGCGTCTGCCATTTGGTGGCCTCCCGGGGCGCCGTCGGACGGCGCGTTCTGGTGCCGGACGTCATGGTCGGGCTTGACCCGACCATCTCGTCATCCAGCGGGTTCTGCAAGAGATGCCCGAGTCAAGCCCGGGCATGACGGCGTTTTCGTCAGAACTGCTCGACGCTCAGCGCCATGGTCGTGTCCGCGCCGGAGGTGATGCGCGCCAGATGGGCGGCAGTCTCGGGCAAGGTGCGCTCCATGAAGAAGCGGGCTGTGACGAGCTTGGCACTCATCCGCTCGTCGGCGCCGGCCTTGAGCTTCTCCTGCGCGGCCTTGGCCATCTTCACCCACATGTAGCCGAGCGAGACGAGGCCGAGCAGGTGCATGAAATCGCTGGCGCCGGCGCCGGCATTGTCCGGCTTGGCGAGTGCGTTGTTCATGAACCACATCGCCGCCTGCTGGAGATGGCCCAATGAAACCTGCAAAGGCCCGAGCAGGGGCTTCAGCGCCTCCTCCTCGGCGTTCTCCTTGAGGAAGCCGCCGACCTCGTTGAAGAAGGCCATGATGCCGCGGCCGCCATCGCGGCCGAGCTTGCGGCCGACGAGATCCATCGCCTGCACGCCGTTGGCGCCCTCGTAGATCATCGCGATGCGGGCATCGCGGACGAACTGCTCGACACCGGTCTCGGCGATGTAGCCGTGGCCGCCGAACATCTGCTGCGCCTTCACGGCGTTGTCGAAGCCGATATCGGTGAGCACGCCCTTGAGAACCGGGGTCATCAGGCCAAGCTGATCGTCGGCCGCCTGGCGCTCGGCCGCGTCGCCGGAGCGATGGGCGATGTCGGACTTCAGCGCGTTCCAGAGCACGAAAGCGCGGGCGGCCTCGTTGAAGGCCTTGATCGACATCAGCGTGCGGCGCACGTCCGGGTGGACGATGATCGGGTCGGCCGGCTTGGCGGGCTCCTTGGCGCCGGTCAGCGCGCGGCCCTGTAGACGCTCCTTGGCGTAGGCGACAGCGTTCTGATAGGCGACATCGGACTGGGCGAGCCCCTGGATCGCGACGCCGAGGCGGGCCTCGTTCATCATCACGAACATGGCGTTGAGGCCGCGATTCTCCTCGCCGACCAGCCAGCCCTGCGCCCCGTCGTAGTTCATCACGCAGGTGGCGTTGCCGTGGATGCCCATCTTGTGCTCGATCGAGCCGCAGGACACGCCGTTATTGGCGCCGACCGAGCCGTCCGCACCCAGCTTGTTGCGCGGCACGACAAAGAGCGAGATGCCCTTCACGCCGGCCGGCGCGCCCTCGATCCGGGCGAGCACGAGGTGGATGATGTTCCCGGTGATGTCCTGCTCGCCGGCCGAGATGAAGATCTTGGTGCCGGAGATGGCGTAGGAGCCGTCGCCATTCGGCACGGCCTTGGTCTTGAGCAGGCCGAGATCGGTGCCGCAATGCGGCTCGGTCAGGTTCATGGTGCCCGACCAGGTGCCGTCGATCATCTTCGGCAGATAAGTGCGCTTGATCTCGTCCGAGCCGTGGACATAGAGCGCGGCGATCGCGCCCATGGTCAGGCCCGGATACATGGCGAAGGCCATGTTCGCGGCCGAGGCATATTCGTTCATCACGGCGCCGAGTGTGTAGGGCAGGCCCTGGCCGCCATATTCCGGGTCCATGGCAAGGCCGATCCAGCCGCCGCCGGCATAGGCCTCATAAGCCTCCTTGAAGCCCTTCGGCGTGGTGACGCGGCCGTCTGGATGGCGGGTGCAGCCCTCCTGGTCGCCGGAATAGTTGATCGGCTGGAGCACTTCCTCGCAGAGCTTGGCGCCCTCGCCGAGCACGGCCTCGATCACGTCCGAGGACGCGTCGGCGAAGCCCGGCAGGTTGTTGTAGCGCTCGATATTGAAAACGTCGTTGAGCAGGAAAAGCGTATCGTCGACGGGCGCCTTGTAGACCGGCATCGTGGTCCTCCCTCACCTCGCGCGGCGGCGCTCATGGGTGCACCGCTTCAAGATAGTTCACATATAAACAATCTCACCCGGCATGCAATGGGTGTCCGGCGAATTTGTCCTCCCGCGCGTGACCGTTCGATGGCAAGGCAATAAAAAACCCCGGCAAAGCCGGGGTTCTGGGACAGAGCGTCGCGCATCCATCCGGAGACGGGAGGCGACCCGGCGCTTTTCGCCGGAAACCGGATCGGCCCGCGACGCGGCGCGGTCTCAGGCGGCGCTGAGCCGGGTGAGCGAGCCTTCGAGCTCCTTGATGGCGTCCTCGATCTCGGCACGCTGGCTGCGCAGCAGCTCGAGCTGCTCGACGATCTGATCGCGGCTGAGATGCAGGCCGCCGACCGAGGCCGACTTGCCCGCCGAGCCCGCCTTCTTCTCCTCATTGGCGAGCATGGCGCGAATCTCAACCAGGGTGAAGCCGAGCTGCTTGCCCTTGAGGATGAGCGCGAGCCGGGCACGATCACGCGCCGAATAGATGCGCGTCATGCCCGAGCGGGCCGGCGCAAGCAGGCCGCGGGATTCGTAGAAGCGCAGGGTTCGCAGCGTCACGCCGAAATCACGGGCGAGATCGCTGATGGTGAAGCCCCCGGCATCGGAATCCGCGACCGGGACATTGTCAGCGCGGGTCTCATGAATCGAGGAACCCGCCATAGCTGAGCTTTGGCGCGACATGAGCATTCATTCCTTGAAAGATGGACGGCGGCACCGGCACATATTGGCGGCATCGCCTTGCTGAGATGTCTTCTTACGGCACCCCCTCCCCTAGCGTCAGGTAATACGCCCCCAGGGTGGGGTAAGTTACGGTTATACGAACCCCGACAACGCGGCAGAAAAGCGGCGCTTCGGAAAAAATTAACGGATCGGTCGGAATTCTTAACCCGCTGTTTACCATGCCGGCGAAATCTCAGGGGCGCGGACCGGCGTTGCGACTTCGTCAACGTTCTTTTCACGGATCGCCGGATCGAGCGGAAGCGGCGGCGTCAGGGAGCTGCGCCTTCGTTAACAACGGGCCCTGGAGGCGAGCACAATCATGGCGAACAGCTTGCCCTGGAGCGTCAAGGGGGTCGACCCGAGGACGCGCGATGCGGCTAAGGCGGCGGCTCGCCGCGCCGGCATGACCTTGGGCGAATGGCTCGATCACAAGATTCGCGACGAGAGCGAGGAGGCGCAGCCGGCCATGGCCGCCACGGCGCCGCCGGAGCAGCTCGATATCGCCGCCCTCTCGGAGCGGCTCGCACGGCTCTCCCAGACGCAGACCGAAACCGCCGCGCGCGCACCGACCCCTCAGCCCTCGCGCAATGAGATCGACGTCCTGCTCCGCCAGGCGGCGGCGACCGAGAAGCTGACGCGCGAGACGAGCGCACGCACCGCCGGGGCGCTCGATTCGATCACGCGCTGGATCGAGAAGACCGAGGACCGCCTGTCCTCGGGCGAGCGGACGGCCGCCGAACGCCAGGAGCGGGCGACCAGCGTCATCGCCGAGGCCATCAAGTCGATCGGCGAGCGGATCGTCGAGATCGAGCGCCGCGCCGTCGAGCCCCGGCAGCAGGCCGGCGAGGATCGCTCTCCCCGGCTTGCGTTCAGTCGCGACGGACTCGCCGCCGCCGTCACCGATATCCGCACGCGCCAGCGCCTGCTCGATCGCGACGAGAGCGAGGCGCCTCGGCCGGCTCAAGCTTCGCAGGACCGCATCTCGGCGCTGCGCGAGGATCTGCGCGACCTCAGCGCGCGCCTCTCGCCGGATGCGCGGCGCGCGGCCGCGCCGCAGCAGCGGCCCGCGGCCCCCTTCGGCGGCGATCTCGCCCATACGATCGAGACCAAGATCGCCGCTCTCGGCGAGCGCCTCGACAGGCTCGCCGGCCGCGATCATTTCGAACCGGTACTGAAGCCGCTGGCCCGCCTCGAGGCGGAGGTTTCACGCCTGTCGCAAGATCGCTCGGGCGGTGGCTACCAGCATGTCCAGCGAGAGATCGCGCATCTGGCGAACAAGATCGACGCGCTCGCATCGGCTGGCGGCATCGATCCGACGCCGCTGGCGCGCGATATCGCCGAGCTGCGCGAGCTGGTCGCGCAGAACGGCAACGACCACCGGCTGGAAGAGCTCTCGCAGCAGATCGCCTCGCTCGGCTTCGAGATCAGCCGGCTGCGCGAGATCGAACCCGACATGCGCGAGATGCGCAACCTGTCCTCGGCCATCGAGGATGTGCGCAGCGCCGTGCTTTCGGGCCGCCCGCGCGAGTTCGAGCTGGGGCCGCTCTCGGCGCTGGCAGGCCAGATCGACCGGCTGTCGCAGCGTTTCGACGAAATCGCCGAGCGTCGCCCCGATAACCAGATCGACCATCGCCTCGACCTGCTCCAGCAGCATGTCGAGCGGCTCGCCGAGAACAGCCCGGTCGCCGTCACGCGCCAGATCGAAGCCCTGGCCGGGCGCATCGAGAGCCTCGCGGCCTCGAGCGAGCTTGTCCGCATGACCGAGGGCGCGGACGGGCGCGTGCCGGCCGCTCTCAAGCCGATCGAAGACATGCTGCGCCACCTCGCCGAGAAGATCGACGAAGCTGGCGCGCCTGAAGCGAATTCGGAGTCCTTCGAGGCGCTCGAGCAGCAGATCTCGGGGATCGCCGCCCGGCTCGACGAGGCGGCCGCGACCCGCCACGCCGAGAGCGGCATCGAGCGGACGCTGCAGGATCTGGTCGTGCATCTGCGCTCGATGCGGGAGGAAACGGCAGCCGAGCGCGCCGCGCTCGTGCAGGCCACCAGCGCGGTGACGCCGGGCAAGGGCATCGTCGAGCTCTCCGGTCTGGTTTCCGGCATGCGGGACACCCAGATTTCCTCGGAACGGCAGACGCATGACGCGCTCGGCGCCCTCAACCAGACGCTCGAAGCGATCATGGGCCGCCTGTCGAACCTCGAAGGCGAATTGCTGGCGGAGCGTCATGGCGCTTCCGGCCGGCCAGCCGCGCCGCGGGCCCAGGAGCCGGCGACGCGCCAGGAGCCGACCAGGCGCTTCTCGACGTCTCGCGAGCCGCTCGTCGCGGCTCCCGCCGCTCAGGACCGGCCGGTTGCCGGCGAGGCGCCGCAGCGCACCGAGCCGACCCTCGCCATGCCGAGCGCGGCCTTCGACCTGCCGCTCGAGCCGGGCTCCGGTCGCCCCCGCCCCGAGGCGACCGCCAATGCCGGCCAGGATGCGCAATCGGTTCGCCAGAGCCTGATCGCCGCCGCGCGCCGCTCGGCCAAGGCCGCCAGCGAAGCCGCCGCGACCGCGCCCACCACGGCGGCCGAACCCGCCGCGAAAAGCCCGGGCCGGCTGCGCGAGATCATGGAGAAGCGCAAGCGCCCCCTCCTGCTCGGCCTCGCCGCCGTGATCCTCGCGCTGGGAACCGCCCAGGTCGTCACCAGCTCGCTGGGCGGCAAGGATACGAAGACGGCCAGCAACGAGAGCCAGAACCTGCTCGCTCCCCCGGCCGCCCTGCCGGAAACAGCGGCGGCATTGTCGCCGCCAGCGCCGGCGGAACAGGCTCCCTCCAAGGACCAGTCCTCGCTCGCTCTCTCATCTCCCGCCGCGAATGCGGGCGGCGCCATCAACGCGGATGCGGGCAATGCCCCCGCCCCGGCTCCGGCCACCGTATCCGCCGCCACGGAACCGGCGCAGGCCACGCCGGAAACGGCCAGCGCCACGCTGCCTGCCTCCGAGCCGGTGCAGGCCGTGACCGGCCTCGGCGATCTTCCGACCGGGCTGGGCAGCGCCGGGCTGCGCAAGGCCGCGCTCGATGGCGACGCACGCGCCGTCTACGAGCTGGCGACACGCGCCGCCGACGGCCCCACCGGCTCGCGCGACCCCAAGCTCGCCCTACGCCTGTTCGAGCGGGCGGCCGTCGCGGGGCTCGCGCCGGCACAGTTCCGCCTCGGCAACATGTTCGAGAAGGGCGTGGGAGCTCCGCGCGACCTGCCCCTCGCCCGGATCTGGTATCAGCGCGCCGCCGAGCGCGGCAACGCCAAGGCGATGCACAACCTCGCGGTGCTCTATGCCGAGGGTGCCGCCGGCAAGCCGGATTATGCCACCGCGAACACCTGGTTTGCGAAAGCGGCCGAGCTCGGCGTGCGCGACAGCCAGTACAATCTCGCCGTGCTGCTCGGCCGCGGGCTCGGCGCGCCGGCCGACCTGGCGCAGTCCTATGTCTGGTTCGCGATCGCGGCCGTGCAGGGCGATGAGGACGCCGCCCGCAAGCGCGACGAAGTCGCCCAACGCCTGAAGCCGGAAGAGCTCGCCGCCGCCAAGGCCCGGGCGACGGGCTGGAAGCCGAAAGTGCTCGACACCGCCGCCAACGAAGTCACCCCGCCGCCGAAGGGCTGGGATGCCGGCCCGACAGCCTCGATGGCGAAGCCCGGCAAGCCGAGCCGGAGCTGAAAGCCCTGAAACACGTCATGCTTACGACGTGTTGACGCGGCAGGAAGAATGACCGTCTCTGGGACGGGCCGGTGGAAGGCCCGTCCTTCGTCGTTTCGACAATTTGCCTTAACCCGGACCGCGTAGCCTGGGATCATCGGCGCAAGCGACTGCTCAAGCGCCGTCCATGAGGGGTAGAAGTGCAGATTTACCTGCCGATCGCCGAGCTTCCGATCAGCGTGCTGATGGTGCTGGGCTTGAGCGGCGCGGTCGGCTTCATCTCCGGGCTGTTCGGCGTGGGCGGCGGCTTCCTGCTGACGCCGCTGCTGATCTTCCTCGACATTCCGCCGGCGGTCGCGGTGGCGACGGTGGCGGCGCAGGTCGCCGGCTCCTCGATGACCGGCGTCCTGACCTATTTCCGGCGCAAGGCGCTCGATCTCAAGCTCGGCGGCGTCCTGGTTTCCGGCGGCATCGTCGGCACCGTGCTGGGCGTGGCGTTCTTCAACGCGATGCGCCGCCTCGGCCAGCTCGAGCTGGTCATCACCCTGTCCTACGTCACGCTGTTCTCGATCATCGGCGGGCTGATGCTCTACGACGCCGTGCGCGCGATGCTGCGCGTCAGGGCCGGCAAGCCGGCGCGGCGCAAGCGGCGCGGCGGCATGCATCCCTGGTGGATGGGGCTGCCGTTCCGCCAGCGCTTCTACCGCTCCGGCCTGTATTGCAGCATCATCCCGATCGCGCTGCTCGCGGTCGTGATCGGCTTCATCGGCGCGGTGCTCGGCGTCGGCGGCGGCTTCATCCTCGTGCCGGCGCTGATCTATTTCTTCCGCATCCCGCCCTCCGTCGTGGTCGGCACCTCGCTCTTCCAGATCCTGGTGACGATGACCGGCGCGACATTGCTGCACGCCATTACCAACCAGTCGGTCGACATCATCCTCGCCGCCCTGCTGCTGGTCGGCGGCGTCGTCGGCGCCCAGTTCGGCGGCCGCGCCGCGCGCAACCTCAACGTCGAATCCTTCCGGCTGCTGCTCGCCCTGCTGATCCTCTCGGTCGGGCTGCGCTTCGCGATCGAGCTGTTCATTCCGCCGAGCGAGCCCTTCTCGGTCGTCGTGCCGGAGAGCGCGCGATGAGAGGGGCCTGCCTCCACGCCGCCACCTTGCTGACCGCCCTGCTGGCCCTCGCCATGCCCGCGCGGGCCGAGACGCTGATTGCGGCGATGTCGAGCCACCAGATCCAGATCACCTCGAACTATACCGGCAGCCAGCTCACCGTCTTCGGCCTCGTCGAGCGCGACGGGCGCAGCGTCGCCCGCGGCGACCCGCACGACATCATCATCACCGTGCGCGGGCCGCGCCGCATGCTGCTGGTGCGCCAGAAGGAACGGTTCGGCCCGATCTGGATCAACCGCACGCAGCGGCGCTTCCCCGAGAGCCCGGTCTTCCTGCTGGTCGCGACCAACCGGCCGATCAGCGAGATGATGAGCGCGGAAACGGCGAGGCGCGACCGGGTCGGCCTCGCCAATGCCGAACGCCCGGCGCAGAACTGGTTCGACGACAGCAGCGTGGCGACGTTCCGCGACAGCCTCGTGCGCATCATGCAGGGCAAGGACCTCTATGCCTATCAGCAACGGGGCGTGACCTTTCTCTCGAACTCCCTGTTCAGCGCGCCGATCGACGTCCCCGCGACGGCGCCGACCGGCTCCTATACCGTCGATGTCGTGCTCTATGCCGGCGGCGTGCCGCTGGCGCGCCAGCAGACGAATTTCGAGGTGATCAAGACCGGGGCCGAGCAGCGCCTCGCCTCCGGCGCCTATGACTGGCCGTGGCTCTACGGGCTCGCCACCATCCTGCTCGCGCTGTTCCTCGGCTGGGGCGCCAGCGTCGTCTTCCGGCGGGATTGAGGCTCTCTTTTTCGATCCGTCGCGGCCTTGAACCGGCTGGCCCCTCAGCCGAGAAGCGCGGAATAGGGCAGGAAGGGCTGGATGCTGCCTTCCTCGGCCAGCGCCGGATCCTCGGCCAGCTCGACGAGCCCGTCGGACTGGGTCAGCGAGGCCAGCGAGCCCGCCCCCTCGCCCGGATGCCTGCGGGCCAGCGGAACGGCATCCGCCCCGGGCTCGACCGAGACGCGCAGGAATTCGCGCCGCCCCGGCTTGCCCCGATGCGAAAAGCCGAGCCGCACCGGCAGACGCAGAAGCGGGTCGCACGCCGTGCCAGCCAGCCGCGCGATCATCGGCCGCGCGACGAAGGCGAAGGTGACGAAGACCGCGACCGGATTGCCGGGCAGGCCGAGGAAAGGCGTCTCCGCGATCGTGCCGACGGCGACCGGCTTGCCGGGCTTGATCGCGATCTGCCAGAAATCGAGCGAGCCCAGCGTCGCCAGCGCCGCCCTGACGTGATCCTCCTCCCCGACCGAGACCCCGCCCGAGGTGATGACGAGGTCGCAATCGCGCGCGGCTTCCTTCAGCCGTGCCGCCAGACCGTCGCGGTCGTCGCGCAGGATGCCGAGATCGACAGGCTCCGCGCCGGCGCGCGCCAGCAGGGCGCGCAGCATGGGCCGGTTGGCGTCGTAGATCGCGGCCGGAGGCAGTGTCCCGCCGGGCTCGGTCAATTCGTCGCCGGTCGAGAACAGCGCGACGCGCGGGCGGCGCCGGAGCGTGACACGTTCCAGCCCGAGCGCTGCCAGCAGGCCGAGATCCTGCGGGCGCAGACGGTGCCCAGCCGCGAATGCGCGAGCGCCCCGGGCGACATCCTCGCCGGCCGGCCGCAGATTGGCGCCGCGCCTCAGCCCCGGCGGCAGCAGGACCGCGTCGCCCTCGCGCCTCACATCCTCCTGCATGACGACCGTATCGGCACCTGGCGGGATAGGGGCGCCGGTGAAGATGCGCAGCGCGCCGCGTCCGAACTCCGATGGCGCCGTCTCGCCCGCGGCGACGCGGCCGAGCACCGGCAGGCGGGTTTCGGCATCGGGCGCGAGGTCGTCGAAACGCAGCGCGTAGCCATCGACGGCCGAATTGGCGAAGGGCGGCAGGGGCAAGCCGGCGAAAACATCCCGCGCCAGGACACGGCCATCGGCTTGCGACAAAGGCAGCGCCTGCGTGCCGGCGACCGGAGCGACCAGGGAAACCGCCCGCGCGCCGGCCTCGGCGAGCGTCATCGGCGCATGGCCCGGCCCGATGCCTTTCAGGCGCGCCATGGCCGTTCCCGCCGCTCGCGGCCACCCGCTTCCATCGGTCTCCGCCTCTCCCCGGCTTCGCGGCATCGTCCGGGACGTTGCCGCGTTATCCCTCCCCCTTCTCCCTTGCCATGCGGGGATGGGTCAAGCGCATGGCTGCGGCGCAGGTTGCCCCTGCCCGAAAAGCCATCATATGAGACATGACGACGACAACGACCCGAGCGGGCGCGACCATGGACACCATTGCGCTCGATCTGCGCGGCCTGAAATGCCCCCTGCCCGTGCTGCATGTGCGCAAGGCGCTCGATGCGGCGGTGGCCGGCAGCCTCCTCGTCGTGCAGTGCACCGATCCGATGGCGGCGATCGACCTGCCGAATCTGGCGCGCGAGACGGGCGATGCGATCGAGCGGCAGGATGGCGCGGGGCGCATCCTCGTCTTCCACATCCGCAAGGCAAGCTGAAGCCCCAAGCAAGGAACGGAGACTTCCGACGTGAGCCTTTCCCAAGCCGACATCCTGCGGGCGCTGGAACTGGTGAAACTGCCGGCGAGCGGGCAATCGCTCGCAGCGTCCGGCCGGGTCGCGAACATCCTGATCGATGGCGGCAAGGTGATCTTCGCCATCGGCATCGACGCGACCGAAGCTGCAGCGATGGAGCCAGTGCGCAAGGCGGCGGAAAGCGCGGTTAGCGGCCTGCCGGGCGTAACCCAGGTACTCGTCGGGCTGACCGCCGACAAGGCCGCGCCTTCCGCCGGGATGCAGGCCCGCCAGCAGGCGCACCGCCCCGCGCCCGGCGGGCCGCCGCCGAAGCCGGCCGGCGTGCCCGGCGTGAAGCAGATCATCGCCGTGGCGAGCGGCAAGGGCGGCGTCGGCAAGTCGACCACCGCCGCCAATCTCGCCGTGGCGCTTTCGACCCTGGGGCTCAAGGTCGGCGTGCTCGATTCCGACATCTACGGCCCCTCGATGCCGAAGCTCTTCGGCATCACCGGCAAGCCGCAGATCGTCTCCGGCCGCACGCTCGGCCCCATGGAGGCCTATGGGCTGAAGGTGATGTCGATCGGCTTCCTCGTCGACGAGGAGACGCCGATGATCTGGCGCGGGCCGATGGTGATCTCGGCGATCACGCAGATGCTGCGCGAGGTCGCATGGGGCGAGCTCGACGTGCTCGTCGTCGACATGCCGCCCGGCACCGGCGACGCCCAGCTCACCATGGCCCAGCAGGTGCCGCTGGCGGGGGCGGTCATCGTCTCGACGCCGCAGGACCTCGCCCTGCTCGACGCAAGGCGCGGCGTGGCGATGTTCAGGAAGGTCGCGGTGCCGATCCTCGGGCTCGTCGAGAACATGAGCTATTTCATCTGCCCGGAATGCGGGCACCGCTCCGACATCTTCGCCCATGGCGGCGCGCGGCACGAGGCGGAACGGCTCGGCATCCCCTTCCTCGGCGAAATCCCGCTCGCCATGCCGATCCGCGAAACCTCGGACGGCGGGCGTCCGATCGTCGCCAGTGACCCTTCGAGCGCCCATGCCAAGGCCTATATCGCCCTGGCGCGGCAGGTCCAGGCGGCCTTGGGTGGCGCGACACGGGCGGCACCGCGCATCGTCATCGAGTAGAGCCCAGGCTCCGGCCGCAGGAAGCGGCTTGCATGGACGCCACTTGACATGGCGGTGATCATGTTCTTCTTTTGTTCTATATCGAACCTAGGAGGCATGTGATGGCCATCCATCGCGCCCGGCATATCGGCATCGGCGTCGCGCGCCCGGCCGAGGAGGTCTATGCCTTCCTCGCCGATCCCGTGAATTTTCCGCGATGGGCCGAAGGGCTCGGCCACAGCTTCGTCCATGTCGAGGGCATGACCTGGCGGGCGGAGACGCCGATGGGGCCGATGCGCATCCTGTTCAGCGAGCCGAACCAGCACGGCGTGCTCGACCATGCCGTCATCCCCGATCACGGCGCCGCCATGCACAATCCGATGCGGGTCGTGCCCAATGGCGACGGTGCCGAGGTGGTGTTCACCCTGTTCCAGCGCGACGGCATGTCCGACGACGACATGGCGGCCGATGCGGGCATGATCGCGCGCGACCTGGCCGCGCTGAAGGCGCTGCTGGAGCGCGGAGGAGCCTGAGGCGCCATTGCGAGCTAACCCAGGCGCCGGAGGATGTCCTGCGCCTCGGCCAGATCGTTCGGCGTGTTGATGTTGAAGAAGGGA
Source organism: Allobosea sp. RCC_152_1 (assembly GCF_041360765.1). Taxonomy (NCBI): domain Bacteria; kingdom Pseudomonadati; phylum Pseudomonadota; class Alphaproteobacteria; order Hyphomicrobiales; family Alloboseaceae; genus Allobosea; species Allobosea sp. RCC_152_1. The sequence goes on from NZ_JBFUPU010000003.1 coordinate 144,531, forward strand.
TCGACCGGCTCCGCCTGCCATTCGGCGACGGCGACCCCATGCTTCGCCGTCCAGTGGCCGAGCCGGCGTTCGCCGCCCGCCAGCGCTGCCCGCAAATCCTCCCGCAGCGCCACCGGCCAGAGCCCGATGGCGTGGTGCTGCCGGCCGGCCGATGCGGCACAGGCGAGCGGCGTTCCGGCGGCTGCGCGCGCCGCATGCAGGCGGGCGACCAGATCGGCCGGAATGAAGGGGGTATCGGCCGCGACGCTGACGAGCCAGCCATCGTTCGGCCGATGCGCGACAAGCCAGTCCAGCCCGGCGAGGATGCCCGCAAGGGGGCCGGCGAAATCGGGCACGGAATCGGCCACCACCGGCAGGCCATGGGCGGCGAAGCGGGCGGGATCGCCATTGGCGTTGAGCAGCAGGCCGTAGCACTGGCCGCGCAAGCGCTCGACGACATGGTCGAGCACGGACCTCCCGGCCAGGAGCCTGAGCGGCTTGTCGCCGCCGCCCATGCGCCGGGCGAGGCCGCCAGCAAGGATAAGCCCGAGGGGAGGCGCAGGCGGGGCGCTGCTCATGACGGTGCACGCGAGGACGCCATCAGCCCGTGCCGATCAGGCCGCAAGCCGCATCGCATCCACCACCCAGCGCTCGATCTGCTCCTCATCGACCGCCAATTCGATCCAATCATCACCGACGAAAGCGCGCCAGGCCGGCAGGACATCATGGCGCACCGCGAGCAGGACGGGCAGGCCGGCCATGACCGCCTTCGCGATCTCGTCGCGCAGCCCCCCGCCCAGCGCCTCCTGCTTGCCGAACTTGTTGACGACGACGAGATCGGCCCGCTCCGTCAGCGCGCCCGAAAACGCCGCCGCGGCGGCGGCCAGCCCGGCCGCGTCGAGCCGGCAGCCCTCGGCGGAAGGTCCGAGATCCTGGCTGATCGGAAAGCGGGTGCCGTTGGCAAGGTCCTCGAGCGACATCGCCATGCAGCGGTCTTCGCAAGCCTCGTCATTATGCTGGATGACGCCGCCGAGCCGCAGGCCGCGGCGCCTCAGCCGCGCGACGACGCCTTGCATGAAGCCGTCGATTCCGAAATTGCTCGCATAGGGGATGGCGGCCAGCCGGATCATGGCCGATTCATCTCACGAAGCCCCCTGTCGCGCCAGTGGTTCGCGGTGGCCGGCGGACTCGCAAGATGCCGGCGCAGTGTTGCGCCGCACCTACAGTCGCGCGCGCCCTCTCTCGCTAGGGTAGCGACGGCTCAATCCGGGCGGCCGGGCTGGCCGAAGGCCTGTCATCGATCCGGGACGCATGAACCGACCTCCTTCCAAGGCCCAGCTCGACCCCGCTACCGACGCAGCGAGACTGCTGCGACGCATCGGCTTCGCGACGCTCGCACTCGTGCTGCCGCTGGCCGCGCTGGTTTCGCGCCGCGCCGCCGTGGTGCTGGTGCCGATCGGCATCGCGCTGCTGATCATCGCCGCGCTCGTGGAGGAGCCACGCCATTTCCTCGGCGGGCTGAAGGCGGCGCTGCTCAGCCGCCCCGGGCTCATCCTGCTCGGGCTGATCGCCTGGGCGGCGCTGTCGCTGATCTGGAGCCCCTATCCCGGCACCGCCGCCGAGAAGGCCGGCAACCTGGCGCTCGCCGTCGCGCTCGGCTTCGTCGGCCTGTCGGCGCTGCCCGAGCGAATGCGTGCCTCCAACCTCAATCTCGTGGCGCTCGGCACCAGCGTCGCCGGCGTCTTCGCGCTGGGCCTCATCATCGTCGCGGCACTGCGCCATGCGGCAGCGCCGCCCGGCGCGGTCGAGCGCGGCGTCTCGATCATCCTGATCATGGCCTGGCCGGCACTGGCCTGGCTCTTGTCGCGCGAGCGCGGCATGACCGCGCTCGGGCTCGCGCTCATCGTCGGCCTGCTGGCGCTGACCCGCTTCGAGGATGGCGAGACGGTGGCGATGATCTTCGGCGCCGTCGCCTTCGGCGCGGTCACGGCCAGCCGCGAAGGCGCGACCAAGGTCATCGCCGCGATCATCGCCGGGCTGATGCTGTTCGCGCCGCTCCTGCCCTTCCTGCTCGCGCCGCTCGTCTCGGCCCTGCCGGACAGCAGCAGCGACTTCGCCCAGATGCTGTCGATCTGGGCCGACGTCATCCGGCAATCGCCGGTGGAGCTGATCACGGGCCATGGCCTCGACACCGTCCTGCGCGGCCAGATGACCGGCGTCCTGCCGCAGCCGGCGCCGGTGACCCTGCTGTTCGAGACCTGGTACGAGCTCGGACTGGTGGGGGCCGCCACGGCCGCCGCCTGCCTCTATTTCGCGATCCGCGCCGCGGGGCGCATGTCCGGCGCCCTCTCGGCAGGCGGCGTCGCGGCCTTCACCACCGCCTTCGCGCTCGGCACCTTCGGCTTCGCGCCGCTGCTGCCCTGGTGGCTGATGACGCTGACCGCCGTCGTGCTGATGTTCGGCGCGATCGCGCGCGGCCAGTACCGCACGGACCGCCCGGCCGTACCGCTGCCGATGCGCGCCACGAACCATACGCGGCCGAAGGCTGGAGAGCCGCCGGCGTCCGCGACTTAAGATCACCACAGAGGCAAGCTTCGCGGCGCGGCTCACTGCCCGCGGGCAGCGACCAGCTTCAGCTTCGGCGTGTTGGCGACGTCGACGGGTATCTCATACGCCTCCTTCGTCGCGTAGCTGAGCATCTGGTGGAACAGCGGCAGGTAGATCGTCTGGTTGCGCAGCTTCTGCCAGAGTTGCGCGATGAGCCCGGCGCGCCGGCTCCGGTCGATTTCCCCGGAGATCCTGTCGATCAGCGCATCGGTTTCCGCATCGCTGTACCCCGTGGCGTTGTAGGTGCCGCGTTGCCCGTCGCGGCTGTGATAGAGCGACGAGAAAAGGTATTCGCTGTCATAGGTCAGCGTCCCCCAGCCGGCGAGGAAGACATCGGGACCGGGCGTGCGCCGCAGCGCCTGGGACTGCGCCGCCTGCGGCTGGGCGACGAGCGTGACCCGGATTCCGATCCGGGCCAGCATCGGAACCAAAGCGCGACAGGTCTCCTCGTCGTAGACGTAGCGATCGTTCGGGCAGTAGAGCGTGGTCGAGAAGCCCTCGGAATAACCGGCTTCGGCCAGAAGCTGTCGGGCCTCCGGGAGCGAGAAAGGCGGCGGCATGTCGAGCTCGCGCGTCCAGCCATCGACGAATGGCGGGATGATGATGCCGCTCGGCAGCGCCTCGCCGCGCATGACGGCACGCCGGATATAGTCGCGATCGATGGCGAGGTTCATCGCGCGCCGGACGCGCAGATCGGCGAAGGGGTTGCGGCCGCCGGCATCGGTCCCGCGTGGCGCCGGCGAGGCGACGTCGAAGCCGAGGAAGATCGTCCGGTTCTCGACACCCGTCGTGACGGTGAGGCCGGGCCGGGCGCGCAGGCGCGGCAGATCCTGAATCGGCACGTCCTGCAGGAAATCGACCGTACCGGCGAGCAGGGCCGCGACGCGCGCGCTCGCCTGCGGCACCGGCAGATAGGTCAATTCCGCGATGCCGAGCGGGACGCCGCCGCGATTCCAGTAAGCCTCGTTGCGCTTCAGCACGGTCCTGACGAGCGGCTGCCGCGACACCAGCACGAAGGCACCGGTGCCGTTGGCATGGGCATTTGCGAAATTGGCGTCGGAGATCGGGCTGTCCGGGATCGTGGCTGTCCCGTGCTGCTCCGCCCAGGCCTTGCTCATGATCAGGATCGCCGGCGTATTGGCGATGAAAACCGGATTGGGCCTGCGCGTCCTGAACCTGACCGTGGTGTCGTCGACCTTCTCGATATCGGCAACCGAAGCGAGATGGTCGCGAAAACCGGAATTCGGCTGTAGCGCGCGCCGATAGGAGAAGACGACATCATCCGCCGAGAAGCGGCTGCCATCCTGGAAAACCACGCCTTGGCGCAGCTTGAACTCCCAGATCGTCGGGTCCTCCGGCAGCATCCGCCAGGACACCGCCAGAAGCGGGCCGAGGCGCCCTGTCCGATCGCGCTCGGTGAGACCTTCATAGATGTTCTGGACGAGAGCCGTGGTCGGCCCCTCATTGGCGACATGGGGGTCGAGCGTCAGCGCATCGCTCGAGCGCGCCCAGACAAAGGCCTGCGCAGCGGCCGGCAGCAGCAAAGCCAGCAGCGCGAACAGAAGAGCAGCGGCACGGCTGCGCGACATCCCTCCCCCCTCAGGGTCCCGACCCTCATCCCGCCGCGCCCGGCATCCTGCGGCGAGGCCTCTTCTTGGCGATCCGGGCATCGGCACACGCCGACTGCCCGAAAACCGCTTGCTCGCGAGCCGCCTCCTGCGGCCCACCCGATCCTCAGCGCGACAGATCCGCGATCAAGCCCCGGACGAAGCGCTCCCCCGCCTCGAGCTGCTCCACCGCGATGAACTCGTCCGGCTGATGCGCCTGCGCGATATCGCCCGGACCGCACACCACCGTCGACCAGCCGGCGCCCTGGAAGAGCCCGCCCTCCGTACCATAGGCGACGACATGCCGGCCATTGTCACCGGTCAGGCGCCGGCAGAGTGCCTCTGCCGCCCCATCCGTCTCCGGCCCCATGGCCGGCGTGCTGGAGGTGATCTCGAGAGCGATGCCGGTCTCCGGAGCCACCGCCTTCATCCCGGCCTCGACCTCGGCGAGCTTTGCCCTGTAGCGCTCGGCATAGGCCTCCTGCAATTCGCCGGGAATGCAGCGCACCTCATGGGCGAACGTGCAATGCTCAGCGGCGATGTTGACCGCCGTCCCGCCCTGCACGACGCCGACATGCAGCGTCGAATAGGGCGGCTCGAAGCCGTTTCCGGCCGGGGTGCGCGCCTTGTTCTCGGCCATCGTGGTGTTGTGCCAATGGATCAGCTCGCCCGCCACCATCACCGCCGAGACGCCGACATCGATGCGGCTGGAATGCACCGCATGGCCGCGAATCGTCGTGCGCATGCGCAGGCCGCCCTTGTGGCCGGTCACGACCTTCATCATCGAAGGCTCGCCGACGATCACGGCCGAGGGCTTCAGCCCCTCCTGCTGCATCGACGCGATCATGACGCGCGCGCCGAGGCAGCCGACCTCCTCGTCATAGGACAGCGCGATGTGGATCGGCCGCTCGAGCGGCGCGGCCAGCATCTCCGGCACCAGGGCCAGCGCGAGCGCGTCGAACCCCTTCATGTCGCAGGCGCCCCGGCCATAGAGCCTGCCGTCGCGCTCGGTCAGCGTCCAGGGATCTGAGGTCCAGTCCTGCCCTGCGACCGGCACGACATCGGTGTGGCCGGAGAGAACGACACCGCCCTCGCGCCTGGGGCCGATGGTCGCGTAGAGATTGGCCTTCTGCCCGTCCGGGCTCGGCGCGAGCCGGCTCTCGACGCCGAGCGAGGCGAGGTAGTCCCGGCAGAAATGGATCAGGTCGAGATTGCTGCGTTGCGATTCCGTGTTGAACGAAACCAGCTTCGCCAGCATCTCTTTCGGCGTCATCGTCACGAAGGCTTCTCCCAAAATCCCGCCAGACGCAGGTTCCATGCCGACAGGCTAAAGCGGTTTTCGATCCGAGTGAAACCCGAACCCGCCATTGCGAGGAGCGAAGCCACGACGCAACGCAGGAGCGGTGGCGTTCGACGCCCTGGATGGCTTCGCTACATCCGCAATGACGATTCAGCCGGGTCGAAAATCGCTCCCGAGCTCACTGTGATTCCGGACAAGCCGCGGCACTGACCATGCTTGACGCAGGATGCCGCGACGGGCTCTCGTGTCGCCCTGACCCGACGAAGCAGCACAGGATTGCCGCCATCATGGATTTCGATGTCACCCTCGCCGATGTGCAGGCGGCCGCGACGCGCATCGCCGGCAAGGTGCGCCGCACGCCGACCTATCACAGCGCCGGGCTTTCGGCCCGGCTCGGCGTCGAGACCTGGGTGAAGGTGGAGAGCCTGCAGCTCGGCGGCTCCTTCAAGGTGCGTGGCTGCTACAACCGGTTGATGGGGTTGAGCGAGGCGGAGCTGAAGCGCGGGGTCGTCACCGTCTCGGGCGGCAACCATGCCATCGCGGTTTCGCTGGTCGCCCATGCCATGGGTGCGCGTGCGCTCGTCCTGATGCCGAAGGCGACGCCGGAGCTCAACATCGCGCTGACGCGGCAGGCCGGAGGCGAGGTCGAGCTCTGCGAGGATTCGGTCGCAGCCTTCGCCAAGGCCGAGGACTACGCCGCGCAGGGCATGGTCCATGTCCATTCCTATGACGATCCGGCCATCATCGCCGGGCACGGCACGCTCGGCCTCGAACTCGCCAGCGACGCCGGCGGCCGGCTCGACCATGTCTTCATCTCGGTCGGTGGCGGCGGCTTCTCGGCCGGTGTCGGCGCGGCACTGAAAGGCCTCGACCCGGCCGTCAGGCTGCACGGCGTCGAGACCGAGGGCGCGACGACGATGACCCAGGCGCTGGAAGCCGGCAAACCGGTGCCTATCCGCCCGACCTCGATCGCACGCACGCTCGGCGCGCCCTTCGCGACCGAGCGGACCATGGCCGCCGCCCGGCAGTTTCTGGAGGAGATCGTGCTGGTGCCGGATGCGGAAGCCGTGCGCGAGCTCGTCTGGGTGCTCCAGAACGGGCGCGTGCTGCTGGAACCGGCGGCCGCCTGCGTGGTCGCCGCGGCACTGGCCCGCAAGGACAGCTTCAGGCCGGGGGAACGCATCTGCCTCGTGCTCTGCGGCTCCAACGTCGCGCTGGAGGACATCGCCCGCTGGCGGACGGAATTCGGGGTCTAGCCTGCGAGGCGGCGCGGCTCTAGAAGCCGCCCCATGAGCCAGTCCCCTGTTCCGACATTGCAGACGCTGCGCCTCACGCTGCGCCCCATGACCGAGGCGGATTTTCCTGCCTATGCGGCGTTTCTGGCGTCGCCCCGCTCCAGGTGGATGGGCGGCCCGCTGACGACGCGAGAGGCCTGGGGCATGTTCTGCCACGACATCGCCTGCTGGCCGCTGTTCGGGCATGGCGCGCTGATGATCGCGCTGAGCGCGAACGGGGCCTGTATCGGGCAGGTCGGCATCAATGCCGGCCCGCTCTTCCCCGAGAAGGAGCTCGGCTGGCTGCTCTATGACGGCCATGAAGGGCAGGGCTATGCCACGGAGGCCGCGCGCGCCATGCTGGACTGGGCGGCACGAACCCTCCAGCTCTCAAGCCTCGTGAGCTATGTCGAGCCCGGCAACGCCGCCTCGATCGCCGTTGCCGAACGGCTCGGGGCGGTCCGCGATGCGCGCGCCGAAAGGCCCGACCCGGAGGATCTGGTCTATCGGCACGCGCTGAGCGCTCTATCCGGCTGAACGCCGATCAGCCGCCGTTGCGGGCGAGCCTCGCATAGGGACCGCGCTTGGCGGCGGAGGCATAGCGGCTGCGCTTGTGACCGTACCAGGACGCCTCGCGCTGGCCGACATCGGCGTGGACGAGACCATTCGAATACGTGCCGACGCCACCGACGCTTGCCAGCGAACGGGCGGCGGCGGCCGCCTTGCGCGACGAGACCGCCAGCGGACGGAAGTCGATGGCGCGGCCGAGATAATGCTGGGAATGCCGGGCGTGGCGTCCGCCGCAGGTCGAGGTGATCTGGATGGGGCCGATCTTGTCGACGAGCGCCGTGATCATGGACCGGGTTTCCGGCTTCAGGCAGCCCAGGCCTTTGACCTGCGGCTGGAAGGATATTTTCTGGATCGGCTCATCAGCCAGAGCGACAGCAGGCAAGAACGCGGACACGCACGCAAGCAACATCAATCGACGCATAATCAACCAAACATGAAGGGGGATGTGAGCCAATTCAGATCGGCAAATGCAAACGATCTGAGCGGAGATGATGGCTCACTATTGCCTGTAAAAGGCGAAATCATGGCTGGTGTGATTTTCTTCTATTGATCGTTTCATTCGCAATCGATGAACGGCTCCTCGGACCACAAGGGCACCCCTTCCAGCCGGCCGCTGCCATGCCATCCGTGCCCACCGCCTGCGCGCCGGCCGGCTTGGACAGGCACCGGGCGACTGGTCTAGCTTGCGCACGGCACCCGCTTTCTGCGTGGTTGCTCAATTCATCTCAGAGGATACGATGCCCAAGACCGACATCATCGCGACGCTGACCCCCGAAATCACCGCGATCCGCCGCGACATCCATCGCCATCCCGAGCTGATGTACGACGTTCACAGGACCGCCGGTCTCGTCGCCGACAAGCTGAAGGAATGGGGCGTCGACGAGGTCGTGACCGGCATCGGCCAGACCGGCGTCGTCGGCGTGATCAAGGGCAAGGGCCAGGGCTCGGGCAAGGTCATCGCCATGCGCGCCGACATGGATGCGCTGCCGATCCATGAGGAGACCAATCTCGAGCACCGCTCGACCGTGCCGGGCAAGATGCACGCCTGCGGCCATGACGGCCACACCGCGATGCTGCTCGGCGCCGCCAAATACCTGACGCAGACCCGCGATTTCGACGGGACCGCCGTACTGATCTTCCAGCCGGCCGAGGAAGGTGGCGCCGGCGCCAAGGCGATGATCGACGACGGGTTGATCACTCGTTTCGGCATTCAGGAAGTCTACGGCATGCACAACAAGCCGGGCGTCCCGGTCGGCAAGTTCGAGATCACCAAGGGCCCGGCCATGGCCGCGGCCGACCGCATCCACATCAAGATCGAGGGCCTGGGCGGGCATGCGGCCGCGCCGCATCGGGTCAACGACCCGATCGTCGCTTCCTGCGCCCTGGTCAGCGCGCTGCAGACCGTCGCCTCGCGCAATGCCGACCCGCTCGAGTCGATCGTCGTCTCGGTGACCGCACTCAATGCCGGCGAGGCCTTCAACGTCATCCCGCAGACGGCGGAGATCAAGGGCTCGGTGCGGACGCTGACGCCGCAGACCCGCGAGCTCGCGCAGAAGCGCATCACCGAGATCGTCGACGGCGTGATGAAGGCCTTCGGCATGAAATACGATCTCGAATACCATCTCGGCTATCCCGTCACCTTCAACCATCACGGCCAGACCGACTTCGTGACCAGCGTGACCAAGGAAGCCTTCGGCTCCGACGCGATCACCACCGACGTCCCGCCGACGATGGGCTCGGAAGACTTCTCCTTCATGCTGGAGGAACGGCCGGGCGCCTTCATCAATATCGGCAACGGGGACTCGGCCGGGCTGCATCACCCCGCCTACGAATTCAACGACAAGGCGATCCCGGTCGGCGTGAACTACTGGGCGAGCCTGATCGAAATCTCGATGCCGCAGCGCAGCTGAGCGCAGCGAAGTCGGCTTTCGCCGATTTCGGCACCCAAAACTGCCCATCTCGGACGCGCCGAGATGGGCCGGAGAAGCGGTATGAGCGATATCGATTGCCTGGTTGTCGGGGCCGGCGTCGTCGGCCTCGCGGTGGCCCGCGAGCTTGCGCTCGGCGGTCGCGAGGTCGTCATCGCCGAGGCGGCCGAGGGCATCGGCACCCAGACCTCGGCGCGCAATTCCGAGGTCATCCATGCCGGGATCTATTATCCGCCCGGCTCGCTGAAGGCCCGCGTCTGCGTGGAAGGCCGCAAGAAGCTCTACGCCTATCTCGAAGGGCGCGGCCTGCCGCACAAGGCCTGCGGCAAGCTGATCGTCGCGACCTCCGAAAGCCAGAAGCCGGCGCTGGAGACGATCATGGCGCGCGCGAAAGCCTCAGGCGTCGACACGCTGCGCTGGCTCAGCGGTGCTGAGGCGAAGGCGCTGGAGCCGGAGGTGCGTTGCGAGATCGCCCTGCTCTCGCCGGAGACCGGCGTCGTCGACAGCCATGCGCTGATGCTGTCACTGCTCGGCGAATGCGAGGCGGCCGGCGGTTCGCTCGCGCTCAACACGCCGATCACGGGGTGGCGGCGCGAGGCGAGCGGCTTCAGCGTCGATTTCGGCGGGGCGGAGCCTGCGACCTATACGGTGCGAACCGTGATCAACTCGGCCGGCCACGGCGCGCCGAAGCTCATCGGCATGCTCGCGGGCTTTCCGGCCGAGCATGTGCCGGTGCAGCACTATGCCAAGGGCAACTACTTCGCCCTGACCGGCAAGCAGCCCTTCACGCATCTGGTCTATCCGGTGCCGGAAGCAGCGGGCCTGGGCATCCACGCCACCATCGACATGGGCGGACGGGTGAAGTTCGGCCCCGATGTCGAATGGGTCGAAAGCGACCAGGACCTGGTCGTCGATCCCGGTCGCGGAGATAAGTTCTACACCGCGATCCGAACCTATTGGCCGGCACTGCCGGCCGGGGCGCTGGTTGCCGATTATGCCGGCATCCGGCCCAAGCTCCACGGACCGACCGAGCCGATGCCGGATTTCCGCATCGACGGGCCGGAGGTGCATGGCGTAGCGGAGCTGGTCAATCTGCTCGGCATCGAGAGCCCGGGGCTGACGAGCTCTCTCGCGATTGCGGAGATCGTGCGGGAGAAGCTGCGGTAACCTCGTCCCCCGCGTCCTTCTCCCCTCGGGGGAGCAGGTGGCAGCGCGAAGCGCTGACGGATGAGGGAATGCAGGCGCCGAACCGCCCTCATCCGCCTGCCGGCTCCTTCTCCCCCAAGGGGAGAAGGGCGCAGGGGAACGCGGGCGCGCCCTACCCCCTGAACTTGAGGAACGCTTCCTTCGCCTCGCGCGCCAGCGTCTCGATCCGCTTCCAGTCCCCCGCAGCGATGGCATCGGCCGGGACGAGCCAGGAGCCGCCGACGCAGATGACCTGCGGCAAGGCCAGATAATCGCCGAGGTTCTTCAGGCCGACACCACCGGTGGGGCAGAAGCTCATCTGCGGGAAGGGGCCGGAGAGAGCCTTGAGCGCCGGCGGGCCGCCGGCCTGCTCGGCCGGGAAGAATTTCGCGGTGGTGCGGCCGGCCGCGACGGCGCGCATGCAGTCGGAGGCCGTGGCGACGCCCGGCAGCCAGGGCAAACCAGCCTTGCGCAGGGCCTCGTCGACGCTCTCGCTGAAGCCGGGGCTGACGACGGCCTGCGCGCCGGCATCCTTCACCTGCGAAACCTGGGCGGGGGTCACGACCGTGCCGGCGACGGCAAGCGCCTTCGGCACCGATCTGGCGATGGCGGCGAGCGCCTCGATCGCGGCGGGACGGCGCAGCGTGACCTCGACGACATCGATGCCGCCGGCGACCAGCGCATGGGCGAGATCGACGGCGCGCCCCGCATCCTCGATCACGACGACGGGGATGACCCCGCAGCTCTTCAGCCGGGCAATCGCGGCAGCTTCGTCCATGGTCTCATCTTTCAATCGATTTGGAGGCGGCGGAAGGGCTCTACTCCTTCGCCCAATAGACGTCGAGCCCTTGCGGGCGGCCGAGCAGCATGTCCACCGGCAGCGGCGCGGCGCGGGTTCCGGCATCCTTCAGCACCGCCTCCTTGGCGGCGCCGGAGACGAGCAGGCTCACCCAGCCGGCCTCGATCAGGCGCTTGGGCGAGAGCGAGAGCCGCGGCGGCAGGCCGGGCGGCCGCGCCACGACGATGCCGCTGTCAGGCACGGCGTTGAAGATCGCCTCCCCGCCCGGAAAGAGCGAGGCGATGTGGCCGTCCGGCCCCATGCCGCTGACGACGAGATCGAGCGGCGGCAATTCGGCGAGCTCGGCGCAGAGCAACGCCGCGGCAGCCTCGATGTCGCTGCCATGGCCGTGAAAGGACAGGAAGCGGACACGGCCCTGCGTGAGCGGAGCGAATTGCTCGCGCAGCATCCGTTCGTTGGAAGCCGCGTCGTCAGCCGCGACGAAGCGCTCGTCGGTCGGCAGCAGCGTGACCTTCTCCCAGGGCAGATCCTGCCGGCCGAGCGCCGCGAGAAAGCGCGCCGGCGTGGTGCCGCCGGGCACGACCAGCGAGGCATGCTCCTTCCCGGCGAGCAATTCCTTCAGCCGGATCGCGACCGCCTCCGCCAGCGCCTCGGAGGCGTCGGCCAAGGCGGCGAAGCGATGCCAGGCGACGGGCCCCGCCGCCATCAGACGAGATCCGGATCGGCCCAGGAACGGCCATCGCGCTCGATCAGCCCGATCGCCTGCGACGGCCCCCAGGAGCCGGCGGCATAGCGATGTGGATGCGGGCTGTAGTCCTGCCAGCCGGCGATGATCGGATCGACCCAGCTCCAGGCCTGCTCGACCTCGTCGCGATGCATGAACAAGGTCTGGTCGCCGCGGATGACATCGGTCAGCAGGCGCTCATAGGCGTCGGGCGTGCGCTCGTCGAAGGCGGTGGAGTAGCGCAGGTCGAGCTGGCGCGGCACGATCTTGAGCCGACCGGAACCCGGCACCTTCATCATCAGCTGGAGCTGGACGCCGTCATTCGGCTGCAGGCGGATGAACAGGCGGTTGGCGTCGAGCCGGTCGCAGGTGCCGTTGCCGAAGATCGAATGCGGTACCGGCTTGAAGGTGACGGCGATCTCGGAATAGCGCTGCGCCATGCGCTTGCCCGTGCGCAGATAGATCGGCACGCCGGCCCAGCGCCAGTTATCGACCTCGCAGCGGATGGCGACGAAGGTCTCGGTGTTGGAGGCGTGGCCGAGCTCCTCGGCATAGCCCCTGACACGCTGGCCGTCGATCTGGCCCGGCCCGTACTGGCCACGCACCGTGAAGCGCTGGACATCGGGGCCGACGATGGGCCTGAGCGCCTTCAGCACCTTGATCTTCTCGTCGCGGACCGCGCCGGCCTCGAGCATGTTCGGCGGCTCGATGGCGAAGAGGGTGAGGAGCTGCATGAGATGGTTCTGCACCATGTCGCGCATATGCCCGGCCTTGTCGTAATAGCCGGCGCGGCTTTCGAGACCGACGGTCTCGGCCACGGTGATCTGGACATGGTCGATGTCGCGGCTCGACCATGACCGCTCGAACAGGGTGTTGGCAAAGCGCAGGACGAGCAGGTTCTGCACCGTCTCCTTGCCGAGATAATGGTCGATCCGGTAGGTCCGGCTTTCCGGCAGGATGCGCGCGACGGCGTCGTTGATCTGGCGGGCCGAGGCGAGGTCGCGGCCGAGCGGCTTCTCCAGGATGACGCGCGAGGTCGGCGTCAGGATATGGGCCTTGGCGAGGTTCTCGCAGATCGGGATGAAGAGGTCCGGCGGCGTCGAGAGATAGAAGGAGCGCACGCGCTCGCTGTCGCCCAGCGTGGTCTTCAGCGCCTTGTAGGTCTCCGGCTTCAGCGCATCGAGCAGCACCATGGTGAGCCTGCGCAGGAAGGTCGCGACCTGATCCTTCGGAAGGCCTTCCTCATGGAGCCGCTGGGCGATCTGCTTGGGCAGGCCCTCGACGTCCTCCTCCTTGCGGACGACGGCGAGGATGCGGCTGTCCTCCGGCAGCACGCCTTCGCGGTTGCGCTGGGCCAGCGCCGGAAAGAGCTTGCGCAGCGCCAGATCGCCGCCGGCACCGAAGATCACCAGATCGAAGGGCGGAACCGGCGTGCGCTCGGGAATGGTCTCGGGGCGAAGCCCCTGATCGGCAATGGCGTCCATGACACTCGAAACTCCGTACGGCTCACCAGATTCGATTAGCCGATCGCTGCGACCAGAGTGAGACGGTTCGGAGCGCTTGCAAAGGGGAAACAGCGGGCAGCGGCCATGCCATGCCGCCGGCCTGCAACAGCCCAAGCCTTGGGCAACCGCTCGCCGCCCTGCCGTTTCCACGGGCAGGATGGCGCTTTGCGCTGGGGACAAGCGCCGTTAACCTGAATCTGCGGCGGTCTGTCCGCGGACGACTAGCAGGTGCCGAGCCTTGGCCATCATCGCCGCGCTGAACCACGTCACCCATTACAGCTATGATCGCCCGGTCACGCTCGGGCCGCAGATCATCCGGCTGAGACCGGCGCCGCATTGCCGGGCGGCGATCAAGAGCTATTCGCTCAAGGTGACGCCGGCGCAGCATTTCGTGAACTGGCAGCAGGACCCGGCCGGCAACTGGCTGGCGCGTTTCGTCTTTCCGGAGCCGGTCAGCGAATTTCGCATCGAGGTCGACGTCGTCACCGAGCTTTCGGTGATCAATCCCTTCGACTTCTTCGTCGAGGCCGAGGCCGAGACTTTTCCGTTCTCCTATGCGCCGGAGCTGCGCGACGAGCTCGCGCCCTATCTGGCGACGGAGCCCGCCGGCCCGCTTCTGGAAGCTTTCCTTGCCGCGCTGCCGAGGGAGCCTACCAACACCGTCAATTTCGTCGTCGATCTCAATGCGCGGCTGCAGGGGATGATCACCTACGGCATCCGCATGGAGCCGGGCGTGCAGGAGCCCGAGCATACGCTGTCGATCGGCTCCGGCTCCTGCCGCGACACGAGCTGGCTCTTGGTCCAGGCATTGCGGCATCTCGGCCTCGCAGCGCGCTTCGTCTCCGGCTACCTGATCCAGATGAAGGCCGATATCGACCCGCTGGAAGGGCCGCGCGGCACCGACAAGGACTTCACCGACCTGCATGCCTGGGCCGAGGTCTATATTCCCGGCGCGGGCTGGATCGGGCTCGACCCGACCTCGGGCCTGCTCACCGGCGAGGGCCATCTGCCGCTGGCGGCGACCGCGCATTACCGCTCGGCCGCGCCGGTCTCCGGCGTGGCGAGCTATGCCGAGACCACCTTCGACTTCCAGATGAGCGTGGCGCGGGTGCACGAGGTGCCGCGCATCACCCTGCCCTTCTCCGACGAATCCTGGCAGGCGCTCGATGCTCTCGGCGAGACCGTCGAGGCCGATCTCAAGGCGCAGGATGTGCGGCTCACCATGGGCGGCGAGCCGACCTTCGTCTCGATCGACGACCAGACCGGGGCGGAATGGAACATCGCCGCAGTCGGGCCGACCAAGCGCGAGCGCGCCGATGTCTTGATCCGCCGCTTGCGCGAACGCTTCGCGCCGGGCGGGATGCTGCATTACGGACAGGGCAAATGGTATCCGGGCGAGAGCCTGCCGCGCTGGGCCTTCGCGCTCTACTGGCGCCGGGACGGCGAGCCGATCTGGCGCAATGCCGAGCTGATCGCCCGCGAGCCCGGTGCCAAGACCGGCGGCGATCGCGAGCTGGAGGCGGGCGCGACGATCCAGGACGCGGAGTCGCTGGCGCGCGGATTGTCCGAAAAGCTCGGCCTCGGAGCCGATTACGTCCTCCCCGCCTATGAGGATACCGGCCACTGGCTGCTCAAGGAGGCGCAGCTTCCCGACAATGTCGACCCGCTCGATTCCCGCCTCGCCGACCCGGAGGAGCGGGCGCGGATGGCGCAGGTTTTCCAGCTCGGCCTCGGCCATCCCCGCGGCTTCGTCATCCCGGTTCAGCGCTGGCAGGCGGCGGCGAATGACCGGCGCTGGCGCTCGGAGAAATGGCGGCTGCGGCGCGGCAAGCTCTTTCTCGTGCCCGGCGATTCGCCGGTCGGCTACCGGCTGCCGCTCGGTTCCCTGCCCGACATCCCCAAGGCCGAATATCCGCATATCCATCCGCAGGACCCGATGGAGCCGCGCGGTCCGCTGCCGCCGGCGGGCAGCTCGCAGGCCGCTCCGGCGCCCGGCGCCGGAACTCCGCCATCGCCGGCGGCTCCGACCAGCTTCGGCGCACCTCCCCCGCAATTGGCGGTTTCTGCCGATCCAGGCGGCACGAGCACGGCCCAGCAGCGTACCGAGCAGGAGATCGGCGGCGAGCATGTGCGCACCGCGCTCAGCCTCGAGATCCGCGACAATGTGCTCTGCGTCTTCCTGCCGCCGGTCGAGCGGCTGGAAGATTATCTCGACCTCGTCGCCTCGGTGGAGGCCACGGCCGAGGAAACCGGCCTGCCCGTGCATATCGAGGGCTATGCCCCGCCCTCCGATCCGCGCCTCGACGTCATCAAGGTCACGCCCGATCCCGGCGTGATCGAGGTCAACATCCATCCGGCGACGGACTGGCGCGAGGCGGTGGCGATCACGCAGGGCGTCTATGAGGAGGCGCGGCTGTCGCGGCTCTGCGCCGAGAAGTTCATGGTCGACGGGCGCCATACCGGAACCGGCGGCGGCAACCATGTCGTGCTCGGCGGCGTGACGCCGGCCGATTCACCCTTCCTGCGCCGGCCGGACCTGCTCAAGAGCATCGTGCTCTACTGGAACAGGCACCCGTCCCTCTCCTATCTGTTCTCCGGCCTGTTCATCGGCCCGACCAGCCAGGCCCCGCGCATCGACGAAGCCCGGCAGGACCAGCTCTACGAGCTGGAGATCGCCATGGCGCAGGTGCCGAAGCCCGGCGAGGCGCCGATCCCGCTCTGGCTGGTCGACCGCTTGTTCCGCAACCTTCTGGTCGACGTCTCCGGCAACACGCACCGCACCGAGATCTGCATCGACAAGCTCTATTCGCCGGACGGGCCGACCGGGCGGCTCGGCCTGCTGGAGTTTCGCGGCTTCGAGATGCCGCCGGATTCGCGGATGTCGCTGGCACAGCAACTGCTGCTGAGGGCCCTGATCGCCTGGTTCTGGCGCGAGCCGCAAGGCGGCAAGCTGGTGCGCTGGGGCACCGCGCTGCATGACCGTTTCATGCTGCCGGAGCTGGTCTGGCAGGATTTTCGCGATGTGCTCGCGGATCTCGACCGCGCCGGCTATCCCTTCGATCCCGTCTGGTTCGAGGCGCAGGCCGAGTTCCGCTTCCCGTTCTTCGGCAAGGTCGAGCATGGCGGCGTCGAGATCGAGATCCGGCAGGCGCTCGAGCCCTGGCATGTGCTCGGCGAGGAGGGCGCGGCCGGCGGCACGGTGCGCTATGTCGACTCCTCGGTCGAGCGGCTGCAGGTCAAGGCGAAGGGCTTCGTGCCCGGGCGGCATCTCGTCACCTGCAATGGAAGGCGCCTGCCGATGACGGAGACGGGAACCTCCGGCGAGGCGATCGCGGCGGTGCGGTTCAAGGCGTGGCAGCCGGCCTCCGGCCTGCATCCGGCGCTTCCCGTGAATGCGCCGCTGACCTTCGACATCGTCGACACCTGGGTCGGGCGCTCGCTCGGGGGCTGCGTCTACCATGTCGCCCATCCCGGCGGTCGCAATTACGAGACACCGCCTGTGAATTCCTACGAGGCGGAGGCAAGACGGCTCGCGCGTTTCGAGGCGATCGGTCATAGTCCCGGCACTCTGGCGATTCCGCCTGAGGAACGCAGCGCCGAATTTCCGCTCACGCTGGATCTGAGGCGCCCGCTTTGATTTGCGCGGTTTCTCTTCGTTCGGCTGAGTCCGGCCGAGCGAATGGCGCGCCGGCAGGGGTCTAGAGCTTTTGGCAGTGCAGGGCCGCATCCGGTCTGGACGCACCAAGGCGGAGCGGCGCGCGGCGCTGCTCGCCGGCTATCGCCCCCTGCCCGGCGCCCGTGACGAGTTCGTCGACGCCGAGGGCGCCGTCCGGCCGCATTGGGAACCCTTCCTGCAGGAATGGTGCGCGCTGTCGCAGGATGAGCTGCTGCAACGCTTCGGCCTGGCCGACCGGCATGTCCACGACACCGGCGTCTCCTATCGCGTCCATGGCGACATCGACGAACGCGACCCGAGCGCGGGCGAGCGCCCCTGGCCGCTGAGCCATGTGCCGCTCGTCATCCCCGGCGCGGAATGGCAGACGATCGCCGCCGGCGTGGCGCAGCGGGCGCAACTGCTCTCGACCCTGCTCGACGACATCTACGGGCCGGGCGAGATCGTCGCGAAGGATCTGCTCCCGGCCGCGGTCGTCAGCGGCAGCCCCGATTATCTGCGCCCCCTGCACGGCGCCCCGGGCGGCGGCACGCTGCAGCTCTACGCCGCCGATCTCGGCCGGGGCCCGGACGGGCGCTGGTGGGTTCTGCAGGATCGCGCCCAGGCGCCTTCGGGCACGGGCTATGCGCTGGAAAACCGGCTGGCGCTGACGCGCGCCTTTCCGGACATGTTCCGCAGCATGAACATCGAGCGGCTGGCGGCTTTCTTCCAGAGCTTCCGGGCCGGGCTGGTCGCGCGCTCGAAGCGGATCGAGCCGCGCATCTGCCTGCTGACGCCAGGCCCGCTCAACGAGAGCTATTTCGAACAGGCCTATCTCGCGCGCTATCTCGGCTTCCTCCTGGTGGAGGGCGGCGACCTGCTGATGCGGGAAGGGCGCGTGCATGTGCGCACCATCGCGGGCTTAAAGCGCGCCGATGTGATCTGGCGGCGCATCGACGGCGACTTCGCCGATCCGCTCGAGCTCAACGCGCAATCGGCGCTCGGCGTCGCCGGCCTCGTCGAGGCGGTGCGGGAGGGCAATGTCCATATCGCCAACGGCCTCGGCTCGGGCGTCGTCGAGGCCCGCGCGCTGATGGGCTTCCTGCCGGCAGTGGCCCGCCAGCTCCTCGGCGAGGAGCTGATCCTGCCCAATATCGCGACCTGGTGGTGCGGCCAGCGGCGCGAGCGCGAGGCCGTGCTCGACCGCCTCGACGAGATGAGCATCGCGCCAGCCTTCCGCAGCGCCGGCGGCGGGCTCGACACCGGCCCCGTGCTCGCCGGCGATCTGCCGGCAGCGGAGCGCGAGGCGCTGCGCGCCCGCATCGCCGCACGCGGCATGGACTATGTCGGGCAGGAGATCGTCCGGCTCTCGACCATGCCGGTGTTCCAGAACGGCCGGCTCGAACCGCACCCGATGACGCTGCGCGTCTTCGCCGCCGCGACCCCCGACGGCTGGAAGGTGATGCCCGGCGGCTTCTGCCGGATCTCGGACGAGCCGGATGCGCGCGCCGTCAGCCTGCGCAACGGCGTGCGCTCCAGCGACGTCTGGGTCACGGCCGATGCGCCGGTCGAGCCTCTCACGCTGCTGCCGACGCCGGACCGCATCGCCATCCGCCGCATCACCGGCACCTTGCCGAGCCGCGCGGCGGACAATCTGTTCTGGCTCGGACGTTACCTGGAGCGCTGCGAGGCGACCTTGCGCCTCGTGCGCGCCTTGCTCGGCCGGCTGATCGATTCCGATCCCGCTCCGGGACGCAGCGGGACCGTGCGCCGGCTGGGTGATCTGCTCGTGGCCTGGGGCTCGGCTCAGCGCGGCCGCAGCCAGAGCCCGGCGACGCAAGCCTATTCGGCGCTCTACAGCCTCGACGATTACGGCTCCGCAGCAGCCTCGGTGCGCGAGGCCCGGCGCACCGCCTCCGTGATCCGCGAGCGGCTCTCGGTCGATGCCTGGCGGCTGTTCGGCGATCTGCAGAGCCAGCTCACACCGAAGGAAGGGCGCAAGCCCTCGGAGGGCGAGGCCTACGAGATCGCAGACCGCGCCCTGAAGACGCTCGCGGCCTTCTCCGGTCTCAGCCAGGAGAACATGGTGCGCGGAGCGGGCTGGCGCTTCCTCGATATCGGCCGGCGGCTGGAACGCGGCGTCGGCACCTGCCGCTTCGCCCGGCAATTCGCCGAGAACGACGCCTCGGTCGACTCGCTCGACGCCTTGCTCGACCTGACGGATTCGCAGATCACCTACCGCTCGCGCTATCTGCTCGGCGCAAGCCTCCAGCCCGTGCTCGATCTGGTGATGCTCGATCCCTACAATCCGCGCTCGGTCGCCTTCCAGATCGAGCGGCTCGAGGCCGAGATCGCGGATCTGCCCTCCCTGACGGAGGACGGCATGCTGGAGGCGCCGCGCCGGCTCATCCTGCGGCTCGCCGCCGATTGCCGCACCGCCGAGGCCAGCCGGCTCGACCGCACCAGCATCCTGCTGTTCGAGCAGTTGCTGATGGGGATATCCAGCGCCATCGCCGACCGCTACTTCCTCCAGAACAGCGGCCCCGAAGGGTCGCGACTGACAGGCATCGCGTGATCTACGACGTCCGCCACGTCACCACCTACGGCTACAGCCGGCAGGTGCCCTTCGCGCGCTGCATCATGCGGCTGCTGCCGCGCGACGGCTCCGGCCAGAGCGTGCAGAAGAGCGAGCTCTCGGTCATGCCGCGCCCGGCCGAACGCAACGATGCGGCCTGCTTCTTCGGCAACCGGATGACGACGGTGACGATCACCAAGCCGCATCGCGAGCTGAAGGTCGAGATGCGGGCGCGCCTCTCCGTCGAGCGCTCTGCCCCGCCGCATCCCGGGCTGACGCGCGGCTGGGAGGAGGTCGCAGCGCTGGCGCTCGCCTCCGACAGTCTCGCGCCGGCGTCGCCGACGCATCACATCTATCCCAGCCGGCTGGTGCCCGAGGTCGGCGCCGTCGTCGCCTATGCGCGTACGAGCTTCGGCAAGGGACGGCCGGTGCTGGAAGCCGCGAGCGAATTGATGGCGCGGATCCGACACGACTTCACCTACGACCCCGCCGCAACGGAGGTCTCGACCCCGCTGGCGGACGCTTTCGCCCAGCGCCACGGCGTCTGCCAGGATTTCGCGCATATCATGATCGCCGGGCTCAGGGGCCTGGGCCTGCCCGCGGCCTATGTCAGCGGCTATATCCGCACCATTCCGCCGCCGGGCCAGAAGCGGCTCGAAGGCGCCGATGCCAGCCATGCCTGGGCGCTGCTCTGGTGCGGCCCCGAGACGGGCTGGGTGGGGCTGGACCCGACCAACGACCTGATCGTCGCCGACGACCACATCGTCACAGCCATCGGCCGCGACTATGCCGATGTCGCACCGCTCGACGGGGTGCTGATCGGGCCGGGCTCGCAGAAGATCGGCGTTGCGGTGGACGTGATCCCGGTCGGCTGAAGAGCGCTCAGGCCGCTTCCTCGGACGGGTGAGCCGGCGCCGGCATCCGCGCATGCGCCTCGCCCCAGGCCTTCAACGCCATGATGACCGGCTCGAGCGTGCGGCCCCTGGCCGAGAGGCTGTATTCGACGCGCGGCGGCACTTGCGGATAGACCACGCGGACGATCAGCCCGTCCGCCTCCAGCTCGCGCAACTGATTGGTCAGCATGCGCTGCGTCGCGCCCGGCATGCGGCGGCGGATTTCGTTGAAGCGCAAGGTGCCGGCCGTCAGCAGGTGATAGAGCGCGATGCCCTTCCACTTGCCGCCGATGAAGCCGAGCGCCGCCTCGACGGGGCAGCCCGGCGAACAGTAAGGCTCCTGGAAACGCGGCGGCATGACAGTATCCTTTTCGACACTATGGGCTGAATTTGTGCGTTCTTGCGCTATTTGCAGGTTAAGCTCATCTGGCCTCCATCGCAACGCAGGAGAGACGCCATGCGCGCCGTCGGATACCGCCAGTCACTGCCCATCACCGCGGAAGACAGCCTGATCGACCTCGACCTGCCGAAGCCGGCCGCCGGGGCGCGCGACCTGCTCGTCGCGGTCAAGGCCATCTCGGTCAACCCGGTCGATACCAAGGTGCGGATGCGCAGCCAGCCTGCGGCGGGCGAAAGCGCCGTGCTCGGCTGGGACGCGGCGGGGATCGTCGAGGCGGTCGGCTCCGAGGTCACCGGGTTCAAGCCGGGAGATGCCGTGTTCTATGCCGGCGCGATCAACCGTCCCGGCAGCAACGCCGAATTCCACCTCGTCGACGCGCGCATCGCCGGGCCGAAGCCCGCCTCGCTCGGCTTCGCGGAAGCCGCCGCGCTGCCGCTGACCGCGATCACCGCCTGGGAGATGCTGTTCGACCGGCTGAAGATCCGCGATGCGGTGCCGGGCGCCGCGAACGCGCTTGTGATCGTCGGCGGCGCCGGCGGCGTCGGCTCGATCGCGATCCAGCTCGCGCGCCGGCTGACCGACGTCACGGTGATCGCCACCGCCTCCCGCCCCGAGACGCAAGCCTGGGCCAAGGAGCTCGGCGCCCATCATGTCGTCGACCACACCAAGGCGCTGCCGGAGCAGATCGCCGCGCTCGGCCTCGGCGCGCCGGCCTTCGTCTTCTCGACGACGCATACCGACACCCATCTCGCCGGTATCGTCGAGCTGCTGGCACCACAGGGGCGGCTCGGCCTGATCGATGATCCCAAGACGCTCGACGTCACCCTGCTGAAGCGCAAGAGCCTCTCGCTGCATTGGGAGTTCATGTTCACCCGCCCTGTGTTCCAGACGGCCGATATCGCAGAGCAAGGCAGGCTGCTGGCGGAGGTCTCGCGTCTCGTCGACGCCGGCACGATCCGCACGACGCTCGGCGAGCATTTCGGCGCGATCAACGCGGCCAATCTGAAACGCGCTCACGCGCTGATCGAGAGCAACCGCGCGAAGGGCAAGATCGTGCTGGAAGGCTTCTGACGACGCCCTTATCCGGCGCCCGGCACATCACCTGCGGTTTCCGAAGTCTCGCGACTGGAGTCCGGCGGCAGGGAATGCTAGCGAGCCCCGGTCACGCCGGGGCCCGCCTGTTCATGTTCATCCTGAAACCGCTGGGCGACAAGCGCATCGGCCTGCTCTGGTCTTCGCAGCTCCTCTCCGCCACCGGTGCGGAATTCTACATGGTGGCGGTGATCTGGATCGCCTCCTCGCTGATCGGCCGCGACGCCGGCTATGTCTCGGCGTTGCAATCGGGCGCCCTGCTTTTCGGCAGCCTGTTCGCCGGAGCCCTCACCGATCGCTGGCGGCATGCGACGACGATGGTCGGGGTCAGCCTGTTCCGGGCCGCGCTTCTCCTGTTGCTGGCGGCGGCGAGCGCCTTCGGCTTCATGAGCCTGCCCCTGCTCGCAGTGACCGCGGGCGCCGTCGCGCTCGCCACCTCAGTCTATGACCCCGCCTTGCAGGCGACGCTGCCGATCCTGGCGCCCGGCACCTCGATCCGCCACGCCGTCAACGGGCTGTTCGACGCGACGCGGCGCATGGCGCGTATCCTCGGCCCCAGCCTGATCGCCCTCGTCAACGGCCTCGTGCCGATCGGCCAGTTCTTCGCCATCACGGCCGGCGGGTTCCTGCTCTCGGCCCTCGGCGTCCGGGCCGCCCTGAAGGGGGCGCCGTTGCCCGCCCCACCCGAGACGCGCCGCGGCCTGTCATCGGTGCTCGACGCGATCATGGGCGGGTCGCGTGCCGTGCGGCATCACCGCCTGATGCATTTCGGCCTCATCGCCGACTTTGTCGGCAACGTCACCTGGTCGATGGGCGTGCTGCTCGGCATGGCGCTTTATCTGCGCATGACGAGCGCCGAGCCGCTGACCGCCTACAGCCTGATGATGACCGCCTATGGCGCCGGCAATCTCGCCGCGAACCTCGTCCTCGCCGGGATCACGCCGAAGCGGCCGCTGCTGTGGCTCGTGATGTCGAAGCTCACCTTCGGGCTGGGCGTGCTGCTGATGCCCTTCGCGCCGAATACGGCGGCCTTGATGGCCTGCGCGGCGCTGGCCGCGGTCAACGGCCCGTTCGAAAATCTGGCGCTTCTGCACATCATCCAGCACGATTTCCCGCCGCAGCGGATCGCACAGGTCTACCGCCTGCAGATGTGCGCCGTGTTCGGCGGTTCGCTCATCGGCTATCTCGCCGCGCCGAGCCTGTTCGCCGCCTTCGGCCTCGCGCCCATGATCGCCACGCTCGGCGCCGTCACGCTGGCGACGGGGCTGGTCGGGCTGGCGCTGTCGCGCCTGCTGCACGGGCCCAGGCCGACATGAAAACGGCCCCGTCCGAAGACGGGGCCGTATCGTTCCTGCCTGATGCAGCCGGTCAGGCCAGCGTGTAGGCCGTCTTGACGGTGGTGTAGAACTCCTTGGCGTAGGCGCCCTGCTCGCGCGGGCCGTAGCTGGAGCCCTTCCGGCCGCCGAACGGCACGTGATAGTCGACGCCGGCGGTCGGCAGGTTGACCATCACCATGCCGGCTTCGCTGTTGCGCTTGAAATGCGTCGCATACTTCAACGAGGTCGTGCAGATGCCCGAGGAGAGGCCGAACTCGGTGTCGTTGGCCACAGTCAGCGCCTCTTCGTAATCCTTGACGCGGACGATGTTGGCGACCGGGCCGAAGACCTCCTCGCGCGAGATGCGCATGGCGTTGGTGGTCTCGGTGAACAGCGCCGGCTGAAGGTAGAAGCCGGGGGTGTCGCGCTTCAAGAGCTCGCCGCCGAAGGCGAGCTTGCCGCCCTCGTCCTTGGCGATCTGGATGTATTTCAGGTTCTGGTCGAGCTGGCTCTGGTCGACCACCGGGCCGATATGCGTGCCGGCCTTGAGCGCGTCGTCGACATTGAGCCCCTTCAGCCGCTCGATGCAGGCCTCGACGAACCTGTCGTGGATGCCGGCCTGGACGATCAGGCGCGAGGACGCGGTGCAGCGCTGGCCGGTGGAGAAGAAGGCGCCGTTCACGGCGACCTCGACGGCGACCTTCAGGTCGGCGTCATCCAGCACGACGAGCGGGTTCTTGCCACCCATCTCGAGCTGGACCTTCTTCATCGGGTTGCCCGCGATGCAGGCGGCCGCGACCTTGCGGCCGGTCGCGACCGAGCCGGTGAAGGAGATGGCGGTGACGTCCTTGTGCTCGAGCAGCGCCTGGCCGACGACCGAGCCGCGGCCCATGACGAGGTTGAGCACGCCCTTGGGCAGGCCGGCGCGCTGGATGATGTCGACCAGCGCCCAGGCCGAGCCCGGCACCAGATCGGCCGGCTTGATGACGACGCAATTGCCCCAGGCGAGCGCAGGCGCGATCTTCCAGGCCGGGATCGCGATCGGGAAGTTCCAGGGCGTGATCATGCCGACGATGCCGAGCGGGTCGCGGGTGATCTCGACGCCGACGCCGGGGCGCACCGACGGGACCATCTCGCCGGAGAGGCGCAGGCATTCACCGGCGAAGAAGGCGAAGACCTGGCCGGCACGGCCCGCCTCGCCGATGCCCTCGGCCAGCGTCTTGCCCTCCTCCCGCGAGAGCAGCCGGCCGAGCTCGTCCTTGCGGGCGAGGATCTCGTCGGAGGCCTTCTTCAGGATGTCGTAGCGCTCCTGCGGCGTGGTGCGACTCCAGGCCGGGAACGCAGCCTTGGCGGCGGCGACGGCGTTGTTCAGATCCTCGACCGAGCCTTGAGCGTACTCGCCGACGACGTCGTTGGTGTTCGAGGGGTTGATGTTGCGCGAGGCGTTGACGCCGCCAGCCCATTCGCCGGCGATCAGGTTCTTGAAGGGCGCGTTCATCTGCATCTCTCCCGGGGCAATGAATCCTCGCGGGCGGTGTTAGCGCCTTTGCCCCCGGAAGGCCAATGCCCCCGCGACTGCCTGCCACCCGCCTGCCGCAAGGCGATCGAAAACGGCGCGCCTGCCTACTTCTTCTCGATCGAGAGACCGTTCTTTCCGAGATTGATCTCGACCCCTTCGGGCCGCTTCTTTTCCTGGTAGAGCGAATAGCCGGTCACCGCGAGGGCAGCGACGAGAACGACGACGAGAATGGCGAGCAGATTGCGCGATGCGGGCATATGTTTTCCTGAAACGGGCGGCGGAGGCCGCGGCGCAGGGCAAACCCCTGTTGCGGCGCAAAGGTTCCCTCGCGATGGAACGTCGCCCTCCTCCAGGCGTTTCCATCGGCCGCGCAGCATGAGATAGTCGCGTGGTGCAGGAGCGAGCGATGCCGGACACGGAATTGCAGGAGCGGATCTGGGCGGCGCTCGACGCGCACCCGGTCTATATGGTGTCGCTGATCGCGGAGGACGGGCTGAGGACGCGGCCGATGTCGGGGCATCTCGACCGGGAGCATCACCGCCTGCTGTTCATCACGCATCGTCATACCGGGATCATCGGCGAGGCGCTGCGATCGCCTTCGGTCTCGATCGCGATCAGCCATGAGGATCGCAACTTCTACGCGGCCATCGCCTGCACGGCCTCCGAGCTGCCGAGCCGCGATCTGCTGCGGCAGATCTGGACGCCGATGGCGAGCGCCTGGTTCCCGAACGGCCCGGACGATCCGGACGCCACGCTGCTGGCGTTGACGCCGGTCTCGGCCGAGATCTGGGAGGGGCCGTCCAGCGGCGTGCTGGTGGCCTTCAAGCTCGCCACCGCCAAGATCCTGGGCCGGACGCCCGATCTCGGCGTCAACGCCACCATCGACATGCGCTGAACGGAGCTGCCGGACGATCCCGCCGGCGATAGTCAGCCCGGATCGGAGGCCGCCGCCCAGCGGCCGATCCAGGCCGTGGCGACGCTCGACCAGACGACGCCGAGAGACCAGCCGCCGAGCACGTCGGTCGGCCAGTGGACGCCGAGATAGATGCGGCTGAGGCCGATCAGCAGGATCATCACCCAGGCGAGGACAAGGCACAGCAGGGCGATGTCATCGCGCCGCGAGGCGATGCCGACACAACCGGCGATGCTCAGCATCGTCGCGGCCGAGAGGAAGGCGTGGCCGCTGGGGAAGCTCGCCGTGAAGGTCAGCGCGGTGTGGGCGACGATGTCGGGCCTCTCCCGGCCGATCGCGATCTTCAGGCCGTTGCTGACCAGGAGTGCCGTCAACACGCTCAGGACCAGCCCGGCCGCGAGGCGGCGATAACCGCAGAGCCACAGCGCCAGCGCCGCAGCCGTCGTGATGAAGAAGAGCCCGACGAAGCTGCCGAACGCCGTCATGTCCCGCACCGCCTCCTGGAACCAGGCCGGGCCGAGCGGCTGGGCTGGATTGCCCGGCTCGCGGAACAGCAGGATCAGGCTCCGGTCGAAGGCGAAGCCGTGGCCAGACGCGATGAAGCCGGCCAGCGCGACGAAGACCAGGCCGGCGAGGACGGGAACGACCAGCCGCGGACGTAGCGGAGAAGGAATCTGGCCGGGTACGGGGCGGGACATCGGGGCGTCGATTCTCATAAATTCAGGACCGTTGCCTCGTCGCATTGCCTTCACGCGAGCCGGTTGCCCGCCTCGCTCGACAAGGCTCTCGAGGAGCGAGCGGCAATGACGCGAAAGGCCCGCGGCAGCAAGCGGTATGTCAGGGAGCCGGACCGGCGCTCGACCTCGCCATCGAAGGTGACGTGGCCACGGCGCTTGTCGCGCCGCCGCAGCACCACCTCGTCCCCGGTGAAGGAGGTGAGGTTCCGTGAGAAGCGCCAACGACCGGAGACGACCGAGAGCGCCGCCTTGCTGCGGGAATAGAGGCCGCCGGCGTTCAGCACATGGACCTCGAAGATGCCGGCATCGAGCCGCTCGCGGCGCCATTCCGCGCCGTCGAAGCGGTTGACGGTGACCAGCACCGCATCCGCATCGACGACGAGATGCTCGCTGCCGATGCGGATATCGACCGAGATCGGCCGGGTGAACAGGATCGAGCGCGTCGCCGCGACGCCGAAGGCAGCGACGCGGCTGAAGGGAAAGCGCCGGCGCGCATATTCGCGCTCGCGCGCCATCAGGCTGAAGAAGCCCAGGCCGGAGATCGAATGAAACAGCCTGTCATTGACCCGGCCGACATCCATCTCGACCGGCTCACCCTCGCACAGCGCCGCGACCTGCTGCTCCAGCGGGCCCAACAATCCGAGATCGCGCCCCAGCACATTGACCGTCCCCATCGGCAGGATGCCGACGGGGCAGGCCGCCTGGATCAGCACCGGCAGGACGCGGTTGATCGTGCCGTCGCCCCCGGCGATGACCGGGACGGCGTCGCTGGTTTGGACCGCGAGCGCCAGGGCGTCGTCCAATTCGCGCGGCGCGACGAGCTTGACCTCGGCGGTCGAGCCATGCGCCGCGAAGGCGGCTGTCAGCCGCTCGGAAAAAGCGTGGGCTCCGACTTCGAGGACGGTGCCCGCGCGGGCGTTGACGATCACCGTATGACGCATCGCCCGGTCGAGATGGGGCGCCCGGAGCCGTTCGCAAGGCGCCTCGGACGGGAGCGATGCCTCAGGCCGCGGCAGGGCGGGCATCGAACTGCGGCGGCATCGCCGGTGCGAGCGGCATGGGCAGTTCTTCGATTTCCTCGGTGACGACCTCGAAGCGCTGCACCGTATGCGTGCCGAAGGAGCTGATCATCGCCACATCCGTCGCGTCCCGGCCGCGCGCGATCACGATGCGGCCGATGCGCGGCTCATTGTGACGGGCATCGAAAGTATGCCAGCGACCGCCGAGGAAGACCTCGAACCAGGCATTGAAATCCATCGGCGCCGGATTCGCCGGCACGCCGATATCGCCGAGATAGCCGTTGCAGTAGCGCGCCGGGATGTTCATGCAGCGGCACAGGGCGACCGCCAGATGGGCGAAGTCGCGGCAGACACCGACCCGCTCCTCGAAAGCCTCGGCAGCGGTGCGGGTGCTGCGCGCGAAATCGTAGCCGAAGGTCAGGTGGTTGTGGACGAAATCGGTGATCGCCTGCACCCGGGCCCAGCCTGGAGGAACCTGGCCGAACAGGCGCCAGGCCTGATCGCAGAGCCTGTCGGTCTCGCAGTAGCGGCTGCCCAGCAGGTAGACGAGCGCCTCGTCCGGCAGCCGCGCCGGCGGCGTCTCCTGCACCGAGGGGCTCTGACGGTCGGGCTCGCCGGAATCATGGATGACGCCCTCTGATTCAAGCCGGATGCCGCCGGCCGGCGCCACCAGCCGCCGGCAGATGTTTCCGAAGGCGTCCCGATGCTGGCTGACAGCGATCTCGATGGACGGATCGCGCAAGGCCGTCGCCCGCATCTCATCGGGTCGCATCAGGTCATGGCGGCGGGAAGGATGGACATCGAGCAGCGTCATGAGTGGCATGTCGTGCTCGCAGACAAGTTCTATCCGATACCCGTAACGGATCTGCATATCGCTCTCCCGATTGAAGGGCGGCCTGTTGCGGGCCATGCACCGCTGCGGCTCTGCTGACTGAACCCTCTCTGATCAGACGCGGAGCGGGGGTGCCTGGTTCCGGGCCCGGCCGGAAAAATACGGTCCCCAAAAAAGGAAGATGCGGGCCTTTCGGCCCGCATCCCGCCGCCACGGCGGTTCGGCTGGGGGGATAGCAACCGCCGCGACCTGCGCCTGGGCTGCCTCTACATCATCCAGTAGGGCATCGTGCCGTAGTAATCGTGGACACGCTTGCCGTAAGCCTTGTCCTCCCAGTCGGGCTCGCCCTCGCTGTCATACATCGGGGCGGCCTCGAGCTTTTCCTTGGTCAGAGGCACGACATAGCCGCCACGCTGGGGGTCGTAGTCGAGAACGCTCCACGGGATGGGGTGGTACTTCTCGCCGAGCCCCAGAAAGCCGCCGAACGACATGATGGCGTAGGCGACCTTGCCGGTCTGCTTGTCCAGCATGATGTCGTAGATCTCGCCCAGATGATCGCCCGACGTGTTGTAGACATCCGTCCCGGCGACGCGGGCTCCGGCGATCAGCGGATTCGAGCTGGCAGAAACATGGGTCATGGTCATTGTTCACTCCATCCGGTTAGGCCGCACCGCCTGCATTGAAGCGGGGCACGGCTCTCAAGCTCGCTGGGTCAACTCGTCTCCGAGATGAAGGTTCCGCCGATTCCGGCCTCTCCGCGATCGCCTTGCGCGGCCGGCTCGCGGGCACGGGGGCGTTCCTGAAACGGTCTTATTTTGCGCGCCTTTCTCGTGCCGTCTCCCGGTCGATGCCACCAGCGCCGGAACATTTTCGATGCCGGGCCGTTGGGGCTGCGAGCGACAAGCGAACTCGACAATGGGACTCGAGAGGAGGGACTCGAATGAAAAAGCTGATACTGATCGTCGCAATGGGCGCGGCCATTGGAGCGGGCGCCTGCACGCCCCGTGAGCAGAATGCCGGCACGGGCGCACTGATCGGCGCCGGGGCCGGCGCCATCATCGGCGGCGCGGCGACAGGCCGTGCGGGCGGTGCTCTGGCGGGCGCGGCGATCGGCGGCGCGAGCGGCGCCATCATCGGCGGCGCCGCGACTCCGCAACGCTGCTATGGCCGTGACGAGTGGGGCCGGCGCGTGGTCTACGACTGCTGATTTCGGTCCATCCCGGGACGGATACCCGTCTCATGAGACAAGGCCCGCCAGCCATGGCGGGCCTTTTTTATGACCGACGGCACCGACAAGGCCGCAGCGAATTCAACGCGTCCTAAACCTGGCCATAGGGGCCGAAACGCCCGACGAAGCGGTGCCTCGGCCCGGGATAGAGCAGGCGTACCGCTGTCACCGGCCGGTCCTGGTTCCAGGTCCGGCGCTCGACGAGCAGGCAGGGCTCGCCGACCGCGATCTCGAGCAAGACGGCCTCGTCGCCCTGCGCGCCAACGGCGCTGATCGCATGCTCGGCCTGCGACCAGAGGCTGTGCTTGAGCAGCCAGTCGCCCGGCGGCGTCTGCCCGAAATCCTCCTCCGCCAGCCCCGCCACGGAAGCCGCGTGGATGACGCGCTCCTCCAGCACATGCGGCTTGCCGCCGGCGCGATGCAGCACCACGAGATGGGTGACCTTGTCCGACCGCTTCAGGCCGAAACGCTCGGCGACCTCGGGGGCGGGCCGGCCATCGCTGCGCGAAAGAACGTCATGGGCATAAGCCTGTCCAAGCTGCTCCACCTCCTCCGGGATCGAGAGGATGTCGAGCATGGCGTGGCTGGCGGGCGGGCTCGCGACGACGGTGCCCGAGCGGCGCCGGCGGATGATCAAACCCTCGCGGGCGAGTTGCACGAGCGCGCGGTGCACCGTCATCCGCGAGGCGCCGAGCTGTTCCATCAGGGCGTGCTCCGGCGGCACGCCGGTGCCCGGCGGCCATTCGCCACTGACCACCAGATCGCGGATCGCGCGCCGGATCTGATCGTAGACCGGCCCGGTGCCGTCCAGCTTCACCGCATCGAGCCGGGTTTCCGTCATCCTGTCCCCTATGCGGCTGCGAGCAGGCGCCGCATCACGCCGGCAAAGCGCACGCGCACCGAATCGCGGGCGATGTGCCGTCCCTCGGCGACGACACTCCTGCCACCGACGACGACATCGCGCAAAGGCAGTGCGTTGGCCGCGAAGATCGCGCTGTCGACCGCCTCCGCGCCTGCCCGGCCGACAAGCGCCGGATGATCGGTGTCGAGCGTGATGAAATCGGCGCGGTGTCCGGGCGCGATCCGCCCGATGGCCCGGCCGCAGGCTTGAGCCCCTCCGGCGCAGGCCGCCTGCCAGAGCGCCAGGCCCGTCGAAGCCTCCTCCTCCGCGAACAGCGCACGGCGGCGGTCGCGCAGGCGCTGCGAATATTCGAGCTGGCGCAATTCGGAGCCGGCATCGATCTGGATGTTGGAATCGCTGCCGACGCCATAGGCGCCACCGGCTTGCGCGTAGCGGATGCCGTCGAAAATGCCGTCGCCGAGGCTGGATTCGGTGATCGGGCACAGGCCGGCCACCGCGCCGCTCAGGGCAATGCCGTCACGCTCGGTATCGGTCAGATGCGTCGCATGGATCAGGCACCAGCGCTGGTCGAGCGGGACCGTGTCCATCAGCAATTCGACCGGGCGCCTGCCGGTGATCTTCAGGCTGGCCTCGACCTCGGGCACCTGCTCGGCGACATGGATATGGACGGGATCGTTCGGGCGCAGCGACGAAACCCAACCGAGATCGTCGAGCGCGACCGCGCGCAGCGAATGCGGGGCGACGCCGAGCCGCGCGTCCGGCAGGTCGCGGATCGCGGCAGCGCTGCCTTCCAGCAGGCGCTGATAGGCGTCGCGCTCGTTGACGAAGCGGCGCTGGCCATGGACCGCGGGCGCCTGCCCGAAATTGCCGAAACGATAGAGCACCGGCAGCAGGGTCAGGCCGAGGCCGGTTTCCGCCGCGGCTGAGGCAATCGCCTGCCCCATCGCCGCGATATTCGCATAGGGGCGGCCGTCCTTGTCGTGGTGCAGGTAGTGGAATTCCGCAAGCGCGGTGAAGCCGCCCTCCAGCATCTCGACGAAAGCCTGCGCCGCGATGGCCTGCACGTCATCGGGGTCGAGACGGTCGAGGAAGCGATACATCACCTCGCGCCAGGTCCAGAAGGAATCCTCCGGCGCGCCGCGCCGCTCGGACAGTCCGGCCATGCCGCGCTGGAAGGCGTGGCTGTGCAGGTTCGGCATCCCCGGCAGCGCGATGCCGCGGAAATTCCGGCCACCCGGCTCCGCCGCCGCCCCGGCCTCGACAGCCGTGATCACGCCCTGCTCCAGTGTCAATTTCACATGGCTGGCAAAGCCTTCAGGCAAAAGAGCCACGGCCAGATGCAGGGTCTCGGTCACCGCTTCGCTCCATCGGTCATTTGCATATGCAATTACACACTTGCCATTTGCATATGCAATTAGATAGCATACTCGCAGCCAAAGGATAGCGGGAGGACGCGACGTGGCGAAGGCGCCGGGCGAAACGCTGGCTTGCGACAAGCTCTGGACGAATGTGCGGCTGGCGACGATGTCGCTCAAGGTCAGCACACCCTACGGCGCCATCGAGGATGGCGTGATCGCGGCTCGCGACGGGCGCATCGTCTACGCAGGTTCGCGCAGCGAGGCACCGGTTTTCGATGCCGCCGTTTCCATCGATTGCGCGGGCCGCTGGATCACGCCGGGCCTGATCGATTGCCACACCCACCTCGTCTATGGCGGCGACCGGGCGCACGAGTTCGAACTGCGCCTGCAGGGCGCGACCTATGAGGAGATCGCGCGGGCCGGCGGCGGCATCCTCTCCACCGTCAAGGCGACGCGCGAGGCGAGCGAGGATACGCTCTTCGCCTCCGCCGACCGGCGCCTCGCCGCGCTGATGGCGGAGGGCGTCACCACCGTCGAGATCAAATCCGGCTACGGGCTGGAGCATCAGGCCGAACTGAAGCAGCTGCGCGTCGCGCGTCGCATCGGCCGCGAACGGCCGGTCACCGTGCGCACCACCTTCCTCGGCGCCCATGCCGTGCCGCCGGAATATAAGGGCCGCTCGGGCGATTACACCGCGCTCGTCGCAGGTCCCATGCTCGATGCCGTCGCGGCGGAAGGGCTGGCCGACGCCGTCGACGTCTTCTGCGAGGGCATCGCCTTCTCGCCCGAGGAAACCGGCCAGGTCTTCAGCGCCGCCAAGGCCAAGGGCCTCGCGATCAAGGTGCATGCCGAGCAGCTCTCCAACCTGCATGGCGCCAAGCTCGCCGCCGAGATGGGAGCGCTCTCCGCCGACCATCTCGAATATCTCGACGAGGACGGCGTCATCGCCATGGCCAAGGCCGGCACGGTCGCCGTCGTGCTGCCCGGCGCCTTCTATTTCCTGCGCGAGACGCAGAAGCCGCCGATCGAACTGATGCGCAAGCATGGCGCCGCGATCGCGCTGGCGACCGATGCCAATCCCGGCTCTTCGCCGCTGACCTCGCCTTTGCTCGTGCTCAACATGGCCTGCACGCTCTTCCGGATGACGCCGGAGGAGGCGCTGGCCGGCCTCACCCGAAATGCCGCGACCGCGCTCGGACTTCAGGACGAAATCGGCACGCTCGAAGCCGGCAAACGCTGCGATCTCGCGATCTGGGACATCGAACGCCCGGCCGAGCTCGCCTATCGCATCGGCTTCAACCCGCTTCACACCCGCATCTGGAACGGACAATGACCACGGTTTCGCTGAACCCGGGCGCAGCCCGCCTCACCGACTGGCGCGCCGTCCTCGACGGCGCCACGGCCGGCCTCGCCGGCGACAGCGCCAGCTCCATCGCGTCGGGGCAGAAGATCGTCGAGGAAATCGTCGCCGCCGGCACGGTGACCTATGGCGTCAACACCGGCTTCGGCAAGCTCGCCAGCGTGCGCATCGCCGATGCCGACCTCGCCAAGCTGCAGAGCAACCTGATCCTCTCCCATGCGGTCGGCACCGGCCCCGCCCTGCCCGACGGCGTCGTCCGCCTGCTGCTGGCGATGAAGGCGGCAAGCCTGGCGCGCGGCGCCTCCGGCGTGCGGCCGGTGGTGATCGCGGCGCTGACCGGCGCGCTCAAGGCCGACGCCATGCCCGTCATCCCGGCCAAGGGTTCGGTCGGCGCCTCCGGCGACCTCGCCCCGCTCGCCCATATGACCGCGGCCCTGATGGGCTTCGGCGAGATCCGCCTGAAGGGCGAGACCCTGCCGGCGGCCGAGGCGCTGAAGCGCATCGGCCAGGCCCCGCTCGCGCTCGGCGCCAAGGAGGGCCTCGCGCTGATCAACGGCACGCAGGTCTCGACCACGCTCGCCATGACCGGCCTTGCGGCCATCGCCCGCGTCTTCGACGCCGCGCTCGTCGCCGGCGCGCTCTCGGTCGATGCGCTGAAGGGCTCCGACACGCCCTTCGACCCGCGCATCCAGACCCTGCGCGGGCAGCCCGGCCAGATCCGCGTCGCCAGAATCCTGCTCGAGCTGATCGCCGGCAGCGCGATCCGCGAGAGCCATCGCCATGGCGACAGCAAGGTGCAGGACCCGTATTCGCTGCGCTGCCAGCCGCAGGTCATGGGCGCGGTGCACGGCCTGCTCGGCAGCGTCGCGGCGACGCTCGGCATCGAGGCCAATGCCGTCACCGACAACCCGCTGGTGCTGGGGCCGGGCGAGATCGTCTCGGGCGGCAATTTCCACGCCGAGCCCGTCGCCTTCGCCGCCGACATGCTGGCGATGGGCGTCTGCGAGATCGGCAACCTCTCCGAGCGGCGCATGGCGCTGCTGGTCGACCCCGTCATGAGCGGGCTGCCGCCCTTCCTCGCCCGCGATGCCGGCTTGAACTCCGGTTTCATGATCGCGCAGGTGACGGCCGCGGCGCTTGCCTCCGAGAACAAGCAGAAGGCCTACCCCGCTTCGGTCGACACCATCCCCACCTCCGCCAACCAGGAGGACCATGTCTCGATGGCGACGCATGGTGCCTTCCGCCTGCTCGACATGGCCCGCAACGCCGCCAGCATCATCGGCGTCGAATTGATGGCGGCGGCGGAAGCGATCGAGCATCATCGCCCGCTCAAGACCAGCGCGCGGCTGGAACCGGTGCTCGCCCTGCTCCGCGACAAGATCGCGCCGCTGACCGAGGACCGTTACCTCGCCCCCGATCTCGCGGCAGCGACCGAGCTCGTGCTCTCAGGCGCCATCGGCAAGGCCGCCGGCCTCGACAGCTTTGCGGAGTTCGAGGCGTGACCACCAACATCGTCACCGTCACGCGGGGTTCCTCCCCGCTCATCCTCTCGATGCCGCATCCCGGGACCGCCCTGCCGCCGGAAATCGCGGAGGCGCTGAACCCGCGCGGCCGGCTGGTCGAGGATACCGACTGGCATATGCGCCGGCTCTACGGCTTCGCCGCGCCCTTCCAGCCCACCATCGTCGAGGCGCAGCTCTCGCGCTTCGTCATCGACCTCAACCGCGACCCGGCCGGCGTCTCGCTCTATCCGGGTCAGGCGACGACCGAGCTCGTGCCGAGCACGACCTTCGACGGCGCGCCGATCTGGCAGAATGCGCCGGATGCGAACGAGATCGAGCGGCGCAAGGTGGCCTATTTCCAGCCCTATCATCAGGCGCTGGCTGCCGAGATCGCGCGGGTGAAGGCCGAGCACGGCTATTGCGTGCTCTGGGACTGCCACTCGATCAAATCGGAGATCCCGCGCCTGTTCGAAGGCACACTGCCGACGCTGAATCTCGGCACGAATTCCGGCGAAAGCTGCGCACCCGGTGTCGAGCGGGCGGCCGTCGCCGCCATGGCCGGCCAGCCCTTCACGCAAATCCTCAACGGCCGCTTCAAGGGCGGCTGGATCACCCGCCATTACGGACGCCCCTTCGCGGGCGTCCATGCGCTGCAGATGGAGATCGCGCTCTCGGCCTATCTCACCGAGGAAGCCGCGCCCTGGGCCTTCGACGCGACGAAGGCCGCGAGCCTGCAGATTGCCTTGTTCGCCATCATCGAAGCCGCCCTCGGCGCGGCCGCTGCCCTCGAACGGAGCCGCTCATGACCCGCCTCGACAACACCCGCACCATCCGCGCCGCGACCGGCACCGAGCTCACCGCCAAGAGCTGGCTGACCGAGTCGCCTTTGCGCATGTTGATGAACAATCTCGACCCGGACGTCGCCGAGAATCCGCATGAGCTGGTCGTCTATGGCGGCATCGGCCGGGCCGCCCGCTCCTGGGAGGATTTCGACCGCATCGTCGCGGCGCTGCGCCAGCTCGAAGCCGACGAGACCCTGCTCGTCCAGTCCGGCAAGCCGGTCGGCGTGTTCCGCACGCATAAGGACGCGCCGCGCGTGCTGATCGCCAATTCCAACCTCGTGCCACACTGGGCGAACTGGGACCATTTCAACGAGCTCGATAAGAAGGGGCTCGCGATGTACGGCCAGATGACGGCCGGCTCCTGGATCTATATCGGCACACAGGGCATCGTGCAGGGCACCTACGAGACCTTCGTCGAGGCCGGTCGCCAGCACTATGGCGGCAACCTCAAGGGCAAATGGGTGCTGACCGGCGGCCTCGGCGGCATGGGCGGCGCGCAGCCGCTCGCCGCGGTGATGGCCGGCGCCTCCTGCCTTGCCGTCGAGTGCAACCCGGACTCGATCGATTTCCGCCTGCGCACCCGCTATCTCGACGAGAAGGCCGAGACGCTCGACGAGGCGCTGGAGATGATCGCCCGCTGGACCAAGAACGGCGAGGCGAAGTCGGTCGGCCTGCTCGGCAACTGCGCCGAGATCCTGCCCGAGATGGTCCGCCGCGGCATCCGCCCGGACATGATCACCGACCAGACCTCGGCCCATGACCCGATCAATGGCTACCTGCCCAAGGGCTGGACCATGGGCCAGTGGAAGCAGGCGCGCGAAGCCAATCCGAAATCCGTCGAGAAAGCGGCGCGCGCCTCGATGCGCGAGCATGTCGAGGCGATGATCGCCTTCCAGGAGATGGGCTTGCCCGTCTTCGACTACGGCAACAACATCCGCCAGGTCGCCAAGGATGAGGGGCTGGAGAACGCCTTCGCCTTCCCGGGCTTCGTGCCGGCCTATATCCGCCCGCTGTTCTGCCGTGGCATCGGCCCGTTCCGCTGGGCCGCCCTCTCGGGCGATCCGGAAGATATCTACAAGACCGACGCCAAGGTGAAGGAGCTGCTGCCCGACAACAAGCACCTGCATAACTGGCTCGACATGGCGCGCGAGCGCATCGCGTTCCAGGGCGTGCCGGCGCGCATCTGCTGGGTCGGCCTCGGCGACCGCCACCGACTCGGCCTCGCCTTCAACGAGATGGTCAAGAACGGTGAACTGAAGGCGCCGGTTGTGATCGGCCGCGACCATCTCGATTCCGGCTCGGTCGCCTCGCCGAACCGCGAGACCGAGGCGATGAAGGACGGCTCGGACGCGGTTTCCGACTGGCCGCTGCTCAACGCCCTGCTCAACACGGCGTCCGGCGCGACCTGGGTCTCGCTGCACCATGGCGGCGGCGTTGGCATAGGCTTCTCGCAGCATGCGGGCGTGGTGATCTGCGCGGATGGCACCGACGACGCGGCCGCCCGCCTCTCGCGCGTGCTCTGGAACGACCCGGCCACCGGCGTGATGCGCCATGCCGATGCCGGCTACGACATCGCGCTGGACTGCGCCCGCGAGAAGGGGCTCAATCTGCCGGGTATCCTGGGCTGAGCCCACCCGTCATTGCGAGCGCAGCGAAGCAATCCAAGGGCGGCAGCGCTCTACGTCCCCCTGGATTGCTTCGTCGCTTCGCTCCTCGCAATGACGGCGGTTGCGACGCGCTCACCTGTCAAGGATCACCTCATGCGCATCATCCGCGCCACCAATTGCAAGGTCATGCCGTGGAAGAACGGCGGCGGGACCACGACCGAAATCGCGGTCGCGCCTGAAGGCGCCTCGCTCGGTGATTTCGACTGGCGGATATCGATGGCGCATGTGGGCGCAGATGGTCCGTTCTCGTCCTTTCCCGGTATCGACCGGACGCTCTCGGTGCTGACCGGCAACGGCATCCGGCTGGCCTTCGGCGACGGCGAGACGGTTTCGCTCGACCGCGCGACGGCGCCGTTCTTTTTCGCCGCCGACCGGGCGGTGGATGGCGTTCTGGTCGACGGGGCGATCGACGATCTCAACGTGATGAGCCGGCGCGGCCGCTGGCGGCACCGGGTCGAGCGCTTGTCGGGTGAAGGTTCGCTCCTCGCGAGCGAAGGCCTGCTGGTGCTGGTCGCCCGCAAGGGCGACTGGCTGGTGAACGGCATGAGCTTAGCAGCCGGCGACAGCGCGATCCTCGACGCGCCGGGGCATGTCGAACTTGAGGTGAGCGGCAGTGAGGCAGAACTCTACGCCGTGTGGCTGACCGCATCATAGATAAGCGCGGGATCCCCTCTCCCGGATGGGAGAGGGGTAGGGGTGAGGGACCGCCGCTCATTATCGGAAGGCAACGGCACCGCTGCGGCTTTATCCGCAAGGGCAGGCCCTCATCCCTGCCCTTCTCCCACACGGGAGAAGGGTTCCCCGCGCCCTACCTGAACCTACGCCGCCTGGCGCGGCTGCGGGCCGACATAGACCGATTGCGGGCGGATCAGACGGCCTCCGGCGATCTGCTCCTTGGCATGGGCGAGCCAGCCCGTCGTCCGCCCCAGCGCGAAGACGCAGGTGAAGGAATCCGGCGTGAAGCCGAGCGCCTCCAGCAGGAGCGCGGTGTAGAACTCGACATTGGTCTCCAGCGTGCGGTTGGGCTTGCGCTCGCGCAGGATGGCGAGCGCCGCCTGCTCGACCGCCTCGGCCAGCGCGAGGCGCCCGCTATCGGCGCCGAGCCGGCGGATCGCGCCCTTCAACGCGTCAGCGCGCGGATCGCGGACGCGGTAGATCCGGTGGCCGAAGCCCATCAGCCGGTCGCCGCGGTCGAGCGCGGATTCCAGCCAGGTGCGGGCATTGGCGGGCGTGCCGATCGCATCGAGCATCTCGATGACCGGGCCAGGCGCGCCGCCATGGAGCGGCCCCTTCAACGCCCCGATGCCGGCCAGCACCGCCGAGACCAGCCCGGCGCGTGTCGAGGCGACGACGCGGGAGGCGAAGGTCGAGGCGTTGAGGCCGTGATCGGCGACCGTGACGAGGTAGGTGTCGAGCGCGGCCGCCTGCTGCTTGGTCGGCGCCTTGCCGGTCAGCATGCGCAGTGTGTCTGCGGCCTGCGACAGCGCCGGATCGGGTGCGACCGGCGCGAGCCCTTGCCGCAGACGCAGCGAGGCGGCCGTGAACACGGCCGGCGCCGCCAGCAGCCGCAGGACCGTGCCGGCGTCCTCACCATCGGGGATCAGCGCCGTCATCGCCCGGATCATCTCTACCGGTCCGAGCGTCACTGGGACGGCTGCCTTCTGAACGACCGTCTCGAACAAGTCCTGACGCGCCGCGCCGAGCGCCGCCGGCAGATCCTTCATCGCAGGCAGGTCCGGCACGAAGCCGTCAAGCATCAGCGCGGCCATTTCCTCGAAGGAGGTATGGCCGGCGAGTTCATCGAGGCTGTGGCCGCGCATCACCAGCCGGCCCGCCGCTCCATCGACTTCCGAGAGCACGGTATGGGCGGCAACGACATCTTCAAGGCCATCGGACATGGCGGTTCCCCTCAACATCTGAGGCCTTGAAGATTGATAGCTTCACCAGTAGAATCAATCTTGAACAATATAATCAATGTATTTTTCGATGACCGACTGGCTGACGGCGCAACAGGTGATGCAGCGGCTCGGGCTGAAGCCGCAGACGCTCTATGCCTATGTCAGCCGCGGGCTGATCGAGGCGCGCGGCGATGCGGGCGACTCGCGCCGTCGGCTCTACCGAGCCGAGGATGTGGCGCGGTTGGAGCATCGCAAGGCGCGGGGGCGGAAACCGGCGGCCATCGCAGAGGATGCGATCGCCTTCGGCGAGCCGATCCTGGCCTCGGGCATCGCCACGATCCAGCGCGGCAAGCTCTGGTATCGCGGGCAGGATGCGGAAAAGCTGGCCGAGATGGCGAAGCTGGAGGATGTCGCGCGGCTGCTCTGGGATTGCGGCTCGCAGCGCTTTCCGCCGCTGTTCACGATCGTGCCGGAGGCGCCGGCCCGGCAGCGCATGTTCGCGGTGATCGCCGCCCGCGCCGCCAGCGACCCGGCCATGGCCGGCCGGACGAAGAAGGCGCTTTATCTCGAGGCTGCCTCCGTCATCGACTCGCTCGTCGACGCCATCGCCGGGCGGCCGGGACAGGGGCCGATCCATCACCGGCTGGCGCTGGCCTGGGGCTGCGACGAACGCGGCGCCGATCTGATCCGCCGCGCACTCGTGCTGCTGGCCGACCACGAGCTCAACGCCTCGACCTTCTCCGTCCGGGTCGCGGCCTCGACGCGCGCTTCGCTGGCCGCCTGCATCTTGGCGGGGCTCGCGACGCTGTCCGGGCCGCTGCATGGCGGGATGACGCCGCGCGTCCTCGGACTGATGCGCGAGATCGCAAGCGAAGGCGTGGAAATGGCGGTCTCGGCGCGGCTGGCGACCGGCATGCCCCTGCCCGGCTTCGGCCATCCTCTTTACCCCGATGGCGATGCGCGGGCGCGGGCGCTGCTCACGGCCTTCTCGCTACCACCGGCCTATGAGGAGACGCGCCGGGCCGTCACGGCGCTGACCGGCGAGGAGCCGAATATCGATTTCGTACTGACGGCGATTGCGAGCGAACTCGGACTCGCCCCGGATGTATCCTTCCAGATCTTCGCCGCCGCGCGCTGCGCCGGCTGGATCGCGCATGCGCTGGAACAGGGCGAGACCGGACGATTGATCCGGCCTCGCGCCCGCTATGTCGGGCCGGAGCTGGGCTAGGCCGGCTCGGCAACCTTCGCCTGCGCAGGCTTGCGCCCAAGCTCGCCCTCGCGCTCTTCGATATAGCCGCGCGTGATCGGCAGGCCGTCGAGCTTTTTCGCGAGCTGGAACTGGAACACCACCAGATCGTCGTGCCGGAAGCTCGCTTCGGAGGCGGCGAGATAGAACTCCCACATCCGGGCGAAGCGCTCGTCATACATCGCCACCGCCTCGTCGCGCCGGGCGAGGAAGTTCTCGCGCCACACCTTCAGCGTCTCGGCATAATGCAGGCGCAGCACCTCGACATCGGTGATGACGAGCCCTTCCTTCTCGACTGCGGCCGAAACCTCCGACATGGCGGGGATATAGCCGCCCGGAAAGATGTATTTGGCGATGAAGGGGTTGGTCGCGCCCGGCGGCGAGCTGCGGCCGATCGTGTGGATCAGCGCGACACCATCATCGGTCAGCAATTCGCGGACCTTGCGGAAATAGTCGCGGTAATAGCCGACGCCGACATGCTCGAACATGCCGACCGAAACGATGCGGTCGAAGCTCTCGGTCAGGTGACGATAGTCCTGCAAGCGGAACTCGACGGGCAGGCCGGATTCTGCGCCCCGATGCTTCGCGATGGCGAGCTGCTCCTCCGAGAGCGTGATGCCGGTGACGGAGGCGCCGGTTTCGCCGGCGATCGAGAGCGCCATGCCGCCCCAGCCGCAACCGATATCGAGCACGCGCTGGCCCGGCTGCAGATCGAGCTTGCCCATGATGTGGCGCTTCTTGGCAAGCTGCGCCTCGGCAAGCGTCATCTCCGGCCGCGCGAAATAGGCGCAGGAGTACTGCATGTCCGGATCGAGGAAGAGCTTGAAGAAATCGCTCTTCAGATCGTAGTGGTGCGCGACATTCCGCTTCGCCAGTGTCGGCGTATTGTGCTGGTGGAAGCGGCGCACTGCCGTCCGCAGGCCGTCGAGCGTCTTGCCCCAGCCTTGCGGGCGCGCCTTGTGCACCGCGGTCACCAGCGCATCGAGCAGATCGTAGAGCGAGCCCTGCTCGACGACGACGCGCCCGTCCATCACCGCCTCGCCCAAAGCGAGCTCGGGATTGAGCGCGAGCTTGAGTTCCGTAGGCGTGTCAACAATCCGCATCCGCAATCGCGGTGCGCAACCTCGCCCGACGGATTGCAACGTTCCATCGGGGAAAACCACATCGATCCGCGGCTCGATCGCCAGCCGCGACAGCATTCTTGCAACCAGTGAACGCATTGGCCCCACCATTGGCAGTGCCCCCTTGTTGTTCAAAAGATGGCAAGCGAAATTGTCGCCGTAACTCCATTTGCGCGCAAGGCTGCCCCTCGCCTGCGTCATGACAGCGCAGGCAAAGCACACACATCACGCAAGGAAAGCATAGCCACCTCAACCGCTGGTAGTGCTCTCGCTCAGGGATCGGCCGCGATGACCTCAGCCCGGATCTCCTCGACGAGTCGCTCCTTCAGCGCGACGAATTCCGGCGTCGTCTTGATGGTGTACGGCCTTGGATGCGGCAGATCGACCGCGATATCGGCCTTGATCCGCCCTGGCCGCGCGCTCATCACCACGACGCGCGAGCCGACGAAGATCGCCTCCTCGATGTCGTGGGTGACGAAGAGCACCGTCTTCCGCTCGCGCTCCCAGATGCCGAGCAGCATTTCCTGCATCAGGGCGCGGGTCTGGTTGTCGAGCGCGCCGAAGGGCTCGTCGAGCAGGAGGATTTTCGGATCGTTGGCGAGCGCGCGGGCAATCGCCGTGCGCTGCTGCATGCCGCCCGAGAGCTGCTTCGGGAAGTGGTCCACGAAACTAGAAAGCCCGACGCGCACCGCCCAGTCGCGCGCGATCTTCATGCGCTCCGCGACCGGCACGCCCTTCTCGCGCAGGCCGAAGGCGATGTTCTGCTGCACCGTCAGCCAGGGGAAGAGCGTGTAACTCTGGAAGACGAAGCCGCGATCGGCGCCCGGCCCCGCGACGGGCGCGCCATCGAGCAGGATGCGGCCCTCGCTCGCCGTCTCCAGCCCGCCGATGATGCGCAGCAAGGTCGACTTGCCGCAGCCGGAGGGGCCGAGGATGGTGATGAAGTCATTGTCGGCCACATTGAGCGAGGTGGGCATCAGCGCCCGCGTCGGCTCGCCTCCGCGCTGCGCGGGGAAGACCTTGCCGACCTTGTCGATGACGAGCTTGCTCACAGCTTGGCCCACGGAAACAGGCGCTGGTTGACCGCCTTGAACAGGAAATCCGAGATCAGGCCGATCAACCCGATGACGATGATGCCGAAGATGATCTGCCCGGTGTTGAGCAGTGCCTGGCTGTCGGTGATCATGTGGCCGATGCCGGAGGACGAGCCGATCAATTCGGCGACGATGACATAGGTCCAGGCCCAGCCGAGAACGAGGCGGAAGATCTCGGCGATCTGCGGCGCCGCGTTCGGCAGCAGCACGCGGCGCACCACCGAGCGGTCGCTGGCGCCGAGCGTATAGGCGGCATCGACCAGATCGCGCCGGACCCCGCCGACCGCCACCGCGATCATCAGGATGAGCTGGAAGACCGAGCCGAGGAAGATGACGAGGAGCTTCTGCGTTTCGCCGATGCCGGCCCAGAGGATGAGCAGCGGAATGAAGGCCGAGGCCGGCAGATAGCGCGCGAAGGAGACGAAGGGTTCGAGGAACGCCTCGATCGGCTTGTAGGCGCCCATCAGGATGCCGAGCGGCAGCGCCACCACCGCCGCGATGACGAAGCCACCGACGACGCGCCAGATCGTCATCATGATGTCGAAGCTGAAGCCGTAGCGCGTCATCAGGCTCCAGCCCTCGCCGACCATGGTCAGCGGATCGGCCAGGAAGAGCCGCTGGACATAGCCGCCGAAGGTCGCGACCGACCAGAGCGCGACGAAGAGCGCGAAGAAGGCGAGGCCGTAGCCGACGCGCGCGCCGCCTGAGACGGGTCTGAGCGGTTTCATGGGGTTTCGGTTCCGGTCATGGCGCGCGCCAGATCTTTCCAGGGTTCGATCGACCAGAAGCCGGCGGCCGCGCCGGAGGTCGAGGGCAGGATGAAAATGCCCGAACCGGCGAAGGTGCCGGGCTGCAGGCCATAGGCAATTGAACCGGCAGCCGCTCCCAGCGCCGCCTGCGCCGCACGCTTTCCGTTGAAGGCGACATAACGCGGGCGATGGGCGGCGATCCGCGCACGCAGCCCTTCTGCATCGAAATGGGCGCCGCGCAAGGCCGAATCCGGCCCCGATGTCAGCTTGGCGACATCGGTGAGGCCGATGCCGTAGCGCGGCAGCTCCCGGAAACGCTCCGGGGCGAGCCGTTCCGGAATCAGCCCGATCTCGTGGATGACGCTCCAGAACTTGTTGCCCGGCCCGGCATAGTAGGCACCGCGCGCCGCCGAGACGGCGCCGGCCTGCGTGCCGCAGAAGACGACGCGCAGATCGGGTTCGAGCACGTCGGGCAACACCGGCGGCATTCGTTGTTCAGGGCGTGATGTCTTCCGCGATAACCGCGCCGTCATTCCGGGCTTGCCCCGGAATCCATCCTAGAGCGCCGAGCCCTCCGATGGATTCCGGATCTGCGCTGCTGCGCAGCTTGTCCGGAATGACGGTCGTGGTTCCGCTTCATCCTTCACTTGCCTTCGACGAACTTCGTATCGACCAGCGTGGCCAGATCGGGCTTGGCCTTGATCAGGCCGATCTCCAACAGCAGATCTGCGGCCTTGGCGTTGAAGGCCTGCCAGTCGCCGGCGAAGAACTTCCGGTTCCCCTCGGCATCCGACCAGCGCAGATAGGCCGCCGATTTGCCGAACTGCTCGCCGGTCTGCTTCACATCCGCGCCCATGATCTCATAGGCCTTGGCCTGATCGCTCTTGATCATCGCCACGGCCTCGAAATAGCTCTTGGTCAGCGCAGCCGCAGCCTTCTCGTCGGCGAGGAAGGCCGGGGTGCAGCCGAAGGTGTCCATCACCATCGGATAGTCGAGGGTGGTGGCGATGATCTTGCCAGCATCGGGCTTGTCGCGCACGGCCGAGAGATAGGGCTCATAGGTCAGCGCCGCGTCGTTCTGGCCGGCGATGAAGGCCTGCGCCGCCGGACCCGGCTCCATGTTGACGACATTCACATCCTTCACGGAGAGGCCGTTCTCCTTGAGCATCCAGGCCAGGGCGAAATAGGGCGAGGTACCCGGCGCCGAGGCCGCGACCGTCTTGCCCTTCAGATCCTTGATCGAGGCCGTGGTGTTGCGCGTCACCATGCCGTCGGCGCCGTAGCTCTTGTCGAGCTGGAAGATCTGCTTCGTCTTGATGCCGGCGGCGTCCCAGACCAGCCAGGTCTCGACCGTGGTCGCGGCGCACTGGATGTCGCCGGAGGCGATGGCGAGGTGGCGGTCC
Organism: Allobosea sp. RCC_152_1; assembly: GCF_041360765.1. Taxonomy (NCBI): domain Bacteria; kingdom Pseudomonadati; phylum Pseudomonadota; class Alphaproteobacteria; order Hyphomicrobiales; family Alloboseaceae; genus Allobosea; species Allobosea sp. RCC_152_1. The sequence goes on from NZ_JBFUPU010000003.1 coordinate 189,287, forward strand.
TTCTGCGGGATCTTCTTGATGGTCACGTCGAGACCGTTCTTGGCGAAGATGCCGGCCTCCTTGGCGAGCACCAGCGGCGCGAAGCCGGTCCAGCCGGAAATGCCGATCGCGACCTTCGTCTGCGCCTGGGCCGCACCCGCCGCCAGGAGAGTAGCGAGGCCGAAGCCGAGGCCGGCACTGACGCGCTTGAAGACTGCCATGGTGGAAACCCTTCCCCTGCTTTTTGACTGACCCGTCATCCACGACGCCAGAGCTCGCGGCCGGATGCAACCTTCGTTCCAAATCAGGTTAAATGCCTATGCAAAACCGTCAAGCCGCCGATCACAGCCGCTTGGGGAAGCCATGACATTCTCTCGTTTGACACAGGCTGCGCAATTTCCTCCCCTCACCGTCCGAGGCACATCGCCTCTGTTCTCTTCCAGCCTTCGAGGTTTCCGGGATGAATGGCGCCGACCGCCTTTGCGACACGCTGCTGGTCAACGATGTCGATGTCTGTTTCGCCAATCCCGGCACCTCGGAGATGCATTTCGTGGCGGCGCTCGACCGCAAGCCGCAGATGCGCTGCGTGCTCGGCCTGTTCGAGGGCGTGGTGACCGGCGCCGCCGATGGCTATGCCCGCATGGCCGACAAGCCGGCCGCCACCTTGCTGCATTGCGGGCCGGGCATGGCGAATGCGCTCGCCAACATGCACAATGCCAGGCGCGCCCGCACGCCGATGATCAACGTCGTCGGCGACCACGCCACCTACCACCTCGTCCATGATGCGCCGCTGACCAGCGACATCGAATCGCTGGCGCATCCGATGTCGCATTTCGTGCGCCGCATCGCTTCGGCCGAGGATGTCGGCCCGGCGATCGAGGAAGCCTATGTCGCCTCGCTGACGCTGCCCGGCGTCACCACCGTCATCCTGCCGGCCGATTGCGCCTGGAACAGCGTCGAGCCCGCCGCGCTGAAGCCGGTTAAGCTGCCGGCGCTGAAGAGCGTCGATGCCGCCACGATCCGCGACATCGCCGCTGGCCTGCGCCAGCATGGCGCGCGCGCCGCGATCATGCTGACGGGCCTCGCCTTGCGCGAGAAGCCGATGGAAATGGCCGCCCGCATCTGCGCCGCGACGGGTGCGCAGATCTTCGCCCAGATGTCGAACGGGCGCATCCAGCGCGGCGCCGGCCGCGTCGCGATCCCCAAGATCCATTATCCCATCGACAAGGCGCTCGAGCAGCTCAAGGACGTCGATTATCTCGTGCTGGTCGGCGCGCAGACTCCCGTCGGCTTCTTCGCCTATCCGGGCAAGCCGGGCCGGCTCGTCCATGACGGTTGCGAGGTCACGGCGCTGGCGCAGCCCGGCGACGATCTGCCTGCCGCGATCACCGCTCTCGCCGAGGAGATGGGCGCGACGAAGACGGCGCCGGCCTTCATCGCGCCGCCGCGCAAGGAGCAGCCCGGCCTGCCGACCGGCCCGCTCGATGCCGACAAGGTCTGCAGCATCGTTTCGACGCTGTTGCCGGAGAACTGCATCATCTGCGACGAGTCGGTCTCCTCCGGCCGGATGTTCTATTTCGACTGCCACAGCGCGCCGCAGCACGACTATATCCAGCTCACCGGCGGGGCGATCGGCGAAGGCATTCCGCTCGCCGTCGGTGCCGCGGTGGCCTGCCCCGACCGCAAGGTCATCGGCATGCAGGCCGACGGCTCCGGCATGTACACGGTACAGGGGCTATGGACGCAGGCGCGCGAGAATCTCGACATCGTCACCGTGATCTTCGCCAACCGGACCTACCAGATCCTGCATGGCGAGATGCGCGCCGTCGGCGTCAATGATTTCGGCCGCAACGCCACGCAGATGCTCAATATCGACGAGCCGGCGCTGGATTGGGTGATGATGGCCAAGGGCATGGGCGTGGAAGCCGCCCGCGCCACCACGGCCGAGGAGTTCACCAGCCTGTTCAAGGCCGCGCTGGCCAAGAAGGGGCCGTTCCTGATCGAGGCGGCGATCTGAGAGGCCGTTCGAGAAACACGCCCTTCACCCCCAACAACAGGTCTCGGGGTGGAGGGCCATCTTTGCGCGAGCCATGAGGAGGGGCTTCCCGTTTCGTCCGGTCACCATCAATCTGTCGCAGTGCCCCTGCCAGAGTTGCGGCTGATTTCGAGAAGGAGCGACCAGCATGAATCGGGACGAGATCCTCAAAGCGCCGTCGATGCCGGTCTTCAGCCCGAGCTACCCGCATCCGCCGAACCGCTTCATCAAGCGCGAATACCTCATCATCACCTATGAAACCGACCCGGAGGTGATCCGCGCGGCGCTGCCCGAGCCGCTCGAGCCCGCGCCCGGCAACCTCGTCTTCTACGAGTGGATGAAAATGCCGGATTCGTCCGGTTTCGGCGATTACGAGGAAAGCGGCACCGGCATCCGCGCGCTCTACAAGGACGAGCCCTGCAACTTCTCCGTCCAGATGTATCTCGACGACGAGCCGCCCATCACCGGAGGACGCGAGATCTGGGGCTTTCCCAAGAAATACGGCGTGCCGCGGCTCAAGGTCATGAAGGACACGCTGACCGGCACGCTGCACTATGATGGCGAGCGCGTGGCCATGGGCACGATGACCTACAAGCACCGCAGCCTCGAGAACCAGCTCGACAAGGTTCGCGACGGCATCGCCGGCCTGAACGTCAACCTGAAGCTGCTTCCCGATGTCGACGGCTCGCCGAAAATCGCGCAGCTCGTCGGCTATAACCTCACCGACATCACCGTGCATGGTGCCTGGGAGGGCGAGGCAAGGCTACACCTCATCCCTCACGTCAATTGCCGGGTCGCCGATTTTCCGGTGCGCCGGATCGTGAGCGCCCGCCACCAGGTCGTCGACTTCACCTTGCCCTATGGCCGGGTGCTGCACGACTACCTGGCGACGTGACGCCGGCGCTTGGTCCTCAGGCATCGGCTTTTCCCGAAAACCGCATGCCACTTTTCGGGCCGATGCTCTAGCGAGCGAACTCGCCCAGGAACGCGTCGAGGCAGTCGCCGATCGCCTCGATGGCATAGCCGCCCTCCTGCACGACCAGCGTCGGCAGGCCGAAGCCTTTCACCTGCCGACCGATCGTGCCGAAATCGCTCGCTTCCAGCTTCAGCACGCCGATCGGGTCGTCCTTATGGGCGTCGTAGCCGAGCGCCACGACCAGCACCTCAGCCCCGAAATCGCGGATCGCCTTGCCGGCGCGGTCGACCGCCGCCTGCATCTCCGCCCCGCCCGCGCCATGCGCCAGCGGCAGGTTGAGGTTGAAGCCCTCGCCCGGGCCATTGCCGCGCTCATCGTCATAGCCGGTGTAGAAGGGGTAGTAATTCGCCGGGTCGGCATGGACCGAAATCGTCAGCACATCGTCGCGGCGATAGAAGATCTGCTGCGTGCCGTCGCCGTGATGGGCATCGACATCGAGGATTGCGACCTTGCCGAATGTCGAGCGCAGGCGCTGGGCGGCAATCGCCGTGTTGTTGACGTAGCAGAAGCCCGAGGCGCGATCGGCGCGGGCATGATGGCCGGACGGACGGCACAGCGAATAAACCGCGCGCTCGCCGGCAAGGATCGCGTCGGCGCCGGACACGGCGGTCTCGGACGAGCGCAGGGTCGAATGCCAGCAATGCTCGCCGATCGGCACGGAGAGATCGCCGAGATACCAGCCGAGCTGGCCGATGAAGCCGGTCGGGCGGCAAGGCGGGCGGACATCTTCGTCCGGACGCCCGCTCCAATAAGGGAAGGTGTTCGGCCAGACCTCCGGACCGCGCTCCGACGGAAGCTCCTGCCAGCGCCGCCAGGCACTCTGCAGGAAATCGACGAAGCCCTCGTCATGGACCTTCAGGATCGGCTCGACGCCATGCTCCGCCGGCCGCTCCGGCGTGATGCCATGCTTCGCCAGTGCGCCGAGCAGCTTTTCCGTCCGTTCCGGCAGGTCCTTGGGCGCGACGACCTTGCCGAAGCGCATATATTGCTGGGGATCATGGAGCGCCTGGTCGGGGTGGTAGAAGGCACGCATCGGCTGGCAAATCCTCTAGGCTGAGCCGCCTCGACAGCGGCGGTCACGCCGCCATCGTAGCAAGCTGCCCGGGCATCGCCAGTCGTTCCGCGCCGGCCGCCCCTGCGTTGGGGACGAAACGCTCAAGCGCCCGCAGGCGAGATCAGTGCCGCGAATTCGCGCGCCAGCGTCGCGATGTCGTGGCGCTCCGGCCGGTACCAATCCGTCGAGCCGTTGAGGGCGCCGAGCAGGAAATTGCGCAGCACATCCGGCGCACGTTCCGCCGGCAGCGCGCCGGCCTGTTGCAGTTCCGCGATCAGGCGCCGCCAGACCTCCTCATAGGATCGGCGCACGGCGCGCACGCTCTCCGGCGCAGGCACAGCGCCGAAATTGAAGACCTTGATGCTGGCGCTGGTGTAGTCGCCATGGCCATGCAGCGCCGCCAGATGCCCGCGGATCGCCGCCTCCAGCCGCACGCTGGGAGCCGCGCCTTCCGTCTCAGCCAATGCGGCGACGACACCCTCATGCACAAAGCGGACGCCGTCATTCACCACAGCCTCGACGATCTCCTCCTTCGAGGCGAAGTGGTAGTAGAGGCTCGCCTTGCGGATGCCGACCGCCTCGGCGATCTCGCGCAAGGTCGTCTGGTGGTAGCCGCCATTGCGCAGCAGCCGCGCGGCGTGGTCGAGGATCTGGCGGCGCGAGCCGCCCTCGGCCCGGGTCGCGTCCTTGTCCGCCGCGACACTCACAGCCGCTTCGCGACCTCTTCGAGCATCACCTCGGTGGCGCCGCCGCCGATGGACTGGACGCGGGCGTCGCGGGTCATGCGCTCGATCGCGCTTTCGCGCATATAGCCCATCCCACCGTGGAACTGCAGGCAGTCATACATGACCTCGTTGACCAGCTCGCCGCAGTAGGCCTTCACCATCGAGACTTCGCGGGTGGCGTCGAAGCCCTGCGCATCCAGCCAGGCGGCGTGGTAGACGAGCTGGCGCCCGGCCTCGACCTTGCCGGCGAGCTCGGCGAGGCGCTGGCGGATCGCCTGCTTCTCCCAAAGCGGCGCGCCAAACGCTTTTCGCGTCTTCACATAGTCCAGCGTCAGGTCGATCGCAGCCTGCGACTCGCCGATCGCCATGGCGCCGATGACCGTGCGCTCGTTCTGGAAGTTGCTCATGATCGCGTAGAAGCCGCGCCCCTCCTGCCCGAGCAGGTTTTCGGCCGGCACGCGGCAATCGACGAAGGAGAGCTCGGCTGTATCCGAGGAGCGCCAGCCATGCTTGTCGAGCGCACGCGAGACCGTGAAGCCGGGCGTGCCCTTCTCGACGAGGAAGATGGAGACCGATTGCGAGGGCTTAGCCGCCGGGTCGGTCTTGGCTGCAACGCAGTAGAGATCGGCATGGACGCCGTTGGTGATGAACATCTTGGCGCCGTTGAGGATGTATTGATCGCCCTCGCGCCGCGCGGTGGTGCGGATGCCCTTCACGTCGGAGCCGGCGTCCGGCTCGGTGACGGCGACCGCGACAATCTTCTCGCCGGCGATGATGGCCGGGAGGTACTTGTCCCGCTGCGCCTTCGAGCCGGCATTGGCGATATGGACCGAGGCCATGTCGGTGTGAACCAACGCGGTGATGGCGACGCCTGAGAAGGTCGAGCGTCCCAGCTCCTCCGCCAGCACCACCGTCGCGAGCGTGTCCATCTCCGAGCCGCCATACTCCGCCGGGTAGCGGATGCCGAAGAAGCCGAGCGCGCCCATCTTTCTAAGCACCTCGCGCGGGACGAAGCCGTCCTCTTCCCATTTCAGCGCATGCGGCTTGATCTCGACCTCGACGAAGCGGCGGACCTGATCGCGCAGCGCCTCGTGCTCCTCGGTGAAATAGGGCGAACGACGGGCGCCTTCGCCTGCAAGTTTCTCGACGGCCGACATGGCTTCCTCCCTGCTTGACCGCAGCGCCGCGATCTGACTACCTACCGGACGGTAGGTGAATGTCACGGCGAGATCAAGACGCGGCATTCACCTTGGATCGACGGCCCCGTCATTCCGGGCAAGCCGCGACAGCGGCGCCGATCCGGAATCCATCGTAGCGCACAATGCCCTTCGATGGATTCCGGGCCTCCGCTTCGCTGCGCCCGGAATGACGGCGACCTTTGGAGGAGTGCGCCCGTGCCTGAAACAGCATCGCAAACCGCGACGCCCCCTCCCCCGCTCTCAGCCATGCTGGAGACGTTGCGCCAGCGTCACGGCCTCGTCGCGCAGGGCGGCGGCGAAAAGTTGCGCGCGCGGCATGAATCCCGCGGCAAGATCATGGTGCGCGAGCGCATCGACCTCTTGCTCGACCCGCAGACGCCCTTCCTCGAACTCTCGCCGCTCGCGGCCTACGGGCTCTATGGCAACGAGGTGCCGGGCGCCGGCATCGTCACCGGCATCGGCATCGTGCAGGGCCGCGCCTGCATGCTGATCGCCAATGACGCGACGGTGAAGGGCGGCTCCTTCTTCGCCGAGACGGTGCGGAAGCACCTGCGAGCACAGGAGATCGCCGGGGAGCATCGCCTGCCCTGCCTCTATCTGGTCGATTGCGGCGGCGCCTTCCTGCCGGAGCAGGACCGCGTTTTCCCGGATCGCGACCATTTCGGCGGCTCCTTCTACAACCAGTGCCGGATGTCGGCGGCGGGCATCCCGCAGATCTCGATCGTCTTCGGCGGCGCGACGGCCGGCGGCGCCTATATTCCGGCGCTCTCCGACCAGGTGATCATGGTCAAGGGCACCGGCCGTATCCATCTCGGCGGCCCGCCGATCGTGAAGGCGGCGATCCACGAGGTCGTCGATGGCGAGACGCTGGGCGGAGCGGAGATGCACACGCTGGTCTCCGGCGTCAGCGACCACCTCGTCCAGACCGAGATGGAGGGGTTGGCGAAGCTGCGCGAGATCGTCAGGGCGTTGGGTGAGATCGGCAAGGTCACGCCGCCGCCGCAGGCTCCCGTCGCGCCGAGGCTCGACCCGGCTGAACTCATCGACATCGTGCCGACCGATCTGCGCCGGCCCTATGACGTCCGCGAGGTGATCGCGCGCATGGTCGACGACAGCGCCTTCAGCGCCTTCAAGCCGGATTACGGCGCAACCCTCGTCACCGGCTTCGCCCATATCCACGGCTATCCCGTGGGCATCCTCGCCAATAACGGCGTGCTGTTCTCGGAAAGCGCCATCAAGGGCGCGCATTTCATCGAACTCTGCGACCAGCGCCAGATCCCGCTCCTGTTCCTGCAGAACATCACCGGCTTCATGGTCGGCACCGAGGCCGAGCGCGGCGGCATCGCCAAGCATTCGGCCAAGCTCGTCTATGCCGTCTCGAATGCGCGGGTGCCGAAATACACCGTGCTGATCGGCGGTTCCTATGGCGCCGGCAATTACGGCATGTGCGGTCGCGGCTTCAGGCCCCGCTTCCTGTTCTCCTGGCCCAATGCCCGCATCGCGACGATGAGCCCGGAGGTGGCGGCGACCGTGGTGACGGAGCTGCGCCGGCAATCGCTCAAGGGCTCGGGCGACGAAGCGGCCATCGCCGATCTCGACAGGCGCACCCGCGCCCAGTTCGAGGAGCAGAGCGATCCCTATTACGCCACGGCCCGGCTCTGGGACGACGGCATCATCGAACCCCAGCAAACCCGCGACGTGCTCGGCCTGTGCCTCGCGCTCTCGGCTGGCGAGACGCGCGATACCGGCCCGCGGCCGGTCTACCGGATGTGAGCGGCGCCATGTTCGACACAATCCTCATCGCCAATCGCGGCGAGATCGCCTGCCGCATCATCCGCACCTGCCGCAAGCTCGGCATCCGCACCGTCGCGGTCTATTCCGACGCCGACAGCGACGCACTGCATGTGCGGCTCGCCGACACGGCCGTCCCGATCGGCCCGGCCCCGGCGCGTGATTCCTATCTGCGCGCCGACCGCATTATCGATGCCGCTCTGAAAACCGGCGCGCAAGCGATCCATCCGGGCTATGGCTTCCTGTCCGAGCGGCTCGACCTGATTGCCGCCTGCGAGGCCAACGGCATCGCCTTCATCGGCCCCTCCGCCGGTGCCATCGCGGCGATGGGCGACAAGATCCGCTCCAAGCAGATCGCGCGCGACGCCGGCGTGCCGGGCGTGCCCGGCTATGACGGCGCCGAACAATCGCCCGAGACATTGAAGCGCGAGGCGCTGCGCATCGGCCTGCCCGTCATGGTCAAGGCCTCGGCCGGCGGCGGCGGCAAGGGCATCCGCAAGGTCGAGGCGGAGGCCGATCTCGACGCTGCCATCGCGACCGCGAGCCGCGAAGCGGAGTCCGCCTTCGGCGATGGGCGTTTGCTGATCGAGAAATTCGTGACACGGCCGCGCCATGTCGAGGTGCAGGTCGCCGGCGACAGGCGCGGCAACATCGTCCATCTCTTCGAGCGCGACTGCTCGGTGCAGCGCTCGAACCAGAAGCTGCTGGAAGAGGCGCCGGCCCCCAATCTCAAGCCGGAAGCCCGCGCGGCGCTGCACGGTCACGCCCTGAAGCTTGCCCGCGCTATTTCCTATGACAATCTCGGCACCGTGGAGTTTCTCGTCGATGCTGTGACGCAGGAGGTGTTCTTCCTCGAGATGAACACCCGGCTTCAGGTCGAGCATCCCGTGACCGAGGCGATCACAGGGCTCGATCTGGTCGAATGGCAGATCAGGATCGCCGCCGGCGAAACACTGCCGCGCCGGCAGGACGAGATCACCTGCACCGGCCGCGCCATCGAGGCGCGGCTGACAGCAGAGCGGGCCGAGGAAGGCTTCCGCCCCGACACCGGGACGATCGCGCTGTGGCGGGAGCCCGAGGGCGTGCGCATCGACAGCGGTGTCGAGACCGGCAGCACGGTCTCGCCCTTCTACGATTCGATGCTCGCCAAAATCATCGCCCATGGCCCGGATCGCGATGCGGCGCGGCGCCGCCTTGCCGACAGCCTCGACCATATGACGGTGCTCGGCCCGGCGACGATCCGCCCCTTCCTGGTCGATGCGCTGCGCCAGCCGGTCTTCGCGCGGGGCGAGGCGACGACCTTGTTCATTGGCGAGTCTTGGCCGGGCGGCTGGCGACCGGGCGCCGAAGACAGGCCGTCGCGCGACGCGCTGGCTGCCGCGATCTGGCTCGCCGGTTTCAAACCAACAATGGCAGGCCCCTGGGGAGCGCTGGCCGATTTCCGATTGCTCGGAACGGCCGGAAAGCCCGGCGCGAGCCATCTCGCACTGACCCATGGCGAGCACAGCAAGCGGATCAAGATCGAGAGCCTGGGCGACGTCTTCCGCGTCGTCACGCAAGATGGGGCCACGGAGGTCTCGGTCGCGGTCGGCGCCGATCCGACCCGATGGAGGGTGACGCTCGACGGCCAGCGCCTGACGGTCGATGCGGTCCGGGACGAGGCCGGCGTTTCCTTGCGCTGGGGGGCGTTCGAGGGGCGTATCGGCATCGCGCTCGCAGTCGCCGCGGAGGCGGCAGCGCGCGAGGCTTCCGGCGGCGCCGGCGACGCAGTGCGCGCGACCATGCCGGGAACCGTCGCCGCGATTCATGTCCGCGAGGGTGACAGCGTCGCGGCGGGACAGGTCGTCGCCGTGCTCGAATCGATGAAGCTCTTCATGGATCTCAAGAGCCCGGCGGCAGGGATCGTGGCGCGGGTCGCGGCCAAGCCGGGCATGACGGCGGCGGCGGGCGAGCTTTTGATCGCGCTTACGCCGGGCTGACGCCGCGAATGGAGGAGGGACGGCTCTCCCTCCTCCCGAAGCGCGGCTCAGTTGCAGCCGCAGCCATGGCCGAGCCCACCGAGCAGGCCGCCGACGATGCCGTTCTTGCTGACGATCGCCTTGACCGGCGCGACGATGCCGACCTTGTTGCCGCTGGCGATCGGGCTGCCGCTCAGCACGCTGACATTGTTCAGCGCATTGACCTGAATGCCGGAGACGGCCGCCGTCACAGGGGCCAGGACGCCACCCAGCAAGGAGCCACCGCCGCGGCCGCCGGCCATGGCGGGCGAGATGCCGAAAGCTGCAACCGTAGCGAGTACAAGCGCGTATTTCATATCACTCTCCCAGTTGTCGCTCCGGGGATCGAAGCGATGAAACACGTATAAGTTGCATTTTATCGGAGCGGCAACCTTATCCATTCATTAACCATACTTGCTAGCGTTAACATTGCACCACACAGCGATGTCGTGAATACAATAAATACTAATTTCTTTCACCAAGCCCACTTCATACGCCGATCATTACGTATAAATTCACTCATATACACTTTATTAAGCATAATCATCTATCTATACGTCGAAAATTGAGGGCGATATGAAAAATATTGCGCTGTTTTCGATGATAATCCTACACCTATCGGGCGCGGGAGCGGCCCTTAGCGCAGAGAACACTGTGCAAAGCGCGGAGAGTTCGGTCGCGATCGTCGGGCTGCGCGGCGGTTTCGACAGCAATCCCTCCGGCGTCGAAGGCGAGAAGGGCAGCCCCGTCGCCACCGTCTTTGCAACCTGGGATTATCTCAACGGCACGATCCAGGACGGCTACGGCCTCAACCTGGCGTTGGTGGAGACGCAGTACGACCCACGCAACCTCGCCGCGGCACGCAGCCACTCCCTGACCCTGAAGCACGGCATCACCCTCGGCGAAGCGACGGTGATCCAGTCCTCGCTGGCCGCCAGCGCGGAGCAGAGCTGGTCACGCCGCAAGAGCAGCCTCGCCTGGCGCGAGCGCATCGACCACGCACTCGGCCCCTTCCGCCTCTTCGCCAGCGGCGAGGCCCGCGTCACGGCGCTGAACGAGCGCAACGTGTTCAATCTCGGCGATTTCCTGCCCTCGGACGAGAACTTTACGACGCTGTCGGGGACGACCGGCATCGCCTGGAAAACCGGTCAGACCGAGATCGGCGTCTCGTTCAGCGCGGCGCAGGCCCGTTATGTCAACGGCATGGATTATATCGGCTTCCGTCGCGACCATAACCGGCTGCAGCCGAACCTGTTCTTCTCGACCATGATCGGCGAGGCGTCGCTGGAGGGTTCGGTGTCGCCGTTCCGCGCGAGCTTCCCGGACAAGGATTTCGAGACGGTCGACAGCCTGCTCTATACCGCCAAGCTCCGGCTGCCCTGGCAGCGCTTCACCCTCGAGCTCGGCTCCAGCCGCAGTGTCGAGGACACGACGCTGCCCTTCACGGTCATCGACCTGGTGACGGCGCATGAGGCGAAGCTGACCGCGAGGATCGACGAGCGCAATGCGGTGAGCCTGGTCGCCCGCCGCAAGACCGACGACTATGTCGGCCTCGATGCCCGCTCGGACCAGAAGGGCATCGGCCTCGAATATCAACGCGCACTGGGCGAGGGCCTGATCGCGACCGCCTCAGGCGGCTGGCGCCGGACGAAGGAGACGGGGCTGACCCCGGTCGATTCCTTCAACCTGCTGCTCGGACTGCAGAAGCAGATCGACCTGAGCCGGAGCACACCCCTCGCCAAGCCCGACCAGCCGACGAAGGCGGGAAGCTGACAGGCAATGGCGCCGCTTTTCCGCCGCCTTCCGATCAGCCCCTGTTCACCTCGACGCTGCTAGAACCGCCCACAGGACTTCGCCCACGCGTCTCGTGCGTGAAGCAGCGGAAAGGAAGCGCCATGTCGCGTCACAAGCTCGCCCTCTCGGTTTTGCTCGGTGCCGTGTTGCTCTCCGCCATTCCGGTCCGGGCACAGTATTACGAGCCCTACCGGCCGGCGCCGCCATCCTATGACGATGAGGATGAGGCGCCGGTCCGCCCCTATGGCTACGGCTATGGCCGGCGCTATTACCGCCCGGCCTACGGCAATCTCTGCGTCACCGGTCGCGGCGAATGCCCGACGCCGCCGCTGCCTTACGGGTCGAGCTGCGGCTGCTACATCCCCGGCTTCGGCAACAAGCGCGGCATCGTCCAGTAAACGGCGCCGCCGCCGTCAGGCCTTGCGGCGGCTCTCGCTGCCAAGGTAGCAGATGCCCTCGCCCGGCTTCGCCTTCGGGTTCGGGAAGATGATGAAGCCGTCGCGCGGCATGGTGACGACGGTGCCGTCGGCGCGGCGTGCGATCGGCGTGCCCTGGGCCACGCGGTCGCCCGTCTTCCAGGTGCCCTCCACGCGGTCGCCCTCGGCCTCGCAGATGACGAGATCGTCCATATGGACGACGGTGCGCCTCGCGGGGGCGGGCGCCGCCTCGTCGGTCAGCCCGAGATGGGCGAGCACGTTGCGGATCGCCCTGTAGCCGACCTCGACGGACGCCGGATCCTCGTGCCGGCCGCATTCCAGCGTCACGCCGTAGCCGCCCGCGAAACGCATGAACTCCGTCGTGCCGAAGCCTTCGGTCACGGCGAGGCGCGGCAGGTTCAATCGCTCGCGCGCTGCGATCAGCCGGACATAGATGTCGAGCCAGCCATGGATCATCAGATCGACGCCGAGGCTGGCGGCGAAAGCCATTTCGGCAGCCGCATGGCGGAAGGGTTCGAGCGCGCCGCGATTATCCTCCGGCCCGAAGAAGACGAAGGGCACGCCCTCGCCGCTGAAGGAATGCACGTCGAGCAGCATGTCGTGCTGGCGCAGGATGCCGGAGAGCCGGTTGCCGATCCGATCCTCGTTGTCGCCGGGCTGCGGCCGCTCGCGCAGGTCGCGGTTGAGGTTGCGATCTCCCTCGCGGGTGTTCTGGCGATAGGCCTTGGGATTGGCGACGGGCAGGAAGGTGACCTCGCCGCGCCGGATCGCGACACGGCCGGCGCGGCAATCCTCGATCACCCGGGCGATGGCGTTCGGCCCGCAGGTCTCGTTGCCATGGACGGCGCCGAGGACGAGGAGCTTCGGCCCCGCCTTCAGGCCATGGAAGCGGATGGTCTCGAGCGGCGGGTCGATGAGGTCTTGAGCGGTCATAGGTCTATCGTCAGGCTTTGCGAAGTTGTGAGTGCGGATCGAGGATGTCGCGCAGGCCGTCGCCTAGCAGGTTGAGGCCGAGCACGGTCAGAAAAATCGCGAGTCCCGGAAAGATCGAGATCCAGGGCGCCGTCGAGATCTGGTCGCGCGCGTCCGAGAGCATCGAGCCCCAGCTCGGGAAGGGCGGGCGGATGCCCAGGCCCAGGAAGGAGAGCGAGGCTTCCGCCAGCACCGCGCCGCCCATGCCGAGCGTGCCGATAACGATGATCGGCCCCGCCACGTTTGGCAGGATCTGCGTCAGCATGATCCGGAAGGTGCCGTAGCCCAATGAACGCGCCGCCTCGATATAACCGAGCGACTTGACCGAGAGGGTCGCGGCGCGGGTCAGCCGGCAGGTGAAGGACCAGTTGGTCAGGCCCAGCGCGATCAGCAGGCTGGTGAGGCCGGGGCTTAGGATCGCCATGATCGCCAGCGCAAAGACGAGCGAGGGGATGGCGAGCATCATATTGGTCAGACCATTGACGAAATCATCCCACCAGCCGCCCCAATAGCCAGCCGTCAGGCCGAAGGCGACGCCGATCATGGTGTTAATGAGCTGCGAGACGATGCCGACGGTCAGCGAGATGCGGGCGCCGTAGAGCACGCGGCTGTAGATATCCCGGCCCTGCGCATCGGTGCCGAACCAGAACTCCGACCCCGGCGGGATTTCGGCGTTCATCAGATTGGCGTCCATCACCGGGTCGGTATGGGCGAACCAGGGGGCGAGGACGCCGCCGACGACTACGGCTGCGAAGCAGGCGCCGCCGATCCAGAGATTGGCACGGAACTTCATGCGGGCCGCCTAGCTGTATTTGATGCGTGGATCGACGACCGCGCAGAGCACGTCGACAGCGATGTTCACGACGAGGAAGAACAGGACGATCGTCAGGATGCAGCCCTGCACCACCGGGATATCGCGCCAGGTGACGCTATCGACCAGCAGCGAGCCGAGGCCCGGCCAGGCGAAGAGCTTCTCGACCACGACGGCTTGCCCCAGCACCGAACCGAATTGCAGGCCGAGCGTGGTGAGCACGATGACGAGCGCGTTGCGCGCGACGTGCCAGCGCAGGACGCGATAGGAGCCCGCGCCCTTGGCGCGGGCGGTGCGGACGAAATCGGCATGCATCACCTCCAGCACCGCGGCGCGAGCCGTGCGCGCCAGCAGGGCCAGCGGCGCGACGCCGAGCGCGATCGCCGGCAGCACGATGTAGCGCGGATTGCCGTCGCCATAGCCGAAGCTCGGAAACCAGCCGAGCGTCAGCGCGAAGGCGTACATCAGCAGCAGGCCGAGCCAGAACAGCGGCAATGACAGCCCGGAGACGGCGAAGACCATCGAGAGCGTGTCGAGCCAGCTTCCGGGCTTCAGCGCCGCGAGAAAGCCCAGCGGTACGCCGATCAGGACGGCGAAGAGCATGGCCGCGAGCGCGAGCTGCAGGCTCGGCCAGAGCCGCTCACCGATGACGCCAGTCACGGGCTGGCGGGTGCGGAAGGAATCGCCGAGATCGAAGACCGCGAGCCCCCCGACATATTTCGCGAAGCGCAGCGGCAGCGGGTCGTTGAGCCCGAACTGCTCGTTCATGCGCGCGATGGTCTCGGCGTCGACATTGCTGCGCCCGTCAGCCATCTGGCTGGTGGCGAAATTGCCGGGGATGACGCTGAACAGCACGAAGATCAGCGCCGCGACCGCCAGCAGGATGGGGATGGCCTGCAGCAGCCGGCGGAAGACATAGGGCAACATGAGGGACTCCTGACCGCCGCAGCACGAAACCGGCCGAACCACTCCAACCGAAGCCGGTCGATGATCAAACCCGGCCAGTGTGCTGCCGACCGCGAAAACCAGATCGTCGTTCCGGGCTTGACCCGGAATCCATCATCGAGCGCAGCGCCTAAGGATGGATTCCGGATCGGCGTCGCTTCGCGGCTCATCCGGAATGACGGAGGTATTCCGCCACCCGGCCCATGGACCGGGTGGCGAGGCTCGCTTACTTCGCCGCCGGCGAGGAGGCGTCGACCCAGAGATCCTCATAGCGCTGGAGCGCGAGCTCCGTCGCATTGGGCTGGAGCCCGTGCAGCCAGGGCTGATAGGCCAGCACCGCCTTGTTGTAGTTGAAGAACCAGACCGGCGCCTCATCCTGCAGCATGGCGTTCGCCTTCTTCAGGATATCGAGCTGCTTGGCCGCGTCGGTCTCGGCGGAAGCCGCGTCGATCAGCTTGTCATAGGCCGGGTTCTTGAAGGCGGTGTAGTTGCAGGAGGAGCGCGGCGTCGCCGAATAGAAGCATTTGAGCTGGGTCAGCGCGTCCGGGCCCGAGGTGTTCGACCAGATATAGGCCTGGAAGTCGCCCTTCGCGACCACGCCGCCGAGCGCCGAGGTCTCGACCGGCTTGACCTTCACCTTGATGCCGACCTTGGCAAGCATCGGGATCGTCGCCTCGACGATCGGAATGCCCCAGCTCTCGTTGGGCGTCGCGGTCCATTCGAACTCGAAGCCGTCGGGATAGCCGGCCTCGACGAGCAGCTTCTTAGCCTTTTCGGGATCGTAGGCGTAGGGCTTGGCATCCTTGTCGAAAGCCGGCACGGAGAGCGGCAGCCAGCTCACGGCGCGATAGGCCTTGTCGCGGACCAGCCGCTTGATGATGAGGTCGCTGTCGATCGCGTAGTTGATCGCCTGGCGCACCCGCTTGTCGGAGAAGGGCTTGAACTCGGGGTTCATGCCCATGTTGCGGGTGAAGACCTCGGCGACCTCGAGCAGCCCCTTGGACAGGTTGGCATCGGCCTTGTAGGCGACGTATTGCGACGAGCCGAGGATCGAGACGTCGATCTCCTTGTTGCGGAAGGCGACGTCACGCGCGGCCGCCTCGCCCATCGGCACGATCACCAGCTTGTCGGCATAGGGCCGGCCGGTCTTGTAGTACTTCTCCCACTTCTCGAAGGCCATGCGCGAGCCGGGAACGTGCTCGACGAATTTGAAGGGCCCGAGCCCGATCGGCTTGTTGAAGAAGTTCGGGTCCTGCGCCTCCTTGGCGGGCAGGATCGCGGTGTTGGCGCTGTAGAACAGGAAGCCCGGATCGGTCTTGTCCGTCAGCGTCATCTCCAGGGTGAAGTCGTCGATCTTCTTCAGCCCCGAGATTTCCTTGGCCTCGCCCTTCTGAACCGCGGTCGCGCCCTTGATGCGGGCGACATAGCGGGCGCCGGGGTAGTTCTTCGAGCCGTCCATGATCCGGTTGTAGGACCAGATGATGTCGTCCGCCGTCATCTTGCGGCCGTTGTGGAAGAGCGCGTCGTCACGCAGCTTGAAGGTGTAGACCAGCCCGTCCGGCGAGACCGAGACGCTCTTGGCGAGCTCCAGTGCCGGCTTGCCCGCGCTCGCGTCCCAGCGATAGAGCATGCCGTGCAGGGCATAGCCGTAGATCTCGTCCTGGATCTGGTTCGAGACATGGCTGTCATTGCTGACGAAGGACGCGCCATAGGGCGCCGTGAAGCGGATCGTTCCGCCATGGCGCGGCTCCTGGGCCTGCGCCGCAAAGGCGGCAAGCGTCAGCGCGGTCGCGAAGGCAAATCTCTTCAACACCGAAAATCCTCCCGTTTTTGTATTTCTGCGCTCCGGCTGAAACCGAAGTCGTTGCTTCCAGATGGAACCTTAACGGCTCTGCGCCGCTTGTCTGCCCAAAAATTCGGCCGTCCCTTCACTGCCCCGCGCGCTCATAGACGATGCGGCCCTCGAGGATAGTGAGGTCGCAGCGCGTGTCACCGAGGATGTCGCCCGGGCTCGCCGTCAGCAGGTCGCGCGAGAACACCGCGACATCGGCGAGGTAACCCGGCGCGAGGCGGCCCTTCACATTCTCCTGCTTCTGCGAGAAGGCGCCATATTCGGTATAGGCCTGCAGCGCCTCCTCGATCGAGACGCGCTGGCGCTCATCCATCACCGTGCCCTTCCAGGTCTGGCGGGTGAGCATGGTGTGGAAATTCGGGAAGGGGTTGGGATCGCAGACCGGCCCGTCGCTGCCGGTGGCAGGCTTCAGGCCGAGGTCGAACCAGGTGCGGAACGGATAGCTCGGCAGCGCCCGCTCCGGCCCGAGCACCTTGATATAGGCGTCGCCGAAATCATGGATGAAGACCTGCTGCGGGCAGGGATAGATGCCGGCCTTGACCATGCGCTCATGCTGGGCCGGGGTCGAGAAGCCGCAATGCTCGATGCGGTGGCGCCGGTCCGGATCGGGATGGGCGGCAAGCGCCTTCTCATAGGCCGTGATGAGCTGCTCGATCGCGGCATCGCCAATGGCGTGGCAGGCGAGCTGGTAACCCTTCACATGCGCGTCGAGCACCATGCGCTCGAGCTCGTCATCGCTCCACATCCAGACGCCGGTGGTCTTGTCCTCGCCGAGATAGGGCTCGCTCATCCAGGCGGTGCGCCCGCCGGCCGAGCCATCGAGGAAGAGCTTGACGGCGCCGACCATCAGCATCTCGTCGCCGGTGCCGGAGATCAGGCCAGCCTCGTAGCATTGCGGCACGATCGAGCGGCCATCGTCGCCGAGCAGGGTCAACCAGGTCCGGACCGGCAGGCGCCCGTCGCGCTTGGCCCGGTGATAGGCCGCGATCTCGCCGAAGCCGCCCTTCTGGCCGACGGCGGCGTCCATGCAGCTGGTGATGCCGAGCGAGAGCAGATATCGCCCGCCGCGCTCGATCGCCGCGACCAGCTCGTCCTCGGTCGGCGCCGGGATCGCCGCCTGCACCGGCGCGCGGGCATTCTCGGCGAGCAAGCCGGTGAGACGACCGTTCTGCTGCTCGATCAGCCCGCCCTGCGGCGTCGGCGAGGTTTCGTCGATGCCGCCGAGCCTCAGCGCCTGCGAGTTGCAGATCGCGATATGGCCGCAGGTGCGCACCAGCATGACCGGGTTGTTCGGCGCGGCCCGGTCGAGCTCCTCGCGCCAGGGATGGCGTCCGGTGTCGAGCTTGGTCTGGTCGTAGCCGCGCGACAGGATCCATTCACCGGGCTTCGCCGTCGCGGCACGGGCCGCGATCGCACCGAGCAGGGCGTCCAGCGTCGGCGCGGCCTCGGGCTTGGAATTGACCCAGCCCATGGTCATGCCGAGCGAGATCAGGTGCAGATGGGAATCGTTGAGGCCCGGGGTCGCCAGCCGCCCTTTCAGGTCGATGACCTGCGTCTTCGGTCCCACCAGCGGCGCGATCTCGTCGTCGCGGCCCGCAGCCAGCACCCTGCCCTGCCAAATCGCCAGCGCCTCGACCACGCCCTCCTCGCGACCGCACCAGATCGGCCCGTTGCGCAATACGATATCGGCCTGAACAGCCATGATGTCCTCCTGTTGTCCCCCGGCTTTGCTGCCTTCGCGGCGCGCGCCGAGCATCAGATGTCGTCGAGCGGGAAGATCGGCCGGCATGCCGTGCGGGAGGGCCGCTCCTCGACATTGCGGATCGAGCGCGCGCTGGCGTCGCCTCCCGGCACTTCGCGAGTGATGGAAGCACCGAAGGTGCTCCTCTCATACATGCCTTCGGCAATCAGCCCGCGCCGCGTCATCGGCCTTCCGCTCCCTGCTCAATTTTTTTGACAGTTTTGGCGAGTTGCCGCGTCATCGCCACTGATTTGCGCGCATGCGCACCCTTGGGCGCAGCCGCTTGTTCCCCAGCGGTGAATATGCTGAACTCGATGGAATTATCTCGGGTGCCGATCGCAACATTTGGCGGCGGACATTCCCGAACTCGCCCGACATTTTGCTGACAACGGACCGGCCGCCGAGATGCGCTGCGGCAGGAAAAGGCTTGACAGCCTCGACGCCGGAAATCCGAACTAATTTCGCCTAAATATTTGAATATAATCAGAAATTTATTTTTCGACTTTTGTGGAACCCATCTCCCTGATTCGACGTTCCCGCCTCTGAACCTTCACGGCGGAGAGGGAGTATGGACGAAGACAGAATCAAGCGGATCGCCCGGGCGATGTGCCGGGCGGCCCGGATCGACCCCGACAAGCCTGCCGGCAACAAGGGGCCTTTCACCATGTCGATGCAGGCGCCGGGGCATGAGAGCCCCCAGCCGGCCTGGATGCTGTTCCGACAGGAGGCGGCGCGCTTCGCGGCACGCAACCGCGATATCGCGCAGACGCTCTGACCCAACCATAGCGGCCACTCGCAGGCATGCGGCGGTGGTCATACGAAGGCCCGGCACTCCCGACGGAGGCCGGGCCTTCTCTTTTGGACGCGGCGCAGATGCGCCACACCGTTCACGGCGCAGGCCGTGCACCAACTGCAGGGCGGTCCGACCACCCCAATGCCAGGAGCGACCGCTCCAGCGCCTCATAGACGCGGGGCTCGCGCATCTGCGCGACGTTGAAGCGCATGAAATCGCCGGCCGTCTGCGCCACGCTGAAGACGTTGCCCGGCGCCAGCACCACGCCATCCGCCAGCGCCAGGCGCGACAGCTCGGCCGAATCCACCCCCTCCGGCAGCCGGCACCAGAGATAGAAGCCGCCGCGCGGCATGAGCCAGGGCCGGATGCCCAGCGCCTCGAGCCGGGGCGCCACCGTCCGCCTGGCCTGCGCGAGCCGGCGCCTGACCTCCTCCATATGCTTGCGGTAGCCGCCGCCGGCCAGCACATCGGCGATCAGGCCGCCGGCCAGCGGGCTCGGACCGCCGAAGCTCGTGGCGATCTGCAGATCGACGAGCCCCTCGACCCAGTCGGGGCGTGCCGCGATATAGCCGCAGCGGACCGAGGCCGAGAGCGTCTTGGAAAAGCTGCCGATCCGGATGACCCGGTCGAGACCGTCGAGGACGGCGAGGCGTGGTGACGGATCGGGCTCGAAATCGGCGAAGATCTCGTCCTCGACGATCGCCATGTCCTGCGCGGCCGCGATGCTGAGAACGCGATAGGCAGCCTGCGGCGACAGGCTCGCGCCCGTCGGATTGTGGAGCGCCGCATTGGTGATGTAGAGGCGCGGCCGCTCGGCCGCCACGATCGCCTCGAAAGCCTGGATATCGGGGCCGGTCGGCGTGAAGGGAACGCTCAGGAGGCGCAGGCGATGCGCCCGCAGGAGCGCCCTGAAGTTGAAATAGCAGGGGTCGTCCACCAGCACGGTGTCACACGGCTGGAGCAGGAAGCGGCAGACGAGATCGACGGCCTGCGTCCCCGAGCCGGTCAGCAGGAGCTGCTCCGGCGAGAGCTGCAGCCCCTCCTCCGCGAGGCGCCCGAGCAGCAGCCGGCGCAGGGGCAGCGATCCGCGCGTGCTGCCATACTCGGCGAGCATCTCGTCGCCACCCCGCGCCAAACTCCGCAGGCCGCGCCGCAGCGCCTCGTTCGGCATCCAGTCCGGCGGCAGCCAGCCACAGCCCGGCTTGAGCGTATCGGGCCCGGCATCGAGCGACTGGCGCGAGACCCAGAACGGATCGACCGCCCGCGGCGTCGCCGGCTGCGCCAGGCTGAGCGGCGGCAGGCCGTGGCCGGTGAGATAGAAGCCGGAGCCGGGACGGGCGCGGATCAGCCCTTCTGCGGCGAGCCGGTCATAGGCCTCGACCACGGTCGAAGGCGAAACCTTCATTGCCGCGGCGCAGCGGCGGATCGAGGGCAGCCGGTCGCCCGGCGCGAGTTGCCGCGCAGCAGCCCTGGCCTTGATCGCGGCCATGACCTCTTCCGTGCGCGTCTGCTGGCGATTGTCCATCCCGCTCTTCCCGTATGGGTTTTGATACCAATACAGTTTTCGCAAATCGTATTGAATCGTTTCTGTCACGGAGCCGGCGGATCGTCTAAGCCTGCTGCGAAAGCGAGGCAGGATGAGTTTTGCGGGCAAGGGCTGGGGCAGCGGGCTCCTGGGTGTGCTGATCTTCAGCGGTTCGCTGCCTGCGACGCGCGTCGCCGTGGCCGGTTTCTCGCCGCTGTTCCTGACCTCGGCGCGCGCCGTCATCGCCGCGCTGCTCGGCGGGATGTTCCTCTCCCTGCTCCGCCAGAAGCCGCCGGCGCGCAGCGATCTGCTCCCCCTCCTCATCGTCGCGCTCGGCGTCGTCGTCGGCTTTCCGCTGCTGACGGCGCTGGCGCTGCAGCACATCACGGCGGCACGGTCGATCGTCTTCATCGGGCTTCTGCCGCTGGCCACGGCGATCTTCGGCGTGCTGCGCGGCGGCGAGCGCCCCAAGCCGGCTTTCTGGCTGTTCTCGATCCTCGGCAGCGCGACCGTCGCGGGCTTCGCGCTGATCCATAGCGATGGCGGCTCGCTGGCGGGCGATCTGCTGATGATCGCCGCGGTCCTGCTCTGCGGGCTCGGCTACGCCGAGGGCGCGACGCTCTCGCGTCGTCTCGGCGGCTGGCAGGTGATCTCCTGGGCCCTGCTGTTGTCCCTCCCGGCGATGGCGCTCGTCGCGCTCCTCTATTGGCCGGCCTCATGGAACGGCATCGGCATGCCCGCCTGGCTCGGGCTCGGCTATGTCTCGGTGTTCAGCATGCTGATCGGCTTCGTGTTCTGGTATCGCGGACTGGCGCTGGGCGGCATTGCCGGCGTCGGCCAGCTCCAGCTGCTCCAGCCGTTTTTCGGGCTGCTGCTGGCCGGGCTTCTGCTGCACGAACCCGTCGCCTGGAGCATGGTCGCTGCGACCGGCATCGTCGTTCTCTCCGTGGCCGGGGCGAAGCGCTTCGCCTGAAAACCGAAGCACCGGCATGTCGCTTGCTTGGGGGCGATGCTACTCTGCCGCCCGCTAGGACGTGCAGAACCTCTCGCCCGGGAGACCGCCATGCCGACACGCCGTTCCTTCCTCGCAGGTGCCGCCGCGAGCTTGACCCTCTCTGCCCCCAATATCGGCCGAGGCGCCGACCGGAGCGTGATCAAATTCGTGCCGCAGGGCGATCTCGCCGTCGTCGACCCGATCTGGACCACCGCGACCGTCACCCGCAACCACGCCTTCCTGGTCTACGACACGCTCTTCGGGCAGGACGAAAGCTACAAGGCCCAGCCGCAGATGGCCGAGGGAGCGCTTGCCGAGGCCGACGGCAAGACATGGACCATCAAGCTGCGGGAAGGACTGAAATTCCACGACGGCAGCGCCGTGTTGGCGCGCGACTGCGTGGCCAGCCTGAACCGCTGGGGCAAGCGCGACTCCTTCGGGCAGACGCTGATGGCGCTGACCGACGAACTCGCGGCGACGGACGATCGCACCCTGCGCTTCAGGCTGAAAAGGCCCTTTCCGCTGCTGCCCGACGCCCTGGCCAAGATGACTGCCTTCGTCCCGGCGATCATGCCGGAGCGGCTGGCCGTCACGGACGCCTTCACCCAGATCACCGAGGTGGTCGGCAGCGGCCCCTTCCGCTTCGTCGCATCGGAGCGGCAGTCGGGCCATCTCGCCGTCTACGAGAAATTCGCCGATTACCGGCCGCGCGGCGACGGCAGGCCCGGCCGGACGGCCGGCCCGAAGATCGTCCATGTCGACCGGGTCGAGTGGCACACGCTGGCCGATCCGGCGACGGCGGGAGCCGCGCTCCAGAGCGGCGAGATCGACTGGGTGGAACAGCCCCTGCCTGACCTCCTGCCCCTGCTCTCGGAGAATCCGCGGCTCGAGGTCGCGATCAAGGAGACCACGGGCGCGATCGCGATCATGCGGATGAACCATCTGCACCCGCCCTTCGACAATCCGGCGATCCGCCGCGCCATGCTGCTGGCGATCGACCAGAAGGAATTCATGGAAGCGGTCGGCGGCTCGGATACGAAGCTCTGGCGCACCGGCGTCGGGGTGTTTCCGCCGGACACGCCTTTCGCGAACGACGCCGGCATGGAGGTGCTGAACGGGCCGCGCGACATCGGCAAGGTCAAGCAGGCGCTGGCGGCGGCCGGCTACAACGGCGAGAAGGTCGTGCTGCTCGGCGTCTCCGATCTCGCCAATCTGAAGGCGGAATGCGAGGTCGCCGGCGAAATGCTGAAGCGCATCGGCATGAATGTCGATTACCAAGTGATGGACTGGGGCACGGTGGTAACCCGGCGCGCCAAGAAGGAACCGCCGTCGCAGGGCGGCTGGAACTGCTTCTTCACCGGCTGGGCCGGCATCGATATCCTCGACCCCGTCGGCCATATCTCGCTGCGCGGCAACGGCTCTGCCGCCTGGCCGGGCTGGCCCACGGCGCCGAAGATCGAGGCGTTGCGCGATGCCTGGATCGATGCGCCGGACACCGAGACGAAGAAGCGCCTCGCCGCGGAGATCCAGTTGCAGGTCTTCGAGGACGTGCCCTATGCGCCGCTTGGCCAGTATTTCCAGCCGACGGCGTACAGCCGCAAGCTGGAAGGCATTCTGGCGAGCTTCCCGACCTTCTGGAACGTCAGGCGAACCAGCTAAAGCACGGCTTTTCCCGAAAACCGCGTTCCGTTTTTCGGGTCGATGCTCAAGGCCGGAACCGTGAGTCTTCGCCCCGGCTCAGGGGATGACGCTCAGCATCATCATGGTCTGGAACATCATCGTGCCGATCTGGCTATGCGTGTCGCCGCGCATGGTGTGCACGTTGCGGAAAGCGGACTGCGGCAGGTAGAGCCAGCCGATGCGCTTGCCCCAAGGCGGCGGCGACTGGGTCACCATCCAGTTCACCGCGCCGGGCAAGCTCGGCGCGAGCTTGTGCGCATTTCTCATGAAGGCGCTGTCGAAATCGATCTGCTCGCGGATCAGGCCGCTCCCGCCGAGCATCTCGGCGAAGCGAGCGAGATGGTTGACGCCGGAACTGAAGCTCGAGGTCCCGACCTGCTGGGCCGAGCCGCGCGGCGTCGTCTGGCCGAGCGTGATCTGGATCGCGGCGAGAATGTCGTCGAGCGTCTCGACGCCGCGATCGGCGAAGAGATTGGTGCGGGGCTGGTTCGAGCGCGAGGCATTTGTCATGAAGGGCACGATCAGCGGCATCGTCTTCATCGCGGCCATCTGCAGCCCCTGCCCGGCGACATAACGCTTCACCGTCGGCCAGCGGCCCGTGAACGTCGGATAGCCGGCATCGTCGCTCGCCGAGATCGTGTCGGGATGGAAATAGATGTAGGCCCGCGAGAAATCGATCGTGCCGGCCGGGATGCAGGCACCGACCCAGAAGATCGCGCCGTTCTTCTCGATCTTGAACAGGAATTCGGAGATCGTCCCCTCGGCACTGCCCTCGACCAGCGCCGCATCGCGGGCGACCGGCGCGAAGAGGAACGGCATCACGCTGCTCGGCACGATCGCGGGAATGCTGAAGGAACCCGGCACGGTCGGCAGCGTCTGCTGGAAGCGCAGGACCTTGAGGTCGATGAAGCCGGGCTGGTCTGGTTTCGGCGGGGTCGGGGCCGGCGGCCCGGCCGCTGCGAGGGCATCAAGCTTGCGCAGGCTGCGACCACCCGGATCGACGACGCCATCGGCCAGGTTAAGCTCGCCGCGCTCCACCCAGAACGTCTGGAAGGCCAGGATCGCCGCGGCGAGTGTCGTGTTGCAGCGCTTGAAGGCTCCTGCCGGGGGTGGCGGCGACACGCCCTTCATGCCGGCGTTGCCGGGATCGATGCCCCAGAGCAGCCGGATTATCTTCTGCTGGTCGACGGGCGCATTGGCGACTTGCGTCACGCCGTCGCGCACGCCCACCGGCCCCGACAGGATCGTCATGGCTCCCCTCCCCAGCATCGCCGGGACAGTCACGCAAACCACCAGCACAAGTCCGGAACGACCCACTGGCAGGCCAGTCATCGGGCACCAAACCGGCCGGCGGAATCGTCATCCAATTTGATGAGGAGAGCGCCGATTTCGCGCGCCGCAGCGCCCCGGTTCTCTGAGACAGCCCGGGTCTCGGCGGCGTGGGCGCTTCGGCCTGCCGATCCCCCAACTTGAGCCGCTTCGTCGGCGAAGCCCTCCCGGAAGAGGCTTTGCTGTTCGACCGCACAGTAGGCGGACTTGCTCGCAG
The DNA here is from genome assembly GCF_041360765.1 of Allobosea sp. RCC_152_1. NCBI lineage: Bacteria > Pseudomonadati > Pseudomonadota > Alphaproteobacteria > Hyphomicrobiales > Alloboseaceae > Allobosea > Allobosea sp. RCC_152_1. The sequence goes on from NZ_JBFUPU010000003.1 coordinate 214,133, forward strand.
AAGGAGAGATCGGGAAATATATCTACAGAAAACCACTACGCCGGAGGACCATTTTCTTATTTTTATGACGATATTGATCGCCTGAAATTCCCGAATACCATCGGTCAGGTCGATTTATCTCACGAACAACATGGAGACTAGGCCATGGCCGATGCGATCGTGCGTTCATCGCCGCTCGACGTTCAGGCGGAAGCTTTGCTGGAAGGGCTCATCGCCGAATATGACGGCCGCTATGGCGCCAACAGCCGGCCAGGCGGAGCACGGTCCGAGATCCTGCGCTATCCGCCGGAGGCCTTCGCGCCGCCGCTGGGCGAGTTCCTGCTTCTGCGCCGGGACGGCGAGACCATCGCCGGGGGCGCATTCATGAGCCATGACGACGAAACCGTCGAACTGAAGCGTATCTGGACGCGAGACGATCTGCGACGGCAGGGCTTGGCGCGTCGCATCGTGCAGGCGTTGGAAGAGGCGGCTGCGGATCTCGGCTACACGAGAGCCTATCTCACGACGGGCTTTCGCCAGCCCGAAGCGACGAACCTCTATCTGTCGCTGGGTTATCGACCGCTCTTCGACGTGGCGGTCGACCCGGCACTGTATCGTTCCCTGCCGTTCGAGAAGCATATCGGCGCCAAGGCAGGTACGGCCGGGCAGACGCCCGTCCATCCGCCTGCGGCATCCCTGGAAGAGGCGACAGCCCGCGTCGCTGTGGTCAAGGCCCAGCAGGAGGCGCGCATCGCGGCCCGGTTGGCGGCGCATCGGGCCGTTGCGGCGTGATGCCGAGCCAGCGCTTGCAGTTCCTCTGGTACATTCCCAACGACGTGAAGTCCGGTCACCGCGGCGATATCGTCAGCCAGGACCATAACAGCCTCGACACATTGACTGGCCACGCCAAGGCCCTCGAAGAACATGGCTGGGCCGGCGCCCTCATCGGCACGGGCTGGGGCCGGCCCGATACCTTCACGCTCGCCACGGCATTGGCGGCACGAACCGAGCGTTTCGAGCCGCTGGTCGCGATCCGCCCGGGTTACTGGCGCCCGGCCCAGTTCGCGACCGCTGCCGCGACGCTCGACCATCTGTCGAATGGCCGCCTGCGCGTGAACATCGTGTCCGGCCTCGACGATCTCGCAGCCTATGGCGACAGCGAAGGCGATCAGGCCGCGCGCTATGCCCGCACCAAGGAGTTCATGCGCCTGGTCCGTCGACTCTGGACCGAGGACAAAGTGAGCCATGCCGGAGAGCATTTCCAGCTCGCCAACTCCACCGTGATGCCGCGGATCACGCCGCGTGAAGGCCGTCCCCATCCGCCGCTCTACTTCGGCGGCGCGTCCGCTGCGGCCGAGCATGTGGCGGCAAGCGAAGCGGATGTTCAGCTCTTTTGGGGCGAGCCGCGCGAGGCGCTGGCGGAACGCATCGAGCGTCTCAGGCGTCTGAGCCGGACCCTCGACCGAGACCTGCCGCCTCTGCAGTTCGGGCTGCGCATCACCACGCTGATCCGGGATACATCCGAGCAGGCCTGGGCCGATGCCGAGGCAAGGGTCGCAGCCATGGCCGCGGGCCAAAGCGGCTCCTGGCAGGATCATCGCCGCGCCGTCGCCGTGGGCCAGCAACGGCTCTTCGATCTGCACCTGCGCGGCGAGGTGCTCGACGACAATCTCTATACCGCGCCGGGACGTGTGGGCGGAGGCGGAGCCGGTACGACCTGGCTCGTCGGCTCGCCACTCGAGGTGGCCCGCTCGCTGAACCAATACCGCGATCTTGGCATCACCCATTTCATCCTGTCCGACACGCCCTACCTCAGCGAGATCGCGCGGCAGGGCCGCCAGTTGCTCCCGCTGCTAAGCGCTTCGGGGGCTGGAGGACTTTGAGAGGTCCAGTCGAAAAAACTGCTCGTCAGCCATCGTCCTTTGGCGGATTGGCCTCCGCGAGCCGCCATCTTTGGAATGCGGTTTCATTGACGGAAACGGTTCCGAAGGGAAAGATGACAGTATTGATCGCGCCTCGGTTCGGTCATTCGCGGGATTTGCTGGAGCAGCTTGCACCGCGTCAACAATGCTAAAAGCACCACGAGACGATCGTGGGCTCCGCAACGGAGTCTGACCCATGTCTGCCATCGCTGAACGATGCGGAATATCTCGTCGATCGCGCCGATGTCTGGCGTAAGAGCGTCTCGCCGCCACCACTGATCCATCGAACACCATAGACAGATTGCAGCGCCGGCTCCCCGGCGAAGGGGGATTCATGTTCCCAGCGACGCCGATACGGGCCTGCGACAAGACCGCTGAGCCCCTCCTCTTCCCCGCCATCGCCGAGCCCGCACCCGCCCTTTCCGGCTCTGCTCGTTGGCCGACGTCGCCTGGTCCGGCCAGGGCGCAATCTTCTCGGAGTCCATTATGACGGTCGTCTCGCTTGTGCCGAAGGCCCCCGGCCCGAAGGATCTTCCGAGGGTCATCGCCTCCTCCACCGCGCCGGCGCACCCGGCCCCAGCTGATCCCCAGCTTTTCCGCCAGGCGCTTCGCCAGCTCGCCGGCGGCGTCAGCGTCGTCACGACGGGCCGAGGCGCCGCGCGGACCGGCCTGGTGGCGACCTCCGTCTCCTCGCTGTCGGCCGAGCCGCCGACGTTGATGTTCGGGCTCAACCTGGCATCGTCCAGCTTTCCGGTGCTGCGGGCGCATGGCGCCTTTGCCGTGAATCTTCTCGCCGCCGACCAGAAGCCCATCGCCGACCGGTTTGCCGGCCGCGGCGGCGAGAAGGGGCTCGCCCGCTATGCCGAGGCAAGCTGGACGGAGGGCGCATCGGGTTCTGCCCTGCTCGACGGCGCGCTCGCCAATCTCGACTGCGAGATCGAGGAGCTAATCGAGCGGCATTCCCACGCCATCGTCATCGGCCGGATCCGCGAGATCAGGATCGGGAGCGAGTCGGCGGCGCTCCTCTACTGGCGCGGTGCCTATGAGCGCCTTGGCTGGCTGCCCGACGAGGCTGCGAGCGCACTCGGCCTGCGAGCCTATTGAGGAACGACGATGAGCTACCGCCTGAGCCTCCTCGACAAGAGCCCGATCCCGGAAGGCGAGAACGCCGCCGGCGCGCTGCAACGGACGGTCGCGCTGGCACAGACGGCCGAACGGCTCGGATACACGCGCTTCTGGGTCGCCGAGCATCACGGCTTTCCCGGTCTGGCGAGCTCCGCTCCCGAAGTGCTGATCGCCTATCTCGCCGCGCGCACGCGCAGCATCCGGATCGGCTCCGGCGGTGTCCTCTTGCCGCATTACAGCCCCTACAAGGTCGCGGAGATCTTCAATGTCCTGGCGTCGCTCGCTCCGGGGCGGGTCGATCTCGGCATCGGGCGCGCGCCCGGCGGGTTGCCGGCGTCGACACGGGCGCTGCGCGTCCTCCACGCATCCGGTCCCGCCCACGACTTCAGCGCACAGTTGAGCGAGCTCGATACGTTCCTGAGCGTCCACAGCGCGGAGGAAGGGGCAGCGCGCGCTCTGCCGCAGCCGCCCGTTTCACCCGAACGCTTCCTGCTGGGCGGCAGCCCGGACAGCGCCAGGCTGGCCGGGGAGCGCGGCTGGAATTTCGTCTTCGCCGGCCAGCATAATGGCGACGAGAAGACGATAGAGGCGAGCTTCGAAGCCTATGCCGGCGCGGGCGGCAAAGGGCCGGTCCTGCTGGCCGTGACGGCTCTCGCCGCGCCATCGGCGGACGAGGCGCGCAGCCTCACCGATGCGCTGAAGATCGTGCGCGTGACGCTCGACGATGGCCACAGCGTCAATCTCGGCTCGGAAGAGCAGGCGGCGGAATATGCCCGGCAGGCCGGCGCCGTCGCCTACCACACCGAAATCCGCAAGCCGCAGATCGTTTCCGGCACGGCCGAGCAGGTTCGCCGCGAGCTGGAGCGGCTGCAGGCACGCTTCGGCGTCCGTGAATTCATCATCGATACACCGCCCGCCGCCGCCGAGAAGCGGCTCGCGTCCGTGATGCTGCTGGCCGGCGAAGCGCCGGCGCTCGCAGCCTGATCATTCGGAAAGGACGAGATCCATGGCCAAGAGCACCGTGACTCCCCGCCTGACCTTCGGCGTGATGCTGCAGGGCGCCGGCAGCCACATGAATGCGTGGCGTCATCCGAGCAATCCGCCGGATGCCAGCGTCAATCTGGACTTCTTCATCCGCAATGCCCGGAAAGCGGAGGAGAACGGCATCGCCTTCGCCTTCATCGCCGACGGGCTCTACATCAGCGAGAAGTCGATCCCGCATTTCCTCAACCGCTTCGAGCCGCTGACGATTCTCTCGGCGCTGGCGGTCGCGACCCGGAAACTCGGCCTCGTCGGAACGGTCTCGACCTCCTATAGCGACCCGTTCACGATCGCCCGGCAATTCGCCTCGCTCGATCTGATCAGCGGTGGACGCGCGGGTTGGAACGCCGTGACATCCCCGTTGGAAGGATCGGGCCGCAATTACAGCCGGCCCCATCCCGAACATGCTTTGCGCTACGAGATCGCGCATGAATATCTCGATATCGCCAAGGGCCTGTGGGATTCCTGGGATGACGACGCCTTCCCGCGCGACCGCGAGACCGGCCGCTTCTTCGACCGCGAGAAGCTGCATACGCTCGGCTACAAGGGCCGCTTCTTCCAGGTCGAGGGGCCGCTGAACATCCAGCGCTCGCCGCAGGGGCAGCCCGTGCTGTTCCAGGCCGGCGCCTCCGAAGCAGGCATCGGACTGGCGGGCAAGCATGCAGATGCGGTCTTCGCCAACCATGTCCCGCTGGAGGAGGCCCAGGCGCTGTATCGCGCCATCAAGACCAGCGCGGTGGCGCAGGGCCGCAGCGCCGACGAGGTGAAGCTGTTTCCGGGCGCGGGTCCGATCGTCGGCCGCACCCCGGCCGAAGCCGAGGAGAAATATCGCGCGATCCGGGCGCTGATCTCGATCGAGGACGCGCTCGCCTATCTCGGCCGCTTCTTCGACCATCACGACTTCAGCGCCTATCCGCTCGATGCCCCCTTCCCGGATCTCGGCGATATCGGCAAGAACAGCTTCCGCTCGACCACGGACCGCATCAAGCGCAACGCGGTGCTCAAGCGACAGACGTTGCGCGAGGCGGCGCTGGAAGCCGCGACGCCGCGCACGGACCTGATCGGCTCGGCAGAGGAGGTTGCCGGCCGCCTCATCGAGCGCGTCGAGAAGCGGGCGGCCGACGGCTTCGTGCTCGGCTTCCCGGTCCTCGGAGAAGGTCTCGACGACTTCATCGCGCTTGTCATTCCCGTCCTGGAAGAGCGCGGCGTCTATGACCGCAGCCTGCCGGGCCAGACCTTGCGCGATCATCTCGGCCTGCCGCGTCGCGAGAGCCGCCATGCGCGCAATGCCCCCGCGCAAACCGTGCGCAGAGCGGGCTGAGATCGCCGCCACCGCTTGTGAGAAAGGCTCCGGAGATGGCCGATCAGTTCGTCTACACCACCCCGCTCGACCCGCGCGCGCAGCCGCTCGTCGAGCAGCTGACCTGGGAATACGCAACCCGCTACGGCAGCTATTTCGGCGACCCGCCCGGCGCCGAGATGAGCCGCTACCCCGCCGCGCTTTTCGCTCCGCCGGACGGTAATTTCGTGCTGCTCCTGCGGGATGGCCGGGCGGTCGCCGGCGGCGCCTTCAAGCGCTACGACTCCCATACCGCCGAGCTCAAGCGGGTCTGGACCGATGCCGCGCTGCGCCGCCAGGGATTGGCCCGCCGCATCGTCGAAGAGCTGGAACAGCAGGCGGTCCGCCAAGGCTACGACAAAATCTATCTGACCACCGGCTTCCGCCAACCCGAGGCCAAGGCGCTTTATCTGGGCGCCGGCTATACGGCCCTGTTCGACCTGACCGTCGACCCCGAGACCTATGGCATCCTGCCATTCGAGAAGGCACTTTCGGTCACGCCGTCGAGACGGGCCCCGCCATCGGAAAGCCACCGATCGCTCGACGCGGCCTGACGGCCGCACCAACACACCGCCTTCAGCCCGAAAGATCCGACATGACCCTCGCCAGCGACTTCGCGGGCCTGCCCTCGCACGCCCATCAGCCAGCGCCCGGGCGCGACTTCAGCCGCTACCGGATCGTGCCGGCCCGCTATCCCGGGCGGATCATCGGCACGGTCTTCGCAGGCGTCGTGATCTTCGCGATCCTGAATTCGGTGCTGTCGAATCCGCGCTGGGGCTGGGACGTCTTCGCCGAGTGGTTCTTTGCCGAGCCCGTGCTGGTCGGCCTCGGACGCACACTCCTGCTGACGCTGCTCGGCACGGTGTTCGGCTTCCTGCTCGGGACGCTGCTGGCGCTGGCGCGGGTCTCGGGCTCGCCGTTGCTGGCGTCCCTGTCCTGGGGCTATGTCTGGCTCTTCCGCTCGATCCCGCTGATCGTGCTGCTGCTGATCCTGAACAATCTCGGCTATCTCTACAGCACGATCTGGCTGGGCATCCCCTTCACCGATATCAGCTTCGGCTCCTGGCAGACGACGCAGCTCATCACGCCGTTCCTCGCCGCCGTGCTGGGGCTCACGCTCAACGCCGCCGCCTTCTCATCCGAGATCGTGCGCGGCGGCATCCTGTCCGTCGATCAGGGCCAGCACGAGGCCGCCGCCGCGCTCGGCCTGCCGAGACGCCGCCAGATCTCGCGCATCGTGCTGCCGCAGGCGATGCGCTCGATCCTGCCGACCGCCTTCAACGAGATCATCAGCCTCGCGAAGGGCACCAGCCAGGTCTACATCCTCGCCCTGCCGGAGCTGTTCTACACCATCCAGGTCATCTACCGGCGCAATCTCGAGGTGATCCCGCTGCTGATGGTGGCGACGGTCTGGTACCTCGTCATCCTCAGCGTCCTCTCCTTCTTCCAGCGCCATATCGAGCGCCACTACGCCCGCGGCGCGCTGCGCAACCCACCGCCATCGGCGATCGATGGCGCCCTGCGCTGGCTCGGCCGCGGCCGAGACAACACGAGCACCGCCTTCGCCGCGCCGGCACCGGTCGCCAGCCGGCAGGACGCGGCCTCGCTCGCGACGCTGTCGCCGCGTCGCGGCGGCGAGATCCGCATCAGCCACGTCTCGAAGAGCTTCGGCCCGCTCAAGGTGCTCGACGATGTCGGCCTCGCGCTGAAGCCGGGCAGCGTCACCGCCATCATCGGCCAGTCCGGCTCGGGCAAATCGACGCTGCTGCGCGCGATCAACCATCTGGAGCGGGTCGACGAAGGCTTCATCGCCATCGACGGCGAATTGATCGGCTACCGGCAGGACGGCGAGACGCTCTACGAACTGAAGGAGAAGGACATCCTGAAGCGCCGCATCGACGTCGGCATGGTCTTCCAGAACTTCAACCTCTTCCCCCATCTCACCGCGATCGAGAACATCGCCGAGGCGCCGGTGACGGTGCGTGGCCTCTCCCGCGAACAGGCGCTGGCCGAGGCGCGGGAGCTGCTTGCCCGCGTCGGCCTCGCCGACAAGGTCGATGCCTATCCGCGCCAGCTCTCCGGCGGCCAGCAGCAGCGCGTCGCCATCGCCCGCGCGCTCGCCTTGAAACCCAAGGTCCTGCTCTTCGACGAACCGACCTCGGCGCTGGACCCCGAGCTCGTCGGCGAGGTGCTCGACGTCATCAAGGAACTCGCCCGCTCCGGCACGACGCTCGTCATCGTCACCCATGAGATCGGCTTCGCCCGCGAGGTCGCCGATCAGGTCGTCTTCATGGAGGCCGGCCGCATCCTCGAGACCGGCGCGCCGGCCAAGGTGCTGGGCGAGCCCGACCATCCCCGCACCCGCGAATTCCTCGCCAAGGTGCTCTGACGCTCAAAGTTTTCGGACAAGGAACACGATCATGCTGACCAGACGCGCTTCGCTCGCCCTTTTCGCCGGTGCGGCTTCTTCCGCGCTCATCCCCGCCGGGGCCTTCGCCCAGCAGGCAATCGACCTCTCGCCCGAACAGCCGGGCCGTCCCCGCGCCCAGCGCGACGAGGAGGCGATCAGGCTCATCGCCGGGGATGCCAAATTCGCCAAGGACGGCGTCTTCACCGTCGGCAACAATACCGGGCGCTTTCCCTTCAGCGGTTTCGCGACCGACAACAGGACGGTCATCGGCGCGGAGGCGGAGATCGCGCAGCTTGTTGCCGACGCCCTCGGCCGCAAGCTCGAGATCGTCACCACGGCCTGGGCCGACTGGCCGCTCGGCGTGGTCTCGGGCAAGTTCGACGCGGTCATCTCCAACGTCACGGTCACCGAGCAGCGCAAGGAGAAGTTCGACTTCTCGACCTACCGCAAGGACCTGCTCGGCTTCTATGTGAAGAAGGGCAACGAGATCGTCATCCGCGAGCCGCGTGACGTGGCGGGGCTGAAGGTCATCGTCTCCTCCGGCACCAACCAGGAGCAGATCCTGCTTCGCTGGAACGAGGCCAACACCAAGGCCGGGCTGAAGCCGGTCGATATCCAGTATTACGACGACGACGTCGTTCTCTATCTCGCGCTCGAATCCGGCCGCGCCGATGCCTATCTCGGCCCCAATGCCCTGCTGAGCTTCAAGGCCGCGCAGGAAGGCAAGACGCGGCTCGCCGGGAATTTCAGCGGCGGCTGGCCAGAACTGGCCGAGATCGCCGTCACGACGCGCAAGGGCGCGGGCCTCGCCGACGCGATCACCCGCGCGCTCAACACCCAGATCGGGAACGGCAACTACGCCAAGGTGCTCGCCCGCTGGAACCTGACGGCCGAGGCGATCGCTCAATCGCGCACCAATCCGCCCGGCCTGCCGAAGGCTTGAGCCGCGGCCAGCACCCCATCGATCTTTCAGGACTGGAGTTCATCATGATTCCGCGACGGACACTCCTGTCGCTTCTCGTCGGCGCGCTCAGCACCACGAGCCTGCCCGCCTTCGCCCAGCAGGCGCCCTTCGATCTCGGCCCGGAGCAGCCCGGTCGTATCCGTGCCGAGAAGGACCCGGCGGCCGTCGCGCGCATCCCGAACAACTATGCCTTCGCCGAGCCCGGTGTGCTCACCATCGGGATCAGCCCCGGCGGGCCCCCGCTCGCGACCTATGCCACCGATGCGAAGACGGTGATCGGAGCCGATCCCGACTTCGCGCTGCTCATCGCCGGCAGCCTCGGCCTGAAGCTGAATCTCGTCCCCGTGGCCTGGGCCGATTGGCCGCTCGGCCTCGCCTCCGGGAAATACGACGCGGTCATCTCCAATGTCGGCGTCACCGAGCAGCGCAAGGAGAAGTTCGACTTCTCGACCTACCGGCAAGGGCTGCACGGCTTCTTCGTCAAGGCCGACAGCAGGATCGCCGGCATCAGGGAGCCGAAAGACGCCGCCGGTCTCACCATCGCCGTCGGCGGCGGCACCAATCAGGAGCGCATCCTCGTCGAGTGGAGCAAGCAGAACGTCGCGGCCGGCCTGAAGCCGATCGAACTCCAGCTTTTCGATGACGAGGCAGCGCGCCTCGTCTCCCTGCGCTCCGGCAGGTCGGACGTCATCGTCCAGCCCCACGCGCAACTCGTCTTCATCGCCGCGCGCGACAAGGACATCAGGCGCATCGGCACCTTGAGCGCCGGCTGGCCGCTGAAATCCGATGTCGCGATCGCAACCCGCAAGGGCAGCGGGCTCGTCGACGCGCTGACGCTCGCGACCAACAACCTGATCGCGAACGGCAAGTACGGGCAGGCACTCGCCCGCTGGGGGCTGGAGGAGGAAGCCCTGCCGCGTTCCGAGACCAACCCGCCCGGCCTGCCGAAATACTGAAAAGCCATGACGCAGCTCTCGATCCGCAACATCGCCTTCCTGACGCCCGGCAACTACGACGACGCCGATCCACGCACCGGCCTGGAGGAGACGCTCTCGCTGTTCGAATATGGCGAGGCGCTCGGTTTCGAGAGCGCCTGGGTGCGCCAGCGCCATCTCGAACCGGGTGTCTCCTCGGCGGCGGCCTTTCTCGCCGCCGCGACCCAGCGCACCCGGCGCATCGGCCTCGGCAGCGCCGTCATCCAGATGGGCTACGAGAACCCGTTCCGGCTGGCGGAGGATCTGTCACTGGTCGATGTGCTCTCCGGCGGGCGGCTGAACATCGGCCTGAGCGCCGGGGCGCCGCCCTTCGGCAAGCTGCTGGGAGAACGCCTCTTCGACGGCGACCCGGCGGCCATCGACTTCTCCCATGCCCGCGTCGCGCGCCTGGCGGCCAATATCGCGGGCGACTGGCTGGGCGAGCCGCAGGCGCGCATCACCTCGGCAGCCGGCGAGCATCGCCCCCGGCTGCGGCCGCACGCGCAAGGCTTGCGCCAGCGGCTCTGGTATGGCGGCGGCTCGCTGCGCTCCGCCCGCTGGGCGTCCGAGAACGGCTTTCATCTCCTCCTCGGCAATATCAACACCGGCGAGGAGACCGACGATTTCTTCGAGACACAGCGGCGCCATGTCGAGACCTTCCGCACGCATTGGCGCGGACCGGCCGAGCCGCGCATCGCCATCGGCCGGGTGATCGTGCCGCTCGACGGCGCCGATGCCGGGACGCGGCAGCGCTATCGTGACTATGCCGCCAGCCGCCAGGCGCGCACGCTGGTGCCGCAGGGCGAGCGGCGGACGCTGATCGCGCCGGACATCGTCGGGCCGGCCGCGGACATCGTCGAAAGACTGGAAGCCGATCCGGTGCTGCGACTGGTCGACACGCTGCGGCTGGAACTACCGTACAATTTCAGCCTCGCCGACCATCGCCAGATCCTGACGGATTTCGTCGAGCTGGTCGCACCGCGACTTGGTTGGCGCGGGCAACGAGCATCCGCAGCCGAGAGCGCGCCCGCGGGAGGCGCCCACCTATCAGACGCCGCCATCGCGTATCATCGCTCGGCGTGAGAGCTGAAAAACCCTTCCCGTGCGACAGCCTCACCGTCTTTCCGGAGGGGCTGGCATTTCGAAGCGCAGGGTCGGTCGGGGCCATCTGTTGGCCTCGAATGTCGTCTGCGAACGCCAAACACGAAAAGACCGACCGGTTGGGTCGGTTCGTGAACGTCAGCGAAGAGGAAAATGGTGCCGCTTGAGGGATTCGAACCCCCGACCCCCTCATTACGAATGAGGTGCTCTACCAGCTGAGCTAAAGCGGCAACGGGTGGCGCTGTACCAGCAGGGGGGCTGCTTGGCAAGCCGCAAGCGGTGCCATGCACAGCACCGAAGCCCCGGCGATTCTCCGGCGCGATCCCGCCTCCCTTCAATCCTTGCGCAGCTTCTCCGTCTCCGGCTTCTCCTGGCCGAGCGCGACGATGCCGCGGCGGATGGCGCGGGTACGGGTGAAGTGCTTGTGCAAGGTCTCGCCGTCGCCATAGCGGATGGCGCGGGTGAGCAAAGCGAGGTCTTCGTTGAAGCGGCCGAGCATCTCCAGCACCGCTTCCTTGTTGTGCAGGAAGACGTCGCGCCACATCGTCGGGTCGGAGGCGGCGATGCGGGTGAAATCGCGGAAGCCGCCAGCCGAGAACTTGATGACTTCCGACTGCGTCACCGCCTCCAGATCCTCGGCCGTGCCGACGATGTTGTAGGCGATGAGATGCGGCAGGTGGCTGGTGACGGCGAGCACGAGGTCATGATGCTGCGCGCTCATCACCTCGACCAGCGCACCCATCCCCTCCCAGAACTGGCGGGTTTTCGCGATGGCAGCCGCATCGGTACCTTCCGGCGGCGTCAGGATGCACCAGCGATTGAGGAAGAGGCTCGGGAAGCCGGCATCGGGGCCGGAATTCTCGGTGCCCGCCACCGGGTGGGCCGGCACGAAGGACACGCCCTCGGGCAGATGCGGCAGGACGGCGTCGACGACCGAGCCCTTGACCGAGCCGACATCGGAGACGATCGCGCCCGCTTTGAGCGAAGGCGCGATTTCGGCCGCCACCGAACCGCAGGCGCCGACCGGCACGCAGAGGATGATGTGATCGGCGCCATCAGCCGCCTCGGCCGCCGTATCAGCGACGGCATGGCCGAGATCGAGCTCGCGCGCCCGCTGGCGCACGGCCACGTCCTGGTCGGCCAGCACGATCGTGCCGGCGAGGTTCAGCTCCTTCGCCGCCCGCGCGATCGAGGAGCCGATCAGCCCGATGCCGATGATAGCGAGGCGGGTGAAGACCGGTGTGGCGCGGCGCGGCGCGAAGCTCTCCGCCATCGGCGTCAGGCCTTGCCCGCGAGGAAGTCTGCGAGCGCGGCGACGACGAGGCGGTTCGCCTCCTCGGAGCCGATGGTCATGCGCAGCGCGTCCGGCAAGCCATAGCCGCCGACGGCGCGCAGGATGAGACCGCGCCGGGTCAGGAAGGCGTCGGCCTCCTTGGCGGTCTTGCCCGGCGTCTTCGGGAAATGGATCAGGATGAAGTTGCCGACCGAGGGCGTGACCGCGAGGCCGAGCTTCTCGATCTCGGCGGTCGCCCAGGCGAGCCATTTGTCGTTGTGCTCGATCGCGGCCGCGACATGGGCCTCGTCGGCGACGGCGGCGGCACCGGCCTCGATGGCGGCTCCGTTGACGTTGAAGGGGCCGCGGATGCGCTCCAGCGCGTCGATGACATGGGCAGGCCCGTAGAGCCAGCCGATGCGCAGATTGGCGAGGCCGTAGATCTTCGAGAAGGTCCGCGTCATCACGACGTTCTCGCTCTCGGCGACAAGCTCGAGGCCCGACGCATAGTCGTTGCGCCGGACATATTCGGCATAGGCCGCGTCGAGCACCAGCAGGACATGCGGCGGCAGGCCGGCCTGCAGGCGCTTCACCTGATCGAAGGGCAGATAGGTGCCGGTCGGATTGTTGGGATTGGCGAGGAAGACGATCTTCGTCTTCGGCGTCACCGCCGCGAGGATGGCGTCGACATCGGCCGTATAATTCTTCTCGGACACGACGACCGGCTTGCCGCCGGCGGCAAGGATCGCGATGCGATAGACCAGGAAGCCGTACTGGCTGTAGATGCCCTCATCGCCCTCGCCCAGATAGGCCTTGGTGACGAGTTCGAGCAGTTCGTCGGAGCCATTGCCGCAGATGATCCGCTGGGGATCGAGGCCGTAGCGGCCGGCGATCGCCTGCTTGAGCCGGCTCGACGAGCCATCGGGGTAGAGCTCCAGCTTGGCGGCGACGCCCTCGAAGGCCGCGATCGCCTTCGGGCTCGGACCCAGCGGGGTCTCGTTGGAGGAGAGCTTGTGCAGCTTCACGCCGGCGGGCGCGGCGGATTTGCCGGGAACATAAGCCTCGATCTCGAGGACGCCGGGACGGGGCACGGGGCGGGAGGCGGTCATCTATCGGTCTTTCGGTTCGATCCTTCCCCGTCATTCCGGGCGACCGGAGGGAGACCCGGAATCCATCGGAGGGCGATGCACTCTACGATGGATCCCGGGTCTGCGCTGCGCTTGCCCGGGATGACGACGGCGGATCAGAGGCGATACGTGAGAGCGTTCACGAACGGGCGGATTTGACGGCGAAACGGGCGGCGTGGCTGCCGACCTCCGAGAAGTCGCTGAGACCAGCGGGTGCGAGCGCAGCCCGGATCGCCGCCTGATCGACCTCGCCGGAGGCGGCGACCAGCAGCGACAGATGCGAGCCGTCGGCAGCCGAGGCCGAGACCTCGGCCAGATGCTCTGCAAGACCGTGGCGCAGCGCCTCCGACCAGCGCTCGACACGGGCGGCATAGAGCACGATCTCGCGCACCGCGGCGTCCGCCAGCGGCTTGGCGATGCAGTAGACCGGCGTGCCGGCCGGATGGTCCGGGCGCTCGACGAAGGGCAGACGCGCGATGATCTTCGGCGCATCCGGCCCGATCAGGTCGCGCCACCAGATGCCGGCGCTGGCGCCCTGATCCATGCGGAAGATGCCGAGATCGCCGGCGGATTCGGCGACGGCGCGGATCACGGCGCGGGCGTCCTCATGCGGGACGAAAGGCACCGTGAAGCCGAAATGGAAGCGGGCGGAATCACGCATCGCCGGGTCGCCGCCCGAAACATCGGCATGGACCGAATAAGGCGCCTGCACATAGGTGAAGGTGGCGATGATGATGCGCCAGACGCTCTCGACGGTGTCGAGCGGCAGGAGGCCCTTATGGCTGAGCGCGAGCCGCTTCATGATGTCGGCCTCGCGGCCGGGGCGGAAGGCGGAACCGGAGGCCTGCGTCTTCTTGATCGAGATCAGCGTCTCGATGATCTGCGAACGCTCCATCAGCAGCGCATGCATCGTGCTGTCGATGCGGTCGATTTCGCTGCGCAGATCGGCAAGGGTGGTCGGGGCGGCTTCGGTCATGGCAACGCGCTTTCCGGCAAGGCCACGCTCCTTAGCGCTCCCGCCGCGCCTTGGCAAAGCCGGCTGCGCAGTCCCGCGTTGACAGAGGCGTCTCGACACGGCATCGCTAGAGTTCGATTTTCCGAACGCTTGGACCGGCAAGACAAATAACACTGCCGAAACGGACGATATGAGCGATCTCTCCCCCAGCCTCGCCGACCCGCTGAAGGAAGCCAACGAGCCTTCGAGCCCGGTCGCGCGCTTCGGGCCTGAAGCGCCGCTATTGATGGATTGCGGCGTCGTGCTCGACCATTGGCAGATCGCCTACCAGACCTATGGCGAGCTCAACGCCGAGAAATCCAACGCGGTGTTGGTCTGCCACGCCCTGACCGGCGACCAATATGTCGCGAGCCGCAACCCGATCACCGGCAAGGGCGGCTGGTGGACCGCGATGATCGGACCGGGCAAGCCGATCGATACCGACCGCTTCTTCGTGATCTGCGCCAATGTCGTTGGCGGCTGCACGGGCACGACCGGCCCGGCCTCGACCAATCCGGCGACGGGCAAGCCCTGGGGCCTGTCCTTCCCGGTCGTCACCATCCGCGACATGGTGCGGGCGCAGGCGGCATTGATCGACTCGCTCGGCATCGAGACGCTGTTCTGCGTCGCCGGCGGCTCGATGGGCGGCATGCAGGTGCTGCAATGGGCGGCGAGCTATCCGGGCCGTGTGTTCTCGGCGCTGCCGCTGGCGACCGGCGCCAAGCATTCGGCGCAGAACATCGCCTTCCACGAGGTCGGCCGGCAGGCGGTGATGGCCGACCCGGACTGGCGCCAGGGACGCTATCTCGAAGAAGGCACCCGGCCTTCCAAAGGATTGTCGGTCGCCCGGATGGGAGCGCATATCACCTATCTCTCCGAGCAGGCGCTGCACCGCAAATTCGGCCGCAAGCTGCAGGACAGGGAGGCGCCGACCTTCTCCTTCGATGCCGACTTTCAGGTCGAGAGCTATCTGCGCCATCAGGGCCTGAGCTTCGTCGAGCGCTTCGACGCCAATTCCTATCTCTACGTCACGCGGGCGATGGATTATTTCGACCTCGCCGACGACCATGACGGAGTTCTGGCGCGCGCCTTCGCGGGGACGAAGACGCGCTTCTGCGTGGCCTCCTTCACCTCGGACTGGCTGTTCCCTACGGCGGATTCCCGCGCCATCGTGCATGCGCTCAACGCGGCCGGCGCTTCGGTCTCCTTCGTCGAGCTGGAGAGCGACAAGGGCCACGACGCCTTCCTGCTGGAAGAGCCCAATCTGTTCGCCACGACGCGCGGCTTCATCGGCGCGGCGGCACGGGCGCGGGGACTCTGAGCATGACCCTCCCGGACAATCAGACGAACCGCATCGACCTCAAGCTCGTCGCCGAGATGGTGCAGCCCGGCACGCGCGTGCTCGATGTCGGCTGCGGCGACGGGGCGCTGCTGGCACTGCTCGCGGAGACCCGCAACGTCGATGCGCGCGGGATCGAGCTCTCGCGCGAGGGCGTGGCCGATTGCGTGGCGCGCGGGCTCTCGGTGATCCAGGGCGACGCCGACACCGATCTCGCCGACTACCCCAACGACTCGTTCGACTATGTCATCCTGTCCCAGACGATTCAGGCGACGCGCAATCCGCGCCTCGTGCTGGAGCAGATGCTCAGGATCGGCCGTCGCGCCATCGTTTCCTTCCCGAATTTCGGGCATTGGCGGATGCGCTCGCAGGTGTTCTTCCAGGGGCATATGCCGGTGACCGAGGCCCTGCCCTATAGCTGGTGGGACACGCCCAACATCCATTTCTGCACGATCCGCGATTTCGTCGCGCTCTGCGACCTGATCGGCGCGGAGAAGGAACGCGCGGTGGCGCTCGACGCCGCCGGCGGCAAGGTCGGCGTCAAGGCGCCGTGGTGGTTCTGGAACCTGTTCGGCGCCCAGGCGGTGTTTCTGCTGAAGCGGGGGTGAATCCTTCTCCTCACCGGTCTCGGGCTTGCCCCAGACCGGCTTCTGGAGAGCGTATGTCGGAAACATCCGACATACGCGGAGAAGGTGGCAGCGCGCAGCGCTGACGGATGAGGGCGACGCAACAGGCAAAGAAAAGGGCCGCTTGCGCGACCCTTCCCTCATCCGCCTGCTCCCCAGACACCTTCTCCCCGAGGGGAGAAGGGCGCTCGCGATTTCAGTTCAGCGCCACACCCACGGGCCGCTTCTCCTTAACGGCCGCGACATGGCCCAGCATCAGCGAGCCCGGACCGACGGTGATCGGCACCGTCTCGCCATCGACGATCTCGCCGGCCAGGATGGCTTCCGCCAGCGGATCCTGAACGAACTTCTGGATCACGCGCTTCAGCGGGCGCGCGCCATAGGCGGGGTCATAACCCTTGTCGGCCAGCCACTCGCGCGCCTCCTTCGAGAGCTCGAGCGTGATCTTGCGATCGGTCAGCAGCTTCTGCAGCCGGGCCATCTGGATATCGACGATGGCGTCCATGTCCTTCCGCCGCAGGCGATGGAACAGGATGATGTCGTCGATCCGGTTCAGGAACTCGGGCCGGAAGGCGTGGCGAACCACGCCCATCACCTCGTCGCGCACCGCATCACTGTCCTGCCCCTCGGGCTGGTTCACCAGGAACTCCGAACCGAGATTCGAGGTCATGATGATCAACACGTTGCGGAAATCGACCGTGCGGCCCTGGCCATCGGTCAGGCGGCCATCGTCGAGAACCTGCAGCAGGACGTTGAACACGTCCGGATGCGCCTTCTCGATCTCGTCGAAGAGCACGACCTGATAGGGCCGGCGGCGGACCGCCTCCGTCAGCGCCCCGCCCTCCTCATAGCCGACATAGCCGGGAGGCGCGCCGATCAGCCGGGCGACCGAGTGCTTCTCCATGTACTCGGACATGTCGATGCGCAGGAGCGCGGTGTCGTCGTCGAACAGGAAGGATGCCAGCGCCTTGGTCAGCTCCGTCTTGCCGACGCCGGTCGGGCCGAGGAACATGAAGGAGCCGATCGGACGGTTGGGATCCTGCAGGCCGGCCCGCGCACGACGGACCGCGGTCGAGACCGCCTCCACCGCCTCGCGCTGCCCGACGACGCGGGAGCCCAGAACCTCCTCCATGCGGAGCAGCTTCTCCCTCTCGCCTTCGAGCATGCGATCGACCGGCACGCCGGTCCAGCGGCTGACGACCTGCGCGACATGGTCAGGCGTCACCGCCTCCTCGACCATGCCGGCGCCCTCGCCCTTCTCCTCGACCTCGGCGAGTTGCTTCTCGAGCCCGGGGATCTCGCCATAGGCAAGCTCGCCCGCCCGCTGATACTCGCCCTTGCGCTGCGCCTGGGCGAGTTCGTTGCGGGCGTTGTCGAGCTTGGTTTTCAGCTCGGCGGCGTGGCCGAGCTTGTCCTTCTCGGCTTTCCACTTGGCCGTGATGGTGTCGGAGCGCGACTCCAGATCGGCCAGTTCGGATTCGAGCCGCTTCAGCCGCTCCTTCGAGCCGGCGTCGTTCTCCTTCTTGAGCGCCTCCTGCTCGATCTTGAGACGGACGATCTCGCGGTCGATCGAATCCAGCTCCTCGGGCTTGGAATCGACCTGCATGCGCAGGCGCGCCGAGGCCTCGTCGACAAGGTCGATCGCCTTGTCCGGCAGGAAGCGGTCGGTGATGTAGCGGTTCGACAGGGTCGCCGCCGAGACCAGCGCCGAATCCGTGATGCGGACGCGGTGATGCTGCTCGTATTTCTCCTTCAGGCCGCGCAGGATCGAGATGGTGTCCTCGACCGTCGGCTCGTCGACGAAGACCGGCTGGAAGCGCCGCGCCAGCGCCGCATCCTTCTCGACATATTTGCGATACTCGTCGAGCGTGGTCGCGCCGATGCAGTGCAGTTCGCCGCGCGCGAGCGCCGGCTTCAGCAGGTTCGACGCATCCATCGCGCCGTCGGTCTTGCCGGCGCCGACGAGGGTGTGCATCTCGTCGATGAACAGGATGATGCCGCCATCCGAGGACGAAACCTCGGTCAGCACCGCCTTCAGCCGCTCCTCGAACTCGCCGCGATATTTCGCGCCGGCGATGAGCGAGCCCATGTCGAGGGCAAGCAGTTCCTTGTCCTTCAGGCTCTCGGGCACGTCGCCATTGACGATGCGCAAGGCGAGGCCCTCGGCGATGGCGGTCTTGCCGACGCCGGGCTCACCGATCAGGACGGGATTGTTCTTAGTCCGGCGCGAGAGGACCTGGATGGTGCGGCGGATCTCCTCGTCGCGGCCGATCACCGGGTCGAGCTTGCCCTCGCGCGCCGCGGCCGTGAGGTCACGGGCATATTTCTTCAGCGCGTCATAGGCCTGCTCGGCCGAAGCGGAATCGGCGTTGCGGCCCTTGCGGATCGCCTCGATCGCGGCATTCAGCGCCTGCGGGGTGACGCCGGCCTTCGACAGCGCCTTGCCGGCTTCGGTGTCCTTCTCGATCGCGAGCGCGAGCAAAAGCCGCTCGACCGTGACGAAACTGTCGCCGGCCTTCTCGGCCGCCTTCTCGGCGGTGTCGAAGACGCGGGCGAGACCCGGCGTCAGGTTGAGGCCGCCCGAGCCGCCCGAGACCTTCGGCAGCTTCGCCAGCGCCTGGTCGACAAGCTGCAGCGCGAGGCGCGACTGGCCGCCGGCCCGGTCGATGAGACCCGCCGCCATGCCTTCGTTGTCGTCGAGCAACGCCTTGAGCAGATGCTCGGGGGTGAATTGCTGGTTGCCCTCGCGCAGCGCGATCGTCTGCGCCGCCTGGAGGAAGCCCTTCGCCCGATCCGTATATTTTTCAATGTTCATTCAGATCACTCCGCCCGCAGGCCGCGCCCCGTAGCGACGCAAGACCCGCTGCCTTTCATCAGGATAGGGCGCCGCGATGGGCCGCCCTTCGCCTCCCAAGATAGTGTGACATTGGCGCAACGGAAGAGGGGGCGATGCAATTGACCTCGGCCTCGCGCCAGGCGCAGATCGGGCATGGCCGGGACCAAGCGACAGCAGGCGATTCGTCGGGCGTTGAGAGCGCTGGCACCGGGCATCCCGCTTTCCGACGCAGAGGCGGTGATCACCCTGGCGGAGCGGCGCCACATGAAGGACCTGCCGCCTTCGACGGCACTGTGGCTCGCGCTCGGCAGCCATGTCCGCCACGTCCATACCGATTACGAGCGTCTGCTGGGCGAGGGCTATGACCGCGATGCCGCCCGCTTCTTCGTCGCCGACGAAACCGATGCGGTGCTGACCGGCTGGGGCTGCCAGCGTTCGGTCGCGGATGGAGAAGACGATGCGGACGCTTGATCGAAACGGATACAGAATTTGATCTGTCAGGGCGCCTGAAGGCGGCTATCGTCCGGCAGATTGCAACGGCCGGACAGATCATGCGCATCGAGACGCTTTACCGCTATCCCGTGAAGGGGCTTTCGCCGGAGCGCCTGTCGCAGGCCACCCTGCCGGCAGGCGGCTATTTTCCGGGCGATCGGCTCTTCGCCATCGAGAACGGCCCTTCGGGTTTCGACCCGGCCGAGCCGGTGCATCAGCCGAAGATCAAATACCTCATGCTGATGCGCAACGAATCGCTGGCGCGGCTGCGCACGCGCTACGACGATGCCAGCGGCGATCTCGTCATCCGGCACGAGGGCAAGGAGGCTTTGCGTGCCCCCATGGCCACCGAAGAGGGCCACGCCGCGCTCGCCCGCTTCTTCGAGAGTTTCATGCCGGACGAGCTGCGCGGGGAGCCGAAACTGCTGACGGCGCCCTCAACCTATCGCTTCACCGATTCCCGCTCCGGCTTCGTCTCGATCATCAACCTCGCCAGCGTCGCCGATCTCGAAGGGCGGCTCGGACGGCCGGTCGATCCGCTGCGCTTCCGCGGCAACCTGATGGTGAGCGGGCTTTCGGCCTGGGGGGAAAACGACCTCGTCGGCCGCGACCTCGCCGGGCCGGACGGCCTGAAGCTACAGGTCATCAAGCGGATCGAGCGTTGCGCCGCGACCAATGTCGACCCGGATACCGGCGCCCGCGACATGCAGATCCCGAAGGCGCTGATGAAGAATTACGGCCATGTCGATTGCGGCATCTATTGCCGCATCATTGCTGGCGGAACGCTGCGGGAAGGCGACGCCCTCATGCCGTCCGAGGCGCCCGCGGAACTCGGCATCGCCTGACCACCCCGGAGAGCACCGCAGACAAGAAAAAGGGCCCTTGCGGGCCCTTTTTTATCTCTGATGGTCCGATGCTCCGAACTTACTCGGCAGAACCGTCCGTCTCGGAACCCAGCGCGTCCATGACCTCGCGCGGCGACCGGCGACGGCGCACCCGCTTGGCCGGAGTGGCCTCCTCGGCCGTATCGCCGACCGGGGCGGGCTCAGCAGGTTCCGCAGCCACCGGCTCGACCGGCGCCACGGTGCGGACCGGGTTCGTCAGGAAAGACGGCAGCGCGCTGGCGACGTCTTCCCCCTCGGGCTCGGGCTGCCGCTCGCGACGCGGGCGGCGCTCGGCGCGCTGCGGACGCTCGAAGGAGCGCTCGGCCTGCGGCTGCTCGGCAGCGACGGGCGCCACCGGCTCCCCGACATTGCCAACCGGAATGTCGGAACGCGGTGCGTCGGGACGCGGCGTGTAACCGCCCTGCCCGGCTTCGCCGTTGCGATCGAAGCGGCGTTCGCCACGATCCTGCCGGTCGAAGCGACGCTCGTTGTTATTGTTGTTGTTGTTGTTATTGTTGTTGTTGAAGCGCTCGCGGCGGTTCTGACGGTCGAAGCGCTGGCCGCCACCTTGCGACTGGCCGTCGCCGGCTTCGCCCTCGGCGCGCTGGCCACCATGCCCGTTATAGCCGTTGCCGTTCATCTGGCCGTTCTGACCACGGAAATCCGGCTGCGGGCCCGTGCCCGGCTGGAAGGAGCCGTCGTCGTCCCCCTCCTCCTCCATATCGTCCTCGACATCGACGAAGGCGCGATTGGGCGGGAAGGTATGGCCGAATTGCTGCGTCATCTGCTCCTGCGCTGCGAGCAGGATGCGATAATAGTGTTCGGCGTGCTGGAAGTAGCCCTCGGCAGCAACGGTATCACCCGAAGATTGCGCATCGCGAGCGAGCTGCAAATACTTCTCGGCGACGTGCTGAGCCGTGCCGCGAACCTTTACGTCCGGCCCGTTCGACTCGTAGCTACGCTGCAAAGGGTTGGGAGATTTACGATTGCCGTTATTGTTGCCGTTATTGCTACGGCCGCGCATACGCCGGTTCTGACCTGGTCTCATTCGCGTCTGTCTCGCGCTTCTTTGTTCAAAGCAACCGTGGCGTCGTCATGCGCGTTTCGACACACAGCGGGTTGCGACGCCGTGTCGGGCTGAGTGGACCTGAAGGGGCCTTGCGCCGTTTCTGGTCTTCACGCGCTCTTATTCCAAAAGGGGATCCATCCCCATGGGCCGAGGGGCGCCGCAGCGCCTTCGGAGTCCAATCTGGCAGGTCAGTTACATCGCTTCAGGAACACGCCCGTAAACAATGCTGATCTTGAGCAAGGCCTGCCGATGAAAGGGGCCGCCCAAGGCTCCGGCTCTGACGCCGCCAGCTTCGGCTGAAAGCTGCATAACCGCTTTTGGCTGCTTCTCCAAGCGAAATCGACCAAAAGCCTGTGCATGATCAGGCGGGCGCAAAGATCAGGGCCCGCTCATGCCCTCCGAGATCGTAACGACTCGCCTGCAATTCAAGGCCCCCGCCTGCCATGATCGAAGCGATATCCTGCTTCTGGCCGGCGCCGATTTCGAGAACGATAAAGCCTCCGGGCGCCAGAAGGGCCGGCAGGCTGCGGGCGAAGCATCGGTAAGGATCGAGCCCATCAGGCCCGCCATCGAGGGCGAGGCGCGGATCGTGCTCGCGCACCTCGACCGACAGCGTCGCGATGTCGGAGGACGGGATATAGGGCGGGTTCGAGACGATCAGGTCGAAAGGGCCACCCAGCCCTTCGGTCCAACGGCCCTGGCGGAAGGAAACCCGCCCGGCGACGCCGTTCCCTGCGGCGTTGCCGGCGGCGGTTTCGCAGGCTTCCGCTGAGAGATCGATGCCGAGCCCCGTCGCGTTCCGGCACTCGCTGAGCAGCGCGACGAGAAGGCAGCCCGTGCCGGTGCCCAGATCCAGGATCGACAGCGTCTCGTCCCGGCGTCCGCCCAACCGGTCCAATGCCGCCTCGACGATGGTCTCGCTGTCCGGCCGCGGCTCCAGCGTCGCCGGCGAGAGGCGGAAGGTAAGCCCCCAGAATTCACGCTCGCCGAGGACCCGCCAGACCGGCTCACCGGCGATCCGCCGATGCAGGAAACCGGCGAGCACCGCGGCGGTGGCGGGGTCGAGCGAACGATCCGGGTCGAGATGGCGCGTCTCCAGGGCCCCTTCGAGCAGAAGGCGCGCCTCGAGCCCGGCCGGCTCGATGCCGGCATGACGCAGGGCCCGGACGACAAGACGCCGCGCCTCCCTCACGGTCGGCACGGCGCCCTCCCCTAACCCCTCGACGGCCGCTCGGGCCGCTCGGTCAGTCGGGTTCAGCTGTTGCCCTGCATCTTCTGGTCGACGCACAGCTTCATCTTGGTGCGGAGCGAAGCCTTGCTCTCGCGAGCGCCCCTCATCTCCGTCTGGCAGGCCTTGCGGGCTTGAGCCTGGGTCATCGCTCCCTGAAGGGCCGCCGGCTTGCCGGACGTCACCTTGCGCATGGTCTGCTCCTGCGCCTGTGAAGCGCCGGACATGGCCAGAGCCATCAACCCGGCCATCGCGATCGTCGATACGGTCTTCATCATGGGAGGTTCCCCCGTTTGCTGGTGTCGATGCATCAGCAACGCGAGAAGGAGAATTTGGTTTCATCGCCGTCATTTTCCGGCGATTCCTTCTTCCAGAAGCAGCTTCGCCTGATGCTCGGCCGTCAGCGCATCGATGATCTCGTCGAGCACGAGCCCCTGCATCATCTCGTCGAGCTTGTAGAGGGTCAGGTTGATGCGGTGGTCGGTGACGCGCCCCTGCGGGAAGTTGTAGGTGCGGATGCGCTCGGAGCGGTCGCCGGAGCCGACCTGCGAACGTCGATCGGCCGAACGTTCGGCATCGATCCGCATCCGCTCCATGTCGTAGAGCTTGGCCCGCAGCAATTCATAGGCGCGCGCCTTGTTCTTGTGCTGCGAGCGCTCATCCTGGACCAGGACCACCGTGTTCGTCGGGATATGGGTCAGGCGGACGGCGGATTCGGTCTTGTTGACGTGCTGGCCGCCGGCGCCGCCCGAGCGCAAGGTGTCGATGCGGATATCGGCCTCGTTGAGCGCGATGTCGACCTCGCTCGCCAGCGGCAGCGTGGCGACGGTCGCGGCGGAGGTGTGGATGCGCCCGCTCCCCTCGGTATCGGGCACGCGCTGCACGCGGTGGACGCCGGATTCGAATTTCAGCCGGGCATAGACGCCGCGGCCGTTGATCTCGGCGATGACCTCCTTGTAGCCGCCCATCGTGCCTTCGCTCTCCGACAGGATCTCGACGCTCCAGCCCTTCTGCGCGGCGTGGCGCTGGTACATGCGCAGCAGGTCGCCGGCGAAGAGCGACGCCTCGTCGCCGCCGGTCCCGGCGCGGATCTCGATGATGACGCCACGCTCGTCGGCCGCGTCCTTCGGCAGCAGCGCGATCAGGATCTCGCGGGAGCGCGTCTCGATCTCGGCGCGGGCGGCATCGCGCTCCTCATAGGCCAGTTCGCGAAACTCAGGATCGGTCGCGGGGTCGGCGATCAGAGCCTCGGCCTCGGCCAGCGTCTCCTGAGCCTGGCGCCACGAGGCGATGGCGGCCACGACGGGATCGAGTTCCGACAGCTCCTTGGCAAGTTCGACCGTGCGCACCGGATCGGTGGCATGGTTGATCTCCTCGGTTGCGGCGGCGTGGCGAGCCACGATGCCGTCGAGACGATCCTGCGGAAGCTGTACGGACATGAGGGAACTCTGAAAACGATCTGAAAAGCGGGTCTCGCGGCGGGAAGCGACGCTAGACCGGCACCTTGAACTCGGAGGCGAAGGCCGCCAGCTGCGGGCGCAAATTGACCGCGCCTTCGGGTGAGGCGAGCATCCATTCGAGCCGCTCCCGGAGCTTGCCGGCATCGAGCCCGCGCAGCATCGCCTTGACCGGGCCGACCGAGGCCGCCGACATCGAGAAGGCGCGATAGCCCAGCCCGATCAACGCCATGGTCTCCAGCGGCTTGCCGCCCATCTCCCCGCAGACCGTGACCGGGCAACGCGCCTCGCTCGCCGCATCGACGATGCTCCGCAGGGCGCGCAGGGCGCCCACGCTGAGCGGATCGAAGCGGTCGGCGACGCGCTTGTTCTCGCGGTCGGCGGCGAAGAGGAACTGCATCAGGTCGTTGGTGCCGATCGAGAGGAAATCCGCCTCGCGGGCGATCTCGGGCAGTTCGAACAGCAGCGACGGCACCTCGACCATCACGCCAACGCGCAGATCACGCGGCGGCGCGACGCCCTGCTTCTCCAGCATGGCCTGCTCGCGGTGCAGGATCATGCGGGCCCGCCGGAATTCCTCGGTCGTCGCGACCATGGGCAGCATGATCTTGAGATCGCGACCGGCGCCGGCCCGCAACATCGCGCGCAACTGCGCCCGCAGCAGCCGCGGCTTGTCGAGGCCGATGCGGATCGCGCGCCAGCCCAGCGCCGGGTTCTCCTCCTCGATCCGCTCCATATAGGGCAGCACCTTGTCGCCACCGATATCGAGGGTGCGGAAGGTGACCGGGCGATGCTCGGCCGCATCGAGCACCGCGGCATAGAGCGCCTGCTGCTCGGCGGTGGTCGGCATGTGCTGCGCCACCATGAACTGCAATTCGGTGCGGAACAGCCCGATGCCGGAGGCGGCCGTCGCCGTGATGTTCGGCATGTCGACGATCAGCCCGGCATTGATCTGCAAGGTGATGCCGAGACCGTCCCTGGTGACGGCCGGCATCTCCTTCAGCTTCTCGTATTGCTTCTGCTTGCGCGCCCTCAGCCGGGCCTTGTCCTTGTAGGCGTTCTCGACATCGGGCTGCGGGCGGATCTGCACCTCGCCGGCCTGGCCGTCGACGATGATGGCATCGCCGGCCTGGACCAGCGCCGTGGCGTTGACGACCTCGCCGACAGCGGGGATGCCGAGCGCGCGGGCGACGATGGCGATGTGGCTGGTCGGCCCGCCCTCCTCCAGCAGGAGCCCGCGCAGACGGGAGCGGTCATAGTCGAGCAGGGCCGCCGGCCCCATCGAGCGTGCCACGAGGATGGCGTTCTCCGGCAGGTCCTCGCGCGCGACACCGTTGGCCTTGCCCGTCAATGTCCGCAGCAGGCGGTTGGCCAGATCGTCGAGATCGTGCAGGCGCTCGCGCAGATAGGGGTCGGTCTGGCGCAGCATCTTGGCGCGGGTGTCGGACTGGACGCGCTCGACCGCCGCCTCGGCGGTGAGGCCGGTCAGCACCACCTCGCGCATGCGGCGCAGCCAGCCCTGGTCATGGGCGAACATGCGGAAGGTTTCGAGCACGTCGCGATGCTCGCCGGTATGGGCGACGTCGCCGCGCTCGATCAATTCGTCGATCGAGGCCCGCATCTCGCCGATCGCCGCCTCCAGCCGCGTCACCTCGGCGGCAGGGTTCTCGGCGATGAGGTTGCTGATCGCGACGCGCGGCTCGTGCATCACGGCATGGCCGAGGCCGACGCCATCCGCCAGCGAGACACCGACGCCATGGATCGGCCGGTCGAGGCCAATCGAGGCGCCGGGCGCGGCCAGCGACTTCAGCCCGCCGGCCGCGATCATCTCCGCCATGATCATGGCGGTGGTCTGCAGCGTCTCGATCTCCTCCTCGGAATAGATCCGAGAGGCGCGATTCTGGATGACGAGCACGCCCATCACGGCGCCGCCACGCAGGATCGGCACACCCAGGAAGGAGCGATAGACTTCTTCGCCCGTCTCGGGGCGGTAGGAGAAGGCCGGATGCGCCTGCGCATCCGACAGGGCGAGCGCTTCGGCCTCGCTCGCGATCAGGCCGACGAGGCCTTCGCCGGCCCGCATCGTGGTGAGGTGGACCGCCTCGCGATTGAGGCCTTCGGTGGCATAGAGCTCGAGGGAGCCGTCCTCGCGCAGGACGTAGACCGAGCAGACTTCGGCGACGAGATTGCCGGCGATCAGGACGACGAGCCTGTCCAGCCGCTCCTGCGGGCTGATCGACGCCGCCATGACCTCGCGGAGGCGGCGCAAAAGGACGCCCGGTCCTCCGAGAGCGCCTCGCATCGATCTCAGCCCTCCGCCGCCTCCTCAGCCATCGACGATACGATGCCTGTCCAGACCCTGAGTCGCCCACCCGGATCACTGCGCCTTCTAGCGACCAAAGGCCGCCTTCGGCAAGGGCCGGTTGCGCCGGGCGCGGCACGATCAGCGATTCAGGCCAGATTTTCGCGATCGGCCCGGCAGGCAAGTCAGCGGACGGGCGTGGAATGCCCCGCATCGCCCGGATGCGGGCTCGCCTTGTGCCCGGCGGCGACCGCCCGACTCTTCGTATCCGTACGCCCGGGAACAGCGGCCCCCTTGGCGCGGCTCGCGCGCCTCGTCGCCGAATCACCCTTGGTCCTGGTCCCGGTCTTCCGGGGCGGCTCGACGGCGCCGGTGGACAGTGGCACGCCGGTGAGCGCTTCCAGATAGCGCCGCCGCCACCAGTCGATGTCGGTCGTCTCGATGACATGGTAGAGCTGCTCGAAGCGGCGGATGCGCTCGCTCTTCGGCATCGCCAACGCGGTGCGGATCGCCTCCGCCACCTCATGGGTGTCGTAGGGGTTGACGATCAGCGCCTCACCCATCTGCTGCGCGGCCCCGGCAAAGCGCGACAGCACCAGCACACCGGGATCCGCCGGGTCCTGCGCCGCGACATATTCCTTCGCGACGAGGTTCATGCCATCCCGCATCGGCGTGACCAGCCCGACCTGCGCGCGGCGATAGAAGCCGGCGAGCGCGGTGCGGGAATAGGCCTTCTTCACCACGCGGATCGGCGTCCAGTCGAATTCGCCGAGCTGGGCGTTGAGCCGCCCCGCCACCTCGTCGGACATCCGGTCGAGCTCGGCATATTCCGGCACGTCGCTGCGCGACGGCGGGGCGATCTGCAGCAGGCTGACATTGCCACGCTGCTCCGGATGGCTGCGCAGGAACTGGCCGAAGGCCTCCAGGCGCTGGACGATGCCCTTCGAGTAGTCGAGCCGGTCGACGCCGATCACCAGCTTGCGTTCGCCGAGCGATTCCCGCGTGGCCCTGAGCGGCGTCACCGCCCGGCGCACCGAGGCCGCGGCCAGGCGCCGGAAAGCCTCGACATCGATGCCGATCGGGAAGGCCTGCATCAGGGTCTCGCGCGCGCCGAGGCGCACACGCCGCCCTTCCTGGCGAGCGCCGCACAAATCGACGAGGCCGCCGATCAGATTGCGGACGTCGAGCTCGGTCTGCATGCCGATGAGATCGTAGGCGGCGAGCGTCCGGACCAGCGTGGCGCTGAACGGCAGGGCGCCCAGCACATCGGCGGAAGGCCAGGGAATGTGATGGAAATAGCCGATCCGGTTGGTGACACCGCGCCGGCGCAGCTCCGCCGCCAGCGGAATCAGGTGGTAGTCGTGAATCCAGATGACGTCGTCCGGCTGGATCAGCCCGGCCAGTGCCCGGGCGAAGCGGCGGTTGACGCCGAGATAGCCCATATAGTCGCTGCGCTGGAACTCGGTCAGCCCGAGCCGGTAATGCATGATCGGCCAGAGCGCGCGGTTGGAGAAGCCGAGATAATAGCTTTGGCGTTCGGCCTCGGTCAGATCGGTGACCGCGTAGGTCACGTTGCCGCGCTGGACCTGGCGGGTGTCCTCGCCGACTGCGCCGCTCCAGCCGAACCAGAGGCCGCCATATTTTTCGAGCGCCTCCCTCAGCGCGACCGCCAAGCCGCCCGCCGTCGCTTTTTCATAACGATCGGGGATGGTGACGCGGTTGGAAACGACGACAAGACGCATGGGCGACGAGTTCTCCGAGGAAGGCCGCCCGATTTTTGCCATGGGCGGCAGGAACAGAACGCCGCGAAAGGCGTAATGTTTCCGAGGTGCAGGGCCGGCTGCGTGACGCAGCGATGGCGGCCTTGCGGTGAAATCGTGTCCTGCATGTTAAGCATCCAGTACAGCGGCACAACCCCAAGGACGATTTTTCGGCGGCGGCGCTCCGCAAATTGTGAAAGAAAGGATTAGCGGATCGACTGGCCGTTCTTCTGCCTCCTTCTCCGCTCAGATACAGAACGATGACGACCTTGATCGAACCCGAATCTATCCATGAAATCCACGACATCGCTCAGACCGGGCAGCAGATCGCACTCTTTCTGGATTTCGACGGCACGCTCGTCGAGATCGCGCCTTCGCCGGAGGACGTGAAGCTCGACCGTCGCGTCGCGCCCGCGCTCGAGGCGCTGCGCCTCAAGCTCGGCGGCGCGCTGGCGCTGGTCTCCGGGCGCCCGATCGCGTTCCTCGACGAGATGCTGACTCCCTATCAGTTCGACATCGCCGGGTTGCATGGCGCCCAAATCCGGATGGGCGGCGCGCTTCGGGCGCAATCGGACGCGCCGGACAGCCTGCATGAAGCGCTGCGCGAGCTCGTCCGCTTCGCCAACAGCCATGTCGGCATCATCGTCGAGGACAAGCGGATCTCGGTGGCGCTGCACTGGCGGCTTGCCCCCACGCTCAAGGACGAGGCGCTCGACCTGATGCGCCGCACCGCCGCGAAGATGGGGCCGGGCGTGCGCCTGCAGGAAGGCAAATCGGTCGCCGAGATCGTCCCTGCGAATGCCAGCAAGGGCGGCGCCATCGCCTGGCTGATGGCGACGCCGACCTATGCCGCGCGCCTGCCGGTCTTCATCGGCGACGACATCACCGACGAGGACGGCTTCAAGACGGTGAACGCGATGGGTGGCCTGTCGGTGCGGATCGGCGCCGACCGCGAAAGCCATGCCATGCATCGCCTCGCCTCGCCGACGGCCTTGCACCGTATCCTTCTCGAAGCCGCCGAGAACGGCCACCTTTCCGCCGCCAGCTTCACCCAGGGCTGATCGGAGAATGTCCGCGTGTCCGAAGCGCGGACATTCTCCAGCTCTTCATTTCATTGCATTTTCTTCATGCGAACCGGTATCCGCGTCGCTTGAAAATGCTCTTGGACCGACCTGACGAGGACCGACCTGACCATGACCGTCACGACCACGGCCGCGGGGCAACACTCCGCCTCGCTCGACCTCGGTGTCATCGGCAACTGCTCGATCGCCGCGCTCATCGACCGGCGCGCCCGCATCGTCTGGGGCTGCTTCCCGCGCTTCGACCGCGATCCGGTCTTCTGCTCCCTGATCGACAACGAGGCGGACGATGGCGACGCGGAGCCGAAGAAGGGCTTCTTCGGCATCGAGCTCGTCGGCATGACGCGCTGCGAGCAGAGCTATCTCGACAACACCGCGATCCTCTCCTCCGTGCTGTCCGACGACCAGGGCAACGCCATCGAAATCCTCGATTTCGCGCCGCGCTTCGTGCGCTATGAGCGCTTCTTCCGGCCGCCGCAGATCGTGCGGCGGGTGCGGCGGGTGTCGGGACGGCCGCGCATCCGCGTCATGGTGAAGCCCTGCCTCGGCCTCGGCGAGCAGCCGGACGAGATCACGCGCGGTTCCAACCATGTCCGTTTCGTCGGCGCCGACCAGACCATCCGGCTGACGACGAACGCCCCGCTCTCCTATGTCGTGGAAGGCACGCCTTTCGCCGTCGACCAAGCCTATTCCTTCTTCATCGGCTCTGACGAGGCGCTGCGCGCCGAGATCGAGACCACGTCGCGCGAATTCCTCGACAAGACCACCGACTATTGGCGCGACTGGGTGCGCTCGCTCTCGATCCCCTTCGAGTACCAGCGCGAAGTGATCCGGGCCGCGATCACGCTGAAGCTCTGCGCTTTTGAGGAGACGGGCGCCATCGTCGCGGCGCTGACGACTTCGATTCCCGAGGCCCCCGGCACCCAGCGCAACTGGGACTACCGCTATTGCTGGCTGCGCGACGCCTACTTCGTCGTGCATGCGCTGAACCGCCTCGGCACGACGCGCACGATGGAGGACTATCTCGGCTTCATCACCAACATCGTCGACTCGTTCTCGGAGAGCGGCGCGGAGCACCTGCCGCCGCTCTATCCGATCACGCGCGGCGGGACGCTGACGGAGTTCGAGGCAACCAGCCTCTCCGGCTATCGCGGACACCGGCCGGTGCGCTTCGGCAATGGTGCGGCCGGGCAGATCCAGAACGACGGCTACGGTGCCGTGGTGCTGGCGGCGACGCATTCCTTCTTCGACCGGCGCCTGATCCAGCCCGGCAAGGACACGCTGTTCGAACAGCTCGAACGCATGGGAGCGCTGGCACTTGCCGTCTTCGACAAGCCCGATGCCGGCCCCTGGGAGCTGCGCGAGAAGGAAGCGGTGCACTCCTTCTCCAGCGTGATGTGCTGGGCGGCCTGCGATCGGCTGGCCCGCATCGCCGGCACGCTCGGCCGGGCCGACCGCAAGGAATACTGGAAGGGCGAGGCCAAGCGGCTCAAGAGCTTCATCGCCGAGCGGATCTGGAACGAGCAGAAGGGCCATTTCGTCTCGACCTTCGATGGCGAGGAGCTCGACGCGACACTGCTGCTCCTGGCCGAGCTCGGCTTCGTCAAGCCTGACGACGCCCGCTTCGTTGCCACCGTCGAAGCGATCGGGCGCGATCTCACGCGCGGCGATCTCCTGCTGCGCTACGCCACGCAGGACGATTTCGGCTATATGCACACCGGCTTCCTGATCTGCGCCTTCTGGTATGTCGATGCGCTGAACGCGATCGGACGCAGCGAGGAAGCCAAGGCGCTGTTCGAGCGCATCCTGCAGCGGCGCAACAGCTTCGGCCTGCTCTCCGAGGATGCCGACCTCAAGACCGGCGAGCTCTGGGGCAACTTCCCGCAGACCTATTCGATGGTCGGCATGATCAACTCGGCGATGCGGCTCAGCCGCAACTGGGAAGAGGCCTTCTGAGACGGCCCGCTCCCGGGACGGTCAGCGCGGCGCGCCGAAGCGAAAGGCGACCGGGATCACCCCATAGACCATCGCCAGCACCATGGGCGGCACGGCCAGCGCCGTGATGCCCAATGTGGGCCAGCCGGCGGTGAAGGGCGCCAGCACCGCCAGCACCAGATTGATGGCGGCATAGGCGCCGACGGTCGCGACGACCAGGAAGCGCAGGCGCGAGGCAAGGCGGGACGCGAAGGATGCGGTCATCGGCTTCTCCACATAACGGAACGTTCCGTTTCTATTGACCTTGAATTAAACGGTCCGTTTCGTTATGTCAAGAGGCCAAGCAGACGAGGTCAGACAGATGGAACCGAAGCCGAAGCGCCGTGCCTCGATCGGCGCCCGGCGTAGCCCGGAGACGGAAGCTGCCGTCAAGGCGGCTGCACGGGAACTGCTGGCGGAAAAGGGCTATGCCGGCTTCTCGATCGAGGAGGTCGCGCGCCGCGCCGGCGCCGGCAAGCCGACGATCTATCGCTGGTGGCCGAACAAGGCGGAGCTGTTCATCGCGATCTACGGTGTCGAGAAGGACGCCGCCATCCCGGTGCCGGATACCGGGTCGCTGCGCGAGGACCTGCTGCGCTACACCAGGGATCTCTGGCGCTTCTGGCGCGAGGATGCGGCAGGGCGCGTCTTCCGCGGGCTGATCGCCGAAGCACAGACCAGCGAGACGGCACTCGCCGCACTGCGCTTCAAGTTCATGCCGGAACGCCTCGCCTCGCCGCGCAGGATGTTCGTGCGTGCGGCAGAGCGAGGGGATATCGCGACCGACGAAATCGACGACCGGCTCGAACTCTGGGTCGGCTTCAACTGGCTGCACGTGCTGACCGACCGGCTGAGCGAGGAGGAGCCCTCGCTCAGCCGTAAGATCAATCTGCTCTGCCGCTGAGCCTCACTCCACCTTCGCCGCTGCGCGCATCACCGCGAGCGCCAGCACCTGCGCCGCCGGCACGAGGCTTTCGATCTCGAGGAACTCGTCCGGGGTGTGCGCCATGCCGCCGATCGGCCCGACGCTGCAGAGCGTCGGAGTGCCCTGCGCGGCCGTGAAGCCGGAATCGGCGCAGCCGCCGGTGAATTCCGCGGTGACGCCGATGCCGAAGGCGGCCGCCGCCTCGCGATAGGTGTCGTAGAGCGCAGCCGATTCCGAGGAGCGCTCCAGCGGCAGGAACTCGCCCTTGATCGAGAGCACGGCGCTGGTGCCGGCAACCTCCGGCGCTTCGATGATCGCCTTGATCTTGCCGACCATCTCGTCGCGCTGGGCGGCGGTGACGTAGCGCAGGTCGATCTCGCACCAGGCACTCGGAGCGATGGTGTTGACGGTCTGGCCGCCGCCGATCAGGCCGACATTGACGGTGATGCCCTTCTCCAGATCGGTGAGGCCCTGGAGCTTCGGGATCTTGTGGCCGAGATCGACGATGGCCGAGGCGCCCTTCTCGTAATTCGCGCCGGAATGGGCGGGCTTGCCGGTGAATTCGGCCCGCATGAAGACGCCGCCCTTGCGGCCGCTGGTGACCGACTGCTTGTGGTCCCTGGCGAAATCGGTACCGGCCGGCAGGCGGCTGGGCTCGGCATTGAAGACGCAGCGCGACTCGCGTGCGGCAGCCTCGATCACCGGCCGCGAGGACGGCGAGCCGATCTCCTCGTCGCTGGTCGTCAGCATCAGCAGAGGCGCGGCGAGCCCGCCCAATTCGGCGAAGGCGGCAGCCACGAAGGCCTCGATGACGAGGCCGCCCTTCATGTCGGCGACGCCCGGCCCATAGGCGCGCGCGCCCTTGATGGTGAAGGGGCGGCGCGTCGGCTCGCCCTGCGGAAAGACGGTGTCGCGATGGCCGAGCAGCAGGACGGGGCGCTGGTCATTGGCCGTCGGGTTGGGCAGGCGCGCCTTGACGGCATCGCCGAAGCGGCTGTCCGGCACGATCTCGACATCGAGCCCGTTGGCCTGATGGAAGCGGGCGATCACCTGCCCGGCCCGGTCGACGCCGGCCTTGTCGTAGGAGCCAGAGTCGGTGTCGACGAGCTCGCGCAACAGCGCGACCATGCCTTCCTTGCGGCTCGCCAGCCACTCGGTGACCTTCTTCTCTTCGGGGCTCAAGACGCTCATCGACTCACTCGCAATCGTTCCGAACGGGACAATGCCGGCAGCTTATCGGCTGAGCCGCCCGCGGCAACGGCAAACCGCGGTGGAGAGCCCCTTCATGCGGCGCATGCCGGGACCGCCCGGCCGCCGATCAATCGGCCCATTCGGGGTCGGTCGTGAAGGCGATGGTGAGCCAGCGGTCGGGCGTGTCGTCGCCGATCGCCTCGCCGACCTCGTCGCGAATGCGATCCCACTCCTCCAGCTTCTGCGCCGCTCCGCCCTTCGGCACGATGAAGAAGAGCTCGATCTGCCTGCCCCTGCCGACGCGCGCGACATAGGAGCGGTAGGAGGCGAAGCCGTAACGGCGGACGAAATCCTCTGCGACGGCATCGACATGCTGCTTCAGGTCGGACGGGGTCACCAGCAGGATGTCGGCGAAAGCCTGCTTGATCGTGCCGATCGGAACGGGAATCACCGCGATGCAGACCAGAGCCAGCGCCACCGGATCGACATAGGGCAGCATCCAGGCGAGCTTCGTGCCCTGGATCGCATAGCCGAAGCCGAAGGCGACGAGCAGCGCGCCGCTCAAGGCACCGGACATCAGCCAGGCCTTGGCGTCGAGCGCGACGAAATTCGACTGAAGGGTGCGGTTGGCCCGCGCGCCATAGATCGCCATGGCGAAGGCGATCAGCATCGTCAGCGCCGCGTAGATGATGGCGTAGTCGAAGGCGAGAAGCCGACCGCCGGCCATGATGCTGCCGATGGCATTGATCAGGGCGTAGATCGCCGCCCCGGTCAGCAGGACGCCATTGAGGCCGAGCACCATCGGCTCCAGATGCCAGAAGCCCATGGTGAAATGCTTGACCAGCTTGCTGCCGGCGGCTCCGTCCGCCGTCGAGGAGACGATCAGGGTCGAGACCAGCAGCGCGACGATCGTCATGATCGCGTCGGTCAGGGCGTAGACGCCGTCGAAGACGATCGCGAAGGAACCGGAGAGAAGGCCGAAGACGATGCCTGCGGCCGCCAGCAGGAAGGTGACGGCGATCGAGAGGCGCAGAACGCTTTGCTCGGTCTTCACGACAAGCCCCTTCTTCCGGCCCATCTGTACCACGCCCAGGCTGCCGCACGCCATTTGGCGCCCTGGCGGCAATCGGCCTGCCCGATCAGACGAAGCCGAGCGCCCAGGCGGTGGCGTAGACGACCGTGCCCGCCGCCATCGGGACGAGCGGGTTCACCTTGGACCGGTAGGTGACGATCGCGGTCGCGGCGGTGACCGCATAACCGAAGACACCGGCATCGGCCGCGATTGCCGCGACAAGGCCGCTCGCCAGCATGAGGCCGAGCGCAATCGGCACCAGCGCCAGCGTGACGATCCTGACGATGCGATTGTCGCGATAGCGCTGCAGGCCGCGGCTGCAGACGAAGGTCAACACGGACGATGGCAGCAGGATCGCAAGGGTCGCGACGAGCAGGCCCGCCGTCCCGGCCATGTGCCAGCCGACGACGCTCGCCAGCATGACGTTCGGCCCCGGCGCCGCCTGCGCGATGGCGAAGAGTCGGGCGAAGGTCGGCGCATCCATCCAGGCGAGGACATCGACGAGCTGGCGGTGGATCTCCGGCACCACCGCATTGGCGCCGCCGATCGCCATCAGCGAGATCGCGCCGAAGGTGATGGCGAGCTGGCCGAGGACACCGCGCTCCATCAGACCCGCCTCGCGCTCAACGATGCCGCGACCAGGCCGAGCGGCACCAGCACCAGCAGGGCCGGCAGCATCGGCAGCCTGAGAATACCGACGGCGAGAAAGGCGGCAGCGGCCATGATCCAGGCCCAGCGGGCAAGCCCGGCGCGGGTGAGGAGCCGGGCGGCGGTGCCGAGGATGAGCCCGGCCGCGCTTGCCGCCGCCCCGGTCAGGGCGATCTGCGCCAGCGGATGGTTCGAAACCGCGTCGTAGATGTTCGCGATGGCGACGAGCACCAGCAGCGGCATGGCCATCAGGGCGACAAGGCACGTCAGGGCGCCGATCGGTCCCCGGAAGCGATCCCCCAGCATCACGGCCACGTTGACCGTGTTCGCGCCTGGAAGCGCCTGGCAGATGCCCATCAACTCGGCATAGCCGCGATCGTCGAGCCAGCCGCGTTCGGCGACGATGATATGGCGCGCAATGGGTCCGACGCCGCCGAAGCCCATCAGCCCGATCTTGAGGAAGCCCGTGAAGAGCGCCGGCAATCCCGGCCGTAGAGCGGACGTGGACGCGCTTGCGGACATGCAGCCCTCGTCAGCGGCGCGCTTCCATCGCCATGCGCAGGGCGAAACCGGCCAGCACCGTGCCCATCAGCCAGCGCTGCACCAGCGACCAGAAGGGCCGCGTCCGCAGGAACAGCGCGATGCTGCCCGCCGCCGTCGCGATCAGGGCGTTGACGCTGCCGCTGATGGCGATCTGGATGAAACCGAGCACCATGGACTGGCCGAGGACATCGCCCGCGGCCGGGTCGATGAATTGCGGCAGCAGCGCGAGATAGAACATCGCGATCTTCGGATTGAGCAGGCTGGTCAGGAAGCCCATGGCGAAGAGCTTGCGAGGGCCGTCATGCGGCAGGTCGCGGACATGGAAGGGCGAGCGGCCACCGGGGCGCACCGCCTGCCAGGCAAGCCAGAGCAGATAGGCGGCGCCGCCGAGCCTCAGCGCGTCATAGGCATAGGGCACAGCGAAAAGCAGGGCCGTGATGCCGAAGGCCGCGCAGAACATGTAGACGAAGAAGCCGAGGATAACGCCGCCGAGCGAAATCAGCCCCGCCGCCCTGCCCTGCGCGATCGAGCGCGAGATCAGGTAGATCATGTTGGGGCCTGGGGTCAGCACCATGCCGAGCGCGATCAGGGCGAAGGTGAGGAGTGTGGTCGTCTCGGGCATGGGCGGGCGCTCCGGCGGGGTCCAGCGCTTGGAGCATGGATCGCCAGAGCCAGCAATCGCCGCGGCTGCCGGAGCGGCCATGCACGCTTTCGATACCCCGGAAGCCCCCCGCGACGGAACCGGCGGGGCTTGCCGCCCGTTGTCGCCCGCAAGCGGATTGGGGGAAGACATGACGCTGTTCAGCCGGCTGCTCTACACCATCATCGCCTTCGCGCTGCTCGGCGCCGCGATTATCCTGATCGGCGTCGCGGTCTGGCGCACCGCGCATGGCTTCTGGACCGGCGATGGCGGTCTCGACACGATGCTCGACGCGATCGGTCTCATCATCATCGCGGTCGCCGTCTCCGATGTGGGCAAGTTCCTGTTCGAGGAGGAGGTGGTGGCCGACCGCGAGATGCGCCACCCTGCCGAGGCGCGGGGATCGCTGACCAAGTTCATGTCGATCATCATCGTGGCGCTGGCGCTGGAAGCGCTGGTGCTGATCGCCAAGACCACCCGCGAGACGCTGAGCGAGATCGTCTATCCCGGCCTTGTGATGCTGCTCGCGATCTTCGCGCTGGTCGGCCTCGGCCTGTTCCAGAAACTCAGCCAGCATGCGACGGCTTCGGTTCCGCCCGATCATGAGGAGCGGGACGAGCGGTCGAAGCAGCGTGCAATGACGCCCCTTTCGGCGGAGAAAGCCGGCTGAGATCCAAGGCGGATGGAGGGGCCAAAAAGGGCGCACCGCGCTTATGCCATAGCGGCACCGCACAACAGCGCCTCTTCATCGACCTGTCGCCGCGCAGCCTAGCGTGCTTCGTCGACCAGAAGGAGATCGGTGTCCTCCGGCCTGGCTCCGGCGGCCGTCAGCATCGCATGGATCTGGCCGCGATGGTGGGTCTGGTGATTGAACATATGAGCGATGACGAAGGCACGCGGCTTGCCGATCTCACGGCCGGCGCGACCGAAGTACCAGATCAGCGTGCCGCGCAGCCAATCAGCCTCGACCGCATCCGTCCAGGCGAGGATGGCAGCGTCCCGTTCGCGGCGCCGGGCGCAGAATGCGCTCCAGTCATCGACATAGATTACGGAGTCGCGGCCGCTGATCGGCGGCTTGGCGGAACCTGTCAGGCGGCTGAGCCAGGTCTCATCGCCCCAGAGGAGATGATTGAAGGTGCCGTGGATCGACTTGAAGAAGGCGCCGCGGTCTAGCCGGCGCTCCGCGTCGGTCAGCCCGTCGGCGGCCGCCATCAGGCTCTCGTTCTGCCAGGCATTGTAGCGGGCCATGGTCCGGACGAAGGCGGGATCGACCATCGCGGCCTCCTTCTCAGGCGATCTTGCTCAGATGATGTTGGCCTCGGCGAGGGGCCTGCCGGCAACGATGCGCTCATGGCCGAGATCGGCAAGATCGAGCGAGCGATAACGGCCATGCGCGATGTGCTCGGCGATGCCGCGCCCCACGGCCGGGGATTGCTGCAGGCCATGGCCGGAGAAGCCATTGGCGAGATAGAGGTTCGGCAGGCCGACCGCCGGGCCGACAATGGCGTTATGGTCGAGCCCGCACATGTCGTAGGGGCCGGCCCAGGCACGGCCGGGCTTGATCTGCTCGAAGGCCGGGATGCGATGGGCCAGCGGGGCCCAGACCGCCTCCTCGAAGAAGGGCCAGTCGACATCCTCCACGCCCGGATCGGTTTCGACCCATTCGACATCCTGCTCGGGCGTCAGCGGCGAGCAGCTGCCGATGAAGAGTTGCCCTTCGGCCGTGCGCTGACCTTCCGGCCGGCACCAGGCGCCGTTCGTGTCGATCAGGAGCGGACAATTCCCGACATCGCCCTTGCAGGTGAAGGTGAAGACATAGCGCTTCATCGATTTGACGGGGATCGCGATGCCTGCCGTCGCCGCCAGCCTGGCGCCATGGGTGCCGCTGGCATTGACGACCGCGCCGCAGGCGATGCGGCTGCCATCGGCGAGCTCGACGCCGGTGACGCGACCGCCCTCCGTGAGATAGCTGATGACCTCGCCCTGGCGATATTCGATGCCGAGGCTGCGCGCCTTCTTGCGAAAGGCTTGCAGCAAGGCCCAGCCGTCGAACCAGCCCTCGCCGCTGACGCCATAGGTGCCGCAAGCGAGGTCGGAGGTGTTCAGCCAGGGGAATTTGCTGCGCAGCATTTCTGCAGCATAAAGCGCGATATCGGCGCCTTCCTTCTGCTGAAGCCTTTGATTCGCTTCGAGAATCCCTTTCCCCTCCTCGCCGGCGAGGTAGAGGTATCCGCCCTCGTGGAGATCGATCGCCGGCACCTCGCCATCGACCGAGAGATGGGTGCCGATGCTGCGCAAAAACGCGATGCCGTAGAGCGAGACGCGGATGTTCACCGCGCTCGAGAATTGCTGGCGGATCGAGGCTGCCGAGAGCGCCGAGGCGGAGTAGCGGTAGGTCGGGTCCTTCTCGACGACAACGACCTTGCCGGAGAAGCCGGGATCGGCCGCAAGATGATAGGCGACTGAGGAGCCGATCGCGGCACCGCCGCAAATCACGACATCGGCGGTCTCGGAGACGGACGGCATGGCGGGCCTCGCGCGACGACTCCGCAGGGAGCCGGGTTGGTGAATTCCGCGCATGAATGACGTGGCTGGGAGCGCTTGTCGAGAGGGGCGCTATCCCACAGGCGCGCACTCCGCCAACAGCCAGTCGCGGAAAGCGGTGACGGCCGGCAGGTTCGCCTTCTCCTCGGGATAGACCAGATAATAGCCTTCCTGCCCGATCAGCGAACGGTCGATCGGGATGACGAGCGCGCCCGAGCGCAACTCCTCCTCGACGAGGAAGCGCGGCACGATGGCGAGGCCGAGCCCCGCGACCGCCGCCTGCGAGACCATGGCGAACTGCTCGAAGCGCGGCCCCACCAGCGCGCGCTGCGGCGGCAGGCCCTGCTGCTCCAGCCAGTTGGCCCAGGCACGCGGCCGCGTCGATTGCTGCAGCAGCGGCGCCTTCAGCATGTCGGCCGGCTCGGCGATCCCGAAGCGGGCGACGAGAGCGGGCGAGGCGACCGGCACGATCTCCTCCCCCATCAGCCGGTGCAGCCGCGCCCCCGGCCAGACCGGATCCCCGAAATGGACGGCGGCGTCGAGCGGCTCGCGGCTGAAATCGAAGGGCACGAGCTTGGTGGCGAAGTTGATGGTGATGCCGGGATGGGCTTCGGTGAAGCGTGGCAGGCGCGGGATCAGCCAGCGCGTGCCGAAGGTCGGCAGAATGGCGAGGTTGAGCACACCGGCCGCGCCCCTGAAGGCCATGGCGGATACGGTGGCGGCAGCGAGCCGCGACAGCCCTTCGCGAACCTCCGCGGCATAGGCCGCGCCGGCGGCGGTGAGGCTGACACGCTTCTTGACGCGCTCGAACAGGCTGACGCCGAGAGCCCCTTCGAGCTGGGCGACCTGCCGGCTGACGGCGCCCTGCGTCAGGCTCAGCTCCTCGGCGGCACGGGTGAAGCTGCCATGCCGGGCCGCCGCCTCGAAGGCAGCGAGCGCCGAGAGCGAGGGCACCGACAGACGGCCGGGAATGAGGACATCATCCATGACTAGAACTCACCAAGTGGTGAGAACATATCGATTGCCCCAAGGATAAGAAAGAGGGCATTCTCCCGGCCTCAAGCGCGGCGCCTTCGGTTTCCGCGCCCCTCTGCCATGCGCCCCGGGGCCTCTCCCCTGCGGCACTGCGACCGTTTTGGAAGACAAAGATGGCCACATCCCTGCCGAAAGACACGCTCGCCCTGCTCAAGCGCCTCGGCGTCTCCGAGAGCGCCTATGCGGATGCCGGCCTGTCGGCGCGCTCGCCAATCACCGGCGAGACCGTCGTGACCCTGCGCGAGACCTCCCCGGCCGAGGCCGAGGCCGCGATCGGCCGGGCCCAGTCCGCCTATCTCGCCTGGCGCAAGGTGCCGGCGCCGCGCCGCGGCGAGTTCGTCCGCCTGCTCGGCGAAGAGCTGCGCGCCGCCAAGGCCGATCTCGGCCTGCTGGTGACGCTCGAAGCCGGCAAGGTCACCTCCGAGGGCCTCGGCGAGGTCCAGGAGATGATCGATATCTGCGACTTCGCCGTCGGCCTCTCGCGCCAGCTCTACGGCCTGACCATCGCGACCGAGCGCCCGAACCATCGCATGATGGAGACCTGGCATCCGATCGGCGTCGTCGGCGTCATCTCGGCCTTCAACTTCCCGGTGGCGGTCTGGTCCTGGAACGCGGCGCTCGCCTTCGTCTGCGGCGACAGCGTCGTCTGGAAGCCTTCCGAGAAGACCCCGCTCACCGCGCTGGCCGTGCAGGCCATCGTCGAGAAGACGATGAAGCGCTTCGGCCCGGAAGCTCCGATCGGCCTGTCGGAAATCCTGATTGGCGGCCGCGAGATCGGCGACATCCTGGTCCAGGATCACCGCGTTCCGGTCGTCTCGGCCACCGGCTCGACCCGCATGGGCAAGGAAGTCGGCCAGAAGCTCGCCGCGCGCTTCGCCCGCGCCATCCTGGAGCTCGGCGGCAACAACGCCGCGATCGTCGCCCCCTCGGCCGATCTCGACATCGCGCTGCGCGGCATCGCCTTCGCGGCGATGGGCACCGCCGGCCAGCGCTGCACCACGCTGCGCCGCCTGATCGTGCATGAAAGCATCTATGATGCGCTCGTGCCGAAGCTCGCCAAGGTCTATGCCAGCGTGAAGATCGGCGATCCCCGCGAGGCCGGTGTGCTGGTCGGCCCGCTGGTCGACGAGGCTGCTTATCAGGGCATGCAGAAGGCACTCTCCGAGGCCAAGGCCGAAGGCGGCAAGGTCCATGGCGGCGAGAAGGTCGATGTCGGCGCTGGCGGCTTCTACGTCCGTCCGGCGCTGGTCGAGATGCCCAGGCAGTGCGGCCCGGTCGAGCGCGAGACCTTCGCCCCGATCCTCTATGTGATGAAGTACAAGTCCATCGACGAGGCGATCGCGATCCAGAACGCCGTCGGCGCCGGCCTGTCCTCCTCGATCTTCACGCTGAACATGCGCGAGGCCGAGCTCTTCGTCTCGGACGAGGGTTCGGATTGCGGCATCGCCAACGTCAATATCGGCCCCTCGGGCGCCGAGATCGGCGGGGCGTTCGGCGGCGAAAAGGAGACGGGCGGCGGCCGCGAGGCGGGCTCCGACGCCTGGAAGGCCTATATGCGCCGCGCCACCAACACGCTGAACTACGGCACCACCTTGCCGCTGGCACAGGGCGTCAGCTTCGACGTGGATGCGTGATCGGTAGAACTGAACAGCAACCGTCATTGCGAGCGTAGCGAAGCAATCCAGGAGCGGCAGCGCTCTACGTCCCCCTGGATTGCTTCGTCGCTCCGCTCCTCGCAATGACGGTTATTGAGAACAAGACGGGAGACGAACACCATGGCCGGCAGCCACAAGCTCGCGAAGTTCACCTGGGACGATGCCTATCTGCTCGACGAGCAGCTGAACGAGGACGAGCGGCTGATCCGCGACACGGCCCGCGCCTATGCGCAGGAGAAGCTCCAGCCGCGCGTGAACGAAGCCTATCTCGACGAGAAGACCGACCGTTCGATCTTCAACGAAATGGGCGAGCTCGGCCTGCTCGGCGTCACCGTCCCCGAGGAGTATGGCTGCGCCGGCGCCAACTACGTCTCCTACGGGCTCGTCGCCCGCGAGGTCGAGCGCATCGACTCCGGCTATCGCTCGATGATGTCGGTGCAGTCCTCGCTGGTGATGTACCCGATCTATGCCTATGGCAGCGAAGAGCAGCGCAAGAAGTACCTGCCGAAGCTGGGCTCGGGCGAATGGGTCGGCTGCTTCGGCCTGACCGAGCCGGATGCCGGCTCCGATCCCGGCGGCATGAAGACCCGCGCCGAGAAGGTCGCCGACGGCTACAGGCTGACGGGATCGAAGATGTGGATATCGAACTCGCCGATCGCCGACGTCTTCGTCGTCTGGGCGAAATCATCAGCGCATGACAACCAGATCCGCGGCTTCATCCTCGAGAAGGGCATGAAGGGCCTGTCCGCGCCGAAGATCGGCGGCAAGCTTTCGCTCCGCGCCTCGATCACCGGCGAGGTCGTCATGGACGGCGTCATCGTGCCGGAAGAGAACCTGCTGCCGAACGTCTCGGGCCTGTCGGGCCCGTTCGGCTGCCTCAACCGCGCCCGCTACGGCATCTCCTGGGGCGTGATGGGCGCCGCCGAGGATTGCTTCCACCGCGCCCGCCAGTACGGGCTCGACCGCAAGCAGTTCAACAAGCCCCTCGCCCAGACGCAGCTCTACCAGAAGAAGCTCGCGGACATGCTGACCGAGATCACGCTCGGCCTGCAGGGTAGCTTGCGCGTCGGGCGCCTGCTCGACGAGGGCAAGATGGCCCCGGAGATGATCTCGCTGGTGAAGCGCAACAATTGCGGCAAGGCGCTCGACATTGCCCGCCAGGCCCGCGACATGCATGGCGGCAACGGCATCCAGATCGAGTATCAGGTGATGCGCCACGCCGCGAACCTCGAGACGGTGAACACCTATGAGGGCACGCATGACGTCCACGCGCTGATCCTTGGCCGGGCGATCACCGGCCTGCAGGCGTTCTTCTGAGCCCTTCCGCCCCCCTCCGCGTCATCCCGGGCGACCGCAGGTCGACCCGGGATCCATTCCGGAACATCGCCGATCGGCGGTCAGGCATGGATCCCGGGTCTGCGCTTCGCTCCGGCCGGGATGACGGCGCGGACATACGATGATGTCTCAATCCCCTCCCCTCGCCGGCCTGCGCGTCCTCGAACTGGCGCGCATCCTCGCAGGTCCCTGGATCGGCCAGTTGTTGGCCGATCTCGGCGCCGATGTCGTCAAGGTCGAGGCACCCGAGGGCGACGACACCCG
Organism: Allobosea sp. RCC_152_1; assembly: GCF_041360765.1. Classification (NCBI taxonomy): domain Bacteria; kingdom Pseudomonadati; phylum Pseudomonadota; class Alphaproteobacteria; order Hyphomicrobiales; family Alloboseaceae; genus Allobosea; species Allobosea sp. RCC_152_1. The sequence goes on from NZ_JBFUPU010000003.1 coordinate 257,280, forward strand.
CAAATGGGGCCCGCCCTTCGTCGAGGGTGCCGAGGGCGAGAACCTCTCGGCCGCCTATTTCCACTCGGCCAATCGCGGCAAGCGCTCGATCACGGCCGATTTCCGCACGGCGGAAGGGCAGGCGCTGGTCAAGCGGCTCGCCGCCCATGCCGATGTGGTGGTCGAGAATTTCAAGGTCGGCGGCCTCGAAAAATACGGGCTCGACGCCGCTTCGCTCCGCAAGGAATTCCCGCGCCTCGTCTATTGCTCCGTCACCGGCTTCGGGCAGGACGGCCCCTATGCGCCGCGCGCCGGCTACGACTTCCTCGTCCAGGGCATGGGCGGGCCGATGTCGGTCACCGGCGAGCCCGCGGGCGCGCCGATGAAGGCGGGCTATGCCGTCGCCGACATCTTCACCGGCCTCTATGCCTCCAACGGCATCCTCGCGGCGCTGCGCCGTCGCGACCTCACCGGCGAGGGCGCGACGCTCGACATGGCGCTGCTCGACACGCAGATCGCCGTGCTCGGCAACCAGGCGATGAACTATCTGGTCGGCGGCCAGCCCCCGGCGCGGCTCGGCAACGCCCATCCCAACATCGTCCCCTATGACGTGTTTCCGGTCGCGGACGGCCACATCATCATCGCCACCGGCAATGACGGGCAATGGCGCAAGCTCTGCGAGGTTCTGGGCGAACCGACGCTGGCCGAGGAGCCCGACTACATCGACAACCGCTCGCGGGTGAAGAACCGCGTCGCTCTGACCGAGCGTTTGCACCGGCTTTGCCAGCGTTATGCCAAGCTCGACCTGCTGGCGGCGCTGGAGAAGGTCGGCGTCCCGGCCGGACCGATCAACGACATCGGCGAAGTCTTCGCCGATCCACAAGTGATCGCGCGCGGCGTCAAGGTCGATCTGCCGAGCGCAGCCGCGAAGGCAGGCCATATTCCAACCGTCGCCTCGCCCATCGTCATGGATGGCGTGCGGCAAGTGGCTGAGCGCACGAGCCCACGGCTCGGCGAGCATGCCGACGAGATTCTGAACGATCCGGCCTGGGGAGGGCCGCAGCATGGCTAATCGTACTGGCGGGCAGATCCTCGTCGACCAGCTCATCCTCCACGGCGCCACAGACGCCTTCTGCGTGCCGGGCGAGAGCTATCTCGCCGTGCTCGACGCGCTGCACGACGCCTCGATGAAGGTCACCATCTGCCGGGCCGAGGGCGGCGCCTGCATGATGGCCGAGGCCGCCGGCAAGCTGACCGGCAAGCCCGGCATCTGCTTCGTCACGCGCGGTCCCGGCGCCACCAACGCCTCGCCCGGCGTCCATATCGCCGATCAGGATTCGACGCCGCTCATCCTCTTCGTCGGCCAGATCGACCAGAGCATGCGTGAGCGCGAGGCCTTTCAGGAGCTCGACTACCGCGCCGTCTTCGGCACCATGACGAAATGGGCGACCGAGATCGACGATGCCGCGCGCATCCCCGAGATCATCAGCCGCGCCTTCCATATCGCGACCTCGGGCCGCCCCGGCCCGGTGGTGATCGCCTTGCCCGAGAACATGCTGACCGACATCGCCGATGTCGCCGACGCCGAGCCCTATCAGGTCACGGAAACGCACCCCTCCCTGACCCAGACCATCGAATTGCAGAAGCGGCTCTGGGCGGCGAAGAAGCCGATCGCGATTCTCGGCGGCTCGCGCTGGAATCCGCAGGCGATCGAGCGCTTCCAGCGCTTCGCCGAACGCTTCGACCTGCCCGTCGCGGTCTCCTTCCGCCGGCAGATGCTGTTCCCGGCCGATCATCCGAACTTCGCCGGCGATCTCGGCATCGGCCCGAACCCTAAGCTGCTCGCCCGCATCAAGGAGAGCGACCTCGTCCTGCTGGTCGGCGGCCGCCTCTCGGAGATGCCGAGCCAGTCCTATACGCTGTTCGGCATTCCCAATCCCGGACGCCCGCTCGTCCATGTCCATCCGGACCCGGAGGAGCTCGGCCGCGTCTACCGGCCGACGCAGGCGATCAACGCCACGCCGACCGCCTTCTGCGCGGCGCTGGAGACCGTGCATCCGCCGCAAACGATCCCCTGGGCCGGCGCGGCTGCCGAAGCCCATGAGGCCTATCTCGCCTGGAGCGAGCAGCCCGCGCCCGTCGCGGGCGCCTTCCATCCCGGCGAGATGGTGCGCTGGTTGAGGAGCCGCCTGCCCGACGACGCGATCCTGTGCAACGGCGCCGGTAACTATGCGACCTGGGTGCACCGCTTCCATCGCTTCAACAAGTTCGCGACGCAGCTCGCCCCGACCTCGGGCTCGATGGGCTATGGCGTCCCGGCCGCGATCGGCGCCAAGCGGATCTTCCCGGAGCGAACCGTCGTCGCCTTCGCCGGCGATGGCTGCTTCCTGATGAACGGGCAGGATTTCGCCACCGCCGTGCAATACGACCTGCCCGTCATCGTCGTGGTGGTCGATAACGGCATGTACGGCACAATCCGCATGCATCAGGAACGGGAATATCCCGGCCGCGTCTCCGCGACGACGCTGAAGAACCCGGATTTCGCCGCCTATGCCAAGGCCTTCGGCGGCCATGGCGAGCGCGTCGAGAAAACCGAGGACTTCGCCGCCGCCTTCGAGCGCGCCGTCGCCTCGGGCAAGCCCGCGATCATCCACTGCCTGCTCGACCCCGAGGCGATCACCCCGGCGAAGTCGCTCTCGACCATCCGGGCGGAAGCGCTGGCAGCGCAGGGCAAGGCCTGAGATGAAACAGCGGCCCGCCACGCGATGCGGGCCGCTCCTGGCGGCGATGCCCGGGCAAGTTGAACCGGCGCGGAGTACGCAACCGCGACCGGGAGAGATTCAAGGCGACAGGATCAGGTAACCTCCGCTTAAGCGCGCGTGTGCCGCGCATCAGCCATGTCATTGAATTTTCGCGTAGATGGGCTAACTTCCTCTCGGGGGAAAGGCTACCGCTCATGGCATTTCGCGCGATCTCGCTTGCCGGCCTGGCTACGATTCTGAGTATCACCGCCTTGCCGGCCCATGCCGCCGGGTTTTTCGACGATCTCGCGCGAGCCTTTTTGGGAGCCCCTCCACGGCCCCAGGCCGTGGAGCCGTACAACCCGCTCAGCGTCACAGTGAAGCCGCGGCGGCAGAAGAGCGTTCGCGCCAAGGCTGCACCGGTCGAGGCTCGGTCGACACCGAAACCACCGGTGGTGCAGCTCGATCCCTCGAGCGACCCATACTGGTATCTCAAGGATCCCACGATGCGGCGCGGCGATATCGTGGTGACCGATCGCGGCGTGCTTGTCTACCAGGGCAGGAACGCGGACGCGATGCGCCGGTCCGATTTCGCCGGCCTCGGCAGCGGCGATGCGAAGAGCTGGAAACGGAAGCTGCAAGCCGCCGCCGCCGGAGCGCGCACCATGTTCAGCCCCGGAGCGACCAGAGTCAGAACCATGACGGCGGAAACCGTCGAGGAACTCAAGATCGTCGAACCCTAGACATCATACAGCTCTGGAAGCTGTCGGGCATGCCGATCAGGGAGAGGCAACCTGATCGGCAACGGGTTTCAGGTGCCGTTACGACCAGCGCCGGCCGAACCACATCCGGCCAAGCAGGCCGTCGCGCCAGAGCAGCATATGGACGGCAACCGCCGCCACATGCACGACGCCGAGCCCGATGAGGATATTGCCGAACTGGTCGTGCAGCCACAGCATCCGCCGGTAGACGGCCGGGTCGGGGCCGATCGGATGCGGCACCGGAAACAGCCCGAAATAGAGCGTGGGTATCTGGATCGGCGCCGCCGCCGCCATCAGCAGGCCGGTGACCGGCAAGGCGATGATGCAGAGATAGAGCGCGGCATGGACGAGCGATGCGGCGCCGCGCAGCCAGGGATTGTCGTTCTCCGGGCCGGGCTGGCGCAGGGCGACGCGCAGGAGGAGCCGCAGCAGGACGAAGGCCGCGACCGTCAGCCCGACCGATTTATGAAGCTGGTAGAGCTCGAAGCGCGAGAGAAGGTCGCGCTTCTCGTCCAGCATGGGGCCGGAAACCCAGAACTGAAACAGGATCAGCAGGAAGGTCAGCCAGTGCAAGGCGACGCTGGCCGGATGCCAGCGCAGCGGCTCGCCCGGCGTTCCCTTCGCCGCGTTGTCTCCACGCAAACCGGTATCCACTTCGCTCGAAAATGCTTCGGGCTTCGCATTCATCGCGCCAGCCGGCCCTGGATCTCGATGTCGATCTGGTCGTCGACGATGTTGACGTCCCGGCCGATATCGTAGGTCGGCCGCAGGAAGCTGCCGCTGGCCCGGAAGGGCAAGGCTTCGCCGCGCCGGGCCTTGCCGATATCGCCGTTTATCATGGCGCGCACGGTGAAGGGATGCGTCATGCCCTTGATGGTGAGCCGGCCCCGAATTTCGAGGTCGTGCTCGCCCGTCCGCGTCACGCTGTCCGAGACGAAGGTCGCGGTGGGATAGGCCGCACTGTCCAGCATGCTCGCCCCGGCAATGAAGCCGTCGACCAGCGGCGAGCCCGCCTTGATCGAACCCGTTTCCAGCGTGACCCGGATGCGGCTTTTCTCGGGATGGTCGAAATCGATCGAGAAGGTGCCGTCATAGCGCTCGAAGCGGCCATTGGTGACGACCGTGCCGAAGCGGTGGCCGATGAAGCTGATCTGCGTCGCCGCGCGGTCGAAATTCCAGCTCGACTGGGCCTCGGCCGGCAGGCCGAACAGGAGGGCGCCGAAGGCGAGGACAGCTGGCTTGATCATGACGCACCGGAGGCGGCTTGCGAGAATCGCGAAGTATCGTCTTTTCCATGGAAAAAACGTGGCGAAGCGCGCCGCAACACGCAAAGGTGAAGCGGCGCCGCAATTCGCGACCGGCACCGCTCAAGCGCGTTTGGTGATGACCCCGTCGAAGGTGGAGCGGATGGCGCGGGCAAGCGCGATCGCAGCCCAGCCCTGGAAGATCAGCTCGATGGCGAGGAAGGTGCCGAGCACCCAGAGGCTCGAGGCCGGCCATTGCATCAGGATCATGCCGCCGAGGATCAAGGACAGCAGCCCCGAGAGCGCAACCCAGGTCCAATAGGGCAATTCCCGGTTCTGGAAAGCGACGATGAGGCGCAGCACGCCCGTGGCGACCAGAGCCGCGCCGGCCAGCAGGGTCAGCGATGCCGTCGCGAGCAGCGGGTTGGCGAAAGTCATCACGCCGACGGCGACGTAGAGCACGCCGATCAGGACATGCAGCAGGCGGCTCTTCCAGCCCTGATGGCGAAAGGCGTCGATCAGCACGATGATGCCGCCGACGAAGATCATCGCCCCGAACCAGATCGCGCTGGCGACGCTGAGCAGGGCGACCGCGCCGAGCCCGAGCACGCCGAGGACGATCAGGGCGATGCCGGCCGCCATCAGCCAGCGCCAGTTGCGCCTGAGCGGAATGAGATGCGTGCCGAGCGATGGCGGGCGATGCGGGGAGGTTTCGGACGGCGTGCTGATTTCAGAGGGATTGCTCATGGCGACCGGCTCCGTTTGCGGCAGGCGCCGAAGACCGGAACCGCCTGTCAGACGAAAGCCATGAGAAACCCGACGGGCCGGCGCGTCAATCGCAGCCGGCTCCATCCTCCAAAGATCGCGCCCGCCGGAGAGGCCGAGCACCGGCCCGGCCAGGCGCCGCAGCACTCATCGAGCGCGCGGAGCCACCGGGCTGCGCATGTCTCAGCCGAGCTTTTCGGCCACGAGCTTGCGCAGGCTGCGCAGGTCCTTGACGAAGCCGCGGATGCCCTCCGCCAGCTTCTCCGTCGCCATCGCATCCTCGTTCATGGCGAAACGGAAGGCCTTCTCGTCGAGGACGATGCGCTTCGCCATCTCCGAGGAAGTCTGCGGCGAGGCGGCAGGCGACAACCGGCGCGGCAGATCGCCGGTCGCGGCGGCGAGCTCGTCGAGCAGGCTAGGCCCGATGGTCAGCCGGTCGCAGCCGGCCAGCGCCTCGATCTCGCCGGTGTTGCGGAAGGAGGCGCCCATCACGACCGTCTTGATGCCGAAGGTTTTGTAATAGGCATAGATGCTCTTCACCGAGACGACGCCGGGGTCGGTCTCGGCCGTGTAGGGGCCGCCGCCAGCCTTGACGTGCCAGTCGAGGATGCGCCCGACAAAGGGCGAGATCAGGAAGGCCCCGGCATCGGCGGCCGCGACAGCCTGCGGCAAGGCGAAGAGCAGCGTCAGGTTGCAATCGATGCCCTCGCCCTGCAGCACCTTGGCGGCCTGCAGGCCCTCCCAGGTCGAGGCGATCTTGATCAGGATGCGCTCGCGCGCGACGCCGCGCTCCTTGTAGGCGGCGATGATGGCGCGCGCCTTGTCGATCGTGGCCTTGCCGTCGAATGAGAGATCGGCATCGACCTCGGTCGAGACGCGGCCGGGCACGATCTTCGTGAGTTCCGTGCCGAAGCTGACGGCGAGACGGTCGCAGACGGCCTGGACCGCCTTCTCGCCACCGCCCTGCTTCTTGCCCCAGGCGATCGCCTCTTCGACGAGATGGGCATAGGCCGGCGTCTCCGCCGCCTTGAACAGCAGCGTCGGATTGGTGGTGCAGTCGACGGGCTTGAGCCGGCGCACCGCTTCGATATCGCCGGTGTCGGCGACGACGGTGGTCATCTCGCGGAGCTGGTCGAGCTTGGAAGCCATGATCTGTTCCCGGTGTCCTGATCCTTGGGCGGTCACCCGCAATGTGGCGCCTCTGCCCTGCCATTGCGAGCCCGCCATGGCAATCCGACCATGCGCGCGGGTGACACGCAACCACCGGCCATTTACGACACGGTCTTCACGGAACTGTCACGCGCAGGGTCTACCGGCAGCGCCATCCCGCGGTTGCGGCCAGAGATGGAGAGTTACATGCAGCGCAAGGCATTGAGCGCGTTCACCATTGCCGCCGGCCTGATCGTCTCGGCGCTGGGCGCGCAGGCGCAGGGCGTGGAAGGCAAGCTGGTGCTCTATACGAGCCAGCCGAACACCGACGCTCAGCAGACCGTCGATGCCTTCAAGGCGAAGTACCCGAAGGTCGACATCTCCTTCGTCCGCGACGGCACGCCGCGCGTCCTGGCGAAGCTCAGGGCCGAGTTCGAGGCAGGCAGCCCGCAGGCCGACGTGCTGCTGATCGCCGATTCCGTGACCATGGAAGGGCTGAAGAAGGAAGGCCGGCTGGAGGCTTATGACAAGGCCGACGTCTCGGCCTATCCGGCGGGGATCCACGACCCGGCCAAGTTCTGGTTCGCGACCAAGCTGATCACCACCGGCATCGTCTACAACACCAAGGCCACGATGAAGCCGACGAGCTGGCTCGACCTCACCAGGCCGGAGGCGAAGAACCAGATCGCCATGCCGAGCCCGCTGAATTCGGGCGCCGCGCTGATCCACACGATCACGCTGACCGGCAATCTCAAGGATGGCTGGAAATACTACGAGTCGCTGAAGGAGAACGGCACGCTGGCCGCCGGCGCCAATGGCGACATCCTGCGCCAGGTCGCCACGGGCGAGAAGCTCTACGGCATGATCGTCGACTTCATGCCGATCCGCGAGAAGGCCAAGGGCGCGCCGGTCGAGTTCGTCTTCCCGAGCGAGGGCGTCTCCTCGGTCAGCGAACCGGTCGCGATCCTCAAGGGCACGAAGAACGAAGCCGCGGCTCGTGCCTTCATCGACTTCGCCCTGTCGAAGGAGGGGCAGCAAGTCGCGCTGAAGCAGGGTTATGTCCCGGCGCGTCCCGATGTCGCGCTGCCGGCCGGCTACCCGGCCCGCGACGCCATCAAGCTGATGCCCTTCGACGCCGGCAAGGCGCTGGCCGAGTCGGACGCCGCCCGCAAGCGCTTCGGCGCCATCTTCGAGTGAGCGCGGTTTCGCCTCACGGACATACGGCGCGATGACGCTGGTCCTGCGCCCATCACGCAAGCGGGAGCCCGTTCCGGCGCTCCCGCTTCCGCCTTTGCGCCTGCCTGCCGAGCTAGGGTTGCCGGCGCTCATCATCCTGATTGCGCTGCTGCTCGGCGGCCTGCCCTTCCTGCGGCTCGTGCTGGCGGCCTTCGCGCCGGGCTGGCAGTTCGCGCCGGAGACCGCCTTTGCCGCGATGACGGGCCGCTCGGCCATCACGGCTACGCTGCATACGCTCGACACCTCCTTCTTCTCGGCGCTGGGCGCGCTCGCGATCGGCACCGTCGTCGCACTGGCGCTCGGCGTCAGCGATGTCCGCGGCAAGCGCCCGCTGGCCTTCGCCTTCGTCTTCTCGATGATGATCGCGCCGCAGGTGGTGGCGCTCGCCTTCCTCAGCCTGCTCGCACCGAATTCGCAGGTGCTGATGCTGCTCGGATTGGCGCCGGCGCCGGGCACGGCGAACCCGCTGCTCGGACGCGGCGGCATCATCTTGGTCATGGCGCTGCATCATGCGCCGCTGGTCGCGATCACCCTCTGGACCGGCTTGCGCAGCATTCCGCATTCGCTGGTCGAGGCGGCGCAGATGGAAGGCGCGGGCCCGGCGACCATCACCGCGCGAATCATCGTGCCGGTGCTGCGGCCGCAATTCATCGCGGCCGGGCTGATCGCCTTCGTTGCCGGCGTCGGCAATTTCGGCATTCCGGCCCTGCTCGGCCTGCCGGTGAACTATCTCACTTTGCCGACACTGATCTACCGCCGGTTGTCGAGCTTCGGCCCGGAAAGCCTGCCGGAGACGGCGGCGCTCGCCCTGCTCGTCGGCGCCGTTGCGGCGCTCGGCATCCTCGCCGGCATGGCGGTCGCGCGCCGCCAGGGCGGCAAGGTCGAGATCGAAAGGCCGCTCGAGCCATTCTGGCTGCTCGGGCCGGCACGCCCCTTCGTCGCGGCAGGCCTGTGGCTGCTGCTGCTCGTCAAGCTCGGCCTGCCCTTCTTCGCCCTGCTGAGCGAGGCATTGACGCCCGCGCTCGGCGTTCCGCTGTCCTGGCAGACGCTGACCTTCGACAAATTCGCCGAGGTGCTGTTCCGGCAGGCCGTAACCATCCGCGCCTTCTGGAATTCCTTCTGGTTCGCGGCGGTCGCGGCAGTCCTGCTCTCGCTCACCTCGATCGCCTTCGCCTACGGGCTCGAGCGGCGCATCGGCAGGCTCCGGCGCCCGGTCGAGCTCATCGTCGAATTGCCCTATGCGCTGCCGGGCGTGGTGCTCGCCATCGCCTGCATCCTGATCTTCCTGAGGCCGCTGCCGCTGATCGGCGTCAGCATCTACGGCACGCCCTTCATCATCCTCTTCGCCTATCTCGCGCGCTTCCTGCCGCTGGCGCTGAAGGCGCCGCTGGCGGCGATGGCGCAGATCGAGGCGCATCATGAAGAGGCGGCGAAGCTCGACGGCGCCGGTCTCTGGCAGATGCTGCGCTTCATCGTCGCGCCGATCCTGGCGCCGGCCGCCGCCGTCTCCGCCCTGATGGTCTTCCTCGTCGCCTTCAACGAACTCACCGTCTCGGCGCTGCTCTGGTCGTCAGGCACCGAGACGCTCGGCGTCGTGCTGTTCAGCCTGAAGGAAGCCGGGCTCGCGGGCGAGGCCGCCGCGATCGCCATCAGCGCCTCCGCCGTGATCCTCGCCGCCATGCTGCTCCTCGACCTCCTCGGCCGGCATCTGCCGCGCAACGTGCTGCCCTGGAGAATCTGAAGCGCGACATCAACGTCACGACCGACCTGAGACCGCGGGCGGAACGTCACGGAAAATTAAGCCTGACAGCGCCGTAGATGGAGCATGAATGCTCCATCTACGGCGGCTCTTGCCGATGATAAACCCGGGAAAGACGAGCGCGGCATCCTCGTCATCGAAGATTCGCGGACATTCGCGATCGCCTTGCGTCAGTTCCTCGAGGCGGAGACCGGGCTGCCCGTCACGACCTGCGCCTCGCTCAAGGACCTCAGCGAGCTGATCGTCGCGGCACCCGGCGCCTATGCGATCGCGGTGGTCGACCTCAACCTGCCGGACGCGCCGCGCGGCGAAGCGCTCGACTGGACCGTCGCCCACGGCATCCCGACCGTCGTCTTCACCGCGACCTTCGATCTCGCCACGCGCGGACGGATCATGGAGCGGGAGGTCATCGACTACGTTCTGAAGGACAACGAGTTCGCCCTTCCGAACCTCGTCGGCACGGTGAAGCGCGCGCTCGACAACCGCAACACGCGCATCCTCGTCGTGGACGACACCCGCACCACCCGCAAGGTGCTCGCCCGCATGCTGTCGATCCAGCAATATGTCGTGGTCGAGGCCGGCTCGGGCGCGGAAGCGCTCGCCCTGCTCGACGCCCATCCTGACCTGGAGCTCGTCGTCAGCGACTATTACATGCCGGACATGGACGGCTTCGAGCTGGCTCGCAAAATCCGGCGGAGCCATCCCAATGTCCGCCTCATCGGGATCTCCTCCTCGACCGACCGGAAGACCTCCGCCGGCTTCCTCAAGGCCGGGGCGCATGACTTCGTCGCGCGCCCCTTCGTCCTCGAAGAGCTGCAATGCCGCATCGCCTCGAATGTCGAGACGCTGACGCAGCTCAAGCGGCTGCAGGAGCTGGCCGCACGGGACTATCTCACCAACCTGTTCAACCGGCGCCATTTCTTCGAGCAGGGGCCGGCCCTGGTCGAGACGGCCCGGCAGGCCGGGTTGCCGGCCTCGATCGCGCTGCTCGACATCGACCATTTCAAGCAGCTGAATGACCGCCACGGCCATGACGGCGGCGACAGGGTGCTCGATGCGGTTGCGCGGAACCTCAGCCGTCTGGCCGAGGGCGGCACCAATCTGCTGGCGCGCGTCGGCGGCGAGGAATTCGCGATCCTGTTCCGGGGCGCGGATCTCGCGGAAGCCCTGCGGCTCTCGGAAACGATCCGCGAGGAGATCGCCCGCGAAGCGCTGCTGCTGGGAGGCGAGACGTTGGCGCTCACCGTCTCGATCGGCGTCACCGAGATCGGCGCCTCCGAGCGTCTCGATGCCAGCCTCGGCCGGGCCGACCAGGCGCTCTATACGGCCAAGCAGGCCGGCCGGAACCGGGTCTGCGCCGCCGCTCAAAGAAGCTAGGGCAGGCTCGCGCGCAGCCGGCTACTCCGCCGCCGCGCGCGGCTCCTGTCTCGGCTCGCCCATCAGAAGCGCGCGCGACACCTTGGCTTCGCGCACGACGAAGTCGACGATGGCGCGGACACGGGCGACGTCCTTGAGGTCGGCATGGACGAGCAGCCAGAAGGAGCGGGTGATCTGCACCGTCTCGGGCAGCACCGGCACGAGCCGCGGGTCGTTCTCCGCCATGAAATGATGGATGACGCCGACGCCGGCACCGGCGACGACCGCGTTCATCTGGGCGATGACGCTCGAACTCTGGACATGGGCGCGCAGGCCTTTGGCGACCTCGTCGAGATAGTCGAGCTCGGGCGAGAAGATCAGGTCGTCGATATAGCCGATGATACGGTGCTCGAAGAGATCGTCCGGCTTCGTCACCGAAGGCATATCCTTGAGATAGCCCGGCGCGGCGTAGAGGCCGAGGCGATAATCGGCGAGCTTGCGCGCCACCACCTTGCCCTCCTTCGGCGGGGCGAGCGTGATCGCGACATCGGCCTCGCGCTTCGACAGCGAGAGCAGGCGGGGCATGGCGATGAGCTGGATCTCCAGCCCCGGATAGGATTTCGCGAAGGCCGCGAGGCGCGGCGCCAGGAAGGCGGTGCCGAAGCCGTCCGGCGCGCCGATCCTGACCGTGCCGGACAAGGCCATGTCGGCGCCGCCGATATCGCTCTGGATGGCGAGCGCCTCGGTCTCCATCGTCTCCGCCTTGGCGAGCAGCCGCTCGCCATGCGCCGTCAGCGTGTAGCCCTGCGGACGGCGCTCGAAGAGCTTCGCCTTCAGCGCCTCCTCCAGCGAGGTGATGCGGCGCGAGACGGTGGCATGGTCGGCGCCGAGCCGGCGCGCGGCGGCGGTCAGCCGGCCGGAGCGGGCCACCGCCAGAAAGAAGCGGAGATCGTCCCAGTCGAAGCGCTCCAAGCCTCCCTCCTCATATTTGTGTTTTTGCACGACAAGCGTTCCACGCCCGCTATAGCCGTGCGCAAACGAGAATGGTAGTGAGTTGTCACGATCACCACACCACCAATTCGTAGGGAGGGCGCCATGCGTCAGGTCGGACATTTCATCGGCGGCAAGCAGGTCGCCGGCACCTCGGGACGCAGCGCCGACATCTTCCAGCCGATGGATGGCAGCGTGATCGGCAAGGTCGCGCTCGCCTCTGCGGCCGAACTCGACGCGGCCGTCAGGAACGCGGCCGAAGCGCAGCCGAAATGGGCCGCGACCAATCCGCAGCGCCGCGCCCGCGTGCTGATGAAGTTCCTCGACCTGATCGCCCAGAACAACGAGGAGCTGGCCGAGCTGCTCGCCCGCGAGCATGGCAAGACCATTCCCGACGCCAAGGGCGACATCCAGCGCGGCGTCGAGGTCGTGGAATTCTCGCTCGGCGCGCCCAACCTGATGAAGGGCGAGTTCACCGACGGTGCCGGCCCCGGCATCGACATCTATTCGCTGCGCCAGCCGCTCGGCGTGGTCGCCGGCATCACCCCGTTCAACTTCCCGGCGATGATCCCGCTCTGGAAGCTCGGCCCCGCGATCGCCTGCGGCAACGCCTTCATCCTGAAGCCCTCGGAGCGCGATCCCGGCGTGCCGATGCGCCTCGCCGAACTCTTCATCGAGGCCGGCGGCCCTCCCGGCATCCTCAACGTCGTCAATGGCGACAAGGAAGCGGTCGACGCCATCCTCGACCATCCCGAGATCAAGGCCGTCGGCTTCGTCGGCTCGACCCCGATCGCGGAGTACATCTACGCCCGGGGCTGCGCGAACGGTAAGCGCGTGCAGTGCTTCGGCGGCGCCAAGAACCATATGGTCATCATGCCCGACGCCGATATGGACCAGGCCGTCGACGCGCTGATCGGCGCCGGCTACGGCTCGGCCGGCGAGCGCTGCATGGCGATCTCGGTCGCGGTGCCCGTCGGCAAGGCCACGGCCGACGAGCTGGTCAGGCGCCTGATCCCGCGCGTCGAGAGCCTCAAGGTCGGCCCCTCTACCGATGTCACCGCCGATTACGGCCCGGTCGTCACCAAGGCGGCGATGGAGAAGATCAAGAACTACGTCGATATCGGCGTCGAGGAAGGCGCCAAGCTGGTGGTCGATGGCCGCGGCTTCAAGATGCAGGGCTACGAGAACGGCTTCTATGTCGGCGGCTGCCTGTTCGACAACGTCACCAAGGACATGCGCATCTACAAGGAAGAGATCTTCGGGCCGGTGCTCGCAGTCGTCCGCGCCGACAGCTATGACGAGGCGCTGAAGCTCACCAACGACCACGAATACGGCAACGGCACTGCGATCTTCACCCGCGACGGCGACGCCGCGCGCGACTTCGCCTCGAAGGTGCAGGTCGGCATGATCGGCATCAACGTGCCGATCCCGGTGCCGCTGGCCTATTACACCTTCGGCGGCTGGAAGCGCTCGGCCTTCGGCGACCTCAACCAGCACGGCCCGGACTCGATCCGCTTCTACACCAAGACCAAGACGGTGACGGCGCGCTGGCCGAGCGGCATCAAGGACGGTGCGAGCTTCGTCATTCCGACGATGAATTGACGCGGCACCGGCGAGGGGGCCATGGAGCGAACGCTGCGGACCCTCGCAACGTCGCTTCCGGCCTCCGCTGGCGCGGCTCGACCTGCCATGAATGCTGCCGGCGCATCGCGATCTGCCGGCCGCCCTTCCCCATCCCGATCCGACGCGAACAGGCCCGGCCTTTCGTCGCGATTGCGCGCGCCTGCGCCGCGGGACTATCTCACTGATCAGGAGGGCCAGCCATGAACGCCTTCGCTCTCACCGAAGACCAGATCGCCATCCGCGACATGGCGCAGGAATTCGCCGCCGAGACACTCGCCCCCCACGCCATGCGCTGGGACGAGGAGAAGCATTTCCCGGTCGAGGAGATGCGCGCTGCCGCCGCGCTCGGCATGGGCGGCATCTATATCCAGGACGATGTCGGCGGCTCCGGCCTGACCCGGCTCGATGCGGCGCTGATCTTCGAGGCGCTCTCGACCGGCTGCCCGACGGTCGCAGCCTATATCTCGATCCACAACATGTGCGCCTGGATGATCGACCGCTACGGCTCCGACGAGCAGCGCCGGCGCCTCCTGCCGAAGCTCTGCACGATGGAGCATCTGGCGAGCTATTGCCTGACCGAGCCCGGCGCCGGCTCGGACGCGGCCGCTCTGAAGACCAAGGCGGCGCTCGACGGCGACCATTACGTGCTCGACGGGCAGAAGCAGTTCATCTCCGGCGCCGGGGTTTCCGACATCTATGTCGTGATGGCCCGCACCGGCGAGGCCGGCCCCGGGGGCATCTCGACCATCGTGGTCGAGAAGGACACGCCCGGCCTCTCCTTCGGCGCCAACGAGAAGAAGATGGGCTGGAACGCCCAGCCGACGCGGGCGGTGATCTTCGAGAATTGCCGCGTGCCGGTGGCGAACCGGCTCGGCCCGGAAGGCATCGGCTTCAAGATCGCCATGGCCGGCCTCGATGGCGGGCGGCTCAATATCGGCGCCTGCTCGATCGGCGGCGCGCAAGGAGCGCTCGACCGTTCGCTCGCCTATGCCAAGGAACGCAAGGCGTTCGGCTCGGCCATCGCCGATTTCCAGGCGCTGCAGTTCAAGCTCGCCGACATGGCGACCGAACTGGAGGCGGCCCGCAGCCTGCTCTGGCGCGCGGCGGCGGCGCTCGATGCCAAGACGCCGGATGCGACCAAGCTCTGCGCCATGGCCAAGCGCATCGCCACCGACACCGGTTTCGAGGTCGCCAATGACGCGCTGCAGATCCATGGCGGCTACGGTTATCTGGCCGATTACGGCATCGAGAAGATCGTCCGCGACCTGCGCGTCCACCAGATCCTCGAAGGCACCAACGAGGTGATGCGGATGATCGTTGCGCGCGGGCTGGTGGGACGCGCGAAGGGGAATTGACGCCTATGCGGCGAGCGGTCTCACGCGCTTCTCGATCTCGCGGCCGGCGGCCTGCCGGGCGAGGCGCAGATCGTAGTCGCTCTGCAAAGCCATCCACATCTCCGGCGATGTTCCGAAAAACTGCGCAAGACGCAACGCGGTGTCGGCCGTGATCGCCCGCTCGCCCTTGACGATGCCAGCGATGCGGCTCACCGGCGCGTCGATGTCACGCGCGAGCCGGTTCTGGCTGACGCCGAGCGGCTTCATGAACTCCTCCAGCAGGATTTCCCCGGGAGGAACCGCAGCCAACGGGCTCTCATCGGAAGCCTCGCCGACTCGTGGATCAATGGTAGTCGACGATCTCGACATCATGCGCCTCCCCATCCCTCCAGACAAAGCAGACCCGCCACTGATCGTTCACCCGGATCGAGTGCTGTCCCGCACGATCTCCGCGAAGAGCTTCCAGCCTGTTGCCCGGCGGAACACGCAAATCGTCCAGCTTCGCAGCGGCGTGGAGCATCAAAAGCTTCCGGCGGATGATGCGTTCAATTGCCGCGAAACGCTTGACCGGCCTGTCGTTGAACAGAAGCTCGGCTTCGCGCTGCGCGAACGATCGGATCATGAGACAACAGACTATTCCGCGATAAGTATTCCGTCAACAGGAATGGAAGGAAACGCGACATGACCAGCATCGCCTTCATCGGCCTCGGCAATATGGGCGGCCCGATGGCCGGGAACCTCGTCAAGGCGGGCCATAGCGTCAAGGCCTTCGATCTCGTCGAGGCATCGCGCCATGCCGCCGCAGAGCTCGGCGTCGGTATCGCAGCCTCCGCCAAGGAGGCCGTCGCGGATGCCGAGATCGTCGTCACCATGCTGCCGGCCGGCAAGCATGTGCTCTCGGTCTGGGCGGACATCCTGCCGGCGGTTAAGCCCGGTACACTGCTGATCGATTCCTCGACCATCGACGTCGACAGCGCCCGCAAGGCGCATGCGCTGGCGGCCGAGCGCGGCTGCCTCTCGCTCGATGCCCCGGTCTCGGGCGGCACGGGCGGCGCCAAGGGCGCGACGCTGACCTTCATGGTCGGCGGCACGGCGGAAGCGTTCGACAAGGGCGAGCCCATCCTCGCCAAGATGGGCCGCAAGATCGTGCATTGCGGCGGCGCCGGAAACGGGCAGGCCGCGAAGATCTGCAACAACATGATCCTCGGCATCTCGATGATCGGCGTCTCCGAGGCTTTCGTGCTGGCCGAGAAGCTCGGGCTTTCGCATCAGGCGCTGTTCGACGTCGCCTCGACCTCGTCCGGCCAGTGCTGGTCGCTCACGACCTATTGTCCGGTGCCGGGGCCGGTGCCGACCTCGCCCGCCAACAACGACTACAAGCCCGGCTTCGCCTCGGCGCTGATGCTGAAAGACCTGAAATTGTCGCAGGAAGCGGCACAGGCGGTGGGCGCTTCGACCCCGCTGGGCGCGGCAGCGGCGCAGCTCTTCGGCCTGCACAATGCCTGGGGCGAAGGCGGCACGGATTTCTCCGGGATCATCCATCTTTTGCGCGGTCGCGGAGAGGCGTGAGAGACGCTTGCGCGGCAGGGTGTCGCGGGTCTAGGACGGACCCATGAACGACACGCCCCTCCGCCGCGAACGCTCCTCTCTCACCGGCTTCGCGGTCAACCGGCTCGACCGGCGCGAGGATTTGCGGAACAAGCCGGATGCGGTGACCGCGCTGCGCCACCGTTCGGACACGCTGATCGCCGCCGTGGCGGGCGAGACGCCGATCCTCAACCGAATCGAGGGCGAGACGCTCTCGGTCTGGTTCAGCCATGGCGAGACCGAAATGCTCGGCCCGGCGCAGGAGGAGATCTTCCTCGGCATGGCCGAGGACGGCTCGCCGCGCTTCGGGCGGCTGCTCGACCGGGCCCTGGCCGAGACCCTGAAGGAGCGCCCCGAGCTCGTCGTGACGGATCTGCGCTCGGTCGCGTTGAAGCGGCTCGTTCCCGAGGACGAGGTCGGGCCGCTCGGCGAGGCCAAGGCCGTGCTCGACTGGCATGCGCGCCACCGCTTCTGCGCGCAGTGCGGCGGGCCGACCAAGGCGGCCGCGTCCGGCTGGCGGCGCGAATGCAGCGTCTGCGGGGCGATGCATTTCCCGCGCACCGACCCGGTCGTGATCATGCTGGTGACGCGTGGCGACAAATGCCTGCTGGCACGTCAGGCGCGCTTCGCGCCGGGCATGTATTCCTGCATCGCGGGCTTCGTCGAGCCGGGCGAAACGATGGAAGACGCGGTGCGCCGCGAGAGCTGGGAGGAAGCGGGACTAAGGGTCGGCCCGGTCCGCTACCTCGCCTCGCAGCCCTGGCCCTTCCCGTCCTCGATCATGCTCGGCTGCATCGCCGAGGCGTTGGGCGACGAGATCACCCTCGACATGACCGAGCTCGAGGAAGGCCGCTGGTTCCCGCGCGAGGAGGTGCTGCAGATGCTGAACGGCACCCATCCGGACGGCCTCGCCTGCCCGCAGCATATCGCCATCGCCAACACGCTGCTCCGGGCCTGGGCCCTGGAGGGCGAGCGGGTCTAGGGTCTCCGCATCCTAGCGTCGCGACGAACGAACAGCCTTTTCGGAGCCTTGATGTCGACGGACCCCGTCAACGCCTTCGTACCGGGCCCGCGAGCCCGGATTCCCGGCAAGCCGGGCCTGCCGCTCTCAGGCCTGACCTTCGCGGCCAAGGATCTGTTCGATGTCGCGGGGATACCGACCGGCGGCGGCAATCACGACTGGGCCCGGGCCAACCCCGTGCCCGAACGCCATGCCTGGGCCGTGCAGAGGCTGCTCGACGCCGGCGCCGAACTGGTCGGCAAGACGATCACGGACGAGGTGTCGCTCGGCATCCTCGGCGAGAGCGCCTTCGACGGGACGCCGCTCAACAGCGCCGCACCCGAGCGCGTGCCGGGCGGCTCCTCCTCCGGCTCGGCCGCTGCCGTCGCCGCCGGCCTGTGCGATACCGCGCTCGGAACCGATACGGGCGGCTCGATGCGCGTGCCGGCGAGCTTCTGCGGCCTCTATGGCATCCGGCCGACGCATGGCCGGCTCGACCTGACCGGGCTGATGCCGCAGGCGCCGAGCTCCGACACCGCCGGGTGGTTCGCACGCGACGCGGCGACCTTCGCGCGCGTCGGCACGGTGATGCTGGGCGAGGAACCAGGTCGTTTGCCGACGAAGCTCCTCATCGCCGTGGACGCCTTCGGCTTCGCCGACCCGGAGGTCGCCGCCGCCTTGCAGCCCATGGTCGAGCGGCTGGCGCGGATCGTCGGTTCGCCGCCGCGTGAAGAGATCATGGCGCCGCAGGGGCTCTCGGTCTGGGCGCGGGCCCAGCGCAGCTTGCAACCGGCCGAAGCCTGGCAGACCTTCAAGCCCTGGATCGAGCAGCACAATCCGCGCATGGCCTTCAGCGTCGCCGCCGGACTGATCGCCGGCTCGCAGATTCCGGCGAGCGAGCGCAACTGGGCCGCGCTGATGCGCGAGGAGGCCCGGGCGCGGCTGCGTTATCTCCTGCCGGCCGGAACGATCCTCTGTCTGCCGACGACGCCGTTCCCGGCGCCGCTGCGCGGCCTGTCCCTGCCGGAGCTTCAACCGCTGCGCGACCGCATCACCTGCCTCTGCGCACAAGGCGGCCTGGCGGGCCATCCGCAGGTCAGCCTGCCCGGTGCCATCGTCGACGGGGCGCCTGTCGGCCTGTCCATCATCGGCGGGCGCGGCAGCGATGCCAGCCTGATCGCCGTCGCCAAAGCCATGGAGAATGCGGCGTGACCGACCTGACCCCGAACCTGCCCGACGTGGTCGCCGAGATCAGCGCGCTCTTCGAGGCCTATGAACAGGCGCTGATCGATAAGAACGTGGACGTTCTCGACGCGACCTTCTGGAACAGCCCGCACACCATCCGCTACGCTCTCGGCGAGAACGGCTATGGCTTTTCCGAGATCCACACGCACCGCGTCGCCCGCCCGCCGGGACCGGGCATCAAGGAGAAGCGGATCAGGCTGGAAATCCTGACGCTCGGCCGCGACTTCGCCACCGTGAACCTGGAGTTCAAGGTCCGGGGCCGCGACGTCATCGGGCGCCAGAGCCAGAGCTGGGTGCGCTTTCCCGATCTGGGCTGGAAGGTCGTCTCCGCCCATGTCTCGACGATGGAGCCGCGCCCCTGGTGAGACGCATGGCGGCGTCATGAAGATGGCTTGAAGACCGCGTTTCCTGTGCCGATCGGAACTGCTGGAGGATCACCGATGTCATTCTACCGGGGCATGACCTGCACGAACGTCACCATCGGCGGAGACAAGGGCGATCCGATCACCGCCTATGTCGCGAAGCCCGAGGGGCCGGGGCCCTTTCCGGCCGTGGTGCTGATCCATCATCTGCCGGGCTGGAGCGAGATCTATATCGAGACGACGCGGCGCTTCGCGCATCACGGCTACATCGCGATCTGTGCCAATCTCTATGAGCGGGCCGGCGCCGGCAATCCGGACGATGTCGCGGCCAGGGTGCGCGCCGAGGGCGGCGTTCCCGACGCGCAGGTCATCGGCGACACCGAGGGCGCAGTGAAATGGGTGCGGGCGCTCAAGGAGCACAACGGCAAGGTCGGTCTCTTCGGCTCCTGCTCGGGCGGCCGGCACGCTTTCCTCTATGCCTGCCAGAAGCACGACGTCGACGCCTGCGCGGAGCTCTGGGGCGGGCGTGTCGTGATGGCGCCGGAGGATCTCAACGCCAAGACGCCGGTCTCGCCGATCACGCTGACCGAGGGCTTGTCCTGCCCGCTCATCGGCATCTTCGGCAACGAGGACCGCGCGCCGAGCCCAGAGCAGGTGAACCAGCACGAGGCGGAGCTGAAGAAGCACGGCAAGGCTTACGAGTTCCACCGCTATGACGGCGCCGGCCACGGCTTCTTCTACTGGAATCGCCCGATCTACCGGCCCGAGCAGGCGATGGACGCCTGGGGCAAGATCTTCGCGTTCTTCGGAAAGCATCTGTCGTAAGATATTCCCGCGTTTCTCCAAAAACGCGGGAATATCTTACCTTTTTGTTTTTCGCATTTTCTTCACGCGAACCGGTATCCACTTCGCTCGAAAATGCTCCTATCGGAGGCCCATCATGTGCACGTCGATTGTCGAGATCGTCCCGGTCGAGGGCATGGCCAAGCGCGGCGATGACTGGTTTTCGCTGACCCAGGCCGTCGTCGCCTATGACCATGCCCGCCACGCGCCGCTGGCGGATGTCGTCACGCTGGACTTCATCAACGCTTCGCTCGATGTCGGCGCGCGGGCCGGCGTCGAATTGACGCTCGAGACTGCGAAGGCGCTGCATGCGGCGCTGGGGCGGGCGATCGCCGAGGCGGAATTCGAGGAGGCAGAGGTGCGCGGCAAGGGCGCGCCGGCGAGTTTGGTCAGGGCGGCCTGAGGCGGTTGTTTCCGCCTGGTTTTTCCGCCGCTGCACTCAGGGCGGAGCGGTCGAGAGCCACCAGCTCCCTGCGTCGAGCCAGCAGCTGTCGTCGGGCTCTCCATCGAAGCGGATCGACTGCACGCTCTCGATATCGCCCCGCTGGAAGGCGGCCACCAGATCGCGGCCGAGCTCGGCGTTCTGCTCGGTCTGGCAGGCGATGAAACTCGCCCGCGAGATGAAACGAGCAGGCCAGGACGATCCATCATCCTGTGGTTTCTCCACGAGAAGCATTCCACCGTGCGTCGTCTCGGCCTGGAGCGGGAACAGCAGCCGGCCGCCCGGGTGCAAGGCTTCGAGCCAGTTGACGCTGGGGTGGCTGATCCCGGCATTCACATAGACGATGTCGGCCTTCGGGAGGGGATCGGTCGTCCCGGACCGCGCCATCACCTTCGCCTGCGGCCAAGGGCCGAGATTGCTCGTCGCCCTCTCGGCAAGCGCGGGGTCGATCTCGTAGGCGTAGACCCGACCTTCGGGGCCGGCGAGCGTGGCGAGGATCGCCGTGTAATAGCCGCTCCCCGCACCGATCTGCAGGACGGTTTCGCCCGGCAGGACGCCGACGCAGTCGAGGCAGCGCGCATGCAGGCTGGGCTCGCCGATATTGATGCCCCGCGCCGGATCGAGTGCGATCAGGACATCCTGATAAAGAAAGGCGGGATCGGCATCCGGCGTCTCGATATAGCCGGAGCGCTCGGGACCCCGCCTCCACGGGCTGGCGACGCGGATGAACCACGGCCCCGGCCCGGCGAAGGGCTCGCGGGGCACGGATGCGAAGGCGGCTTCGATGCGCGGATCGCGAACGGCGCCCGTATACGCCACGTAGCGCGCGAAGAAAGCCCGCAGCTTCGCAATCCGCTGCGCCTCGGCGGTTGCCGATCGCTCATCTGCCATGCTCGCCCCCAAATGCACCGCCACCTGACGGTATCGCTTCGGAGGCGCGGATCAATCGCCGCGTGGCGACAGCGACCGATCCGCTGCCACGCGGCCGCTACTCCGCCGGCTCTTCGATGGTCGAGCGGAAATCGCTCGCCGGATAGACGCCCATGATCTTCATCTCCTTGGAGAAATAGGAGAGTTCATCGAGCGCGCGCCGCAGCGCCGGGTCGTCCGGATGCCCCTCGACATCGGCGTAGAACATCGTGGCGGCGAACAGGCCGTCGACCATGTAGCTTTCCAGCTTGGTCATGTTGATGCCGTTGGTCGCGAAGCCGCCCATCGCCTTGTAGAGCGCGGCCGGGATGTTGCGGACGCGGAACATCAGCGTCGTCACGGTCTTGCCCGCGCCCTGGCGGGCATATTCCGGGTATTTCGAGAGCACGACGAAGCGGGTGGTGTTGTGCTTCTCGTCCTCGATGTCCTCCATCAGGATGTTGAGGCCGTAGACCTCCGCCGCGATGCGCGGGGCGATGGCGGCGCGCGTTACGTCGCCGGTCTCGGCCACCTGCCGGGCGGAACCCGCCGTATCGGCCGCGACCTCGGCCTTGAGGCCGAGCTTGCGGATGATCTTGCGGCACTGGCCGAGCGCATGGATATGGCTCTGCACCACCTTGACCGTCGCCAGCGTCGCGCCCTCGACGCCCATCAGATGGAAGCGGATCGGCAGGAAATGCTCGCCGATGATGTGCAGGCCCGAGCGCGGCAGCAGATGATGGATGTCGGCGACGCGGCCGGCGATCGAATTGTCGATCGGGATCATGCCATAGCGGGCCTTGCCGTCGCTGACGGCTGAGAGCGCGTCCTCGAAGGTGGGACAGGGCAGGAGTTCGCAATCCGGAAACACCTGGAGAGCCGCCTGAGAGGAGAAGGCTCCGGGCTCACCCTGGTAGGACACGACGAAGGACATGGGGTCTCTCAGGCTCCTCAGCTTCTTGTCTTCGCCGTTCCAGCGAAGCCGCGATGCGGCTTCGCTGGAACGGCTTTAGCGGGACTTCAGGATCGCGCGGGCGCGATCGAGATCATGGGGCGTGTCAACGCCGAGCGGTACGTCGTCGACGACGATGATGTCGATGCGCATGCCGTCCTCGACCGCGCGCAACTGCTCGAGGCGCTCGCGCTTCTCCAGCGGCGAAGGCGGCAGCGAAACGAAGCGGTCGAGCGCGCTGCGGCGATAGGTGTAGAGGCCGATATGATGATAGAGCGGCCCCTCCCCGCCCGGCGCGGTGACGCGGGTGAAATAGAGCGCCCGCATCCGGCCGGGGCCGATCTCGCTGCCGATCGCCTTGACCACGCTGGATTCGGTCTTCTCCTCCTCGCGCGTGATCACGGCGGCCAGCGTAACGATGTCGACTGCGGGGTCCTCCAGCGGCGCCACCGAGGCGATGATCACCTGCGGGTCGATGGTCGGCAGGTCGCCCTGGACGTTGACGATGACGTCATGGCGGCCCTGCGGATCGACGATGTCGGCGGCCTCCTTGATGCGGTCGGAGCCGGAGGGATGATCGGAGCGCGTCAGGGCGGCGCGACCGCCCGCTTTTTCCACAGCCGCGACGATCTCGGGCGTGTCGGTCGCGACCACGACGGGTCCGAGCCCCGTCTCCATCGCACGGCGCCAGACATGCACGATCATCGGCTCGCCATGGATGTCGGCGAGCGGCTTGCCCGGCAGGCGGGTCGACTGCATGCGGGCGGGGATCAGAATCAGCGGATTCGGCATGATCGGCGGCGGGTCCGGCTGGGATGCCGCTTCGGGACGGGAAGCAGCGTCGAAAGGTCTCAAAACGAAGCGCGCTTATACGAGTTGCAATCGGGCGCGCAAAGCGGTTAAGCAGCATCCGAGGCTGGAGGCGTTCAAGACTTCGGCTAAGGCTCTATCTCGTCTCCCGCGCCTCGGCCGCGGAGGGTCCAGGGTTCGGATACGATGAATATCGAAGCCAACAAGATCGCCGGCGCGGTTCTGTCCACGCTCCTCGCGGTGATGGGTCTCCAGATGGTCGCCGGAATCGCCTTCACGCCGCATAAGCCGGCCGTGCCGGGCTACGACCTTCCCAGCGCCGAGCCGGCCTCCGCCGGCGGCGCCGCTCCCGCGGCCGTGGAAGATCCGCCGATCGCCGACCGCCTCGCCAAGGCCGACCCGGCCAAGGGCGAGAAGGCGACCGCTGCCTGCAAGGCCTGCCACACCTTCGAGAAGGGCGGCGCCAACAAGGTCGGCCCGCATCTCTTCGGCGTCGTCGGCCGCAACGAGGGCACCGTCGAGGGCTTCGGCTACTCGGCTGCGATGAAAGGCCGCAACGACAAGACCTGGGATGCCGACGGGCTCGACCACTTCCTGAAGAACCCGAAGGCCTATGTCGCGGGCACCGCGATGTCCTTCGCCGGCATCAGCAATCCTCAGACCCGCGCCGACGTGATCGCCTATCTCAGCACGTTGAAGTGATCGGTTTCGATCTCACCTCTCGCTGACCCTTCCGAGCCGGGCTTAACGCCCGGCTTTTGCTTGCGGTGCCCTGCTCCCGCCTTCACCATGGCGATAATCACCGCCATTGCCGTTCCGGCGCCCACGGGCGACAAGGAACAGGCGAATCGGAGAAGGAGACGCGAGACGATGGCGATGCGCATCACACGCCGCAGGCTGCTCGAAGCCGGAGGCGTCATGGCGGCAACGGCCGCTTTGCCGGAACTGTCCGGGACGGTGCTCGCACAGGAAGCCGAATCGCACGGGCTCTCGACCTTCGGCGAGCTCGGCCTACCGCCGGATTTCCCACATTTCCCCTATGTGAACCCGCAGGCGCCGAAAGGCGGCACGCTGACCCTGCAGATCAAGCAGGCCGGCGGCAACCAGAGCTTCGACACCTTCAACACGCTCAACACCTTCGTGCTGCAGGGCGACGGTGCGGCCGGCATGGATGCCTGCTTCGACAGCCTGATGGCCGGTTCGGGCGACGAGCCGGGTTCGCTCTACGGGCTCCTGGCCAAGAGCGTCGCGGTCTCCGCCGACAGGCTGACCTATCGCTTCCGCCTCAGGCCCGAGGCGAAATTCCAGGACGGTTCGCGCGTCACGGCGAAGGATGTCGCCTTCTCGCTCAACATCCTCAAGGAGAAGGGCCACCCCTCATACCGGCTGACGCTGAACGAGATGGTCTCGGCCAGCGCCGAGGGCGACGACATCGCCATCGTGCAGTTGTCGCCGAAGCGCAGCCGCGACCTGCATCTGGTCGTCGCAAGCCTGCCGGTCTTCTCCGAAAAATACTGGTCGACGCGGGATTTCACCGCCGCGACACTGGAAGCGCCGCTCGGTTCCGGCCCCTACAAGGTCGGGCGCTTCGAGCAAGGTCGCTTCATCGAGTTCGAGCGCCTGCCGGATTACTGGGGCAAGGATCTGCCGGTGAATGTCGGCACCAATAATTTCGACCGGGTGCGCTGGGAGTATTTCCGCGACCGGCAGGTGGCGTTCGAGGGCTTCAAGAGCGGCGTCATCACCTTCCAGGAGGAGTTCACCTCACGCATCTGGGCGACCGGATACGACTTCCCGGCGCTGAAGGAGGGCAAGGTCAGGAAGGAGTCCCTGCCTCGGACGGAACCGGTGGCCTCGCAAGGCTGGATCTATAATCTGCGCCGCGAGAAATTCGCCGATCCGCGCGTCCGCGAAGCGCTGGGCCTCGCATTCGACTTCGAATGGACGCGCAAGAACATCATGTTCGGCTTCTACGAGCGGCTGACCTCCTATTTCGAGAACTCGGATTCGAAGGCCGTCGGCAAGCCCTCGCCCGCGGAGCTCGCGCTGCTCGAGCCCTGGCGCGGCAAGGTGCCGGACGAAGTCTTCGGCGAGCCCTGGCTGCCGCCGGTCTCGGACGGCTCGGGCAGCGATCGCAACCTGCTGCGCAAGGCCGACGAGATGCTGCGCGCCGCCGGCTGCAAGCGCGACGGCAATGTGCTCAAGCTGCCGAACGGGCAGCCCTTCGAGATCGAGTTCCTCGATTCGAACCCGGCGCTGCAGCCGCATACCCAGCCCTTCCAGGCGAATCTGAAGCGCCTCGGCATCAATGCCACCTCGCGCTTCGTCGACCCGGCCCAGTATCAGCGCCGCCTCGACGAGTTCGATTTCGACATCATCACCCGCGCGCTCAGCGGCAGCGCCATTCCGAGCGACACGCTGCGCATCGTCTATGGCTCGGAAGCGGCCAAGACGCGCGGCTCGCGCAACCAGAACGGCATCAGCGACCCGGCGGTCGATGCGATGATCGAGAAGATCGGCCAGGCGCACAGCTATGCCGACGCCGTCACCGCCGCGAAATGCCTCGACCGGCTGCTCCGCGCCGGCCGCTACTGGATCCCGATGTGGTGGAACGACGAGGTCTGGCTCGCCCATTGGGATATGTTCGACCGGCCGCAGACCAAGCCGAAATTCAGCTCCGGCGCTCCGGGAACCTGGTGGTACGACGCCGAGAAGGCCAAGCGGATCGGGAAGGCGTGATGACCGCACCGTTCTCCGTCGGCCAGGTTCAAGGCGCGCCGCGCCTGCTGCTGCGGTTGGAAGGGCTCGCGCTCGGCCTGCTCTGCATCTGGCTGTTTCACAAGTCGGGGGCCTCATGGTGGCTGTTCGGCAGCCTGATCCTGGCGCCCGATCTGACAATGCTGGGCTATCTCGCCGGACCGCGTTTCGGCGCGGTGCTCTACAATGCCGGGCACACGCTGCTCTGGCCGGTCCTTCTCGCGGTCATCGGTTGGGGTGTCCAAGCCTCCCTCGCGCTCGCCCTCGCTTTGATCTGGGCAGCTCACATCACCCTCGACAGGGCACTCGGCTACGGCTTGAAATATTCGAGCGCGTTCAACCACACGCATCTGGGAACCATCGGCCAGCCCGGAAAGGCGCAGTGAGCGAATGCTGAGCTATATCGCCCGGCGTCTCGCCCTGATGGTGCCGACCCTGTTCGGCATCCTGCTGGTCGCCTTCACCATCGTACAGTTCGCGCCGGGCGGACCGGTCGAGCGCGTGATCTCGCAGCTCCAGAACCCCAATAGCGGCGCGGCCGACCGCGTCGGCGGCGGCCAGGGCGGCGATGCCGGCGCCCATGGCGGCGAGGCATCAGCCTATCGCGGCGCGCAGGGCCTCGACCCCGCCTTCATCAAGGAGCTGGAGAAACAGTTCGGCTTCGACAAGCCGGCGCCCGAACGCTTCTGGAAGATGCTGACCGACTATGCCCGCTTCGATTTCGGCCGCTCCTATTTCCGCGGCGCGCCGGTGCTGCAGCTGATCAAGGAGAAGCTGCCGGTCTCGATCTCGCTCGGCCTGTGGATGACGCTGCTCTCCTACATGATCTCGATCCCCCTCGGCATCCGCAAGGCGGTGAAGGAGGGCTCGCGCTTCGACACATGGACGAGCGCGGTGGTCATCGTCGGCTATGCGATCCCGAGCTTCCTCTTCGCGATCCTGCTGATCGTGCTCTTCGCCGGCGGCTCCTTCTGGCAGATCTTCCCCCTCAGAGGACTGACCTCCGACAACTGGAGCGACCTCTCCCTGATCGGCAAGGTGAAGGACTATCTCTGGCATATCTGCCTGCCGGTCACGGCGATGGCGCTCGGCGCCTTCGCGACCTCGACGCTGCTGACCAAGAACTCCTTCCTCGACGAGATCAGGAAGCAATACGTCCTGACCGCGCGGATGAAGGGCCTGACCGAGCGCGGCGTGCTCTACGGCCACGTCTTCCGCAATGCGATGCTGATCGTCATCGCGGGCTTTCCGGGCGCCTTCGTCAGCGCGCTCTTCGCCGGCTCGCTCCTGATCGAGACGATCTTCTCGCTCGACGGGCTCGGGCTTCTCTCCTTCGAGGCGATCGTCAACCGCGACTACCCGGTGGTCTTCGCCAATCTCTACATCTTCTCGCTGATCGGCCTCGTCGTGCATCTCATCACCGACCTGACCTATAGCTGGGTCGACCCCCGCATCGATTTCGAGACGCGGGAGAGCTAGGGATGAGTGACACGCTGCTCGATGTCCCGCCGCCCTCTCTCCGCAGCGACGCGCCGCTCGCGCCGGTCGAGGCGAATGAAGGCTGGCTCAAGCTGACGCCGATCAACCGGCGCCGGCTCAACAACTTCAAGGCCAACAAACGCGGCTGGTGGTCGTTCTGGCTGTTCCTGGCGCTGTTCGTGTTGTCACTCTTCGCCGAATTCATCGCCAACGACCGGCCGTTGCTCGTCCGCTACAAGGGCGAGTGGCTGTTCCCGGTCGCGGTGACCTATCCCGAGGAGAAATTCGGCGGCTTCCTCGCCACGACCGACTACCGCGATCCGGTGATCGCCAAGGAGATCGCGGCGCATGGTTTCGCGATCTGGCCGCCGATCCGCTACAGCTACAACACCAACAATCTCGACCTGCCCGTCCCCGCCCCGGCCCCGCCGACCTGGCTGCTCAAGGACGAGCAATGCAAGCCGATCGCCGAGCGCAATGGCGGGGCGACCTGCCGCGACCTCGAATGGAACTGGCTCGGCACCGACGACCAGGGCCGCGATGTCGTTGCGCGATTGATCTACGGTTTCCGCATCTCCGTGCTGTTCGGGCTGATCCTCTGCGCCTTCTCCTCGGTGATCGGCATCGCGGCCGGCGCCGTGCAGGGCTATTTCGGCGGTTGGACGGATCTGATCTTCCAGCGGCTGATCGAGATCTGGACCTCGATACCGGCGCTCTATCTGCTGATCATCGTGGCAGCGATCATCACGCCGGGCTTCTTCGTCCTGCTCGGCATCCTCCTGCTGTTCTCCTGGGTTTCGCTGGTCGGCGTCGTCCGCGCCGAATTCCTGCGGGCGCGCAATTTCGAATATGTCAGGGCGGCGCGGGCTCTGGGCTTGTCCAACCGCACGATCATGATCCGCCACCTCCTGCCCAACGCGATGGTGGCGACGCTGACCTTCCTGCCCTTCATCCTGAACGGCTCGATCACGACGCTGACCTCGCTCGACTTCCTCGGCTTCGGCCTGCCGCCAGGCTCGCCCTCGCTCGGTGAGTTGCTGGCGCAGGGCAAGGCCAATCTCCAGGCGCCCTGGCTGGGCTTGTCCGGCTTCGCCGTGATCGCGCTGATGCTGTCGCTGCTGATCTTCATCGGTGAAGCGGTCCGCGACGCCTTCGACCCGCGGAAGACCTTCGCATGACGGCCCCTCTCCTTTCCGTCGAAGAGCTCTCCGTCGCCTTCCGACAGGGTGGCAGGGACACGCTCGCGGTCGACCATGTCTCCTTCCAGGTCTCCAAGGGCGAGACGCTGGCGATCGTCGGCGAATCCGGCTCGGGCAAGTCGGTCTCGGCGCTGTCGATCCTGAAGCTCCTGAACTATCCGGCGGCGCATCACCCTTCCGGCAAGGTGCTGTTCAAGGGGCAGGACCTGATCGCGGCCGACGAGGACGCGATGCGCAAGGTGCGCGGCAACGACATCACCATGGTGTTCCAGGAGCCGATGACCTCGCTCAACCCGCTGCACAGCATCGAGAAGCAGATCGGCGAGATCCTCGAACTGCATAAGGGCCTGCGCGGCGAGAAGGCGCGCGCCCGCACGCTCGAACTGCTCGGCCTCGTCGGAATCCGCGATGCGGAAAGCCGGCTCGGCGCCTATCCCCACCAGCTCTCCGGCGGGCAGCGCCA
Organism: Allobosea sp. RCC_152_1; assembly: GCF_041360765.1. Taxonomy (NCBI): domain Bacteria; kingdom Pseudomonadati; phylum Pseudomonadota; class Alphaproteobacteria; order Hyphomicrobiales; family Alloboseaceae; genus Allobosea; species Allobosea sp. RCC_152_1. The sequence continues at coordinate 286,265 of NZ_JBFUPU010000003.1, forward strand.
GCGCGTGATGATCGCCATGGCGCTCGCCAACGAGCCCGATCTGCTGATCGCCGACGAGCCGACCACCGCGCTCGACGTCACCGTGCAGGCGCAGATCCTGAAGCTGCTCAAGGAGCTCCAGGGCCGGCTCGGCATGGCCATGCTGTTCATCACCCATGATCTCGGCATCGTCAGGCGCATCGCCGATCGCGTCGTGGTGATGCTGAAGGGCAAGGTCGTCGAGGAAGGTCCGGTCGCGGAGATCTTCGCCAACCCGCAGCACGCCTATACGAAGCGCCTGCTGGCGGCCGAGCCGAAGGGACGCCCCGAGCCGATCGCACCCGACGCGGCAACGCTGCTCGAAGCCGGGCCGATGAAGATCTGGTTCCCGATCAAGTCGGGTTTCCTGCGCCGCGTCACCGGTCATGTGAAGGCGGTCGACGGTATTTCCGTGAAGGTGCGCGAGGGCGAGACGCTCGGCGTCGTCGGCGAGTCCGGCTCGGGCAAGACCACGCTCGGGCTCGCGATCCTCAGGCTCATCTCCTCCGAGGGGCCGATCGTCTTCCTCGGCGACCGCATCGACGGGCTGTCGAGCAAGCAGGTTCGCCCCAAGCGCAAGGACCTGCAGGTGGTCTTCCAGGACCCCTATGGCTCGCTCTCGCCGCGCATGTCCGTGGCCGAGATCGTCGCCGAAGGGCTCGGCGTGCAGCAGCAGGGCCTTTCCTATGCGCGGCGCCGCGAGATCGTGGCGCAGGCACTCGCCGATGTCGGCCTCGACCCTGCAGCGATGGACCGCTATCCGCACGAATTCTCCGGCGGCCAGCGCCAGCGCATCGCGATTGCGCGGGCCATGGCGCTCGATCCGAAATTCGTGGTGCTGGACGAGCCGACCTCGGCGCTCGACATGTCCGTGCAGGCGCAGATCGTCGATCTGCTGCGCGGGCTGCAGGCGAAGCGCAAGCTGGGCTATCTTTTCATCAGCCATGATCTCAAGGTGGTCAGGGCGCTCTCGCACCGGCTCGTCGTGATGCAGAACGGCAAGGTCGTCGAGGAGGGCCCGGCCGAGGAGGTCTTCGCCCGGCCGCGCGAGGCCTATACGCAGGCGCTGCTCGCCGCCGCGCTCAATCTCGAGCCGGCCGGCGGCGACGCCGTCAGGGAGTGAGCATGGCGCGCGCGCTGCTCATCGTGCTGGATTCGGTCGGCTGCGGCGCAGCCGAGGACGCGGGCGCCTATGGCGATGCGGGCTCCGACACGCTTGGCCATATCGCGCAGGCCTGCGCGGAAGGACGCGGCGACCGGGAGGGGCTGCGCAGCGGGCCGCTGAACCTGCCGAACCTGTTCCGCCTCGGCCTCGCCCATGCCTGCGAGGCCTCGACGGGCCGCCCGCTCGCCGGCGTCGCCAAGCCGGCCCAGCCGCAAGGGCGCTGGGGTTACGGCGTCGAGGTCAGCCAGGGCAAGGACACCCCCTCCGGCCATTGGGAGATCGCCGGCTGCCCGGTGAGCTTCCGCTGGGGCTATTTCACCGCGCTGGAGAACTCCTTCCCGGCCGAACTGATCGCTGGAATCGTCAAGGAAGGCTCCCTGCCCGGCATCCTCGGCAACAGGCATGCCTCCGGCGTCGCGATCATCGATGAGCTCGCGGCAGAGCATATCCGGACGGGCAAGCCGATCTGCTACACCTCGGTCGACTCCGTGCTGCAGATCGCGGCGCATGAGGAGCATTTCGGTCTCGACCGGCTCTACGCTCTGTGCAGGACGGTCCGCACGCTGGTCGACCCACTCCGGATCGGCCGCGTCATCGCCCGGCCCTTCACCGGTTCGCCGGAAGAGGGCTTCACCCGCACCGGAAACCGCAAGGACTTCGCCATCCCGCCGCCGCAGGAGACGATCCTCGACCGGCTCGCGGCGCTGGCGCGGCCCATCGTCACCGTCGGCAAGATCGGCGACATCTTCGCCCACCGCGCAACCGGCGTGGAGATCAAGCCCTTCGGCAACGCCGCGATGGTCGAGGCGGCGCTCGAAGCCTGGGACGGGCTGCCCGATGGCGGCTTCTGCTTCGTCAACCTCGTCGATTTCGACACCGAGTTCGGCCATCGCCGCGACGTGCCCGGCTATGCCGCGGCGCTCGAAGCCTTCGACCGGCTGGTGCCCCATCTGGAAGCGGCGCTGCGCCCTGGCGACATCGCCGTGATCACCGCCGACCATGGCAATGATCCGACCTGGCCCGGCACGGATCATACCCGCGAGCATGTGCCGATCCTCGCCTTCGGCCCCGGTATCCCGCTCACGCCGCTCGGGCGGCGCGAGAGCTTCGCCGACATCGCCGCCAGCCTCGGAATCTGGCTCGGGATCGGGCCGGTCGGACCCGGCCGTCACTGGTAGGGATCAGGCGGCGGCGACGCTGTTGCAGAAGACCGCGACATCCTGCCGGATGGTCTGGGCCTGCCGCGCGAGACCGGCGGCCGTCTCCTGCAGATTCTCGGCCGCGCCATGCGTCTCGACCGTCATGGCCTCGAAGCCACCCGCGATGTCGGCGCTGCGCTGCGCGCCCTCGAAGGACAGACGCACCTGATAGGCGATCTCGGAGGTCGCCCGGCTCTGCTCGTCCACCGACAGCGCGATCGCATTGGCGACGCTCTCGACCTCGCCGACGGCCTCGACGATCTCGCGGATCGCCCGGAGCGAGCGCTGGGTCGCATCCTGCATCGCCCCGATATGGGCCGATACCTCGTCGGTCGCCTTCGCGGTCTGGGCGGAGAGCGTCTTGACCTCGCTGGCGACCACGGCGAAGCCGCGCCCCATCTCTCCGGCGCGCGCCGCCTCGATCGTCGCGTTCAGGGCCAGCATGCTGGTCTGGGAGGCGATGCCGCGGATGATCTCGACGACCGCGCCGACATCCTGGCTGCGTCCGGCGAGATCCTGGATCTCGCGGCTGGCATGGCGCGCCAGCTCGGCCGTGGATTTGGAGCCGTTGGCGGATTCGTCGGCATTGCGGCCGATCTCCGCGATCGAGGCCGCGAGCTCGGTACTGGCGGCCGAAAGCTGGTCGATGCTCCCCATCGTGCCCGCCGCGGCGTCGGCGACCAGCGCGGTCTGTCCACGCGCCCGGTCGGAGGTCTGCGTCAGGGCACTTGCCTTCACCTTCATGTTCTCGGCCGAATGATCGAGCATCGCCATGGCCTGCTCCATCTGGTGGCGAAAGCGCGAGACGAGCGCCTGCAGCGCCTGTGTGCGGCGCCCCATCTCCTCCGACAGCGCCTTCTCCTTTTCCGTCGCCCGCCTTTCGCGCTCGGCCACTTCCTGCGCGTGGGCGAGGCCCGCCTCGCTCTCCTGGAGCCGGCGCTGCAGGAAAACCGCGAAGGTCGCGAGGAACGCGGTTTCGATGACCACGATCACCGCATGCAGGAGAACCCGCAGAATGTTGCCGCCCTGATAGAAGACGGCGGCCGGCAGGACATATTGAAGAACCAGATGGTGCAGCGCGGTCAGGGCCGCGCCCAGAATGATCGGCCGCCAGTCGCAGAAGCCCGCCAGAAGCGCCAGCACCGCGAAATAATACATATGCATGTCCGGCTGCCACGGATGGCCGGCGAAGCTGTAGACCAGTGCGGACACCTGCCCGATCAGAACCACCACGATGGCCAGCTGCGTCACCAGCGCCATGCCCGCCACACGGTAGAGAACCGGCAGGATCGCGGCCGCGATCGCGATGATCAGGACCGGCGCGAGGCCGGACTGGCCGTGGATCCAGAAGCTGAGCATGAGCAGCGGCACATGAAGCAGCGCCAATGCGATCAGCGACAGGCCGACGCGACGCCGGACGAGCCGTAGAGACCAGTTCATTGCCGCTCTTCCGCTAAAGATTGACTGTCGAGACAGCCTGCGAGCCCCGCCAGCCGCAATGAAAACCAGGCACCGCGCGGCAATTCTCCCGAGCGGGAGCCCGGAACCGTCACCACGATGGAGCCGAGCCGCCCCGTTCGCAGCACGCGCTCGCCCGCCTCGAAACTGCGCGCCAGCGCTTCGTCTCTCGCCATCCAGAAGGGGAACACGATGGCGACGGGCTCGTCGCGGCCATCAGCGCCGGGCAAGCTCGCAAAAACGCCGATGCCGACGAACACGCTGAGCACGGCAAGCAGGAGCGCAGCTGGAGCCGTGAGCTCCTGGCTGCGGCCGTCGGCCGGGGGGATTTTCGCGGCACAGACGGCAGGCATGGGCGTGGCATTTCCGGGCGCAAGCAACACGCTCCACGCAACGGCAACCCGGTAAAATTTTACTTAAGTTCAAAATCTTTCACCAAGCAAAATCCCGCTTAAATCCGCCTGTTAAGGGTTCATAAACGCGAAAAATACAACCTATGAGAGCGATCTTTGCTGGAGCTCTTCTATGGCTGCTTCGCTAGAACGTTTGACAAGGGACGAAGGCGGGACGAGCGCCATCGAGTTCGCCTTCGTCGCGCCGGTGCTGCTGATCCTGCTCTTCGGCATCATGGGCTACGGCTACGTCTTCGGCATCTATCACAGTATTCAACAGATCGCGGCCGAGGCGGCCCGTTCTTCCGTGGCGGGGCTGAGCGATACCGAAAGGGCCCAGATCGCGAAGGACTACGTCGCGGCCAACGCCCAGGCCTATGCCTTCATCGACCCGTCGAAGGTGAAGGTCCGCACAAGCCAGACCGGGCCACAGCAGCAAAGCTTCGAGATCGCGGTCAGCTACGACATGAGCGGCACGGTCTACGACCAGCTCAGCCGGCTGGCAGCGCTGCCGCCCCCTCTGATCGAACGCCGCGCGGTGGTGCAACGCGGCGGCTACTGAATTCGTCATTTCGGGCTGGGGAGGCCTCGATATGCGCAAATTCCGGAATTTCGCAAGCGACGAGCGCGGCGCCACCGCCATCCTCTTCGCCTTCTCGCTGGTCGCCCTGCTGGGCTTCGGGGCGATGGCGGTGGATGTCGGCAGCTTCTTCTACGAAAAGCGCAGGCTGCAGACGGCAAACGACCTCGCGGCGCTGGCCGCGGCGAGCGACATCCCCCGGGCGCAGGCAGCCGCACAGGCGAGCGTGACGCAGAACGGCTTCCAGAACGGCAACATCCGGGCCATCCAGCCGGGCGTCTACACCCCCGACCCGGCCAAGGCTGCCGAAGACCGCTTCGTGTCGGGGCCGGCCGCCACGGCGAACGCCGTCAGGATCGACATGCGGATGACGACGCCGCTGTTGCTCGGGCGCGCCTTGGCCGCCTCCACCACGACGAAGCCGGAGCCCGGCGCCAAGCTGGCGCCGATCCAGGCGAGCCTCGATACGGGGGAGGTCCCGATCGGCAGCAGCGCCATCGCCTATCAGGATGCCCAGGCGTCCTTCGCGATCGGCTCGCGCCTCGTCAAGCTCGAGGGCGGCTTGCTCAACGGCCTGCTGAGCAGCCTGCTCGGCGGCGGCGTCTCGCTGTCGGTGATGGACTACGAAGCGCTGATCAAGGCGCGGGTCGATCTCTTCGATTTCTCGAAGCATCTGGCGACGCGGCTCAACCTCACCGCGGCCAGCTATGACGACGTGCTGAAGGCAAATGCGCGGCTTGGCGACGTGCTCTCCGCGATCGTCGACGCCTCGCGCGACAATGACGCACGCAGCGGCACCGCCACCGCCGCGCTGGGCAAGCTCGCCTCGGTCGCCGCCAGCGGCCTGCCGGTCGACCTGTCCCAGCTCGTCTCCTTCGGCCCGGCCGGCGACCGGCCCGCCTCGGGGCCGAAGCCGCTCGCAGCGTCCGTCTCGGCGCTCGACATCGTCTCGGCCGTGGCGCAGATCGCCAACGGCAAGCGCCAGATCGATGTCGGGCTTGCGCTCAACCTGCCGGGCATCGCCGCGATCAACCTCAAGCTCGGCATCGGCGAGCGGCCGGTCGGCAGCCCGATGGTCCGGGTCGGCCGGACGGGATCGAGTGTCCATACGGCGCAGACCCGCCTGCTGCTGACCGTCGACCTCATCGGCTCGGGTGCCGCCTCGCTCGTGCGGCTGCCGGTCTATCTGGAACTCGCCGCCGCGACCGCGAAGCTCAACGCGGTGCAGTGCTCGCCCGGCGACGTCTCGACCTCGCGCGTGACGCTGGGGGTGAGGCCGGCGCTGGTCGATGCCTGGATCGGCCAGGTCTCGATGACCGAGTTCAACAATTTCAGCACCGCGCCCAACCCGCCGGCCGCGACGCTGGTCAACGTCGCCGGTCTCGCCAAGGTCAGCGCCCGCGCCCATGTCACGATGACCAATCTCGCCGAGACGCCGGTCAATTTCAGCTATGCCGAGATCCTGCGCGGCGACAAGAAGACGACCTCGACCCAGGATTTCGTCGCGACGCTGCTCGGCCGCCTCGTCGGCGATCTCGAATTGCGGGTCGAGGCGCTGGGTCTGGGCATCGGCCTGCCCGGGCTCGACGGGCTGGTCAGCGGCATCGTCGGCAAGGCCGTGACGCCGCTCGACCAGTTGCTCAACGGCGTTCTCGGCACGCTCGGCATCGGGCTCGGCCAGGCCGATAGCTGGGTGACGGGCGTGCGCTGCGGCGGGGCGGTGCTGGTGCGGTAACGCCCTCAGCTCCTGAGCCTTTCCTTGATGCGCCGGGTCAATCCGTCACGCAGGTCACGATAGGCGTCGAGTTTCTGCTCGCGCGAGCCCTGGACGAGGGTGGGGTCCATGGTCGGCCAGTATTCGACCTCGGCTGCCAGCGTCCGGGTCAGCTCCAGAGCCCTGTGGTGAGCCTCCGGCGAGAGCGACACGATGAGGTCGAAGTTCAGACCTTCCCACTCCTCCAGCTCCTCCACCGATTTCGGCTTGTGGCGGCTGAGATCGATGCCGATCTCGTCGAGAACCTCCCGGGCGAAGCCATCGACCTCTCCCTTCCGCGCACCGGCCGACTGGACGTAGATCGACTTGCCGAAGAAATGCTTGGCCAGGGCTTCCGCCATCGGCGAGCGCACGGCGTTCATCGCGCACATGAAGAGCACGCTCTGGACCTTGCGCGGAGCGGTCCATGCATTCGGCGCATTTTCTTCAGGCGAACCGGTAGCCACTTCGCTCGAAAATGCTTTCTGCTCCAAGCGCGTCAGCCTTTCCAGTGCAGCGCATAGATCAGCGTGAACAGGCGCCGGGCGGTATCGAAGTCGATCTCCACCTTGTTCGACAAACGATCGACGAGGATGGCCGCCGCCTCGTCGTGCAGGCCGCGGCGGCCCATGTCGATCGCCTCGATCTGCTCGGGCGTCTGGGTGCGGATCGCGGCATAGTAGCTCTCGCAGATCAGCTCGTAGTCCTTGACGATGCGCCGGAACGGGCTGAGCGAGAGATGGTGCGTGACGACCGCAGACCCGTCCGACTCCTTGATGTCGAAGACGAGGCGGCGCTCGACCAGCGCGAGATGGGCGAGGTAGGGCCCGCCCTCATGACCCGGTACGTTGAAGCGGTTGCGCTCGATCAGATCGTAGATCGCGATGGCGCGCTCGTGCTCCTGATCGGGCGAGCCGCGCCCGAGCGAGGATTCATCGAGGGTGACGCCGACGAGGGACTGCTTTTCCGAAGACGGGACGGCCGACATCGCTCCTCCTGTTACGGCACGGCCCTTTCGGCAGCGCCGAAAGAATGCGCCGGTCAGATTGCAACGCGATCTGACCGGATCACGCTTTCTCTATCAAACATCGAGAGACGGATTCACCGATCGGGCCGATTCAATCCGACCGAATCCGTCTCTAGAGATTGAGCCTGATCGTCACGGAACGGCCATGCGCCTGCAAGCCCTCCGCTTCGGCCAATTGCGTGGCGGCGGGTGCGAGCCTGCGCAGCCCCTCCGGCCCGCATTTCAGCAGCGAGGTGCGCTTCATGAAATCGCCGACGCCGAGGCCGGATGAAAAGCGGGCCGAGCGGGCGGTCGGCAGCACATGGTTGGGGCCGCCGACATAATCGCCGATCGCCTCGGGCGTATGACCGCCGAGAAAGATCGCGCCGGCATTGCGGATGAGGCCGGCAAGATGCTCGGGATGTTCGGTGATGATCTCGAGATGCTCCGGCGCGAGGCGGTCGACCAGCGGCACGGCCGCCTCCAGATCGGCAACGAGCAGGATCGCGCCGAAATCCTGCCAGCTCTTTCCGGCGATCCCGGCGCGCGGCAGCGTCGCGAGCTGGGCCGCGACGGCCTTCTCCACCTCGGCGGCGAGCGCGGCATCGTCGGTCATCAGGATCGACTGGGCGGAAACGTCGTGCTCGGCCTGCGCCAGAAGATCGGCGGCGATCCAGTCGGGATTGGCGGTCCGGTCGGCGATGACGAGGACTTCGGAGGGGCCGGCGATCATGTCGATGCCGACCTGGCCGAAGACGCGGCGCTTGGCGGCCGCGACATAGGCATTGCCGGGGCCGACGATCTTGGCGACGGGCGCGATCGTTTCCGTGCCATAGGCCAGCGCCGCGACGGCCTGCGCGCCGCCGATGCGGTAGACCTCGTCGACGCCGGCGAGCCGGGCCGCTGCGAGGACGAGCGGGTTGGTCTCGCCGCGCGGCGTCGGCGCGACCATGACGATGCGCGGCACGCCGGCGACCTTGGCGGGGATCGCGTTCATCAGCACCGAGGAGGGGTAGCTCGCCGTGCCGCCCGGCACATAGAGGCCGACGGCCTCGATGGCGCTCCAGCGCCAGCCGCTCTCGACGCCCGCCTCGTCCTTCACCCAGGAGTCTTCGGGCTTCTGACGGCGGTGATAGGTCTCGATGCGCGCACGCGCCGTTTCCAGCGCTTCCAGCAGCTCCGGCGAGCAGGCCGCGACGGCGGCGTCGATCTCGGCTTCGCTGACACGCAGCGTCCGCGGCGCCAGATCGAGGGCATCGAAGCGGCTGGTATAGGCGATCAGCGCCGCATCGCCCCTGGCGCGGACCTCGGCGATGATGTCGGCGGCAACGCGATCGACCTCCTCGGAGACCTCGCGCTTGGCGGAAAGCAGTGCCGCGAAGCCCTCGGCAAAGCGCGCATCGCGGTCGTCGAGCCTGATCGGCATGGATATCCTCGCTATTGGCAGACCGGACCGCGCTTCCGGGGAAAAAGCCGAACCAGCAACCGTCATCCCAGGCGGACCGACGCGGCCGAAGCCGCTTGTCCGGGATGACGCGCGTTCTTTAGACGAAGGGTGGCGGCGATTAAAGTTGTCGCCGGAGGAAAAGCGGCGCGCTCAGGTGTCCGGATGGCCGGGCGTCGCCACCGCTTCCCAGACCGGGCCGAGATCCTTCATCTGGGCCTCGACGCATTCGACGGAGAGCCGGATTGCGGCCCCTTCCGAGAAGTGCAGCGTCACGTCGCCGGCAGGCTCCGCGCTGTGGTCGAAGGTGATCGCCAGCAGGTTCAGCACCTTGCCGGGCTCTGCTTGATCGAGCCTGGCGCTGCGGACGGCGAGCACGCGGTCGAAATGCAGGGCGGCCAGCCGGCGGCGACGCTTGCCATGCGCCGCGCCTTCCCAGTCGAAGCGGCGCGCCGCGAGGGCGAAGCGCTTCTCGGACGGCAGATAGACGATATCTGCGGTCTTCAGCACCGCATCCTGAAGATGGGCGGAGACAATGGCGAGGTCGTCGGCGTCGAGCGCGACGAGCTTCAGCGGTTCGGCGGCATCGTCAGACATGAGATTGTTCTGACGAGCCGCCTCAAGAAAATCAACAACCTAAAATCGGGAGCCCGCAATCAGCTGCTGATGCGCTCGACGACGGCGCCGCAACGGCCGAGCTTGGCCTCCAGCGCTTCGAAGCCGCGATCGAGGTGATAGACACGGTTGATCGTGGTGTCGCCCTCGGCGGCGAGACCGCCGATCACGAGCGAGACCGAGGCGCGCAGATCGGTCGCCATCACCGGCGCGCCGGTCAGCTTCCGGACGCCCTCGACATGGGCGACATCGCCGTCGAGCCGGATCCTGGCACCGAGACGGGCAAGCTCCTGCACATGCATGAAGCGGTTCTCGAAGATGGTCTCGCGGATGCGCGAGGTGCCCTTGGCCTTGGTCATCAGCGCCATGAACTGCGCCTGCAGATCGGTCGGGAAGCCGGGGAAGGGATCGGTATCGACATCGACGGCATCGATGCCGTGGCCGTTGCGGCGCACGCGGATGCCTTCGTTCGTCTCGCTGATATCGACGCCGGCCCTCACCAGCGCGTCGAGCGCCGATTGGAGCAGATCGGCGCGGGCACCCTCGAGCATGACATCGCCACCGGTCATGGCGACGGCCATGGCATAGGTGCCGGTCTCGATGCGATCCGGCAGGACGGCGTGGTGGGCGCCGCCCAGGCGTGAAACGCCGGTGACGACGATCCGCGAGGTCCCCGCCCCCTCGATCTTGGCGCCCATCTTAACGAGGCAGGCCGCGAGATCGGTGACCTCGGGCTCACGCGCCGCGTTCTCGATCACGGTCGTGCCCTCTGCGAGGACGGCGCCCATCAGCGCGGTATGCGTGCCGCCGACCGTCACCTTCGGGAAGACGATCTCGCCGCCCTTCAGCCCCTTCGGCGCCCGCGCCAGCGCATAGCCGTTCTCGATGACGATCTCGGCGCCGAGCTTCTCCAGCGCCATCAGCAGCAGGTCGACGGGGCGGGTGCCGATGGCGCAACCGCCCGGCAGCGAAATCTTGGCCTCGCCCATGCGCGCCAGGATCGGCGCGATGACCCAGAAGCTCGCCCGCATGGTCGAGACCAGCTCGTAGGGCGCGCAGGTGTCGACGATCTGGCGCGCGGTCAGCGAGATCGTCTGACCGGTCTCGGCCGACTGGCCGATGCGCTTGCCCGCGACGGTGCGGTCGACGCCGTGGTTGGAGAGGATGCGCGACAGGGCGGTGACGTCGGACAGACGCGGGACATTGGTCAGCGTCAGCGTCTCGTCCGTCAGCAGGCTCGCGATCATGAGCGGCAGGGCGGCGTTCTTGGCGCCGGAAATCGGGATGGCGCCATTGAGGCGCTGGCCGCCGGTGATGCGGATCTTGTCCATCGTCAGGTCCTGCTCGGCCGGCGGGGTCAAGGGCCCGCGGCGCGTGGAAATCGGGAAAATCAGGTCCGCGGAGTGTCGGCCTGAGCTGGCGGCGCCGGTTCATGCGCTTGCGCCTCCTCCACACGGCGAGCGCGAGCCTGCGCCTTGCGGCGCTTCAGGTTCTCGCGAAGGGCGGCGGCAAGGCGCGCCTGCTTCTCGTCGTCGGCGGTCTGGCGAGTCACGGCATCAACTCGGCATCGGTGTTTGAACGCGGGAACGCGGCGAATTCGCGGCATCATGGTTAGCCGGACAGCCGGCCGCGGACAAGCGCGGCCGCGAAGCGGGCCGTGGGACGCAGCTGTGCCATGGCGGCGCCGGTTCCGTGCCGTTCCGTGACAACGCATGGACAGCCGCGCGCTCGCTGCAATCGGGCGCGCCCGAAGGTTTCGCAGACAGCCGCAACGAAACCATTTTTAGCCCATTAATCAACAAATCTCGCAATTTTATTGCGCGAGCTTTGGCCGAGCTCCGAGGCCCGTTTTTTGCCGGGTGGACGCGACAGACGCGCATCCGAGGGAAACCATGACGATACGTAAATCGGAAATATTAATGAAATTAACCATTTCCGCCGGAATGCGTTTACAGTTTGTTAAGCTCGTTTACCCTGACTATGTCGATATTGCGGGGATTGCGTCATGCTCGAGTCCTTCACGATGAATGGAGATCATGCCGGCTCTGCGCTCATCGAGAGCTGCGAGGTGATCGACGCCATTCGTTACAAGGCGGGATTTCTGCCAGAGGTGGAAATCGCCTATGAATCGGCGATCAAAACGCTCTGGGTGACGATCCGACCCGAGCTGAAACCAGTCTTCACGCTGCAGTTGCTCGACAGCCTGGTGAAGATCCAGAGCGCGATCGTCGCGCTCTGGGGCGCGCCCGACCAGTATCACCGTGCACCGGTGCGCTTCCTCGCCTTCCGCGGAACCGGCCCCTTCTTCACGCTGGGCGGCGATCTCGACTTCTACCTGGATTGCCTGGCGAAGAACGACCGCGCGGCCCTGGCGGAATATGCGCGCCTCTCAGCCGAGGGCGCGATCTGGAACACCGGCGGCCTGAACGGGCTCGTGGTGACGCTGTCGACGATCCATGCCAAGGCGATCGGCGGCGGCATCGACGCGCCGCGCTCATGCAACGTCATGATCGCCGAGGAACAGGCCTCGTTCGTCTATCCGGAGATCAAGTTCAACCATTTTCCGATCACGGCCGTAGCGATCCTGTCGCGGCGGATGGGCCCGCGCGCGGCGGAGAAGCTGCTGATGTCCGGCGAGGAAATGAGCGCCGAGGCCTTCATGGAGGCCGGCGGGCTCGAGGCGGTCGTGCCGACCGGGACCGGCGAGGCCTGGATCCGCAAGTACTGCACCGATACCCTGCCGATCCACGCCGCCAGGACGGCTCTCTTCAGGGCCTTCAACCGCCGTGCCGGCGATCTGCGCGAGGAATTGTCCCATCTCGGCCAGATCTGGACCGACTGCATGCTGCGCCTGAGCCCGAGCGCGATCTCGAAGCTGCAGCGCATCGCGCAGACTCAGGACCGGATGCTGGCGCGCGTCTATCAGCGTCAGGCGGAAACCGCCTGACGCCTACCGCCGACTGTAAAACTTCCGACAATTCAATCGGGAGGATATATGGCGTTGCGTCATCCGCACGCCTGATCGAAGATTGGACCAGAATCTCACGAAGCATTTACTTCTACTCGCCTACAGCTTCAGATCACGTGGGACGTCCGGAAATCTCACGCATCGAGCCGCCAGAGGTGGCAAAGGCAGGAGTGAATGGCAGACGCTTTCCAGCGTTTGATCGCCACAGGACAGCGCGACCGGGGCGATGATTTCGACCTGACCGGCTATACCCTGCTGGTCAATTCCCTGTTCTCCTCGCCCGCCTCCATCATTCCCGGCGGGATCGCCGGCATCCTCACGCCCTTTCTCTGCTGGATTTCGACCGGGTCCGACATCTTCATCCAGCTGACGTTGCTGGTGGCCCTCGTCGTCGTGCTGCGCATCTCGACCGTCATCACCTATCGGCGCCGCAACCACGCGCATGACAACTATGCCCAGACGCGGCGCTGGGATCGCGACTATTTCCTCGGGGCGACGGCCTTCAGCGCCGTGCTCGGCTACAGCTGCTACGTCGCGCTCGTCCACACCGACGACCCCGCCGCTCACATCACCTCGGTGTCGTCGACGATCGCATTGGCCTCGGGCTATGTCTCGCGCAATGCCGGGCGGCCGAAATTCGTCGCGGTCCAGCTGCTGACCTTCTGCGTCCCGATGGCCATTGGCCTGATCGCGGCCAGCAATCCCTATTACAAATATATCGGCTATTTCGCCTTCCTGTACGTGGCGGCCAATATCGCGATCACCAACTCGCTCCATCGCAATCTGCTCGCGCTGAGCGACGCGACGAAGCAGTCGAAGGCGCTCGCCACCGCGCTGCATTCGCAGAACCTGACGCTGGATGCGGCGCTCAACACCATGATCGACGGGCTGGCGATGTTCGACCGCAGCCTCAAGCTCGCCGTCAGCAACGCCCCGCACAGCGCGCTCTACGGCCTGCCGGAGACGCTTGCCCTGCCCGGCACGCCGCTGACGGCGATCGCGCGCTTCCTGGTCGAGCGGCAGGTCATCAGCTCCGAGCAATTGCGCGACATCCGGTCGGCCCTGGTCACCGTGCAGTCGACGCAGCAGGCCGCCAGCCAGGAGGTCGTCACCCGTGGCGGCCTCGTGCTCGTCGTGACCTTCGCCCCGGCCGCCGAAGGCGGCATCCTGATGCTGACGGAGGACGCGACCGAGCGGAAGCGGACGGAAGCCCGCATCGAGCAGATGGCCCGCTTCGACGAATTGACCGGACTTGCGAACCGCTTCGAGTACAACCGGCATATCGACGAGGCTTTCGCGCGGCTCGAGCGGACGGGCGAGACCTTCGCGCTGCTCTATGTCGATCTCGACGGCTTCAAGCAGGTCAATGACAGCCTGGGGCACGATATCGGCGACCAGGTCCTGATGGAGACCGCCAGCCGGCTGCGCAGCGCAATTCGCAGCAACGACATGCTGGCGCGCTTCGGCGGCGACGAGTTCCTGCTCATCCTGCCCTCCGCCGACCATGCGGTGGTCACGGCCGTTGCCCAGCGCATGATCGACAGCATGACGCGCTCCTTCGACGTCGACGGGAAGACCGTCTACGTCACGGCCAGCATCGGCATCGCGATGGCGCCCGTCGACGGCGCGTCGTCGGCCGACCTGCTGCGCCACGCCGACACCGCGCTCTACAAGGCGAAATCCGCCGGCCGCAACATGCTGATGTTCTTCAACCCGGCCATGGCCGAGGAGATGATGGAGCGGCACGAGATCGAGGTCGATCTCCGCAAGGCCAGCGTCGACGGCTCGCTCGAACTCTTCTACCAGCCCATCGTCGACCTGAAGACGCAGGTGGCCGTGTCGCGCGAGGCGCTGATGCGCTGGCGCCATCCGGTTCGCGGCATGGTTCCTCCCGGCGTCTTCATTCCCATCGCCGAGCAGTCCGGGCTGATCGCGGCCATGGGCGACTGGGCCATCCGGCAGGCCTGCAAGGACGCCGCCGGCTGGGAGCCCGGAATCAGCGTCTCGGTCAACGTCTCGCCGCTGCAATTCCGCGAGCCGCGGCGCCTCATCGACACGGTGAAGGAGGCGCTGATCGCCTCCGGCCTCAGCTCGCGGCGGCTGACGCTCGAGATCACGGAATCGCTGCTGATCGAGGACAACAAGCTCACGCTCTCCGTGCTCGAGGAACTCAGGGCACTCGGCGTGAGCTTCGCCCTGGACGATTTCGGCACGGGCTATTCCGCCCTCGCCTATCTCTCGACCTACCCGATCGCGCAGGTCAAGATCGACCAGAGCTTCGCGCGCGACGTGCACAACAGCGAAGCCCCCAAGGCCATCATCGAGGCGGTCTGCCAGCTCGCGCGCCGCCTGCAGATGAACGTGGTGGTCGAAGGCATCGAGACCGAACAGCAGCGCATCGCGGTGCAGCTTCTCGGCGCCCATCGCGCCCAGGGCTATCTGTTCGGCAGGCCGGAGAGCCTTTCCAACCTCAAGCAGGGCGGCGGCAACCGCAGCGTCGCCTGAGACGTCCGAACGATCTCCCGTCAGGCCGGTCTTTGCCAAATCGGCCTTGATTCCGCCCACTCGACAACGCATCAGCGATGGGGACAGCAGGCGGAGCGGATCACCCGGTGAGCGATGCCAAGGCCAAGGCGGCGAAACCCGCCGCGTTGACACCCGATCTTTGCGTCATCGGCGCCGGCGCCAACGGCATCGCGCTGGCGATCGCGGCAGCGGCCTTCGGCGCGCCGGTCGTGCTGATCGACCGTCAGGCGACGGGCGGGCGGACGACGTCGCTCGCCGCCAAGGCGCTGGTCGAGGCCGCCGCCCGCATCCAGGACATGCGCGAAGCCGGCCGGCTCGGCGTCCCGGTCGAGGTGCCTGAGGTCAACGACGCGCTGATTCACGACCATGTGCAACGGGCGCTGGCCACGACCGCCACCAACCAGCAGGCGGAGCGGCTCAAGGCGCTCGGCATCCATCTGATCCAGGGCGAGGCCCGCTTCATCGACCGCGGCAGCGTTCAGGTCGGCGACATCGCCATCAAGGCCCGCCGCTTCGCCATCGCGACCGGATCGCGGCCGGACATCCCCGCATTGCCGGGGCTGGCCGAGCTCAATCCGGCACTCATCCTGAGCGAGGACGCGCTGTCCGAACTGACGCGTCTGCCGGGACGGCTGGTCGTCCTGGGCGGCAGCGGCCCCGCCGTCGCCCTCGCCCAGGCCTTCCGACGCCTTGGCAGCTCCGTCGCGCTGATCTGCCCTGCCGGGATTCTGCCGGAGCATGATGCCGAGGCGGTGATGATCCTGCGGCAGAAGCTGCTGCGCGAAGGCGTGACGCTGCACGAGGACAGCGAGGCGGTACGGGTCGAGAGCCGCCGGTCCGGGCTGAAACTGACCCTCGCCGGGTTGTCGGGAGAGGGGACGCTCGAAGCCTCGCATATCCTCGTCTCCGGCCGCAGGCGGGCCGATATCGAAGCGCTCGACCTCGATCTCGGCGGCATCCGCAGCGATGCGGACGGCGTGGTGGTCGACCGCAGCCTGCGGACGGCCAATCGCCGGGTCCATGCGCTGGGGAGCTGCGCCGGCGGCGCCGCGGCCGGCTCCCGCGAGCTTGCGGGCAACGACCATGTCGGCATCGTGCTGCGCAGCGTCCTGTTCCGTCAAAAGGGCTCGCTCGATCCGACCGGCAATCCCCGCATCGCCTGGAGCCGGCCGGAGATCGCCTCCATCGGCGACTGGCGCGCCGTCAAGGATGCCCGGCCGGGCACGCTGCGCTTCCTGCGCTGGCCCTTCGCCGAGGTGCCGGCGGCAATCGCGGCCGGACGGACCGAGGGCTATGTCAAGCTCGTGACCGACCGGAATGGGCGGCTGCGCGCCGTCACCATCGTCGGCGATGGCGCAGGCGAGCTGATCGCGCCCTGGTGCGTCGCGCTCAAGGCCGGGCTCGACGTCAAGGCCATGGCCGGGATCGCCCTTCCGGAGCTGGCGGCCTCCGATGCGTCGCGGCGTGCGGCGCTCAGCTTCCTCGCCTCCGCCACGACGAGCCCGCGCCTGCGCAGGCTCATCGGCTTTCTGCGCCGTTTCGGCTAAGATTGGGTCGATGCATCCACCCGGCCTGCCCAGACACAACCTGTCGATCAGCGTACCGCGCGGCCTGACCCGGCTCGGTCTTTCGGCCAAGCTCCTGCTCGTCACCGTGCTGTTCGTGATGCTGGCGGAGGTGCTGATCTACGTCCCCTCCATCGCGAATTTCCGGCGCAACTGGCTGAACGACCGGATCGCCGCGGCGCAGGTCGCGGCGCTGGTGCTGGAGGGCGCGCCTGAGGACGGGTTGCCGGAAGGCAGCGAGAACCGGCTGCTCATGGGTGTCGGCGCACGCTCCATCGCGGCCCGCGTCGCCGGTGCCCGCCGGCTGCTCAGCCTGGATTCGATGCCTCCACCCGAGGTCTCGCGCTCCGTGGACCTGCGCAATCTCGACTGGTGGACCTCGATCCGCGAGGCGATCTCGGTGCTGGTCGCGCCCGCCACCATGCCGATCCGCGTCGTCGGCGAGGCCGTCGGCGGGGCGGATTTCGTCGAGATCGTCATCGACGAAGCGCCGCTGCGGCGGGCGATGCTGAAATTCTCCTGGAGCCTGCTGCTGATCTCGCTCTTGCTGACCGGGCTCACCGCGCTTGCCGTCTATATCGCGCTCAACGCGCTGATCGTCGGGCCGATCCGGCAGCTCGCCGCCAATGTGATGGAGTTCGAGGCCGATCCGGAAAACCCGCAGCGGATCATCGAGCCCTCGCTCAGGGCCGACGAGATCGGCGAGGCCGAGCGCGCGCTCGCCCGCATGCAGGGGACGCTCGCAGACGAGCTGCGCACCAAGAAGCATCTCGCCGAGCTCGGGCTCGCCGTCAGCAAGATCAATCACGATCTGCGCAACATGCTCGCCGCAGCGCAGCTCATGTCGGACCAGCTCGTCGAGACGCGCGACGCCAAGATCAGGCGCTTCGCGCCCCGGCTGATCGCGACGCTGGGACGCGCCATCGAATTCTGCCAGGCCACCCTCGCCTATGGCCGCGCGGCCGAGGCGACGCCCGCGATCAGGCAGGTAGCGCTGCGCCAGCTCGTCGCCGAGCAGGCCGAATTGCTGGGGCTCTCCGACAACAGGCACTTGCGCTTCGACAATCAGGTTCCGGCCGAGCTCGTCGCACCCTGCGACCCCGACCAGATGGCGCGCGTGCTGACCAATCTCATGCGCAACGCCATCCAGGCCCTGACCCAGGCAGGCACTGAGGGCGACAACCAGCCGATGCTGACCGTGAGCGGGATGCCGGCGAACGGCTCGGCCACGCTGCGCGTCATCGACAATGGCCCGGGCGTGCCGCTGCGGGCGCAGGCCAATCTGTTCCAGGCTTTCCGCGGTTCGGTCACGCCCGGCGGCACCGGTCTCGGCCTCGCCGTCGCGGCCGAGCTCGTCCGGCTCCATGGCGGCACCATCGAACTCGAACCCTCGCCGGTCGGAGCCGTCTTCCGGGTCTCATTGCCGCTGCGCCGCAACGGGCATTGAATCGCGGCGCGTGTTTTCCGCCGCTACTGGCTCGCCCAGATCACGCGGGCCATGAAGGCGATCTCGGCGAGGTTCAGCACCCTGTCGGAATGCTCCGGATTGAGCGAGGCGAGTTCGACGGTCTTGGCGGTCTGGCGCTTGAGCTGCTTGGCCAGCACCTCGCCTTCCACCGTCTTGACCACGACCCGGTCGCCGCGCCGGACCGTCGCGGTCGGCGAGACGATGATGGTGTCGCCGTCGCGATAGAGCGGCAGCATCGAATCGCCC
Organism: Allobosea sp. RCC_152_1; assembly: GCF_041360765.1. Lineage (NCBI taxonomy): Bacteria > Pseudomonadati > Pseudomonadota > Alphaproteobacteria > Hyphomicrobiales > Alloboseaceae > Allobosea > Allobosea sp. RCC_152_1. Next base: position 304,668 of record NZ_JBFUPU010000003.1, read on the forward strand.
GAGATCTCCAGCGCATAGGCCTTCTCGTCGGTCACGCCGGGGAAGGCGACCTCCTCCCAGCCCGTGCCGGCCGGAAAGCCGCCATCGTCGAAGAAGCCGCCCGAGCCGGCCTGGGCGAAACCGATCAGCGGGATGGTGCGTGCCGGCGCGGGCGCGCGCTTGAGCACCACGCTCATGAACTCGTCGAGCGAGGCGCCGGTCGCGGCCAGGATCTTGGCGATCGATTCGGTCGAAGGCCAGCGCTCGCGGCCATCGGGCCCGAGGCGCTTCGAACGGTTGAAGGTCGTGGCGTCGAGCCCGGCCTTGCGAGCCAGCCCCGAGGCGGTGAAACCATAGCGCTGGGCGAGCGTGTCGATCGCCCCCCAGATCTGGTCATGTGACAGCATCGCTCAGGGCCTCGCATGGCTCTTGCCGTTCGGCGGGGATAGGCAATAGGAAATATCCCCTATCTCATAAGATTTCAATCCGATTCTTGCCACATTCAAGGCATGGCTTGCGGAAAGCTCCTGCCACTGGCCATACCGTCCATGACCGTTCTCGCGCGAGACTCAACGATGCCGCTGATCTACAAGATATGCCCGGCCGCCCTCTGGCGCGAAGCCGAGGAAAAAGGCCGCTTCGAGGGTGCGCCCGTCGATCTCGCCGATGGCTACATCCATTTCTCGACCGGCACGCAACTCGCCGAGACCGCCGCGAAGCATTTCGCCGGACAGGACGGACTGCTCCTGATCGCGGTCGAGGATTCGCGGCTCGGGACCGCGTTGCGCTACGAGCCGTCGCGCGGCGGCGCGCTGTTTCCGCACCTCTATGGACCGCTCGATCCCAAGGCCGTGCGCTGGGTGATGCCCCTGCCGTTGAAAAACGACGGCAGCCACGCGCTTCCGGCTGATATCTGAGCCCATCACCGCCTCGCGGCTGCGGCGAAAAATCCATATCCAACAGCGCGTAGGATGCTCTAAAGACCCCGGCATGCTCTCAAGCCTCTTCCATCTCGCCCGCCCCCTGATTCACCGGATGGACGCGGAGGCGGCGCACCGGCTGACGGTCGCGGCGCTGGCGGCGGCGCCGGCGCTGAAGCCGGCTCCCGACGACCCCGTGCTGACGATGGAAGCCTTCGGCCTCTCCTTCCCGAATCCGGTCGGGCTTGCGGCCGGCTTCGACAAGCATGCCGAGGCGATCGACGGCGCGCTGGGGCTGGGCTTCGGCTTCGTCGAGGCAGGGGGCGTGACGCCGCTGCCGCAGCCCGGCAACCCGCGCCCGCGCGTCTTCCGACTCGTCGAGGACGAGGCCGTGATCAACCGCTACGGCTTCAACAGCGAGGGCGTCGAGGCCATGGCGCGGCGTCTCGCGGCCAGGCAGGGACGCGGCGGCATCGTCGGGATCAATCTCGGCGCCAACAAGGATTCGACCGACCGGGAGGCGGATTACGCGATTCTGGCGCGGCGTCTCGCGCCGCTCGCCGATTTTCTCACCATCAACGTCTCCTCGCCCAACACGCCGGGCCTGCGCAACCTGCAGGCCGAGAGCGCGCTGGACGATCTGGTGGCGCGTACGCTCACGGCCCGCGACGAGGCCGCGGCCGAGGGCAAGCGCACGCCGGTCCTGCTCAAGATCGCGCCGGACCTGACGCTGCCCGAGCTCGACGGCATGGTCGCGGTCGCGCGCAAGCGCGGCATCGACGGGATGATCGTCTCGAACACCACCGTCGCGCGGCCGCAGAGCCTGCGCAACGCGGCGAAAGCCGAGACCGGCGGGCTTTCCGGCAAGCCGCTCTTCGCCGCCTCGACCAGGATCCTGGCCGAGACCTTCCTGCGCGTCGAGGGGCAGTTCCCCTTGATCGGGGTCGGCGGCATCGATTCGGCCGAGGCCGCCTTCGCCAAGATCCGGGCCGGCGCGACCCTGGTGCAGCTTTATTCGGCGCTGGTGTTCAAGGGGCCGGGGCTGGTCAAGGAGATCAAGACGGGGCTGGCCGCGCAGGCGCGCCGGGCGGGGCTGCCGCGCCTCACCGCCCTGATCGGCCGCGACGCTGCCGCGATCGCGCGTGGCGAGGGGCTTTAGCCGCAGCTACTTCCGTGCCGCGAAGAGCCGCATCAGCAGCCAGAGCGGCACGACGACCAGCGCGCCGGCGATGAGCCAGTCACCGACCTCGCGGATGGCGCCGAAGCCGAGCCCCGTGATCGAGCGGATGAAGCGGGAGGCCGCCTCGAAGAGCCCGCGCGGCGAGAGGCCGAGAAAGGCCATGGCGGCGCCGACGAGCAGCGAGATGAAGATCAGCCTGACGAGGACGCTGAGCGGCGAGCCGCCGATGAACCGTTCCATGAAAGCCCTGGCATCCTGCTACGCGCCCACGGATCTGCGGGGCGCTTTCCACCTGTCTTAACCTGAAACCCGCCGCGCTTGAACGGCGCCTGAACGCCGTTTGCACAGCCGCGCTGCGTCCGGGCGGGAGCCCCCCGAGGGGGCCCGGCAGCCTCAGGCGGAGGCGCCGGCTCCGGTGGTCGCCCAGGCGGTGCCGGCGATCTTCGAGGCGGCGATGACGGCCTGCGTGCGGCTGTCGACGTCGAGCTTGGTCAGGATCGCCGAGACATGCGCCTTCACCGTCGCCTCGGAGACGCCGAGCTCATAGGCGATCTGCTTGTTGAGCAAACCTTCCGACAGCATCATCAGCACGCGCACCTGCTGCGGCGTCAGCGTCGAGAGGCGGCGGACCATGTCGGCCACCTCGGCATCGACGGGGGCTGCGAGATCGACGCCGGGCGGGGTCCAGACGCCGCCGTCGAGCACGGCGCGGATCGCCTCGCCCATCTGGGCGACATCGGCCGTCTTGGGGAGGAAGCCGAGCGCCCCGAACTCGATGCAGCGGCGGATCACCGCCGGGTCGTCATTGGCCGAGACGACGATGACCGGGATCTCGGGATGGTCGGCCCGCAGGAAGAGCAGGCCGGAGAAGCCCTGGACGTCCGGCATGGTCAGATCGAGCAGGACGAGATCGGCATCGCCGCCGCTCGCCAGCGCCTCGGTCAGCGCTTCGAGCGAGCCGACCTCGCTGACCTCCGCGCCCGCAATGGCGTGCGAGACGGCCTGTCGCAGCGCCCCGCGAAACAGCGGGTGGTCGTCCGCGATGACGATCCGTGTCGAAGGCTGCTTGCTCATCGCGCCACTCCGTATTGTCCTTATTGCGACCCTGTGGTTGCGACTCTGTTATGTTGCCTCAGGCGCGAGGCGGATCACAAGCATTGCCAGCGCATGGGCGCAACCCATCCGCCGTCAGCCATTGGTCGGCAATAGCGCTTCCAGCACCTCTATATGGTCGGCCTCACCAGGCGGCTTGTCCCAGCGGATGCGGTTGATGCGGGGAAAGCGCATGGCGAGCCCGGATTTGTGCCGCGTCGAGCGCTGCAAGCCCTCGAAAGCAACCTCGAAGACGAGGCCGCTTTCAGCCGTATGCACCACCTCCCGCACCGGGCCGAAGCGGTTCAGCGTGTTCTTGCGGACATATTTGTCGATCTCGAGCAGCTCCTCGTCGGTGAAGCCGAAATAGGCCTTGCCGACCGGCACCAGCTCGAGACCGCCCTCCTCGCCCACCCGCCAGACGCCGAAGGTGTAGTCGGAATAGAAGGAGGAGCGCTTGCCGTGGCCGCGCTGGGCGTACATCAGCACGCAGTCGACCAGCCGGGCATCGCGCTTCCATTTCCACCAATAGCCCTTGGGCCGGCCCGGCAGATAAGGCGAGTCGCGCCGCTTGATCATGCAGCCCTCGACCGCTTCCGCATCGGCGCCCGCCCCGGCCGAGGCCGGATCGGCCCGCGCCGTGGTCAGTTCCTGCCATGACCCGAAGGGGATCAGCGGCGAGAGATCGAAGCGCGGGCTGGCAAGCCGCGACAGGAAGGCTTCGAGGCGCTCGCGCCGCTCCTCGAAGGGCAGGTGGCGGATATCCTCCTCGCCATCGACCAGCAGATCGTAGACGCGGATATGGGCGGGGAATTCGCCCAGCATCTTGGCCGTCACGGTCTTGCGGTTGAGCCGCTGCTGCAAGGTGTTGAAGCTCTGGACAGCGCTCTCGCGCATCACCAGCAACTCGCCGTCGAGCGCGCCATCCTGCGTCAACTCCTCGACGAGATCAGGAAAGGCGTTGGCGATATCCTCTCCGGTGCGGGAATAGAGCCGGGTCACGCGGCTGCCGTCATCGCGCCGGCCGCTGGCGGCCTGGACGCGGATACCGTCCCATTTCCACTCGGCTGAGAATTCGGCCGGATCGAGCTTGTCGAAATCGCCGTCCTCGATCGGATGCGAGAGCATGACCGGGCGAAACGGTGCGGGATCGCGGGCCTCCGGCCGCGGGCCCCTGCCCTCCAGCCAGGCGAAGAGCGCGGCATAGGGCGGCTCCAGCCCGTGCCAGACCTGCTCGACCTCGTCAGCCGGCACGCCGCCGAGGCTCGCCGCCGCCGTCTTGGCGAGGCGGGCGGAGACGCCGATCCGCAAGGCGCCGGTGATGAGCTTCAGGAGCGCCCAGCGGCCGGTCTCATCGAGCGCGTCGAGCCAGGAGGCGACGAGGCGCGGCAGGTCGGTCTTGCCGGCCTCGCGCAGGCTCTCGACGACCTCCGGCAGATGCGGCACCGCGTTAGCGCCATGCCGGGCCGGCCACATCAGCGCGACCGTCTCCGAGAGATCGCCGACATAGTCATAGGACAGCGCGAACAGCACCGGATCGGTGCGCTCGGCGATCAGCGCGCGGATCAGCCCGGCCTTGGCGTTGCGGAAGACGAGCCCGCCCGTCATCGCCGCCAGCGCATAGCCGCGATCGGGGTCGGGCGTGGTGCGCAGATAATCGGCGATCAGCGCGAGCTTGGCGTTGCGGCGCGGCTCGTAGGCGAGGCGGTCGAGCAGCCAGGCGAAGCGGTTCATGGTGTCACCGCGTCGCCACATCGAATCGTTGCATGCTTCTTGCAGCGCATCGTTCAGATACCGTTCATGAAGCAAACCTTAACGGCAGCAGTGTAGCCAGGAGACAGACGCCAATGCGTGCCGCGATGCGGTTTCTTGCCTTGCCTGCCGTCATCGCTGCCACGCTTTCGGTCGGAGCCCCTGCCCAGGCAGCCGGCTTCTCCTGCCGCGAGACGCCGATCGTCCAGTCGCGCGCGGTTCTCGCGCCGCTGGCCGACAAGGTCGCGCAAGGGCGCCCGCTCACCATCCTCGCCATCGGCTCCTCCTCCACCGAGGGGATCGGCGCCAGCGCTAAGGACAAGACCTATCCCGCCCGTCTTCAGGCTTTGCTCGGCAAGGCCTGGTCGAAGGCGCCGGTCGAGATCGTCAATGCCGGCATTGGCGGCGAGACCGCGCCGCAGACGCTCGCGCGCCTCGAAACCGCGCTGGCCGGGCGCCATTACGATCTGGTGATCTGGCAGGTCGGCACCAACGACGCCGTCAAGGGCGGCGATATCGAGGCCTTCCGCGGCATGGTCCGCGAGGGCATCCGGCTGGTGAAGCAGGCGAATACCCCTCTCGCCATCCTCGACCCGCAGTTCTTCCCGACGGTGCGCGATTCCGACAATTACAAGCGCTTCGTCGCGGCTGTCGGCGATGTCGCGCGGCGCGAGGCCGTGCCGGTCTTCAGCCGCTACGAAACGATGCGGGAATGGCACGACAGCGATGCCGAGGCCTTCAAGGCGGCGCTGTGGAGCGACGGCTTCCATATGAGCGATGCGGGCTATGACTGCCTCGCCCGCGACATGGCGAATGCGCTTGTCGGCATGACCGCGCCGAGCCGTCCGGTCGTCGCCTCGGCGCGCTGATTCACTCTCCCAGCCGTCGTTTTCACGCCACCGGCGCATCGGCGGCCTCCGCTTCCGACTCCGCCTCGCCCTCGTCGCCATAGCCGACGAGATGCAGCGGCTTGGCCTTGAGGCCCGCCGTGCCGCACCAGTGGACCAGCGCCTCGGCCTCGCCATGGGTGACCCAGATCTCGCTGGCCTGAACCTCGCGGATCGTCGCCAGCAAATCGTCCCAATCGGCATGGTCGGAGATCACCAGCGGCAATTCGACGCCCTTCTGGCGGGCACGCGCCCTGATCCGCATCCAGCCCGAGGCGAAGGCGGTGACGGGGTCGGGGAAGCGCCGCGCCCAGAGGTCCTGTGTCGCGCTGGGCGGGCAGATGACGATCTCGCCACCGAGCGTCTTGCGGTCCATGCCCGCGACCAGGCGGATCTCGCCGAGCGGGATGCCTTCCGCTTGATAGAATTCGGTGATCGTCTCGACGGCACCGTGGATGTAGATCGGCTTTTCGTAGCCGGCCTCGCGGATCAGGGCCATGACGCGCTGCGCCTTGCCCAGTGAATAGGCGCCGACGATATGCGTCCGCTCCGGGAAGAGCCTGACGGATTCCAGGAGCTTCCCGACCTCGCCATCGGCCGGCGGATGGCGGAAGACCGGCAGGCCGAAGGTCGCCTCGGTGATGAAGATGTCGCAGGGCACCGGCTCGAACGGCGTGCAGGTCGGATCGCGCTCGCGCTTGTAGTCGCCGGAGACCACGATCCGCAGGCCGCGGCTCTCGACCACGATCTGGGCCGAGCCGAGGACATGGCCGGCGGGAACGAAGGTGAAATCGACCTCGCCGATGCGGACCACCTCTCCAGGCACCGCGACCTGCTGCGAACCGGCGAACCCCTCGCCATAGCGCAGCGCCATGATCGCCAGCGTCTCGCGCGTCGCCAGCACGCAGCCGTGGCCGGCACGAGCATGGTCGGAATGGCCATGGGTGATAAGCGCACGCGGCACCGGGCGCACCGGATCGATATGAATGTCGGCCGGCGGGCAGAAGAGCCCGGCCGGGGTCGGCACGAGCAATTCGGCGGGGCGCCAGCGCGGGCTTTGTCTGGCCAGTGTCATTCTCCTCGGCTAGACCGGCTGGCATGAGCGAGACCGGCCAGACCACGCATCATTCCAGCTCCGGCGATCCGATGCTCGACCGACGCTACGCCTGGGCGGAAGCCGCGCTCAAGGAGGGCGACGCGCAAGCGGCCGTCGAGATCCTCGACCAGACCTTGGCCGGGGCCTATCACTTTACCGCTGCCTGGCATCTCTACGGCCTCGCCAAGGAGGCGCTCGGGCACAGGGAGGACGCCGCCACGGCCTGGCGACAATGCCTCGACCTCGACCCCAACGACCATTTCGGCGCCAGGCTCGACCTCGCCCGCATCGGCGCCATGCCGGCCGAGGAGGCGACCTCGGAGAATTTCTCCGGCGCTCTGTTCGACGGTTACGCCGAGCGCTTCGACAGCCACCTGACCCAGACCCTGCACTACAATGCCCCTGCTCTGCTGAAGGATGCGCTGCGGCGCTGCTGCGACAACGCCGCGCGGCCCTTCCGGTTCGACACCGTCTACGATCTCGGCTGCGGCACCGGGCTGATGGGCGAGGCGATCCGCACCGAGAGCGGTTTCCTCGCCGGCTGCGATCTCTCGCCGCGCATGATCGCGCGGGCCCAGGTCAAGACGCGGGAGGATGGCGCGCCGCTCTACGACAAGCTCGCCGTCGCCGGGCTGACCGCCTTCCTGGCGAGCCGCCCGGACCAGTCGGCCGATCTGGTGATCGCGGCGGACGTCTTCGTCTATCTCGGCGAACTCGCGCCGAGCTTCGCCCAGAGCGCGCGGGTGCTGCCGACCGGCGGGCTCTTCGCCTTCACGGTGCAGAGTCATGCGGGCGAGGGCGTGGTCGTCGGCGATGACAGGCGGTTCGCGCATGCGGAAGGCTGGCTGCGGGAGCGGCTGGGGGAAGCGGGGCTTACCCCCCTACTCGTCGAGCCCGCCAGCACGCGGCAGGATCGCGGCGTGCCCGTGCCGGGGCTGCTGGTCGTGGCGGAGCGGCGGTGAAGGCATCCCGCCGGGGATGACCCCCGGCATTTCCCGGGCCGTCCAAACAGCTGGATCGCGCCGGTTTCAGCGACCGGATGGCGGGCAGGCGCAGAATCTCGCGAAAGCGGATCGCCCGAAGACGGGCATCCTCGCCCGCAGGCCGTGCAACTCCGTATACACATTGACGGCCCTTGAAGCGGCGGCTTTCGCCTGAGCAATAGGGACATCCACACATCGTCTCAATGGGAGTGCCCGCATGGCCAAGGAATTCACCGGCAAGCGCGTGATCGTGATGGGTGGCAGCCGTGGCATCGGGCGCTCCATCGCGCTGGGCTTTGCAGCAGGCGGCGCGTCCGTTTCGATCTGCGCCCGGGGCGCGGGGCCGCTGGAAGCGACGCGCCGGGAGATCGAGGCGCTCGGAGTCACAGCTCACGCCGCCTGTGTCGACCTCGCCGACGCGGAGGCGATCGCGACCTATGTGCCGGAGGCAGTGAAGGCTCTCGGCGGTCTCGACATCCTGGTCAACAACGCATCGGGCTTCGGCCATTCGGATGACGACGAGGGTTGGGCCGCGTCCTTCAACATCGACATGATGGCGGTCGTCCGCGGGAGCCATGCAGCCATCCCGCACATGAAACCGGGTTCGTCGATCGTCAATATTTCGTCGATCTCGGCTCTGCGAGCCTCGTCGCGCTCGGCACCTTACGGCGCGATCAAGGCGGCGGTCATGCATTACACCGCCAGCCAAGCGAAGATGCTGTCGCGGAAAGGCATTCGGGTCAATTGCGTCGCGCCGGGCTCGATCGAATTCCCAGGCGGCTCTTGGGAAGATCGAAAGACATCGAATCCCGAGCTCTATCAGGCGACGCTGGCCAACATCCCCTTCGGCCGCATGGGAAAGCCCGAGGAGGTCGCCGCGGTCGCGCTCTTCCTTGCCTCCGACAAGGCCAGCTGGGTCACGGCCCAGACCGTTGTTGTCGATGGGGGGCAGCTCGTAGGCCCCTGATCGCGAATCGGCGACGAGCCGCCACAACGCGTTATTCTCCTTTCGTTCTCCTGAGCTACCCCCTATCTTCGGCCGGCATGGCCGCGCCCTCCCCGCTCCCTCCCGCCTTCGAGGCCTGGTTCGCCAGCCGCGGCTGGAGCGTGCGGCCGCATCAGCTCGCCTTGCTGGAAGAGGCACGCGCCGGGCGCTCGACGCTGCTGGTGGCGCCGACCGGCGCCGGCAAGACGCTCGCCGGCTTCCTGCCTTCGCTGGTCGAGCTCGCAGAGCGCGGCGGCCGGCATGACGGGTTGCACACGCTCTACATCTCGCCGCTGAAGGCGCTCGCCGTCGATATCGCCCGCAATCTTGAAGCGCCCGTGCGCGAGATGGGATTGCCGATCACAATCGAGACGCGCACCGGCGACACCTCCGCCGCCAAGCGCACACGCCAGATCCAGCGCCCACCCGATATCCTGCTGACGACGCCGGAGCAGCTCGCGCTGCTCGTCTCCCACCGCGACGCCGCGCCGTTCTTCTCATCCTTGCGCCGCATCGTGCTCGACGAGTTGCACGCGCTCGTCACCTCCAAGCGCGGCGACCTGCTTTCGCTCGATCTCGCGCGGCTGAAGGCGCTGGCGCCGCAGGTCTCGGCCGTCGGCCTCTCGGCGACGGTGCGCGAGCCCGCCGATCTCCAACGCTATCTCGGCGGCAGCGAGACGCCGGCCGGGCTGGTCACGGTCGCGGGCGGGGCGAAGCCGCGCATCGGCATCCTCGATACGCAGCGGCGCCTGCCGATCGCCGGCCATACGACCCTGCACGCGATGGCCGAGGTCTACGAGGCGATCCGCACGCACAAGCTGACGCTGGTCTTCGTCAACACGCGCATGCAGGCGGAATTCGCCTTCCAGGCCTTGTGGAACCTGAACGACGACAACCTGCCGATCGCGCTGCATCACGGCTCGCTCGACGCCCAGCAGCGCCGCAAGGTCGAGGCCGCGATGGCGGATGGGCGGCTCAAGGCCGTGGTCTGCACCGCGACGCTCGATCTCGGCATCGACTGGGGCGATGTCGACCTCGTCGTCAATCTCGGCGCACCGAAGGGGGCGAGCCGCCTGATCCAGCGCATCGGCCGCTCCAACCATCGCATGGACGAGCCCTCCGAGGCGCTGCTGGTGCCCTCCAACCGTTTCGAGCTGCTGGAGTGCCGCGCCGCGCTGGAGGCCGTCCACGAGGCCGCGCAGGACACCCCGCCGCCGCGCATTGGCGCGCTCGACGTGCTCGCCCAGCATGTGCTCGGCGTCGCCTGCTCGGACGGCTTCCAGGCGGATGCGCTCTATGAGGAAGTCCTCACGGCATCCCCTTACGCCGGGCTTGCCCGCGCGGATTTCGACGCGGTCGTCAATTTCGTCGCGACCGGCGGCTATGCGCTGAAGAGCTATGAGCGTTTCGCCAAGCTCCGGCAGGACAAGGCCGGTCTGTGGCGCGCCAGCAATGCCCGCGTCATCCAGCAATACCGGATGAATGTCGGCACCATCGTCGAGGCGACGATGCTGAAGGTCAGGCTCGGCCGGGCGCGCGCCGGCAGGCCTGGACAGCCCGGCATGATCACGCGCGGCGGCCGCGTGCTCGGCGAGATCGAGGAGTATTTCGCCGAGACCATGGTGCCGGGCGACACCTTCGTCTTCGCCGGCGAAGTCCTGCGCTTCGAGGGCATCGTCGAGAACGAGGCGGTCTGCTCGCGCGCCACCGCCGGCACCGATCCGAAAATCCCCTCCTATGACGGCGGCAAGTTTCCGCTCTCGACCTTCCTGGCCGAACGCGTGCGCGCCATGCTCGCCTCACCGAACCTCTGGCATACGCTGCCGGAGGAGGTTTCCGCCTGGCTGCATGCGCAGAAGCTGAAATCACGGCTGCCCAAGCCCGGCGAATTGCTGGTCGAGACCTTCCCGCGCGGCGGCCGCTTCTATCTCGTCGCCTATCCGTTCGAGGGCCGCCTCGCGCACCAGACGCTCGGCATGCTGCTGACGCGCCGTTTGGAGCGCGCCCGGATGCGCCCGCTCGGCTTCGTCTGCAACGATTACGGCATGGCCTGCTGGACGCTCGGCGACATGACGGCGGCGATCGCGCGCGGCGCGCTCGATCTCGACGACTTGTTCGCGCAGGACATGCTCGGCGACGATCTCGAGGAGTGGATGGCGGAATCGGCCCTGATGAAGCGCACCTTCCGCTCCTGCGCCATCATCGGCGGCCTGATCGAGCGGCGCTATCCCGGCCAGGAGAAGAGCGGCCGGCAGGTGACGATCTCGACCGATCTCGTCTACGACGTGCTGCGCCGGCACGAGCCCGACCATATCCTGCTCAAGGCCGCGCGAGCCGATGCGGCGACGGGCCTGCTCGACATTCGCCGGCTTGGTGAGATGCTGACACGGATCAGCGGCCGAATCGTGCATCAGCCGCTCGATCATGTTTCGCCGCTCGGCGTCTCGGTGATGCTCGAGATCGGGCGCGAGGCGGTCTTCGGCGAGGCGGCCGACGAGATCCTGGCGGAGGCAGAGGCGATGCTGACGGAAGAGGCGATGGCGTGACGGTTGCAGCCGCAGCGCTGGCGACAACGGACAAGGCCTTCATGCTGGGCCGGCTCGCGCTCGTGCCGGACATTTCGGGCGCGCTCTGGCTGCCGGAGGAGCGCACGCTCGTCGTCGCGGACCTGCATCTGGAAAAAGGCTCGGCCTATGCGGCGCGCGGCGTGATGCTGCCGCCCTATGATTCGAGCGCGACACTGGCCGCACTTGGCCACGCGATCCTGCGCCATCAGCCGGCGCGCGTGATCGCGCTCGGTGACTCCTTCCACGACCGGCAGGCCGAGGAGCGGCTCGCACCGCAGACGCTCGCTGCGCTGCACCTGCTGCAGCAAGGCCGCGACTGGCTCTGGATCACCGGCAACCACGACCCGTCGATCAGCCACCGCGTCGGCGGCGAAAGCGCGGCAGAGATCAGCCTCGCCGGCGTGACGCTGCGCCACGAGCCCGATCCGGCCGAGAACGGCTACGAGATCGCCGGGCATCTGCACCCTGCCGCCAAGGTCAGGATGCGCGGGCGGGCGGTCCGGCGGCGCTGCTTCGCGCTGTCGACGCGCCGCTGCGTGATGCCGGCGATGGGCGCCTATGCCGGCGGGCTCAACCTGCGGGACGCCGCTTTCCGGCCGTTGTTCGGCGGGCGGCTCAGCGCGCATCTCATCGGCGACGGCCGTCTTTTCCGAATTGATCCACGGTTATTGCTGCCGGATTGAGAGAGCGGGTTGCGTCCGCCCCGCGCTTATGGCATCAGGGCGCCGCTTCGCAACGATGCCGCGCCGCAGCCGCCCTCCGGGACGACCCAGCGCGACTTGGCTGACGATCCTGCTGCCGTAGCTCAGTGGTAGAGCACTCCCTTGGTAAGGGAGAGGTCGAGAGTTCAATCCTCTCTGGCAGCACCAGCCGGCTCTCGAAGAGCAAAACACCTCACATGACGTCGGCCGGCGAGCATGCGGGCTCAATGCGCGATCGACTGGCATAAGCCCGGCCGGCTCCGGACATCATCGCCGATGCTGCGGTCAAGCCCGAGCATCGGCGGCGGAGGCTGTCGAAGCACAGCAGGCTTCGACTCAGACCAATTCCGAGACGAGCTTGGACACCAGGCTGTTCGATAGAATGACCGGCAGCCCCGCCGCCGCGGCCGCCCGCCGATGGCTTTCGACGAAACCCATGCAATCCATCAGCAAGATTTCGGCGCCCCGGTCGCGGAGGTCCCGAGCGGCGGCGGCGACGGCGTCGAGATCGCCTCGATAGGGCGAGGCGGCCGCGTAGAGCGGCGCTGGATCGAGACCGGCCCATTTGCCGGCCTCGCTGTCGATCTGCTCGACGAGCGGCACGATGATGCCGAGCCGCGCGCCGCGCACCAGCGCCGCCACCGTCGGCGGCAGGATGCGGTCGGGCTCGATGAAGCGGGCCTTTCGGGTCGAAAGCTTCTCGAAATGCCCGGTGCACAACATCAGGATGGTGGTGCAGCCCGCGGCTTCCAGAGCGTCGAGCTTGTGCTGGGCGGCAGCTTCCGTGCGGGCGCGATCGATCACGACCGAGGAGCCGTCCAGCAGGCGGGTGATCAGCGGGGCCTTGCCGGGAAGCGGGGTGAAATCCCGCGCGATCTCATCGCGGCCGAGGCCATCGAGCACGCCGGCATGGATGCGCGGAAGACCGGCGTCCAGCACCGCATCGAGAATCGGGGTGATGTCGGCGCGCGGCGCCTGCCCGATGGTGAGCGTTCCAAGCTTGCCCATGGCGATGATCCTCTTCCGGACGCGAAAGGCCCCGGGATGCTGGTCCCGGGGCCTGTTTTGGTCAGGGCTTGGTGACGTTCTTGATGACCGAATCGAAGAACGAGAAGATCGCGTCGCCGGCGATGATGCCGGCGGCAAAGACCTCCATGTCGCCCTCGCCGCTGTCGCCGCGCAGCTTCTCCCAGATCAGCCGGCAGACGATGCCCGCCAGCACCGCCCAGCCCGCCATCGGAAAGCTGATCAGCAGGCCGGTGGCGAAGAGCACGCCGATCTGCCGCTTCGGCCCGCCGATGAACTGCAGGATCGCGCCGGGGATGGCCCAGAGGAACAACTGCCAGGCGACGCCCGGCGCCACACCGGCCTTGATCGTCGCGGCATAGACCTTGTCGACGGGCGCCACGAGGTTCCGGTCGAAATAGGACTGGTAGGAGAACAGCACCACGATGCCGGCGATGACGAAGGCGAACATCGCGGCGAAGAGCTGCTGGCGGCGGCCTTCGCGCTCGAAGGCCGGATCGACGCCGTGGCCGCGCAGGATGTAGCCGGCCTTGAGGTCGTAGCCCATATCGGCGAAAGCCGGGCCGGTCGCCGCCGAGAAGCCGACCAGCAGCGCCAGCGCCGGCATCGGGAAGCCGATGAGCATGCCGATGATCAGCGTGATCAGCGCCACCGCGAAGGCCGGGAACCAGCCGGAATGCATCGCGGCGAGGCCGACGATCAATTCATGCACATAGGCCGCGAAGGCGGCGTAGAGCACGAACAGGATCAGCATGCCGATCGACATGTCGCTGATCAGCCCGCCGACCAGCGCGATGAAGACCGCGATGACGAGATAGCCGATGGTGCCGAGGCCGAGCGCGCGGCGGACTTCGGTGTCGGTGACGCCCTCTTTGGCAGCCCCGGATGTCTCGCCACGCTTGAAGAGCAGCATTCCGACCTGGATCAGGGCGACGAGGCCGGCGCCGATCATGAAGCCGTGCGGAATATAGGCGGCCATCAGATCCCCCTTGGGGATGATGGTCTCGAAGAGCGGGCCGCCGAAGAGCTGGCCGGAATAGCCGCGCAGCAGCAGGCCGATGCCGAACATCGTCAGCGCCCAGACATTGCCGATGAAGGCGACGCCGAAGGCCGACATCGGAATGCCGCTCACCGCCGTCGAGCCGGCGAAGCCGATCCAGGCCAGCGGCACCTTGACGAAGGAGACGACCACGCCGGTGAGGAAGCCGACGCCCATCAGCGCCGCCTTCCGCCCGCCCTCGTCGCCGGCCTTGATCGCCTCGGCGGCGGCGACGCCCGGCGGCCAGGCGCCCTGGGCCGGGAAGACGCGGGAATCGAACATCCGGTAAAGCAGATAGCCGTCGAGCAGCATGGCGAAGAAGGCGCCGGCCAGCATCGGCAGCACCAGATCCGGCCGATTGAGCAGCCAGGGAATGCCGACCGGCAGGAGCAGGCTGTTCGCAGCGCCGAAGGTGGCCGAGGAGATCGCGCTCTGAGCCAGGTTCTGCACATGGATCGAGCGGTAGCGGGCGAACATGGCAAGCGGCACCCGCGCCAGCGCCATCGCCGCCAGCGCACCGATCAGCGAGGTGTTCGCGGTGATGCCGAGCGACACCAGAAGCTGCATGCCGATGATCGAGCCGAAGACGCAGAGAATGGCGATCAACGCCAGTGTCGCCGGCTCGAACAGACTCGGGTGCCGCTGAGGCACTCCGTTGTTTTGGTGTGTCATGCCTCAGTCCCCTCATTGCCCCTGTCGGGCTGTTGTCAATCTCGATGTCTGCCGTCAGGCAACAAGGATGCCGGCCTTGGCCTCGCCCACATCCTGCGTGGCATGCGCTCCCTGCACGCCGTAATCGCGCTTGGCCGCATCCGGAGAGACCAGCCCCAGCGCGATGTCGCGGGCGATCGCCTCCCGCGAGCGCTCGGAGGCCGGGCCGTAGCCGGCGCCACCAGCGAGCACGAGCTCGACGATCTCCTGCGGCTGGCGGACCTGGACGAGCTCGCCGGTGCCGACGTCCTTCAGGACATGGCCCTGCTCGTCGATCACCCGGCCGGAAGCCCCGCCACCGGCCTTGCCGCCGAACAGGCCGGGAATCGGGTTGTTGACACCCTCCGGATAGAGCGAGACCAGCGTCGGCAGCCCGTCATCCGAAAGCTTGCGCAAACGCACGCGCTGGCCGAGGCCGCCGCGATGCTGACCGGCGCCGCCGGAATCGGTGAGATAGGCCTTCTCGACCACCAGCACCGGAACCCGCGATTCGAAGGTCTCGATCGAGGTGTTCGCAGCGGAGGTCGGGTAGAGCAGGCCCGACTTGCCGTCGCCCTGGGCCGAACCGCCCTGGCCGCCGCCGCAGAAGAGCATGTCGGAATAGGTGTCGCCGGCCGAGTCCCGGCCATAGACACTCGCCGCCACCGGCAGGCCGGTGAAGGCCTGGACCTGCTTCGGCGCCGCTTCCGACAAGGCGCGGAAGATGTTCGGCGCCAGATACCAGCCGGTGCGGGTGCGCAGGTTGACCGCCAGCGGCTTGTCGCAGTTCAGGATCGAGCCCTTCGGGGCCTCGACCGTGAAGGCGCGGTAGCAGCCGGCATTGCCGCGGACATTCGGCGTCAGCATGCATTTCAGCGGATAGGTCGCATGCGCCATCGTGTAGTTGAGCGTGCAGTTGAGGCCGCCCTGCGGCAGCTGCGGCGGGGCGCCGGCGAAGTCGAGATGGATCGTGTCGTCCTTCACCGTCAGCGCCAGCGGATAATGCATCGGCGTGCCCAGCGGGTTGTTCGAGGCGGTGCCGTGATAGATGCCGTCCGGAATGGAGCGGATGGCGTCGCGCATCGCCTTCTCGGAACGGCTCTGCACGACATGGGCGAGCGCGCGTAGATCCTGCATGCCGTAATCGGTGAGGAAGGACTGCAGGCGCTCGGCGCCGATGGCGTTGGCCGCGACGAAGGAGTGCAGGTCGCCGAGCACCTGCTCGGAATTGCGCACGTTCTCGGCCAGCAGGCGCACCAGCGTCTCGTTGATCCGGCCGGCCTCGTAGAGCTTCATCGGCGGAATCTGGAAGCCCTCCTCGTAGATCTCGCGGGCCCGGAGCGAATCCTTGGTGCCGCCGATATCCGAGACATGGCCGACCGTGCCCATCAGGCCGACGACGCGGTTGCCGAGGAAGACCGGCGTCACCACCGCGATGTCGAAGAGATGGCCGGCGCAGAGCCAGGGATCGTTGGTGATGAGGACGTCGCCGGGCTTCAGCGTCTCGGCCGGATAGCGCTCCAGGAGCGCCTTGACCGCGCGCGGCAGCGTCAGGTTGAACACCGGCATGGCGCGGGGCGAATGCGCCAGCGTCTCGCCTTCGGGGTCGAGCAGTTCGCAGGCGAAATCCTGCGCTTCCGAGATCACCAGCGAGAAGGCGGTGCGGCAGACCGTCAGCCACATCTCCTCGACGACGTTGATCATGCGGCTCCACATGATCTCGAGCGAGATCGGATCGGCCTCGATCCGGCGCGCGGCCTCGACCAGCGGCATATCGGCGGTGATCGTCGTCTCGGCCGCATTCGGCTGGGCGACATGGACGATGAGGTTCAGGACATCGTCGATGGCGACGCTGTCGCCGGGCGGCACGATCGTGGTCGCCTCGCGCTCCTCGATGATTGCCGGCCCCGTGACGGTGTCGCCGGAGCGGAGCGCATAGCGGTCATAGACGGTCGCCTCGCTCCAGCCGCCTTCAAACCAGGCCTTGCGGGTGCCCTTGATCTTGTTCTTGGCATCGCCGCCACCGGCCGCGCCCGAGAGCGAGAGCGTCGGCACCGGGCCGGCGCAGCGGACGCGGAAGTTGATCGCCTCCAGCCGGGCGCCTTCGTAGACCGAGGTGTAGCGGGCGGAATAAGCCTTGCTGAACGCCGCGCGGATGGCCTCCAGGCTCGACGCATCGATGGTGCCGCCCGGCAGCGGCACGGAGATGTCGTGCATCTGGCCGACGAGGCGCATATCGGCCGTGCGCTCGACCGTGACGTCGCCGGACTTCACGCCGGCCTCGGTCAGGTGCTTGCGGCCTTCGACTTCGAGATCGCGGAGAACGGCATTGACGGCGGCCGCATCGAAGCCTTCCGAGAACTCGACCGGCAACGAGCGCACCATGTCGAAGGAGAGCGGCGCGGCGAGGAAGCCGAGCGCGGAGGCCGCACCCGAAGCCGGCGGGATGATGACCTGCTTGACGCCGAGAACGCGGGCGACGTCGACGGCATGGGCCGGACCGGCACCGCCGAAACCGACCATGGCGTAATGGCGGGGATCCTTGCCCTTCTCGACGAGATGGACGCGGGCGGCAGCGCCCATGCTCTCGACCACGACCTTGTGGATGCCCCAGGCGGCTTCCTCGATCGAGAGGCCGAGCGGCGCAGCGACGGTCGAGACGGCCTTGCGCGCCGCCTCAAGGTCGAGCGCCATGCGTCCGCCCAGGAAGAAGCCGGGATCGTAATAGCCGAGCACGAGATTGGCGTCGGTCACGGTCGGCTTGGTGCCGCCCATGCCGTAGCAGGCCGGGCCGGGGTCGGAGCCGGCCGAATGCGGACCGACCTTGAGCAGGCCGACCTCGTCGATCGCGGCGATCGAGCCACCGCCGGCGCCGATCTCGATCATGTCGATGACGGGCGCCTTGATCGGCAGGCCGGAGCCCTTGGCAAAGCGGTTGACGCGGCCGGCTTCCAGCATCGGCGCGATCTCGGCGCGGCCGTCCTCGATCATGCAGGCCTTGGCGGTGGTGCCGCCCATGTCGAAGGAGATCACGTCCTTATGGCCGGCGAGCTCGCCGAACAGGGCCGTGGCGAGGCCGCCGCCAGCCGGGCCGCTTTCGAGCAGGCGAATCGGGAAGGTGCGCGCCGTCTCGGGCGAGACGAGGCCGCCGGCCGAATGCATCAGGCGGAGCGCACCGGTGAAGGCGCGGGCCGCGAGCTCGCGCTCCAGCCGCTGCAGGTAGCGGCGCATCAGCGGCTGGACATAGGCATTGGCCGCCGTGGTGACGAAGCGCTGGTACTCCCAGATCTCGGCGACGACCTCGCTCGATAGCGAAACGGTCAGCTCCGGACAGGTTTCGCGGACGATCCGGCCGGCTTCCTGCTCGTGAGCGGGGTTGCGGTAGCTGTTGAGGAAGCAGACCGCGATCGCCTCGCAGCCGGCGGCTTCGAGCTCGCGGGCGGCCTTGCGCACGGCGTCCGCGTCGAGCGCGGTGACGACCTGGCCGTCGCGATCCATGCGCTCGGCCACTTCGAGGCGATGTTCGCGCGAGACCAGCGGATCGGGGAAGGTCAGGAACAGATCGTAAATGTCGTAGCGCTGCTCCGTCCCCATCTCGAGGATGTCGCGGAACCCCTTGGTGGTGATCAGGCCGAGCTTCGAGCCCTTGCGCTCGATCACGGCATTGGTGACCAGCGTCGTGCCGTGGACGATGTCGCCGACATCGGCGAGCGTGATTCCGGCCATCTCGACGAGTTCACCGAGACCGATCAGCGCCGCTTCGGAGGGGTCATGCGGCGTGGTCAGGCGCTTGTGCAGGCGGACGGAGCGCTCCTGCGAATCGTAGAGGATGAAATCGGTGAAGGTGCCGCCGATGTCGAAGCCGATACGCCAACGATTGCTCATGGAGCGGTCTCCGCGATGGAAAGGTTCAAGGGATAGAAGCGCTTGTCCTGGGTCAGGGCCGCGATCTCGGCGGCCCCCTCTCCCAGCGATCGGATGATGGCGAGGCGCTCGGCCGGCTCGACGATGGCGGCCGGAAAGGAAATGCAGAGCGCGACCTCGTCGCCCGTCTCGGGATCCCCGACGGCGACCGAGACGGCATGCACCCCGCGCACCGCCTCGTCGTCGGATTCGGCATAGCCCTCGCGGCGGGTCAGCGCGAGGCGGGCGAGCAGGTCGTCGATATCCTGCGGGGCGGTGACCGAGGGCGGGACGAGCCCATTCGGATAGAGCGCCCGGACCTCGTCGTCGCTCAGCCGGGCCAGCAGGGCGCGCCCGGTGCTGGAGGCGAAGGCGGGCAAGCCATCGCCGATCGTCGTGACGACCCTGAGCGCATGTCGGCCGGAATGGGCGGTCACGCCCATCACCTCGGCGCCGCGACGCACGCTGATATAGCCGGTATGGCCAACCGCGTCGGAGATGCGGCGGACAACCGCATCGCTACGGTCAACCAACGATGCGGCGAAACGATAGAACTGGCCAACCCGGCAGAGCAGCACGGCCGGACGGTAGCGCTTGCTGTCGCCGACCGTTTCCAGGAGCCCCTCGTCCCGCATCGCCCTGAGCAGGCGCGAGGCGTTGCTCTTCGGCATGCCCAGCAGCGTGACGAGATCCGTGACGGTGACATCGTGCCGCGTGCTGGAAAAGCAACGAAGCACATCCGCAGCCGCCGACAAGATCGACATTCGCACGCCTCAGAAAATGTTCCAAAAAATGGAACTTAAGTTCCATTAATAGAAACATGGCACCGAACGGGCGCAGCGTCAATCGGACGCGGCGGCTCGGATCGCTGAAAGATGGGGCGACCGCCGGGTTGGGCATCGCGGCCTCGGGCACCCGGCAAGTCGCGCACCGAAAACCCCGTCCAGGCCTCGCCTGCGGGGTTTTCGGGCTTCAACATCCGAGGGATGCGCGGAGCCTGGCGGCGTTCGCAGTCGACGGCTGCGTGCCGATGTCGATGATGTCGAACAGCGACGACCTCGCGCTGCCCGGCCCCGCGCACGGGTATCTGGGGGTCCGCCTCGCTTGATGACGCCCGACAAGGGCGGGGGCCTGCCTGTTCGGCCCGTGCGAAGTCGGCACCTCCGCGCCACCAAAGAGAGGATCACCGTGATCGCGTCCTGTCGGACGCGCGGCGATCCAGCGGACCCGCAACGGCCCGGGAGCGCGAAACCCGCAATCCCATCCGGCCGCACGATGCCTCGCGAAGCCCCTCGGTCGGCTGCGACGAGGCGAGAATAGGCATGGGGCGGAAGGGCGGGGATAAGTTTGCCTCTTCCCTTCTCCCCTTGCGGGAGAAGGTGGCAGCGCGAAGCGCTGACGGATGAGGGGGCTCTCAACCTTGATCGTCAGCGCCCGATACCATCGACCCTGCCGGGCCCCTTCTCCCGCAAGGGGAGAAGGGAGGGGCGCGTCCTATGTCCGCGTCATAACGAACACCGGCAGCACGCTCAGCGCGGCTCCTCGACATAGGTGGCGACGAAGCGGACGAGCTCGCTCTGGCGGGCAGTGCCGGTCTTGGCGAAGAGGCGCTGGAGATGGGTGCGGGCGGTGGTCGGGGCGATGCCCAGGCGCTTGGCCGCGACGATGGTGTCGAGCCCCTCGACGATCAATGCCAGCATGCGCTCCTCGGTCGGCGTCAGCCCACAGGCTTCCGCGACCTGATCGAGCTTGCGGCCCATGGCAACCTCGGGATCGTCGACCGAAAGGACGAAGAGGTCGATGCTTTCGAGATGAACGGCGTCGATCGCGACCTGCCGGCCGCAGCGGAGCGCCAGCGGCAGCCGCGTCTCTCCGGCCATGCTGCCGGTGCGGCAGCGCTTCAGCCAGGAATGGAGCCGCGCCATGAATTCCTTGTCGGCGGCGGTGAAGCGGTCGGGGGCGCCGAGCCCCTCGCCTGACAGGGCCCGGGCGCCGCGGTTGCTGAACTGGATGTTCAGATTGGCATCGATGACGAAAACGGGTTTCGAGGCATGGCAGGCGGGTTCAGGCATGGTCTCGCGGCGCGCCGAAAGGGGCGGGTAATTCGCGTGGCTGGAAACCGAGAAGTGGAGCGACATCGAAACATCCATCCCTGTTGTCTCGGATCGTCGCGACGCCCCCGCAGCGGCCGGTTCATCCAGCCGGGGCGGGCAGAGCGCGCGTCCGCATTCCTTCGTCGCGCCGGAATGCGAGCAGGTTCAAAGCGGATGCTGTTTTTTGGACTGGTATTGGACTGATTAAAATGCGAGCGACCTGCCGCCGCCGTCAAATATGGAGCGAGAGCCGGTAAGTGTAGCTGTCGCCGCGGAACAGGCCCTCGACATATTCCAGCATCTCGCCATCGGCGCCATAGCTGCGGCGCTTGATCAGCAGGCACGGAACCGGCCTCTCGAAGCCGAAGATCGCGCATTCTTCCGGCGTCGGCGCAGCCGCCTCGATCGTCTGGTCGCAGCGGATGAGAGGCGCTCCGAGATCGGCCAGCATCGCATAGACCGAGCCGCTGAGATCGGCCTGCGCCAGCCCGGGAGCCCGCTCGAGATTGTACCAGGCGATCTCGCGCGACATCGGCATCCCGTCGCCCGAGCGGACGCGCACGAGCTTGAGGAGATCGATATGCGAGGAGTGGCCGAAGATCGAAGCGATGGAGCGGTCGTTCACGATCTCCCGTTCGAGAATGCGCGACGACGGAACGCGCCCCAGCTCGCGCATCTCCTCGGTGAAGCCCTTCAGCCGGTCCATGCCGGGGTGCAGACGCGGCCCCGGCCCCTGCACGATGGAGCCCAGGCGCCCCTGCGCGCTGAGCAGCTTCCTTTCCCGCAAGGCGTTGTACGAGCGCTGCACGGTGGTGCGGCTGATCTTCAGCCGCTCGGCCAATTGCCGTTCGGCCGGCAGCGTCGTGCCAGGCGGCAAGGTGCCGTCGCCGATCAGCCGCGTCAGCTGGTCTTCCAACTGCTGATAAAGCGGTTTGGCCGTGTCGTCGCGTAGGTCCAGCAGGTCCTGGAACACCGGCTTGGGCGTAGGCAATTCAAGCTCTGTCGATGGTTGCATGAGTGTGGCACAACCCGGGTAGCAGCAGTCGAGCGGGGAAATCAAACGCCATGACCGACCGGCCTGTCTTCGTGCTCGGAAGCTTCGTGGTTGCCTGCACGGCAACAGTGCCGCGCGTGCCGCGCCCCGGCGAGGCGCTCGCTGCCGAAATCGTAACGATCGAACCCGGCGGCAAGGGCCTCAATCTCGCGATCATGGCCCGACGGCTCGGCATGACGGTCGATGGGCTCCTCGCCATCGGCGACGATCTGGCCGCGGCCTTCGCCGCTCCGGCGCTGCAACGCGCCGATCTGCCGCAGGCCATGCTCGTCGAGATCGCCGGGCCGACCGGCAGTGGCGTCGGCTTCATCGACCCCCGCGGCGAGACCAGCGTGGCGATCGCCAGCGGCGTCAATTTCGCGATCACCCGCGCGCATATCCGCGAACGCGCCGGCGCCATCGCCGGCGCGGCTCTCGCATTGGCACAATTCGAGACCTCCGACGAGGCGGTTGCCGAAACCTTCGACATCGCCCGGCGGGCCGGCGTCCCGACATTGCTCAACCCCTCGCCGTTCCGGCCGGTCACTCCTGAAATCCTGCAGCGGACCAGCATCCTCATCGTCAACGAAACCGAAGCCGGAGACCTTGCCGCCGCCATCGGCCACGACCCGGCCATCACGGTCGATCCCGCCCACTTCGCGGGCACGCTGGCGCCGGCCATCATGGCGCTGGGGCCCGACCTCGTCGTCATGACGCGGGGCGCTGCCGGTGCCGTCGCCGCCCCCCGCGACGGAGCGGCGCTCTCGCAGGCCGGCATCGCCGTCGCCACCGTCGATGCGCTCGGCGCGGGGGATGCCTTCGCCGCGACGCTTGGCGTCAGCCTAGCCCGGAAACACGGCCTCGCCGAGGCTCTGCGGCTGGCTGCCGCGGCCGGGGCGCTGACGACAACACGCCATGGCGTGTTCGACGCCTTGCCGACAGGCGAGGCCATTCGGGCGCTGCTCGGCAAGAGCTGATCGAGCGATCGACAGCCTGCTAAATTTTTGGATTGCTTTTGGACTTCACGAAAGCGACGCGTCCTGCTAGCTTGACGTTGCTGCCGCCGGGCCCCGGCAGCTGTCGCGAGCGAGGTAGCGTCATGCCGGCACCGAATCTCGATACCGTCATGTCCGCCGTCGATCAGCTCCTGAGCGGAGCGATGGATGAAGAGCAGATGCCTGCCGCCGCCGAAACGCTGCGACAGCTCTTCAATGGCTCGAAAGCCTGTTTCGCCAGTGTCGGACCGAATCCCGAGGACTGGGTGGCCTATGCCACCAATGTCGACGAGGCGCTGCAGGCGCGGTGCTTCGGCGACCTCGCGCAGGATTTCGTCGAGATGGGTTTTGCCCTGCGCAACATCCCTCTCGGCCAAGTCTATCACGACCATGAGGTCTACGGCCGCGAAAGGCTGCACAGCAGCCGCATCTGGCAGGAATGGATGCAGCCACAGGACATGCATGGCGGCATGGCCTGCCGCCTCGCGGAGAACGGCGAGGCGTTCTGGTTTTTCGACGTGCAGCGCGGCCGCCACCAGGAGGGTTTCGACCGGGAGGACGTCGCCCTGCTCGGCAAGCTCTATCCGGTCCTGCGCCGGATCGCCGAGGTCCGGCGCCATCTCGGCCGGGTCGCGATCCAGCGGGACGAGGCGCGCGGCGCCCTCGACAGCCTCGCCATGGGCATCGTCATCGTCGATCAGGACCTGCGCATCATCTACGCGAATGAAGGCGCCGACGAGATTTTGGCCGAGCCCGACGGAGCGCTCTCGCTCCGGCAGGGGCGCGTCTTCGCCCGTCAGCCGAGCGACCACCGGCAGTTCAGGCAACTGGTCGAGGCCGCGGCGCATGGCGGCCGCGACCCGCTGGGCCAGCAGCGTAGCAGCCTGATTCTGCGGGGCGACGACCGCGCTCATTCGCTGTCTGCCTGCGTCATGCCTGCGGCCCTCTCGCTCGCGCCCGCTGGATCGCACAGCAAGGTCATGATCGCGCTCCGCCGGCTCGAGATGGCGACCGACATCGTCGCCTGCTCGCGCCAGCTCTTCGACCTGACCGAAACCGAAGCCAAATTCGCCTCCGCCCTGGCGAGCGGATTGTCACTGACGGAAGCGGCCACTGCTCAACGCGTCAGGATCTCGACCGCACGGACCCATCTGGCGCGGATTTTTCAGAAGACCGACACCCGCCAGCAAAGCCAGCTCGTCTCCCTGCTGCGCAGCGCGGACCTCCCCCTCCGCTCTCGTTGAGAACAGTTCGGCGAAGCGCTTTTGCTTCGCGGGCTGGCTCGTTCAGGAGCACAGGGCAAAATTAGTCAGCTTCAGCCTAAATCTTCATCATCCAAATGACGGAGAAGACAGGTTTTTAGACTGAGACGGCCGGCCGGTGCAGATGCCCGCCGGTCAGCGGCTGCGGCACGCCCGTGGTCGAAGGCAGGCTGAGGGGCAGGCCACGGACAGAGCGGATCGCGAAATAGGCGAAGATCTGCGCCTCCAGCGCATCGCCGTTCCAGCCGACGGTCTCGACCGGCTCGACCGGCACGCCCAGGCGCTGACCGAGCCTTTCCATGAAATGCCGGTTGAGCCGGCCGCCGCCGCCGACGAGCCAGCGCCGCGGCGCGACCGGGACATGGCGCAGCGCCGCGACAATGCTTTCCGTGGTGAAGGCGGCGAGCGTCGCGGCCCCGTCGGCGTCCGAGAGCGGCTCGACCACCTGAGCGCGACGATGAAAGTCGTTGCGGTCGAGCGATTTCGGCGCCGGCCTGTCGAAATAGGGATTGGCCATGAAGCCGGCGACGAGATCGTCATGGACCCGGCCGCTTGCGGCAAGCGCGCCGTCGGCATCGTAGGGGCGGCCGAGCCGGCGCAGCATGAAGTCGTCGAGGATCGCGCTGGCCGGCCCGGTGTCGAAGGCGATGACGGTGTCGCCGTCGACATAGGTGACATTGCCGACCCCGCCGAGGTTCAGCACCATCACCGGCTGCTCCAGCCCCTGCACCAGCGCGCGATGGTAGAGCGGCGCGAAGGGGGCGCCTTCGCCACCGGCCGCGACATCGGCATCGCGGAAACGGTCGACCGTGGGGATGCCGAGCGCATCGGCCACGGCCTGCCCGTCGATGAGCTGGCGGGTGAAGCGGCGCTCCGGGCGATGATAGATCGTCTGGCCGTGCAGCCCGACGAGATCGACGCTGCCGAGATCGAGCCCCTGCTCCTCGGCATAGCTGCGGATGGCGGCAAGATGATCGGCTGTGACCGCCGCCTCGAGCTCCGTCAGAGGTTCGGAGGAGGCGCGCTCGGCATCGGCGATGACAGCCTGCAGGGCGCGGCGCGTCTCGTCGCGGTAGGGATAGGAGGCGCCGGGACCGAAGGAGAGCCGGTCGCGCCCGTCGCTCGTCACCAGCGACACGTCGATGGCATCCATCGAGGTGCCGCTGATCACGCCGATGGCGGTCAGGATTGCGGACGGGTCAGAGAGACGATCCGCCACCTGCGGCTCCTTGCAGTGCTGCGATGACATCCCGGGCGACCGAAGAGAGACCCGGAATTCGGATTCAGCTCACTCGCCCGGCTGCGGGCCGTCATAGCCGCCGATGATGACGAGATCGGACTTGCCGGCGGCGCTGAGATGCTTCACCGCCTCCTGATATTCCGGCGAGGCGTAGCAGGCGCGGGCCGTCTCCTCGTCCTTGAACTCGATGACGACGTTGTGCTTGCGGCCCTCGCCGCGGGCGAGCTTGTACTCGCCGCCGCGAACGAGGAACTTCGCGCCGTATTTGGCGAAGGCGACGGCGTTCAACGAACGGTACTTGGCGTAAGCCTCATCATTCTCGACGTCGACGCGCGCGATCCAGTAACCCTTCGCCATGGCTCAGGCCCCCTCGACCGCGACGAGGTCGATCTCGCCCGCACCTTCACGCAGCTTGCGGGCCTCGGCATATTCCGGCGAGAAGAGATAGGCGCGCGCCGAGGCGAAATCGTTGAACTCGATGACGACATTGCGAGCGCGGCCCTCGCCTTCGCCCACCGTCATCTGGCCGCCGCGCACGATCGGCGTGCCGCCATAGATCTTCATCACCTCGGAGGACTTGGCGGCATAGGCCGCCCATTTGGTCGCATCCGTCACCTTGGCGCGGCCGATGACATATCCCTTGGGCATGGTGCAATCCGTTCGCTGAATCGGTTTCGGGCGGAGATTACGAAGCCGCGACGATCTCGTCCATGACCGCGCCCGCCGCCGCACGCGGGTCTGCCGCGCGGACGATGGGACGCCCGACAACGAGATGGTCGGCGCCGATGCGGATCGCCTCGGCCGGTGTCAGCGTGCGCTTCTGGTCGCCGGCAGCACTGCCGGACGGGCGGATGCCTGGCGTGACGATGAGCATATCCTTGCCGATCACGTCACGAACGATCTCGGTTTCGGCCGCCGAGCAGACGATGCCGTCGATGCCGGCGATGCGGGCCTGTTCAGCGCGCAGCCGCACGAGATCGCGCACCGCAAGCCCGTAGCCCGCATCGCGCAAATCGCCGTCGTCATAGGAGGTCAGCGCCGTGACCGCGAGGAGCTTCAGCGCCGCGTCGCCCCGGCCCTCGACCGCGCCGCGCATGGTCTGCGGATAGGCGTGGACGGTGAGGAAGGTGACGCCGAGCTTGGTCAGCGATTCCACGCCTTCGGTCACGGTGTTGCCGATGTCGTGCAGCTTGAGATCGAGGAAGACCTTCTTGCCCTCGGCGACGAGCTGGCGCGCGAGGTCGAGCCCGCCGGCGAAGGCGAGGCGATAACCGATCTTGTAGAAGGTCACGCCGTCGCCCAGCGTCGAGACGAGGCGGTAGGCGTCCCAGACTGTCGGCACGTCGAGGGCGACGATCAGGCGATCGCGGACATCGTTGATCTTCTGCATCTGGCGGCTCCCTGAGTTTCGAGGGAAGGCGCATGATTCGAAGCAGGAGGCAAGGGCGCAAGCCACCGCGACGCCCCGCAGAACAATCTCCTACACATCGGCGCTTTTCCGAAAACAATATTCCCCAAAACGGGCCGATCCTCTAGGCGTCGTTCTCCGCTCTTCCGGAGGCCGCCTCACGATGTCATGGACCGCGCTGACCGGCTTCCTGCTGCTGACGGGCGTCGCGGCCTATGCCCAGACGCTGACGGGCTTCGCCTTCGGGCTCATCACCATGGGCGGGGTCGGCCTGACGGGCCTGCTGTCCCTGCCCGATGCGGCCATGCTCGTCAGCGTGCTGACCCTGGTCAACGCCTGCCAGATGCTGCTGAAAGGCTGGCGTGACGTCGCCTGGCGGACATTCGGGCTGGTCACGGTCGCGAGCCTGCCCTGCCTCGTCCTCGGCTATGCGCTGCTGATCTGGCTGGCGGATAGCCGCGCCGATGTCCTGCGGGTGGCGCTGGGCCTCACCATCATCGTCTCGAGCCTCCAGCTCGCACGCAAGCCTCAGCCGCTCCAGCGCGAATCGGGCCGTTTCGGCTTTCTGTTCTTCGGCGGCGTCGCCGGGTTGATGGGCGGCATGTTCTCGACCTCGGGGCCGCCCCTGGTCTACCACCTCTACAGGCAGCCGCTGGCGCTCGCGACGATCCGGGAAACCCTCGTCACCATCTTCGCGCTCAATGCCACGGTCCGCACCGGAATGGTCGCCGCCTCGGGCCAGGTTCCGTCAGCCTCGACGCTCACCGGCCTGATCGCCGTCCCCGTCGTGATGATGGCCACGCATCTGGCACGGCGCTACCCGCCGCCGCTGTCGCAGCGCGCCATGAGGCAGATCGTCTTCGCGCTGCTGTTTCTCTCGGGCGTCGCGCTGGGCGCCCCGGCGCTGATCCACCTGACGGCTCAGTTCGGCCGCTAGAAACTGTTATGGACCTTCGACAGGCATCGAGCGCAGGCGAAGAACGAAGGGAAAGGCGGCGCATCATGAGCAAGGCCGATACCGGTGCATCCCCATCCGAGCTGATCGACGCACGGATCGCGGAGCTGGACGATTGGCGCGGCCGGACGCTGGCCCGCATCCGCAAGCTCATCAAGGAGGCGGTTCCGGATGTCGCCGAGGAGTGGAAATGGCGTGGCGTCCCGGTCTGGTCCCGGGACGGAATCCTCTGCACCGGCGAGACCTACAAGACCGTCGTGAAGCTCACCTTCGCGAAAGGCGCTTCGCTCGACGATCCCGCCGGCCTGTTCAACTCCAGCCTCGACGGCAATGTCAGGCGCGCGATCGATATCCACGAAAGCGAGACGCTCGACGAAGGCGCCTTCAAGACGCTCATCGGCGCGGCCGCGGCCCTGAACGGCGCCACCCGAAAACGATAGGCCGGAACCGGCCGCCGGAGCGCTTCAGAACTCCGGCATCTCGGGCTGCTGCTGCGTGGCCAGCACCTGCTGGAAGACCTGCGCCCAGACATCCGGGGGCTGCGCGCCGGAGACGGCGAGCTTGCCGTCGACGATGAAGAACGGCACGCCGGTGACGCCGACCTCGCGGGCGTGGTTCTCAAGCCCGATCACGGTCTCGCGCAATTCGTCATTGGCGAGTTCGTCGCGCGCGGCCTGCTCGTCGAAGCCCTGCTCGACGGCGATCTGGACCAGCGTCTCGAGATCGCCGATGTCGCGCCCCTCCTGCCAATAGGCCTTGAACAAGGCCGCCGTCATGTCGCCGCCGCGCTGGACGGTGGAGGCGGCCGCCACCAGCATATGGGCCATGCGCGTGTTGACGCTCTTCGTCACCTTCGCCCAGTTGAAGGTGACGCCGCTCTCCAGCGCCGCCTCCGACAGCCGAAGCTCGATCTCCCGGCGCTTGCCGGGACCGAACTTGGTGTCGAGATACTGCGTGCGGTCCATGCCCGCCTCTGGCATCTCCGGGTTGAGCTCGTAGGGTAGCCAGGTGATGGTGAAGCGCTCGTTCAGGCCGAACTGGGCGAGCGCCGTTTCCAGCCGCGTCTTGCCGATGAAGCACCAGGGGCAGGCGATGTCGGAGACGATCGCGAGCGGCAGCTTGTCCTGCATGTCGATATCCTTCGTGTCAGACGGGCGGATAGAGATGCCGCCCACCCTGTCGGTCTTCGGCGATGGCCTCCACACCGGGCGTCTCGCAGCCGGAAAGGAAGGCGGGACCGACCGGAATCTTGCCGGCGCCGCCGGGAATGTCGAGGATATAGGTCGGCTGGCACAGCCCCGAAAGATGGCCGCGCAGGCTTTTGACCAGGGCCTGTCCCTCCTCCAGCGTCAGGCGGAAATGCGAGGTGCCGGGCGCGAGGTCCGGATGGTGCAGGTAATAGGGCTTGATCCGGTTCTCGACGAAGGCGCGCATCAGGGCACCCAGCGTCTCGACATCGGCATTGACGCCCTTGAGCAGCACGGACTGGCTGAGCAGCACATGGCCGGCATCGGCCAGCGTCGCGATGGCCGCGCGGGCGTCGTCCGTGAACTCGCGCGGATGGTTGGCGTGAACAGCGATGTAGCTCGCCTTGCCGGGGATGCGCAGCGCCCTCGCATAGTCCGGCGTGATCCGGGCGGGATCGACCACCGGCACGCGGGTGTGCCAGCGCGCGACCTTGATATGCGGGATCGCGGCGAGGCGTTTCGCGACCTCGCGGATGCGGCGGGCAGACAGGATGAAGGGATCGCCGCCGGTCATGATCACCTCCCAGATCTCGGAATGGGAGGCGAGATAGGCGAGCGCAGCGTCAAGCTTGGCACCCGTCAGCGCATCGCTGCCGGGGCCGACCATCTCGCGCCGGAAGCAGAAGCGGCAATAGACCGGACAGGCATGGACGAGCTTGAGCAAGGCGCGGTCGGGATAGCGATGCACAACGCCCTCGACCGGCGAGTGGGCGTCGTCACCGATCGGGTCGGCCAGTTCCTGCGGCAGCGTCGTGAGTTCGGCGGCATCGGGAATGAACTGGCGCGCAATCGGATCGGCCGGATCAGTGGGATCGATCAGCCCGGCGACGGCTGATGTCACCGAGACGGCATAGCGCTCCGCCACCTTCTGCAGGGCTTCACGGCGCGCGGGCGCGGCAAGCCCGGCCTCGACGAGCGCGTCGATGCTGCGCAGCGGCTGGCCGCCAGGGGGCTGATGAAGGGTCATGCGCTTCCCCTGCCCGGTTCCGCGACCGGCGTCCAGAGCACGTCCTCGATCCGGCGTGCGCCGACGCAAAGCATGACGAGCCGGTCGAAGCCGAGCGCGATGCCGGATGCGGCCGGCATCAGCGAAAGCGCCTCCAGGAAATCGTTGTCGACAGGATAGCGCTCGCCATAGATGCGCTCCTTCTCGTCCATGTCGGCCTCGAAACGGCGGCGCTGCTCTTCCGGGTCGGTGAGCTCGCCGAAGGCATTGGCGAGCTCGACGCCGCAGGCATAGAGCTCGAAACGCTCGGCCACGCGCGGATCGCCGGGCTTCGGCCGGGCCAGTGCCGCCTCGCTGATCGGATATTCGCAGAGGATCGTGGCGCGGCCGCGACCGAGATGCGGTTCGATACGCTCGGAGAGGATGCGGCTGAAGATGTCGGACCAGCTATCGTCATCGGCCAGACGGATGCCGGCCGCGACGGCCTGCGCGGCAAGCGCGGCGCGGTCGGTCACGCCAGCGGGCGAAACGGTCGCGAGCAGGTCGATGCCGGCATGGCGTGCGAAGGCGTCGTGCAGCGTCAATCGCTCGGGCTCGGCGAAGGGGTCGGCCTCCGCATCGCGCCAGCGGAGGGTCGTGGTGCCTGCGGCGCGAACGGCTTCCGCCATCAGCGCCGCGCAGTCGCGCATCAGGACGTCGTAATCCTCGCCGGCGCGATACCATTCCAGCATGGTGAATTCGGGATGGTGCAGCGCCGTGCGCTCGCGGTTGCGAAAGACGCGGGCGAAATCGAAGATGCGCGCCTCGCCAGCCGCGAGCAGCTTCTTGGCCGCGAATTCCGGCGAGGTGTGCAGGTAATAGGGATGCGGCTCAGCGGCGTTATCGATCAGCGTCGTACCGAAGCCGTGGAGATGCGTCTCGTTGCCGGGCGAAAGCTGCAGGATCGCCGCCTCGACCTCGACGAAATCATCAGCCTCGAACCAGCGCCGCAGCGCCGTCTTGATCCGCCCGCGCGCCAGAAGCGCCGGCCGGCGGTCGGCATGGATGTCGGGCCGCCAGAATGGCGTGGGGGACGAACTCATCGAATCTCGCGTCGGAACCGTCGGAAAGCTTTCGTTTCGCGCGCGAATGCGGTAGTTGCGCGGCAATTGAATTCGCATAGAGCATTGCGCGAAAAAGTGGGAACCGGTTTTTCGCAAGCGCAAGGCTCTGAACTTTAGGATTCGCGCGGGCGCGCCGCGCACCAGAAGGACATTCACGTGGTCAAGGTCATCGCCTCTTCCGTCCGCAAGGGCAACGTCCTCGAGCTCGACGGGCATCTCTGCACCGTCATCTCGGCCGAGAGCTTCTTCCCCGGCAAGGGCACCCCGACGACGCAGATCGACATGCGCCGCATCGCCGACGGCGTGAAGATGACGCAGCGCTACAAGACGACCGAGCAGGTCGAGCGCGCCTATGTCGAGGACCGCGACTTCACCTATCTCTACCAGGATGGCGAGCAGTACGTCTTCATGAACCCGGAGACCTACGACCAGATCCATGTCGACAAGGACGTGGTCGGCGATGCCGCTCCCTATCTCCAGGAGAACATGAAGGTCTCGCTCTCGGTGTTCGAGGACAAGGCGGTGGCGATCGAACTGCCGCAGCGCGTCACGCTCGAAGTCGTCGAGACCGAGCCGGTGACCAAGGGCCAGACGGCCTCCTCCTCCTACAAGCCGGCGATCCTCTCCAACGGCGTGCGCAGCGCCGTGCCGCCGCATGTCGGCGTCGGCACCCGCGTCGTCGTGATGACGGCCGACGGCTCCTATGTCGAGCGCGCGAAGGATTGACCTGCTGGCGCAGAGCGCCGGGGAAAATTCTGCTCTATAGCTTTACGCAGCGGGCCCTTTCCGGGCCCGTTGTCGTTTCCCGAGGATATCCATGCCGCTCACAGTCCAGGCCGCCGCCCTTTCCGGCTTCGTGCAGACGCTCAAGGCGCTCGACGCCATTCTCGACAAGGCCGTGGAACAGGCCGAGAGCCGCAAGATCCAGCCGGAGGTGCTGCTGAGCGCCCGGCTCGCGCCGGACATGCTGGCCTTCACCCGCCAGATCCAGCTCTGCTGCGATTTCGCCAAGAACGCCGTCGCGCGCCTTTCGGGCGGCGAAAACCCGCGCTTCCCCGATGAGGAAAAGAGCTTCCCGGAGCTGAAGGAGCGCATCGCCAAGACGCTGGCCTTCATCAATGCGGCCGACGGCGCGGCGCTCGATGCAGGCCTCACCCGCGAAGTCACCTTCCCGCGCGGCCCCTCCGCGACGGCGACGATGACCGGCGTGGCCTATCTCTCCTGCTTCGCCATCCCGAATTTCTATTTCCACGCCACGACCGCCTACGACATCCTGCGGCAGAACGGCTTCCAGATCGGCAAGCAGGACTTCCTGAAGGGTGTATTCGAGGCCTGATCGCATCTTTTGCGAGTGGCCTTGAAATAGCCTTGTTAGCCTCCCATATAGGGATCACGACGGTGTTGAAGGCGGCTCTGCTGCTTTCCATTGTCGGTGAAGACGGCCATGGGCCGAACGTTTGACGCCGGATGTACGCGCACCCGTTCAGGACATGGCCGTTGGTTCATTCCGAGGCCCGTAGCGGATATCCGCTGCGGGTCTTTTCGTTTCCAGGGTCCGGTTTCCTTCGGGAAATGCTCCGTCATGGTCTGGCTTGTGCCGACCAGCCACGTCTTCCTTCGTCAAAGGCCATGTCCAGGACGTCGACGCTTGCCACAAGGGCGAGCATCCACGTCGCGGTCTTTCACCCCTGCAAGAACGGATTGTTCCGGCGCTCCTCGCCCAGCGTGCTGGCCGGGCCGTGGCCGGGCAGGAACTGCACGTCGTCACCGAGCGGCAGGAGCTTCGTCTTGATGCCGGCAATCAGCGCCGTGTGATCGCCATAAGGGAAATCGGTGCGGCCAACCGAGCCGGCAAAGACCGTGTCGCCCGCCAGCAGGAAGCGCAGGTCTTTCTGGAAGAAGGTGACATGGCCGGGCGAATGGCCCGGCACATGCGCGACCTCGAAGGTCAGATCGCCCAGCGAAACCGTGTCGCCATCCTTCAGCCAGCGCGTCGGCACGACCGCCTTCATGTCCAGAATGTCGAAGCGCAGCCCCTGCTCGGGCAAGCCGTCGAGCAGGAACTTGTCACCCTCATGCGGACCGACGATCGGGACCGACAACGCCTCGGCCAGCTCCGTCGCGCCGCCGGCATGGTCGAGATGGCCATGGGTGAGCCAGATCGCGACCGGCGTCACGCCGAGCTCCTTCACCGCCTCCTTGAGACGCGGCACGTCGCCGCCCGGATCGACGATGGCGGCCTGCTTCGTCTTCGTGTCCCAGACGATCGAGCAATTCTGCTGGAACGGCGTCACTTGCAGGACGGCGATCTGGAGCGGCGGCTGGTCGGTCATGGGAAGCCTTTCGATCATTCGGGAAGGTTCCTACCACGTCATGACGTCATTGCGAGCGCAGCGAAGCAATCCAGGAAGACTGGGTTGAACTTCCCAGTTCCCCTGGATTGCTTCGTCGCTGCGCTTCTCGCAATGACGCGCAGGCCTCACCGCCCGCCGCAGCGATTGGCGATGAGGGCGCGGTAGTTGACCAGCTCGGAATCCATCTCCGCGATATTGCGCTCGCGCTCGGCGCCACCCTGGCAGGTGGCGAAGATGGCCCGCGACTTCTGCAGATAGACGACATGCTCGCGATAGGCCCGGCACTGGGTCGCCGGGTCCGCACTGGCCACGGCGGCGAGCCGGGTCTGCTGCTGACGGAAGCCGGCCTCGTTCTGGAACAGGTCGCGCGAGCAGGTCGCGGGGCGCGGCTGCTGGGCCAAGGCGGGACCGGCCAGCAGCAACGCCAAGGCGAGCGAAAGCGAAAGCCTCATCCGAGGTTCAGCTCCTTGAAGAAGTCGTTGCCCTTGTCGTCGATGACGATGAAGGCCGGGAAATCCTCGACCTTGATCCGCCAGACGGCTTCCATGCCGAGCTCGGGATATTCGAGCACCTCGACCTTGCGGATGCAGTCCTGCGCGAGACGCGCGGCCGGGCCGCCGATCGAGCCGAGATAGAAGCCGCCATGGGCCTTGCAGGCCTCGCGCACCGCCGCCGAGCGGTTGCCCTTGGCGAGCATCACCATCGAACCGCCGAAGGACTGGAACTGGTCGACGAAGGAATCCATGCGGCCGGCCGTGGTCGGGCCGAAGGAGCCGGAGGCGAAGCCTTCGGGCGTCTTGGCCGGGCCGGCGTAATAGACCGGGTGGTTCTTGAAATAGTCGGGCATGCCCTCGCCGCGCTCCAGCCGCTCGCGGATCTTGGCATGGGCGAGGTCGCGGGCGACGACGATGGTGCCGGTCAGCGACAGGCGCGTCTTGACCGGGTGCTTCGACAGCGTGGCGAGGATCTCGCTCATCGGCTGGTTGAGATCGATCCTGACGACATCGCCGCCGAGCGCGGCTTCGTCGATATCCGGCAGGTATTTCGAGGGATCGGTCTCCAGAGCTTCCAGGAAGATGCCGTCCTTGGTGATCTTGCCCTTGGCCTGGCGGTCGGCCGAGCAGGAGACGCCGAGCCCGATCGGCAGCGAGGCACCGTGGCGCGGCAGGCGGATGACGCGGACGTCATGGCAGAAATACTTGCCGCCGAACTGTGCGCCGACGCCGAGCGCCTGCGTCATCTTATGGACCTCTTCCTCCATCTCGAGGTCGCGGAAGGCATGGCCCGAGGGCGAACCCTTGGTCGGCAGCGCGTCGAGATATTTGGTCGAGGCGAGCTTCACCGTCTTGAGGTTCTGCTCGGCCGAGGTGCCGCCGATGACGATGGCGAGATGATAGGGCGGGCAGGCCGCGGTGCCGAGCGTCAGGATCTTCTCCTTCAGGAACGCCATCATGCGGTCCTTGGTCAGGAGCGAAGGCGTCGCCTGGTAGAGGAAGGTCTTGTTGGCCGAGCCGCCGCCCTTGCAGACGAAGAGGAATTTGTAGGCATCCTCGCCCTCGGCGTAGATGTCGATCTGCGCCGGCAGGTTGGTCGCAGTGTTCTTCTCCTCGAACATCGAGAGCGGCGCGAGCTGCGAATAGCGCAGGTTGCGCTTGAAATAGGCGTCCGCGACGCCCTCGCCCAGCGCGGCCTCGTCGTCGCCATCGGTCCAGACCTTGCGGCCCTTCTTGCCCATGATGATGGCCGTGCCGGTGTCCTGGCACATCGGCAGCACGCCGCCGGCGGCGATATTGGCGTTCTTCAGAAGGTCATAGGCGACGAACTTGTCGTTCGAGGTCGCCTCGGGGTCGTCGAGGATCT
Organism: Allobosea sp. RCC_152_1; assembly: GCF_041360765.1. NCBI lineage: Bacteria > Pseudomonadati > Pseudomonadota > Alphaproteobacteria > Hyphomicrobiales > Alloboseaceae > Allobosea > Allobosea sp. RCC_152_1. The sequence continues at coordinate 339,964 of NZ_JBFUPU010000003.1, forward strand.
TGCCGAGCTGGGCGAGATGGCCGGGGCGCAGCAGATGGTTGATGTCGATGAAGGCCTGCTCGGAGAGCTGGCGGATCGCCTCGCGCGAGACGCTGAGCACCTCACGGTCACCGATCTTCTCGACACTGACGCCCTCGCTGCCGAGCTTGCGGTAAGGCGTCTCGTCTTCGCCGAGCGGAAAGAGATCGACATGCGTATAGGCCATGGCCAGCGGCTCCGAAGCAGGATGCGCCGCGCGCGTGACTCAGGGCTGGCGCGACGCCGGTCTGGCCGGCGTCATAGCGGCTCGGGCGTTCGCGTCCAAGCAGTCTTTAGCAACTCTAGACTGGGCGCGCTGTTCAAGCCGCCTGAGCGGCCGACTCGGCCAGCACGGCGTAGATCGCCGCGGGATCGCGGATCTTGCGGACCTGCTCCAGAACCGACTGGTTGCGCAGCACGCGGGCAACGCGCGCCAGCGCCTTGAGATGGTCGGCGCCGGCCCCTTCGGGCGCGATCAGGACGAAGATGATGTCGACCGGCTGACCGTCGAGGGCCTCGAAGTCGATCGGCTTGTCCGCTCGCGCGAACAGGCCGACCAGGCGGTCGATTCCCGCCATGCGACCATGGGGAATCGCGATGCCGTCACCGATGCCGGTGGAGCCGAGGCGCTCGCGTTGGAGCAGGGCCTCGAAGAGTTCCCGCTCGGGCAGGCCGGTCAGCGTCGCGGCGTGCTGGGCAAGCTCCTGCAGCGCCTGCTTCTTGCCGTTGGCCCGCAGCGGCGAAATCACCGCGGCGGGGCTCAGGAGATCGGTCAGCGTCATTCGCCCGTCCATGCATGTCCCGTGCCGCTCTTGAACGCGTCGGCCTGGGTCGGGGTTCGACGACCGGTGCGATTATTCCGCCGGCCTCAGGACAACGATGCCGGCGGGTCGATCCAGCCGATGTTACCGTCGCGGCGGCGATATACGATGTTCATGCGACCATTGCCAGCATGGCGGAAGACGATGACCGGCGCGCCGGTGAGGTCGAGCTCCGCCACCGCATCGCCCACGGTCAGGCTGAGCAGGGATTTGGTCGATTCCGCAACGATAACCGGGTTGTCGGCACCCGCATCGCCGCTGATCTCCTCGACATCGTCGTCCGGCGCCGCGATCACATAGCTGGGGATTTCGATCCCGGCATCGCGGCCATTGGCGGCGGTACGGTCCTTCAGCCGGCGCTTGTAGCGTCGCAGCCGCTTCTCGATGCGCTCGGCCATCTTGTCGAGGCTGGCATAGGCATCATGGGCGGTGGCGGAGGCTTCCAGCGTGATCCCGGAGGAGAGGTGAATGACCGTGTCGGTGCGAAAGGCCGTACCGTCCTTGTCGACGGTGACATGCCCTTGATAGCCGCCCTCGTAATATTTGCTGACGGCCGCAGCGACCCGCACCTCGGCCTGGCCGCGCAGGGCCTCGCCGACATCGAGATTCTTGCCGGAGATTCGCAGGCTCATGGAGTGCTTCCCCTTGTTAGCCATGGCCAGTGTTCGACCATCCAGAGGAGCTAAGGACTGCGAGTCCGGGATGTCAATGAGCGAAGCCCCGCATGGCGCACATGCCGCAAGGCTTTGGAACAAAATCGCTCAACGGCCTCCCAGCGCCATCGCGACCTTTTCCCGGCGGCGCTCCATCGAGGAAGGGATTCTGAGCGATTCGCGGTATTTCGCGACGGTGCGCCGGGCGATGTCGATGCCGCCGTCCTTGAGCCTGGCGACGATGGCGTCGTCCGAGAGCACCGCGGAGGGGCTTTCCTCGTCGATCATCTGCTTGATGCGGAAGCGGACCGCCTCGGCCGAATGCGCCTCGCCATAGCCCGTCGCGGCGATCGCGGCGGAGAAGAAATACTTCATCTCGAAGACGCCGCGCGAGCAGGTCAGGTACTTGTTCGAGGTGACGCGCGAGACAGTCGATTCGTGCATGCCGATGGCGTCCGCGACCGTCTTGAGGTTGAGCGGGCGCAGATGCTCGACGCCATGGGCGAAGAAGCCATCCTGCTGGCGGACGATCTCGCTGGCGACCTTCAGGATCGTGCGGGCCCGCTGCTCGAGCGAGCGGGTCAGCCAATTGGCGGTCTGCAGGCATTCCGCGATGAAGGCGCGATCCTGGTCGCTGCGCGCCGACTTCGAGACGCGCGCGTGATAGGTCTGGTTGACCAGCAGGCGCGGCAGGGTCTCCGGGTTGAGATCGACGAGCCAGGAGCCGTCCGGCGCGGCGCGGATGAAGACATCCGGCACGACCGTCTCCGCCGCCGAGCCGCCGAAGCCGCGGCCGGGCTTGGGATCGAGCCTCCGGATCTCCGCGACCATGTCGGCGACATCCTCATCATCGACGCCGCAGATCCGCTTCAGCGCCGCGAAATCGCGCTTGGCCACGAGGTGGAGATTGGCGACCAGCATCTGCATGGCGGGGTCGAAGCGGTCGCGGTCGCGTAGCTGGATCGCCAGGCACTCCGCGACGTCGCGCGCCGCCACGCCGGACGGGTCGAAGCTCTGGACGATGCGCAGCACGGCTTCCACCCGCTCGACGCCAACCCCGAGGCGTTCCGCGATCTCCGCGACCGGCTCGGTCAGATAGCCGCTATCGTCGACCGCATCGATGAGATGGCGGCCGATGATCCGCTCGGCCGGAGCATCGACGGCGAGGTCGAGCTGGGCGCTCAGATGGTCGTGCAGGGACAATTCGGCCGTCAGGCTGCTTTCGAAGCCGTCGGGACCATCCTCGAAGGAACCACCGGAGGAGCCGTAGCTGCCGCCGACGATCGGCAGGCTGTCGGCGCCGCTGGCTTCGCTGCGCGCCAGGCTCGGCTGCTCGCCCTGGAAGACGTTGTCGAGACTGGTGCCGAGCCGCCCTTCCATGCCCTCCAGCGTGTTCAGGCTCTCCGCCCGCGCGAAGCTCTCGGCATCCGCAGCGAGCGCCCCCTCGGCGCCATTCGCCTCCGCCGGCACATCCGCCCCGTCGTCGCGTTCCAGCAGCGGATTGCGCTCCAGCTCGCCCTCGACGAAATTCTGGAGTTCGAGATGCGAAAGCTGGAGAAGCTTGATCGCCTGCAGAAGCTGCGGCGTCATCACCAGGGATTGTCCCTGGCGCAATTCCATGCGCGGCATCATCGCCATGCGCGAAAGGCCCTTCTGCGACGGCGCGCCAGCGGCACGCTTCTTGCTTTCGAGAAAGACCCTAGCGCCCGATCACGCCGACGTCAAAGGCCTTGCCGACGAAACGGGCAAGCCGGTTAATGCGGCGCAGCATTATTCCGCAATCGCGAACAAGACGGCACCGCTCAGAGGCGGAAATCCTCGCCGAGATAGACACGGCGGACATCGGGATTGGCAATGATCTCAGCCGGCGAGCCTTCGGTGAGCACGCGGCCGGTGTGGATGATATAGGCGCGGTCGACCAGCCCGAGCGTCTCGCGGACATTGTGATCGGTGATCAGCACGCCGATGCCGCGATCGGTCAATTGCCGCACCAGCGCCTGGATGTCGCCGACCGCGATCGGGTCGATACCCGCGAAGGGCTCGTCGAGCAGGATGAAGGAGGGCTTGCCGGCCAGCGCGCGGGCGATCTCGCAGCGGCGACGCTCGCCGCCCGAAAGCGCGATCGAGGGCGCCTTGCGCAGGCGCGCGATGCTGAACTCGTCGAGGAGCTGGTCGAGCTGGCGCTCACGCGCCTTGCGGTCGGGCTCGACCACCTCCAGCACCGCCCGGATGTTGTTCTCCACGGAGAGCCCCCGGAAGATCGAGGCTTCCTGCGGCAGGTAGCCGATGCCGAGACGGGCGCGCTGATACATCGGCAGGGCAGTGATGTCGTTGCCTTCGAGCGAGATGACGCCGAGATCGGCCCCGACCAGCCCGGTGATCATGTAGAAGATCGTGGTCTTGCCGGCGCCGTTGGGGCCGAGCAGGCCGACCGCCTCGCCCTGGCGCAGATAGAGGCTGGCATCGCTGACGACGGTGCGCCCGCCATAGGTCTTGCGCAGGCCGCTGACGGCGAGGATGCCCGGGCCGCCGATCGCGGCCGCGATCAGGCCGGGACGGTCCTGCCGCTCCTGCGAACGGCCGCCGAACAGGCCGCGCAGCCGCGCCATCGCGCCACCGCTGCGCGGACGGGTGGATTTACGCGCCGGAGCGGCGGCGGGACGGGCGTCGGAAACGGTCACGAGGCAGCCGGATCAGTTGGTGGGAGGCTTGGCGGCCGCACCGGCGGCGGGCTTGGCGCCCGGCTTGGCCGCGTCGGTCTTGTTGGCGTCGGCCGAGTTCGGCACGAAGAAGCCCTGCACGCGCCCACCCTTGTTGGTCTCGACATTGGCGACGCCAGTGACGGTATTGTAGGTCAGCTTCTCGCCGCGGGTGATGTTCGGCCCGTCGTTCAGCGCGACATTGCCGGTCATGATCACCAGATTGTTGGCGCGGTCGAATTCGGCATTGTCGGAGGTGGCGGCCTGCGTCTTCGAGACAACGGTGACCGGCCCTTTGCAGAGGATGCGCTTGATCGAGCTGTCATTGGCCGGATCCTTGCCGCCGGCCGCGGCCGGCGTCTGTGCCGGCGCCGGGGTGGCCCCCTTGGCGGCAGCAGCGCCCTGCCCGCCGCGCCCTTCATAGAGCACGGTCATCACGGTGCAGCGCACGGTGGTCTCGCCCTGCACGGCAACGACATTGCCGGTGAAGACCGCCTTGTTCTCCTTGTCGAGCACATCAAGCTTGTCGGCGTCGATCTTGATCGGCTCCTTGCTGTCGCCGCCGAGGCCGCCGAGCGGGGACGAGGCATTGCCTCCCCTCTGCTTGGGCTGGGCCTGGGCAAAGCCATCCTGCTGGGTCGCCAGAAGCGCGAGGCCGGTCACCGCCAGCAGCGTGGCGACCCGGCCGGCACGCATGAAACGGAACGTCTGCGCCGGCGCTCTCATATCACTGCCTCTTTTCGTTGCCTTACGGAGCCGCAGAGTCTGCGGGAGCCGTCCGATTCGCCTTCAACAATTCCGGCATCGGCGTGCTGCCCGCGCGCTCCGGTCCGGCGATCGTCCCGGCGGGAGCATTCTTGATCAGCACGCGGACCCGTCCTTCGAAGGCGATCAGCTCTCCGTTGTTCTTCACGTCGAGCGTGTTCGCGTCAACCGTCGTCTGATCCATATGGACGGTCACCGGCTCTCTCGAGGCGACCGTTCCGGCCTTGAAGTCGACATCGGCGGTTCTCATGCTCATGTCATGGCCGCTTTCGGTGCGGATCTTGACGTCGTCGATGAGCTTGAGCTTCTCCTTCTGCGTGTCGAACAGCCCGGTCTTCGCATTCACCGTGACCCAGCCCTCGCGCTCCATCTGGATGCGAGCGATAACCGCCTGCAGCTCGACCTGCGTCGGATTCTTGATCTCCTGGAAGGCGTTTTCCGCGGTGACCTGATAAGGCCGGTTGTCCTTGCGATAGCCGGAGAGCTTCGGCGTCTCCATCCGGACCTTGCCGCCGGTGATGCCAACCGCGCCGATCGAGACATTCGCGAGCTTGCCCCCCAGCGGGTTGAGGAAGGGGACGATCACCAGCCCGAGCACGGAGACGACAGCCACGACCGGGATGGCGCGGCGCAGCAGGCGGACGAGGCGGGTGTGCCGCTGCGCGGCGCTGAAGGCCCGCTGCCGGCGCAGCATATGTGCCGACAGCCCGCCCGTCGGGTTATTGAAGGTCATTGCCACAGTCATGCCCCGCGCAATGGCAGTCGCTCACGGCTTTTTCGTGTCGCCGGACGAACTGCATCGCGCCCCCGCGCTGCCCGCCCTGTCGGAAGGAGCGGGACAAGACCCCCGCTCGCGCGCAGACTGACGCAGAAAGCCTTAGAAATTGTCAAGTGTGAGCGAAGATGTCCGTCTCCGCCCAGCCGGCGAGATCAAGCTCGGCACGGTAGGGCAGGAAGTCGAAACACGCTTTCGCGAGGTCAGCGCGCCCTTCCCGCGCCAGCATCGTGTCGAGCTTCTGATGCAGCGCGTGGAGATGCAGCACATCGGAGGCCGCGTAAGCGAGCTGGGCTTCGCTCAACGTATCCGCCCCCCAGTCGGAGGATTGCTGCTGCTTCGACAATTCGACCCCGAGCAACTCGCGCACGAGATCCTTCAGCCCGTGACGGTCGGTATAGGTGCGGGTCAGCTTCGAGGCGATCTTGGTGCAGTAGACCGGGGTGGTGACCACGCCGAAGGCGTGACGCAGCACGGCAACGTCGAAACGGGCGAAGTGGAAGAGCTTCAGCACCGCCGGATCCTCCAGCAGGCGGACCAGATTCTTCGGCCGCCCCGGATTCTTCGGGATCTGCACGACATCGGCGGTGCCGTCGCCACGCGAAAGCTGCACGACGCAGAGCCGGTCGCGATGCGGGTTGAGGCCGAGCGTCTCGGTGTCGATCGCGATGCTCGCACCGGCGTCGTAGCCGTCCGGCAGGTCGCCGCGATGGAAACGGATGGTCATGCTCGCAACCTCACTCGTCCGGCAGCGGCGGCCGGCACGTCAACGCACGCTCGATTCGGCAGGACGGCCTGGGAACGACGCTCCCGGATCCTGCGCGATATCTTTCCGCAGCTAGCCGCCCGCCCCGCCCCGTTCAAGCCTTTTCTGAGGCCGAACAAGGATTTGGGCCGGTGTTAACCTTTTATTCACCATAAGCTTCATTCCGCGGCGCAAGCATGCGACAAGAGGGCAACGGAGCCCGACACATGCCCCTGATCCGCCTCTTCACCGATCTCGACGGCCGCATCGGCCTGCGGGCCTTCTGGTTCGGCACCGCGGCGGTGGCGCTCTCGCTGTTCGTGATCCAGCGGCTCGCGCCGCAACTGGCCGCTCCCGCCACGGCGGCGGCCATCATCGCCTTCGCCAAGTCCTTCGCCCTGTTTCCCTGGTGTGCGCTGGCCGCCAAGCGCGCCAAGGATCGCGGCGGCTCTTCCCTGTTCGGCATCCTGCTGATCTGCGCGATCGTCATACCGGAGCTTATGCTTCCTCATGTTCCGTTCGGCTGGCGGCCATCGCTGGAAGCGATCGGCACCATCGCCTGGGTCGTCGCCTTCATCGATCTCGGCCTGATGCCTTCCGCGCATCAGGACGAAACCGGGCTTGCGACTGTCGTGCTGGGTGCTAAAGCGGCGGAATGACCGCCGACTCCACAGCCGCCCTTCCCTCGCTCGATTTCGATCCGACCGATCCGGTCGCGCTGACGCAGGCGCTGGTGCGCTGCCCCTCCGTGACGCCAGCCGAAGGCGGCGCGCTCTCGCTGCTCGCCGCGGTCCTGTCGGCGGAAGGCTATGGCGTGCATCGCCCGGTCTTCAGCGAGCCGGGCATGCCGGATATCGAGAATTTCTACGCGCGGATCGGCAGCGAGACCCCGGTCTTCGTCATCGCCGGGCATACCGATGTCGTGCCGGTCGGCGACGAGGCCGCCTGGAGCCGCGCGCCCTTCGGAGCGGAGATCCAGGACGGCGTCCTCTACGGGCGCGGCGCCTGCGATATGAAGGGCGGGCTCGCCGCCATGGTCGCGGCCGCGATCCGCTATCGGCGCGAGAATCCGGACGCGCCGGGCTCGATCGCCTTCCTCGTCACCGGCGACGAGGAGGGACCGGCGGTCAACGGCACGGTCAAGCTGCTCGAATGGGCGCATGGACGCGGCGAGCGCTTCGACCATTGCCTCCTCGGCGAGCCGACCAATCCGGCCACGATGAGCGACATGATCAAGATCGGCCGGCGCGGCTCGCTGACCGGCGAGCTGACGGTGAGCGGCATCCAGGGCCATGTCGGCTATCCGCATCTCGCCGATAATCCGATCCGCGGCATGGTCCGCCTGCTGGCGGCGCTCGATGCGACGCCGCTCGACCAGGGCACCCAGCATTTCGACCCGAGCAATCTCGAGGTGACGACGCTCGATGTCGGCAATCCCGCGACGAACATCATCCCGGCACAGGCGAAGGCCGTCTTCAACATCCGCTTCAACGATACCTGGACGCCGGAGACGCTCGCCAACGAGATCGAGCACCGTTTGCGCGAGGCGGCCGGCAATACGGTGCGCTTCGCGGTGACCTTCCGGCCGACGAACTCGGTCGCCTTCCTGACCGAGCCCGGCCCCTTCGTCGCGATGGTCGCGGATGCGGTCGAGGCCGAGACCGGCAAGCGCCCGGCGCTCTCGACGACCGGCGGCACTTCGGACGCCCGTTTCATCAAGAGCTATTGCCCGGTGGTCGAGTATGGCGTCGTCGGCAAGACGATGCACCAGATCGACGAATGCGCCGCCGTTTCGGACCTGGTCGCTCTCGAGCGGATCACGCATCGGCTGCTCGCCACTTATTTTGCAACGCAACATAAGGCTTGACCTGCCGGCAAAGCGCCTCATTATTGGCTTAGACGAAAGTCTAAGACCACATGATGAGGTTCGCGATGAGGCTCGATGCCGATGACGTCGCGCGTTCGCTGCGCGGCTCCTGGCGCCTGATGACGAAGGGCGCGGATGCGCTCCCCGAACTCGATCTCAGCCGTGACGGCTTCTGGCGCTCCTTCCTCGCCTTCGCGCTGATGCTGCCCGCGACGGTGGCGATGCTCGCGGCCATGCGGCTGGCGGCCGGGCTCAGCAATGCCGGCGGCCTGTTCGGCGCGCCCGGACTCGCACTTGCCGTCGTCGGGGCGCTGTCGCTGGCCATCCTGGTCGTGCCGGCCTTCCTGATCCTGATCCGGCCGGAGCTGGCGCAGGCACCGCGCTTTACCAGCTTCGTGATCGCCTGGAACTGGGCCGGCATCGTCTCCGCCAGCCTGATGGCCGTGCCGGCCGCGGTCTATGCTGTCGGCTGGGCGCCCGCCACGCTCGCGCTGGTGCAATCGGCCTTCTTCGCCGCGATCGTGCTCAGGCTGCGCTATTGCGTGGCGCGCGCCGCCTTCGGCGCCGGCAACGGCATCGCGCTGCCGCTGGTCATCGCCAGCGTGGTGCTGGACTACGGGGTGGTCCGGGCCTTCGGCCTGGTCTAAGGCCGCGACGTGGTTCTCGGGCCCGACCCGAGAGCCTCATGCCGCGTGAGCGATCCGAGCCTCGACGTCACGAGATGTGCGGGTCAAGCCGGAGCCTGACGGCCGCGCTGCCGGCGAAGACCTCAGTAGTCCACCCCGGCCAGATAGAGCCCGCTGGACGGCGCCAGCGCCGCACATTGCGAACGATCGCGCGCCGCCAACACCGCACCCATCTTCCCCTCCGGCCAGCGCCCGGCCCCGACCATCTTCAGGCTGCCGACGATGGAACGGATCTGATGATGCAGGAAGGAGCGCGCATGGGCGTAGACCACGATCTCGCTGCCCTCGCGCCGGACGTCGAGCCGGTCCAGCGTCCGGATCGGGCTGTTGGCCTGGCATTCGGCGGCGCGGAAGGTGGTGAAGTCGTGCTTGCCGAGCAGGGCCTTGGCGGCACGGTCCATCGCCTCGTGGTCGAGCTTCACCGGGACGTGCCAGACCCGGCCACGGTCGAGCGCCGGCGGCGCCCGCCGATCGAGGATGCGATAGATGTAGTAGCGGCGCTTCGCCGAGATGCGGGCATCGAAATCATCCGGCACGATCTCGGCGCTCAGCACGCTGACCGGCACCCGCGCCTTCAGCCGGGCGTTGGTGGCGTCGCGCACGACATCGGTGCGCCAGTCCTTGTCGAGGTCGACATGGGCGACCTGATGGGTGGCGTGGACGCCGGCATCGGTGCGCCCGGCGCAATGCAGGCGCACGGCATGGCCGCAAAAGGCCTCCACCGCCTCCTCGACGCTCTGCTGCACGGACGGGTCGCTCGCCTGGCGCTGCCAGCCCGAGAACGGCGTGCCGTCATATTCGATGACGAGCTTGTAGCGCGGCATCAGAGCCGGTTACCCAACCGGAGGTCCGCGTCAGCGAACAGTGCGAAGCGGTTTTCGGACAATGGCCTGCTCATTTAAAGCTTGTCGCCGGCCCCGAGCCGGGCGCCGCGCAGGAATTCCGCCCCGCTCATCGGCGCCTTGCCGGCGCGCTGGACCTGGAGGAGCTTCACCGCCCCTTCCGCGCAGGCGACCGTGCCCTCGTCGTCGAGCAGCGTGCCGGGCTCGGCCGCGCCGCCGGCGAGCGCCGAACGGAGCACCTTGAGACGCTCCGGCCCCTTGCCGAGATCGATCTCGGCAAAGGCGCCCGGAAAGGGCGACAGGCCGCGCACGAGGTCGTGCACCTGCCGGGCCGGCCGGCTCCAGCTCAGCCTCGCCTCGGCATTGGCGATCTTGGCGGCGTAAGTCACGCCCTCCTCCGGCTGCGGCGTGAACTGCAGCCCGCCGCGCCCGAGCGCCGCGAGCGCCCGCACCATCAGGTCGGCGCCGAGGCGGCTGAGCCCATCGTGCAATTCGCCGGCCGTCATGTCGGGGCCGATGGCGAGCGTCTCGACCATGCCGACCGGGCCTGTGTCGAGCCCGGCCTCCATCTTCATCACGCAGACGCCGCTCTCGGCGTCGCCGGCCATGATAGCGCGCTGGATCGGCGCGGCGCCGCGCCAGCGCGGCAGCAGCGAGGCATGCAGGTTGAGGCAACCCAGTTCCGGCAGATCGAGGATCGCCTGGGGCAGGATCATGCCATAGGCGACGACGACCGCGACATCGGCTTCATGCGAGGCGATCAGCTCGGCCTGCTCGGCCGTTTTCAGGGTCGCGGGCGTGAAGACCGGAATGCCGAAGCGCTCGGCCGCCCTGTGCACCGGCGAGGGCCGCAGCTCCAGCCCACGACCGGCCTGGGCCGGAGCGCGGGTGTAGCAAGAGACGACCTCATGCCCCTGCCCGACGATCTCGGTCAGGACCGGCACGGCGAAATCGGGCGTGCCCATGAAGATGACGCGCAAGCTCATACGCTCGACCTTACCTTAAAATCTTCCCCGTCATTCCGGGCATAGCCCCCGGGTCCGATCTTCGATCGGCCCAAGGATAAACTCCGCGGAGAGCCGGAAGCCATGCCGGCACGCCGGAGCCCTTCGATGGATTCCGGATCGGCGCCGCTTCGCGGCTCGTCCGGAATGACGCAGCAGTGATTATGCCGCTGAGCGCTTGGCGGCCTTGGCGAATTTCTTGGTCACACGCTCGCGCTTCAGCCGCGAGAGATGATCGATGAAGAGCACACCGTTGAGATGATCGATCTCGTGCTGCAGGCAGGTGGCGAGAAGGCCATCCGCCGCGATCTCGTGAGTCTTGCCGTCGAGATCCATGTAGCGAACCTTGACCTCGGCCGGGCGCTCGACCTCCTCGTAATATTCGGGGATCGAAAGGCAGCCCTCTTCATACACATTGGTCTCTTCCGAGAACCAGGTGACCTCCGGGTTGATGAAGACCTGCGGCTTCCTCGGTTCCGGCTCCTCGCCCTCCTTCGCCTCCGGCTTCGACAGATCCATCGTCACGACGCGCAGCGGCACGCCGATCTGGATCGCGGCGAGACCGATGCCCGGCGCGTCGTACATGGTCTCGAACATGTCCGCGACCAGCGCCTTGATTTCCGGCGTGACGGCCTCGACCGGCTTCGAGGCAAGGCGAAGCTGGGCGTCGGGCAGGATGACGAGCGGACGAATGGGCATGTGGTTCCGAGAGAAAAGGGCTGTTGAGCCCGGGACATAAGCATTTGTGGGCGGGCGGTCAAACCGTTCCGCTTTCGTTCGCCATCCCGAGCCGAATCGGCTAGGCTTCGCGCATGAACGCGATTGCCTTCACCTTGCTGGAACGCCCCGTGACCTGGGCGGAGGCCGCACTCGGCTTCGGCGGGTTGAGTCTCGCATTGCTGCTGATGACGGCTTTGGCGGCCTGGCGCGGCGGCAGAAGCCGCGCGATCGAGGCTGCGATGGCCGCCGAACGCGCCCGCGAGATGGACGACAAGGTCGCGGAGATGAACCGGCAGCAGGCCGAGCTCGCCGGCCGGATGCAGTCGATGGCCGAGATCCTCTCGACCCGGCAGGGCGACCTCGCAAGGTTGATGGCCGAGCGGATGGACGGCCTCGGCCAAAAGGTCGGCCAGGGGCTCGAGCAGAGCGTCCGCCAGACCACCGAAAGCCTCGGCAAGCTGCAGGAGCGGCTGGCGGTGATCGACAGCGCGCAGAAGAACCTGACCGACCTCACCTCGGAAGTGGTGACGCTGAAGGACGTGCTCTCCAACAAGCAGGCGCGCGGCGCCTATGGCCAGGGCCGGATGGAAGCGATCATCCGCGACGGTCTGCCCGCCGCCTTCTTCGCCTTCCAGCCGCAGCTCTCGAACGGACGCCGGCCCGACTGCCTCGTCACGCTGCCGGGCGACGGGCGCGGCCTCGTGATCGATGCCAAGTTCCCGCTGGAGAGCTTCACGATGCTGCGCGAGGCGCGCGGCGAGGAGGCGAAGAAGATCGCGGGCCAGCGCGTCCGCAGCGATGTCGGCGTGCATGTGAAGGACATCGCCGAGCGCTATTTCCTGCCCGGCGAGACGCAGGATATCGCGCTGCTCTTCGTGCCGTCGGAATCGATCTATGCCGATCTGCACGAATATTTCGACGATGTCGTGCAGCGGGCGCACCGGGCCCGCGTGATGATCGTCTCGCCCTCGCTGCTGGCGCTGGCGATCCAGCTCATGCAGTCGCTGGTGCGCGATGCGCGGATGCGCGAGGAGGCGCAGGTCATCCAGACCGAGGTCGGCAAGCTGCTCGACGATGTCAGGCGCCTTGGCGAGCGCGTCGACAAGCTCGACACGCATTTCCGGCAGGCGCAGGAGGATGTCGGCCAGATCAAGACCTCTGCCGGCAAGGTCACCAGCCGCGCCGAGAGGATCGGCGCGCTCGATTTCGACGACGAGAAGAGCGAGCCGAAGCTGCCCTTCGCCAAGGGGCTCGAACTGAAGCGGGCCGCGGAGTAGCGCGCTCCCTGCCAGGCAGGGCGGATCCGGCCGACGACGCTAAAGGACCCCAAAGTCAACGCGCCGCCTGCCCCGGATGTCGGCGAGGGCGAGCCAGGGGGACCGCCCACACAACCTGAACGCTCATCCCCAACGTGAATACGCGTATTTGCAAGTAAACGTCGTCACTTTTCCGAAGGGGACATTAGAACAGCCTTAAACTTTATCTGAAAGATCTGGGGCACCGAGAACTCTCAATACAGTCGAGCGCCATGACGCGACCGGGGTATCGCCGATCCATGCCTGGACCATAGGCATCTTTGCGGACCTTCCATCATCGGCACTCCATTGAATGAGCGACGTCTTCCCAGAAGGTCCGTCATGACAATGAGCATCAAGACAAAGCTGGCGGCCGCGCTGGTCGCCCTGGCCCTGTGCGTCCTCGCCATCGGCGCCTGCGGCTATCTGGCCTTGCGATCCGTGACGGAGCGTGTCGACAACGTCGTCCAGAACAATGTCATCCCGATGGAACAGTTGCGTTCCGTCAGCGACATGTATGCCGTCAACGTCGTCGACACGATCTGGAAGGCGCAGAGCAACCAGGTCACCTGGACCAATGCGCTCAAGAGCGTCCAGGACGCGGTCGGGACCATCGACAAGAGCTGGAAGGCCTATCTGCCCAGCATCACCGAGTCCGATGAGAGGCAGCTTGCGGATCAGGCAGCGGCGCTGATGAAGACCGGCGATGTCGCCATCGCCAAGGTCATCGCCATCCTGAAGGATCGTGACGACAGCGCTCTTCGCCTGTTCTCCTCGGACGAACTCTACAAGGCGATGGACCCGATCACGAAAAAGCTCGGCGAGTTGGCCGCGTTGCAGCTCAAGCAGGCGCGCGAGCAGGGAGCACAGGCCCAGTCGACGGCCCATGCCGCGGCCTATCTGCTGCTCGCCGTTGCCGGCGGCGCCCTGCTCCTGGGAGCATTTGCGCTCGCCTTCGTGATCAGCGGCGTCGTGCGGCCGCTCGGCGGCATGACCGCCGCGATGAAACGCCTGGCGGATGGCGAGCAGGACGTCACCGTGCCGAGCGTCGGCCGGCGCGACGAGATCGGCGAGATGGCCGGCGCCCTGCAGATCTTCCAGGAGAACGCGGCAAGGGTCCGTGCCCTGGAAGAGCAAGAGCGTGCTGCGGCGGCGGCGCGGCTGGCGCGGGCCCAGTCGATGGAGGCTGTGGTGTCGGATGTCGGCGAGGTGGTCGCGGCGGCGGCGGCCGGCGATTTCTCGGCCCGCCTCCAGATCGACGATGCCGACGAGCAGATGCAGCGGCTGGTCGCCGGCATCAACGAAATCAACAGCGTGGTCGACGGTGCGACGACGGAGTTCGCTGGGGTTCTGCAGGCGGTGGCGGGCGGCGACCTGACGCGGCAGGTCGAGGGCGGCTATCGCGGCCGCTTCGCCGATCTCCAGGGCGCGATCAACGAGACGGTCGAGCGCCTCTCGGCCACGGTCGCGACGATCCAGACGACCTCGGCCGATGTCGGGCTCGCCGCCCGCGAGATCAACATGGGCGCCGACGATCTCTCGAAGCGCACCGAGGAACAGGCCTCCTCGCTGGAGGAGACCGCCGCCACCACCGAGGAGCTCGCCGCGTCCGTCAAGGCCTCGGCCCAGGCCTCGAAGGATGCCGCCCGCATCGCCGACGAGGCGATGCAGGCGGCCCAGTCCGGCGGCGCCATCGCCGGCCAGGCGGTCGAGGCCATGGCCCGCATCGAGAGCGCCTCGCAGAAGATCTCCGACATCATCCGCGTCATCGACGACATCGCCTTCCAGACCAACCTGCTGGCGCTCAACGCCGCGGTCGAGGCGGCGCGTGCCGGCGAGGCCGGCAAGGGCTTTGCCGTCGTCGCCTCGGAAGTGCGCACCCTGGCGCAGCGCTCGGGCGAGGCGGCCAAGGACATCTCCGGGCTGATCTCCTCCTCCAATGACGAGGTCGGCGCCGGGGTGAAGCTGGTGCGCCAGGCCGGCGACCAGCTGGCGCGCATCCTCGAAGCCTCGCGCAAGGTCGCCGCCACCATCGCCGACATCTCGGCGGCGGCGGGCGAGCAGGCCAACGGCATCGACGAGATGAGCCAGGCGGTGGCGCATCTCGACGAGATGACGCAGGCGAATGCGGCGCTGGCCGAGCAGAGCGCGGCCTCGGCCGGCTCGCTGTCGGGCCGCATCGGCCAGCTCAACGACCTCGTCGCGACCTTCCGCACCGGCCGCGAGGCGGCTGGGCAGTCCGCCTATCCGCAAGCCCATGCGGCGGCTCCCGCCCGCCCGGCGAAGGCGGCCCCTGCCGTCCCGGCCCGGCCCACTCCGGCTGCCGCCACCACCGCGCCCGAGCCGGCGCGGCTGCGCCAGCTCGCCGAGGCCGCCTTCGTCCAGTCCCGGACCGCCCCAGCCCCCCGCAAGGTCGCCAATGGCCGCGCCATCGATACCGGATGGGAAGAGTTCTGAGGGAGCCCGGCCTTCAAGGCGCTCCGTCACAAACACAAACGGCGCCGAAAGGCGCCGTTTTCTTTAGGCGTCAATGGCCTGCCCGACCGAGACCTGGCGCGCCCGAAAGCGCTCCAGGCGGTGCTCAGACGGCTTTTCGATCCAGCACCGCCGACAATTCCGGCTTCACGTTGAGCGTCTGGAAGACGACGCAGTAACGCTCGGTGAGCTTCAGCAGCGTGTCGAGCTTCTCCTGCGGCGCGTCGGTCTCGACGTCGAAGGAGAGGCGGATCGCCTTGAAGCCGACGGGCGCATCCTTGACGACACCGAGCGTGCCGCGGAAGTCGAGATCGCCCTCGGCCCGCACCACGCCCTTCTTCAGCTCGATCTCGAGCGCCGTCGCGACGGCCTTCAACGTCACGCCGGCGCAGGCGACCAGCGCCTCGAGCAGCATGTCGCCGGAGCAGAGCTCGGCCCCGGAGCCGCCGGTCGCGGGATGCAGGCCGGCCAGCGCGATGGCGCGGCCGGTCTCGACCTTGCAGGCGATGTGCTGGTCGTCGAGCTCGCCATGGGCCTTGAGCGTGACGATCGCCGCCTCGGGGTTGCTCCGGTATTCGTCCTTGAGGGGAGCCTGCAAGGCGCGCAGCGCGGTGACGTCCATGGAACCGACCCTCTCGTTCAGACTGTGAAATCGCGTCATGCGGCTGATAGGACGAAGCCGCGACCAATGCCAGAGATGGCAGCGTGCCGCGGCCGAGCTACCACCACATGCCAGCGGTCTCAGCTGCCTTCTCCTGATGCGGCGCCTCGTGGCGCAGCGAGCGGTCGAGCGCGCGCAACGCCTCCCGCTTCGTCGCCTCGAAGGCCGGAGAAAGCCGATCACGCGGCCGGGCGAGCGGGTTGTCGAGCTCGTCGAAGAGCCGACCGGGATGCGGCTGCATCACCACGATGCGGTCGGCGAGCGTCACCGCCTCCTCGACATCATGCGTGACCATCAGGACGGTCGGCCGGCTCTCCTGCCAGAGTGCCAGCAGATGCCCGTGCAGGCTTGCCCGCGTCGTCGCGTCGAGGGCCGAGAAGGGCTCGTCCATCAGCAGCAGCTTCGGCCGGGTGACGAGGGCGCGGGCGATGGCGACGCGCTGCTGCTGGCCGCCGGAGAGCTCGCGCGGCCAACGCTTCTCATGGCCGGCGAGGCCGACGCGGACCAGCGCATTGGTCACCAGCCCTTCCCGCTCGAAGGCGGAGAGATGCGACAGGCCGAAGCCGACATTCTCCGCGACGCTGAGCCAGGGGAAGAGCCGCGGCTCCTGGAAGATGACGCCGACATCGGCGCGGGGCTCGGCGACGGTCTCGCCATTGAGCCGGATCGCTCCGGCGCTCGGCGTGTCGAGCCCCGCGACGAGCCTGAGCAAGGTCGTCTTGCCGCAGCCCGAGCCACCGAGCAAAGCGACGATCTCGCCGCGCCCGACTTCGAGGTCGATCGCCGAGAGGGCATGGGTGCCGTCGGCATAGGTTTTGGACAGCCGGTCGAAACTCAGCACGGGGTTAAGCCTTCAGAGCTTGTCGCGCGCCGTATCCTGCCAGGCGAGGAAGGGCCGCGTGATGGCGACGAGGAGGCCGTCAGCCAGCTTGCCGAGCACGGCGAAGCTGATGATGGCCGCGATGATGGTGTCGGGGCGACCGAGCTGCTGGCCGTCCACGAGCAGGTAACCCAGCCCCTCGCTCGCCCCCATGATCTCGGCCGCGACCACGAACATGAAGCCGAGGCCGAGGCCCGAGCGCAGCGCAGTGATCCAGTCCGGCAGGATCGCCGGCAGCAGGACGCGCCTGACCATGGCGAGCCGCGAAAGGCGGAAGACCCGGCCGACCTCGACGATCTTGCGGTCGATGCCCTGGATCGCGGCGGCGACGCCGAGATAGACCGGGAAGAAGACGCCGACCGCGATCAGCGCGACCTTCGAGGCCTCGAAGATGCCGAGCCAGAGGATGAAGAGCGGCACCCAGGCGATGGAAGGGATGGCCCGCAGCGCCTGCAAGGTTGGATCGAGCAGGCGGCGCGCAACCGGCAGGGCGCCGGTCAGCGCGCCCAGGACCGTGCCCGCCAGCGCCCCGAGCCCGAAACCCGCCGCGACGCGCGAGAGTGTTGCCGTCGCATGGGTCAGGAGCTCGCCGGAGGCGGCCAGATCCCGGAGCGTGCGGCCGATGACGCTGGGTGGAGGCATCAGCCGACCATTGGCGATGCCTGCCGCCACCAACCCTTCCCAGAGCAGGGCCAGCAGCACTGGCAGCACGAAGCCGAGAAGAACGAGGCTGGAACGGCGCGGCTTGCGGCCGCCCTGCCGCTCCTGCCGGACCGTCCCAGCCGCTTCGGCCTCCACCGCGCTCATCGGGCCGGGCCGCGCCTCAGTTGGTCGCGAGGAAGCCGCGATCGATCAACGAGTCGACCGCCGCCTTCACATCGGTCGCGGCCGGCAGGACGCCGGCGTCCTTCAGCGCGATGCCGGCGGCGGTGATGCTGTCGATCTGCGCCTGCCCGATGGCGGAATGGGTGAGATCCGTGCGGGTGAGCTGGCGCTCGATCACCGGCTCGGAGAGCTTGGTGTAATCGACCAGGATCTTCTTGAGCTCGGCGGGGTTGGCGAGCGCGTAGCGGCGTGCCTCCTCATAGGCGGCGATGACCTTGCGCACGAGCGCCGGGTTCTCCGCAGCGAAAGCCTCGCGGGTATTGAGGATGCCCCAGGTGTTGTCCTCGGGCTTGCGGTAGAACAGCTTGGCGCCGCTCTCGACCTCGGCCGCCGCCATCAGCGGGTCGAGCCCGGCCCAGGCATCGACATCGCCGCGCTCCAGCGCGAGGCGGCCATCGGCGTGCTGGAGCAGGACGAGCTTGACGTCCTTCTCGGTCAGCTTGGCATCGGCCAGCGCCCGGACAAGGAAGATGTGAGGATCGGTGCCGCGCGTGACCGCGACGCGCTTGCCCTTGAGGTCGGCGACCTTGGTGATCTCGCTCTTGGCGCCGGTGACGAGGGCGGTCCATTCGGGCCGCGAATAGACATAGATCGACTTGATCGGGTTTCCGTTGATCTTGCCGATCAGCGCGGCGGCGCCGGCGGTCGAGCCGAAATCGATCGAGCCGGCATTGAGGAATTCGAGCGCCTTGTTGGAGCCGGCCGAGAAGACCCAGCGGACCTTGATGCCGTCGGCCTCCAGCGCCTTTTCCAGCGTCCCGCGCTCCTTGAGCACGAGGCTCACGGGGTTATAGGTCGCGTAATCCAGGCGGATCTCCTTGGGCTGCGCCAAGGCGGGAGTGGCGAGCGCGGCGACCGCCAGGGCGGCGAGCGCAAGACGGCGGGTGATGCTGGTCATCGGATGATCCCTCTTTTGTCGACGATGCGAGGGATCGGGCGCTCATCGCCCCTCCCAACGCTTTAGCTGCACTTGTTTCGCGCCCGCAAGCTGATGGCTCAAATCGGCGCGTATCCTTTTCTTAGGTCCAATCGTTCTGTATGTCAAACAACACAAACCTGCATGGTCTTCCGCAAAATTCACGGAAATCCACGTATATTTTAAGCGTTCCTGCGCAGCGCGCCGTCATGATAGGAACAGGCTTCACAGCGAGACCCTGCTGCCGTGTCAGCCGCCCACGACAAGCCCGCCCTTCCGCTTCCCGAGATGCTGCAGGATCCCGAGGCCGGCGTCACCCGCCTGCTGGCTTCGGCACGTCGGCGCGACAAGGCCGAAAAGCGCCAGCTCCTCGTCGGCGCGCTGCGCCAGCTCCTCGACGACGGCCACACCTCGGCCCGCGCCATTCTCGAAGGGCCGCGCAGCGGGCTCGCCTGCGCGCACCGGCTGTCCGCGGTGATGGATGCGGTCGTCATCGCGCTGCACAAGGCTGCGACGGGCTATTTCTATCCGGCCGACAACCCCTCGCAATCCGAGCGCATCGCGGTCGCCGCCGTCGGCGGCTATGGCCGCGGCACGCTGGCGCCGGGCTCGGATGTCGACCTGCTCTTCCTGTTCCCGCACAAGCAGACCGCCTGGGGCGAGAGCGTGGTCGAGTCCATGCTCTACCCGCTCTGGGACCTGAAGCTGAAGACCGGCCATTCGGTCCGCTCGGTCGACGACTGCATCCGCGAAGCGCGTGCCGACATGACCATCCGCACAGCGCTGCTGGAAGCGCGCTTCCTCAGCGGCGACAGGGCGCTGTTCGACGAGATGGTCCGGCGCTTCGACGCCGAGGTGGTCGAGGGTACGGCCGCGGCCTTCACCGAGGCGAAGCTCGCCGAGCGCGAGACGCGGGTGCAGCGCGCCGGCACCTCGCGCTATCTGGTCGAGCCCAACGTCAAGGACGGCAAGGGCGGCTTGCGCGACCTCAACACGCTGTTCTGGATCGCGAAATACGCCTACCGCGTGAAGGATGTGCGCGAGCTCGTCGCGGCTGGCCTGTTCGACACGCAGGAATTGCAGATGTTCGAGCGCTCGGAAGAGTTCCTCTGGCGCGTGCGCTGCTGGCTGCACTTCATCACCGGACGGGCGGAGGAGCGGCTCTCCTTCGACCTGCAGCGGCAGGTGGCGGCGGCCATCGGCTATGCCGGCCGCAGCGGCCAGGCGCCGGTCGAGCGCTTCATGAAGGCCTATTTCCTCGTCGCCAAGGATGTCGGCGACCTCACCGCCATCGTCTGCGCGGCGCTGGAGGCGCGCCAGCAGAAGCCGCGCGCGACGCTCTCGCGCCTGCTCGGCTCCTTCACCAAGCGCAAGCGCGTGCGCGCGCTCGGCCACACCGATTTCACCCTGAAGGGCCAGCGCCTCGCCGTCATCGACGACAGCGCCTTCGAGCGCGACCCGGTCAATCTGCTCCGGCTCTACCAGATCGCCAGCCGCGAGGACCTCGCCATCCATCCCGATACGAGCCGGCTGGTGACGCAGTCGCTCAGGCTGATCACCTCCGGGCTGCGCCACGACCCCGAGGCCAACCGCATCTTCCTGGAAATCCTCACCGCGCGGCGCTCGCCGGAGGTGGTGCTGCGGCGCATGAACGAGTCCGGGCTGCTCGGCCGCTTCGTCCCGGATTTCGGCCGGGTGGTGGCGATGATGCAGTTCAACATGTACCACCACTACACGGTGGACGAGCACCTGATCCGCGCCATCGGCGTGCTGGCCGAGATCGATTCCGGCACGCTCGAGGCCGAGCACCCGCTCGCGAACGAGATCATGCCGACGGTCGCCAACCGGCGGGCGCTCTATGTCGCCCTGTTCCTGCACGACATCGCCAAGGGCCGGCCGGAGGACCATTCGCTCGCCGGCGCACGCATCGCCCGCAAGCTCGGCCCGCGCCTCGGGCTGACGCCGGGCCAGACCGAGACCGTCGCCTGGCTGGTCGAGCACCATCTCGACATGTCGACGGTGGCGCAGAGCCGCGACCTCGGCGATCCGAAGACGATCGAGAGCTTCGCGGCCACGGTGCAGACGCTGGAACGATTGAAGCTCCTGCTGATCCTCACCGTCGCCGACATCAAGGCGGTCGGTCCCGGCGTCTGGAACGGCTGGAAGGGCCAGCTCCTGCGCACGCTCTATTACGAGACCGAGCTCGTCTTGACCGGCGGCCATTCGGCGGTCGAGCGCAAGGCCCGTGTCGGCCGCAAGCAGGACGAGTTGCGGCAGCGGCTCTCCGACTGGAGCGAGGCCGAGCGCGAGGCCTATATCGCGCGCCACTACCCGCCCTACTGGATCAAGGTCGATCTCGCCGACCAGGAGAAGCACGCACGCTTCCTGAGCGAGGCGGAGAAGGCCGGCCGCACCACCGCGACCGTGGTCGAGACCGACCAGTTCCGCGGCGTGACCGAGCTCACCGTACTCGCGCCCGACCATCCGCGCCTTCTGGCCATCGTCACCGGCGCCTGCGCTGCGGCCGGCGGCAACATCGTCGACGCGCAGATCTTCACCACCACGGACGGGCTCGCGCTCGACACCATCTCCGTCTCGCGCGCCTTCGACCGCGACGACGACGAGTTGCGCCGGGCCGGGCGGATCGCGGCGGCGATCGAACGGGCCTTGAAGGGCGAGATCAAGATCGCCGATCTCGTCGCGCAGCGCCGCGCGCCGCCGCCGCGCGGCCAGACCTTCCAGCTCGCGCCGGAGATCGTCATCGACAACGTGCTGTCCAGCCGCCACACGGTGCTGGAGGTCTCCGGGCTCGACCGGCCGGGCCTGCTCTACGACCTCACCACCGCGATCGGGAAGCTCAACCTCAACATCGCCTCCGCCCATATCGCGACCTTCGGCGAGAAGGCGGTCGACGTTTTCTACGTCACCGACCTGACCAATGCGAAGATCGTCTCGACCGCGCGCCAGCTCGCGATCCGCAAGAGCTTGCTGGAGGTGTTCGAGTTCGAGGGGGGCAAGGCGGCGTCGGCCAGGACGAAAGTCCCGGCGCGCGCTTGATTTGGGCCGCCATAAGCCCGATATCGGCCACGAACGCGGCCGCGTTTCCGGGGAAACCCGCCAGGCCCGGCGACGGGCGGCACGGCCAGCCAGATTGATGGATGGGAATTGGAACAGGCAATGACGCGCAACCCTGCGACGGAAGACCCGAACCTCGAAGCCGCGACCGACGCTCCCGAGCAGGCTCAGGCCACCGAAGGGGGCAACGAGGCCCAGATCGCGGCGCTCCAGAACGAGCGCGACGACCTCAAGGACAAGCTGCTGCGCACGCTCGCCGAGATGGAGAACCTGCGCCGTCGCACCGAGCGCGAGATCGCCGATGCGAAGGCCTATGCGGCGACGAGCTTCGCCCGCGACATGCTCGGCTCCTCGGACAATCTGCGCCGGGCGCTCGAGAGCGTGCCGGACACTGCGCGCGACGCCGCCGACGCCACGCTCAAGGCACTCTATGACGGCGTCGAGCTGACCGAGCGCGAGCTGCTGAAGACGCTGGAGCGTCACGGCGTGCGCAAGATCGACCCGCTGGGCGAGAAGTTCGACCCGCACCTGCATCAGGCGATGTTCGAGGCGCCCGATCCGGCCACGCCCAAGGGCATGGTCTCCAAGGTGGTCCAGGTCGGCTACAAGATCGGCGAGCGCGTGCTGCGCCCTGCCCTCGTCGGCATCTCGGCCGGCGGCCCCAAGGCCGAGCAGGGCGGCGACAAGCCCACGAGTCACTGATCGATGTTCGAGGGCGCCGGCGTCGCCATCTTCGCGCTGACCGGAGCCCTCGTCGCCGCCCGCAAGGGCATGGACCCCTTAGGCTTCATCCTGCTCGCGACCGTCACCGGCGTCGGCGGCGGCACGCTGCGGGAGCTGCTGCTCGGCCATAGCGCGCGCTGGGTGCACGATCCAACCAGCGTGATCATCTGCACCGTGGTGGCGATCGGCGCCTGGGCGCTGGCCTATCTGCGCCCAGGCATTATCGAGGGCTGGAGCGGGCGCAAGCTGCTGCTCTGGAGCGACGCCGCCGGCCTCTCGATGTTCGCCGTCAGCGGGACCCTGATCGGGCTGGAAGCCGGCGCGCCGGTCCTGTCCGCCATCGCGCTCGGTGCCATGACCGCCACCTTCGGCGGCATCCTGCGCGACATCCTCGCCGGCGACCGGCCGATGGTGCTGTGGAGCCGGGAATTCTACGTCACCGCCGCCACGGCCGGCGCGGCGGTGACCGCCTTGCTCCATGGCCTTGGCCTGCCCGTCTATGCCGTGGCTCTCGGCGGGCTGGCGATGGGCTTCGGGCTCAGGGCCGGCTCGCTGCTGCTCGGCTGGTCCTTCCCGAAGCTGCCGGGCGGCACGGGCGAATAAATCCCGTTTGCGATGGGCAGTCCTCCCCCCGAGAAGCCGCGAAGCGGCGTCTCGAAGGACGGGGTCCGATCATCTTCAATCCGGCTTCGTCACGCGCCGCAGCGTCAGGTTGAGGCGCCCTCCCTCGGCCAGCAAGGTCGAGGAGCCCGACAGGACGCGGTCGATGCCGTGATAGGCGAGCCGCGCCGCGCCGCCGAAAACCAGCACATCGCCGGAAGCGAGCTTGAGGGAAGCCGTCTTGCCGCCACGCGTCGTCCCGCCGATGCGGAAGAGCGCGGCATCGCCGAGCGAGATCGAGAGCACCGGCGCGTCGAAATCCTGCTCGTCGCGATCCTGATGCAGCCCCATCTTCGCGCCGGCCGCATAATAGTTGACGAGACA
Organism: Allobosea sp. RCC_152_1; assembly: GCF_041360765.1. Classification (NCBI taxonomy): domain Bacteria; kingdom Pseudomonadati; phylum Pseudomonadota; class Alphaproteobacteria; order Hyphomicrobiales; family Alloboseaceae; genus Allobosea; species Allobosea sp. RCC_152_1. The sequence goes on from NZ_JBFUPU010000003.1 coordinate 363,453, forward strand.
GGCCTCGGGCGGATGGGGATAGCCGGAAAGCTCCTCCCACAACGCCAGCAGCGGTGCCGGCAGCAGCGGCCAAGGCTCCTTCGTCTCGGGATGGAGCGGCTGGTAGCGATAGCCGCTCTCGTCGGAAACCCAGCCGAGCGGGCCGCAATTCGTCATCCTGACCGAAAACGGCTTGCCGGTCTTCGGCATGCGCGGCTGGAAGAGGGGCGCCTGCCTGACCACGGCACGCAATTCGGCCAGGAGAGCGCCCTGCTCCGCGGCCGAGAGCCGGCCCGGCCAGTGGACGACGCCCGGGGCGACGGCGATCCGCGTCATGGCCAGCTCCGGGTCACGAGCTACAGCGTGTCGAGGCCGAGGACATCGGCCATGGAATAGAGGCCGGGCGCCCTGCCCCGGCCCCAGAGCGCCGCCCTGATCGCGCCCTGGGCAAAGAGGCTGCGATCCTCCGCGACATGGGCGAGTTCCAGCCGTTCGCCCGCTCCGGCGAAGATGACCTTGTGATCGCCGACAACGGTGCCGCCGCGCAACGCGGCAAAGCCGATCGTGCCCGGATCACGTGCACCGGTGATGCCGTCACGGGCCGCGACGCGCCGCTCGGCGAGATCGACGGCGCGGCCGGCAGCGGCCGCCTCGCCCAGCAGCACGGCCGTGCCGGAGGGCGCATCGACCTTCATGCGATGGTGCATCTCGACGATCTCGATGTCCCAGTCGGTGCCAAGCGTCGCGGCGACCTTGCGCACCAGCGCCGCCAGCAGATTGACGCCCAGGCTCATATTGCCGGACCGAATGATCGGGATGCGCCGCGCCGTCTCCGCCAACGCCGCGAGATGCGCCGGCTCCAGCCCGGTCGTGCCAACGACGTGCAGGATGCCGGCATCGGCCGCGAGGCGCGCGAAGGCGACGGTCGCCTCCGGCGAGGTGAAATCGAACACGGCATCGCCCTGCGCGAAAGCGGCAGCGGGATCGCCCGTCACGGTCACGCCCAGCGGCGGCAGTCCAGCAAGCGGACCGGCATCGGCGCCCAGGGCCGGCGAGCCCGGACGTTCGACGGCAGCGACCAGGCGGCATCCCTCAGCCTGATCGATGGCCTTGATCAGCATGCGCCCCATGCGCCCGGCGGCGCCGACGACGACGAGACGCATGTCACTCATGGGGCAGGCTCCGAAAGGGCTTCCGGACGGAAGCGGCAAGGCAGGACGACTAACGCAAGACGACCAAGGCGGGACGATTATCGCTATAAGCCGGTTCGTCGCGGCGCGACACCCGAAACCGCGCATGGCCAGGCGCATGCGAAAACGGCCGGGTTGCCCCGGCCGTGATGCGATTTTGTTGCAAGATCGCGGAGGTTCAGGCCGCCTGCTGGATCGCGGAGAGCTTCCACTCACCGCCACGCTCGCGCAGGAAGGTCCAGAACTCCTTGACCTCCTGCGGCGCGGTCGCATTGCCGTCGACGACGCGGCCGCTCTTGCGGTCATAAAGCGCGTTGACCAGGCTGAAGCGCATCGAGACCGTGGCGTAGTCGGTGCTGCCCTCGCGCCAGGCCTCGGACAGGTCACCCTGTAGCAGCTTGACGTCGGAGACCCGGTCGACCACGCCGCGGCGGACGTTCTCGGTCAGATCCTCGTCGAAATAGCCGAACATCTCCGGGGTGACGCGCTGGCGCAGGCCGGCCTCGTCCTCGTTCGAATAGGCGGCGTTGACCTCACCGAGCAGGCGCTCGAAGGCGCTGAAATCGGCACCCTCAAGCTGGATCGGCGTGGTCGCCGGCTGGGCCGCGCCACCGCCGAAACCGCCCATGCGGGCGGCCGCGGGCTGGGCCGCGTCGGGCTGCGCGCCATAGGCCTCGCGGCCATAGGGCGCGCCAGCGCCAGCGAGCTGCGGCTCGGACCGGCGGCGGAAGAAGCGGATGGCCAGCATGATGATGCCGGCGATCAGGCCGATCTGCAGCAAGAAACCGAGGATGCCCGCAAGCGAGGCCAGACCGCCGAAGAAGCCCGAGCCGCTGAGCATTCCGAACAGGCCGGCGCCGAGCAGGCCGGCGCCGATGCCCATCATCATGTTGCGGGCGAAGGACGGACGGGCCGCCTGCGCAGCAGCAGCGCCGGCGCCCATGCCGGGGTTGGCGACGGACGGCGAAGGGGCCGCGCTGCGCTGGAAGGACTGCGCGCCGCCGGGAATCGTATTGGTCGGGGCCGGGGCGCTGTTCGAGAACATCCCGCGGCTACCCGAGCTGCGGCCGCCACCGGGGCGCGCCTCGGCGACCAACGGTACCAGCATCAGGGCTCCAACAACCAGGGCGACGGCACGTCCGCGACGGGCGAGCGAGATCAAAGACATTGTTCCTCCCGGAGCCTCCATGGGCTCGACGGCGCTCAATATGGGAGAGGAACGCGCGCGCCGCAAGATGGATGCTTGTTAACCGGCTGAAAGATCTCACTATTTCAAATCGGTGCATAATCATTCGTCGTGATCACTGGCCTGTGGTAAGGTGTCGCATCGTCCTCTCCGCGGACGAAGGAAAGAGCGCCATGTTCGGACATGAACCGAGGCCTCACCGACATCGCCTGTTGAGCTGGCTCCTGGCGCTGGCCGTTTTGCTGCTGATCACCGAAGCCGCCGCCGCGGGAGAACCGGCCATTCCACTCGACGGCCCGCGCCTCGCCCAGGCACCCGAGCCGCTCTGCTTCTGTTGGAACAACGGCCGCAAGATCGCGGAGGGTTCGTCCTCCTGCATCCGCACCTCGCAGGGCCCGCGCATCGCGGCCTGCAGCCGCGTGACCAATCTGATGTCCTGGCAAGTGACGGAAACACCCTGCCCCGAAAGCTGAGCCTTTCACGCCAGCGGTCCCGCGCAGGAGCGATCTTTCAAGCGAGCGATCTTGCGAAACAGAAACGCCGCCGGGACATCTCCCGGCGGCGTCATCGTTTATGGCTCTTGTGGTCCTAGCGACTTCGAGACTGACCCTTGTGTCAGAACGCTCCCAGAACGATTGCCATCATGAAAACGAAGGCCGCACCCATGATCAACCGGTCGAGACGCAGCGTGACAGTCATCACACCCTCCTGTGTCATTGACCTGTCGCAGAAGCTACCAGAACTGGCAGCGGCCGCAAGGGGGCGGCACCGTGGCGGCATGGTGGCGAAGGCTAGATCATGCTTAAACTTGCGTTAAATCCTTGAATAGATTTGGGGATATTTCTGATGCCGGCAGTCGCGCAACCGGCGCCCGGAAAGGCTTCCCAAGTCGTTGCAGCGCTCTTCTCCGGACTCTTCCGCATTGACCTCGGACTGAACGACGCACCGGGTCGGCTGCAGCGCAATCGGCATCCGTTAACGCGGGAAACGCCGGATTAAGTCGGCATTCACCACTCCGCCAAAGTTAATCCGGCTGTGGCGGCCGGGGCGCAGTCGGTTGAGAAACCGTTCACCAAACGCTTCGCATTTGAATGGTCATGCGACGCGTAAAACTCGCCCTCATCGCAGTTGGTCTGGCCGGCGCCGCCGGGCTGGCCGGCTGCGGCAAGTTCCAGAAACCGCAGCGCGCTCCCTGGCGCGATCAGGCGGAAGCCACCTGCATGAGCTCCGGCCAGGTGCAGCTCTCGAGCTATGTCAGCCTGCGCGGCAAGGCGATCGACGGGCCGGGCGTCTGCGGCATGCAGCAGCCGCTCAAGGTCACCGCGCTGCAGAACGGCAGCGTCGCCCTGAAGAGCCCGGCCCTGCTCGCCTGCCCGGTCGTGGCAACGACCGACCAGTGGTTCGCCGAGGTCGTGCAGCCGGCCGCGATGAACATCTTCGGCGCGCAGGTGATCGAGATCCGCGCCGGTTCCTATTCCTGCCGCTCCATGAACAACGGCACCTATACGACGGCCACTTCGGAGCATGCCTATGGCAACGCCGTCGACGTGTTCTCCTTCCGGCTGAACGACAACCGCGTCGTCACGGTCAAGGAAGGCTGGCGCGGCTCGCCGGAGGAACAGAACTTCCTGCGCGAGGTCTTCGTCGGCGCCTGCACCTATTTCGGCACGGTCCTCGGGCCGGGCGCCGATCCGATGCATTACGACCACATCCATATCGACCTCGCCCGCCATTCCAAGGGCCGGCACATCTGCAAGCCGATCATCAAATACACGCCGAACTACAACCTGCCGCCGCCGGATCCGGCCCGGACCTATTCTTCGGCGCAAAGCGCACCGGCGACCCAGCGGGACGGCGCTCCCGCCGCCACCGCCTATGCCGGCGGGCCGGCGCTGCGCCGCCCGAACGACGGCCTGCGCCCGCCCGGCGCCGTGCAGGGCGGCTATCCGGTCGCCAATAACGGCCAGGGCCAGGACCACAGCCTCGACGCCCAGATGCGGTTCCTCCAGGACTACGACGCACGCCGGCAGCAGGGCGGCGCGCGCTTCCAGCCGCAGCCTTTGCCCAGCGAGGCGCGCGGGCCACTCACCCTGCCCGGCGCGGTCGAGCCGTCGGAGGAGGTCGTGCTCGGCGATGGCGGAGGTTCCGGCGTCGTCGACCAGCAGGGCTCTGAAGAGGCGCAGCCGATCACGCCGGAGCATGACCCCTTCGCCTACAGCTCCGGCCGGACGAGGCGACGTTGATCTGCGAAAGAATGTCGAGTTGCCACGGAAATGCACGGTCATCCCGGGCTTGACCCGGGATCCATGCAGGAGCGCCTACCGGAAAAGTTCAGGCATGGCTCCCAGATCTTCGCTTCGCTGCGTCCGGGATGCCCCGTCGTTCCTCGGGGAACGCGAATTCAGGGCGCCGCCAGAACCTGGCGGCATTCCGGCGGCAGGGCGTCGAGCGACATCGGCGGCTTGGGTTTCGGCTTCGGGCCAGGCTTTGGCTTCGGCGGATTGAAGATCGCCTCGCGCTGGCGTTCGACCCAGCCGGTGAGCTCGGCGCCGCAGCCATCGCCGAAATTCGGCGGCTCCTGCGGCACGCAGCTCGCCATGCCGGCCGGGCAGGCCAGCCGGATGTGGAAATGGTAGTTGTGGCCCCAGATCGGCCGAACCTTGTCGAGCCAGCTTTTGTCGGCGCCCGCCTCGCGGCAAAGAGCCACCTTCAGGGCCGGATTGACGAAAACGCGCTCCACCCGCGGCTCCGAGGCCACCGCCTTGATCAGGCGAGTATGGGCGGGCGTCCAGGCACGCGGATCGACATCGCGCCAATCGGCCCGGGCCATGTTGACCGCCGGCATGTTCTCGCGCTGCTCCCCGTCGAGCCTGCTCTTCGGCATCGGCGTCAGCCAGATATCGGCATCGAGGCCGATCTGATGCGAGGCATGGCCGGTCAGCATCGGCCCGCCGCGCGGCTGCGACATGTCGCCGACCAGAAGCCCGGACCAGCCGGTGATGCGCGGCACGTCGCGGGCCAGCTTCTCGAGATAGTCGATCAGGGCGGGATGCCCCCAGTTGCGGTTGCGGTTGAGCCGCATCACCTGCCAGCTCGGCCCGTCGAGAGGCAGCGCGGCGCCACCGGCAAGGCAGCCACGGGCATAGGAGCCGATGGCGCGCGGCGGCAGGTGCGCCGGGGTCGCCTTCTGGCCGAAGAGCGAACGGGCGGCATCCGGCCAGGCGGCGATGTTGGCCGCGCGCGTCTTCGCCTCCTGATCGGCGGTGGACTGGGCCCTGGCCGCGAAGGGCACGAGGCCCGCCATGACGGTGAGGAGGGCGGCGATTCGTTTGGCGTGACGCATCGGCACAGAATCAGCGGCACTGCCCCTGGCGGTCAAGCCGCCGGATGGACAAGAGCGGATGCGGCAGGCAGCCTAGTGGCAAAAGGCGGGGCAACCGCCAGCCGCAACCGGAGGACCCCCATGCCAGAGCTCATAGACCGCCGCGCCCTGCTGGCCGGCACCGGCGCCGCACTGCTTGCGTCCGGCGCCGGGCTTGCCCAGCAACCCTGGCCGCAAGGGCGGCAGGTCAAGCTTGTCGTGCCCTTCACGCCCGGCGGGGCGACCGACGTGCTCGGGCGGCTCGCGGCCGACAAGCTCAGCCAGAGCTGGGGCAATGTGGTCGTCGTCGAGAACCGTCCCGGCGCCGGCAGCAATATCGGGATCGAGGCCGTCGCCAAGGCCGAGCCGAACGGCGACACGCTGCTGATCGCCTCGGTCGGGCTCGCCACGAACCGCTACCTCTATGCCAAGGTCAACTACGACCCGGTCAGGGATCTCGCGCCGATCACCATGGTGGCGCTGGTGCCGAACCTGCTCGTGGTGCGCAACGACCTGCCGGTCAAGAACGTCGCCGAGCTCGTCGCCTATGCCAAGGCCAATCCCGGCAAGCTGACCTATGCCTCCTCCGGCGTCGGCACCTCGCTGCATCTCTCGGGCGAGCTGTTCCAGAAGCTCACCGGCACGAAGATGGTGCATGTGCCCTATCGCGGCTCCTCCCAGGCGATCCAGGACCTGATGGGCGGCCGCGTCGACCTGATCTTCGACAACATCACCTCGGCCCTGCCGCAGGCCAAGGGCGGCGCCATTCGCGGGCTCGGCGTCACCACCGCCAAGCGCGCCCCGACGGCGCCGGAATATCCGCCGATCGGCGAGACGGTGCCGGGCTTCGACGTCTCGTCCTGGTTCGCGCTGTTCGCGCCAGCGAAGACGCCCCAGGCGATCATCGACAAGATCCAGGCCGATACCAAGGCCGGCCTCGCCGACCCCGCGCTGCGCGCCAAGATGGACGCGCTCGCCGCCGAGCCGGGCGGCTGGACGCCGGCCGAGCTCGCCGCCTTCCTGCAAGCCGAGCTCAAGAAATGGGGCGACCTGATCCAGGAGGCCGGGATCAAGGCCGAATAGAACGGAACAGTTGCGTCATGACCCGGGTTTTCCCCGTCGAACGCGCCTGTCGGGCGCAAACGACAAGGAAAACCTCATGTCCACGCTTCTGATCGTTCTGGTGCTGATCCTGCTGCTTGGCGGGGGCGGCTATTACGGCCATCGCAGCTATGGCCCGGCCGGGCTCGGCGGCGTCGTCGGCCTCGTTCTGGTCGTCGTGCTGATCCTGTGGCTGCTCGGCGCCATCGGCGGCGCTTCCGTCCACGTCTGAGGCCTTTGAACGGCGCCGATCAACTCCGATCGGCGCCATGCTCCCAGACGGCCACCGCCGCCGCCAGATCCTCGAGCGCGACGCCGACCGATTTGAACAGCGTGATGCCGCCGCCCTCGACGCTGCCCTGAACGCGCCCATGGCAGAGATCGGCCAAGGTGCCGGCGACCTTGTCGGCGCTGTAGCTGCCTTCGGCGATCGCGACGGCGACGTCGCCGCCCTCCTCGATCGCCTTGGCGGAATCGACGACGACGCGGGCGCGCTGCAGCGCATCGGCATCGGCCTCGCGCATCTGCATGGTGAAGCCGCCGATCAGGTCGAGATGAGCCTCGCGCTTGAGCCAGTGGCCATGGATCAGCGGCTCGGTCGCGTTGGTGGCGCAGGAGATGATATCGGCGGTGCGGACCTCGCCTTCGAGATCGGTCGTGGCGCGGGCCTCGATTCCGTCCTTCGCGAGTTCGGCGACAACGGCCTCGGCCGCCTCCTGCCGCCGCGCCCAGACCGCGATGTCGGTGAGGGGCCGCACCGAACGATGCGCCTTGATGATGAAGGGGGCGAGCGCGCCGGCACCGACCATCACCATATGGCTGGCTTCCGGATTCGACATGTAGCGCGAGGCCAAAGCGGAGGCTCCCGCAGTGCGCCAGAGCGTCAGCCGGTTTCCGTCCATCACCGCGAGCGGGCGCCCCGTCGTGCCGTCCATCAGCAGATAGGCCCCGAGGACGCCCGGCAGGTTGCGCTTGCCGTTGCCGAAGAAGACCGAGAGGATCTTGGTGCCGATATAGGGCTTTTCAGCCGCCGGACCGCTCCAGGCCGGCATGGTCAGCAGGATCGCGTCGTCCTCGCCGGGCCGTTCGATCGCATATTGCCCGCGCTTGGGCGCGATGACCTCGCTGCGGAAGGCGTCGTCCAGAATGTCGATGAGGGCGGGATAGCTCAGGGCCGCGTCGATTTCGGCCACATCGAAAAGGCGCATCGAGAACTCTTTGCTTTACCGCTTTGTCTGGACGCGAACCGGTATCCGCTTCGCTTGCGAAATGGCCTGCCGCCTCGGATTTTCGGGCCGATGCTTTAGTTCCGCCCGTCGGTCAGGGCAGGCAGCGCCGAATCCGGCACGGCCGAGCGCAGCGCCTGCGTCTCGGAGCGCAGCGCCTCGACCTCGCGGCGGCCACGGCGCGCGGCCTTGCGGTGCTTGCCCTGGGCGAGCCAGGAGGCGAGCCCCCCGACGAGAACGCCGAGGAAGATCGCCGCCAGCACCACGGCGAAGAGCGGCACATCATAGGAGAGCGCCGGCAGATCGCGGCTGAGCGGGTCGAACGAAACGCGCACCGCCCCACGGTTGGCAACCGAAAACAGCACGATCAGCAACGCGACCGGCACCAGAACCAACGCCTTGAAGAAGGCTTTCATCAGCGTCTCCGTGACGGTGCCGCCGGAGCGGCCGGCGGCGCCAGTGCCATCCGGCATTTCCCGGAAACACCGAACACCTCTAGCGCCTTGCTTTATCGCATTGTCTTCAAGCGAGCCGGCGTCCGCTCCGCTCAAATACGCTCGGGGCTCACGCCTTGCCGTTCAGGCGCAGGCGCAGCTCCTTGCCCGTCTTGAAGACGGGCACGAATTTCTCCTCGACCTCGACGGCATCCCCGGTGCGCGGGTTGCGGCCGATGCGGGCCGAGCGCGCCTTGCGGGAAAAGGCGCCAAAGCCGCGCAGCTCCACCCGGTCCCCACGCTCCAGCGCCTTCACGACCTCGTCCAGGATGGCCGAGACGATGTTCTCGATGTCGCGCTGATAGAGATGTGTGTTGCGGTCGGCAATCCGCTGGACGAGTTCCGATTTAATCATCGCTGGAATATAACCATCTGTATCAACATCACTTTTCAGCCGCAGGCTGCCAGAGCGCCAGAGGCTCGTCAAGCCGCAAGCCAACGGGCTGATCCGCCGCCCGCGCAATCGTCGCCGCCAGCCCGTCGAAGCCGGCGAGACGCGCCGCCACCTCTGCGAGGCTCCACAACCCGAAGCTCGACGAGCTGCTGCGCGGGCGCCAGTCGCGCACCTTCAGATCCTTGGCGACCTTCTTCTCGCGCTCAAGCCAGGCGATGCCCTCGCGCTCGCCGCCGAGCTCGTCGATCAGCTTCAGGCCCAGCGCCTGCCGGCCGGAAAAGACGCGTCCATCGGAGGCCGTGCCGAGCTGCGTATCGTTGAGGCTGCGCCGGTCATGCACCATCTGCTTGAACCAGCGATAATTGTCGTCGACCACGCTCTGCAGGGCGGCGCGAGCCTCAGGCGAGGTCGGCTCGAAGCCGTTCGGCGCGGCCTTCAGCGGGCTCGACTTGATCTCCTCGACCTTGACGCCGACCGTGCCCAGAAGCTGGCTGACATTGGGATACTGGAAGAGCACGCCGATCGAGCCGACGAGCGAGGTCTCGCGCGCGACGATGTGGTCGGTGCTCATGGCGGCGATATAGCCACCGGAGGCGGCAAGGCCGCCCACGACCGTCACCATCGGCTTCTTGGCCGCGAGCTCGCGCAGCGCGATGTGCAGCGCCTCGGCGCCGGAGGTGGTGCCGCCCGGGCTGTTGATGTCGAGCACGACGCCCGAGACAGCATTGCTATCGCCGACCGACTTGATCAGGTCGAGCGTGCGGCGATCCCCCGAGATGAAGCCGGAGATGGAGATGCGGGCGATATGGGCGCTCGACAGCGAGGTCGCGCCGTCGCCGCGCCAGGCGAGGCCGCCGATCACCGCAGCCGCGATCACCCCGAGCACCGCCAGCACGCGCCAGAGCGTCAGCTTACGCCTGAGGCTGCGGCGGTCGGCAAGCAGATCGGCATCGGACGCCATCGGGAAACTCCTGTCGGCTGCGGGCCCGTGATGTAGCCCCGTCACGCTGGACGGGCAAGGCGTTACGCCGCGACCGAGGCGCGCGCCCGGTCGAGAGCGAGCAGCGCGAGCCCGCTCGCGACCGAGCGGAAGGCATCGCCGATATGGACCTTCTCGGCGCCGAAGCGCCGGTCGAAGAGCTGCCGCACCGCCGGCACATGCGAGGTGCCGCCGGTCATGAAGACCGCCTCGATCCGCCCCGCCGCGATGCCGGCCTCGGCCAGAGCCCGGTCGAGCGCCGCCTCGATCGCGCCGACATCCTCCGCGATCCAGCGCTCGAAATCGCTCCGGCGGATCCGGCTTTCGATGGTCACGCCCACCTGATTGAAGCGCAGCACCGTCTCCTCCTGCTCCGAGAGCGCGATCTTCGCGGCCGAGACGGCGCGGTAGAGCTCGTAGCCGAGGTCGTATTCGATCACTGTCAGCAGGTCCTCGAGCTTGCCGGGCTCGACCGCCTCGCGGATCAGCGCGTTGAGCTCGGCCATGGTCTCGCGGCTCTTCATCAGCGAGAGCTTGTGCCATTGCGCGAAGGCGGCGTGGTAATGCGCCGGGACCGGCAGCAGCTTGTCGAAGGAGCGGTACTGCGTGCCCTTGCCGAGCGCCGGCGAGACGGCGTGCTCGATGATCCGGTAATCGAAGGTGTCGCCGGCGACGCCGACACCGGCATGGGAGAGCGGGATGGCTTCCAGCCCCGCGCGCTCGCCGGGCTCGAAGCGCATCACCGAGAAGTCGCTGGTGCCGCCGCCGAAATCGGCGACCAGCATGGTCTGCGGCGTCTTCAGATCGCGCGCATACCAATAGGCGGCACCCAGCGGCTCATAGGCGAAATCGACCTGATCCATGCCGGCCTTGCCGTAGGAGCCTTTCAGGCGCCCGAGCGCCAGCTCCTCGTCCGGCCGCTCGCCGGCGAAGACGACGGGGCGGCCCGAGACCAGGGGCAGCGCCGAAGCATCCTCCAGCCCCTCCGTCAGATCGCCGAGGAAGACGCCGATCAGATCTTCAAGCTGGTAGAGCTTGCCGAAGAGCCGCGTCTCCTGGAAGGCGCGGCTGGAAAGATGCGTCTTGAGCGATTGCAGGAAGCGGTGCTCGCTGGTCATGCCCAGCGCCATGTCGAGGGCGTCGGGGCCGCTGACATGGGTGATGCGGGACTGCGGCGGCCGCCCCTCGCGCCAGAACATCAGCGCCGAGCGATAGGCATCGACCGCGCCCTGCTTCGTGGCGAAGGAACGCGTCACGACCGATCCGTCGGCGCCAGCCAGCGCGACGACGCTGTTGGTGGTGCCGAAATCGATGCCGATGGCGGCGGGGGTCATAGCGGGCTCCTTTGCGGATGGACAGACCAGCCCTCATCCTGAGGTGCGGACACGAGCCGGCGTCTCGAAGGATGTTCCAGAGCACACTGGAGCATCCTTCGAGACGCCGCTTCGCGGCTCCTCAGGATGAGGGCTGAGGATAATCAGCCGAAACAAAAGCCCGCGCGGATTGCTCCGCGCGGGCTGTCTTGGATGTCCGGCCGCCGAAGCGGCCGAAACCTCACTTCTTGTCGGTGGTCGTGGCCTTCTTGAGGGCCGCGCCGAGGATGTCGCCGAGCGAGGCGCCGGAGTCGGCGGAGCCGTACTGCGCCATCGCCTCCTTCTCCTCGGCCATCTCCAGAGCCTTGATCGAGACCTGGATCTTGCGGGCCTTCTTGTCGAAGAGCACGACGCGGGCGTCGATGCGCTCGCCGGCCGCGAAGCGCTCGGGGCGCTGCTCGGAACGGTCACGCGCCAGCTCGGCCCGCTTGATGAAGGTCATCATGTCGGTGTCGGCGATCTTCACGTCGAGACCGGACTCCTTCACCTCGACCACCTCGCAGGTGACGATCTGGCCCTTCTTGAACTCGCCGGCATCCACGAAGGGATCGCCGCCGAGCTGCTTGAGGCCGAGCGAGATGCGCTCTTTCTCGACGTCCACATCGAGAACGACGGCCTGCAGGACGTCGCCCTTCTTGTATTCCTCGATGACCTGCTCGCCCGGACGGTTCCAGTCGAGATCCGAGAGGTGGATCATGCCGTCGATGTCGCCTTCCAGGCCCAGGAACAGACCGAACTCGGTCTTGTTCTTGACCTCGCCCTCGACCGTCGAACCGGCCGGGTGCTGCTCGGCGAAGACTTCCCACGGATTGCGGAGCGTCTGCTTGAGGCCGAGCGAGATGCGGCGCTTGACCGGATCGACCTCGAGGATCGCGACGTCGACTTCCTGCGAGGTCGAGACGATCTTGCCGGGGTGGACGTTCTTCTTGGTCCAGGACATCTCGGAGACGTGGATGAGGCCTTCGATGCCCGGCTCCACTTCGACGAACGCGCCGTAGTCCGTGATGTTGGTGACGCGACCCTTGAGGCGCGTACCGACCGGATAACGCTCGGCGATGCCGTCCCACGGATCGGCCAAGAGCTGCTTGATGCCGAGCGAGATGCGGTGCGTGTCCTGGTTGATCTTGATGATCTTGACCTTGACCGTCTGGCCGATGGTCACGACCTCCGACGGATGGTTCACGCGGCGCCACGCCATGTCGGTGACGTGCAGCAGGCCGTCGATGCCGCCGAGGTCAACGAACGCACCGTATTCGGTGATGTTCTTGACGACGCCGTCGATGACCTGGCCCTCTTCGAGCGAGGCGACGAGCTCGGAACGAGCCTCGGCGCGGGTCTCTTCGAGGACGGTGCGGCGCGACACGACGATGTTGCCGCGGCGGCGATCCATCTTGAGGATCTCGAAGGGCTGCGGCTGGCCCATCAGCGGGCCGACGTCGCGGATCGGACGGATGTCGACCTGCGAACGCGGCAGGAAGGCCACGGCGCCGTCGAGGTCGACGGTGTAGCCGCCCTTGACGGTGTTGAAGATCATGCCGGAGACCTTCTCGCGAGCCTCGAAGGCCTTCTCGAGCTTGACCCAGCTCTCTTCGCGGCGAGCCTTGTCGCGCGAGATGACGGCTTCGCCGAGCGCGTTCTCGATCCGGTCCAGATAGACCTCGACCTCGTCGCCGACCTTGATGTCCTGATCACGGCCGGGGCCGTTGAATTCCTTGAGCGCGACGCGCCCTTCCGTCTTCAGGCCGACATCGATGATCGCCATATCCTTCTCGATGGCGACGACCTTGCCCTTGATGACGGAGCCTTCCATCGCTTCGTTGCGCGAGAAGGACTCTTCGAGCAGGGCGGCGAAATCCTCGCGACCCGCGCTGTAGCTTTCAACTGCTGACATGTAATCTCCTGGAAGCCGGCCGCGTATCCCGCGGATGTCCGGCATGGGCCCCTGGCTGGTGCTGCACACCAGATCGTCGCCTGCGGCGCCTCCTCTTCGAAGGCTTCCGGCTCCTGAGAGCCGGTGGGCACCGGGCCGCCGGTTCGATCCGTATCCTGAGGGCGCTCCCAACACAAAACGGGAGCCGGTCTCGCTGACCGCCCCCGGCTCATGATCGATCACGACCCTTCGGACACGCCGGATTTAGTGCAAGCTCCGCGCGAGAGCAAGGCCTACCGTGCGGGAGCGGCCGCGCAACGCCTTCCTTTCCCTCGCCGAGCGGCCCCGCCACACGGGTCACGCAGCGTCAAGATCAAGATGAAGGGTGCGGGTTTCGCGCGCAGCGGGTTTCGTGCCAGTCTGGCGCCGACAGGGCACGGGCTTGGGGAGAACGCTTCATGGGCTGGATCATTCTGGGGCTGATCGTCGTCCTCGCGATCTATGCGGTGATGACCTATAACGGGCTCGTCGCGATGCGGCAGCGCGTCAACCAGGCCTTCGCCGACATCGACGTCCAGCTCAAGCAGCGGCACGACCTGATCCCGAACCTCGTCGAGACGGTGAAGGGCTACGCAACCCACGAGAAATCGACGCTGGATGCCGTGATCGCCGCCCGCAACGCGGCGCAGGGCGCGAGCAGCGTCCATGACAAGGCGGCCGCCGAGCAGCAGCTCTCCGGCGCGGTCGGGCGGCTGCTGGCGCTGGGCGAGGCCTATCCCGACCTCAAGGCATCAGCCAATTTCCAGCAGCTCCAGGTCGATCTCGGCAATGTCGAGGACAAGCTCGCGGCGGCGCGGCGCTTCTTCAACAATGCGGTCGGCGAGTTCAATGCCGCGATCCAGGCCTTCCCCGCCGTGCTCTTCGCGCCGCAGATGGGCTTCACCCAGCGTGAGTTCTTCGATGTCGGCCCGGAGGCCCGGGCCCAGATCGAGGTCGCGCCCAGCGTGAAGTTCTGACGGAAGGCAGGCGCTTACGGCCCGAAGCGCGTCACGCGCCATGCGGATTCGCCCCTGCGTCTCAGGTCTTTGGTGTTTCGCATGTCGTTTTCACAAAACCGCTGCGCAGTTTTGCGCGACATGCTTTAGGGAGCGGCAGCGATGGCGCAGGCCTTCGGGCTCTACACCCATCAGCGCAACAACCGGATCAGGTCCAATTTCCTGATCGCCGGGCTCTTCCTACTGGTCTATCTCACGACCTGGGGGCTGCTGCTCGTCGCCTATGGCTATGGCGGCGTGCCCTATGGCCGCAGCGCCTTCTCGGAAGCCAACCGGATCTTCCTGTCGTGGTTTCCGTTCGTCACGCTGGCGACGATCCTGTGGGTCTTCATTGGCTTTCGCATGAACGTCGCGCTGATCGGGGCGGTGACCGGCTCGCAGGGCATCACCCAGGCGGAGAACCCCAAGCTCTACCGGATGCTCGAGAATCTCTGCATCTCGCGTGGCCTGCCGATGCCCAGGCTCGCGATCATGCAGAGCGATGCCCTCAACGCCTTCGCCAGCGGCGTCAACGACAAGCAGTTCACCGTGACCGTCACCAGCGGCCTGCTGGAGCAGCTCGACGACCGGGAGGTCGAGGCCGTGCTGGCGCATGAGCTGACGCATATCCGCAATGGCGACGTCCGGCTGATGGTCGTCGCCGTGGTGATCGCCGGCGTGATCTCCTTCGTCGGCGAGATGATCTTCCGCGGCTTCGGCCGCAGCCGGATCAGGATGTCGTCGGACGATTCCAAGAAGGGCAACGGGCTCGCCATCCTCGTCGGCGTCGCGGTGATCGCGATCTCCTGGTTCCTGGCCATCCTGATCCGGCTCTCGCTGTCGCGCTCGCGGGAATATCTCGCCGATGCCGGGGCGGTGGAATTGACCAAGAACCCCGACGCGATGATCTCGGCCCTGCTCAAGATCTCGGGCCGGGCCGATATCGACGGCGTGCCCTCCGGCGTGATGGACATGTGCTTCGAGAACGATCCGGACGATTTCGCCGACCTGTTCTCGACCCACCCCTCCGTCACCAAGCGCGTGCAGGCGCTGATCGAGACCGCGGGCGGGCGCATGCCGGCGATGCCGCCGCACCCGCCGAGGCTCGCCGAGCGCCAGGACCTGCCGACCATGGTCGAGGAGAGCGTCGCGCGCGGGCCGTGGTCGCGCCCGCCGCAGGGGCCCGCAGCGGGCTGATCAGGCGGTAAGCTTGCCCGGATCGATCTCGAAGACGAGCGGGTAGAAGGTGTCCCAGCGGCTCCAGCGCTTCGAGCCCGCTTCGCTCACCGCCCAGAGCTTGCCATCGGGAGCGCAGCCCAGATCCTCGATGCCGCCGGGGGCCGGATAGCGCGCCAGCACCGCGCCGGTCTTCGGATCGAGACGCGAGAGAAAAGCCGGCCTGTTTCCGGCGCTCTGCGAGAGCCAGAGGTCGCCCTTCCGATCGAAGGTGGCACCCTGCACGATCTGCGGCAGCGGCAGGGTCAGCGTCGCATCCGCCGGCTCCACGGGCTTTTCGTCGCCGGGCAGGAGGCGCTCCGCCGGCACCGCGTAGAGGCTGGGGGCGCCCGTGCGGCGAAAGGCTCCGAACCAGAGCATCCCGCCGGACGCGGCCAGAAAGGACGGCCCCATCGTCTTGTCGATCAGCCTCTCGCCGAGCGGGACGCATTCGCCGGTGTCGCAGGAACGCGCGAAATCGAGCGACAGCAGCCGCCCGGAATTGGCGACGAAGACGGTCTCCCCGAGCACCGCGAGGCCGCCGGGATGGCCATAGGTGGCCGGCAAGGCGAAGCTGCCGAGCAGGCGTCCGTCCCTGCGCGCGAGGCGGAAGACGCGGGCCGGACCATTATCCTGCTCCAGCGTCTCGCTCCGGTAGGCAGCGACGAGAATCTCGTCGCGGAAAACCGTGAGCCCCTGCGGCACGAAACCGTCATTCAGCCCCGGAGCCCAGTAGCGGCGCCCGATCGCCTGCTCGTTCGGCACCGCTCCGAGCTCACGCGCATCATAGTGCGGCTCGTCCCCCGGCAGGCGCGGCCGCGCCAAGGCCGCGGAGGCGAAGAGGAGACCTGCTGCCGCGACGAATGCGCCGCGGCGCGTGAGGCCAGCAGCCTCAGCGGCCATCGCGAGCCCAGTCGAGCGCTTCCTCGAGGCGGTCGTCGCCCCAGAACAGCTCGTTGTCCCCCGTGACGAAGAAGGGCGCGCCGAAGATGCCGATCGACTTGGCGTACTCGATCTCCGCGCGCAGGCGGCCCTTCACCTCTTCGCTGCGCGAGAGGGATATCGCGCTGCCAGGATCGCCGCCCGCCTCCTTCAAGGCGGCGCTGAGCACGGCCTCCTCGGCGATGTTGCGGCCTTCGCAGAACTGGGCCCGGAAGAGGGCCTTGGAGAAGGCCGGCGTCCAGCCACCATCCCGCCCGGCGAGAGCCAGCCGGGCCGCGGTCAGCGAATTCTGCGGAAAATTCTCAGGCTTGACCATCGTGATGCCCTGCCGGCCGGCGCGCCTGGCCGTGTCGCGCCACATATAGCGACCCTTGCTCGGATAGAGCGCGAAGGGCGAGGTGGTCCAGCCCTGAGCCGCGAAGATCGGGCCCAGCAGGAAGGGGCGCCAGCGCAGCTCGACGCCGGCATTTTCGGCCAATTGCTCGATTCTCAGGGCGCTCAGGCAGGAATAGGGCGACGCGAACTCATACCAGAAGTCCAGAACGGGACGATTCGGCATTCAGCCTCCGAATTAGGTGGTCATGTCGTGTCGCGCCCGAGCGAGCCTGCGCCCTTCGGGATACGACTGCAAGCGCCGCGAAAGGGCGCGCGGCGATACCCATCGGCGCCTGGCGGCACCGATCCATCACGGAACGACGCGAGATCGATCAGAAGGTTCCGATTGCGTCGCTCCGATGGCTGCGATAGTGCGCCATTGCGTCCGAAACGCGGCCCGAGCGGCCGCCGGAACATTTCCGCGCTTCTTCGAAACGCGAAAATGCTCTAGGTCGTTGTTTTGTCGCATTTTCTTCACGCGGATCGATACCCACTCCGCTCGAAAATGCTCTAGCAGGAATGTGACACAGATGGCTGACAGCAGCGTGAAGAAGGTCGTTCTCGCCTATTCCGGCGGTCTCGACACCTCGATCATCCTCAAATGGCTGCAGACCACCTATCGATGCGAGGTCGTGACCTTCACCGCCGATCTCGGCCAGGGCGAGGAGCTCGGCCCGGCGCGTGACAAGGCGCTGCTGCTCGGCATCAAGCCCGAGAACATCTTCATCGAGGATCTGCGCGAGGAGTTCGTGCGCGACTTCGTCTTCCCGATGTTCCGGGCGAATGCGCTCTATGAGGGCGTCTATCTGCTGGGAACCTCGATTGCGCGGCCGCTGATCGCCAAGCGCCTGATCGAGATCGCCGAGAAGGTCGGCGCCGACGCCGTCTCGCATGGGGCGACCGGCAAGGGCAACGACCAGGTCCGCTTCGAGCTGACCGCCTATGCGCTGAAGCCCGACATCGCGGTGATCGCGCCCTGGCGCGAATGGGATCTGCGCTCGCGCGAGCAGCTCATCGCCTTCGCCGAGCAGCACCAGATCCCGATCGCGAAGAACAAGCGCGGCGAAGCGCCGTTCTCCGTCGACGCCAACCTGCTGCACGCCTCCTCGGAAGGCCGCGTGCTCGAGGACCCGAACGAGGAAGTGCCGGACTATGTGTTCTCGCGCACGATCTCGCCGGAGGAAGCGCCGGACAAGCCGACCGTCATCACCATCGGCTTCGAGAAGGGCGACGCGGTCTCCATCGACGGCCAGAAGCTCTCCCCGGCGACGCTGCTCGCCAAGCTCAACGATCTCGGCCGCGACAATGGCATCGGCCGGCTCGACCTGGTCGAGAACCGCTTCGTCGGCATGAAGTCGCGCGGCATGTACGAGACGCCCGGCGGCACGATCCTGCATGTCGCCCATCGCGCGATCGAGTCGATCACGCTCGACCGCGGCGCGGCGCATCTCAAGGACGAGATCATGCCGAAATATGCCGAGCTGATCTATAACGGCTTCTGGTACTCGCCCGAGCGCGAGATGCTGCAGGCGCTGATCGACAAGAGCCAGGAGTTCGTCGCCGGCGAAGTCCGCCTCAAGCTCTACAAGGGCGGCGTCCATGTCATCGGCCGCTCCAGCCCGTACTCGCTTTATGACCAGGATCTCGTCACCTTCGAAGAGGGCGCGGTCGCCTACGACCATCGCGATGCGGCCGGCTTCATCAAGCTCAACGCGCTGCGCCTGCGCACGCTCGGCCAGCGCAAGAAGAAGCTGGGGCTGTAAGACGGCCGAACTCCACCATCGCCCGGCACACGCGACAGCGCGTGCCGGGCACGCTTTATGAACCGCGGCCCTGTTCGCGCGTTCAACACTCACCTTTCATCGTGAGTGCCTCTGCATGAACCGTTTCGCTCCGCTTGCCGTTCTCGCCACGCTGCTGGCCGCCGCATCTGCCTCAGCGCAGGAGGTTCCGCCCGGCAGCAAGCCGGCGACGCCGGAGATCGCGACCTGCAAGACCGCAGCCTTGCAAGCGGTGTCCGCGAAGGAACCGGATATCAAGGACATCTATATCGACGAGGACGGCGCCACCGTCGCCGTGTCGGAATCGAAGATCGAGGCGATCCCGGTGACGCGCATCGTCATGGCCGAGGCCTATCTGCGGACCGACCGCTCGGACAAGCCGCGCCGCTTCCTCTGCCTGCTCGGCGAGAAGAACAAGGTGCTGCTGACCTTCTTCACCTCGCGCTGAGGCGCGCGGCAACGGGGCTCAGCTTTCGTCGATGACCTGCGTCGAAGGCCGGTCGCGGCCATCCGCCAGTTCCTCGTGCCACCGGCCGTCCCCGTCCTGATAGACGATCCCGTCCGTGTTGCCGGCGAGCGTCTGGCGAGCCGCGGCCGAGGTGGCCGCCTTCAGCGCGGCCTCATGCGAGCGAAAGGTTTCCGACAGAACGTCGCCAACCTTATAGGCCCAGCCACCATCATGCTCGACGACTTCATACCTGACGATCGGCATGGCAACCTCCGTTCAAAAACCGGAAACCTCGCCCGCGAGCTCAGGTTCCGGCCTGCTGCGAAAGGAAACGGCGTAGATCCTCGACCTGTTCAGGCTCGAGGGCTCTCTTCGGCAGGATTTGATAGGTCGCGGGATGCGGCCAGAGCAACAGCAATCTCTCGTTCTCGAGCCAGCGCCGATAGATCGGCCAGCGATTCATCGCATGGCCGGAGGTGGTTTCCGAGGTGAGGCCCTCCTCGTCCCAGCGGTAGTGCAAGGGAGCCTGGAAGGCCGGCACGACGCGAAAATTGCGCCGGGCGGCGCGGGGGCCGAGCAGCAGGACGATCAGGACCGGCAGGCCGAACACCAACAGAAACGTGCCGAAAGCGCAGAGCAGCGCGGCCCCAGCCAGCCCGCCGGGCAATTCCCCATTCAGCGACAGCGTGAAAAGGACAACGGCGACGATCCACAGCAGCAGTTGCTTCCACCGCCCCGACGGGTTGCGCAAACTGTCGCGCAGGATCAGCCTCTGTGCCGCGACGAGATCCGCCTCGCCGATCTCGACAATGGCCTCCCGCCGCATCGACAGCCTCGCCTTTGCGCCTCGCCTCAGGCCTCGCCCTGATCGGCCGCGCGCAAGCTCTCGAGCGCCGGCATCGAGGTGATGTGATAGCCCGCATCGACATGATGGACGTCGCCGGTCACGCCGCCGGAAAGATCGGAGAGGTAGTACAGCGCCGAGCCGCCGATCTCGTCGAGCGTCACCGATTTGCGCAGCGGCGAATTCGCCCTCTGCCAGGACAGCATGGCGCGCGCATCGGAGATGCCGGCGCCGGCCAGCGTACGGACGGGCCCGGGCGAGAGCGCGTTGACGCGGATGCCGCGCGGGCCGTAGTCGCCGGCGAGGTAGCGCACGCTCGCTTCCAGCGCCGCCTTGGCGACGCCCATGACGTTGTAGTTCGGCATGAGGCGCATCGAGCCGCCATAGGTCAGCGTGATGATGCTGCCGCCATGCGGCATGCGCTCGGCCGCCCGCTTCGTCGCCTCGGTGAAGGAGAAGCAGGAGATCACCATGGTGCGCGAGAAGTTCTCGCGGCTGGTGTCGGCATAGAGGCCCTTGAGCTCGTTCTTGTCCGAGAAGCCGATGGCGTGGACGAGGAAATCGAGCGTATTGCGCTCGGGATCGCCGCCCCAGACCTCGTCGAGCCTGGCGAAGGTCGCATCGACCGAGGCGATGTCCTCGACATCGCAGGGGATGACGAGGTCCGAGCCGATGCTCTGCGCCAGCGGCTTCACACGCTTGCCCAGCGCCTCGCCCTGATAGGTGAAAGCGAGTTCGGCGCCATGGGCGTGGAGGGTCTTGGCGATGCCCCAGGCAATCGAGTTCTGATTGGCGACCCCCATGACGAGGCCGCGCTTGTTCTGCATCAGGGGGAGCATGGCGCCCTCACGCCTCCAGGCGCTTCATGACGATGGTGGCGTTGGTGCCGCCGAAGCCGAAGGAGTTGGAGAGCACGCAGCCGAGGCCGGCATTGTCGATGCGCTTGCGCACGATCGGCATGTCGGCGAAGGCGGGGTCGAGCTCGTCGATATGGGCGCTCTCGCAGATGAAGTCGTTGTTGAGCATCAGCAGCGAGTAGATCGCCTCCTGCACGCCGGTGGCGCCGAGCGAATGGCCGGTGAGCGACTTCGTCGCCGAGATCGGCGGGCTCTTGTCGCCGGCGCCGAAGACCGCGCGGATCGCCTCGATCTCCTTGGCGTCGCCGACCGGGGTCGAGGTGCCGTGCGGGTTGATGTAGTCGACCTTCGCGTTGACGCCCTGGAGCGCCATGCGCATGCAGCGCTCCGCGCCCTCGCCCGACGGCGCGACCATGTCGTAGCCGTCCGAGGTCGCGCCATAGCCGACGATCTCGCCATAGATCTTGGCGCCGCGGGCCTTGGCGTGCTCCAGCTCCTCCAGCACGACGACGCCGGCGCCGCCGGCGATGACGAAGCCGTCGCGCGCCACATCATAGGCCCGCGAGGCGCGAGCTGGAGTCGCATTGAAGTCGGAGGACATCGCGCCCATGGCGTCGAACAGGACGGAGAGCGTCCAGTCCAGCTCCTCGCAGCCACCGGCGAAGATCACATCCTGCTTGCCCCACTGGATCAGCTCATAGGCGTTGCCGATGCAGTGATTGGAGGTCGCGCAGGCCGAGGAGATCGAATAGTTGACGCCCTTGATCTTGAACCAGGTCGCGAGCGTGGCCGAGGCGGTCGAGGACATGCCCTTGGGCACCGCGAAGGGACCGACCTTCTTCGACGAGCCGCTCTCGCGCGCCTTGTCATAAGCGTCGATCAGCGCGCGCGTGGAAGGGCCGCCCGAGCCCATGATGATGCCGGTGCGCTCGTTGCTGATCTCGGCGGGCTCCAGGCCGGCATCAACGATCGCCTGCTCCATCGCCACCTGGTTCCAGGCCGAGCCACCGCCGTGGAAGCGCATGGCGCGCCGATCGAGCACCGTCGCGGGATCGAGAGACGGGGCCCCGGCGACCTGACTGCGGAAGCCATGCTCGGCAAAGTCCTGGGCGAAGGCGATGCCCGATTTCGCCTCGTGCAGCGAGGCCAGGACCTCCTGCGTGTTGTTGCCGATGGACGAGACGATGCCCATCCCGGTGACGACGACGCGTCTCATGCTCGCTTCACTCCAGCTCTCCACCCACGGCGAGGCAGGCCTCGCCGCTCAGGATTCTCAATCGCGCAAATGGACCGTAAGGCCGCCGGACGCAAGGTCGGGCTGCGTTTTTCCTCAGGCCGCTTCGGGCTTGAACAGCCCGACGCGCATGTCGCTGACAGTGTAGATGCGCTTGCCATCGGCTTCCAGCCAGCCATCGGCGATGCCGAGGACGAGCTTCGACTTGAAGACGCGCTTGAAGTCGACGCCGTAGACCACGCGCTTGACGCTCGGCAGCACCTGATCGGCGAACTTGACCTCGCCGACGCCGAGCGCCCTGCCCCGCCCTGGCAGGCCGAGCCAGCCGAGGAAGAAGCCGGTGAGCTGCCAGAGCGCATCGAGGCCGAGGCAACCCGGCATCACCGGATCGCCCTTGAAGTGGCAGTCGAAGAACCAGAGGTCCGGCTTGATGTCGAATTCGGCGCGGACACCGCCCTTGCCGTGGGCGCCGCCCTCTTCGGTGATCTCTGTGATACGGTCGAACATCAGCATCGGCGGCAGCGGGAGTTGCGCATTGCCCGGCCCGAACAGTTCCCCGCGGCCACAAGCGAGGATCTCCTCGTAGCTGAAAGACGATTGACGCTGCATTCCCGCTCCGTTGCCTTGTCTCGGCCGCATTCGACCGGTGGATATCGCCTGCGTGCCTAACATGCCCGACGCCGGGAACGAAAGGGCGCAGGCACATTCACCCACATGGCACGCTGACGCGCTCGGGGCAGCTCAACCCGCGCGATTGTCAGCATGCTGGCATGAGCCCGCGCTTGCGAGCCCTCGTTCGAAGTCCTACATTTCCAATCGAATGCAGATGATGCGGAGCGCAGGACGCCCGTTGCAGCAAGAAGGGCAGAGCAGAGGCATGAGCGATCAGGTTTCCCGCGACGAGGCCTATGGATCGACCGTGCGGCAGGGTTGCCCGTTCCATGACGTCCGCCACAAGCTGCGCCGCGTGGGCCTGCGGCCGACACGGCAGCGCGTCTCGCTCGGCTGGGTGCTTTTCGCCAAGGGCGACCGGCATATCAGCGCCGAGATGCTGCATGAGGAGGCGGCGAAGGAACGCATCCCGGTCTCGCTGGCGACGATCTACAACACGCTGCGCCAGTTCACCGAAGCCGGGCTGCTGCGCGAGCTCGTCATCGACGGCAACAAGACCTATTTCGACACGGCGATCCATGACCACCATCATTTCGTGGTCGAAGGCGAGAACCGCGTCATCGACATCCCCGCGCGGGAGATCGACGTCGCCACCTTGCCCACCCCGCCGGAGGGCTACGAGATTTCCCATGTCGACGTGGTCGTGCGGCTGCGCAAGATCGGCGACTGAGGCGCCGCCCTTTCCGGCTCCCTGATGCGCTTTCCGGCCGATGCCCGCCCGAAACGGTGCGGCTGATGGCCTCAGTCGACGTTTTCGTTGGGATAAACGCCCCAGAGCCGTTCCTGCGGCAGATAGCCCGTGACGTTACGGATGCTGACGCGGCACCAGGCGCGGACGCATGAGGTGACGCCGATCACCACCCCGGGCTGCAATTCGGCGACGACCGTGGCGTCGGCATCGGGTGCGCTGCGCATCGGAAACAGCTCCGCCTTGTTCCGCGACCAGGGCGCGACCAGCGCCGTCCGGCGCCCCGAAAGCAGGCTGTGCAGCACCCAGCCTTCGGTTCCGTCGGAATCTCGGACGCGCCGCCAGGTTTCGAATTCCGCCGTGACCTCCACGGGCAAGCCGGCCCGCTGATAGACCCAGCGCGTGCGATGCTCCTTCGACGGCCCTTCGCGCAGATTCACCCGGTCCGATTTCAGGCTGACATAGCGCGGCACGGGCAGGCCCGTCACCGAACCGGCCTGCATGTCCTGAGCCTGCGCGCCCGTTGCCATCGCGGCGATGAAAAAGCCCGCCACGGCAAGGCATCTCATCCGCAAGCTCAGCATCGGCTGCTCTCCCACGCGACCCGCTCCGCTCTCAGGCGAAGGGTCAAGTTGTCATCCGCCATCGCGCCGCCTAGACAAACAGGAGCCGGGCTGCACGATCGCTCCATTCCTGAGCCACCACGGTTAACGGTGGGTTGAGGAGAAGCGGTCAATCCGGTGTGCCAGGAAGGGGAGTCACCATGTCGAAGAAGAAGCCGCTGGTCGTGGTGACCCGCAAGCTGCCGGCCGTGGTGGAAACCCGGATGCGCGAATTGTTCGACGCCCAACTCAACATCGACGACAAGCCGATGTCGCAGGCCGCCCTGGTCGAGGCGGTGAAAACCGCCGATGTGCTGGTGCCGACCGTGACCGACAAGATCGACGCCGCGGTGATCGCGCAGGCCGGCGACCAGCTCAGGCTCATCGCCAATTTCGGCAACGGCGTGGACAATATCGACGTCGCCAGCGCCGTGCAGCGCGGCATCACCGTCACCAATACGCCGGGCGTCCTCACCGACGACACCGCCGACATGACGATCGCGCTGATCCTCGCTGTGGCGCGGCGCATCGCGGAAGGCGCCCGCGTCATCCCCGAAGACGATTGGGCCGGCTGGTCGCCGACCTGGATGCTCGGCCGGCGGATCACCGGCAAGCGGCTCGGCATCGTCGGCATGGGCCGGATCGGCCAGGCCGTGGCGAAGCGCGCCGCCGCCTTCGGCCTGTCGATCCACTACCATAACCGCCGCCGGGTCGATGCCCGCATCGAGGAGAAGCTCGGCGCGACCTATTGGGATTCGCTCGACCAGATGCTGGCGCGGATGGACGTCGTCTCGGTCAACTGCCCGCATACGCCGGCGACCTATCACCTGCTCTCGGCCCGACGGCTCAAGCTGATGAAGCCCGACGCCATTCTGGTGAACACCGCGCGCGGCGAGATCGTCGACGAGACGGCGCTTGCCCGGATGCTGGAAGCCGGCGAGCTTGCCGGCGCCGGGCTCGACGTGTTCGAGCAGGAGCCCGCGATCAATCCGCGCCTGCTCAAGCTCGCACGCCAGCACAAGGTCGTGGTCCTCCCGCATATGGGCTCGGCCACCCATGAAGGCCGCGCCGATATGGGCGAGAAGGTCATCGTCAACATCAAGACCTTCATGGACGGCCACAAGCCGCCGGACCGCGTGCTGCCGAGCATGCTCTGAGGAGAGTGCCGAAAGGCCGTCTCGAACATCCTTCGAGACGCCGCTGCGCGGCTCCTCAGGATGAGAGCTGAAAGGGTCGCTCAGGCCGCGAGCGAAGCCACCGCTCCTGGCCAATCCGCATAGCTGTCCACGACGATGGCGGCACCGGCCGCCAGCAGGCGCTCGCGCATCGCCGCCTTGTCGCGTGCCGTGCCGGTGAAGCCGGCGACCCGCATTCCCGCCGCGCGCGCCGCCTGCACGCCGGGGACCGAATCCTCCAGCACCAGGCAATGGGCCGGCTCTGCGCCCATCTCCGCAGCGGCGAAGAGGAAGACGTCCGGCGCCGGCTTGCCGCGCGCGACCTGCGAGGCCGAGAAGACATGCGGGTCGAACAGCTCGATCAGCCCGGCCAGGGCCAGGTTGCGCCGCAAGGGCTCGAGGCTGGTCGAGGAGGCAACGCAGCGGCGCCCGACGAGACACTCCAAAGCGCTGTGCACGCCGGGCAGCGCCCGCAACTCCTGTTCGAGACGGGCGGCGACGCCATCCTCGACGCGGCCTTCGAAATCGGCGGGAAGCGGCCGGCCGAGCGCCGCCTCGATCACCTTGAAGCCGTCAGCGAGCGGAATGCCGACCATCTGCGTGTCGTAGTCATCGAGCGTCCAGCTCGTCAGCCCGATCTCGTGACACAAGGCGAGACTGACCTCGCTATAGACCGTCTCGCTGTCGATCAGCGTGCCGTCGCAATCATAGATGACGAGATCGAACGGCATCGCCTTCCTCGCCGAATCAGGGAGCCGCGATCAGCTCGCCCGCGCCGTGTCGAACTGGCCGGTCTTGCGGAAGCGCCAGAGATAGGACGGCACCTCGACCTCGACCGAAACCGGCGCGATGCCGAGGCCGGCGAAATCGCGCCCCTCCGCCTTCGCAGCCGCAGAGACGACATTGTCGCTGCCGAGCAGCGTCACCTGGTCGCGGGTCAGCTTGAGCTCGTTCGGCAGCAGCCCGAGCGTCAGCGTATCCACCACTTCCAGTACCCGCGCCATGATTCCGGCCAACGGCAGCGGCAAGGGCAGGATCAGGCGCTTGCGGCCGATGACCTTGCAGACATCCTCGACGAGCTCGCGCAGGCTCATCACCTCCGGCCCGCCGAGCTCATAAGTCCGGCCGGGCTCCAGCGCACCGTCGACCCCACGCGCCACGACCTCGGCGACATCGCCGACGAAGGCCGGCTGGAGCTTGGCGCTGCCGTCCCCGACCAGCGGCAGGACCGGCATCATCCGCGCCATGGAGGCGAAACGATTGAAGAAATCGTCCTCGGGGCCGAACATCACGGAGGGCCGCAGGATGACCGCGCGCGGCACGATATGGCGCACGGCGCTCTCGCCTTCCGCCTTGGTGCGGGCATAGGCCGAGCGCGATTCGGCAGCGGCACCGAGCGCCGAGATCTGCACCAGCCGGTCGATTCCCGCCGCAGCGCAGGCCTGCGCCACAGTGCGCGCGCCATTGGCCTGGACGGCGGCGAAGCTCTGCCGGCCGCGCTCGTTCATGATGCCGACGAGGTTGACGACCGCATCCGCGCCCTTGACCGCCGCAGCGACCGAGGCGGGATAGCGCAGATTGGCCTGCACGGCATGGATCTGGCCGACCGTGCCGAGCGGCTGCAGGAAGCCTGCGAGATCGGGCCGGCGCACGGCGACGCGCACCCGGTAGCCGCGCTTGACCAGGGCACGCACCACATGGCGCCCGACGAAGCCGGAGCCGCCGAAGACCGTGACGAGTTGCTGAGCCGGGGCTTGAAGGGCCATCGGGAAAGCTCCGTTTAGAATGCTTCTGCCCTCCTAGATCATGTTCCGCGAAAGTGGAAATCCCTTTTGCGGCGATGCAGCGCAGAACGGCCATGCCGGCATGCGGATGCATGGTCCATCGCGGGCCTAGAGCCGGGAAAGCCGGCTTTCCGGCGGGTGCCGGGCCGCAGCGGACCGGCGATTTTCAACAGCCGCATGACGAAGCCGACACAATTCTTTCCGGATGCCGTTGACAGCGCGATCAGCCCCCCGTAAACGAGCCGCCGTTGCCCAGGTGGCGGAATTGGTAGACGCACCAGCTTCAGGTGCTGGCGCTCGCAAGGGCGTGGAGGTTCGAGTCCTCTCCTGGGCACCACTCATCTACCAGAGTGGTGGTTTGTCAGCACCTTAGCTGATATCAATGGCTTAGTGGACGCCCGAGTTATACGACCGGGTGATCCACATGGTCCTAGCAATGGCCAGGCCGTTCAAGCATCCCAAAACAGGCGTCTATTGGTTTCGCAGGGTCGTCCCAAAGGACCTGCGGGCGACCGTTGGAAACGCGAGGTTCTTCGTTCGCTCCGGACAAAGGACCATACCGAGGCCCGCGCTCTTCACGCGAATATCGCGGCCGAGGTTGAGAAGCACAGGGGAGCGCTCCGCTCGCCGGCTGAAGCCCTGCACAGAAGCAAGTCATCGCCCTTGCCGGCGTCTTCTATCTGGAGCTGACAACCGAACTATCCGACGAGCCCGGCAGTCCTTCCGTTCGGGAGCACTGTCTTAGGATCGAGCGGCAGGCTTGCGACGCTGGCAAGCTGGAGCAGTGGCTTGGTCCGGAGGTGGATAAGTTGCTGGCCCGACACGGCCTCAACATCGAAGCGGCCCCCGAGGGCGGCTCCTTGTCGCCATCAGCGAAGCATCCGAGCAAGCCGCCGCGCAACTCAAGCGGAATGCCGAGGACGACTATAGCCCCGCCCCGAGGGCTTCCCGGTTCCCCGAATCGAAACCAGCGGAGGAGCCTAAAACTACCAAGCCAGCCGGCAAGACCAGCCTGACAGGCATCCTTGCGGATTGGTGGGAGGAAGCGCAGGCGACTGGCCGGAAGCCGAGCACCTGTGAGAGCTACAGCAACACCGTGGACGGCTTCGTTGCCTTTCTCGGGCATGCCGCCGCGCTGGCAGAGCTGAAAGCCGGGGCATCTCCAATCTCCGGATAGGCGCTTCCCGTTGTCAGTCAGCCGGCTCCAACGGCGATTCCGCTCGGTGAGAGGGTCGTTGAAAAGACGATTGCCCCGAAGGCACAGGACATCCGGTTTTTCCTCGGGACGGCCAATCCTCCCAACGTGAAGGCCCGCAACGCCCTCGGTGCTGCACTCGATAGCGGTCGTTCACTTTGGGATGACGTTCACTTCGCCTTTACCGCGATCATGGCAACCTCTCCGATCACGCGAGCCGGGTTCCGGATTTTCGTTTCTGATTGGATCTATGAACTATTACAATGTCATAGGTTTGCTGAACACGAGTATGGCTGCGATATTCTGTATCGCACTGCTAACGATATGGCGAAACAATCGCGCCCTGAAATATATAGGGGTGCTCGGCCTATCCTATGGGATTCGGTCGCTGTGCTTCGGCATTTTCTACTTTGCCTTCTCCCTTGAAAATCCGGTTTTGCGATATTCGGCGAACATCTTCCTCCTGTTCGCGATCATGCTGCTCTCTATCGGCTTGTCCAATCGGCGCTTACGACAGCCTCGCTACGGCGCTCTCCTTGCTATCGCTGCGATCACGCTCGGACCGCTCTACTATTATCAGTTCATCGAACCGAACCTGCTCGCCCGCGTCATCATCCTCAATTCTGGGCTGGCCCTGCTCAGCCTCGTGATGTTGTGGGATGTCGCGAGGGCGCCGCGCCGCTCGCCGGTCGAGCAGGTGCTCCTCGGGTTGTTGCTCGTATCTTGCGCAGGCTATCTTCTTCGCCCGCTCTTCCTGATCGCGTCAGGGGCCTCCGGCGAGCGGTTCGAAGATTCCTACTGGCTTGTCGTTTCGATTTCCGATGCTCTTATCTGCGCGATGACTGCTGTTGGTGTGCTTGCGGTTAT
The DNA here is from genome assembly GCF_041360765.1 of Allobosea sp. RCC_152_1. Classification (NCBI taxonomy): domain Bacteria; kingdom Pseudomonadati; phylum Pseudomonadota; class Alphaproteobacteria; order Hyphomicrobiales; family Alloboseaceae; genus Allobosea; species Allobosea sp. RCC_152_1. Next base: position 392,319 of record NZ_JBFUPU010000003.1, read on the forward strand.
TGCAAGCGACGTGATGGATGAAATCAAGACTGATGCACTGATCGACACCCTGTCCGGATTGTTCAATCGCCGCGGCTTCGAACCGCGCGCACTAAGAGCATTAGCCGAGCGGACGGCCGGCAACCCGCCTGCCATGATCCTTACTGATCTCGACCACTTCAAATCGATCAACGATCTATTCGGCCATAGCGGCGGCGACCTGATCATTCGGAGGTTTTCCGAGGTTCTCAAGCAGAAGGCGCCCGGCGATGCGATCATGGCGCGTCTTGGTGGTGAAGAATTCGCAATCCTGTTGCCTTCGAACGCGAGCGCCTCTGCCTACCAATTGGCGGAAGAGATAAGAACAGCGTTTAAACAAATCGCATTTGATACCGTAGCGGGTGAGGCACACCCGACGGCCAGTTTTGGCGTCGCGATTGCGCGGGAGGATGAAGGCCTCCCGTCTTTAATCGAGCGAGCCGATCATGCCCTCTATAGGGCAAAGGGCAACGGTCGAGATCGCGTTCATCTTGCCGAGTAAGCCACACTAATATGCCATCTCAGAGGGCTACTGCAAACGCCGGACCGACTGTCCGCTATCGGGCGAAGCCGACATCGACCGGATCGATCTCGTCTTCGATCGCGCCGCACCTGGCCACGCCGGGCCTCAAATTGGGATGCTCGCTTCACGGAATGTCGAATCACGCCCGACACGATCCCATGCTTCCGTTCCCCGAGAGGTCGCCCACGCTCCCGCCCGGCGCGCCGTTATCGGCATCCCGACCAGCCAAACCCGCGGATAGGCCTATGCCCGTCCGGTTGCCGCGATAGGCTGCGGGACATGGCACGAGACCTGCCCTGCACGCGGCTCTGTGGGCTGACGGCGATGAGCATGGACATCTGATGGCGAAAATGCTCGAAAGAGCCGGGCATGGCCGCAGGGGCGCGGCGAGAGCCGTTTTTGTTCTGCTGGCCATCCTGCTGCCGTCGCAGGCGGCCTGGGCAGCCGATTGGCGCTACTGCTATGCCGGCTCGGATCGGGAGCAGCGCTTCTACCTGTCGCAGCCCTTCCAGACGGCGCGGAGCCTCGACGCCCTGGAGCGCGCCTGGGAAGGCTGGCTGACGCAGCAGGGCCTGCCGCATGAGACGACGGGTTGCCCGCGCAGCTCCGACCGCCCCGGCATCGAGGAGACGATCCAGGCCGCCATCCGCTACAACCGCACGGTCGGACGCAGCGCCGTCGAACTCAATTGGCGGGCCGACTGAATTTCGTCAGGCAAGCCCGAGGCTGCGCTGCTCGAACATGCTCCCCATCACCGCGCGATGCTCGACAGGTCGCGCAGCGAGGATACCGGCATGATCGGAAGGATGATCCGCGAGGCACGCTGCCCGTCGCAGAAGACCGTGTTGCAGGCGATCCGCCGCCGGCGCCCTCGCCCTTCCGGATCGAAGGTGTTGGGATTGACGTCGAATTTCGGGAAGTTCGAGGAGGAGATGTCGAGCCTGATCCGATGCCCGGCCTTGAACAGCGCCGCCGTGGCGAAAGGCTCGATGGCGATGCGGAACGGAACCTCCGTTTCGATCGGCTCCGGCTTCTCCCAGGAGTTGCGATAGCGGCAGCGGAAGATGCCGTCCGTCAGGTTGAGCGCGAAGCCGGTGGGGTAGTCCGCGGAGGGCGGATGCATGTCGACCAGCTTGGCGGTGAAGTCGGTATCGGGCGCGTCGGAGGCGACCCAGAGCTCGACCGTGATAGGCCCGATCACGGCCATGTCCTGCTCCAGAGGCAAGCTCTCGAAAGCGAGCACGTCGCGGCGCGCGATCAGCGGCATGCCGGCAGCGCGCGAGCCGAAGAAGCGCGGCCCCTCGCGCTGGTCGAAACCGCCGCCCTCGAAGATCGGCTGGCCGCTCGTCAGCGCGCCGCCGATGGTCGGCACCGGATCGGCCGGGTCGAAATCATAGCTCAGGGGCGGGGCGTCGTGAGCCGGCTGCTCTTGCGACAGCACGCCATTGCCGTGGAGATACCAATCCTGCAGCTGCGTGCCCAGCAGCGGCCAGGCCGAAGCCTCGATCCAGCGGCCGCCCTGCACGAGCCGCCCCTCGGCGTCCTTCTCGCCGGAGCCGCCGCCCATCAGGAACAGGCGCAAGGTGGGATCGGCCTCGAGGCCGTTGGGTTCGTCCCTGAGCCAGCGATCGAACCAGCGCCGGCGGAAATCGAGCCAGCTCGTGCCGACATTGCCGTCGAAGGGCGCGGCCTCGCCGAAGGATACGTCGCCGGCAAAGGTGGATTGGCGGTTCCCGTGCAGGCCGGGGCCCATGATGACGTTGACGTGGCGGCGGCCCGCTGCGCTCAAGCCGGCGAAATTGTCGAAAGTGGTCTTCACATAGACGTCGTACCAGCTCGACATCAGCATGATCGGGATGTCGGGAACCGCGTCGTAGAAGCCTTCAAGCCACAGCCCCGGCCGCTTCCATTCGGGGCCGAAGGTCCCGGCGCGCCACTGGTCGAGCAGATAGGTCTCGTATTCGGGCACCCAGCGCACCGGCGAGCGCCCCTCGCTCCATGGCATCACGCGGAACCAGGCATGCAGGTCCTCGGCCGCGAGGCCGGCGGCGACGACGGGGTCGGCGAGCGCGTCCGGGCTTTCCTGCGCCCGGTTATAGGCCCAGGTCGCCTGCTTGAGCTCGAAGGCACCACCCTGCCGGATGCCGCAGAGGAAGGCGTTCGAGAAGCCGCCGGAATCGAGGATCATGCAGGTAAGGCCGGGCGGCGTCAGCGAGGCCAGCGCCGCCTGGGTATGAGCGGCATAGGACAGGCCCATCGTGCCGATCTTGCCGTTGCACCAGGGTTGCGCGACGAGCCAGGCGCAGGTGTCGTAGCCATCCTCGGCATCGGAGATGTATTTGACGAACTCGCCCTCCGAGCCGTAGCGGCCGCGACAATCCTGATAGACCACCGCATAGCCGGCCCGGACGAAATGGGCGGCCACGTCGGAGCGCGCCATCGGGCTGGCCTCGCCGCGGCCGATCTCGGCGCGCGAGCGCTCGGCCTTGCCATAGGGCGTGCGCTCCATCACGACGGGAAAAGGACCCGGGAGAGCGCGGCCGTCCCGCGCCGGAAGATGGATGTCGGTGGCGAGCCGGACGCCGTCCCGCATCGTCACCATCACGTCCTTCAGCGTCACGACATCGCCGGCAGCTTCCGCCGCAGGCGAGCGTTCGGAAGCGGCCGAAGCACCGCCCTTCATCGACAGGGTGCTCATTTCGCCAGTCCCGCGCGCGCCGCCGAGGTGTCCTCGGCCATGTTTGGCTCATAGGTGATGTTGGCCTTCGAGGCCCAGGCGATCTTCTGCCAGTAGAGCGGGACCACCGGCAGCTCGGCGAAGACCATCTTCGTCGCGGCCTGGATCGAGGCGATCCGCTTGCCCTCGTCGAACTGCGTCAGCGCTTCCGCCAGCGCCTTGTCGAAGCCCGGATTGGAATAGCGCGCGCGGTTGAAGCCACCGGTTCCGGCCTTGGGGTCGGCGGTCATGAACAGGTTGCGCAGGCCGGGGCCGGCGGTCGGCGTCGTCGTGCCGAAGGAGAAGATGAAGGCGGAGAAGCTTTGGCGGCTCGCGGCGCCGGCATAGACATTGTAGGGCTGCGCCACGACGCCGTTCACCTTGATGCCGCCGCGCGCGAACATCTGGCCGATCGCCTGGGCGATGTCCTTGTCCCCGGCGAAGCGGTCGTTCGAGGAATGGATGGTGATGCCGAAACCGTCCTTCAGCCCGGCCTGCTGCAGCAGCGCCTTAGCCCCGGCGAGGTCGTAGGCGACGGGCTGGAGCGCGGGATCGAAGCCTGCCACGCCGCCCGGCACAAGCTGGCCGGCCGGGACTCCCGCCCCGTTGAGCAGCCGCTCGACGATCGCCGGCACGTTGATCAGCTTGGCAAGAGCCTGCCGCACCCGCAGATCGCGAAGCGGGTTCGGCTTCAGCGGCTTGCCCTCCTTGTCGGTGACGAAGGGGCTTTCCTCGCGCGCCGTGTCGAGGGCCAGATAGATCAGCCGGGCCGAGGGGATCGCATGGACCTTGAGCCCCGCCGTCTTCTCCAGCACGGGCAGATCGGCGGGCGGGACGCCGTCGATCAGGTCGACCGCGCCTGAGCGCAAGGCCGCGACGCGGGCGGCGTCATTGGCGATGAACCGGATCGTGACCGTCTCGAAGGCGGGTTTTTGTCCCCAATAGCCGTCATTGCGCGTGAGGACCACGCGGTCCCCCGGCACCCATTCCTTGAACCTGTAGGGGCCGGAGCCGACCAGCCCCTCACCCTTGTTGTAGTCCTGCAGGCTCTTGCCCTCGGCGGCGGCCCTTTCGAGGATGTAGACGAAGCCGATCCTCTCCATCAGGTCGGGCGTCGGGACATCGGTCTTCACCTCCAGCGTCGTCGCATCGAGCGCCTTGACCGAAGCCACGCCGGAGACGTTGTTGGAGAAGGGCGCCGGGCTGTTGGGGACATTCCGGGCGCGCTCCAGCGAGAACACGACATCGTCGGCCGTGACCGGCTTGCCGTCCTGGAAGCGGGCGTCCTTGCGCAGGCTGACCCGCCAGGTCGTCGGATCAAGCGCCGCCCAGCTCTCGGCGAGGCTGGGATGCATGCCCAGATGCGCATCCGTCTCGACGAGCCGGTCGAAGATCTGCATCGCGATGTTCTGGTTGGGCCCGGTGCGGGAAAACAGCGGGTCCATCGCCGAGGGTTCGCTCGCCGTGCCGATGACGAGGTCGGTGGCCCACGCCGATCCCGGCGAGGCGAGGCTTGCCAGCAGCGGGAGGAGCGCGGCGAGGCGGTGCTTGCGGGTCATCGAACTCTCCTCTTCAGGCGCCACCGGCCGGCAGCGGCACGGCCGGGGCGTCGTTGAGATGGCAGGCGCTGAGATGCCGTTCGGCGACCGGCTTCAGGAGCGGCCGGGCCTGCGCGCAAGGCGCGAAGACGCGCGGGCAGCGGGGGTGGAAGGTGCAGCCGGGCGGCGGATACAGCGGCGAGGGAATCTCGCCCCGGATCGGGGTGAAGCTGCGGCGCCGCTCCTTGACCGAGGGCAGTTCGCGCAGCAGCGCCGTCGCATAGGGGTGGTTCGGCGCGGCGAAGAACGCCTCGGCCGGCGCGGTCTCGACCACGCGGCCGAGATACATGATCGCAACCCGATCGCTGACGTGCTTCACCACGCTGAGATCATGGCTGATGAAGAGGTAGGTCAGGCCGAGCTCGGCGCGCAGATCCATGAACAGGTTGATGACCTGCGCCTGGATCGAGACGTCAAGGGCGGAGACCGATTCGTCGCAGACGATCATCCGCGGCTTCACCGCGAGCGCCCGGGCGATGCCGATGCGCTGGCGCTGGCCGCCGGAGAACTGATGCGGGTAGCGCTTGCGGTAGGAAGGGTCGAGGCCGACCTTCTCAAGCAGTTCGGCGACATAGTCGTCGACCTCGCCGTGCCGGATCAGGCCGTGGACGCGCGGCGCCTCGCCGACGAGATCGATGACACGCTTGCGCGGATTGAGCGATGACATCGGGTCCTGGAAGATGACCTGGACGGCCAGGCGCATCTCCAGAGCCTCGCTGCGCGACAGCGAGGCGACGTCCCTGCCCTGCCAGAGCAGGCTGCCCTCGGTGAGTGGCAGGAGCCCTGCCAGCAACCGGCCGAGCGTGGACTTGCCGCAGCCGGACTCGCCGACGAGACCGAGCACCTCGCCTTGCCGGATGGCGATGTCGACGCCCTCCACGGCATGGACGACCTCCTCGGAGACGTTGGCACCGAGAGCCCTGGCGAGCTTCTCCGCCGCATCCAGGCCACGGGAGAAGCGCCGAACCAGACCGCGCCCTTCGATCAGCACCTCGCTCATGCCGCAACTCCGGCCGGCAGCGGATGGTGGCAGCGGAAGCTGTGATCGCCGCCTTGCAACACGGGTTCCTGCTGGCAGATCTCCGTCGCGGCGAAGCAGCGGGTGCGGAAGGCGCATCCGCCCGGCCGTGCCAGCGGAGAGGGAGACAGGCCGGGGATCGGGCGCAGCTTCTCGCCCCGCGCCGCGTTGGCAGGCAAAGCATCCATCAGGCCGCGCGTATAGGGATGAGCCGGCCGGTCGAGCACGTCGTCGGTATAGCCGGTTTCGACGATGCGGCCGGCATACATCACCGCGATACGGTCGGCGAGACTGGCGACAACGCCAAGATCATGGCTGATCCAGATCAGCGCCATGCCGAATTCCGTCGCCAGCCGGCGCACCTCGAACAGGATCTGGCTCTGGATGGTGACGTCGAGCGCCGTCGTCGGCTCGTCGGCGATAATGAGGTCGGGCCGGTGGAGCAGCGCGATGGCGATGGCGACGCGCTGGCGCATGCCGCCGGAGAACTGGTGCGGATAGGCCTTCAGCCGCTCCTCCGGAGAGGGAATGCCGACGAGGCCGAGCGTGTCGCGGGCCCGCTCGCGCGCTTCCTTCCAGGGGACCGCGTCATGGGCGAGCACCGCCTCGACCATCTGCGTCTCGATGGAGAGCACGGGATTGAGCGTCATCATCGGGTCCTGGAAGATCATCGCGATCTTCTTGCCGCGCAGGCGCCGCAGGCGCTCGCTCGGCAACCCGACCAGATCCTCGCCCTGGAACAGGATGCGCCCGCCCGCGACCCGGCCGGGCGGCTCGATCAGGCCGAGGATCGAGAAGCCGGTGATCGACTTGCCCGAGCCGGATTCCCCGACGAGGCCGAGGATCTCGCCACGGTCGATGCTGAAGGAGACGCCGTCCACGGCGCGGACCAGGCCGGCGCCACTGCCGAACCGGGTTTCGAGATTGTCGACGACGAGCACCGGGGTCATGGCTCAGCGCTCCGCCAGACGGGGGTTCAGCACTTCGCGCAGGCGGTCGCCGACGATGTTGATGCTGAAGACGAGGATGAGCAGCAAAAGCCCGGGATAGACGCTGATCCAGTACTGGCCGGAGAGCAGCACCTGATAGCCATTGGCGATCAGCAGCCCGAGAGAGGGCTGCGTGATCGGCAGGCCGATGCCGAGGAAGGACAAAGTCGCCTCGGCCGAGATCGCATTCGCGACCTGGAGCGTGCCGATGACGATCAGCGGCGAGAGGCAGTTCGGCAGGAGGTGGCCGAAGAGCATGCGCGGCCGCGACAGGCCCAGCATGCGCGCCGCCTCGATATAGTCCTTGCCCTTCTCGACCAGCGCCGCAGCGCGAACGGCGCGCGCGAACATCGCCCATTGCACCAGCACGAGGGCGAAGATCACCTTGCCGACCCCCTGCCCGAGAATGGCGAGCAGCATCAGCGCGACGAGCAGCGTCGGAAAGCCCAGCATCAAATCGACCAACCGCATGATCAGGCTGTCGATCCGCCCGCCGAAATAGGCGGCCGAGAGGCCGAGCACGGTGCCGACAAGCAGCGCCACGAGACCGGCGAGGACACCGACGAGAAGCGAGGTCCGCAGGCCGTAGATCATCGCCGAGAGCATGTCGCGCCCCTGCACGTCGGTGCCGAACCAGTAGGCGGAACCGGTCATGCTCTCCGAGCCGGGAGGCAGCTTGGAATCCAGGATGTCGAGCGTCGACAAATCGTAGGGGTCCTGTGGCGCAAGGGCCGGGCCGAAGAGGGCGGCCAGGATGAGCGCGATGCAGACGCAGGCGGCGATCGTCGCCTTCGGGCTCTTCAGGATGCCCGCCAGCGAGCGGGCAAGCAGGCTGTCGGCGTCGGGGCGCAGCGCCGCGAACAGGGCAGGTTTCGCGAGAGCCATCAGTTCCGCCCCAGCCGGATGCGCGGATCGAGGATGGAATAGAGCACGTCGACCGCAAAGTTCAGCAGGATGAAGAGGCTGACGACGACGAGCAGATAGGCGACCACCACCGGGCGGTCGAGCCGCATGATCGAGTCGATCAGCAGCTTGCCGATGCCGGGCCAGGCGAAGATCGTCTCGGTGACGACGCCGAAGGCAATCAGCGAACCGATCTCCATGCCGATCACCGTGACGAGCGGGATCATGATCGTCTTCAGCACATGCACCAGCACGACCCGGCGCTCGGTGAGGCCCTTGGCCCGGGCGAATTTCACGAAATCGAGCGGCATGGTCTCGCGCACGCCGGTCCGCGTCAGACGGATGACGAGCGCCAGCTTGAACAGAGCGAGATTGATCGCCGGCAGGATGAGGTGGCGGATGCCTTCCCAGGAGGCGAAACTGGTCTCGATGCCGAAGATGTGCCCGGTCGGGCCGCGCCCGCTCGAGGGCAGCCAGCCCAGCCAGACCGAGAAGATCATCACCAGCATCATGCCCTGCCAGAAATTCGGCAGGCTGAAGCCGAGGATCGACCCGGTCATGATCGTCTCGTCGGTGACGGAGCGCGGCTTCAGGCCAGCGATCAGGCCGAGCGGAATGCCGAGCACCAGCGCGATCAGGATCGCGACCAGAGCGAGCTCCAGCGTCGCCGGTAGGCGTTCCAGGATCAGCGAGATCGAGGGCTGGTTGAACACGAAGGAGCGGCCTAGGTCGCCGTGCAGCGCATTGCCCAGGAAGGCGAGGAACTGGACGGGGAGCGGCTTGTCGAGGCCGAGCGAGGCCTCGACCTGCGCCCGCTCGGCCGCGGTCGCGTCGGGCGCGATCAGCATCTCCGCCGGGTCGCCGATGGCGTAGACGCCGATGAAGACGATGACGGCCGTCGCGGCCAGCACCAGAATGCTCTGCATCAATCGTCGGATGACGAAGACGGTCATCGAAGGCTCCCGGCGTCCGGCACGGCGGCGTGATCGCCGTTCACGTGTCCCGGCGACCATGGGCGGCGCCGGAAACGCGCGCAACCGTATGCGCAAAGCGCATCGGGCTATGCCGTCGCCTCCGCCTCCAGCCGGCTCTTCAGGATCTCGATGAAGGCCTCGGCAGAGCGCGACATCGGCGCGCCCTTGAGGGTGACGATGCCGTAGGCGCCGTGGATGCACGGGCTGAAGGGACGCTGCTCGATCGGCAGATGCCGATAGAGCCCGGCGATGAGCTCGGGCACCACGGCGACTCCGAGCCCGCGCGCGACCAGCCCGCAGGTGGCCTCGACCGAATGGACCTCGATACGCACGATCGGAAAGACGCCCGCGCGCCGCAATTGCCGCTCGAAGGCGAGACGCGCCGGCCGCTGGCGGCCGAGCATGATGATGCCGTGCCCGGACAGGTCGCGCGGCGTCAGGCTCGCCCTGGCGGCCAGCGGATGGCCTGCCGGCATGATGCAGACGGATTCGGAGCGCACGATCTCGCGGGCATCGAAGCCCTTGTCGCGCGGCGGCAGGCCGACGAAGCCGATATCGGCGACGCGCGCCAGGATCATCTGCTCGATGGCGTCGTAATGGCCGCCGATCAGCTCGATCGAGGCGTCGCGACGCTGCGACAGATAGGTCTCGATCACCTCCGGCATCAGCGTCGCGATGAAGGAATGCGGCACCGCCACCTTGAGGAAGCGCTGGCCGACGGTGCCCGCCCGCAGATCCTCGGTATAGCGCTTCAATCGCGCGACGAGAGAGGTCAATTCGCCGACCTCGTCCATCAGGGCGAAGGCCTCCGGCCGGGGAAGCAGGCGCCCCTTGCTGCGCTCGAAAAGCTCGAAGCCCAGCTCCTCCTCGAGCTGCGCGAGCTGGCGGCTGACCGCCGATTGCGACAGGCCGAGCGTCGCGGCGGCGGCGATGGTCGACCCGCCCGCCATCACGGAGCGGAATATCTCGATCTGCCGGATCTTCATGGGCTGGTGTTCACAGGCTGCGGCGGCACGAGGTCACGCGAAATCGTCTTGATCCGAAAGCGATGCCGGTGCTCGCCGGCCGATCAGCAAACCGGACAAATTGGGTTGGTGTCAAAGTCCGCGCTGCACGCCCGTTCCAGATGGGCCAGAACCGCGCGCCTATCGCACCTCATTGACATAGATATGGGCAGCCGTCGTGGCGCGATGCCAGCCGAGGATGGTGGGCACGCCCGCCTGGTCGTAGGCGACCTCGTCGATGGTCAGGATCGCCTCTCTGCCGCCGAGCTGGAGCAGCGCGATATCCTCGTCGCTGGCGAGATCGGCCGTGATCTGCTCGCGCACGGCGGAAATCCGGATGCCGTAGCGCTCCACCAGATGGAGATAGAGCAGCGGCGGCAGCTCGGCAGGATCGCGCGGCAAGCCGGGCAGCCTTTCCTCCGCCATCACCAGCTTGTCATGCATCACGGGGCGGCCATCGACCTGACGGATGCGATGGATCTTGAGCACGCCGCCGGTCCTGATCCGCAGTGCCTCGGCCTGCGCCTCCGTCGCCGGCTGCGCCTCGATGCTCAGGAACTGGCTCGTCGAGCGCACGAGGCTGCCATCGGCGCGGTGCAGGCGGAAATACTGGAAGAAGAAGCGCAGGCTGTGATGCGGCGTGCGCCCGGTCACGACCGTTCCGGTCTTGCGGCGGCGCGTGAGCAGGCCCTCCGCCACGAGATCGCTCATCGCCCGGCGGACCGTGCCGACAGCGATGCCGAAACCCTGGGCCAATGCGGTCTCGTTGGGCAGCACCATACCGGGCGGCCACTCGCCGACGAGGATGGCCTCCGACATGTGCCTCTTGACGCGCTCATAGAGCGGAGCGGCCTCGCCGGCACCGAAATTGGGCAGGATCGGCGGCCCATCGGCGCCGTTGCCTGTTCCGGCGGCAGCACGCGTCGGTTTTTTGGCATTGACAGAAGGCATGCCGTTCGGTCCTATTTCTATATAGTTTATATGAAAGAAGAGGATCCGCAAATGGCGCAGCCAACTGCGGCGTTTCAGTGGTTCCATCGCAGATCGTGCCAGCGCTGGACAAGCGCGGCGTGGCGGAGCTGAGGCATGTCAGGGACCACCTCCCCGCGGCAGGATGCGTCGGCGCTGGCCCAGGCCGGCGACTGGATTTCGGCCCATGCCGAAGGTGCCATCGCGGACCTCGGCCGGATGATCGCGGTCGACACCTCCTTCCCGCCCGGCCTGGGCTATGACGACTTCGCCGGGCTGATGGAAGAGCTCGTCGCGCCGCTCGGCTTCGCGACCGAGCGCGTCACCGTGCCGGAAGCGCTGTGGCAGGTTCCGCACGGCCCGGCCGCCGGCCCGCGCACCAATCTGATCGCCCGCCGCGCCAGCGGGCGGCCGGTCTGCGGCCTTTATTTCCACGTCGACACCGTGCCGGCCGCGGCCGGCTGGAAGACCGATCCGTTGCGGATGGAGCGCGAGGGCGAGTGCCTGATCGGCCTCGGCGCCGCCGACATGAAGGGCTGCGTCGCCGCGGTGCTGCTGGCCCTGCGGGCGGCCGAAGCCTGCAGCGTCCCGCTCGCCTACGACCCGATGCTGCTGCTTTGCACCGACGAGGAAGGCGGGCTGTACCCCGGCATCCGCTACCTCGCCGAGCAGGGCCGGCTCGAAGGCCACATCGTCAACTTCAACGGCAGCGCCGAGGCGCGGATCTGGGCCGGCTGCTTCGGGCTGTTCAACCTGCTGGTGCGAATCCATGGCGAGGCCGTTCATGCGGGCGAGGGTAACCGCCGCGGGCTCGGGCACAACGCGATGGACGGAGCGCTGCCCCTGCTCAATGCACTCGCCGCTCTGAAGGCACGGATCGCCTCGCGCGCATCGGCTCTGCCGCCGCCGCCCGGCAAGCCGCCGCTCACGGGACAGCTCAACGTCGCCACGATCAAGGGCGGCACCTCAGGCGGCCAGGTTCCCGCCCTTGTCGAGATGACGCTGAACCGCCGCTACGCGCCGGAAGAATCCTTCGAGGCCGCCCTGGCCGAAATCGAGGAGACCATCAGGCGCGCCATCGCCTCCGTCCCGGGCCTGACCGTCGAGACGGCCCTCGTCGGCCATCTCGCCCCGACGGACGATCCGGGCGGGCCGCACTGGCCGCGCTGGCAGGCGGCGGTTGGCTCCGGCTTCGGCTATGCGCCGGAGGAGTTCCGCCGCTGGGGCGCTGCCAGCGCCTCCGATTTCGGTTGGGTCCAGCGCGCCACCGGGCACAGGGAAGTCCTGCTCGGCGGCCTCGGCCGGCCCTCCCGCAATATCCATGCGCCGGGCGAGCACACCACCAGCGGCGACATCGTCTCGCTGGCGCAGGCCGTGTTGAATTACCTCGCCGCCGATTTCCGGCCCGACATCAATCCCGATCTGAGCCCGTCCCTGAGCTGAAGGAGCGTTCCATGCCGAGCATCCATCGTCGCGATTTCCTCGCCGCTTCCGCCGCTCTGAGCGGCCTCGCCCTGTCCGGCGTCCCGGCCTTCGCGCAGACGCCGCGCCGCGGCGGCACGCTGCGCGTCAGCGTCGACCAGGCGGTCTCCAAGCTGAACCCGCTCGTGACCCGCGTGAACCCGGAATATCTCGTCGCCGAATTGCTCTATTCGAGCCTGACGCGGCTGAAGGTCGATATGAGCGCGGAGCCCGACCTCGCGGAGTCCTGGACGAATTCGGCCGATCTCACCGAATGGACCTTCGTGCTCCGCAAGGGCCTGACCTTCCATGACGGCTCGCCTTGCACGGCCGCCGATGTGGTCGCAACCTTCGAGGCGATCCTCGACCCGAAGACGGCTTCGCCCGCCCGCCAGAATATCGGGCCTGTCGCGAAAGTCGCCGCCAAGGACGAGACGACGGTCGTCTTCACGCTCTCGGCGCCCTTCGCCGACCTGCCGGTGACGCTGGCCTATCTCAACGCCAAGATCGTTCCCGCCGCCGTCATCAAGGGCGGCCTTGAAAAGCTCGACCGCCAGGCGATCGGCACCGGCCCGTTCAAGCTCGTCTCCTTCGAGCCGGAGCGACAGGTCGTCGTCACCCGCAACGACGCCTATTACGACAAGGCCCGCCCCTATCTCGACAAGATCGAGGTCCTGGTCTTCCCGGATGTCAGCGCCGAGGCTTCCGCTCTGATCTCCGGCGACACCGACCTGCTCGGCACCACGCCGCCGACCGAGTTCGGCCGGCTGCAGAAGGCCTCCGGCGTCAAAGCGCTGCGCCTGGCCTCCGGCCAGTTCTGCAACGTCAATTTCGGCTGCGACCAGAAGCCCTTCAACGATGTCCGCGTGCGCCAGGCCCTGGCGCTCACCGTCGACCGCGCCGCGATGGTCGACTTCGTGACGGAAGGCTTCGGCTCGCCCGGCAACGACACGCCGCTCAACCCCGCCTACCGCTTCTATGCCGATTTGCCGGCCAAGAAGGCTGATATCGCCAGGGCCAAGGCACTGCTCGCCGAAGCCGGCTACCCCAAGGGGCTCGAAGCGACGCTGATCGCCTCCGACCGGCCGGGCCAGCGCACGCAGCTTGCCGTCGCGCTGCGCGAGATGGCCAAGCCCGCCGGCTTCGACATCAAGGTCGAGACCATGCCGCACGCGACCTATCTCGACCAGGTCTGGAAGAAGGGCTCGTTCTATGTCGGCTTCTACAACATGCAGGCGACGGCCGACGCCATCTTCTCGCTGCTCTACACCTCCAACGCCGCCTGGAACGAGACGCGCTGGAACAACGCCGCTTTCGACAAGCTGGTCTCCGAGGCCCGCACCACGATCGACGACGCCAAGCGCCGCACGCTCTACGCCGAGGCGCAGAAGCTGATGTATGAGGAGGTGCCCTCGATCATTCCGGCCTTCTTCGATCTGCTGGCGGGGCAGCGCGATTGGGTGGAGGGCTATGAGCTCCACCCGCGCGGCTCGGTCTACCGGCTCGATTTCGTCTCGCTCGGCGCCAACGCGCCGAAGCGCGGCTGAGCGGAAACGGGCAGCGGACGTGTCGCCGGCCTATATCCTCAAGCGGATCCTGCTGATCGGCTACACGCTTCTCGTCGTGTCGCTGATCGTCTTCGCGATCACCCAGATCCTGCCGGCCGATGCCGCCGTCATGATGCTGGGCGAGAATGCGACGCCGGACGCGCTGGCGGCGCTGCGTCTCAAGATGGGGCTGAACGACCCCATCTGGATGCAGTACCTGCACTGGCTCGGCGGGGTCGTGCGCGGCGATTTCGGCGTCTCGATGCGCACCGGCCAGCCGGTCGCACCGGCGATGATCGAGGCGCTCGGCCGCTCGCTGCTGCTCGCCCTGTTCTCGATCGGGCTGATGCTGGCGGTCGCGATCCCGCTCGGCATCGTCGCGGCGGTGCGCCGCGGCCGCGCGGCCGATCTCGGCGTCAGCTTCCTCTCCTATATCGGCGTCTCCTTGCCGGAATTCGTCACGGCGACGCTGGTCGTTCTGGTGCTGGCCGATTGGCTGCAATGGCTGCCAGCGACCGGCTATGTGCCGCTAACCGAAGACCCGCTGCGCGGGCTTAAGCATCTCGTCCTGCCGGTGCTGACGGTGTCGATGATCCTGATCGCCCATGTCTCGCGCATGGTGCGCTCCGAGCTCGTCGACGTCCTGCATTCCGACTACATCCGCGCCGCCCGGCTGAAGGGCCTCTCGAAGCGGCAGGTGCTTTTCAAGCATGCTTTGCGCAACGCGCTGCTGCCGACGATCACCATCGTCGCGCTCGATGTCGGCTACCTGCTCGGCGGCGTCATCGTGGTCGAGGAGATCTTCGCCCTGCCGGGGATCGGGCGCCAGCTCATCGTGGCGATCCAGGCGCGCGATCTGCCCTCGATCCAGGCCGGCGCGCTGATCATGGCGACGACCTATGCCGTCGCCAATTTCCTCGCCGACATCGCTTACGCCTGGCTCGACCGGAGGATCCAGTATGATTGAGATCCTCAAGCGCATGCTGCGCTCGCCGCAGGGCGCGCTCGGCATCGTCATCGTCGGGCTGATCCTGCTCGTCGTGATCGTCGGGCCGTGGTTCGCCCCTTACGACCCCGAGAAGATGGCACCGCTGATGCGCTACAAGCCGCCGAGCGCCCAGTTCTGGCTCGGCACCGACCAATATGGCCGCGACATCCTGAGCCGGCTGCTGCACGGCGCCCGCGCCACCGTCGTCCTGGCCATTCTGGCGACGGCGCTGGGCACGCTGGTCGGCGCCGTCATCGGCACCGTCTCGGCCTTTCTCGGCGGGCGCAGCGACGAGGCGATCATGCGCACCGTCGACGCGATCATGTCGATCCCGAGCCTGCTGCTGGCGCTGCTGATCGTGAACCTGCTCGGCAAGAGCAGCCTCAACGCGCTGCTCGCCATCGCGCTCGCCTTCGCGCCGGGCATGGCGCGGGTGACGCGTTCGGTCGCGCTTTCCGTGCGCAAGCAGGACTATGTCAATGCCGCCATCGCGCGCGGCGAGAGCGCGGCCTTCATCGTCGGGCGCGAGATGCTGCCGAATGTGGTGGCGCCGATCATCGTCGAGATGACCATCCGCGTCGCCTTCGCGGTGATGCTGTTCGCGACGCTCTCCTTCCTCGGGCTGGGGGCGCAGCCGCCGGCTTCCGAATGGGGGCTAATGGTCTCGGAGGCGCGCCGCTTCATGCATCTGAGCGCCTGGATGATCTTGTGGCCGAGCCTTGCCGTCGCGCTGGTCGCGATCGGCTTCAACCTGCTCGGCGACGGGCTGCGCGACGCGCTGAACCCGAGGAGCTGAGCGATGGGTGCGATTCTCGACATCGCCGGCTACGGCCTCGACTACGCGACGCCGGCCGGCTTCACCCGCGCCCTCGACGACGTATCCCTGTCGGTGGCCAAGGGCGAGGTGCTCGGCCTCGTCGGCGAATCCGGCTCCGGCAAGACCTCGCTCGCCTGGGCGATCATGCGCTATCTGCCCCAGAGCGCGCGCGAGGTGGGCAGCATCGCCCTGACGGGCCAAGACCTGCTCAAGGCGTCCGAGACCGAGATCGATGCGATCCGCGGCAAGCGCATCGGCATGGTCTTCCAGGACCCGAGCACCTCGCTCAACCCGACACTGCCGCTCGGCGAGCAACTGGCTGAAGTGCTGGTGCGCCATCGCGGTCTGACGCGGAAGCAGGCCTGGGCCGAGGGCGAGGAGCGCCTCGCCCATGTCGGCCTCAAGGTGCCCCGGCAGATGATGCGGCGCTATCCGCACGAAGCTTCCGGCGGCGAGAAGCAGCGCGTCGTTATCGCCACCGCCTTCGCCTGCCAGCCGGAATGCATCATTTTCGACGAGCCGACGACCGCGCTCGACGTCATCACCGCCCGGCAGATCCTCGACCTGTTCAAGGAATTGCAGGCCGAGACCGGCGTCGCCTCGCTCTACATCTCGCACGACCTCGCGCTGGTCTCGCAGATCGCCACCAAGGTCGCGGTGATCCATCGCGGCAGGATCGTCGAGCAGGGCGCGCTCAGTGAGGTCTTCGCCCGGCCGCAGGACGCCTATACGAAAAAGCTGCTCGCCGCCGTGCCGCGGCCGGACCATCGGCTGGTCGAAACGCAGACTCCTGAAGCCGGCAAGCCGCTGGTCGAGGTCGAGAAGGTCAGCGTGCTCTATGGCCGCAAGCCCTTCCTCGGCAGCCTGCTCGGCCGGGCGAATACGCAGTTTACCGGCAATCGCGAGGTCAGCCTGTCGGTGATGCCCGGCGAGATCCTCGGCATCGTCGGGGAGTCCGGCTCGGGCAAGTCGACGCTCGCCAAGGCGATGACGGGCCTGAACCGTTTCGAGGGAGAGATCCGCTTCGCCGGCCGCCGTATCACCGGCCTCTCCGACATGGACCGGAGCTATCGCCGCGACGTCCAGATCATCTTCCAGCACCCGGATTCCTCGCTCAATCCGCGCCAGCGCATCCGCGAGATCCTGTCGCGGCCGCTCGCGCTCTATGGCGAGCTGGGGGCGAGGCGGGATGCCGCGAGGATCGGCGAATTGCTGGAGCAGGTCCGGTTGCCGGCAGCTTACGCCGAGCGTTACCCGCACCAGCTCTCCGGCGGCGAGAAGCAGCGCGTCGCCATCGCACGGGCCTTCGCCTCGAAGCCGAAGCTCGTGATCTGCGACGAGATCACCTCGGCGCTCGACGTCTCCGTGCAGGCCTCCGTGGTCGAATTGCTGGTCGACCTGCAGAAGCGCTTCGGCACGGCCTATCTCTTCATCACTCATGACCTCAATCTGGTGCGCCAGATCGCCCATCGGATCGCGGTGATGTACCGCGGCGACCTCGTCGATCTCGTCGATATCGCCACGCTCTCGACCGGGCCCCTCCACCCCTACACCCAATCTCTGCTCGAAGCCGTGCCCGCCCCGGCCACGGCCGCCGCCTGACATCAGAGGCCACACGCATGAATCCGCGCGACCTGATCCATTCGCTCGACGAGAAGGCCTGCCTCGCGCTCCTCTCGGACTGGGCGAAGCACAAGAGCTATTCGGAGACCGAGGGCGAGAAGGCGCTGGTCCGCCACGTCGTCGGCCAGATGAAGGCGATGGGCATCGAGGCGGAAGAGCAGCCCTTCGACGAGGGGCGCCGCGCCAATGCCATTGGCCGCTGGAAGGGCACGGGCGGGGGCAAGAGCCTGCTGTTCAACGGCCATCTCGACACCAACCCGGCGACCGAGGGCTGGACCGTCGATCCCTGGGGCGGCCTCGTCGACGATGAGTTCATCTACGGCATCGGCGTCTCCAACATGAAGGCCGGCGATGCCGCCTCCTATTGCGCGGTCAAGACGCTGCTCGATGCCGGGGTGAAGCTGAAGGGCGACGTGATCCTGACCTATGTCGTCGGCGAATTGCAGGGCGGCGTCGGCACCGTCGCGGCGATCCGCAACGGCATCCGCGCCGACTATTTCGTCAACAGCGAGCCGACCGACGTGCAGGCCGTGACCATGCATGCCTGCGCCTTCTCTTTCGTGATCGAGCTCACGGGCAATACCCGCCACCTCTCCAAGCGCGAGCAGGCGGTCGACGCGATCATGGCCGCCTGCGACCTGATCCCGCGCCTCAACGCCATGACCTTCTCCGGCGCACCGTCGCCCGAGCATGAATCGATCAACCGCGTCCATGTCGGTGTCGTCCACGGCGCGCTCGGCAAGGAGCTGCACGAGTGGCGCGCGCCGCAGGTGGCGGATTATTGCAAGCTCAAGGGCTCCGGCCGCTATGCGCCCGGCCAGACGCAAGAAGGTGCGCTCGGCGACATGCAGCGCGAACTTGCCGCGCTGGAACAGCGCTTTCCGGGGCTGAAGACGTCGATCCGCATCGAGAAGAAGGAAGGGCATCAGTCGATGCCGGCCTTCGAAGTCGCCAAGGACGCCCGCATCGTCAGGACCGTCAACGCGGCCTATGAGGCGGTGCGCGGCGAGAAGCAGCCGACGGGCGCGATCAAGCCGCCGGGCTTCTTCGGCACCGATGCCGGCCATCTCTATGCCGAGGCCGGCATGGAGGGCATCGTCTGCGGGCCGGGCGGGCGCTACAACACCATGCCCGACGAACGTGTCGAGATCCGTGATTTCCTCGACATGGTCCGCATCTACATGCTGACCATCCTCGACATCTGCGAAGTCGCGTGAGCCCGCTCTTCCCGCGCGAGGAATTCGTCGCGCGGGTGGCCAAGGCCCGCGCGGCGATGGCGGAGGCCGGCGCGGAGCTTCTGCTGGTCGACCATGCCGAGTTCCTGGCATGGCTGACCGGCTACACCGTCTCGGAGACGATGTATCGCGCCGCCTTCCTGCCCCGCCAGGGCGAGCCCTGGTTCGTGCTGCGCGAGCTCGATGCCGGCCCTTGCCGCGACGCCTGCTGGTTTTCCGATGTCGTCGGCTTTCCGGACACGGCCGAGCCGCAGGCCGTGATGGTCGAGGAGCTCCGCCGTCGCGGCTTCGCGAAGGCCCGCATCGGCGCCGACCACGCCTCCTATGGTTTCACGGCCGCGGCGCGGGACCGCTTCGCGGCGCTGTTGCCGGATGTGCGCTTCATCGATCTGCCGCGGGCGAGCGACCTGCTCCGAGCGGTGAAGTCGCCGGCCGAGATCGCCCTGATCGCGGAAGCCGCCGGCATTGCCGACAAGGCGATGGCCGCCATCGCCGCGCAGGCCCGACCCGGGCTTTCGCCACGCGCGGCGGCGGCGATCGCAGCGGCCTCCTTTCTGGAGAACGGCGCCGATACCGGCGAGACGGGGCCGATCCTGCCGGGCGTCGGCGATCATGAATTCCTGCACGGCGTCATGACCGCCGATCCGCTGGCGGATGGCGATATCCTGCATGTCGAATTGATCCCGAAGCGCCGCAATTACGGCGCGAGGCTGATGCGGCCGGTGCTGATCGGTGCCGACCGGCGCGGGCTCTCGCCCCTCGCCGAGCGCCTCGTCGCCTTGCAGGACAGGCAGTTCGCGGCGATGCGGCCCGGCACCCTCGCCTGCGAGGTCGATGCGGTCCTGCGCGAGGCCGTGCTCGCCGAGGGCCTGCGCCCGGCCTATGACAACGTCACCGGTTACACGCTGGGCCTCTACGGCCGCACGCCCCGGACCAGCGACTTTTCGCGCGTCTTCCTGCCCAATGCCCGCTGGCGGCTGGAGGAGGGCATGGTCTTCCACATGTATGTCTCCGCCGCCGGCCTGGGCTTCAGCGAGACCGTCGTCGTCGAGGCCGAGGGCGGGAGGCGGTTGACCTCGACGCCCCGCGCGATGCTGACAAGCCGTCTGCGCTGAGGCGCGAACGTCACAGCCCCCCGAGATGGCGCGGCAGCCAGAGCGCAAGCTCGGGCCAGGCGAGCAGCAGCGCGATCAGCACGAAAGGCGCGACCAGGAACGGCAGGACCCCGCGATACATCGCGCCCAGGCCGATCTCCGGCGCCTGCGTGCGGATGACGAAGAGGTTCATCCCGACCGGCGGGTGGATGAGCCCGATTTCGACGACGATGACCAGCAGGACGCCGAACCAGATCGGATCGTAGCCCGTCGACAGCACGAGCGGCAGCAGCACCGGCACCGTCACCAGCACCATGCCGATCCCTTCGAGGAAGCAGCCGAGGAAGACGTAGAAGGCGACGAGCAGCAGCATGACCGCCAGCGGCGGCAGGCCGAGGGCATTGATGCCCCGGACCACGGATTGGGCCATGCCGGTCTGGACGACGAAGTAGGAAAAGATCGTCGAGCCCAGCACGATCAGGACGAGATTGGCGGTGATCCGCGTCGTCTCTGTGAAGGCCGTGCCGACATCGCCGGGCTTGAAGCCACGCCGCAGCAGCCCGAGCAGGAGCGCACCGAAAGCGCCGACGGCGGCGGCCTCGGTCGGGCTGAACCAGCCCAGATAGATGCCGCCGAAGGTGACCGCGAACAGCAGCACGACGTCCCAGATCGAGAGAACCAGGCGTAAGGACTGGGCCCGCCCGTCCGTCGGCAGGCGCGGTGCCGCCTCGGGCCTGAGCCTGACCCAGATCGCGACGGTGGCGAGGTACAGCGCGGTCAGAACGAGGCCGGGAATGAGCGCTGCGGCGAACAGCTTGATGATCGAGAGCTGCGCGATGATGCCGTAGATCATCAGGATCAGCGATGGCGGGATCAGGATGCCGAGCGTCCCGCCGGCGGCGACCACGCCCGCGGCGAGCGCAGGCGAATAGCCCGCTTTCAGCATCTGCGGGATCGAGATCCGGCTCATCGTCGCCGCCGTCGCCAGCGAAGAGCCGCAGACCGCGCCGAACGCCGCCGAGGCACCGACCGCCGCCATGGCGAGCGAACCGCGCATGCCGGCGAAGACGGCATTGCTGGCGCGGAAGAGATCGCCCGAAAGCCCGGCCATGGTCGCGAGCGCGCCCATCAGCGTGAACAGCGGCAGCACCGAGAGCGCATAGGCCGAGGAGAGTTCGAGCGGCACCGCGCCGAAGACGAGCCGCGCCTTGGCGAAACCGTCGATCGCGGCATAGCCGACGAAGCCGACGAGGCCGAGCGCGACCGCGACGGGGATGCGGGCGAGGATCATGCCGACGAGCGTCGCCATGCCGATCAGGCCGATCGAGGTCGCGCTCATGGGGTAGCCTCCTCGTGGCGGTGGAGGGTTGGGGCCTGCGTCTCGGCGCCCGGCGGCTGCAGGGCGGCCCTGATCTGCGCCCCGATCCGGCGCAGGACGACGAGCATGGACACGACGAGGGCCAACTCGATCGTCAGCAGCAAGGTCCAGATCGGAACCGGCAGATCGGGCTTCTGATCGCCGAAACGATAGGCATCCGCGAGCGGCTGCCACAGCGTGGCAGCCAGCAGGCCGAGGAAGGCCAAGGTCGCGATCTCCCCGATCAGGGTCATGCGCCCGAGCGTGCGCGGGCTCACCATCGTGTCGAAGAGATCGACCTTGATCAGTTCGTCGCGCCGGAAGCACTCCGGCAGCGCGAGAAAGGCGACGAGCACCAGCGTGACCTCGACGAGATCGAGCGTGCCGTGGATCGGCCGGTTGAAGGCGAGGCGCCCGCCGATGTCGAACATCGTCCAGAACAGCATCACGGCGAGGGCTATCGCGCCGCAAAGGGTGAGAAGGCGGGCGGGATCGAGCCGCGAACCCGCGCGACCGTTCACTGCGCCCTCCCCACGGCGGCGCGCAGCCGCTCGTAGAAGCCGCGCGCCTTCGGGTTCTTCGCTTCGGCCTTGGCCAGGAAGGTCGCGGCCAGCGGCTTGGTCTTCTCCTCGAAGGCGGCGCGCTCGGCCGGCGTCAGGTCGAGGATATCGACCTTGGCCGCACGCAAATAAGCCTCGCCCTCATCCTCCGCCGCGTCATAGAGCGCGCCGATCTTGCGGGCGGCTTCCGGGCCGGTGGTCTCGTCGATGAGCTTGCGCAGGTCCTCCGGCAGCGATTTGTAGCGTTCGGCGTTCATGACCAGCGCGAAAGTGCCGGCGGAAGCCTTGACCGGCGTCACCGACTTGATGCTCTCGGCCATCTGGAAGGATTTGGCGGCCTCGTAGTTGAACAGCATCCCCGCGATCGTGCCCTTGGCGAGCGCGTCCGAGAGTTCGGCCGGCGCGACGGCGGCGGGGCTACCGCCCCAGGCCTCGATGATCGCCGAGGCGATCGGCCCGTTGTGCCGGATGCGCAGGCCGCGCACGCCTGCGGGATCGCGCACCGCGCCCTTGTTGAAGAACAGGCTCACTGTCGGCGTCGCGATGAAATAGAGCAGCTTGGTGCCCTCGTGCTCGGCGGCGAGATCGTCGGCCATCCCCGTCACGATCGCGGATGCCTCTGCCGTGCTGATCGCCTTCGAGGCAGCGCCCTCACCCCGATTGAAGACATAAGGGAGCTGGGTGATCTCGGTCAGCGGGAAGCGGCCAGGCAGCGCGCCATGCAGGAAGAAGGCGATATCGGCGACGCCGGTGCGGGCGAGGTCGTATTGCCGCGGCATCGGCCCCATCTGCGCCGCCGGGAAGATGGTCAGCTTGAGCCGACCGTTCGAGCGCTTGGCGAGTTCCTCGCCCCATTCCTCCAGTTTCTTGTGAAGCTGATGGTTCGGCGGCAGGTAATGCGAGACCTTGAGCTCGATGGTTTGCGCGAATGCCGCCACCGACAAGGACAGGCTGAACAGCGCACCCAGCAGGGCGCCCACCACTCCTCGTATCATCGTTTCCTCCCCGGTTGTTTTATCGTTGGGTCTTCAGGCTGCCGTCGCGGATACCGGCGTGACGGCTCCCTTTTCGATGGTGCCGGTGACATGGGCGAGCAGCCCCGCCGCATCGGCCGGCAGGGCGTCGCCGCGCCAGGCGACGTGCTGGTCGGGCCGGATCAGGGCGAAACGCGCGCCATAACGCGCCGGCAGACGCCGGTCGGCCGGAGCGAGAACCGTCAGCGGGATGTCCAGAGCCGCGGCCCTGGCAGAGAAATCCGCCGCCTGCCCGGCCTCGCCCGCCGTGACCAGCAGCGTGAACCCATCTCCGAAATGGTCATAGAGCGACGAGTCGTCGGCCAGCCAGAGATGCGGGGCAAGGCAGCCGGGATGGGCCGAGGGCACATAGAGCATGAAATGCTCCGGTGGCGGCTCGCTGCCATCGGAAACGATGATCGGCGAATCCTCGTAGCGCGAGCCCAGCACGATGCCGAGCGTCCGGAATTCGCGCAGCTTGGTCGCCTCGATGATCTCGCCGACCTCGCGGCGCGTCGCCTCGCCGAGTGGCCCCGGATCCTCCAGCCCCGGCCGGACGAGCTGGTTGCTGAGCACGCCGTAATTGATCACCGCTTCCGCGATGGTGCGCTCATGCACCTTGCGCCGCTCGGCCTCGTAGCTCGCCAGCAGTTCCGGCCCGCCCCAGCCCTGGAGCGTGGCCGCGAGCTTCCAGCCGAGATCAACGGCATCGCCGATGCCCATATTCATCCCGAAGCCGCCGAAGGGCGGATGCAGATGGCAGGCATCGCCCGCCAGGAAGACGCGGCCCTTGTCGTAGCGATCGGCGACGAGCTTGTGCGCCACCCAGGGATCCTTGCCGACGATCTCGATTGCGAGGTCATGGAGGCCCGTGCCTTGCCTGATCAGCGCGACCGGGTCGACGCTCGCCGGATCGACATCGTTGGCGAGCTTGGTGACCATGAAGAACCACAAGCCCTCGCCGTCCATCGGGCCGAGCAGCGAGGGCAATTCCTCATTGACCATCCAGTACATGATCGCCTCGCCATGCGCGTGGCGGCGGGCGAGGTCGGGCGCGCGGAAGATGATGTTGTAGTTGCGCGAATAGGCCCGGTCGCCGGTCATCACCGCGCCGATCGCGTCGCGGACCAGGCTGCGCGCGCCATCGGCACCGATCAGGTAGGAACTCCTGACGCGGCGGACCGCCCCGGTCACGAGATCCTTCAGCTCACCCGTGACGCCGCTGCCGTCCTGCTCGAAGGCGGTCAGTTCGGTGCTGAAGCTGATCGTCACGCCGGGCAGCGAGGCGGCATGCTCACGCAGGACTTCTTCCAGCACATATTGCGGCACCCATTGCGCCGATTCCGAATAGAGGTCGTTGCGCGCCGGGCTGCCGTTCAACGCATTCTCGAAGCGCGCGAGCCCGGGGCCGGTCATCCGCGTGGCGAAGACGACGTTCGAGGGATAGTCGCGCGGGATCGGCGAGACCTCGCGCAGCCTGTCCGCGATGCCCCAGCGACGCAGATGCTCGCGCGTGCGGACATTCGTCGTCTTGGCGCGCGGCGCATAGCCGACGCGGTCGTTGCGCTCGACCACGAGGCAACGGATGCCGCGGCGGCCGAGCTCGATGGCGGCGGCCAGCCCCACCGGGCCGGCGCCAGCAATCAGCACGTCGACATCCCAACCGCTGTCTTTCACCGCGCGCTCCTTCTGTCCTGCGCCGCACCGCCCGCCCGTTCAGGCGGCGCTCCGCACGGCTTCTTCCTGGGCAATGGGGTTGACCAGCAGGCCGATGCCCTCGACCTCGACCTCGCAGACATCGCCCGGCTTCATGAAGAGCGGCGGCTTGCGCGCCACGCCGACGCCGGCCGGCGTCCCGGTGACGATGACGTCGCCCGGCTCCAGCGTGATCGCCTCGCTGATGATCGCAATCAGGCTCGCCACGTCGAAGACCATGCTGTCGGTCGAGGCGCTCTGGACGGTCTGGCCGTTGAGCCGGGTCTCGAGCTTCAATCCCCTGGCGCCCGGCGGCAATTCATCGGCCGTGACCAGGGCCGGTCCGAAGGCGCCGGTTCCGTCGAAGTTCTTGCCGACGGTCCATTGCGGCGCCTTGAACTGGTATTCGCGCACCGAGCCTTCGTTGAAAACGGCGTAGCCGGCGACATGGTCGAGCGCACGGGCCTTGGGAACATGCTTGGCGCGCCGGCCGATCACCGCCGCGATCTCGCCCTCGTAATCGAGCTGATCGGAGAGGTTCGGGCGGATCATCGGTGCGCGGTGGCCGATCAGCGTCGTCGAGAAGCGGCCGAACAGCGTCGGATAATCCGGCTGCTTGAAGCCGCTCTCGGCCGAATGGTCGGCATAGTTCAGGCCGACGCAGATGATCTTGCCGGGGCGGGGCAGCACCGGCAGGAAGGTCGTCCGCTCCGGGTCGAGCAGCGCCGATGAAGGCGCCTTGTCGAGCGCGGCGGCGATGGCCGCCCGCGCCACCTCCCCGCCCTCGACGAAAGCGAGCATGGTCTCCGGCAGGCCGGAACCGGCTTCCGAGAGATCGATGAGATCCTGGCCGCGATAAGCCGCGAGCCGGGCCTTGCCGTCGCGAAGAATGGTGGCGAGACGCATGAAGGCTCTCCTTCCAATGGGGTAAAAGGCATCGGTCGCCACTGCGGCCGGAGCGGAAGCGATCGGTGTCAGGCTTCGCCGAAAAGCACGGCGAGGCGTCGCTCGGCGAAGCGCCAGGCCCCGTCCGGCTCCTTGCGATAGCGGTCGGCGTATTCGCAGATCAGGAACGGCGCGGCCGCACCCGGCCCCGGCCCGTCATGGCGATAGAGCGTCAGCACGACGCAGCCGTGCGCCGCATCGGACGAGACCGGCTCGATCAGGATGTTGCTCTGGACATGGCGGGAGCGGCGCTCGCGCATTGCGGCACGTTCCGCACCCCATGTCGCGATGGCGGCACGCCCGAGCTTGTCCGGGCCGACGCCATAGAGCCCGGCATCCTCCGTGAAGAGCGCGCCGATGCGATCCGCCTCGCCATGGTCGATCAGCCAGGCATGGCGCTGGATCAGATCCTCGATCGCCGCACGATCCTCTGGGTTCAACGACAGCGTCATCGCGGACGAACCTCCGCCCGCCGTCAGACCGGCAGCCCGAGATCGGGCGGCGCGCCCGCCGGCTCGTAGTCGCCCTTGCGCATGCCGGCATGTAGCGCATCGAAGCCCGAACCCGCCCTATGGGCCTGGTAGACGCGCTCGGGGTCGAAGAAGGTGCCGATCGGATTGGCCTTGAAGTCCGTCGAGGTCCGCATCCACTCGCTGGACTGCTTCCAATCGCCGTAGGTATCGCATTGCAGCTCGACGAAATTGCCCTCGGGATCGCGGTAATAGATCGAGATCGTCATACCGTGGTCGAGGCTGAAGGCCGGCAGGATGCCCTCGTCGCGCAGCCGGGCATAGGACGACATCAAATCGTCGAAACTCTCATATTCGAAGGCGCTGTGATGCATGCCGTTATGGCTGCGCTTGTCGGGGTCGTCGCCGAGACCGGGCGCCGACAGGAAGGCGACGCGGTGATTGGCCGCGTCATTGGTGGTCCAGGCATTGTTCGCATCCTGGAAATTCGGCGTGACGCCGACGACTCGGCCATACCAGGCGACCATTTCGGCGAGCCGGCTGGTCTTGAAGGTGACGTGATGGAAGGCGGGCTTGATGATGTCCATGCGTTCCTCCTGCGGTGCCATTCTTCCCCGGAGGGCGCGGCGCCTGCGTTTTCGGTGGAACAGAGCTAGCGGAGGGAGATATACCTGAACAGATGACAAGAATGCCGGAGCGATAATCATCTGATATCGCTCGAGGCCCTTCGCGAGGGAGACGCGAGGATGAAGCTTCATCATTTCGAGGAGGTCGTCGCGATCGCCGAACGCGGCAGCGTCCGGGCGGCATCGCGCCATCTGCGCGTGGCGCAGCCGGCGCTGACGCGCAGCCTCGCGCTGCTCGAACGCGAGCTGGGCGCGCCGTTGTTCGAACGCCGCGCGCGTGGCGTCGTGGCCACCCCTTTCGGCCAGGCCTTCATCACGCGTGCGCGTTCGATCCTGTCGGAGATCCGGCGCACGCGCGAGGAGATGGAGCAGTTGCGCGGCGCCGGCGCCGGCACCGTGACGGTCGGGCTTTCGATCGCCGCGCATCTGGCGCTGCTGCCGTCGAGCCTGCGGCCCTTCCGCCAGCGCTATCCGAACATCAAGCTGCATATCATCGAGGGCTTCTATCCCACGCTCGAAACAAGGCTGCGGGACGGCTCCGTCGATTTCTACATCGGCCCGGAGGGAGGGGCGCAATCTGTCCCCGAGCTCAGCCTCGAAGTGCTGTTCCAGAACCGGCGCGTCGTGCTCTGCCGGACCGGGCATCCGCTGGCGGGCGCGACCTCGCTGCGCGATCTCGTCGGGCAGGATTGGGTGACGACATCGATCACGGCAGACGACAGCGCCGAGATCAACGCGTTCTTCGCGCGCCACGACCTGCCGGCGCCGCATCTGGCCGTGCGCAGCCAGTCCGCCCTGACCTTGCTGACCTGTCTCGCCAACACCGACCTGCTCGCGATGGTGCCGGGCCAATGGCAGGATTTCGAGATGACCGGACAGGCCCTGACCACGATCAAGATCGCCGAGACGCTGACGGCTCCGGCGCTCGTGGTCGTGCGCCGGGCCGATCTGCCGCTCACGCCAGCAGCGCTTCACCTTCTCGACCTGATGCGGCGGGCGACGTCCCGGCTCGAGCCACCCGGCAGGTTATCGCGCCCGACAGGAGACGCGGCGATCTAGAGCATTTCCGCGTTTCTCCGAATCGCAGAGATGCTCTATCGCATTTTCTTCACGCGAACCGGTGTCCACTTCGCTCGAAAATGCTCTAGCGGGCGAGCAGAAGTGCCGTCAGCTCCTCGGGCGTTGTCGCGAGCGCGCCCGCCTTCGCGGCCAGGAGCGCGTCGGGATGGGAAAGGCCCCACCCGACCGCGATGCAGTCGATGCCGGCGCGCCGGGCCGCCTCGACATCGCGAACCTCGTCGCCGACGGATATCGCCTGCACCGGCATCAGCTTCAGCTGCTTCAGCACGCGCTTGAATTTCGCCGACTTGCCGAAAAGCGACGCCCCGCTCTCATAGACATCGATCAATGCGGCCGATCGGCCGAGCAGGGCGCGGACATTCTCTTCGCTATTGGAGGTGACGATCGCCAGATGCAGCCCCTGCCCCTTCAACAAGGCCAGGAGGCCACCGACCCAGGCATAGAGCTCGATCTGATCCAGATTCTCGGAGGCCAGGCTGCGCATATGCCTCGCGATGATCGGCAGTTTCCATTTTGGAACGCCGAGCGTCTCCAGAATCTGCAACGGCGTCTGCCGCCGGAGCTGCTCGCGCTCCTCTTCCGTCGTTTGCCGAAAGCGATAGCGCTGAGCGACCTCGTTGAGGACGCCATAGAACCACTCCACGCTGCTCGCGAGGGTTCCATCGAAATCGAAGATGACCAAGGTCTTCGGCGTCATTCAGGCCGCTTAAATGCTGCAGTGCGACTTAGCAACAATCGATGTGACGCAGGTACCCGCCGCACCCTCGCCATCGCATCGTCGCTCGAGGCGCTCCGGCCTTCCCGCACGCCTGCGA
The DNA here is from genome assembly GCF_041360765.1 of Allobosea sp. RCC_152_1. Classification (NCBI taxonomy): domain Bacteria; kingdom Pseudomonadati; phylum Pseudomonadota; class Alphaproteobacteria; order Hyphomicrobiales; family Alloboseaceae; genus Allobosea; species Allobosea sp. RCC_152_1. The sequence goes on from NZ_JBFUPU010000003.1 coordinate 420,357, forward strand.
GAAGCTGGATCATGCGCTCGTCGGTCGTACCGACAGCCGAACGATCTCCGGCTCCGGTTCCCGGTCGCTTTCGTCCTTGAGGCGCGTGCCGGTCACGTTCAGCGCGAAAGCGCGCTTCATCAGCCAGGCGATCTTGTAGGCCGCCGCTTCGCTGTCGAGGCCGCCCGGACGGATATTGGACACGCAGTTCCGGCTGGCGTCGCTCAAGCCCCGCCGCGGCGACAGGGTGAGATAGGCGCCCAGGCTGTCGGGCGCGGAAAGGCCGGGCCGCTCCCCGATCAGGACGAGGCTCATGCGTGCCGCCAGCCGCTCGCCGACCTCGTCTCCCAGGGCGACACGGGCGCCTTCCGCCAGCACGACCGGCGCGACGCTCAGCCCCAGATGCCTACAATAAGCCAGAAGATGCGCGACGAGAGGCGGCGCATTGCCGGCCACGGCACGTGAGGACAGGCCGTCCCCGATGACGATGACCAGATCGCAGCCATGCTCCCCCGCGCCGTCGAGCCGTGTCGCGCTGTCCTGATCCAGCCGCCGGCCGAGATCGGGACGCCGCAGATAGAGATCGCGCTGCGTCGCATCCGACCTGACCCGCAGGCAGCGGCTTCCGAGCGCCTTCACCTCGGCTTCGAGGGCGTCGATATCGAGGGCGATATGGACCGCGTCGCGCGCGGCCGCATGGGCCATCTGGAAGCGCAGAACCTCGCGGGTTGGCAGGCTCGCGCCGACGCGGCCGAGCGCGACCCGGGCCGGGGTCAGCTCGGCGAGCCGCGACCACAGGGCATCGGCCTTCTTTCCACGCTCCATCTCGCCACGGTCGCGCTCGCTCATGCCGCCAGACCGATCGAGCGGGAGAGCAGCGGCAGCGCCCCCGGCTCGGCACGCAGCCGGCCGGTCGCGTCGGTGATCCCGACCTGCTGCAGCCAGGCCTCGAACTCCGGGGCGCGGCCGAGCCCCAGCAGCTCCCGGACGTAAAGCTGGTCGTGGAAGGAGGTCGACTGGTAGTTCAGCATCACGTCGTCGGCACCCGGCACGGCCATGACGAAGTTGATCCCCGATGTCGCCAGCAGGGTCAGGAGCGTATCCATGTCGTCCTGATCGGCTTCGGCATGGTTGGTGTAGCAGATGTCGCAGCCCATCGGCAGGCCGAGCAGCTTGCCGCAGAAATGGTCCTCGAGCCCGGCCCGGATGATCTGCTTGCCGTCATAGAGATATTCCGGGCCGATGAAGCCGACGACGGTATTGACCAGGAGCGGCGAGAAGGCGCGCGCCACCGCATAGGCTCGCGCTTCCAGCGTCTGCTGGTCGACGCCGTGATGCGCCCCGGCCGAGAGCGCCGAGCCCTGCCCCGTCTCGAAATACATGACGTTGTCGCCGAGCGTGCCGCGCTTCAGCGCGAGGGCGGCCTCGCGCCCTTCGGCCAAGACGGCCAGATCGACGCCGAAGGAGCGGTTGGCCGCTTCGGTTCCCGCGATCGACTGAAAGACGAGGTCGATCGGCAGGCCCTTCTCGATCAGGCCGATCGTCGTCGTCACATGGGTCAGGATGCAGGATTGGGTCGGTATCTCCAGCTTCCCGATGATCTCCTCGAAGAGCCGCGCCAGATCGGCCATGACCTCCACCGAATCCGAGGCCGGGTTGACGCCGATGACCGCGTCGCCGCAGCCATACATCAGCCCGTCGACGACGGAAGCCGCGATGCCGCGCCGGTCATCGGTCGGGTGGTTGGGCTGCAGGCGGACGGAAAGCCTGCGGGGCAAGCCGATCGTGTTGCGGAACCGCGTGACCACCCGGCACTTGCTCGCCGCCAGGATGAGATCCTGATTGCGCATCAGCTTGGAGACGGCGGCCGCCATCTCCGGCGTGATGCCTTTCGCCAGCGCAGCCAGCATCCGGGTATCGGCGCTCTCGGAGAGCAGGAAGTCGCGGAAATCGCCGACCGTCATATGCGCGACCGGCGCGAAGGCCTGGGCATCGTGACGATCCAGGATCAACCGCGTGACCTCGTCGCTCTCATAGGGAACGAAGGTCTCGGTGAGAAAGGCCTTGAGCGGCACCTCGGCGAGGCAGAGCTTCGCCGCCACGCATTCCTCCGCCGAACCGGCGGCGATCCCGGCGAGCATGTCGCCGGAGCGCAGGGGCGTGGCTTTCGCCATCACCTCCTTCAGATCGGCGAAGGCCCAGTTCTGATTTCCGACCGCCATGCGGTAGGCCATGGCCTCACCTCGCTTCAGAGACGTCCGGACGCGGGCGGCCGAGCTGCGTTCTGGCCGGCATCCATCCTACATGAAGAGACTTAGCACGAAGAATGCCAGCTTTCGGCGGTGAGCGACCGGCCGCAACGCCCGATGCCGGGCCTTGCCCGCGGGACGGCTCAGGCTCCGGAAACGACCGCATAGGCCCGGAAGACGGCCCCGTAGAAGCAGCCGGAGGCCACGAGCACGAAGCCGTGCCAGATCGCATTCTGGAACGGCAGGCTTTCCCAGACGTGGAAGATGACGCCGATCGAGTAGAGCAGGCCGCCCGCGAGCATGAGCCACAGGCTGGTTGCCGGCAGCTCGGCGATGCTCTGCCACAGCAGGATGCCGCTCCAGCCGATGACGAGATAGAGCACGATCGAAAGCCGATCGAGACGGCCGGGAAAGGCGAGCTTCAGCACGACGCCCAGGACCGACGCGGCCCAGACCACGGCGAGCAGGATCTGCGCCATGAGGCTCGAGCCGAGCTTCATCAGGAAGGGCGTATAGGTTCCCGCGATCAGCACATAGATCGCCGAATGGTCGAAGCGCCGGATCAGCCACTTCATCGGCGAAACCGGCCATAGATTGTAGATCGCCGAAACGATCAGCACGGCCAGCAACGCGGCGCCGTAGATCGCGACAGGGACGAGATCGGCCGACGGCGCCGCCACGAGCACGCGCAGGATGAGTGCCGTCACCGCGGCGAGGCCAAGCGCGATCCCGAGCGCATGGACCACGCCATCGGCCCATAGCTCGGCGCGGCTGACATCGAAGCGCCCATGTCTCGGTTGCAGCAAATGATGCCCTTTCACGATCGCGCCATGCTGCGCGAATCCGGGGCAGAGCGCAAAGCGTCACTTTGACCTGTGTCGGCGCAGGCTTCGATCAGTCCAAAAGCGGGGCGAAATGCTCCAGCGACGGGCTTCGCGAGGCCCGGCTCGTCGCCACGCGCTCCTGCGACGGCTCGACGCTGTAGCGTTTCGCCATCTTCAGGATGTGGTTCGAGAGCGCCTCGAGCGCCGCCGGCAGATCATCCTCTTCCAGCCTGGCGATGATCTCGAAATGCTCGGCGCTCGCTTCGCCGCGGATCGCATCCGTGGAGCGGTGCGAGCGCAGCGCCGCGACCTTTCCCGAGACGAGCCGATAAGCATTGATCAGGTAGCTGTTGCCGCTGTTCTCGATCGACACGCCATGGAACGCCGTATCCCCGTGAGAGCTGCGCAGATGATCGCCGGCGAGGACGGCCTCCTGCATGCCCTGCGCGGCCGCCTTCAGCGCGGCGAGCGTCTCGTCACGCCGGCGCCGCATGGCCAGACGTAGCGCCTCCGCCTCGATCATCAGCCGGAACTCGCAGAGATTCTCGATGTCCTCCTTTGTCGGCAGGAAGACGAAGCTGCCGCGCTGCGGCTTGATGTCGATCAGCCCCTGCTGCTCCAGCGCCGTCAAGGCTTCGTGCACCGGGCTGCGGCTGACGCCGAGCCTGGTCGCGAGCTTGTCCTCCGAGAGCGCATCGCCCAGCTCGACCTCGCCGTCGACGATCGCCTGACGCAGGCGTTCGGTCACGCGCAAGGTCAGACCTCCCCGCTGTCTTGCACCCACCTCGCCACATCTCCTTCCTGGCCACTGGGGCCGGGCGATGCCCGGCCTGTCCCCGGCGGCACGCCTCGGCGCGCGGTATCCGCCGCTAGAGCCGGATGATTTCAAATGGGATCACGAGGTGATCCCATTTGAAATCTGAATCCGTCTCTCACCTAAGAGTTGGAGCAGGATAGTCGCGAAAAACCGGTTCCCACTTTTTCGCATCCTGCTCCGAACCTAAAGCGAATCGAGGAAATTGCGCGTTCCGGCGATGCCCCGGCGCGCCTTTTCCACAAAGCTCAGCGACGCGTCGCCGCGATGCGGCGTCTCGACGCTGATCGCGATGTCCGGCGGCAACTCCGCCATCAGTTCCCCCAGCCACAGGCCGCCCTCGCCCGGGATCATGCGCGCGCCCCGCGCCTCGGCGATGCAGCCGGCATCGTCGGAAGGCTGGCTCGCGGGAGCGTCACAGAGCTGGAGATAGAGCACCTTGTCCCGCAGCGCCGCGACCGCCGCCGGCCCGCCGCCGGAGCGCGACAGATGCAAGGCGTCGAGCAGGATGCCGACATTCTTGCGTCCTGACGCGGCGGCGAGCTGCGCCGCATCCTCGATGGTCGCCGCGGCGCGCCAGCGCATGAACTCGATCGCGATGGCGATGCCGTGCCCGCCGGCGACATCCGCGATCCGCCCGAGATTGTCGGAGGCCCGCGACAGATCGGGATCCTCCGAGGTGATCTGCATCAGCGGCATGCCGAATTCCGCCGCCGTCTCGATGACGGGCAGCCAGGACTCAATCGCTGTGTCCGCTCGGAGGGTGAAGACCTCGCCATCGAGAAAGCCGATCCCGAGATCGGCGGCCGTCGTCCGGATCTCGCGGATCAGCGCCTTGTCGCCGACGATGGGATGCGCAAGCTCGAGCCCGAGCGGCGCGATCAGCCTGAGGCCGGCCGCGTCGTAGCCGGCCACCGCGGCGCAGCGGACATGCTCGACCGGCGGGCAACCCTGGACGGTGAGATAAGCCAGCGACAGGCTGTGCTGCTTGTACATGCCGTCCTCAATAGGTCGCGCGGCCGCCCGAGACGTCGAAGACGGCGCCGGTCGAGAACGAGCACTCCTCCGACGCCAGCCAGCCCGCCAGCGCCGCCACCTCCTCCGCCTGCCCGAGTCGGCCGACCGGAATCTTGGACACGACATAGGCCCTGAATTCGGGCGTGAGCTGCTGGAGCATCTCGGTCTCGATCGCCGCCGGCGTCACGCAGTTCACCCGGATCTGCGTGGTCGCGAGCTCCTTGCCGATCGACTTGGTCAGGCCGATCACGCCGGCCTTGGAGGCGGAATAGGCGACCGCGTTGGGGTTGCCCTCCTTGCCGGCGATCGACGCCATGTTGACGATGCGGCCATAGCCGGTCTTGAGCATCTCGCGCACCGCCGCCTGGCAGCAATGGAAGACGGCGTCGAGATTGAGCGACATGACGAAGCGCCAGCCCTCGCTGGGATACTCCGCGAAGGGGGCCAGCGGCCCGTTATGGCCGGCGCAGGTGACGAGGATGCCGAGCGGGCCGAGTTCTCCGACGACGCGGGTCGTCGCATCCGCGACCGCCTTCTCGTCGGTCACGTCGACCGCATAGCCCCTGGCGCCCGGCAGCTTCGCGGCCGCAGCGACGGCGCGGTCGCCGTCAATGTCCCAGATCGCGACCTTGTGGCCTTTCGCGGCCAGGCGCGCAGCGATCGGAAAGCCCAGCCCGCCTGCCCCTCCCGTCACGATCGCGACGCGCGGTGTCTCGCTTCCCTGCATTTCATCCTCCCGGGAGCCGGGCCCTTCTGACAACGGGCACTTGACTCATTCGACATACTAACATTCTAGTAGGTTAGTTGGAGAGGAAACGAGCTCCTTGTCAAGCGGCCGATTGCAGAGCCCGCAGGCAGGAGCGTCTGAGAGACGGGTACGATGGGACTGAAGGGATCAGCTTTCCTCGCGATCTGGCACGATATCGCCGAGGGCGGACATGAAGCCTATATCGAGTGGCACACGCGCGAGCACATGCCGGAACGGCTGTCGATTCCCGGCTTTCGCACGGGCAAGCGCCTGCATGCGCCGCAGGCAGACCGCCATGTCTTCGGGACGATCTATGCGGCCGATGATGTCGAGGTCTTCCGCTCCCCGGCCTATCTCGAACGGCTGAACCATCCCACGCGCTGGACGGCGGAGATCGCGCCGAGCTTCCAGAATTTCCTGCGCGTCGCCTGCGACAGGGTCGCGTCGGCCGGGACCGGCGACGGCGGCAGCATGGCGACGCTGCGCTTTGATTTCGCGGAGGCCGGCAGCGGCGCAGTCCTGCGACAGGCGGCGCAGAGCCTCGTCGAGGCCATGCTCGCCCTGCCCGGCGTCGCCTGCGTCCATCTCGGGGTCGCCCGCAGCGAGGTTTCCGGCGTCCGCACCCGCGAGACGGAGCTGCGCAGCGCCATGGCGGAGAGAGGCTTCGACGCCGTGCTGCTGCTGGAAGGCGCTTCCCGGGCGGGGATCGAGGCGGCCCTGCCCGAGGCACAGCAATTGGCGACGATGACGGGAGCGCTCGTCGCGCCGCGTGTCGACGTCTACGAAACCGCCTTCAGCCTCACCAGCGAGGATATGCAGGCGCAATAACCGCGCACAGGCTCGCGCGGGATGAACGACCCCGAAAGCCGGATTCAGCTTCCAGGCTTTCGACGAGGGGGCAAGAGATCGAAGCGGCGACGCTTCGAGGTCAGGCAGCCGGCCCAAGAAGCCGGCGACATATCAGCACATCAGAGGAGGATTCATGTTGGGCGTTTCTTCACTTCGCGCCGCCGCATTTGCCTTGGTGGCAGGGCTCGGCTTCGTCGGCGCCACCGCGCAGGCCGACGCCCAGTCGCTCGAAAAGATCAAGAAGGCGGGCGTCATCCGCATCGGCGTGATGGGCGAGCAGGCTCCCTGGGGCTCGATCGACGCGAGCGGCCAGAACATCGGCTACGACGTCGATGTGGGCCGGCTGATCGGCGAGGAGCTCGGCGTCAAGGTCGAGTTCGTGCCGAACGCCGTGGCCGCCCGCATTCCCAACCTGCTGACCAACAAGGTCGATCTGCAGATGGCCGTGATGGGCATGTATCCCGACCGCGCCAAGGCCGTGCAGTTCTCGAAGCCCTATTCGGGCCTGAAGATCATCCTGCTCTCCAGCAAGAAGAACAAGATCGAGACCATCGAGGATGCCCGTAACCTGCGCATCGGCGTGCCGCGCGGCGCCGCGCAGGACAAGTCGATCACGACGCTGCTCGGCGACATCCCCAATATCCGCCGCTTCGACGACGACAGCTCGACGATGCAGGCCCTGGTCTCCGGCCAGGTCGATGCGATCGGCGGCAACACGACCTACAAGATCAATCTCGACAGGGCCTCGCCCGGCAACGACTACGAGCAGAAGCTGGTCTTCAACGAGCAATGGCAGGGCATCTGCACCAAGCTCGGCGATGCCGAGATCAATGCCTGGCTCAACCAGTTCATCGACAAGGTCGCGGCCGATGGCCGACTCGCGAAGATCAGCGAGAAATGGCTGGCCCAGCCCCTGCCGAGCTTCCCGGCTGCCGTCGAGGGCGTGCCCTTCACCGTGAAGTGACGGGCCGCACCGAGCGCCACCCGACCCCCTTGAGACGAGGCGCGACCGCATCCATGCGGCCGCGGCCGGCTGCCGATCTCGCCAGGAACCGCCATGCGAACGATCTTCATCCTGAACGGGCCGAACCTCAATCTGCTCGGCCAGCGCGAGCCTGAGATCTACGGCCGCACCACCCTCGACGAGATCCGGGGCTGGTGCGAGGCCGACGCGGCCGAGCTCGGTCTTGCCATCGACTTCCGCCAGTCGAATTTCGAGGGTGAGATCATCGAGGCGGTCCATGCCGCGCGGAAGGATGCCGCCGGCATCATCATCAATCCGGCGGGCTATACCTTCACCTCGATCGCCATACTCGACGCGCTCAAGATGTTCGATCGCCCGAAGATCGAACTGCACATCTCGAACATCCATCAGCGCGAGGCGATCTACCACAACTCGCTGGTCTCGAAGACGGCCACCGCCGTGATCGCCGGGCTCGGCGCCTATGGTTATCGGCTCGCATTGCGCGCCATGGCGGAGATGACGCGATGATCCGCATCGCCCTGCTTGGAGCGGGCCTCATCGGCCGCGAGCACGCGGACCTGATGGCGTCGCATCCCGACATCGCCATCGCCGCCATCTGCGACCCCTCCCCTGAGGCCGCGAAGCTGGCCGAGCGGCTGTCGGTGCCGTACCGGTCCGACTATGTCGCCATGCTCGACGAGTTGCGCCCAGACGGCGCGATCATCGCGCTGCCGAACCAGCTCCACGCCCCGGCAGCGCTGGCCTGCATCGAACGCGGCATCGCCTGCCTGATCGAGAAGCCCGTTGCGGAAAGCATCGCTTCCGCCGCCCGGATCGTCGAGGCGTCCGAACGCACCGGCGTGCCGGTGCTGGTCGGCCATCAACGCCGCCACAGCCCCGACATCCGCGCGGCGAAGCAGGCGATCGCGGCCGGCGAGCTCGGCGACATCGTCGCCGTCAACGGCATGACGCTGTTCGACAAGCCGGCCAACTATTTCGACGTCGCCTGGCGGAAGAGCGCCGGCGGGGGCGTGCTGCTCATCAACCTGATCCACGACATCGACATCCTGCGCCATCTGGTCGGCGAGATCGACAGCATCCGCGCCTTCACCTCCCATGCGCGCGGCTTCGCGGTCGAGGATGGAGCGAGCCTCTCGATCCGCTTCGCCAATGGCGCGCTGGGCAGCTTCATCATCTCCGACAACGCCGTCAGCCCCTGGGCCTGGGAATACAGCTCCGGCCAGGCGCTCTACCATCCCACGCAGCCGGAGCCTTGCCTGTTCCTGGCCGGGCGCAAGGCTGCCCTGTCGGTCTCGGACATGTATCTGTGGCGTCACGAGCGCGACGACGAACACTGGCAGCACCCGCTGGCGCGACATTACCGCGGCGCTGCCGGCCTGCCGACCTATGTCGCCCAGCTTACCCATTTCGCCGCCGTCGTCAGGCGGGAGCAGCAGCCGTTGATCACCGCCCGGGACGGCATGGCCACGCTGGCCGCGACGCTCGCGGTCGATCTTGCCGCCCGCGAAGACCGCACGGTCACGCTGGCGGAGATGCTCGCACAAGGAGGAACAGCCCCATGACCGGCACGATCGCAGCCACGACCAAGACGATCCAGGGCGAGGTCATTCCGGCTCTGGGGTTCGGAACCTTCGAGATCACCGGCCCTGCCGGCGAGGCGGCGATCCGTACCGCGATCGATCTCGGCTACCGGCAGATCGATACGGCGATCCGCTATGGCAACGAGGCCGAGGTCGGGCGGGCGATCCGCGCCTCCGGCGTACCGCGCGGCGAGCTCTTCGTCACGACCAAGATCTGGTTCAACGACCTCGCACCGGAGACCGTCCATCGCCGCGTCGACGAAAGCCTCGACCGGCTCGGGCTCGACCAGGTCGACCTGCTGCTCGTCCACTGGCCGGCGAAGGATGTTCCGCTGGCTGAGACGCTGGCAGCCTTCGCCGAGGAGAAGCGGAAGGGACGCACGCGATTGATCGGCGTCAGCAACTTCCCAGTCGCGCTGCTCGACGAGGCGCTGGAGATCCACAAGGCCGAATTGTTCTGCAATCAGGTCGAGTATCACCCCTTCCTGTCGCAGGAGAAGCTGCTGGCCCGGATGCGGCGCGCCGGCATGCTGCTGAACGCCTACCAGCCGATCGCGCGCGGCAAGGTCTTCGACAACGATCTGCTCAATGCGCTCGGCCGCAAATACGGGAAGTCGGCGGGACAGGTGACGCTGCGCTGGCTGGTCCAGCAGGATGGCGTCGGCGCGATCCCGCGCTCGTCCAAGCCCGAGAACATGCGGGCCAATCTCGAGATCTTCGATTTCGAGCTGTCGCCGGAAGACATGGCTGCGATCCACGGGCTTGCGCGCGGCCAGCGCTATTCCAGCTTCGAGTGGGCGCCCGCCTGGGATGACTGAGACAAAGCGCACCGCAAGGGAAGAACGATGACTCTCGACTTCAGCGTCGTGGCCGACGCCTGGAAATCGCTGCTGTTCGGAGCGCTGGGAACCTTGTTCCTGGCCTTTTCCGGCATGGTCATCGCCATGGTCGTCGGTGTCATGGGCGTGGTCATCCTGCGGATGCAGATGCGGATCCCCTCGCTGCTGGTGACGCTCTTCGTCGAGATCATCCGCAACACGCCGTTTCTGGTGCAGATCTTCTTTCTGTTCTTCGCGCTGCCGCTCGCGGGCGTCCGCCTGAATCCGACGGTCACGGCCATCCTGGCGCTCGGCGTCAATGGCGGCGCCTATGCGATCGAGATCATCCGCGGCGGCGTCGAGAGCATCCCGAAGGGGCAGACGGAAGCCGGCCTGGCGCTCGGCCTGCACAAGCATGAGGTCTTCCGGCTGATCGTGCTCATCCCGGCGCTGCGCGCGATCTACCCGTCGCTCGCCAGCCAGTTCATCCTGCTGACGCTGACCACGGCGATCTGCACCTCGATCTCCGCCTATGAACTGACCTCGGTCGGCCAGCGCATCGAGGCGGAAACCTTCCGCAGCTTCGAGGTCTATTTCACGCTGACCTCGATCTATCTGGTGATCTCGCTCGTGACGATGTGGCTGCTCGCGGCGCTGGGTCGCTGGGCCTTCAGCTATCCGCAGCGCTGAGGAGGCAGGACATGGGCATCCAGGAACTGACCTATCTGCTGCAAGGCCTGCTCTGGACCTTGTTCCTCACCGTCATCGGCTTCGTCGGCGGCATCCTGTTCGGCATCGTCGTCGCGGTGCTCAGGGTTTCGCCTTCGCCCTGGCTGCGGATTCCGATGATCTGCTGGATCGGGGTGTTCCAGGGCACGCCGCTGCTGATGCAGCTCTTCGTCGCCTATTTCGGCCTGCCGCTGCTCGGCTTCAACTTCCCGGCCTGGGCCGCCGTCTCGGTCGCGCTGACGGCGCATGCCTCGGCCTTCCTCGGCGAGATCTGGCGCGGCGCGATCCAGGCCGTGCCGTCAGGCCAGAGCGAGGCCGCCAATGCGCTCGGCCTGCCCGGCTGGAGCCGGATGGTCGACGTCGTCATGCCGCAGGCCTTCAAGCTCTCGCTGCCGGCGACCGTCGGCTTCCTCGTGCAATTGCTGAAGGGGACGTCGCTCGCCGCGATCGTCGGCTTCATCGAATTGACCAGGGCCGGCACCATCGTTTCCAACCAGATCTACAAGCCCTTGCTCGTCTTCGGCGTGGTGGGCGCGCTGTACTGCGCCATGTGCTGGCCGCTCTCGCTCTGGGGCCGCAGGCTCGAGCAGCGAATGGCGGCCGGGACGGCAAAATGAGGGAGATCGACGTGACCCGGACCCATGACAGCACCAGCCGTGCCGCCCAAGAAACCGCCGCTCCGATGATCGAGATGCGGCAGGTCGAGAAATTCTACGGCCCGTTCCATGCCCTCAAAGGCATCGACTTCTCGGTCACCAAGGGCGAGAAGATCGTGCTTTGCGGCCCCTCCGGCTCGGGCAAGTCGACGCTGATCCGCTGCATCAACCATCTCGAACCGATCGCGAGCGGAGAGATCGTGGTGGCAGGCCACCGGCTGAGCGACAGCCAGGACGCCGTCGATGCCGTACGCCGCGAGGTCGGCATGGTGTTCCAGCAGTTCAACCTGTTTCCGCACAAGACGGTGCTGGAAAACTGCATCCTCGCGCCGATGCGGGTGCGCAAGCTCTCGCGCGCCGAGGCGGAAGAGACGGCCCGGAAGTACCTGGAGCGGGTGCGCATCGGCGACCAGGCGGCGAAATACCCGGCCCAGCTCTCCGGCGGCCAGCAGCAGCGCGTCGCGATCGCGCGCGCCTTGTGCATGGAGCCCAAGGCCATGCTGTTCGACGAGCCGACCTCGGCACTCGATCCGGAAATGGTCAAGGAAGTGCTGGACACGATGGTGTCCCTGGCGCGCGACGGCATGACCATGATCTGCGTCACCCATGAAATGGGCTTCGCGCGCCAGGTGGCCGACCGCGTGATCTTCATGGCCGATGGCGAGATCGTCGAGGAGAACGCGCCGGACGCGTTCTTCTCGAACCCGCGACACGAGCGCTCACGTGCCTTTCTCGGGGAAATCCTCGCGCATCATTGAGCAGATGCGCCGGACATTGGCGGCCTGCCCGCATTCAGTCGCGGCTCGTTCCCGCATGGCGGCACTAGGCGCGCCGGGTGAGCGATGTTACAGCCCCGGTCACATTGGGCAGTCCGCTACCTGAATTCGGAAAGAACAAATGTTGCTTCGAGTCGGCACCCGCCGAAGCCCGCTGGCGATGGCTCAGACCAACTTCGTCATCGGTCTGATCAAGGCGGCATTCCCGGAGATCGAATTCGAGATCCGATCGGCTTCGACCGTCGCCGATCGCGACAGGGTGTCGGAATTCCACCAGTTTCGCATGGTCGGCGTCTTCACGACCGAGCATGAGGAGCAGCTTCTTCGCAACGAGGTGGACTTCGTCGTCCATTCCCTGAAGGACCTGCCGACGACCCTGCGCGACGGGCTCGTGCTCGCCGCCGTGCCCAAGCGCGAAGATCCGCGCGACGCTCTCTGCGGCGCGACGCTGGAAAGCCTGCGTCCCGGCGCACGGGTCGGCACCGGCTCCTTGCGCCGGCGCGCGCAGATCCTGAGCCTGCGGCCGGACGTGACGGTCGTGCCGATCCGCGGGAATGTCGGCCCCCGGCTGGCCAAGATCGAGGGGGACGACGCCCTCGATGCCGTGATTCTCGCCGAGGCCGGCCTGAGGCGCCTCGGCCTCGCCGATGCGACGACCGAGACGCTCGATCCCCATGCCTTCCCCTATGCCGTCGGCCAGGGCGCCCTCGGCATCGAGGCGCGCGCGCAGGACAGCGACATCCTCAAGGTGCTGCAGGCCATCCAGTGCCCGCAGACGCGCGCCGAAGTCGATGCCGAGCGCGCCATGATGCATACGCTGGGAGCAGGCTGCAGCCTGCCGGTCGGGGCCTGCGCCAACTGGAAGGACGGCCGGCTGACGCTGCAGGCTCAGGTCACCTCGCTCGACGGGCAGGAGCGCATCATCGCCACCGAGGAAGGGCCGGCGGAGACAGCGGCCGATCTCGGCGTGGCGACCGGCGAGACGCTGAAGACACAAGGCGGCACCAGGATCCTGGAAACCAGCTACCGGGAATTCAACAGCCACTTCAAGCTGTTCAAGTCCTGACACGACCCGCAGGCCCGTCCGGCCATCGGCATCGCAGCCTTTTCGAACCTCGCGATATCGCGCCATCCGCGTGATGCTGTCGATGGCGGCTGCCGCGAGCCCCCTCTTCCATAACCAATCAGAATACGCCCCACCCGATTTCGACTTGGACAGCCTGGGATCGCAGCGCCCAGACTGGAGCCAAGAAACAAAGTCGAGGGGATTGCATGATCAGGAACTCTGTCGTCGGGCTCGCCGGCCTGGTGCTCGCCGCCTGCCTGCCGGTCGCGGGCATGGCCCAGGAGACCGTGCTGCGCGTCGCCGGGGACGGCAACGTCTCGACGCTCGATGCGCACCGCGCCAGCTCCACCAGCGACAAGACCGTGATCGGCTGGATGTATAACGGCCTCGTCCGCTTCAAGCCCGGGAGCGCCGATCCGAAGGATATCGAGCCGGATCTGGCCGAGCGCTGGGAGCAGTCGCCGGACGGCAAGGTCTGGACCTTCCATCTCCGCCAGGGGGTCAAGTTCCATGGCGACTGGGGCACGCTCTCGGCGGACGATGTCGTCTATTCGTTGCAGCGCTCGGCCGACCCCAAGCGCTCGACCTTCTCCTCGGATTTCGCGGCGATCGAAAAGGTCGAGAAGCTCGACGACCTCACGGTTCGGGTCACGCTGAAATATACGGACGTCAATTTCCTCGGCCGCGTCACGAACTACCATGGCGGCAACATCGTCAGCCGCAAGGCGGCCGAGGAGCTGGGCGACAAATTCGGCACGAATCCCGTCGGCACCGGCCCCTTCACCTATGTCGAGCAGGTGACCCAGCAATACGTCAAGCTCGCCGCCAACCCGAACTATTTCCGCGGCAAGCCGAAGATCGACAGCATCGTGATCCGCGCCATCCCCTCCGACAGCGCCCGCGAGCTCGCCTTCACCTCCGGCGAGGTCGATCTGATCTATGCCAAGCGCGAGCAGCGCTGGGTCGATTCCGCCCGCAAGCGTGCGGGCTTCAATGTCGAGATCTTCCGGCCCGGCGAATACCGGCTGCTGCACCTCAACCAGAGCCAGCCGCCGCTGGACGACATCCGCGTGCGCCGCGCCATCGCCGCCGCGGTCAATGTCGACGATCTCGTGCGCTATGTCGGCAAGGATGTCGGCCCCAAGGGCTGCTCGATCGTGCCGCCCGGCTATCTCGGCGAGGACTGCTCGGTCCGCTACGACTTCAATCTCGCCAAGGCCAAGGAACTGCTCGCCGAGGCCGGCCACAAGGACGGCGTGACGATCAAGGCCATCGTCTCGAACATCTCGGCGCAGCAGCCGATCATGGAGATCATCCAGGCGCAGCTCGCCAAGGCCGGGATCAAGCTCGAGATGCAGGTCGTCGACCACGCCACCTATCAGAGCCAGACGCGCAAGGACCTGAGCGGCCTGGTCTTCTACGGCGCGGCGCGCTTCCCCATCGCCGACACCTATCTCAGCGAGTTCTTCCATTCGCGGGCGACGGTGGGCACGCCAACCGCCGCGACCAATTTCTCGCACTGCAAGGTCGCCGACAAGGAGATCGAGGAAGCACGCACCGCGCCGGATGCCGACACGCAGAAGGCCCTGTGGAAGGAGGCGCAGCGCAAGATCATGGAGGATGTCTGCGCCATCCCGCTCTTCGAGCTGCGGCAGGTCTGGGCGCGCAGCGACCGGCTCGATCTCGGCTACGAACTCAAGGGCGCGATGAACCTCGCCCCGCCGATCACCGAAGCCACCACGCTGAAGCCGCGCTGAGGCGTCCGAGCCGGGAGCTCCGCCGTGGAGATCGTGCGACACCTCGCGGCCTCTATCGGCGCCGCCCGCCGCGAGCCCCTGACGGCGGAACTGCGGGAGGCGGCCTGCCGCAGCGTGCTCGATCTCGTGGCGGCCGCGGCCGCCGGCATCGCGGCGCCAGGCCCGCGCGCGGTTCGGCAGGTCGCGCGGGTGACCATGGCCGGCGGCGCCCTGCCCGTCTGGTTCACGGGGCAGAGCTCAGGCCTTGCCGGCGCGATCTGGTGCAATGCCTCGGCTTCCGCCGCACTCGATCTCGACGACGGGCACCGGATCGCGCGCGGCCATCCCGGAGCCGCGATCATCCCGGCCGCCTTCGCAGCGGCACAGGAGGCAGGGGCCACGACGGACGAGCTGCTGCAGGCGATCGTCGTCGGCTACGAGGTCGGCGTCGCGGTCGGCGCGGCGCGACGCTTCTATGCCAATACCGGGATGTGGTCGGGCTACGGCGTTGTCGCGGCCCTCGGCTTCCTGAGGCGCACGCCGGCGGAGCAACTCGCGCATGGTTTTGCCATCGCCGGCATTAGCGCGCCCAACCAGCTCCATGCCGGGGCGGGGCCCGCCTTTCGCGTGCAGGAAGGCAGCGACGTCAAGGAAGGCATTCCCTGGTCGAGCGTGACGGCCGCGAACGCGCTGCTGCTGGCCGAGGCGGGACATACCGGCCCTCTGGCGCTCCTCGACAATGACGAGCATTTTTTGCTCGAAGGGCTGGCGGAGGGTCTTGGCCGACAGCATTACATCGCGCGCAACTACATGAAGTTCCATGCCTGCTGCCGGCATGTCCATGCGCCGGCCGAGGCACTGCTGGACCTCCTCGCCGAAAACCGCATCGACCCGCGCCGCATCAAGGCCATCGAGGTCGCGACCTATAGCGGCGCCCTGCGTCTGGCGAACCGGCCACGGCCCCAGAGCTTCACCGATATCCAGTTCTCGATTCCCTATTGCCTCGCCCTGCTCGCGATCGACGGGCCGGAGGCGCTGCTGCCGCTGACGGAAACGGCCGTCGACCGGCCCGAGATCGTCGCCCTCGCGGAAAAGGTCTCGCTGAGTCTCGACCCCGCACTCGACGCCCGCTTTCCGGCGCAGACGCTGTCCCGCGTCACCATCCACATCGAGGGACGCTCCTTCGCCTCGCCCGTCACCGCGCCGCGCGGCGAAGCCTCGGATCCGCCGTCCTGGGCCGATCTCGAGGCCAAGCTGGAACGGGCCTGCCGGCTCGTCGCCACATCGGCGCAACGACAGATGTTGCTTGCCGCGCTTCGCCGCCTGCGCGACGGCGATCACGCTCCGCTGCTGCAGGCCTTCGCGACCCTGAGGCTCAGCCCGGCGTAAGGATCGTCTGCGAAATCTCGGCCGCCACCTCGCGCGCACCCCGCAGAAAGGCATCGACCAGCCGGGCGTTGCGGCTGTCGCGGATGCGGCAGAGCTGGAAATGGAGCTGAACGCCCGGCTCGAAGCGCCGGATGGCAAGCTTGTCACGCAATCCGCCGACGATCAGCGGATGCACCAGCGAGACGCCCGTTCCCGCGGCGACGAATTCGCAGAGCGTGGGCGAGACGTTCGCCACCATGACGATGTTCGGCACGACGCCATGGGCATCCAGGACCCGGCCGATGCTCCGGCTGGTATGGCTTTCGGGATCGAAGGAGACGAAGGGAACGCCTTCGAGGTCGCGAGGCGTGATCACCTCCCGCGCCGCGAGCGGATGGTCGAGCGGCAGGATGCAGACGACCGGATGCGCCATGAGCGGCTCCGCCACGATATAGGGATTGTCGATCGGCGCGACGATCAGCCCGACATCGAGCTTGCGGGTGACGAGCCCGTCCGCGATCCATTGCGAGCTGCGCGACTGCACCGAACAGAACACCCCGGGCTGCGCCTCCAGGAAGCGCGAGGTCGCTTCCTGGATGAAGGAGCCCGACAGCGCCGGCATGACGCCGATCAGGAGCCGGCTCTGCTCGTCGCGGCGGATGGCCTCCACCGCATTCTCGACCTGGCGCACGCCCGCGAAGATGCGGTCGATCTCCTCATAGAGCCGCATGCCGCGCCGCGACGGCGCCAGCCGCCCCTTCACCCGATCGAAGAGCTGCAAGCCCGTATCGGCCTCGAGATGGGCGATCAGCTTGCTCATCGCGGGCTGCGAGATGTTCATCATCTCGGCAGCGCGGCTCACCGTGCCGTATTCGATGACCGCCTTGAAGGCTTCGACCTGACGCAGGTTGAGCCGCCGAACCATCGCATAACCCTGAAGAATAGGAACCAGCAAAAAACGACTTTGACGAAATACAAGATGGCTCCCTAACGTCTCAGCCGGCAAGGGAAATTCACATGCGGCCTGACATCGTCGTCATCGGAGGGGGAACGGTCGGGGCAGCCATCGCCTACGGCCTGGCGAAGCGGCGCCAGAACGTGCTGCTGCTCGACGGCGACGATGGCGACTTCCGCGCGGCCCGCGCCAATTTCGGCCTGGTCTGGCTGCAGGGCAAGGGGCTCGGCATGCCGGCCTATCAGGCCCTGACACGCCGGAGCATCGCGCTATGGCGCGGCTTTTCCGATGCGCTCGAAGCCGAGACGGGCGGCGATCTCGCTTACGAGCAGAATGGCGGCCTCGCCTTCTGCCTCGGGGAGGAGGCCTTCGAGAAGCGCCGCCTCGACCTGATGCGCCTGCACAACCAGCGCGGCGACGGCGAGCCGGACTGGGAGATGCTCGACCGTCCGGCGCTGGAGCGCCTGCTGCCCAAGGCCGGGCTCGGTCCCGACGTGACGGGCGCGAGCTTCGGCCGGCATGACGGCCACGCCAATCCGCTGCGGCTTCTGGCGGCGCTGCATGGCGGGCTGGTCCGCCTCGGCGGCAGCATCCGCCATCGCGCCCGCGTCGAGCGGATCGAGCGGGCCGGTGCGGATTTCCGTCTCGTGCTCGACGGCGAGACATTGACGGCGCCGCGCATCGTCATCGCCGCCGGGCTCGGCTCGGTGGCTCTCGGCCGGCAGGTCGGGCTCGACGTGCCGGTGCATCCGGAACGGGGCCAGGTGCTCGTCACCGAGCGGCTCGCCCCCTTCCTGCCCCTGCCCGCCAGCGGCCTGCGCCAGACCGCGGAAGGCACGGTAATGATCGGTGCGACCAAGGACGAGGTCGGCTTCGATGCCTCGACCACCACCGAAGCCGCCTCCTCGCTGAGCCGCAAGACGGTCCGGACCATTCCCGCGCTCGCGCATGTCGGGCTCGTCCGGCAATGGGCGGGCCTGCGGATCATGACGCCCGACGGCTACCCGATCTACGCGCAATCGGAGAGCCATCCCGGCGCCTTCGTCGCGCTCTGTCATTCCGGCGTGACGCTCGCGGCCTTCCACGCCGATCCCCTCGCCGAGGCGATCACGGCCGGTTCGCTCCCCGAAACCTTTTCTCCCTTCCACCAGAGACGCTTCGATGTTCCGCAAGCTGCATGATCCAGGGCCGTCCGCCGTCACGGTCCATATCGACGGGCGCCCGGTCCGGGCCGAAGCCGGAGAGAGCGTCGCCGCCGTGCTGCTGCGCCAGCCCGAAGGCTGGAACCGGACCACGCCGGTCTCGGAAAGCCGCCGCGCGCCTTATTGCATGATGGGCGTCTGTTTCGAATGCCTCGTCGAGGTCGATGGCCAGGGCTCCGTGCAGAGCTGCCTGACCCCGGTGCGGGACGGGATGTCCGTGACCCGCCAGCAGGGACGCCGGAGCCTCTCGGCATGAGCGATCAACACACCGATCTCCTGATCGTCGGCGCGGGGCCGGCCGGCATGGCCGCTGCCGTGACAGCCCGCCGCCATGGCTTGTCCGTGCGGGTGGTCGACGATCAGTCGGCGCCCGGCGGCCAGATCTGGCGCGCCATCGAGACTGTCGCTGCGACGCCGCGCCTGGCGCGGCTGGGAGAAGCCTATCGCGCCGGCGTCGACCGCGCCGCCGCCTTCCGCGCCTGCGGCGCCCTCTACGAGCCGCAGAGCCAGCTCTGGCAGATCGAGCCGGGGTTTCGCGCCTTCCTGACCCGCGACGGCCGGGCGCGCAGCGTGACGGCCGAGGCGATCATCCTCGCCACCGGCGCGCAGGAGCGCCCGGTGCCCTTCCCGGGCTGGACGCTGCCGGGCGTGCTGACGGTCGGCGCGGCGCAGATCCTGCTGAAGACCGCCGATTCCGTCCCGAACAAGCCGGTCTGGATCGCCGGCTGCGGGCCGCTGCCACTGCTCTACATGACGCAGCTTCTGGCGGCGGGCGGCAAGATCGCCGGCTTCCTCGACACCACGCCGCGCGGACGGGTCGGCGCTGCGCTGCGCCATCTGCCGCAGGGGCTCGGACGCTTCGGCGACCTCGTCAAGGGCCTGTCCTGGTCGCTGGCGCTGAAACGGGCCGGCTTCCCGATCATCCGCCATGTCGCGGAGCTGCGTGCCGAAGGCGACGGGCGTCTCGAAAGCCTGCATTACCGCACGCAGGACGGCCGGGAAGGCGATGTCGCCGCCGAGGTGCTGCTCGTCCATGAGGGCGTTGTGCCCAATATCCATGCCCCGCTCGCGCTGGGCTGCGCGGTCAGATGGGATGCCGGCCAGCATTGCCAGATCCCCGTGCTCGACACCTGGGGCGAAACCTCTCAGGCAAACGTCTTCGTCGCCGGCGACGGCGCCGGCATCGGCGGGGCCGAGGCGGCCGAGCCGCGTGGGCAGCTCGCGGCGCTGCGTGTCGCCACCAAGCTCGGAAAGCTGCGGGACGATGCGGCCGAGGCCGCCGCGCGCACGGAGCAAGCCGCGCTGTCACGCGCGCTCGCGCTGCGGCCTTTCCTCGATGCTCTCTACGCGCCGCGGCCGCAGGTCTTCGCGCCCGCCGACGAGACGCTGGTGTGCCGCTGCGAGGAGGTCACGGCCGGCGAATTGCGCATCCGCGCTGCGCAGGGGCGGCCCGGGCCGAACCAGCTCAAGGCCTTCACCCGCGCCGGCATGGGCCCCTGCCAGGGGCGGCAATGCGGCTACACCATGGCCCATATCGTCGCGGCGGTTCAGAACCGACCTGTCGAGGAGGTCGGCTTCTACCGGATCCGGCCGCCCTTGAAGCCCGTGACGCTCGGCGAACTCGCCAGCCTCGACGAGCAGGAGCCGGCGGCATGAGCATCGAGGCCTTCGATGTCGCGGTGGTGGGGGGCGGGCTGCACGGCCTGTCCGCCGCGCTGCATCTGGCCCGCGCCGGCCGCCGCGTCACGGTGATCGAGCGGCGCTGGACGGGCCGGCACGCCTCGGGCGCCACGGCTGCCGGGGTGCGCACCCTCAACCGCGACATCGCGGAGGTGCCGATCTCGCTCGAGGCCATGGCGATGTGGCATCGCATCGCCGAGATCGTCGGCGACGATTGCGGCTTTCACGCCCGTGGCCAGGTCAATGTCGCGGAACGCGACGAGCATATGCCGGCCCTGCTCCAGCGCGAGGCGAAGATGCGCGCGCTCGGGCATAGTCATGAGGAGCTGGTCGATGCGAAGGAGCTGCGCCGCCTCGTGCCGGCGCTGAGCCCGCATTGCGTCGGCGCGCTGGTCGCGCGACGCGACGGCGCGGCCGATCCGCACCGGACCATCCTCGCCTTCCGCCGTGCCTGCGAGGCCGAGGGCGTCGTCATCGCCGAGGGCTGCGGCGTCGAGGCGGTCGACCGGCAGGGCCCGGACTGGCTGCTCGCCTGCGGCGATCGCCGCTTCCGCGCGCCGGTCGTGGTCAATGCGAGCGGCGCCTGGGCGGCTCGGCTGGCGGCCTTGTTCGGCGACGACATCGCGCTCGGCGTGCGCGCCTCGATGATGATCGTGACCGAGCGCCTCGCGCCGCTGCTCGCCCCCGTGGTCAGCGTGGTCGGCCGGGCGCTCTCCTTCAAGCAGTCGGACCAGGGCACGCTGGTGATCGGCGGCGGCCTGCAAGGCGCGGCCGATCTCGACCGGGAAAGCAGCACGGTGAATTTCAGCGAGCTGGCCAAGGGCGCGCGCGCGTCGAGCGATCTCTTCCCGGCCGTGCACGGGGTCCGCATCGCCCGTTGCTGGACCGGAATCGAGGCGCAGACGCGCGACCGCCTGCCGGTGATCGGCGCCTCGCCGAATGCGCCCGGCCTCTTCCATGCCTTCGGCTTCTCCGGGCACGGCTTCCAGCTCGTCCCGGTCGTCGGCTCGATCCTGGCCGAGCTCGTCGTCGAAGGCCACACCCGGCGCGAGATCGCGGCCTTCGCGCCGCAACGCCTGATGCAGGAAAGGGCCGCGGCATGACGAGCTTCGTTGTCAGGCGCCTCCTGCTCGCCATTCCCACGCTGTTCGTGATGCTGACGGCGATCTTCGTGCTGGTCAGGCTCGTGCCGGGCGATGCCGCTTCCGTCATCCTCGGCGATCAGGCGAGCGCCGCCTCGCTCGCGGCGCTGCGCGAGAAGCTCGGCCTCGACCAGCCGGTCCATGTCCAGTACCTCGCCTTCATCGGCAAGGTGCTCACCGGCGATCTCGGCCAGTCCCTGAGCAGCGGCCGCAGCGTCATCCAGGAGGTGCTGCTCGTCCTGCCCTCGACCATCGAACTGACGGTCGCCGCCGTCGCCATCGGCCTCGTCTTCGGCCTGCCGCTCGGCGTCGCCGCCGCGCTCAGCCGCAATGGCTGGATCGACTATGTCGCGCGCGTCGTCTCGCTGGTCGGGCTCTCCTTCCCGGCCTTCGTCTCCGGCATCCTGATGCTGATCGTCTTCGCCATCCAGCTCGGCTGGTTCCCGGTGCTGGGCAATACCAGCGGCTCGGGCGACCTGACGGAGCGCCTGCGCGCGCTGGCGCTGCCGGCGCTCAATCTCGGCATCATCATGACGGCCTATGTGATGCGGGTGACGCGTGCGGCGATGCTCGGCGTCCTCACCGAGGACTATATCCGCACCGCCCGCGCCAAGGGGGTGAGCCCGACCCGGCTCGTCGTCACCCATGCGCTGCGCAACAGCCTGATCCCGATCATCACGGTGGTCGGGCTCTATTTCGGCACGCTGATCGGCAATTCGGTGCTGACCGAGATCATCTTCAACCGGCCGGGCCTGGGCAAGCTGATCATCGGCGCGCTCAACGCCCGCGACTACACGCTGCTGCAGGGGCTGATGATCATCTTCGCCATCTGCGTGATCATCGTGAACACCGTGACGGACATGGCCTATGGCCTCGTCGATCCGAGGGTGAAATACACATGAGCGCCGTCGCCTCCACGACCATCGAGATTCGGCCGGGCGGCCTCTGGCTCGCCTTCAGCCAGAACAAGCTCGCCTGGATCGGCCTCGTCCTGCTCGGCCTGATCGTCTTCGTCGCGGTTTTCGCGCCCTGGCTCGCGCCGCACGATCCGCTCGAGCAGAACATCGTCGCGCGGCTGGAGCCGCCTTCGGCCGAGTTCTGGCTCGGCACCGATTCCTATGGCCGCGACGTGCTCTCGCGCCTGATCTACGGGGCGCGCATCTCGCTCTTCGTCGGCTTCGTCGCGATCCTCATCGCCATGCTGATCGGCACGGCGATCGGCGTCATCGCCGGCTATATCGGCGGCCTCTTCGACCAGCTCGTCATGGGTGTGCTCGACGTGCTGCTGGCGTTCCCGACCCTGCTGCTCGGCCTGATGATCGCGGCGATGCTGGGGGCGAGCCTGGAGAACCTGATCATCGCCATCGCGGTCACCGAGATCGCGCCCTTCGCCCGCGTGGCCCGCGCCCCGACGATCACGCTGCGCCAGCGCGACTTCGTCGAGGCGAGCCGCTCCTATGGCTGCGGGCCGTTCCGGATCATGACGCGGCACATCCTGCCCAACATGCTGTCGGATGTGGTGGTGATGAGCTCGCTCTGGCTGGCATCGGCGATCCGCACGGAAGCCTCGCTGAGCTTCATCGGGCTCGGTGTGCCGCCACCGGCAGCGACCTGGGGTGGCATGATCCGGGAAGGCTTCGAGAACATCCTGGACGCCTGGTGGCTCGCGGTCTTTCCGAGCCTCGCGATCCTGGCAACGGTGCTCGCGCTCAACCTGCTCGGCGATGCCCTGCGCGACGCCTCGGACCCGCGCTCCCGCTCACGGTGAGGGCAACGGCTTCGCCGACTGGCGAACCACCTCCGATATCTCGCGGAGCTGGGGGGCCAGCGGGCTCGTCCTGCGCCAGACCATGCCGATCGTGCGGGAGGGCTGGGGCGCCTCGAAGCGGACGATGGAGACGGAAGCCGAGCGCGTCTCGACCGCCACGGCCATTTCCGGGATCAGGGTGACGCCGAGACCGGCGTCGACCATCTGGACCAGCGTCGACAGCGAACTCGCATCCAAAAGGTCACGCGGCTGCGCGGCACGCGGTCTGGTATTGCAGAAGGAGAGGGCCTGATCACGGAAGCAATGCCCCTCCTCGAGCAGCAGCAGCCTCATCTCGCGCAGCGCCTCGCGGCTCGGGGCGGGCTTCCCGTCATCCGCGCGCGGGCGGAGGAGGACGAAGCTCTCGGTGAAGAGCGCGACCTCGGTCAGGGACGGCTCCGACACCGGCAAGGCGACGATCGCCATGTCGAGGCGCCCCTCGTTCAATTCCTCGACCAGCTTCGGCGTCAGCGTCTCGCGCACATGGAGGTCGAGGCCGCCATGCAGACGGGTGAGATCGCCGATGAGGTTCGGCAGCAGATAGGGCGCGACCGTCGGGATCACGCCGATGCGCAACCGCGCGACCTGCCCGCCGCGGGAGGCGCGGGCATAGCCTTCCAGCTCGTCGAACGAGCGCAGGATCTCCCTCGCCCGCTCCGCGATTCCCTCGCCGAAACGCGTCAGGCGAACCTGGCGCCCGCCTCTCTCGAAGAGATCGGAGCCGAGCTCGCCCTCGAGAACCTTGATCTGCATCGACAGGGCCGGCTGCGAGATCGAGCACGCCTCGGCCGCGCGTCCGAAATGACCGTGCCGCGCCAGCGCCTCGAAATAGCGAAGCTGCTTGAGTGTCAGGTTCGTCATAATTTCAACTTATCGATGCAATCAGAAAATCGGAATTAAAATAATGAAACCGCTTTGCTAAGAGGCTAGCAGCGAAGAGGGGTGCAGCAGATGTCACGACCGCCACGCACCGCGAAGGCCAGCGCTGTTTCGGCCCCCGGCTTCCGCCGGCCCGCTCGCGTGCCGTGCCCCGCCTTCGCTCGGCAAGCCCGTCCGGTTCGGATGCCCCGATCGCCCGACGCCCTTTCGCCCCACTGATCCTGACAGGAGGAGCCGCTCCCCGAGGGCAAGGCTCCGATCGTCATGGAACCATGCCTTCAGCCCAGCCAAGCCCGGAGAGACACATGAACGCGAAGACTGAAGACAGCACGGGCAAATGCCCCGTCGCCCATGGCGGCGGCGCCCGGCAGAATCGCGACTGGTGGCCGAGCCAGCTGCCCGTCGACCTGCTGAACCAGCACTCGGCCAAGTCCGATCCGCTGGATCAGGCCTTCAGCTACCGCAAGGCGTTCGAGAAGCTCGACTATGAGGCGCTGAAGAACGACCTGCGCAAGCTGATGACCGAATCGCAGGATTGGTGGCCGGCCGATTTCGGCCATTACGGCCCGCAATTCATCCGCATGTCCTGGCACTCCGCCGGCACCTACCGCCTCGCGGACGGTCGCGGCGGCGGCGGCCGTGGCCAGCAGCGCTTCGCCCCGCTCAACAGCTGGCCGGACAATGTGAACATCGACAAGTCGCGCCGCCTGCTCTGGCCGATCAAGCAGAAATACGGCCAGGCCATCTCCTGGGCCGACCTGATGATCCTGACCGGCAATGTCGCGCTGGAGACCATGGGCTTCCGCACCTTCGGCTTCGCCGGCGGCCGCGAGGACACATGGGAGCCCGACAATGACGTGAACTGGGGCGCCGAGACCGCCTGGCTGACCCATCGCCCGCTCGACACATTCGACGCGCCGCTCAGCGCCACCGAGATGGGCCTGATCTACGTCAATCCGGAGGGCCCCGGCGCCAATGGCGATCCGGTCTCGGCCGCGCATTTCATCCGCGAGACCTTCGCCCGCATGGCGATGAACGACGAGGAGACCGTCGCGCTGATCGGCGGCGGCCACACCTTCGGCAAGACGCATGGCGCTGCGCCGGAATCCCACAAGGGTCCTGATCCCGAAGCCGCCGAGCTGGAGGCGCAGGGTCTCGGCTGGGCCAGCAATTACGGCACCGGCCATGGTGCCGATGCGGTCGGCAGCGGCCTCGAGGTCACCTGGACGCAGACCCCGGCGCAGTGGAGCAACCACTTCTTCGAGAACCTGTTCAAATACGAATGGGTTCAGACCCGCAGCCCCGGCGGCGCCATCCAGTGGGAGGCGAAGGATGCCGAGGCGGTCATCCCCGACGCCCATGACCCGTCGAAGAAGCACAAGCCGACGATGCTGACGACCGACCTGTCGCTGCGCTTCGACCCGGTCTACGAGAAGATCTCGCGCCGGTTCCTGGAGAACCCGCAGGCCTTCGCGGAAGCCTTCGCCCGCGCCTGGTTCAAGCTGACCCATCGCGATCTCGGCCCGCGCTCGCGCTATCTCGGCCCGGAAGTGCCGAAGGAAGAGCTGATCTGGCAGGATGTGGTGCCGGCCGTCGATCATCCGCTGGTTGGCGAGGCCGATATCGCCGCCCTCAAGGAGAAGATCCGGGCCTCCGGCCTCACCGTCTCCGAGCTGGTCGGCACGGCCTGGGCCTCGGCCGCGACCTTCCGCGGCGGCGACAAGCGCGGCGGCGCCAACGGTGCGCGTGTCCGGCTCAGCCCCCAGAAGGACTGGGAGGTCAACCGGCCTGCCCAGCTCGCCAAGGTGATCGAGGTGCTCGACGGCATCCGGCGCCAGTTCAACAAGGAGGCCGACGGCGACCAGAAAATCTCGCTGGCCGACCTCATCGTGCTGGCCGGGAATGTCGGCGTCGAGCAGGCGGCGAAGGCCGCCGGCCATGACGTCAGCGTGCCGTTCACGCCGGGCCGCACCGACGCCAAGCAGGAGCAGACGGACATCCATTCCTTCGCGGTGATGGAGCCTGTCCTGGACGGCTTCCGCAACTACCAGAAGGCCGGGGCGAAGGTGCCGGCCGAGGTGGCGCTGATCGACCGGGCACAGCTGCTGACGCTGACCGCGCCGGAGCTGACGGTGCTGATCGGTGGCCTGCGCGCGATCAACATCAACGCCGATGGCGGGACGCATGGTGTGCTGACCAACCGGCCGGGCGCGCTGACGAACGACTTCTTCGTCAACCTGCTCGACATGGGCACGCAGTGGAAGGCCGCCTCCGAGGCCAAGGACGTGTTCGAGGGCACCGATCGCAAGACCGGCGCCGCGAAATGGACCGGCACCCGCGCCGACCTCGTCTTCGGCTCGAACTCGATCCTGCGTGCGCTGGCGGAGGTCTATGCCAGCACGGACGCCAGGGAGAAGTTCGTGAAGGACTTCGTGGCGGCCTGGACGAAGGTGATGAATCTCGACCGTTTCGACATCGCCTGATGCAACGACGCCCGGCCGCCATCCTGCGGGCGGGCGCTCACGCGAACCGGTCCGTCATTCGCTGAACGGACCGGCCTCTCGCAGGATCGCGCCGTCGTCCCGGGCTTGCCCCGGTACGACGGCGTTTTCCTGAAAACGCCCCGGCCTTCCAAACGCGCCCCGGGGATGCAGCCCGCCGGCAAAGATTTTGCGCGGCCGGGGATGGACGGCGGGCACCGTCTGCGCGAAATTTCAGCATGCAGCCCTTGCAGATATTTTAAGCTTGAAACATTATGCTCCGGCGCGAGCCAAAGAAGTCCGAGGGAACCCGGCCGCGCCTCCTTTTTCGCTCGTTCGTCCCGGGAGGGCATCGATGACGACTCTCAAATTCGCACTCGCGCTCGGTTGTGGCGCGCTGGCCCTCTCCATGGCCTCGGCCCAGGCGCAGGAACCGATGAAGATCGGCGTGGTCAGCGTCCTGACCGGCCCCGGCGCCGCTCTCGGCCAGCAGGTCCGCGACGGTTTCCAGCTCGCGGTCGACAAGAATGGCGGCAAGCTCGGCGGCGTGCCGGTCAAGATCACCGTGATCGACGACGAATTGAAGCCCGACGTCGCAGTCGACCGGGTGCGCAGCTTCGTCGAGAGCGAGAAGCCGACCTTCGTCGTCGGCCCGGTCTTCTCGAACATCCTCGGCGCGATCGCCAAGCCCGTGCTCGATTCCGGCGCCTTCCTGATCAGCCCGAATGCCGGCCCGTCCACCATGGCGGGCAAGGCCTGCAACAAGAACTTCTTCGTCACCTCCTACCAGAACGACCAGGTGCACGAGGTCCTCGGCAAATACGCGCAGGACCAGAACTACAAGCGGGCCTATATCATCGCGCCGAACTATCAGGCGGGTAAGGACTCGCTCGCCGGCTTCAAGCGCTACTTCAAGGGCGAGATCGTCGATGAGGTCTACGCCCCGCTGAACGCGCTCGACTTCTCGGCCGACCTCGCCAAGATCGCCTCCACCAAGCCCGACGTCGTCTTCGCCTTCCTGCCCGGTGGGCTCGGTGTCAACTTCGTCAAGCAGTGGTCGCAGGCCGGCCTGCAAGGCAAGATCCCCTTCCTCTCCGCCTTCACGGTCGATGAATCGACCCTGCCGGCGCAGCAGGATGCGGCGGTCGGGCTCTATGGCGGGATGACCTGGGCGCCCAACATGGACAATCCGCAGACGAAGGACTTCGTGAAGGCCTATGAAGCCGCCTACAAGATCGTGCCGGGCTCCTACGCCCAGCAGGCCTATGATGCGGCGATGCTGATCGATTCCGCCGTGAAGGCGGCCGGCGGCACCGGCAATGCCGACAAGCTGCGCGACGCCATCAAGAAAGCCGACTTCACCTCGCTGCGCGGCAAGTTCAAGTTCAACACCAACGGCTTCCCGATCCAGGACTTCTATCTCGTCAAGGTCGCCAAGCGCGCGGACGGCAAGTTCCAGACCGAGATCGCCGAGAAGGTGTTCACCGACTACGCCGATCCGCACGCCAAGGATTGCGGGTTGAAATAAGGCGCCTCGGCGCCACATCCGCCACCGTCATCCCGGACAAGCCGCGAAGCGACGCCGATCCAGGATCCATCGAAGGGCAGAGTCCTGCAAGGAATGCGCTCTACGATGGATTCCGGGCCTTCGCTTCGCTACGCCCGGAATGACGGTCGAGGTTGATCGCGACGGCAGAGCGAGCCACCGATCCCATGACCACAAGCCTCCTGATCGTCCAGCTCCTCAACGGGCTCCAGTTCGGCATCCTGCTGTTCCTGGTCGCGGCCGGGCTGACGCTGGTCTTCGGCGTGATGGACTTCATCAACCTCGCCCATGGCGTCCAGTACATGCTCGGCGCCTATCTCGCCGTGACCTTCGTCGGCCTGACCGGCTCCTTCATGCTCGGACTCGCGCTTGCGCTCGCCGCCGCGCTGCTGCTGGGTCTGGTGCTGGAATTCCTCGTCTTCCGCCATCTCTACGAACGCGACCATCTCGACCAGGTGCTGGCGACCTTCGGCCTGATCCTGCTGTTCAACCAGGCGGTGAAGATGATCTGGGGCGCGGCGCCGCTTTCCGTGCCGGTGCCCGAATTCCTGTCGGGCAATGTCCGGCTGATGGACGGCATCCTCTATCCCGTCTACCGCTTCGCGCTGATCGGAGCAGGCCTGGGCGTCGGCGCGCTGCTCTGGTTCGTCGTCGAGAAGACGCGCACCGGCATGCTGCTCCGGGCCGGCGCCTCCAACGCGCCGATGGTCTCGGCGCTCGGCATCGATATCCGCAAGCTGTTCATGATCGTCTTCGCCTTCGGCACCATGCTCGCGGGCTTCGCCGGGGCGATGGCGGCGCCGATCCTCTCGGTCGAGCCCGGCATGGGCGACACGGTGCTGATCCTGGCCTTCGTCGTCATCGTCGTCGGCGGCATCGGCTCGATCCGCGGCGCCTTTGTCGGCGCGCTGATCGTCGGGCTGGTCGACACGCTCGGCCGCTCCTTCATGAACGACCTGCTGCGGCTGTTCATGGCGCCCGCCTCGGCCCGCGCAACGGGAGCCGCCCTCTCCTCCATGCTGATCTATCTCGTCATGGCGGCGGTGCTGTTCGTGCGGCCCGAGGGGCTGCTGCCGGCCAAGGGGCGCTCGTGAGCGCGGTCACGACATCCGCGGCCATCGGGCGCCCGGCGCTGCCCGCTGCCCGCCGGCTCGCGCCGCTCGTCATCCTCGGCCTGCTCGCGCTGCTGCCGCTGGCGACTGCGCTCGGCCTGCCCGCGCATTGGCTGACATTGGTGACGCGGGCGATGATCTTCGCCATCGCGGCGCTCTCGCTCGACCTCATCCTCGGCGTCGGCGGCCTCGTCTCCTTCGGCCATGCCGCCTTCATCGGGATCGGGGCCTATGGCGCCGGCATCCTGATCACCGAGGGCCAGACCGAGCTCCTGATCGCGCTGCCGGCCATCCTGCTCGTCTGTGCCGCCTTCGCGGCGGTGACCGGCTACGTCTCGCTGCGCACGCGCGGCGTCGCCTTCATCATGATCACGCTCGCCTTCGGGCAGATGGCCTTCTATTTCGCGCAGGCGCTCTCCGCCTATGGCGGCGATGACGGGCTGACGCTCTACGAGAAGAGCACGCTGCTGGGCCGGGAAATCTTCGCCAACCGTACCGGCTTCTACTACATCGCGCTCGGCACGCTGGCCTTCTGCTACTGGCTGGCGCGGCGGCTGGTGGCCTCGCGCTTCGGCCGCGTGCTGCGGGCCGCGCGCGAGAACGCCGTGCGCGTCACCGTCACCGGCTACGATGTCGACCATGTCCGGCTCGGCGCCTATGTGATCAGCGGCATGATGGCGGGGCTGTCCGGCTTCCTGCTCGCCAACCAGACCGATTTCGTCAGCCCTGCCTTCATGTCCTGGCAGCGCTCGGGCGAATTGATCTTCATGGTCGTGCTCGGCGGCGTCGGCTCTCTCCACGGAGCCATCGTCGGGGCGCTGGCCTTCCTGATCGCCGAGGATGTGCTTTCGGCGTGGACCCAGAACTGGAAGGCGATCTTCGGGCCGCTGATCGTGCTCTTCGTGCTGTTCACCCGGGGCGGCATCGCCGGCCTCATGACCAAGCTCAGAGGGCGCCGCGATGGCTGAGCCGGCGCTCGCACTGAAGGGGCTCGCCAAATCCTTCGGCGCGCTCAAGGTCACCGACGGGGTCGACCTGTCGATCGCGCCGGGCGAGCTTCACGCTCTGATCGGCCCCAATGGCGCGGGCAAGACGACGCTGGTGCACCAGATCTCCGGAACGCTGCGGCCGGATTCCGGCGCGATCCTGTTCGGAGGCACGGACATCACCCATCTGCCGCCGCAGAAGCGGGCGCGAGCGGGACTCGCCCGCACCTTCCAGATCACCTCGACCATCGCCTCGCTTTCGGCGCTGGAGAATGTCGCGCTCGGCGTGCAGGCGCATAGCGCTCACCCGCTCTCCCTCTTCCGCGACGCGGCGCGCGACGAGGCGCTCAATGCGCCCGCCTGGGAGGCGCTGGAGGCGGTCGGCCTGACCGAGCGCGCCCATGCTCCCGCCGGCAGCCTCTCGCATGGCGAGAAGCGCGCGCTGGAGATCGCGATGGCGCTGACCCTCAAGCCAAAGCTCATCCTGCTCGACGAGCCCCTGGCCGGCGTCGGGCATGAGGAGGGCGAACGATTGATCGCGCTTTTGAAGAGCCTTAAGGGCCGCTTCGCCATGCTGCTGGTCGAGCACGATATGAGCGCCGTCTTCGCGCTCGCCGACCGCGTCACGGTGCTGGTCTATGGTGGCGTCATCGCCTCGGGCGAGCCGGCGACAGTGCGGGCCGATCCGGCCGTGCGGCAGGCCTATCTCGGCGAGGAGGTCTAGCGATGCTCCACGTCGAAGGGCTCGATGCCGGCTATGGCGAGGCGCAGATCCTGTTCGGGGTCGATCTCTCCGTCGGCGAGGGCGAGGTGGTGACTCTGCTCGGCCGCAACGGCATGGGCAAGACCACGACGGTGCGCGCCATCATGGGCCTCTTGCCGGCCAAGGCCGGACGCATCGCCTTCGGCGGCCGCGACCTGACCGGCGCCCCGCCCTTCCGCGTCGCTCAGGCCGGCATCGGCCTGGTGCCGGAAGGCCGGCAGATCTTTCCAACGCTTTCGGTCGAGGAGAATCTGATTGCGACCGCAGCAGATCGTTCCGGCAAGAAGCGCTGGGACTTGGAGCGGATCTATGCCTTCTTCCCGCGTCTCAGGGAAAGGCGAGAGAATCGCGGCAACCAGCTCTCCGGCGGCGAGCAGCAGATGCTGGCGATCGGCCGGGCGCTGATGACCAATCCCAAGCTGATCATCCTCGACGAGGCGACAGAGGGGCTCGCGCCCCTGATCCGCGAGGAGATCTGGAACTGCCTGACGGCTTTGAAGGCGGAAGGCGAATCCATTCTCGTCATCGACAAGAACGTCGATGCGCTGGTCCGGATCGCCGACCGCCATGTCGTGCTGGAGAAGGGGCGCGTCGTCTGGCGCGGCACCAGCGCCGAACTGCGCAGCGACAGCGCCGTGAAGGACCGCTTCCTGCATTTTTAGCAGCAGCGACCGCCAACCGCCGCCCGGTCCGCTGGCCGGCTTGATGAGGAGAGCAAGATCATGAAGCCGCTGACTGCCGGCGTGACACGCGCCAATGAAGGCCTGGACGCGATTTCCTGGAACATCCTCGGCCAGACCTATGTACCGAAGACGCTGTCGCAGGACAGCTTCTCCTGGCACGCGACCTTCCCGCCGGGCACCTTCGTGCCGCCGCATATCCACACGACGCAGGACGAGTTCGTCTACATGCTGGAGGGAAGGCTCGATCTCGTGCTCGACGGGCAGGAGAGCTTCGCCACCGCCGGAGACCTGATCCGCCTGCCCCGCAATGTGCCGCATGGCCTGTTCAACAAGAGCGACGCGACGGTGAAGTGCCTGTTCTGGGTTTCGCCGACCGGCCGGCTCTACGATCTGTTCTGGGGCATCCATTCCATGGCGGAGCAGAAGCCGGCGGATGTCGTCGCGCTCTCGGCCAAGCACGAGGTCGATTTCCTGCCGCCGCCGCCCGAAGGCGCCTGAGCCGGCACATTCCCGTGAAAAGCATCGCCTCGCCGGCCGATCGCCCCCTGGCCGGCGATGGCCCGTTAAGGATAATCAATCGTTAAGCGTGAGCGCGCGGATCTGATCTGCTTAACTGCCCCTGCAACCTTGGGTCGTTGTCTTTCGGGGAACGCAACAGCGATGGATACCGAACGTCGTCGCGCGCCGCGCCAGCGCACGCTGCTCGGCGGGATCGTGGCCTTCAACGGCCGGCGCTCGACACTCGATTGCACGATCCGGAACCTGTCCGGCAGCGGCGCGCTGATGGCCGTGCCGGATGCCGTTGCGCTGCCGCCGTCCTTCGAGCTCGAAATCCCTTCGCGGCAGCGTCAGTATTCGGCACGCACGGTCTGGCGCAGCGGCGAGCGGATCGGCATCGTCTTCACCGATCCGGCCGAGGCCGTGCCGCTCGACCTGATGCGCCGGCTCAAGGCTTGCGAAACGGCGAATGCCAGTCTGAAGACCCGCATCCGCCAGCTGACCGAGGCCGGTTGATCAACCCTTGCGGGTTGCCAGTTGCTCGGCCGAGAAGCCGGCCTTGCCGGCATAGGACTTCACGATCTGCTCGCGCCTCGCGTAGCTCAGCACACGCTCGACATCGTCGAAACCGTTCGGAGCCAGCGCCTCGACCGCGTCGATCACCCGCTCCGGCCCGCCGACCCGGTTCATCGCCACCACCTCCGCCGTCGCCGGCAAGCGCTCAGCCTCATAGGCCGCGAGTGCCTGGCGCGGATGCTCGGCCCTGGCCAGCCGGTCGGCGAGGCAGCGCGCATCGAGGATCGCCTGCGAAGCGCCGTTCGAGCCGACCGGATACATCGGATGGGCGGCATCGCCGAGCAGCGTGACGCGGCCATGGGTCCAGCGCGGCAGCGGGTCGCGGTCGCACATCGGGTACTCCCAGAAGGTCGCAGTCGCCCGGATCAGGCCGAGGATGTCGAAGCCCGGCACGCTGAAACGGCGCGCGAAGGGCAGCACGTCCTCGAGGCGGCCCGACTTCGACCAGGCCTCCTTCGGCGGCGGCCGCTCGGGATCGCCATTGCGGATGTTGACGACCCAGTTGGTCAATCGCGTCTGTGGCGTCGCCCCCTTGCCGATCGGGTAGAGCACAAGCTTGCCGGCCATGCCGCCGGCGATGATCATGCTCTCGCCGTCGAGGAAGATCGGCCAGTCGCAGGCGCCGCGCCACATCTGCACGCCCTGCCAGCACGGCGGCCCCTGGTTCGGGAAGTAGAAAGCCCTGACCGCCGAATGGATGCCGTCGGCGCCCACCAGGATGTCGCCGCGCGCCGTCTCGCCAGCCTCACCGAAGCGGGCATCGCTGAAATGCGCGGTGACACCGCCCTCATCCTGCAGGAAGCCAAGCAGGCGCCGGCCGGTGCGGATCGCATCCTCGCCAAGCCGCTCGGCGACCGCGTCGCGGATGAGGCGCTGAAGCCTCCCGCGATGGATCGAGAATTGCGGCACCGGCGCGCCGGCATGCAGGCCGCGCGGCTCGCGCCAGACCGCCTGTCCGAAGCGGTTCATATAGATGAGTTCGCGCGTGCGAATCCCGGCCTCGTCGAGCGCCGGCAGCAGGCCGAGCTCGGTGAGCTCGCGGATCGCGTGCGGCAGCGTGTTGATCCCGACACCGACCTCGCGGATTTCCCCCGCCTGTTCGTAGACAGTCGCGCCGATGCCCCGTGCATGCAGCATCAGCGCCAAGGTTAACCCGCCGATGCCGCCGCCAACGATGATAACCCGCATGCACCGTTCCCTGATGTGCCCATTGTCCTGGGTCTGATATTTTAAGTTTGAAATATCTCTTTTCGATTTGTCAATTGCCGCCGGGCGCGGCGTTTCCGATCCACAGCCGCAATCGGCATCGACCGAAATCGGACAGCGAAGACGGAACAACGCCCCGGCGCTCCGACGTTGTTTTTCATCGAATTGTCACGTCGGCCACAGATAAAGCCGATGTTGGCTGGACGATGGCTCGGACTGTGTCCCGGCGGCTGTCGGTCGAACCGCGCGCCGTCTTCTTTCAACCCGT
Organism: Allobosea sp. RCC_152_1; assembly: GCF_041360765.1. Lineage (NCBI taxonomy): Bacteria > Pseudomonadati > Pseudomonadota > Alphaproteobacteria > Hyphomicrobiales > Alloboseaceae > Allobosea > Allobosea sp. RCC_152_1. Next base: position 454,334 of record NZ_JBFUPU010000003.1, read on the forward strand.
CACGCATAGAGTTGACAGCATGTCTCCCGACAATCTGGACCGCATCAAGGACGAGATTCTCGACAGCTTCGACGAGGAGCTGGAATTGCAGCTCGAAGATGACCGCCTCGACGAGCTCGTTGCGGAAGGGCTGGAAGGCTCGGGCGGCAATACGCTCGACCGCAAGGTCTATTTCCGTGAGCTCTTCCGCCTGCAGCACGAGCTCGTGCGCCTGCAGGATTGGATCCAGTACAAGAAGCTCAAGGTCGTCGTGCTGTTCGAAGGGCGCGACTCCGCCGGCAAGGGCGGCGCGATCAAGCGCGTGACGCAGCGTCTCAACCCGCGCATCTGCCGCGTCGTCGCCCTGCCCGCCCCGACCGAGCGCGAGCGCAACCAGTGGTATTTCCAGCGCTATGTTCCGCATCTGCCGAGCGCCGGCGAAATGGTGCTGTTCGACCGCTCCTGGTACAACCGCGCCGGCGTCGAGCGGGTGATGGGCTTCTGCACCCCCGAGGAGCTGGAGGAGTTCTTCCGCTCGGTTCCGGATTTCGAGCACATGCTCGTGCGCTCCGGCATCATCCTGATCAAGTACTGGTTCTCGATCACCGACGAGGAGCAGGAATTCCGCTTCCGCATGCGCATCGAGGATCCGTTGAAGCAGTGGAAGCTCTCGCCGATGGATCTGGAGAGCCGCGTCCACTGGGAGGACTACACCCGCGCCAAGGAAGAGATGCTGGAGCGGACCCATACGGAGCATGCGCCGTGGTCGGTCGTGCAGGCGGTCGACAAGAAGCGCGCCCGCCTCAACATGATCTCGCATCTGCTCGGCCAGATTCCCTATGAGAACGTGCCGAAGCCCGAGATCGTGCTGCCCGCGCGCGTGCGCAATCCGGATTATCTGCGCCATCCGGTGCCGCCGGAAATGTATGTGCCCGAGGTTTTTTGAGGAAGCGCGCCGGCTGCGCACCGACTAGCCCGGTACGCGAACCGTCATGGCGAGGAGCAAAGCGACGAAGCAATCCAGGGCAGCCAGGTGAAACCTCTCACTCGGTCCTGCTGGATTGCTTCGCTCCGCTCGCAATGACGGGCGTGTAAGCTCGCGACGCCCTTACTCGCTGAGAACCGCCTCAGCCCTTCGGGAAGGTCAGCGGCGAATAGTCGGTGACGGGGCGCTTGGCCCAATCATATTCCGGCGCGGCGGCCTCGGTGCGCTTCTGCGCCTCGTGCAGGCGGCGGGCGGCATCGGGGTAGTCCATCGTCAGCACCGTGCCGTCGGCCACGACCAGCCGACCATCGACATAGACGCGGTCGACGGCACGCTCAGCGGCCGCATAGACCATGCTGCGCACGGGGTCGCGGCGCGGCTGCATCATCGGATGGGCGAGATCGACCATGACGAGGTCCGCCTTGCAGCCGGCTTCCAGCCGCCCGATGTCGTCGCGGCCGAGCGCGGCGGCGCCGGCCGTGGTCGCAGCTTCGAAGATATCGGTTGTGGTGAGCGTGCGCGGGCTCTCCGCCATCAGCCGGGCGACATAGCCGGCATGGCGCATCTCCTCGAGCATGTTGTGCGGATAGGTGTCGGTGCCGAGCCCGATGCGGACGCCGGCCCGGCGGTAGCGCCCGAAATCGTCGAGCGCGATGCCACGGCGCATGAAGACCGTGGGGCAATGGGCGACGGTCGTGCCGGTCTCGGCGAGCAGTGCGAGGTCGCGCCGGCTGTGCCAGGCGACGCGCGGATAGTCGTCAAGGAAGATGGCGTGGCCGACGATGCTGGTATCGCCGAGCACGCCGAGCTTCTCGAGCCACTGGATCGGCGAGACGCCGTGGCGGCGGGTGATCTCGTGGAACTCCACCGTCGATTGCGCGGCATGGATCTGCCAGCGCAGCCCGCGGCGCCCGGCTTCGGCATGGCTTTCCTTGATCAGCCCCTCGCTGCAAGTGTCGATCTGGGCGGGGCAGACCATGCCGAAGAGCCGGCCGGAGGGATGGTTCTGCGCCTGCTCGATCACGTCGAGGGCCTGGGCCATGGCTGCCTGCCCGGCCTTCTCGTCCCATTCGTATTCGACGACATGGCCGTTCCTGGTGAACCAGCGGGCCGAGCGGAACATCGGCGACAGGCAGACGCGCAGGCCGCTATTGGCCGCGAGGTCGAGCCAGCCGGGATGGGCGACCGACAGGTCCGCGACCGTGGTGACGCCCGACAGCAGCAATTCCGAATAGGCAACCTCGACGCAGGCCGGCACCGCCTCGGCATCCGGCCGCAGGATCGGCATGAACTCGTAGAGCGAGGAGTTGTAGAGGGCGGGCGAGCCGAGCTCGTCGAGGAAGCCCTTGTTGAGCGGCTCGCTCGACGGGTGCGAATGGATGTTGACGAGGCCCGGCATGACCATACGCCCGCGCCCATCGACGGTTTCGTCGGCCTGCCCCTCATAGCGCTTGCCGACGAAGCTGATCGCGCCATCCGCGAAGGCGACATCGGCATCGTGCAGATAGACGTGGCGGGACGCTTCCGCATCCCAGGCGACAACGATGTCGGCGTTCTTGATGACCGTGATCGTCATGGTGTTCTCCTCCGCTCCCAAAGGCATGGCGCAGGCTGGTTTTACGGAACGGCGCCGTCATTCCGGACAAGCCGCGACAGCGGCGCCGATCCGGAATCCATCGTCAAGCGCAGCGCCCTTCGATGGATTCCGGGTCAAGCCCGGAATGACGGCTCGTTTCCGCGGAGAATCAGCCTGCGCTCGAAAAAAACTCAGCGCTTCAGCTTGATGTCGAGGCCCTTGTAGAGCCCGGCACCGTAGATGCCGTGGGCGCGGACGCCCTCGACCCGGTCACCCGCCACGACCCAGAGCGGCTGCGAGGCCAGCGGCACCCAGACATTGGCGTCGGTGAGCTGCATCTGGACGGCGCCGATCGCCTCCTTGCGCTTGGCCGGATCGACGGCGGTCGCGGCTGCCTTGAGCAGCTCGTCCGTCTTCGGGTCCTTCCAGTTCATGCGGTTCGGCGTCGGCACCTGCCGGCTGGCGAAGTAGAGGTTCAGCGCCTCCGTCGCCGTGACATATGGGTAGGACATGTAGAAGGCGTCGAACTCCTGCGTCGCCAGCTTGCCCCAGGCGACGGTGGCGTCCCAGAGCTGGATCTTGAGGTCGATGCCGATCTTGCGCAGATCGGCCTGCATCGCCTCGGAGATGCGCGGGTTCACGTCGTTGCGGATGCCGTAGACGATGAAGGTGGCCTTCTGGCCGTCCTTCTCGCGGATACCGTCGGCGCCCGGCTTCCAGCCGGCTTCGTCGAGAAGCTTCGCCGCCGCCGCCGGATCGTGCTTCGGCATCTTCGCGGCCGTGTCCTTGTCGTAGTCGAGCACGGCCGGATTCAGCAGCGATGGCAGCGCGGTGCCCTTGCCGAAGAAGATCGCCTTGGCGATGGCCTGCTTGTCGGTGGCCATGTTGACGGCCTCGCGGATCGCCTTGTCCTTCGAGACGGGCTTGTCGACCTTGAAGCCCATGAAGACGTCGTAGATGTAGTTTTCCTGGCGCTGCACGGTCATGCCGGGGATGCGCTGCATCGTATCGAGCGCGATATAGGGCATGTAGTAGGTCACGTCGGCCTGCTTGGCCTGGATCGCGGCCATCAGCGTATTCGGCTCGGGAATGACCTTCCAGACGATGTCCTCGATCTGCGGCTTCGGGTCCTTGTAGATCGACGGACCCCAATTGTAATAGTGGTTCTTCTTCAGCACGATTTCCTGGCGCGGCGTCCACTTCACCCAGCAATAGGGGCCGGTGGCGTTGAAGCCCTGCACGCCGAAATTCGCCCCGAGCTTCTCGACCGCGTTCTTGTCGACGACCGAGGCGAAGGACAGCGCCATTTGGAAGAGCAGGTCGCTATAGGGCTCCTTGAGCTCATAGATCAGCGTGGAATCGCCCTCGGCACGGATGTCCTGAACCGGGCCGCCGCGGAAGGAGACCGGCGACTTGTTGGCCGGATCGACCCAGCGCTTCAGTGAATAGACCACGTCGTCGATGGTCATCGGCCGGCCGTCGCAGAACTTGACGTCCTTGCGGATCTTAAAGGTGTAGGTCTTGCCGTCCGGCGACACCGTCCAGCTCTCGGCGAGGCCGGGCTTGATCGTCTTCATGTCGAAATCGACCGTCACCAGCGTGTCGGCCATCATGTAGATGACCTCGGCCGCCGCCGTCGCCGTGGTGCGGATCGGGTCGTAATTATCGGCGTCGATCACGCGCAGGATCGAGAGCGGCGCCTTCTGCTGTGCGATGGCGGGCGCAGCGGCCAGAACCGCACCGGCGGCGCCGGCGAGAAGCAGAGCGGAAAACTTGATCATCGAGCAGGTCCCCTTTTTTTGATGGTGTCGGATTCTATTTGCGCAGCTTCGGGTCGAGGGCGTCGCGCAGCGCATCGCCGAGCACGTTGAAGGCGAGCACGACCACGAAGATCGCCAGGCTCGGCAGCACCGAGACATGCGGCGCGAAGAACAGGAAGTTGCGCCCGTCGGCGGCCATCGCGCCGAGCTCCGCCGTCGGCGGCTGGGCGCCGAGCCCGAGGAAGGAGAGCGCCGCGCCGAGCAGGATCACCTGCCCGAAGCGCAGCGTGACGAAGACGAAGATCGCCGAGAGGCAGTTGGGCAGCACGTAGCGCAGGATGATGTGCAGATCCCGCAAGCCGAGCGAGCGCGCGGCCTCGATATAGCCCTGCTGCAGCACGACCAGCGCCGAGCCGCGCACGACGCGCGCCATCAGCGGCACCGTGGCGATGGCGAGCGCGATGATGACCGAAGGCAGGCCCGGCCCGAAGATCGCGGCGATGGCGAGGCCGAACAGGATGGCCGGGAAGGACAGGAGCACATCCATCAGCCGCATCAGCACGCCGGAAATCTTCGGGTAATAGGCGGCTGCGAAGCCGATGACGCCGCCAATGGAGCCGCCGATGATGACGGAGGCGAGCCCCATCACCAGCGTCGTCCTGAGGCCGAAGAGCAAACGCGTGATCATGTCGCGCCCCTGCCCGTCGGTCCCGAGGAGGCCGAGCTCGCCCGGGGCCTTCAGCGTGTTGGCGAGATCGTTGCCATAGGGATCGGTGGGGGCGAGCCAGGGCGCGAAGACGGCACCGAGGATCGACAGCACGACCAGAGCCAGCGCGATGCAGGCTCCGACATCCGACAGCAGCATCCTGAGCACCGTCTTCCGGCGGACGGGCGCGGCGGCGGCTACGCCGATGGCGGCTTCCACCGCCTTGGCGCCCGGCTGGAGCGGACTGGTCGAGGAACTCATCAGGCGCCCCTCACACGCGGGTCGAGCACGGCATAGAGGACGTCCACGGCAAGATTGACCAGGATGAAGCCGAGCGAGAGCACGATGATCGTGCCCTGCGCCATCGGCAAATCGCTCGACAGGATGGCGCCGACCGCGAGCCGGCCGATGCCGGGCCAGGAAAACACCGTCTCGGTGACGACCGCGCCGCCGAGGAGGAAGCCGATCTGCAGGCCGATCAGCGTGACCACCGGCACCAGCGCGTTGCGCAGCGTGTGGCGCAACAGGACCGTGCGCTCGCCGAGCCCCTTGGCACGGGCGGTGCGGACATGGTCGGCGCCGAGCTCGTCGAGCACCGAAGTCCGCGTCATCCGCGCGACCGGGCCGACGAAGACGCCGCCGAGCGTGATGGCCGGCAGGATGATCCCCTGCAACCCTTCCCAGGTCCAGAGCGGGCCGGTGCGGCCGGTGAAGGGCAGGATCGGATATTTGAAGCCGAAGAGCCAGATCAGCCCCAGTCCAAGGAAGAAGACCGGCAGCGAGACGCCGGCGACCGAGACCGCCATGATGGCGCGGTCGAGCAGGGAACCGCGGAAATAGGCGCCGACCGTGCCGAGCAGCATCCCGAGCGGGATCGCCCAGACGAGCGATGCGAACATCAGCTCCAGCGTCGGGCCGATGGTGTTGGCGAGTTCCTGTGAAACCGGGACATTGTTGATGATCGAGACGCCGAGATCGCCCTGCGCGAGACGGCCGATATAGATCGCAAACTGCTTCCAGAGCGGCTGATTGAGGCCGAGCTCCTGACGGATGGCCTCGACCACGTCCTGCGTCGCGGTCGGCCCCGCGCGCACCTGGGCCGGATCGGTCGGCACGACCTGCATCAGCAGGAAGCCGACGAGCAGCACACCGAGCAGGACGGGCAGAACCAGCAGAAGCCGTTGCAGCGTATGGCGCAGCATGAAGACCTATCCCGCCCTACTGCGCGGCGGCGGCGAGCTGACCGTGACGATCGAAGACGACCTCACCGCCCAGCAGGGTCAGATCGCAGCGCACCTCGTTCTCGAGCGCTTCCACCGGGATCGAGAAGATGTCCTGGGAGAGCACGGCGATATCGGCGAACTGGCCCGCAACGAGCCGGCCCATCCGATCCTCGGCAAACTGAGTGTAAGCACCGAGCGCGGTATAGGCGTGCACGGCCTCCTCCATCGACAAGCGCTCGGCCCCGCCGATCACGGTGCCACGCTTGGTCCGGCGCGTCACCATGCTGAAGAGGTTCTTGAACGGATCGGTGGCGCAGACCGGCGCATCGGAGCTCGCGGCGGCGTGCATGCCGGCATCCAGCCATTTGCGCATCGGATAGGAGGCATTTGCCCGCTCCTGGCCGAGATTGGTGACGTAGAGATCGCCGAACTCGTAGATGAAGATCGGCTGCGGCAAGGGGTCGATGCCGGCAGCGGCCATGCGGGCGAGCTGGCCGTCGGTCAGGAAGCCGCAATGCTCGATGCGGTGGCGGCGGCCCTTGATCGGATGCTCGGGACTGTCGGCCTTCTCCATGCCCGACAGCACCTGCTCGATCGCAGCATCGCCGATCGCGTGAATCGCGAGCTGGTAGCCGAGCTCGTGGTAATACCGGAGATAGCGGTGCATGTCGGCATCGGAATAGATGAAGATGCCGCGATTATCGGGATCGCCGACAAGGTAGGGCTCGCTCATCGCGGCGGTCAGCCCGCCGGCGCTGCCGTCGCCGAAGACCTTCATCGCGCCGTAGCGCAGCAGCCCGACCTCGCGGCCGAAACGGTAGCCGGCACGATGGGCCTCGTCGCCGATGCCGTCGGCATTGCCGTAGATGCAGACCCATGTACGGACCGGCAGCGTCCCAGTCCGGGCGACCTCCTCATAGGCCGCGATCTCGGCCATACCGGCGGTCATGCCGACACCGGCATCCATCACGCTGGTGAAGCCCTGCGACAGCATATAATGCCCGGCCTTCTCGATCGCGGCCTTGAGTTCGGCAACGCTCGGCTGTGGCATCGCCTCGACGATCAGGCGCATCGCGCTTTCGGCCAGCAAACCGGTGAGCTTGTTGTCGCGTCGCTCGATCAGGCCGCCGGCCGGGCTCGGCGTGTTGTGGCCGATGCCGGCCGCGGCCATCGCCCGGCTGTTGACGACGCCGACATGGCCGCAGGTGCGCTTGATGTAGACGGGGTTGTCGGGCGCGACGCGATCGAGTTCCTCGGCGGTCGGATGGCGCAGCTCGGCGAACTCGTTGTGATCATAGCCGCGGCCCAGCACCCATTCGCCCGGCTTCTTGCCCCTGGCGGCCACCGCGATGCGGCGCAGCGCCTCGTCGATGCTGTTGACCCCTTCCTCGGGCCGCAGATTGACCTCGCTCATGCCGAGGCCGAGCGGCAGCAGATGCATATGCGCGTCGTTGAGGCCGGGGATGGCGACCCGCCCGGCAAGGTCGACGACCTTCGTGCCTGGGCCTTGCAGCCCGGCAATCTCGGTGGCAGACCCCGCCGCCAGAACCTTTCCATCCGCGATTGCCAGCGCCTCGGCGAAGCCGTCCGCCAGGCCGCAAAAGATGCGGCCGTTCAATAATACGGTATCGGCCTTAGTCATGATGCGCGCTCACCCTGCTTTCAACCCGGTTTCCCGCAGGGCACAGAACGAGACGATAGCATTCGAAAAACAACAACCGATACGCGAAGAGAGTATTCGCCTCCGCGCGGCCCTATTGGACAAAATTGGGCATCCTGATCTAAACGGTCGCTTCGATCGAAAAAACTATTCCGCTACGCCTGTTCCCCGCGACATGATTTTCTTGTTGGCTTTCCGTCAGCATTGCTCAGAATATTGAGCAACGCAAGAGGCGCCGGGCAGACGCCCACTGCATGGCGCGCGGGTTTAACGAATATGGGCGGCATGGGGAGGAAAGGCAGAAATGAGCTTCGATGTCGGGGGCAGACTGCGCGAAATCCGACTGGCTGCCGGGCTTTCCCAGCGGGAACTGGCCGGCCGCTCCGGCGTGACGCATAGCCTGATCTCGCTGATCGAGCAGAATCGGAACAGCCCGTCGGTCGCATCGCTGCGGAAGATCCTCGACGGCATCCCGATGAGCATGGTCAATTTTTTCGACGAAGCGCGCACGCCGCGCGACAAGGTCTTCTTCGAAGCCGACGACCTCATCGACCTGACCTCGCGCCTGCATCAGGTCAATGGCGGGGAGAGCCGGGGCAGGATGTCGTTCCGCCAGGTCGGAGACGCCAAGGCCCACAATCTCCAGATCCTGCACGAATATTACGAGCCCGGCGCCGATACCGGCGTCGCCATGCTCAAGCACAACTCGCATGAGGGCGGCGTCATCCTCTCGGGCGAACTCGAGATCACCGTCGGCGACCAGATCAAGGTGCTGAGTCCGGGCGAAGCCTACCTCTTCGACAGCCGCGTCCCGCATCGGTTCCGCAATATCGGCACGGAACGCTGCGTCGTGGTCAGCGCCTGCACGCCGCCCTATCTGTAGGCGCCCGGCGCCGGCCGACGCAGTGCCGGTACGCGGCCGACGCCTCGGCCACCGTCAGTGCTTGGAGACGTGCTCGGGCTTGCCCTTGCGCTTGGTGGAAGCCATCTTCTCCAGCTCGCTCTCGCTCATCGATTTCTCCATCGACTTCGAGGCGCCCTGGAGCTTGCTCTTCTTCATGTCGCCGCGCTTGGCCGCAAGCGCGGCTCCGGCGGCCTTCTGCTGGGCAGCGGATTTGGCTGGCATCTCGTCCTCCTTCATCCGTCACAGCGGATGAACCCGCTGATCCGGCCAGGAGTTCCGCGAAGGACTCGCTTCGAGCCGCTCTCCAAAGGGCAAGACTTGGTCGACGCAGCCTCGCAAACTCAGGCGCGAGCGCCCGGTCCCGCCGGCCCGGACCGCATCGTCAGCCAGGCGGCGCAGACAAAGCCCACGAGAAGGAGCGCGCTGATCAACCCGACCACGCCGCCCCAGCCCGCCTGCGCCCAGAAGACACCGCCGAGCGTGCCGACCGCACTCGAACCGAGATAGTAGGCGAAGAGATAGAGCGAGGAGGCCTGGGCCCTGGCGTGCTGAGCCTTCGCGCCGACCCAGCCCGATGCGGTGGCGTGCGCCCCGAAGAAGCCGCCGGTCAGCACGGCCATGCCGAGCACGATCACCGGGAGGGAGGAAGACAACGTGGCCAGCACGCCAAGGAGCATCAGGCCGAGCGACAGGCACAACATCGGTCCCCGGCCGAGCCGCCCCGCCAGATCGCCGATCCAGGCCGAGGACAGGATGCCGACGAGATAGACCGCGAAGATGAAGCTGACGGCCACCTGGCTCAGCGAGAAGGGCGGCTGCATCAGCCGGTAGCCGGTGTAGTTGTAGACGCAGACGAAGCTGCCGAGCAGGAGGAAGCCTTCCAGGAACAGAAGGCGCAGGCGCCCGTCGCGCAGATGCACCGCGAAGGAGCCGGCGAGTGCCCTGACGGAGGGCGCGACGCGCCGGAAATGCCGCGAGGCCGGCAAGGTGCGCCAGAGCACCAGCCCGCAGACGACGCCGACGAGGCCGACGGCGAAAAGACCGATGCGCCAGGACGAAAAATCCGCGATGACGCCGGTGATGGCGCGGCCGCCAAGCCCGCCGAGGCCGCTGCCGCCGATATAGAGCCCCATGGCGAGGCCGGCCGACTCGGCATGCATCTCCTCGCTGACATAGGCCATGGCCACCGCCGGCAAACCGCTGAAGGTGATGCCCGCCAGCGCGCGCAGCAGCACGAGGTCGTGCCAGTTGCGCGCGAAGGCGCTCAGCATCATCAGCACGGCCGAGGCCAGGAGCGAGGCCACCATCACGGGCTTGCGCCCGACGATCTCCGAGAGCGAGCTCGCGACCAGCATGGCGAAAGCGAGCGTGCCGGTGGTCGCCGACAGCGCCAGGCTGCTCTGGGCCGGGGTGATGCCGAATTCCTGCGAGAACACCGGCATCAGCGGCTGCACGCAATAGACCAGCGCGAAGGTGGAGAAACCGGCGGAGAACAAGGCAAGGTTGGTCAGGCGGAAGCCGCGCGTGCCCCGGCGAATCCGGCTGTCGGCCTCGGGCTCCGCGATGTCGAGCGCGACAGGCGTCTCGATGCGCAGCGACTGAGGGGAGGTCATTTCGGTCATGATTGTCAGTTCCGCAGCGCAGGTCACGCTGCGCGCGTTGGTTGAGATGGAAGTTGGGCCCGATATTGTCCAATATCGATTTGGTTCCGATCGATAGGTTTTGCGAATGGATCTCCGCCATCTCCGCTATTTCGCCGTGCTCGCGGAAGAGCTGCATTTCGGCCGTGCCGCGCAGCGTCTCGGCATCTCGCAGCCACCGCTGAGCCAGCAGATCCACGCGCTCGAACGGGAGCTCGACGCCGAGCTCTTCGCCCGCACCAGCCGCCGGGTCGAGCTCACTGCGGCCGGCCGGATCTTCCTGCCCGAGGCGCGCGCCGTGCTGGCGCGGGCGGAACTGGCACTGACCATCGGCCGCCGGGCCGGGCGCGGCGAGATCGGCGAATTGCGCATCGGCTTCACTGCGTCCGCGCCGCTCGCGACGATCATGCCGACGCTGATCCACAGCTTCCGCGAGCAGCGGCCGGACGTGCATCTGACGCTGCGGGAAATGAACAGCCATGTGCAGATGCAGGAGCTTCTGGACGGCGGGCTCGACCTCGCCTTCCTGCGCATGCCGGACGATCCGGCGCTCGCCGATCCGCGGCTTGCGACGCTGGAGATGCAGCGCGAGGAACTCCTGCTCTTCCTGCCACGCAGCCACCGCCTCGGCGGTTCCCCTGCCCGGCAGCGCGTCGCGCTTGCCGAGCTCGAGCGCGATGCCTTCGTGCATTTCTCGCGGGAAGCGGCGACCAGCACCTACGACCAGTTCATCGAGCTGTGCCGCCAGGCCGGCTTCCGGCCACGTATCGCGCAGGAGGCGCGGGAGCCGGCCACCATCATCGGCCTCGTCGCCGCCGGCGTCGGGCTGACGGTGATGGCCTCCTCCTTCGCCAATATCCGCTTCGACAATGTGGTGACGCGGCGGCTGACGGAGCCGGCGCCCTCGCTCGCCACCTGGCTCGCGCATCGCCCCGACCGAGCCTCTCCCGCCATCGAGGCGTTCCTGGCGCTCGGCGCAGCGACGCGGCCGGCGTGAAATTCGTTTGGAAAGCCGAGCCCTCATCCTGAGGAGGCCAGCGCGAATGTCCAGGCAGGTTCCCGGCCGATTTATCCGGCCTCGCCCTGCACCCGTTTATGCGCCGTTAACCCTGCCCGGTTAGGCCAGAAGACCGAGTTGGCCAGTAGTAGTGTTCGCTGTCTCCGATGTATAAACGCGACCGTCATCAGCGAACCAACAGCTTCGCACCCGGCGATTATCAGGCTGATCCTGCAGACGAATCCCTGCGAAGTTCAGGCGCGCCTCACACGCCCGGCGTCGCGACGAATCGCGGCCCCGCCGCTGAGCCGTCCGCACCGGTCTATGTCCGCTCGACGCGCAAGGCGCGGCAGGCGCCGACGGAGCAGGCAACCGAGAGGCAGAGCCCTCCGCTGATGTTCAGCGGCGGCCACCCCCACGCCGTGACCCTGGCCGATTCGACGCGTGTCCGCTTCTGGCGCACGCCCAAGCATCTGATGCGGGAGATCTGGGGCACGCCCGACAGCGAGACCTATCTGCAAGCCGCAGCGCCGGTCGAGACAATGCCCGAGCCCGATCTCGCATCGATCGAGGATATCGCGCCCGAACTCTGGCCCGAGGATGATGCCCCGGAACGCGACGAGGCCGCCTTCGCGAACGCGCGCCAGTCGACGGAGATCCCGGCGGAGCCGCGCTCGACGCCCTTCGCCTTCCTCTCGGACCACGCCTTCTGGGATCTCGTGCCCGAGATTGGCCGCGACGAGAGCGAGGTGACCGCTCCCGTTCCCAGGACCATGGAGACGATGGCGTGGGAAGACGATTCCATCGCCGATGAACCGTGGGAGGCGGAGGAACCGATCTTGCCGGTGGTCGAAGCCGCTGCACCCGTTCAAGCGATGGCCAATCCGGGCGTCCGCTCGCTGTGGTCGGGCTATTCGGTGAATCTGCGCATCTCGATGGCGCCTCAGCCGGCCGCGCTGCCGTTCGCCCCACCGGTCGTCGCGGAAGCGTCCGAGGCGCTTGCGAAAGCCGCGACCGACCTCATGACGACCGAAGCCGTCGAAGCCCCCGTTCGGCCCGTCGCCCCAGCCGCTCGGGTGCGGAAGGCGCCCGCCCGCCAAGCGGAGCAGCCGATCGGCTTCCAGCTTCCGCCGATCGAATTCCTGGCCGAGCCTCCGCAGACGCCAGAGGAGACCATGCCGGTCGAGGTGCTGCAGCAGAATGCCGGCCTCCTCGAAGGCGTGCTCGAAGACTTCAACGTCAGGGGCGAGATCGTCCAGGCCTGCCCCGGCCCTGTGGTGACGCTTTACGAGCTTGAGCCTGCGCCTGGCACGAAGTCGTCGCGGGTGATTTCGCTGGCGGACGACATCGCGCGTTCGATGAGCGCGGTCTCGGCGCGCGTGGCGGTGGTGCAGGGCAAGAACGCCATCGGCATCGAACTGCCCAACGCCAAGCGCGAGACCGTCTTCCTGCGCGAGCTTCTGGCCAGCCAGGATTTCGAAGCGACCAAGCACAAGCTCGCGCTCTGCCTCGGCAAGACCATCGGCGGCGAGCCGGTCATCGCCGATCTCGCCCGCATGCCGCACCTGCTCGTCGCCGGCACCACCGGCTCGGGCAAGTCGGTCGCGATCAACACCATGATCCTGTCGATCCTCTACCGGCTGAAGCCGGAGGAATGCCGTCTGATCATGGTCGATCCCAAGATGCTGGAGCTCTCCGTCTATGACGGCATCCCGCATCTGCTCACCCCCGTCGTCACCGACCCCAAGAAGGCGGTCGTCGCGCTGAAATGGGCGGTGCGCGAGATGGAGGAGCGCTACAAGAAGATGTCGAAGCTCTCGGTGCGCAACATCGACGGCTTCAATGCCAGGGTCGGCGAGGCCAAGGCGGCCGGCGAGGTCATCACCCGCGCCGTCCAGACCGGCTTCGACAAGCATTCCGGCGAGGCGATCTACGAGGAGGAGGTCATGGACCTCGAGCCTCTGCCCTATATCGTCGTCATCGTCGACGAGATGGCCGACCTGATGATGGTCGCCGGCAAGGAGATCGAGGGCACGATCCAGCGCCTCGCCCAGATGGCCCGCGCCGCCGGCATCCATGTCGTGCTCGCGACACAGCGCCCCTCGGTCGACGTCATCACCGGCACGATCAAGGCGAACTTCCCGACCCGGATCTCCTTCCAGGTCACCAGCAAGATCGACTCGCGCACGATTCTCGGCGAGATGGGCGCCGAGCAGCTTCTGGGCCAGGGCGACATGCTCTACATGGCCGGCGGCGGGCGCATCACCCGCGTCCACGGCCCCTTCGTCTCGGACAACGAGGTCGAGAAGGTCGTCGCCCATCTCAAGACGCAAGGCCGGCCGCAATATCTCGACGCCGTCACCTCCGAGGAGGAGGAAGCGGCCGAGGACGAGGACGGCGCCGTCTTCGACAAGACCGGCATGGGCTCGCTCGACTCCGACGACCCCTACGAGCAGGCGGTCGCGGTCGTGCTGCGCGACAAGAAGGCCTCGACCTCCTACATCCAGCGCCGCCTCCAGATCGGCTACAACCGCGCCGCATCCATCATGGAGCGCATGGAAAACGAGGGCATCGTCGGGCCCGCCAATCACGCCGGGAAACGCGAGATTCTCGGGGAAGGCCCCCGCCCGCGCGACGACGAGGAAGAGTAACGCCCGTCATTGCGAGGAGCACGGCGACGAAGCAAACCAGGAGCAGCAGGGCTGAACCGTTCGCCTTAGCCCCCTGGATTGCTTCGCTACGCTCGCAATGACGACACAGGCGCAAACGCGCGAAGCGTTCAGCGCCTATCACCCCGCGATGACGCCCTTCCTGAGCAGGAAGCAGCCATAGGGGCGGGCATCGCCGACCTGCACGACGCCGAAAGCCTTGCGGGCCGCCTCGTAGAAGGCGAAGCGCTCGATGCCGGGCAACGGCGTCGGTGCCGCTGCCGCCTGCGCCACCACGGCTTCGACCTCCTTCTGCACCGCCGGCACGGCCGCAGCATCGCCGACGACGAGCATGCGGCGGATCGGATCGGGCTCGAAATCGTCGATCGGCAGCACAGTGAGGACGGCGCGCACGACCTCCGCCATGGCGAGGCCCGGCAGGCGGACGATGCGTCCCGAGGTGGTCGCCCGCGCGATCGTCTCGGCCGGATGGTTGGCGTCGACCACCGCGAGATCGTCGCCATGGCCCATCGCTGCGAGCAGCCAGAGCAGGTCGGGACCGAGGATCGGGTCGATGGTCTTCAGCATGCCGGCACCGGGGCGTGATCGGGGATGAGCTTTTCGGCCTTGAGATCCACCCAGAGAGCGTTCGGCACGGGGCGAGCCACGAGGTCGAGATTGCGCGCGACCTCGTCCGGCGTCACGGCGCCGAGCACGACGGTCGCGACCGCGGGATGGGCGGCGGCAAAGGCGAGTGCCGCTTGCGGCAATGCCACGCCATGGGCGGCGCAGACCGCCTCGATCCGCGCGACCCTGGCGAGGATCTCGGGCGGGGCGGGCTTGTAGTTGTAATAGGCGCCTTCGCGGGCGCCGGTCGCGAGGATGCCGGAATTGAAGACGCCGGCCAGCATCACCGCGATGTTCTTTTCCAGCGCCAATGGCAGGAAGCCGTCGAGCGCGCCCTGCTCCAGCAGCGAATAACGCCCAGCCAGCATTATCACGTCGAAATCGCCGGCGCGGGCGAAGCGCTCGCACATCTCGGCTTCGTTCACCCCGACGCCGATCGCCTTCACCGCGCCGGAGGCCCGTAAGCGATCCAAGGCGCGGTAGGCGCCGTCCATGGCCTCGGCAAAGCGCTGCTCCATTCGCTCGCCATGAGTCCAGACGTCGACATCATGGATCAGCAGGATATCGACATGATCGGTGCCGAGCCTGAGCAGGGACTGGTCCAACGAACGCATTGCGCCGTCATAGGAATAGTCGATCACCGCCGGATGCGGCAGGCCGCCGCGATAGCCGGAACGGTCCGTCTTCGCCTCGCCCGGCTTCATCCAGCGACCCACCTTGGTCGAGAGGATCACGCTCTCGCGCGGAACGCTTCGCAAGGCCGCGCCGATGCGGTGCTCGGAAAGGCCATGGCCGTAGAGCGGCGAGGTATCGACCAGATTGATGCCGGCCTTGAGCGCGGCGACCACCGTCGCCTGCGCCACCCCTTCGTCGAGATGCTGGTAGAGATCGCCGAGCGGCGCGCCGCCGAAGCCGATCAGGCTGGGCTTCATGCCGGCGATCGGCCGGCCCATTGTCGTTGCGCCCAAATCCGTATGACTCCCCAAAGCCCCGCGATGTCCGGCATGCCCGCATAGCGAAGGCGATTCCGCTTTCGCGCCGATGCATGTCCGTCGGGCGGCGCAGCAAACCATGTCCGTAGCGGAAATCAATCGCCCGTCCAGCGGGACTCTGCTAGGCGTCGAGCCTCGAACCGACCGACCTGGCACCACGGCGAGCTGACGATGACCGAGACCCTTTCCGCCCTGCAGCACGCGCTTTCCACTGGCCGCACGACCTCCGAGGCCCTGACGGAAGCCGCTCTCGCCCGCGGCGGCACGGGCGAAGGTCCGCGCGTGTTCACCCGTCTCTATGGCGAGCGGGCGCTGGCTGCGGCGCGCGCTTCCGATCTGATGCGCAAGGCCGGCTTCGCCCGTTCGGCACTCGAAGGGCTGCCGATCTCGATCAAGGATTTGTTCGACGTCGCCGGCGAGACGACCAAGGCCGGCAGCGTCGCATTGGACGATGCACCGGCTGCAACGGCGAATGCGCCGATCGCGGACCGGCTTCTGGCAGCGGGCGCCGTGCTGGTCGGCCGGACCAATATGACCGAATTCGCCTTCTCGGGGCTCGGCATCAACCCGCATTACGGCACGCCGCTCAATCCCTTCGACCGCGCCGGCGCGCGCATTCCCGGCGGCTCGTCCTCGGGTGCGGCGGTGTCCGTGACGGACGGCATGGCGGCCGCCGCCATCGGCACCGACACGGGCGGCTCGGTGCGCATCCCCGCCGCGCTCTGCGGCATCGCCGGCTTCAAGCCGACGGCGCGCCGCGTGCCGCGCGAGGGTTGCGTGCCGCTCTCGACCAGCCTCGATTCGATCGGCCCGCTGGCGCCGAGCCTCGCCTGCTGCTCCTTGCTTGATGCCGTGCTGTCCGGCTCAGGCGAGAGCGTCCCGGCCCCGGCCGAACTCGCCGGACTGCGCCTTGCCGTGCCGACGACGCTGGCGCTCGACGGTCTGGACGACACCGTGGCAGCGGCCTTCCGCCGCGCACTCGACACGCTGTCGCGCGCCGGGGCGCATATCAGCGAGATCGCCGTGCCGGAATTCGCCACGCTCGGCAGCCTTCAGGCCAAGGGCAGCTTTGCCGGTGCCGAGGCCTGGCACTGGCACCGTGCGCTGATCGCCAGGGCCGGCGACCGCTACGACCCACGCGTGCTGGGCCGTATCCAGCGCGGCGCCGAGATGGCGCTGGCGGATTATCTCGATCTGGTCGCGGCGCGCAAAGCCTGGATCGCCGCGGTCGAGCAGCGCCTCGCGGATTTCGATGCGCTGGTGATGCCGACCGTGCCGGTGATCGCGCCGCGCATCGCCGATCTCGCGGAGGAGGCCGCCTATGGCGCGACGAATCTGCTGATCCTGCGCAACCCGACGCTGATCAATTTCCTCGACGGCTGCGCGGCGAGCCTGCCCTGCCATCGCCAAAGCGAGGCGCCGGTGGGCTTAATGGTGGCCGGCGCCGGCGGGCAGGATCGCCGCATCCTCGCCATCGGGCAAGCGATCGAGGCGGCGCTCGCCCCCTCCCGCGCCGCCTGAGGCTTCGACCAGAAACGCCGGCCGGACCTTCTGGTCCGACCGGCGCATCGTGATACCCGAAGAACCGCCGTGCCTTATTCGGCCGGCAGCGGCAGCGGCGCGCCATCCTCGCTGGTGACGACCGCGCCGCTCAGCGCCGCGTGCAGGCGGTTCTGGTCGAGCTCGCCTTCCCAGCGCGCCACGACGATGGTCGCCACCGCGTTGCCGATGAAGTTGGTCACCGCGCGGCATTCCGACATGAAGCGGTCGATGCCGAGGATCAGCGCCATGCCGGCCACCGGGACGGCAGGGACGACCGAGAGCGTCGCGGCCAGCGTGATGAAGCCCGCGCCGGTGATGCCGGCCGCGCCTTTCGAGCTGAGCATCGCGACGAGCAGCAGCAGCACCTGGTCGCCGAGCGGCAGGTGGATGTCCATGGCCTGCGCGATGAACAAGGCCGCCAGCGTCATGTAGATGTTGGTGCCGTCGAGATTGAAGGAATAGCCGGTCGGAATGACGAGGCCGACGACGGAGCGCTTGCAGCCGGCCGCCTCCATCTTCTCCATCAGGCTCGGCAGTGCCGCCTCCGAGGAGCTGGTGCCGACGACGAGGAGGATCTCCTCCTTGATGTAGCGGATCAGGGCGAAGATCGAGAAGCCGTTGTAGCGGGCGACTGCGCCGAGCACGACGAGGATGAAGATCGCCGCCGTGAGGTAGAAGGTCAGGATCAGCATCGCGAGATTGGCGACGGAACCGATGCCGTAGCGGCCGATGGTGAAGGCCATCGCGCCGAAGGCGCCGATCGGGGCCGCCTTCATCAGGATCGCGACCAGCTTGAAGATCGGCGAGGTCAGCGCCTGCAGGAAATCGAGCACCGGCTTGCCGCGCTCGCCCACCATCGAGAGCGCAAGACCGAAGAGGACCGAGAAGAACAGCACCTGCAGGATGTCGCCCGAGGCGAAGGCGCCGACGATCGTATCCGGGATGATGTTCTGCAGGAAGCCGACGACGCTGGAATCATGCGCCTTGGCCGCATAGCTCTGAACGGCCTTGGCATCGAGGCTGGCGGGGCTGATGTGAAGCCCGGTTCCCGGCTGGATGAGGTTGCCGACGATCAGGCCGACGATCAGCGCCAGCGTCGAGAAGACGAGGAAGTAGATCATCGCCTTGCCGGCGACGCGCCCGACCTTCTGCATGTCGGTCATCCCGGCGATGCCGGTCGAAACCGTCAGGAAGATCACCGGCGCGATGATCATCTTCACCAGCTTGATGAAGGCATCGCCGAGCGGCTTCATCGAGGCGCCGGTTTCCGGCCAGAAATGGCCGAGCGCGATGCCGAGCGCGATCGCGACGAGCACCTGGACATAGAGCTGCTGGTAAAGCTTCTTCGGGCGCGCCGGCGCAGCCGTCGCGGGTTCAAAATGGGCAGCCATCGCTTCCTCCGGTGGGCTTTTGTTTGGCTTGATCTAAGCGAGCGGTTTTTCGCAAGCCGCGTGCCAGCCGGACAGAAATCAAAAAATATAACGATATCAGATACGTATATTCTTCTTCGCTTTTGCCACCGCGCCATCTATGCGAAAATCCGCACAATCTTTTGTTGCGTAATGCGGAAATCCGCTCATGATCGGGCATGGGCTTCATGCAGCGCACCCCACCGCAAGCAGGAACCGCCGCTTCACCGGGCGGCTGGAGCTGGCTGGCCTTCGGGCTCGCGGCGGCGATCCTGCTCGCCATCGGGCTGATCGCCGCCGGCGATCTCGGCCGAAGCCGCGCCATCGAGGCCGTGAATGCGCGCGCGGAGGACGGCACCACGCTGGCCATCGCGGTCCTGCGCGGCGAGCTGGAGAAGCAACGCGCCCTGCCGATGATCCTCGCCCGCGATCCCGATGTCCGCAGCGCGCTTTCGGGCAACAGCCGTCATGCGCTCGACCTCAAATTCGCGAGCATCGCGCGGGAGACGCGCACGGCCGTGATCTACCTGCTCGACGTGACCGGGCTGACCATCGCGGCGAGCAACTGGGACGAGCCGACGAGCTTCATCGGCAACGACTATGCCTTCCGCGACTATTATCTCGGCGCGATCCTGAAGGGGTCGGCCGAGCAGTTCGCGCTCGGCACGGTCAGCCAGCGCCCGGGCCTCTACATCACCAGCCGGATCAATGACGGCGACAGGCTGCTCGGCGTCATCGTGGCCAAGGTCGAATTCGACCGGGTCGAGGCCGATTGGCGGGCGCTCGGCGGCCAGATCTACGTCGCCGACGAGCGCGGCGTGGTGCTGCTCTCGACGGTCCCCGAATGGCGCTTCCATGTCGAGGCCCCGCTCGACGAGGACACACAGAAGGACATCCGCCGCTCGCTGCAATTCGGCGAGGCACCGCTCAAGCCGCTGCCGCTGGCGCCGGATGACGACCTCGTCCAGAGCACCGCCCCGACGCGCGGCCTCAACGTGATGACCCGTCGCGACGTGCCGACCACCAGTTGGCACATCGACATGCTGCTGCCGGTCGACCAGGCCATTCGCGCCGAGCAATCGCGCTTGCAGACGCTCGTCGCGCTCGTCCTGCTGCTCGGGCTGCTGCTGGCCGCGTTCCTGCTGCGCCGCCGCCAGCAGGCGGCGATGCGGATGCTGGCGGCGGCACAGGCGAAAGCGGAGCTCGAACGGCGCGTCGCGGAACGCACGGCGGAACTCGCGGGCAGCAACCGCAAGCTCGTGGAGGAGATGGCCGAGCGCGCCCGCGCCCAGGAGCGGCTCGCGGATACGCGCGAGGAACTCGCCAAGGCGAACCGGCTGGCGACGCTCGGCCAGGTCACGGCCGGCGTCGCCCATGAGATCAATCAGCCGCTCGCGGCCTTGCGCACCTATGCCGAGAACGCCCGCGCCTTTGTCGCCGGGCGCGACGAGAGCGCCGCGACAGGCGCGCTCGGCAAGGTCATCGGACTGACCGAACGGATCGGCACCATCACAGAGACCCTGCGCGGCTTCGCCCGGCGTGGCAACGGCAGGCTCGAACCGGTCCTGCTGAGCGAGGCGGTCGCAGGTGCGCTGATGATCCTCGATGCGCCCCTGCGGCAGGCCGGCATCGCGCCGCAGGTCGATGCGAGCCCGCCAGGGTTGCGGGTGCTCGCCCGGCATGTCGAGCTGGAGCAGGTGCTGGTCAACCTGCTGCGCAATGCCGTCGAGGCCGTCGAGAGCGCCGACCCTCGACCAGCACCGCCGTTGCTCTCGCTCGGCATCCGCGACGCGGGCGAGGAGGTTGCGATCACCGTCGCCGATCGCGGCCCCGGCCTCGACGAAGCGGCGCTTGCGGCGCTGTTCACCCCGTTCCGCAGCTCGAAGCCGCGCGGCCTCGGCCTCGGCCTCGTCATCTCGCACGACATCGTCACCGCCTTCGGCGGCACGCTGACGGCGTCGTCGCGACCGGGGGACGGCTGCGTCTTCACCATCACCCTCCGGAAAGCCTCGTCCGGCTCCAACCCATGACCCCAGCTTCGATGACACGCGCGCCCGATCTCGCCGGCCTCGACATCGCCTTCGTCGACGACGACGAGGATCTGCGCGAGGCCAATGTGCAAGCCCTGCAGATCGCCGGCTTCAAGGCCGCCGCCTTCGCCTCGGCGGGCGCGCTGCTGGCCGAGATCGGGCCCGGCTTCGCCGGCGCGGTCGTCAGCGACGTCCGCATGCCCGGCATGGACGGCATCGAGCTGTTCCGCCGCCTCAAGGCCCTCGACGCCGATATCCCGGTCGTGCTGATTTCCGGCCATGCCGACATCGCCATGGCCGTCGCCGCGATGAACGAGGGCGCCTATGATTTCATCGCCAAGCCCTATGCCGGCGAGCGGCTGAGCGAGACCTTGCGGCGTGCCGTCGAGAAACGGGCACTGGTCCTCGAAAATCGCAGGCTGCGCGCGCTGACGGCATCGGCCGAGAAGGACGAGGGGCTGATCGGCGAGACGCCGGCGATCTCGCGGCTGCGCCAGACCATCCACGACCTCGCCGATGTCGAGGTCGACGTGCTCGTGCTGGGCGAAACCGGCACCGGCAAGGAGGTCGTCGCCAATCTGCTGCACCGGCTCGGCCGGCGCCGCGACAAGCCGTTCGTCGCGCTGAACTGCGGCGCCCTGCCCGACAGCGTCATCGAAGGCGAACTCTTCGGCTACGAGCCCGGCGCCTTCACCGGCGCGCAGAAGAAGCGCATCGGCCGGATCGAGCATGCCAGCGGCGGCACGCTCTTCCTCGACGAATTGGAGAGCATGCCGACGAGCGCACAGGTCAAGCTCCTGCGCGTGCTGGAGATGCGCGAGATCACGCCGCTCGGCTCCAACGACACGCGCAAGGTCGATCTCAGGGTGGTGGCCGCCACCAAGGTCGATCTCGGCGACCCCGCCCAGCGCGGCGATTTCCGCGAGGATCTCTATTACCGGCTGAACATCGTCACGCTGCGTCTTCCGCCGCTGCGCGAGCGGCGCCGCGACATCCCGCTGCTCTTCGCGCATTTCCTCGGCCGCGCCGCGCGCAAATACGGGCGGGAGGTTCCCCGGCTCGACCGCTCGGTCGAGCGCCACCTCGTCGAGAACGACTGGCCGGGCAATGTCCGCGAACTCGTGCATTTCGCCGAGCGCGTCGCGCTCGGCCTTGCCGGCGACCTGCCGATCACGGCGGCGCGCGAGGATGCGGGCGCGCTCAGCCTGCCCGAACGCCTCAACGCCATCGAGGCGAACCTGATCCGCGAGGCGCTCGAGGCCCATCGCGGCGATGTCAGGGCGACGCTGGAAGCGCTGGGGATTCCGCGCAAGACCTTCTACGACAAGCTCGCGCGCTACGGCATCACCCGCGCCGCCTATGAGAGCGAATGACGGACGGACGCAACGGCTTCAGATAGCACAACGCTGTCGTTTACTGTCATTCCCGGAGAATTTCCTCCCACCTTTAGAACGACTGTTCCCGACCCTTTTCTTTCAATAAGCTGTGAACAAGGCGGCCCGGGGAATTCCGCCCACGGAGCTTCCGATGCAACGGGGCCATAACCTCGCCTGACAGAGGCGGGGAAGGGTTGAGGAGAGTTTCACATGAAGAAATTGCTGTTGGCGACGCTGTCGGCGTCCGCCCTCATGGCGGCGCAGCCGCTCATGGCCAAGACGCTGGTCTATTGCTCGGAAGGAAGTCCCGAGAATTTCGCGCCGAGCGTCAACACGACCGGCACCTCCTTCGACGCCGGCACGCAGATCTACGACACGATCGTCCAGTTCGAGCGCGGCGGCACCAAGGTGCAGCCGGCGCTTGCCGAGACATGGGACATCTCGGCCGATGGCCTGACCTACACCTTCCACCTGCGCAAGGGCGTGAAGTGGCAGTCCAACAAGGGCTTCAAGCCGACCCGCGATTTCAATGCCGACGACGTGATGTTCATGATCGAGCGGCAGTGGAAAGAGGACAACCCGTTCTTCAAGGTCACCAGCTCGAACCACTCCTACTTCAACGACATGGGCATGCCGAAGCTGCTCAAATCGGTCGAGAAGGTCGACGACTACACCGTCAAGGTGACGCTGAACCAGCCTGAGGCGCCCTTCCTCGCCGACCTCGCCATGCAATATGCCGGCGTGCAGTCGAAGGAATATGCCGATGCCATGCTCAAGGCCGGCACGCCCGAGAAGCTCGACCAGGACCCGCTCGGCACCGGGCCGTTCTATCTGGTCCAGTACCAGAAGGACGCGATCATCCGCTACAAGGCGTTCCCGGAATACTGGGGCGGCAAGGCCAAGATCGACGACCTGATCTTCGCGATCACGCCGGATGCGTCGGTGCGCTGGGCCAAGCTCCAGAAGGGCGAATGCCATGTCATGCCCTATCCGAACCCGGCCGATCTCGAGGCGATGAAGAAGGACGCCAATGTCCAGATCCTCGAGCAGCCCGGCCTGAACATCGGCTATCTCGCCTACAACACCACCAAGAAGCCGTTCGACAACGTCAAGGTGCGCCACGCCGTCAACAAGGCGATCAACAAGAAGGCGATCATCGACGCGGTCTATCTCTCCAGCGGCATCCCGGCGATCAACCCGATCCCGCCCTCGATGTGGTCCTATAACGAGACCATCAAGGACGACCCCTACGATCCGGAGGCGGCCAAGAAGGAGCTCGCCGAGGCCGGCTACCCGAACGGGCTGGAGATCGACCTCTGGGCCATGCCGGTGCAGCGCCCCTACAACCCCAACGCCAAGCGCATCGCCGAATTGATGCAGGCGGACCTCGCCAAGGTCGGCGTCAAGGCCGAGATCAAGACCTATGAATGGGGCGAGTACCGCAAGCG
Organism: Allobosea sp. RCC_152_1; assembly: GCF_041360765.1. Taxonomy (NCBI): domain Bacteria; kingdom Pseudomonadati; phylum Pseudomonadota; class Alphaproteobacteria; order Hyphomicrobiales; family Alloboseaceae; genus Allobosea; species Allobosea sp. RCC_152_1. The sequence continues at coordinate 477,836 of NZ_JBFUPU010000003.1, forward strand.
CATGCAAGCGGGCGAGCACCAGACCGGCATGCTGGGCTGGACCGGCGACAATGGCGACCCGGACAACTTCCTGCACACGCTGCTCGGCTGCGACTCGGCCAAGACCAACGGCTCGAACGTCGCCAAATTCTGCTACCAGCCCTTCGAGGAGCTGGTGACGAAGGCGAAGACGGTCACCGACCAGGCCGAGCGCGAGAAGCTCTACCGGCAGGCGCAGGTGATCTTCAAGGAGCAGTCCCCCTGGTTCACCATCGCCCATGCGATCCAGCTCAAGCCGGTCCGCAAGGAAGTGAAGGACTTCAAGCTCTCGCCCTTCGGCCGCCACACCTTCTACGGCGTCGATATCGCGAACTGAGCTGGCGCAAGTCATGCATCAATGACGGATGCGGCCCGGCGGGCCGCATCCTTTTTCGGGCGGGAGACGACGGGGCGAGCGCCCTGCGCCAGATCCCGCCCTTTTCCATCGAGAGAAACCGCCATGGCCGTTCGCGCTTGTACAGCCGCCCTTACCCTCGGGCTCAGCGCCCTCCTGCTTCCCGCCGCCGCCCGCGCGCAGGCGCTGGTCGTCTGCACCGAGGCCAGCCCCGACTTCCTCAATCCGCAGTTCAGCAGCCAGAACACCGCCTACGACGTGGCGGCGCAAGTCTATGAGCGGCTGACGGCGACGGAGCGCGGCGGCTCGCAGATCATCCCCAGCCTCGCCGAATCCTGGACGATCTCGGATGACGCGCTGACCTACACCTTCAAGCTGCGCAAGGGCGTGAAGTGGCATGCGAACAAGGCCTTCACGCCGAGCCGCGACTTCAACGCCGACGACGTGGTGTTCTCCTTCGGCCGGATGCTCGACCCCGCCAATCCCTACAACAAGGTCAGCAACGGCAACTACCAGTTCTTCGACGAGATCGTGAAGCCAAGCCTCGCCTCAGTCGAGAAGGTCGACGACTACACCGTCAAGCTCACGCTGAAGAAGCCGAACTCGCCGCTGCTCAGCGCGCTCTCCGTCGAGCCCATGTCGATCCTTTCGGCCGAATATGCCGCCGCGATGAGCAAGGCCGGCACGCCCGAGCAGGTCGATTTCGCTCCGATCGGCACGGGCCCCTTCTCGCTGCTCTCCTATCAGAAGGACGCGACGATCCGCTTCAAGGCGGTGCCGGACCATTGGACCAAGGCCGCCGGCAACCGCGACCGCATGGCGCTGGTCAGCGACCTGATCTTCGTCATCACGCCGGACGCCGCCGTGCGCTTCGCCAAGGTCAGGTCCGGCGAATGCCAGATCGCGCGTTATCCCAATCCCGGCGATCTGCCGGCGATGAAGGCGGACCCCAACCTCACCATCGCGCAGGGCAGCATCGCCGACCAGAGCTTCCTCGCCTTCAACGAGCGCAAGAAGCCCTTCGACGACCGGCGTGTGCGCGAGGCGCTGGCCTATGCCACCAACATCCCGGCGATCATCGACGCGGTCTATCAGGGCACCGGCAAGGCGACCGCGGCGGCCGTGCCGCCGGCATTGTGGTCGCATGACGACGATCTGAAGCCGCGCGCCTACGATCCCGAAAAGGCCAAGGCGCTGCTCAAGGAGGCGGGCCTGCCGAACGGCTTCGAGACGACGCTCTGGGCCATCCCCGTCGTGCGCGCCTATATGCCGAACGGGCGCCGCGCCGCCGAGCTGATCCAGGCCGACTGGGCCAAGATCGGCGTCAAGGCGACGATCCAGACCTTCGAATGGGGCGAGTACCTCAAGCGCGGCCGGGCCGGCGAGCACGAGGTCGGCATGTTCGGCTACACCTGGGACTATCCCGACCCGAGCCAGATCCTGCTCACCGGCTGGACCTGCGAGGGCGTGAAGACCGGCGCCAACCGCGCCGGCTGGTGCAACCAGGAGGCTTCCGACGCCCTCGCCAAGGCGAGCACGATCACCGACCAGGGCGAGCGCGCCAAGCTCTACAAGCGCTTCCAGGAGTTGTTCCACCAGGACGTGGCCGGGCTGCTCTTCGCCAATGCGCAGGCCTTCACGCCGGTGCGCAAGGAGGTGAAGGATTACAAGATCCACTTCTTTGGCGGCCAACCTTTCTACGGTGTGTCGATCGCGAAATGAGGCGCCGCGCCGCTTGGCGGCGCCTGTCCTCACAGATCGTGCCGGCGCCGCATTCATTGCCGCGCCGGCACAAGACTCGATCATATTATTGCGTACGCACGGCCATATCTTCGCAAGTCTTGCATTCCGACCGCCGCGACGTACCGCGCGGTACTAAGAGTGCCCGCGATTCTTCAACAAGGCCGGCTTGATCTTTCGTCCAATCTGGTGTTTGCGCTGCGCCGGATTTCGAACTTGAATAAAACGACAAGACAAAACGCCGCGCACCGCGACCGTGCCGGCCGATAAGGCTGGAAGAACCATGCTCCGCTTCATCCTGACCCGGGTCAGCCTCGTGATACCGACCTTCATCGGGATCACTTTGCTCGCCTTCTTCCTTGTCCGGCTCGTCCCCGGCGACCCGATCGAGACCATGGCGGGCGAGCGCGGCATCGACCCGGCCCGCCATGCCCAGCTCGTCAAGGAATACGGCTTGGACAAGCCGCTGCTGACCCAGTACGGCGTCTATATCGAGCGCGTCGTCCAGGGCGATCTCGGCAAGTCGATCGTGACACGCGAGAACGTGCTCTCCGAATTCGGGCAGCTTTTCCCGGCCACCATCGAGCTCGCGCTCTGCGCCATCCTGATCGCGCTGCTCCTCGGGCTGCCGGCCGGCATCATCGCGGCGGTGAAGCGGAACTCGATCTTCGACCATGGCGTGATGGGTATCTCGCTCACCGGCTATTCGATGCCGATCTTCTGGTGGGGTCTGCTGCTGATCCTGCTGTTTTCGGTGCAACTCGGCATCACCCCGGTCTCCGGCCGGATCGCGGTGCAGTACTTCATCGAGCCGGTCACCGGTTTCCTCACCATCGACAGCCTGCTGGCCGGCGACACCGACGCCTTCTGGTCGGCGCTGTCGCATCTCGTCCTGCCGGCGATCGTGCTGGGCACCGTGCCGCTCGCCGTCATCGCCCGCATGACCCGCTCGGCGATGCTGGAGGTGCTCGGCGAGGATTATATCCGCACGGCCCGCGCCAAGGGCATGGCACCGATCCGCGTGGTCGCCCTGCATGCGCTGCGCAATGCGCTGATCCCGGTCGTCACCGTCATCGGCCTGCAGGTCGGCACGCTCTTCACCGGCGCGATCCTGACCGAGACGATCTTCTCCTGGCCCGGCGTCGGCAAATGGCTGATCGAGGCGATCAGCCGGCGCGACTATCCGGTCCTGCAAGGCGGAACCTTGCTTCTTGGAATGGTGGTGATGAGCGTCAACCTGCTGGTCGACCTGCTCTACGGCCTGATCAACCCGCGCATCAGGCACGCCAAATGACCCGCACTCCATTCGAGTCCCGCGCCCGCCGGAGCCGTCGCCCAAGGAATTTTCGCCCATGAGCGCCGAAACCCTCGAAGTCCCTGCCGTCGCTGCGCCAAGCGGCGCACCGCCGCATCCCGTCCGCGAGTTCTGGAGCTATTTCAGCGCCAACCGCGGCGCGGTCGCCGGGCTCGTCGTCATCGTGCTGGTGCTGCTCTGCGCGCTGTTCGCCCCGCTGATCGCCCCGCACAACCCGGACCTGACCAATAATACGGTCTTCCTGAAGCCGCCGTTCTGGCAAGAGGGCGGCTCGCTGTCCTACCCGCTCGGCACCGACGCAATCGGCCGCGACATCCTTTCGCGCCTCATCTTCGGGGCTCGGCTCTCGCTGGTCATCGGCATCGCCGTGGTGGCGCTCGCGATCGTCGTCGGCGTGGTGCTCGGCCTGATCGCCGGCTATTTCAAGGGCGTCGCCGACATCGTCATCATGCGCTTCATGGACATCCTGATGACGATGCCGAGCCTGCTGCTCGCCATCGTCATCGTCGCAATCCTCGGCCCCGGCCTGATGAACGCCATGCTCGCCGTCGCCATCGTCGTGCTGCCGCATTACGTCCGCATCACCCGCGCCGCCGTCATCACCGAGGCGAGCAAGGATTATGTCGTCGCCGCCAAGGTCAGCGGCGCGCAGACAGTCCGGCTGATGTTCTCCGAGATCCTGCCGAACTGCGCCGCCCCACTCATCGTGCAGGCAACGCTCGGCGTCTCCACCGCGATCCTCGATGCCGCCGCACTCGGCTTCCTGGGCTTAGGCGCCCAGCCCCCGACACCGGAATGGGGCACGATGCTCGCCGACGCGCGCGAATTCGTGCTGCGCGCCTGGTGGGTCGTCACCTTCCCGGGCCTTGCCATCCTCATCACCGTGCTCGCCTTCAACCTTCTCGGTGACGGCCTGCGCGATGCGCTCGACCCCAAGCTGAAGCGCTGATCCCATGCCCCTGCTCGAAATCGAAAACCTCAGCGTCGAATTCCCGACCTCCCAGGGAACGCTGCGCGCCGTCGACCGCATCGACCTGACCCTCGACGAAGGCGAGGTGCTCGGCGTCGTCGGCGAATCCGGCTCCGGCAAATCAGTCACCATGCTCGCGCTGATGGGCCTCGTCGGCTATCCCGGCCGCGTCCGCGCCGACAAGCTGCGCTTCGACGGCCAGGACCTGCTCACCATGTCCGCCCGCCAGCGCCGCCAGCTCACCGGCAAGGACGTGGCGATGATCTTCCAGGAGCCCACCACCAGCCTGAACCCCTGCTTCACCATCGGCTTCCAGCTCGCCGAGACGCTCCGGAAGCATGAGGGCATGGACGGCAAGGCGGCGAAGCACCGGGCGATCGAGCTTCTGGAACAGGTCGGAATTCCCGCCCCGGAAAGCCGCCTCAAGGCCTTTCCGCACCAGCTCTCGGGCGGCATGAACCAGCGCGTCATGATCGCCATGGCGATCGCCTGCAATCCGCGCCTGCTGATCGCCGACGAGCCGACGACGGCGCTCGACGTCACCATCCAGGCGCAGATCCTCGAATTGCTGATGTCGCTGCAGCGCGAGCGCGGCATGGCACTGGTGCTGATCACCCATAATATGGGCGTCGTCGCCGAGACGGCGCAGCGCATCATGGTGATGTATGCCGGGCAGATCATGGAGGAGCGCAAGGTCGACGCGCTGTTCGCCGATCCGCAGCATCCCTATTCCGCCGCCCTGCTCGCCGCCTTGCCGGAGCGCAGCGAGCATGCGAGCCGCCTCGCCACCATTCCCGGCATGGTGCCAGGCCTGAACGACCGGCCGAAAGGCTGCCTGTTCAGCCCGCGCTGCGCCTATGCGACCGACCACTCGCGCGCTGTCCAGCCGGAGCTCCGGAACTGGGCGGACGGGCGCGTGCGCTGCCACTATCCGCTCGGCGACCCGAACCGGGATGCGGAGCGCGCCCGCGACGACCGCTCGACGACGGAGGCGACGCGATGAGCAACCCCGTCATCGAAGCCCGCGAACTCACGCAGACCTACCCGGTCAAGCAAGGGTTCTTCCGTCCGCCGGCGCAGTTGCAGGCAGTGAACAAGGTGTCGTTCTCCGTCGAGGCCGGGCGCACGCTGGCCGTCGTCGGCGAATCCGGCTGCGGAAAATCGACGCTGGCCCGCATGGCGACGCTGATCGAGGCCCCGACCTCGGGCACGCTGATGCTGGACGGGCTCGACGCGGTGCACCCACCCGCGAGCGAGCGCAAGCGCCTGCGCCGCACCGTGCAGTTCGTCTTCCAGAACCCCTATGGCTCGCTCAACCCGCGCAAGAAGATCGGCACGATCCTGGAAGAGCCGCTCAAGATCAACACGGACCTCTCCAAGGCCGAGCGGACCGAGAAGGCGCGTGCGATCATGGCCAAGGTCGGGCTCAGGCCCGAGCACTACGCCCGCTATCCGCATATGTTCTCAGGCGGCCAGCGCCAGCGCATCGCGATCGCGCGCGCGCTGATCCTCTCGCCCAAGCTGGTGGTGGCGGACGAGCCGGTCTCGGCGCTCGATATCTCGATCCAGGCGCAGGTGCTGAACCTGCTCGCCGACCTGCAGGACGAGTTGAAGCTCGCCTATCTCTTCATCTCGCACGATCTCAGCGTCGTCCGGCACATCGCCCATGACGTGATGGTGATGTATCTCGGCAATGCCATCGAGCATGGCCCGAAGGAGCGCATCTACGCCCGGCCGCTGCATCCCTATACGCAGGCGCTGCTCGCCTCGACGCCACGCGTCGGCGGGGCCAAGCGCGAGCGCATCGTGCTGCGCGGCGAACTGCCCTCCCCGCTCAACCCGCCGAAAGGCTGCGTATTCTCGACGCGCTGCCCCTTCGTGACCGATCGCTGCCGGGCCGAGCGCCCGGAGAAGCGCGAGATCGACGGACGGCAGGTCGCCTGCCACTTCGCCGAGGATTTTTTGGCGAAAGCGGCGTAACTCCGCAGAACACTGTCATTCCGGGAGAGGCCGAAGGCCTGGGCCTGGAATGACGGCGGAGCAAAAGAACCCGCTCAAATCCCCTTGGTCACGCCACCGTCGATCCGGATGTTCTGACCGGTGATGTAGCCGGCATCGGGCGAGAGCAGGAAGGCGACGGTGCCGGCGATCTCGTCGGCGCTGCCATAACGCTGCATCGGCACGCTGGCGCGCCGCGCATCGGTTGCCGGCAGGCTGTCGATCCAGCCCGGCTGGACGTTGTTGATGCGGATGTTGTCGGCCGCGTATTTGTCCGCATAGATCTTGGTGAAGGTCGCAAGCCCCGCGCGGGCCATGGCCGAGGTGGGGAACATGTCGCTCGGCTCGAAGGCCCAGGCGGTCGAGATGTTGACGATCGCGCCGGATTTCTGCTGCTGCATCACCGGCGTGACCAGCCGGATCGGCCTGACCGCGCTGAGGAAATAGACGTCGAGGCCCTTTTGCCAATCCTCGTCGGTGAGATCGAGGATCGGCGCTCGCGGGCCATGGCCGGCGCTGTTGACCAGCGCGTCGATCCGGCCCCAGCGGTCGAGCGTGGCGTCGACCAGTCGCTTCACATCATCGTTGGACTGGTTCGAGCCGGTGACGCCGATGCCGCCCAGTTCAGCGGCCAGCGCCTCGCCCTTGCCCGAGGAGGACAGGATCGCGACGCGATAGCCGTCCTTCGCCAGCCGCCGCGCCGCGCTCGCGCCCATGCCGCTGCCGCCTGCGGTGACGATCGCTACCTTGTCCATGTCCTGCTCCCGCGCCTGATCGCTGCGAATAGGCGGCTATTCTTGGACGGTGCGTCCGCATAGCGCCACAGCAAAGCTGCATGAGCCGGTTCGCGAAGCCGCATGGCCGCGGCCGACGGACGTGGCGCAGCGGTCCAACACGATGAAACTCCGCGTCATCCCGGACAAGCCGCGAAGCGGCGTCGATCCGGGATCCATCGTAAGGCAGTGCGCTCTAAGATGGATCCCGGATCTCCGCTTCGCTGCGTCCGGAATGACGGAGTGTTTCCGATCGACCTCAGCGCGGGCCGACCGCCTCGCCGATCTGCCGGATGGCGATCCGGTCGACGAAGGGAGCGTCCGCCCCCTCCTGCTCGATCGCGATCTCGCCGCCGCGCACGCGGAAGCGGATGACCGTTCCGCCGGCGCCGCGCCAATCGACCGTCTCGCCGTCGTCCTCGTAGAGTTCGCCGGTCGCGCCCTCGACGAGACCGCAGACGAGCACCTCGCGCTGGTCGTCGATGCCCTCGGGATTGCCGAGCGGGATCAGCGCGCCGGCGCGCACGAAGACCGGCAGGCGACCGAGCGGAGCCGCCACGGTCGCGACCGCGCCGCCGGCAAAATGCTTGCCGTCATGCCAATCATACCAGCCGCCTTCGTGCTTCGGCAGATAGATGCTGCGCTCGCGCGCGCCCTCCTCCAGCACCGGCGCGACCAGCACGTCCGGGCCTAGCATGAAGGCGTCGTCGGCCTTCGCCGCTATAGCGTCCTTCGGGAAATCCCAGAGCAGCGGGCGGATCGCCGGGGTGCCGTCGCGGCTGGCGCGCCACATCAGCGTGTAGAGATAGGGCATCAGCCGGTAGCGCAGCGAGATCGCCTCACGCACCTGCGGCACCATTTCCGGATACATCCAGGGCAGGTTGACGACGCCGTCGTCGTTCCAGGAGTTCATCACCATGCGCGGCCAGAGCGAGCAGAACTCGTTGAAGCGCACGAAGAGCTCGGGGCCGGGAGTCGGGCCATGGAAGCCGCCGACATCATGGCCGATCGAGAACATGCCCGACAGGCTCATATTGAGCCCTTGCGTCAGGTTGTAGCGCAGCGTCTTCCAGGCGGTCTCGTTATCGCCCGACCAGGTCTGGGCGTAGCGCGAGATGCCGGCGCAGCCACCACGCGTCACCGAGTACTGGCGCTTGGCCGGCTGGCGCGCGACCTGAGCCTCATAGGAGAGCTTGGTCATCAGCAGCGGCTGGGCCGGACGCGCCAGCGCCTGGCGGAAGGGGCGGCCGTCGCCGTCGCAGACGGCATCCTCATCCCAGATTTCGTATTCGTTGTTGTCGTTCCAGACCGTGGTGAAGCCATAGTCGAGCAGCGCGGTCTCGATGCCGTCGCGCCACCAGGCCCGGCCCTTCGGGTTCGTGTAGTCGAGATGGAAGCCGAGCCCGTCCCAGAACTGGGCCACCGCCGGCTCGCCCGTCTTGCCGTCCTTGACCAGGAAGCCGCCGTCGAGCGTCTCCTTCAGGCGCGGATGGTCGTCGAGCAGGCAGGGCTTGAGATTGGCGACGGTGAAGATACCGGCGTCGTTCAGCCGCTGCATCGTCGCCTTCGGATCGGGGAACTTGTCGCGGTTCCAGTTGAAGGCGTAGCGGCGATGGCCGATCTGCGTGTAGCCCGAGCCGAAATGGAAGCTGTCGCAGGGGATGCGGTGCGTCTCCAGCTTGCCGACGAAGTCGCTGATGCGGGCATCGGCATCGGGCGCGTCGGCAATCGCCATGGAGGTGACGCCGAAGCCGAAGGACCAGAGCGGCGCAAAGGCCTGTCCGCCGGTCAGCCAGGAGAAACGGCGAACGACGTCGGGAACGGTCGGGCCGGCCATGACGTAATAGTCGAGATCGCCGTCATCGCCTTTCCAGGAGCGGAACAGGCCGTGATAATTGTCGAGCGTGCAGCCGAAATCGACGCTGCCGGTGGCAAGGTTGTCGTAGTACAGCCCGTGCGCGCCCGCCGGCCCATCGACGATGAAGAAGGGCAGCATCTTGTAAAGCGGGTCGGACAGTTCGGCGTCGAAGCCGCAAGGGTCGACCGCATCGATGGCGAAGCGGCGGCCGGTGCGATCGAGCGGACCGGCCTTGTCGCCGAGGCCGTAATGCCGCTCGGTGTAGTCGCGGGCCATGAAATGCGCGACCGCGCCGGTGCGCGGCGAGACCAGATAGGCCTGCGTTGTGCGGTCCTGCAGGAAGGGCTTGTCCTCGCCGGCCCGGCGCCAGGCGATGCCGAAGGGCGAGAGCGTGACCTCGGCGGCGAGACCGCCGGCCGACAGCGTGACCGTGCCGTTCTCTTCGCTGACGCTCGCCTTCGGGCAGGAGAAGCCCTCGAGGCTGTCGCGCAGACGGCCCTCATAGGCCGGCTCCAATCCGCCGGGCGCGATCGACCAGCCGCGGTCGAGGCGGTAGCCATCCTGCGGCTTCAGCGTCACCCGGCCGATATCGCCTTCGAGGATGCGCACAATGAGGGTGTGGCCGAGCCCGACATCGAACAGGGCAGCTTCGCCATCGCGGCCGAGATAACGGCCTTGCGTGAGGGCTTTCATGGAATCTCTCTCGGCAGTCTTAGGGTCGGATCGCCTGGCCGGCTTCGTCGAACAGGTGCAGCTTCTGCTGCGGGAAGGCGAGCGGGACCGAATGGCCCCGTTCATGCTCGCTCTGGCCATCAAGCTTGAGCGTGAGCTGGGGCAAGCCGGCGGCCGAGCCATAGAGATAGCTCTCACCGCCGAGACGCTCGACGAGCTCGATGGTCAGCGGCAGGCCCTGCCCTTCCGGCGCCAGTTCCAGATGCTCGGGCCGGATGCCCGCCGTCACGGGCGCGCCGGGGGCAAGGCCGCCGGTGGCGCAGGCAATCTCATGACCGCCCTCGCCCAGCGCGACCTTGCCCGCAGCCGTCACGCGGCCCGGCAGCAGGTTCATGCGCGGCGAGCCGATGAAGCCGGCGACGAAGAGGTTGTCGGGGCGGTTATAGAGTTCGAGCGGCGTGCCGATCTGCTCGATGCGACCAGCGCGCAGGACCACGATGCGATCGGCCAGCGTCATCGCCTCGACCTGATCATGGGTGACGTAGATCATCGTGCCGCCGATCTCGCCATGGAGCGCGGCGAGCTCCTTGCGGGTGGCAACACGCAACTCCGCGTCGAGATTCGAAAGCGGCTCGTCGAACAGGAAGATCTTCGGATCGCGCACGATGGCGCGGCCGATGGCGACGCGCTGGCGCTGGCCGCCCGAGAGCGCCCTGGGCTTGCGCTCGAGATAGTCCGTCAGCCGCAGCATCTCGGCCGCGCGCCTCACGCGCTTGTCGATCTCGTCGCGCTTGAACCCCATATTCTCCAGCGCGAAGGCCATGTTCGCGTAGACGCTCATATGCGGATAGAGCGCATAGGACTGGAACACCATCGCGAGCCCGCGCTCCGACGCCGGCAGATGCGTGACATCGGCCCCGTCGATGGCGATCGCGCCCCCGGTGATCTCCTCCAGCCCGGCGATCGAGCGCAGCAGCGTCGATTTTCCGCAGCCGGAGGGACCGACGAAGACGACGAACTCGCCATCCGCGACATCGAGATCGATGCCGTGGAGCACGGTCGTGGCGCCATAGGCCTTGCGGACCGCGGAGAGCTTCAGCCCGGCCATGCGGAACCCTTTTCGCTCATTTCATACCCGTATTGGCAATGCCGGTGGTGATGAAGCGCTGCAGGAAGACGAAGACGAGCGCGACCGGCAGCAGCGTCACCACGGTCATCGCGAGCAAATAGTGCCACTGCGTCTGCAACTCGCCCTGGAAGGCGTTGAGGCCGATCTGCAGCGTGTAGGATTCGGTCTTGGTCAGCACCGCCAGCGGCCAGAGGAACTCGTTCCAGCGCCACATGATCGAGAAGATCGCGAGCACGGCCAGCGCCGGCATGGCGAGCGGCATGACGATGCGCCAGTAGATCTGCCACTCCGAGGCCTTGTCCATGCGCGCCGCCTCGATCAGGTCGCGCGGCAGGGTCAGCATGTACTGGCGCAGCAGGAAGACGCCGGTGGGGGTGGCCGCGCCGGGCAGGATCACCGCCCAGAGCGAATTGACCAGCCCGAGCTTGGTGATAACGAGATAGACCGGCACCAGGATGATCGTGATCGGGATCATCAGCGTGCCGACCACCATCAGCATCACCGCCGTCTTGCCACGGAATTCGTAGATCGAGAGCGCATAGGCCGCCATCGAGTTGATGATCAGCGTGATGATCGTCGCGATCAGCGTGACGAAGACCGAGTTCCAGAGGAAGCGCGTGAAGGCGAAGCGCTCCAGCGGCTCGGTGTAGTTCTCGGTCGCGAGCTTGAACTCGCGCACCGGCACACGGCCCTCGATCGGCACGCGGATCGTCTCGCCGGGATTGGCGGGGTCGATCATCTGCGCCTGGATGCCGATGCGGCGGACCTGCGCCAGCACGCGCTTCGTGCCGTCCGGCATCGTCACCTCGAAGAGCGGCAGCGGCTGGGACTGGCCGGGAACCGTCACCTCCTTCTGCGACATCGGCAGCAGCGAAGGCGGGAATTCGAGCAGGCCGGCCTGCGTCTTGAACGAAGACATGCCGAGCCAGAGGACGGGGCCGAACATCAGCACGACGCCGAGCGCGAGATAGGCATAGGCCGCGATATCGGTCCAATGCCAGCGGCCGGGCTTGCGGCGGGCGGTGGCGAGCTTGGTCACGAGGCTCATGCTGCCCCCTTGCGGCGGCTCGCCGCGAGCTGGGCCAGCGTCAGCGCGAAGAGCACCACGCCGAGCACGACCGAGGCGGCGGCGGCCAGCCCGAAATTCTGGACCTGATTGGCGAAGGCCGTCTCGTAGATGTAGTGCACGATCATCAGCGTCGCGGTGCCGGGTCCGCCGCCGGTCAGGACGAAGACCTCGTCGAAGGTCTGCACGCCCTTGATCAGCGCGAGCACGATCACGACGATCATGTTCGGCCAGAGCAGCGGCAGGGTGATGCGCCAGAACATCCGCCAGCGCGGCGTCGCATCCATCTCGGCCGCCTCATAGAGATCGGCGGGGATCGCCTGCAGACCGGCGAGCAGGATCAGCGTGTAGAAGCCCATATGGGCCCAGACCGAGACGAAGACGATCCAGAACATCGCCCAGCTCGGATCGACCAGGAAGAGGATGCGCTCGCCGCCGAGGGAGGTCAGCGCGGCGTTGAGCAGGCCGTCGCGCTGGAGGATCCATTTCCAGGTCAGCGCGACCACCACCGGCGAGAGCAGCACGGGGAAAAAATAGACGGCGCGGAAGAAGCCGCGTCCGCGGATCTTCATGTTCAGCACGACCGCCGTCAGCAGCGAGAACAGCACCATCGCCGTCACCTGGAAGACGGTGAAACGCGCGGTGTTGTAGACGCCGCGCCAGAAATGGTCCTCGCGGCAGGAAGAGGGATCGAGGAAGGAGCCGCAATCGAAGAGATAGGCGTATTGCTGCGCCCCGACATAGGGGCGCTCGCTCGGGAACAGCCCCGCCCCGCCCGTCACCGAGAAGACGAAGTTGATGACGAGCGGCAGGAAGACGAAGAGCGAGAAGAAGGCGAGGTTGGGCAGGATGAAGACATAGGCCATCCGCCGCTCGCCGATCAGGCGCTGGAGCGCCCGCATCGGCCAGTCGACGAGCCGCATGACGAGCGCGAGCGGCGCGGCGAGAGTGCCTGCGGCGCCCGCGCCATCCCGGCGCGGATTTGTTTCGGCAGAGGCCATAAGTCTTACTTCTTGCGCTCGGCGATCTGCTGGGCGACGTCGGATTCGATGCGCTTATAGGCATCGTCGAGGCTGCCCTCGCCCGAGATCGCCTGACCGAGCCGGCTGATCACCGCGTTAAAGATCACGCGGTTGTTGGCATAGCCCTGCAGCTTGTAGGCCGCCGGTGAGATCTGCGCGACCTGATCCGAGAAGACCTTGAGCGCGGCCTTGCCCTGCGGCGTCGCGCCGGCATAGTCGAGCCCCTTGGCGGCGATGCCGAGATGGCCGGGCACGAAGAGCGAGCGGGCGTAGAACTCGCTCAGCACCGGCTCGCTCGCCAGATAGTCCATCACCTTGGCGACGGCTTCCGGGCTCTTGGTCGTCTTGATCGCGACGAGGCCGGCGCCGCCCGGCATGGGCGAGCAGCCGCCCGCCCCGCAAGGCGAGGGCACCGCGACCCAGTCGAAGGCGTCGCCCACCGTCTTGTCGAACTGGGCGATCTGCCAGGAGCCGGACTGGTACATCACGACCTGGGCGTTCTTGAACTCGTCATTGGCGCCGCGATAGGCGGTGCCGGAGACCGAGCCCCAGAGCTCCTTGGCCATGGTGCCGTTCTGGTGCCAGTCATAGACGAGCTTGGCGCCGCGCTTGAAGCCCTCGTCGATCACGGCCGGCTCGCCCTTGTCGTTGAAGACCTTGGCGCCTTCCGAGACCGCGACCGAGAAGAAGCGGTGGCCGGAACGGTCCATGGCGAGCGGGAACGGCGCCTTGACCTTGGCCGCCACCTCCTTCACCGCCTTGCCCCACTCCTCCCAGGTCGCCTTCGGACCCGGCAGCGGCGTGCCGGCCTGCTCAAACAGGGTCTTGTTGACGAAGGGGCCGGTGACGGTGAGCTGCGTCATGAAGCCGGTGATCGCGCTGGAATCGCCCTCGGGGCGCATCCAGGGCAGGAACGGCCCGAAATTCTTATCCCAGTAGGAGGCGTCCTTGAGATAGGGACGCATGTCGAGCGCGTAGCGGGCGACGCCGCCGAGATCGACGACGCGGGCGATGTCCGGCCCCTGCCCCGAGGCGAGCTGGACGGGCAGGTTCTCGGTGATCGCCTTGTAGGGCACCTGGTCAAGCACGACCTTGATGTCCTTGTTCTCAGCCTCGAAGCGCTTCAGCAGATCGGCGAGGACCTCGCCCTCGTTGCCGTCGGAATACCAGGCGATGCGCACCGTGGTCTGGGCGAATGCGGTCGAGGCCATGAGGCCGATCGCGAAGCCGGCCGTCGCGGCAACGGCGGAAATCCAGTGTTTCCTCTGCATGGGCTCCATCCCCTGAGCAATCGCGACGCCTCAACGAGCGTCTTGACATCTACTAAGGCAAACGTTTGCCTAGCTTGTCAACGGGGAGATGCGTCAGCATTGCTGCGTAGGCCGGCTTTCCACCGGTGCGTAGCGGGAACCCCCATGGAAGGGCTGGCAGGGAAATGACGGCCAGGACGACGGCGAAACCGGGGAAGATCCGGCATGAGACGGCCTCGCTCGCGACAGTGGCGCGCGAGACCGGCGTCTCGGTCGCGACCGTCTCGCGCATCGTCAACGGCAAGAGCGGGCGTGCCTCGAGCGAGACCGTCGCGCGCGTCGCGGAGGCGATCGAGCGGCTCGGCTATCGCCCCAACCCCATCGGACGGGCGCTGCGCCGCCGGGCCAGCCGCGTCGTGGCGATGCTCTCGCCCAATCTCGACAACCCCGCCATGGCCGCGATCGCCGTCTCGACCGAAGCCGCGCTGCGCGATGCCGGCTACGTCATGATCCTCTGCGATACGCATGACCGCCCGGAGCTGCAGGACGACTATCTGCTGGCGATGCGCGACCAGCTCGTCGCCGGCTACATCATGGTCAGCGCCGTGCGCAGCCAGGGGCTGGAACAGGCGCTCGGGCGCGGCGATCCGATCGTCTTCGTGGCGCGGCGCAACCCCCTCGGCGGCGGCGCCTTCGTCGGAATCGACGACCGCGGCGCCGGCGCCGATGCGGCCGACTTCATGCTCGCGCGCGGGATCGAGCGCCCCGCCGTGCTGATGGCGGCCCAGAACATTTCGAGCACCGCCGAGCGCGCCGCCGGCTTCATCGAGCGGCTCGTCGCGCGCGGCGTTCCGGCGGACGCGATCCGCCGGGCAAGCGCGCCCGGCCTGTCGCATATCGAGATCGGTTATGCGGCGGCCCAGGCCCTCGTTCGGGATGGCGGCTGGCCGCAAGGCGCGCTCTGCGTCAGCGACCTGATCGCCTATGGCGCCTATCGGCTGGCGGCCGAGTCGGGCGTGGCGATCCCGCGCGACTGCATGCTGGTCGGCGTCGACGGCAACGCGATCAACAACTGGATCGCCCCCTGGCTGACCTCGATCCGGATTCCCTACGAGATCTTCGGCCGGCATGTGCTGGAGCAGTTGCGGCTGCAATGGAGCGGCGCGGCGACATCCGAGATCCACGTGCCGCATGAGCCGCTGGCGGCAAAGCCATAGAGCAAGCGAGCACCGGCTTCAGAACGCGATCCCGCCGATCCCAACGATACGCCGTTCGGCTTTCGGGCGGCCGCTCCTGTCGACCCTCAAAAGTGCGGGGATGGCGGCGGCTTCACCGCCCCCTTCTGCAACGACTGCCGCAAGAGGGGATGAGTGGTTTCGTGGAACGGCAGGTACTCATGCCTCCAGCCCGAGGCATTCAATGCCGAGCGGTTCATGAGGATGATCTTGTACAGGACGCCGGAGCGCGTATAGCCGTCCTTCGGCGATGGCTCCACGATGCCATCAGCGACGAAGAAGCGTCGATGGAGCTTCTGATCATCCTCGAAAGCGACGATCATGCGCTTGGTCTGAGGCCCGAAATAGCCATCGACAGCAATCTCGGCACTCCTTTCGACAGGCCCCAAAGCGGGCGTGAAGCGCACGAAATTTGCCAGCTTCAAGAGCGTCTGCACCAGCAGGACATCGTCACGGGCGTTCGGCATCCTCGGCCCGACAGGGAACGAGACATTGTAGACCTGATGCATGCCCGTCAGGTCTGTCTGCATCGTATAAGCCATCAGACGTCCCCGCATGTGCCCCTTCATCAGGCTAGACGCATGCGAGAGAGCGCCACATCCACCAGATGAATGAAAAGCGCCCGATCAGGCGCTCCGATCGGCCTGATATGGCGACGCCTCCTCGATCGCCGCGCGGGTCGCGGCCGAACCGGCAGGCAGCCGCGCGACATATTGAATGCCCCCATCGGTTGACCGCCGAACGGATTGCCCCGTACAAAGTCAGACAGGTCTGTCTCGCTTGATGGATCTGGGGAGAAAAGCCCGAAAAAATCGGGAGGAAACGGTGCAAGGAAGCGGGCCGAAGATCGACGCGCCGTCGATGCGCGAGCGGATTCTCGCTGTCGCGGGCGAGCTCTTCTATGGCCGCGGCATCCGCGCCGTCGGGGTCGACGAGATCATCGCCAAGACGGGTATCGCCAAGGCGACCTTCTACCGCCACTTTCCGAGCAAGGAGGACCTGATCGTCTCCTATCTCGACGCGAGGCGGGAACGGCTGCAGGCCGCGTTCATCGACTGCGCCGAAGGCCCCGCCACGCGCTGGCAGGACAGGGTCCTCAACGTCTTCGACGGCCTCATGCGCAATCTTCGCATGCCCGGCTTTCGCGGCTGCGCCTTCGTCATGGCCGTCGCCGAGCATGGCGATCTGCCGCGCGTGCGTGAAGCGGCCCGTGTCTACAAGCATTTCCTGCGGGACGGGCTCTGCGCCCTGATCGACGGTCACGTGCCGGAGCCGCTGCGCCTGTCGGAACAACTGATGCTCATCTACGAGGGCGCGATCGCGACCGCTGCCATCCGGCCCGAGAGCGACCCCGGGCTGCATGCGAAGAGCTGCGCCGCGACCCTGCTCGCAACGGCTTGAAACTTAATGCCGGCGCGAGACCGGCAAACGAAAACAGCGACCGGGGAACAGGATCTTGCAGCACGACACCACGTACCGGCCGCTGGGCGCCGCCTGCATCGCGCTGGGCCTGCTCGCGATCTGGATCGCATCGGATTATCCCTATGGCAGCGTCACCGCGATGGGGCCGGGCTTCGTCCCCACGGCCGTCGCGGCCCTTCTCGCGCTGCTCGGCGCCCTGATCCTGCTCGACGGCGGCAAGGACCTTTCCCCGCAACCCGAGGGGGAGGAACCGGCCTCCGCTCCGGCCGACTCTCTCGGGCGCCTGCGGGCGATGCTCTCGATCGGGGTGGCGATCATGCTCTTCGGGCTTGCAGTGAAGCCGCTCGGCCTCGGGCTGACGGTCTTTCTCACGGTGATCGTCGCGAGCCTCGGCCATCCCGGCACGCGGCTGTTGCCGACGCTGCTCCTCGCCGCCGCGCTGGCCATCGCATCCTGCCTGATCTTCGTCGTGCTGCTGAGCCAGTCGATCCCGATGTTCCCGAGGATCGACTGATGGATTTCGCTTCGCTCTTCTCGGGTCTCGGCATCGGCTTCGGCGTCGCGCTAGACCCGGTCAATATCCTGTTCGCCTTCATCGGTTGCCTCGTCGGCACGCTCGTCGGCGTCCTGCCCGGCCTGGGGCCCACAGCGACGATCGCCATCCTGCTGCCGATGACGACGAGCCTCTCGCCGGCCACGGGCCTGATCACGCTCGCGGGCATCTATTACGGCGCACAATATGGCGGCTCGACCACCTCGATCCTGCTGCGCCTGCCGGGGGAAGCCTCGTCGGTGGTCACCGTGCTCGACGGGCACGGCATGACCCGCAAGGGCCGAGGCGGCGCGGCACTCGCCATCGCCGCCTGGGGTTCGTTCTTCGCGGGCACGGTCGGCACGCTGTTCATCGCGGTGCTGGGGCCGGCGGTTTCGGCCTTGGTGCTGAAATTCGGCGCGCCCGAATATTTCATGCTGATGGTGCTCGGGCTCGTCGCCTCCGTCGTGCTGGCACAAGGTTCGGTGATACGGGCGCTGGCGATGGTGGCGCTGGGGCTGCTGCTTGGGCTGGTCGGCACTGACCCGAATTCCGGCCAGTACCGCTTCACCTTCGGCGCGCTGGAACTGCTCAACGGCATTCCCTTCGTGCCGCTCGTCGTCGGCCTGTTCGGCATCGCCGACATCCTGGTCGCGCTCGAGAAGGCGACGAAGTCCGAGGAGGAGGTGCGCCCGGCCGCGATCGGCAGCCTGTGGCCGACGCGGCAGGAAGCCCGTCGTGCCGCGCCCGCTGCTGCCCGCGGCACGCTCATCGGCCTCATCCTCGGCCTGCTGCCGGGCGGCGGCGCGCTGATGAGCTCCTTCGTCGCCTATTCGGTCGAGAAACGCGTCTCCGGCAAGGACGGCGATTTTGGCAATGGCGACCCGGCCGGGGTCGCGGCGCCCGAAGCCGCCAACAATGCCGGCGCGCAGACCTCGTTCCTGCCGCTGCTGACGCTCGGCATCCCCTCGAACGCCGTGATGGCGCTGATGACGGGCGCCATGCTGCTGCAAGGTATCGTGCCGGGTCCGAAGATCATGACCAACCAGCCGCAGCTGTTCTGGGGCCTGATCGTCTCGATGTGGATCGGCAACCTGATGCTGCTCGTCATCAACCTGCCGCTCGTCGGCCTCTGGGTGAAGATGCTGAAGATCAGGTACACCATCCTCTATCCGATCATCCTCATCGTCAGCCTCGTCGGCATCTACAGCGTCGATTACTCAACCTTCGATGTCTTCCTGACGGCGCTCTTCGGCCTGCTCGGCTACCTGCTCCAGCGCTGGAGATGCGAGTCGGCGCCGCTGGTGCTCGCCGTCGTGCTCGGGCCGATGATGGAGGAGTATTTCCGCCGCGCGATGCTGATCGCGCGCGGCGATGCGGGCATTTTCGTCTCGCGCCCGCTCGGCCTCGGCCTGCTCGTCATCACCCTGGCCATGCTGGCGAGCATTCTGGCGCCGAATGTCCGCAGGTTCAGATCGAAGGCCTTTCAGGAATAACCGCAAACAGCCGCCAGAAGCATCGCAGGGAGAAGCAGTCATGAAGAGCGTGATCCATCGCAGGGCGTTCCTGGCCGGAGCCGCCGGACTCGGCTCCGTCGCGCTGTCCGCGCGGAACGGTTTCGCGCAGCAGGCCTGGCCGGCGCGCGACATCACCTATGTCATCCCCTATGCGCCCGGCGGCATGAGCGACAACATCTCCCGCCTGCTCAGCGACAAGCTCGGCGGGATGCTGGGCCGCCAATTGCTGAACGATTACCGGGCGGGCGCGGGCGGCGCGATCGGGGCCAACTACTACATGGCGCAGAAGCCGGACGGCCATTCGCTCCTCCAGGCAACGAACAGCTTCTTCGGGGTCATTCCGAACGTCACCAAGGTCGAGTACGATCCGAAGACCGACCTGACGCCGCTCGTCCTGGTCGGCGATGCGCCGATGGCGATCGCCTGCAATCCGGCGGTTCCGGCCAAGAGTCTCGAGGAATTCGTCGCGCTCGCCAAGAAGAACCCCGGCAAGTTCGCCTATGGCACCTCCGGCCATGGCACCGTCGGGCATCTCTGCGGAATCTGGCTGGCGAAGCGGGCCGGGATCGAGATCCTGCACGTGCCCTATCGCGGCGCAAGCCAGGCCCTCCAGTCGACGCTCGCCGGCGAAACGCAACTCTTCTTCGGGCCCGAGGCGGCGGAGCAGATCTCCGGGAAGGCCCTGACGGGGCTCGGCGTCATGGGTTCCGAGCGCTGGAGCGCGATGCCCGACCTGCCGACGACGGCGGAATCCGGGCTGGCGGGCTGGGCGCCACGGAGCTGGCACACCGTCGTCATCCACAGCAAGGCGCCGGAGGAGATCCGGCTGAAGCTCGCGAAAATGCTGAACGACATCCTCGCCATGCCGGAGGTGAAGCAGCGACTGATCATGTTCGGGCTGATCCCCGGCTTCGAGGACCTGGCCGGCATGCGCAAGCGCGCCGATGACGACTATGCCGAATTCCGCGTCCTGCTCGTCGAAGCCGGACTCGCCCTGAAGAAATAGCCTGCGAGCGGGATCGGCTTTCCGGCCCCGCAACGACTGACGGAGTTATCGATGCGGATAGTAGCCTGCGGCGACGCGTTGTTTTCCTCGAGCAATCTGGCGCGGCGGCTCGATCCGCGGCTGGTCGGGCTGCTGAAGGAGGCCGACGGCACCTTCGCCAATGCCGAGTTCGTCTGCCCGAAGCCATCGACGCCGCCGGCGCCGCGGCGCTTCGTCACCGCGGTCAAGCCGGCCGCGATCGACGAACTCGCCGCGATCGGCGTCAACATGTTCTCCTTCGCCAACAACCATACCGGCGATTTCGGGCCGCAGGGCGTGGTCGACACCATCGAGGCGGCCGAGGCCCGCGGCATCCTCTGGAGCGGCATCGGCCGCAGCCTGGAAGAGGCGCGGATGGCGAAGTTCCGCGACACGCCGAACGGGCGCATCGGGCTGGTGTCGGCAAGCTCGACCCGCTCGGCCGAGTTCGCCGCGAGCTCGCCCGGCCGCGGCATCGAGCCCAGGCCCGGCCTCAACCCGCTGCGCTGGGGCCGCGCCTATGTCCTGCCCGATGCCGATTTCAAGGAGCTCCAGCGCATCGAGGCCTCGCTCGGCATTGCGGACAGCCGCAAGGAGGTGCTGCGCGTCGAGGTGGTCAAGGATCCCGGGCCGGACCGCTTCGGCTTCGGCTCCTTCTTCGAGGGCTCGCTCCAGATCGAGCGCGGCAGCCACGCCCATGTCCGCTATTACAGCAACGACAGGGACCGCAAGGCTATCCTCGACAACATCCGCGACGCCAAGAACCGGGCCGAATGCGCGCTCGTCAGCCTCCACACCCATGAGGGCACGCACGAGAACTGGTATACCCCGCGCGTCGCCTCCTTCATCGAGGAGTTCGCCCATCAGGCGATCGAGGCCGGCGCCGACGCGGTGCTCTGCCACGGCGCCCATATGCTGCGCGGCATCGAGTTCCATCGCGGCCGGCCGATCTTCTACTCGCTCAACAGTCTGTTCATGGAGTTCGAGGCCGGCGAGCAGCGCATGACGCCGGAGATGTACGAGGCCTACGGCTTCACCAAAGACCATCTGCCGTCCGACCTGCACATGTCGCGCATCCACGACGCCAACGGCAACAAGCAGGGCTTCTATGCCGAGCCGCGCTTCTCCCGCTCCATCGTCGCGATCTGCGACTATGCCGAGGACGGCGTCACGGTGAAGCTCGTCCCGCTCGATCTCGACCTCAACCGCAAGCGCGTCAGCGACCGCGGCGTGCCGGCGATCGCAGGCCGCGAGGAAGCCCAGGCCATCGCCAACGACATGACCAGGCTCAGCAGCTATTACGGCACACGCTACCAGCTCAACGAAGACGGCCTTATCGCGGTCACGCCGGGGCCTGCCCAGTGAGCGCCCCGCCCCTCGTCATCGCGAGCAGCCTCACCGACCAGCAGAACGAGCGGCTGGCGGCGCATCCGAGCGCCCCGGTCATCGTCAAGGTGAGCGAGCCATGGCAGGCCCCGGCCCAAGCTCAGGCCCTGTTCACCTATCAGACCCAGTGGCGCAACGCTCCGGCGAAGCCGCCGGCCGGCTGGCCCGGCACGCTGGCCTGGGCGCAAATCGCCTCGGCCGGCGTCGATACCTTCCCGCACTGGTTCTTCGAGGTGCCGCTCGTCAGCCGCGGACGCGGCGTGCAGGCGCCGGCTATCGCCGAATATGTCATCGCCGCCGTGATGGCGCATGAGAAGCGCTTCTGGGACGTCCGCGTCGATGCCGCCGTCCACTGGCGAGCCCGCTCCCTCGGCAGCGTCGCGGGCAAGACGCTGGGGATCGCCGGGATGGGCGCGATCGGCGAGGAGGTCGGCAAGCGCGCGCTCGCCCTCGGGATGCGGGTGATCGGCCTGGCGCGGTCGCGGAGCTTCCCGATCGACGGCGTCGAGCGAGCCAATAGTTTCGATGATCTGCTGGCCGACAGCGATCACGTGGTCCTCGCCATGCCCTTGACCGAGCAGACGCGCGGGATCGTCAACCGGAAGAGCCTCCAGGCCGCGCGCCGGGGCCTGCATCTCATCAATGTCGCGCGCGGTGCGCTGATCGACGACACCGCCCTGGCGGAGGCCTTGGATTCGGGCCGGCTGGCCGCGGCGACGCTGGACGTCACAAATCCCGAACCCTTGCCGGCCGACCACCCCTTCTACCGCCACCCGCTGGTCCGACTGACCCCGCATATATCGGGAAGCTGCGAGGATGGCGAAGAACGCCTCTCGGCGTTCCTTGCCCTGAACCTGTCGCGTTTCACCCGAGGCGAACAAGTCGAAGGCGTTGTCGACCCGGTACGGGCCTATTAGAGCGCCGCCGAAATGACATGCTCGACATCAGGAAACACGATTGGCAATCTCGATTATTGCGTTTAATAATTCATTCAAATAAAATAATTTGACACTGGAATGCAACGATACTCACGCCTCCCGGAGAACCGAATACAATAATCAACCAACTACCGGTTCTGAATTTCGGTTAATTGTAATTATAAATTTTATTGCCGCGGCATATTTCCGACCCCTACTTGTTTTAAGCGGCCCTGAACGTTGGAATTAAGATAGAAAAACTCGAAATGCAGAGCTTCAAGAACCAATAATACCAACCAATACGGGACGAGACGCGGAGAGACAATGCCAAATCAACAGATTGCGCGCGGGGTCTTTCTGGCCGCCGTCGCGTTGTTCTTTGCCGTGAACGCGCTGCGCTATCCGATCGGCACCCTCGCCCATGCCGGTCCCGGGCTCTTCCCGCTCCTGATCTGCGCGCCGCTGCTGATCATAGCCTTGGCGACGATCGTGCAGGCACGCCTCGCCGATCCGGAGCCTCTCCAGTTCAGCCCGCGGAACATCGCGCTGATCATGGCGAGCCTCATCGGCTTCGTCATCGCTTCCGAATATGTGAACGTGACCGTCGGCATCATCGTGCTGGTCTTCGTTGCCGGCTTCGCCGCCAACAGCTATTCTTGGGTGCGAAATCTCAAGATCGCCATCGGCCTGATCGTCGTGGCCTTCATCTTCCAGCGCTTCCTCGGCCTGAATCTGAGGCTGCTGTGATGGAGGTGCTCAACAACCTCGCCTTCGGCTTCGGCCATGCGCTGACGCCCGAGAACCTGCTCTACTGCGCCATCGGCTGCGTCGTCGGCACGCTGGTCGGGCTGCTGCCGGGCCTCGGCCCACTGGCCACGATCAGCCTGCTCCTGCCGCTGACCTACTCGATCCCGACCGGCGGCGCGCTGATCATGCTCGCCGGCATCTATTACGGCGCGCAATATGGCGACAGCGTCAGCGCGATCACCATGAAGATCCCGCATGCCTCGAGCATCGTGGCATGCATCGACGGCTATCAGATGACGCTCAAGGGCAAGACGGGGCTCGCCCTGTTCACCGCTGGCGTGTCGAGCTTCATCGGCGGCACCGTCGCGATCGTGGTGCTGGCCTCGCTTGCGCCGACGCTCGGCACCATCGCCCTGAAATTCGGCCCGACCGACTACTGCGCGCTGATGCTGTTCGGCTTCTTCTGCGTCAGTTTCGTCACCACCGGCAGCCTGCTGAACGGGATGGCGATGTGCCTGCTCGGCGTGCTGCTCGGGCAGGTCGGCACCGATCTGGAGACCGGCCTCGAGCGCTTCACCATGGGCCTGCCCTCGCTCGTCGACGGCGTCAGCCTGGTCAGCCTCGCGCTCGGCTGCTTCGGCATCGCCGAGATCACCAAGAACCTCGATGCGAAAGAGGAACGCACGCCGTTCAACGGCAAGATCAAGCTGATGCCGACCTGGCCGGAGTTCAAGCGCATCATCCCGAGCGCCCTGCGCGGCAGCGTGGTCGGCTCCTTCCTCGGCATCCTGCCGGGCGGCGGGCCGACGATCGCCCAGTTCGCGGCCTACGGTCTCGACAAGAAGGTCAGCAAATACAAGGACGAGATCGGCTCTGGCGCGATCGAGGGCGTCGCCGGGCAGGCTGCGGCCGACGAGGCGGCGGCGCGCACCAGCTTCATCCCGCTGATGAGCATCGGAATTCCCGAGAACGCGGTGATGGCGCTGATGATGGCCGCCTTCATCATCAAGGGCATCCAGCCCGGACCGAACATGATCGCCAAGCATCCGGACCTGTTCTGGGGGCTGGTTGCCAGCATGTGGATCGGCAACTGCTTCCTCTTGCTGCTGAACGTGCCGCTGGTCCGCTTCTGGCTCTCGGTCTTCAAGATTCCCTATAACGTGCTGTTCCCGTCGATCCTGTTCTTCTGCTGCATCGGCACCTTCAGCATCAACAACAGCCTGCACGACATCTACACCACCGCCGCCTTCGGCCTGATCGGCTACATCATGATGCGGCTGTCCCTGGATCCGGCGCCGCTGATGCTCGGCTTCATCCTCGGGCCGATGCTGGAGGAGTATTTCAGGCGCTCCATGCTGCTCAGCCGCGGCAGTTTCCTGACCTTCTTCGAACACCCGATCAGCGCGACGCTGCTCAGCATCCTCGGGCTGTTCATCGCCTGGCAGATCTACGCCACGCTGAAGGGGCGGCGCACCACGCTCGCCCCCGCCGATCCGCACGCCGCGTCGGGCTGACCAGAGCCGCCAACCCTGGAGCATTTCCGCATTTCTCCGAAACGCGGAAATGCTCCATCTCTTTGTTTATCGCATTTTATTCACGCGAATCGGTATCCGTTTCGCTCGAAAATGCTCTAGCCGCGCTTCTGATTGTAGACGTCGAGGCAGACGGCACCGAGCAGCACCAGGCCCTTGATGACCTGCTGATAGTCGATGCCGATGCCCAGGATCGACATGCCGTTGTTCATCACGCCCATGATCAGCGCGCCGATCACGGCGCCCGAGACGCGGCCCACGCCGCCATAGGCCGAGGCGCCGCCGATGAAGCAGGCGGCGATGACGTCGAGCTCGAAGCCGAGGCCGGCCTTGGGCGTCGCGGTGTTGAGGCGCGCGGCGAAGATGAGCCCCGCCAGCGCCGCCAGCACGCCCATATTGACGAAGGCGAGGAAGGTCAGCCGCTCGGTCCTGACGCCCGAGAGCTTGGCGGCACGCGCATTGCCGCCGACGGCGTAGATCTGGCGGCCGATCGTCGTGCGCGTCGTGACGAAGGCGTAGAGCGCGATCAGCACCCCCATCACGACGAGAACATTAGGCAGGCCGCGATAGGAGGCGAGCAGATAGCTGGCGTAGAGGACGATCCCCGCGAAGATCGCGGTCTTGGCGATGAAGAAGCTCCAGGGCTCGACGGGAATGTCGTGGTCCTGCTGGCGCCTGCGGCTCTTCAGGTTGAGGACGACGAGCAGCAGGGCCAGCGCCACGCCCAGCAGCATCGAGGTCGGCTGCAGGCCCTGAATCTTGTCGAACAGATCGACGATGAAACCGGAAGAGAGCTTCTGGAACTCGGCCGGGAACGGCCCCACCGACTGGCCCTGCAGGATCGCCAGCGCCAGCCCCTTGAAGACGAGCATGCCGGCCAGCGTGACGATGAAGGACGGTATCTTGAAATAGGCGACCCAGTAGCCCTGCGCGGCCCCGATCAGGCCGCCCAGCGCCAGGCAGATCAGCGTCGCCGGGACGAAATGCATGCCGTACTGCACCATCAGGACGGCGGCGACCGCGCCGACCGCGCCGGCGACCGAGCCGACCGAGAGATCGATATGGCCGGTGACGATGACCAGCAGCATGCCCAGCGCCATGACGACGATGAAGCTGTTCTGCAGGATCAGGTTGGTCAGGTTGAGCGGCAGCAGCAGCTTGCCGCCGGTCACGACCTGGAAGAACAGCATGATCGCGACGAGCGACATCAGCATGCCGTATTCGCGCAGGTTTCCGCCCTTGGGCCTGGCGGTTTCGACGCGGGCCGCGGCGGGTTTGACGATGCCGTCGTTCTGGACGTCGGTGCTCACGCTCTTGCCTCCCGGTTGCGCATGATGGCGCGCATGATCTTTTCCTGTGTCGCCTCGGCGGCTGGGAACTCGCCGACGAAGGCGCCCTCGTTCATCACGCAGATGCGGTCGCAGATGCCCAGAAGCTCCGGCATCTCCGACGAGATCACCACGACGCCGCGCCCGGCGTCGGCGAGTTCGTTGATGATGCAGTAGATTTCATATTTGGCGCCGACGTCGATGCCGCGCGTCGGCTCGTCGAGGAAGAGCACCTTGGGATCGGTGAAGAGCCATTTCGACAGAACGATCTTCTGCTGGTTGCCGCCCGAGAGCTGGCCGGCCTCCTGATAGACGCTGGCGCAGCGGATCCGCATGCGGCTGCGATAGGCATTGGCGACCTTCAGCTCGGCCATGTCGTCGACCACGCCCGAGCGTGCGACCTCGGGCAGGTTGGTCAGCGTGATGTTCTTGCGGATGTCCTCCGCCAGGATCAGGCCGAGCTCCTTGCGATCCTCCGTCACATAGGCGAGACCGGCCGCGATCGCTCCGGGCACGTCGGACAGCTCGATCGGCCGGCCTTCCAGCCGCGCCGTGCCGGAGGCCTTGCGGCCATAGGAGCCGCCGAAGACGCTCATCGCGAATTCGGTGCGACCGGCCCCCATCAACCCGGCAATGCCGACGATCTCGCCGCGCCGGACGTGGAAGTTCACGTTCCGGACGACCTTGCGATGGGTGTCGAGCGGATGGAACACGGACCAGTCCTCGATCTCCAGCACCGTCTCGCCGATCTTCGGCTCGCGCTGCGGGTAGCGATGCGCCAGATCGCGATCCACCATGGCGCGGATGATGCGATCCTCCTCGACAGGGCCGGCGCGGCAGTCGAGCGTGTCGACGCAGCGGCCGTCGCGCAGCACGGTGATCCGGTCGGCGACGCGGGAGACCTCGTTGAGCTTGTGCGAGATGAGCACGGAGGCGATGCCCTGGGCCTTGAATTCGAGCAGCAGATCGAGCAGCGCCTCGCTGTCGCGCTCGTTGAGGCTCGCCGTCGGCTCGTCGAGGATCAGCACGCGCAGGTTCTTGGCCAGCGCCTTGGCTATCTCGACGAGCTGCTGCTTGCCGATGCCGAGATCGGCGATGCGCGTATCGGGCGCCTCGTCGAGCCCGACCCTGGCCAGCAGCGCCTGCGTCCCGCGATAGACGGCGCTGCGGTCGATCATCCCCATCCGGGTCGGGGGATCGGCGAGATAGATGTTCTCGGCGATCGTCATCAGCGGGATCAGCGCCAGTTCCTGATGGATGATGATGATGCCGAGCGCTTCCGATTCATTGATGTCGCGGAAGCGCCGCTCCTCCCCCTCGAACAGGATCGAGCCGTCATAGGAGCCGTGCGGATAGACGCCGCTCAGCACCTTCATCAGCGTCGACTTGCCCGCGCCGTTCTCGCCGACGAGGGCATGGATCTCCCCGGGTTCGACGGTGAAGGACACATCGTTCAGCGCCTTCACACCGGTAAAGGATTTGGAGATGCCGCGCATTTCCAGCACAGGGCTCATGGTGGTTCTCCCGCCTTCGGGCCGGTGGATGAGGCCCGGCAGCGAAGCCGGGCCTCAGGCGTCACTTGACCTGCGAGGCCTTGTAGTAGCCGGAGCCGATCAGGACCGGCTCCCAGTTCGACTTGTCGACCACCACGGGCGTCAGCAGATAGGACGGCACGACCTTGACGCCGTTGTTGTAGGTCTTGGTGTCGTTGACCTTGACCTCCTTGCCCGACAGCATCGCATCGACCATGTCGGCGGTGACGCGGGCAAGTTCGCGGGTGTCCTTGAAGATCGTGGCATATTGCTCGCCGGCGATGATCGACTTCACCGAAGGCACCTCGGCATCCTGGCCGGAGACGACCGGCATCTTCTGCCCGCCCGACCCGTAGCCGACGCCCTTCACCGAGGAGAGGATGCCGATCGAGATGCCGTCATAGGGCGAGAGCACGGCATCGAGCTTCTTGTTCGCGTAAAAGGCGCTCAGGAGGTTGTCCATGCGAGCCTGGGCGGTGGCGCCGTCCCAGCGCAGCGTCGAGACCTTGTCCATGCCCATCTGGCCGCTGGCGACGACGAGCTTCTTCTCGTCGATCAGCGGCTTCAGCACCGACATGGCGCCATCGTAGAAGAAAAAGGCGTTGTTGTCGTCGGGCGAGCCGCCGAAGAGCTCGATGTTGAACGGGCCCTTGGCTTCAGGCAGGCCGAGCCCTTTCAGCACGGATTGGGCCTGCAGCACGCCGACCTGGAAATTGTCGAAGGTCGCGTAGTAATCGACGTTCGGCGT
Organism: Allobosea sp. RCC_152_1; assembly: GCF_041360765.1. Taxonomy (NCBI): domain Bacteria; kingdom Pseudomonadati; phylum Pseudomonadota; class Alphaproteobacteria; order Hyphomicrobiales; family Alloboseaceae; genus Allobosea; species Allobosea sp. RCC_152_1. The sequence continues at coordinate 505,922 of NZ_JBFUPU010000003.1, forward strand.
GCCCCTGATCAGCCGGTCATAGGCCACGACCTTGATGCCCTGCGCCTTGGCCTGGGCCAGCACATCGGACAAGGTCGAGCCGTCGATCGCCGCGATCACCAGGACCTTGGCGCCCTTGGTGATCATGTTCTCGATCTGCGAGAGCTGGTTGGGGACATCGTCCTCGGCATATTGCAGATCGGTGTCGTAGCCGCGCTCCTTGAGCACCTTCACGATGTTGTCGCCGTCGGCGATCCAGCGCGCGGAGGATTTCGTCGGCATCGCGATGCCGACCGTCGGCTTGCTCTGCGCGGCGGCGGAGTGCGGCTGGCCCATGGCGAAGGCCGCGAGCGTCAGAGCGGAGAGAAGTGTCGTCAGGCGTTTCATACTGGACTCCCGGGTTGTGAAAGGGTCGGCCGCATTCGCGGACCGGTTTCTTGGCGGCGGGTCGGCCGCTGATCTTTCGGGGAGGGCTGGCGGCGTCTGACGCGGTCAGGATCCTCCCCAGCGCAAACTCGGCTCCGCACGTCCGATGGACCCGACCTCGGCCAGAAAGGTCCGCCCGTGGTCGGGGTCGGCGGCGCGGGCATCCGCATTCATGTTCTCATGGGCCGAGGTGACCAGCAGGCGGTCGAAGCGCGGCCCGACGAAAACCGGGCAGCTCGGCTGGCGTGCCGGCATCGCGATGCTGCGCAACCGGTCCCCGCGCGGCGAATAGACGTCGACGCAGCCGCCACCCCAGATCGCGCACCAGATCAGGCCCTGCGCATCGGTGACGGCGCCGTCGAGGCCACCGGCGGCCTCCCGCTTGTGCAGGATCGCGGGCGCTTCGACCGGGAGGCCGGTCGCAGGGTCGAGCGCGACACGATAGAGCGTGTTCTCGCGGGTGTCGGCGAAATAGCCGGTACCGCCATCCGGCGAGAAGCAGATGGCATTGGGAATGGTCAGGCCGCTGAAGAGCAGCGACAGCTTCCCGTCACGGAACGCATGGATCGCACCGGCGCCCGCTTGCGCACCGCGGCCCATCGTGCTGACCCAGAAGGTGCCGCTGTGATGGACGCGCGCATCGTTGGAACGGATGGGACCGTCCTTGCCGACGAGCTCCGCGACTCGGGTCAGCTTTCTGCTCGCGATCTCGCGCAGATAGAGCCCGTCCTCGGCCGCGAGCATCTGGCGCCCGGCATCGATCCGCGCCAGCGCGCTGGCCATGACCGGCAGATCGTGGATCGTGATGCGGCCGGTTTCCAGATGCGCCTCGAACAGACGGCGCTCGAGGATGTCGAACCACCAGGCCGTGTCGCTCCCGGCATCGTAAGTCGGGCCTTCGCCAAGATGGCAGCGCTCCATGCAGAGCACCGAGACCGGAACCGTCTCGGGCGCGGTCATCTGCGAAGGCGGTGTGTGAAGCATGGTCATGCGCGCATGCCTCCGTCGCGGGTGGTGGAGAAACGATAGATCGAGACGTGGCGATAGGTCTCGCCCGGATCGAGCCGCGCCGAGGGAAAGTCGCCGCGGTTGGGAGCGTCCGGCCAGGCCTGCGGCTCCAGGCAGAACGCATCGGACTGGCGGTGCAGGCGCCCGTATTTTCCCGGCGCGGCACCATCGAGGAAGTTGCCCGAATAGAACTGCAACCCCGGCTGGTTCGTCAGCAGTTCCATGACCCGCCCCGAAGACGTTGCCTCGACACGGGCGGCGAGGCGCGGCTGCGCCGATATGCCGAGGCAGAAATTATGGTCGTAGCCGCGCCCGGCGCGCAACTGGGCGTCGTCCTCGCGGATGCGCGCGCCGACCGCCGCGCCCGATCTGAAGTCGAAGGGCGTTCCCGCGACCGGACGCGGTGGCCCCGGCAGCGGGATCGCCTCGGCGTTCGTCGGCAGGAAGCTGTCGGCGGCCAGCGTCAGGACATGGTCGAGAATGTCCCCGCCCGCAGCGACGCCATCGAGATTGAAGAAGCTGTGATTGGTCAGGCTGACCACGGTTGGACGGTCGGTCACCGCTTCATAGCCGATCGTCAGCTCACCGGGGGCCGACAGGCGAAAGCTCACACGCGCATCGAGCGAACCGGGAAAACCGCTCTCCCCATCGGGGCTCACATGGCGAAGCGTGACGGCCGGAGCCTCGCCGTCCTCGATCGTTTCGACCGACCACAGCGCCCGGTCGAATCCGCCCGGGCCGCCATGAAGCGTATTCGTGCCATCATTGACCCGCAGCACGATGCGCTCGCCGTCGAGCGTGAAGGCGGCGCCGGCGATGCGGTTGGCGAAGCGCCCGATCGTGGCGCCGTAGAAATCCCGCCGGGCTTCATAACCGCCGGCATCGTCATGGCCGAGCACGATATCGGCGAGCGCGCCCTTCGCGTCGGGCACGAGGAGCGCCTGCAGCGCCGCGCCATAGGTGATGATCCGGGCCTCGAAACCGCCGGCACCACGCAGCCTCACGCGTTCGACCGCGCGCCCGTCGGCAAGCGTGCCGAAGCCGTCTCGCGTGACGGCGGGCGTCGGTTTCACCATGAGAACGGTGCCGCCTTGGTCCGGCGCCCCAGCATGAAGGCGTCTGCGACATGGCCGAGCGGGGCAAGATCGACGTCGCAGGCGCCGCGCCCGATCAGATCGACGAAATGCCGGTAGATGCCGGCATATTCGGCCTCCTTCTCATCGACCAGCACCGCGCCGTCGCGCGTCAGCCGCGCACCGCCCGCGGAGAGCAGCAGCCGGCCGCCGGCGCTGTCGATCGCGATGTCCCAGCTCTGCGGGCCGGTCTGAAGGAAGTCGAAGACGGCATGGATGGGCAGGCCGGTCGCATCCGTGAAATCCAGCTCGGCCGCGATGGGGGCGGCGCGGTTCTCGGGGAAGGCGAGCGTGGCTCCCGTGAGGAACAGCGGGCGCGGCAGGATGCGCGTCAGGATCGACAAGGCGTTGATGCCGGGGTCGAAGACGCCGAGCCCGCCTGGTTCGAAGATCCAGTCCTGGCCGGGATGCCAGACGCGGACATCCTCTTTCCACGTGATCTCGACGGAGCGCGGTGCATGGGCGGCCAGAAAATCGCGGGCGGGCTCGACGGCCGGGGCAAAGCGCGAATGCCAGGTGGCGAACAGGGTCAGCCCGGCCTCCCTGGCGGCATCGACCAGCGGCGCTATCTCGCTCACCGTCGCGCCGGGCGGCTTTTCCAGCAGCACATGCTTGCCGGCCGCGAGCGCCAGCGCCGCCTGGGCGCGGCGGCCCTGCGGCGGCGTGCACAGTGCCACCGCCTCGATCTCGGGAGCCTCAGCCAGGAGCGCCTCCAGCGTGTCGAAATGGGCGACGCCGTCGAGCGCGGCATTCCGGCTGGCGATGGCGGCGAGCGCGATGCCCGGCGTCGCCGCGATCGCCGGCAGATGCTGGTCGCGGGCGATCTTGCCGAGGCCGACGATGGCGAGGCGGATCGGGCGCATGCTCAGCGCCCCCAACGCAGCACGACCGGATCGAGCCGCCGGGCGATCTCGATCAGCCCGGCGCGAGTGGCGGGATGCATCGCCGGCAGCGGCGCGCGCAACGTCTCGTGCGCGATGACGCCGCCCTCCTTCATCAGCGCCTTGCAGGCGGCGAGCCCGCATTGGCGGTTCTCGTAGTTGATCAGCGGCAGCCAGCGCTGATAGGCGTCGATCGCCTCGTCGCGCCGGCCCGCGAAATAAGGGTCGGTGATCTGGCGGATGCCGTCGGGATAGCCTCCGCCCGTCATCGCGCCGGTCGCACCGGCATCGAGATCGGCCATCAGCGTGATCGCCTCCTCGCCGTCCCACGGCCCCTCGATCGCGGGGCCGCCGGCCTCGATCAGTGCGCGCAGCTTGGCGGCGGCCTGGGGCACCTCGATCTTGAAATAGGCGAGGTTTTCGATCTCCCTGGCCATGCGGGCGAGGAACGGCACCGATAATGGCGTGCCGGCCACCGGCGCATCCTGCACCATGATCGGGATCGAGATCGCATCGGAGACGTGACGGTAGAAATCGTAGATCGAGGCTTCGGGCACCCGGAAGGTCGCACCATGATAGGGCGGCATGACCATGACCATCGCCGCGCCCAGATCCTGCGCGCGGCGCGAGCGCTCGGCGCAGACGAAGCTGGAAAAATGCGTGGTGGTGACGATCACCGGAACGCGGCCGGCAACATGCTCGAGAACGGTGACCATCACCCGCTCGCGCTCCTCATCGGTGAGCACAAACTGCTCCGAGAAGTTGGCGAGGATGCACAACCCGTGCGAGCCGGCATCGATCATGAAGTCGACGGCGCGCTTCTGGCCTTCGAGATCAAGCCGCCCTTCAGCGTCGAACACGGTGGGAGCGACCGGAAAGACGCCTTTGTAGGTCTGCGCGGCGGAAAGCTTCGGCATCTGTCACCTTCATGGGTTGTCGCGCGGACCGGCAAAGCCGGGGCGCGCGGGTCGTGCTGTCTGCGTATTCATTCGGCTGCGCCGTGACGGCGCAATCCGTCGAAGATCACACCGGTCATCGCCGCGGCGGCCGCATCGGCGTCGCGGGCGGCGATCGCCTCGACGATGCGCCCATGCGCCGCCACGGAAATCTCGTACTCGCTCTCGTCGACCGGCGCGCTCAAAAGGAAGGACGCCCGCAAGGCCGCCTCGACGACCGCACCGATGGAGCGCATGAACGGATTGCCGGAGGCATTGGCAACGAGCAGGTGCAGGCTGAGATCCGCCTCGGCGAAGCCGGGCGCCTCCCGTGCCGATTCGATCCGCATCCTGTCGATCGCAGCGGCCATCAGCGCGAGGTCGGCCTCGGTCCGACGCTCGGCGGCGAGCGCGGCGGCACGCGGCTCCACCGCCAGACGGATATCGGCGAGGTCACGCAGGAAGCGCTTGTCGATGCCGCCGTCGAGATGCCAGGCCAGCACATCGGCGTCGAACATGTTCCAGGCGGCGCGCTCGCGCACCACCGTGCCGATCCTGGCCTTGGTGCTGAGCAGCCCCTTGGCGACCAGCGTCTTGACGCTCTCCCGCAGGACCGGGCGCGAAACGCGGAAGCGCAGGATCAGCTCGGCATCGCCGGGGATCTTGGTCCCTTCCGGGTAGCGCCCTGCGATGATGTCGATGCCGATGGTGCGCGCCACCTCGGCATGGTTGGAATGCCCGCGCCTGGCGGGAATGACGAGGAGCGGGTTCATGGCGAGGTGACCCCGGCAGGGCGCCGGCGCCGCGCCACATGCAGCGTCGCCTGCTGGAACGCAATGAAGGCGAACAGCAGGAGGCCGGTCGCGATCTTCGCCCACCAGCTCGAAAGCGTGCCGTCGAAGGTGATGTAGGTCTGGATCAGGCCCTGGATCAGCACTCCGACGAAGGTGCCGAAGACAAAACCGTAGCCGCCCGACAGGAGCGTGCCGCCAATCACCGCCGCCGCGATCGCGTCGAGCTCGACCCCGACCGCCGAGAGCGAATAGCCACTCGAGGTGTAGAGCGAGAAGACGATGCCGGCGACACCGGCGAGAACGCTGGAGAGCGTGTAGATCGCGACCGTGGTGCGGCCGACATCGAGGCCCATCAGCGCCGCCGAGCCGCGACTGCCGCCCAGCGCGTAGACATTGGCGCCGAAGCGCGTGAAATGCAGCAGCGCCGCGCCCCCGAGCACCACCGCCAGCATGATCATCGCCGGGACGGTGAGGCGCGCTCCCCCGCCCAGGCGCAGGGCGTTGTCCGCGAGATCGGCATAGAGCGGCGCGTTGATCGGGATCGACTCGGTCGAGAGCAGGAAGCTCGCGCCGCGTGCCAGGAACATGCCCGCCAGGGTCACGATGAAAGCCGGCAGCTCGAAATACTGGATCGCAGCCCCCATCAGGGCGCCATACAGCGCGCAGATGACGAGGATCAGCGCGAAGGCCGCCATGGGCGGGATGCCGGCACGCTCGATCGCCAGGGCCAGGAACACGGTCGTGAAGCCGATCACCGCGCCGACCGAAAGATCGATCCCACCCGAGATGATCACGAAGGTCATGCCGACCGCGACGATGCCGAGAAAGGCATTGTCGGTCAGGAGGTCCATCACCACCCGGAGCGAGGCGAAATTCGGAAAGGCGATCGCGCAGGCGAGGAAGCCGAGGAGGAAGACGACCGTCGTGGCGGCAAGCGGCATGAAGCGGATCATCGGCTTTTCCCGCGCAGAAACGTGGCCAGCCCCGACAGCCGCGGCGACTGCGCCAGCAGCACGGCAAGCACAACCATCGCCTTGACGATCAGGTTCGTCTCCGGCGGGAAGCCCGACAGCAGGATGCCGGTGTTCATCGCCTGGATGATCAATGCGCCGACCACCGCCAGCACCAGGCTGAAGCGGCCGCCAAGCAGCGAGGTGCCCCCGATCACGACCGCGAGGATGGCGTCGAGCTCGAGCCAGAGCCCGGCATTGTTGGCGTCGGCACCAAGGATGTCGGCGGCCGCGACGACACCGGCCAGCGCGGCGCAGAGGCCGCACCAGACATAGGTCGCGATGGTGATCAATCGCGTGCCGACGCCCGCCAGAGCGCTCGCCTTGGCATTGGCGCCGGTTGCCTCGATCAGCAGCCCGAGCGCGGTGCCGCGCACGATGACGAGCGTCAGCACCAGCATCGCCAGCGTCAGGACCACGGGCGGCGGCAGGCCCAGCACCGAGCCGCCGCCGAACCAGGCGAGCGACGGCGAGGTGAAGGTGACGATGCGCCCCTCGGTGATCAGCTGGGCGATGCCGCGCCCCGCCACCATCAGGATCAGCGTCGCGACGATGGGCTGGATGCCGAACACCGCCACGAGGATGCCGTTCCACAGCCCGCACAGGAGGCCGGCTCCCAGGGCCGCGGCCAACACCACAGGCAGCGAATGGCTGTCCGCGAGGCTGGCTGCGATGGCCCCCGCGATGGCCATCACGGCCCCGACCGAGAGATCGATGCCGCGCATGGCGACGACCAGGACCATGCCGAGCGACAGGAGCGCCACCGGCGCGCCGCGATTCAGCACGTCGATCAGGCTCCCGAACAACCGGCCATCCTGCAGGCGGATCTCGAAGAATTGCGGCGAGACCAGCCAGTTCATCGCGAGGATGGCCAGCAGCGCCGCGACCTGTGACGTGCCGATACGGGGCAGACGGAAGGGCATGGCGCTCATCAGGCCGCCTGTGTTGCGTCGGCGGCGATCGCGCCCAGGATGCCGGAGACGCTGAGCGCGTCGCCCGTCAGGCGCGCGACATGGGCCCGGTCGCGCAGCACGATCACCTCGTCGGCATAGGTCACGATCTCCTCGAGTTCCGAGGAGACGATCAGTAGCGCCATGCCCTCGGCACAGAGCTTGCGGATGAGCTGGATGATCTCGGCATGGGCGCCGACATCGATGCCGCGCGTCGGCTCGTCGAGGATCAGCAGGCGTGGCTCCGTCGCGAGCCAGCGGGCGAGCAGGGCCTTCTGCTGGTTGCCGCCCGACAACAGGCCGATCGGACGTTCAGGGTCGGGCGGGCGGATGTCGAGCAATTCGATGAAGCGGCGCGCGATCGCATCCTGCTCGCGGCGCGACAGCGGCTTCAGCACGCCGCGCCGGGCCTGCAGCGCCAGGACGATGTTCTCGCGCACGCTCAGTTCGGCGACGATGCCCTCGGTCTTGCGCTCCTCCGGGCAGTAACCGAAGCCCAGCCGCAGCGCCTCGCCCGGGCTCGCCAGCTTGACCTCGCGGCCGACGACGGTCGCCGAGCCATGATCGGCGCGCTCGGCACCGAAGACGAGGCGGGCGGTCTCGGTGCGGCCCGAGCCGAGCAGCCCGGCCAGCCCGACGACGCGGCCCTTCTGCAAGGTGAGGTCGAAAGGCTCGACATAGCCGGCCTTGCCGAAGCCGGAGAAGGTCGCAAGGGTCTCCCCGCCTTCGCGATGGGGCGGGCGCGTGTGGGTTGCCTCGCTGAGCTCGTGTCCGAGCATCATGGTGACGAGGTCCATGCGCGGCATCTCGGCGACGGCAGCCGTTCCGGCGAGCCGGCCGTTGCGCAGCACCGTGATCCGGTCGCAGATGGCATAGACCTGATCGAGGAAATGGGTAACGAAGACGATGCCGATGCCGCGCGCCCGGAGCTGGCGCATGACGGCGAACAGCACCTCGACCTCATGGGCGTCGAGACTCGCGGTCGGCTCGTCGAGGATCAGCACGCGCGCCGAGAGGTCCACCGCTCGCGCGATCGCGACGATATGCTGGACCGCGACCGAATAGCGCTCGAGCGGGAGCGACACGTCGATATCGAGGCCGAACTCGGCCACCAGCGCCCGCGCGCGCCGCCGCATCTCACCTTCGCGGACGAAGCCGAGACGGGTCGGCTGGCGCCCCAGGAAGAGGTTCTGGGCAACCGAGAGGTTGGGCGCGAGATTGACCTCCTGATAGACGGTGGCGATGCCCGCCTTCGCGGCCTCCTTCGCCGAATGGGGCGCGATCTCCTCGCCGTTCAGCGTCAGGCTGCCCGCATCGCGCTGCACGACGCCGGTCATCGTCTTGATCAGCGTGGATTTGCCTGCCCCGTTCTCGCCCAGCAAGGCATGAATCTCGCCCGCATGCAGGGTGAAATCGACATGGTCGAGCGCGACGAAGCCGGCGAAGGACTTGCAGAAGCCGGTGGCGGTCAGGAGAGGAGATGCTTGAGGCTGGTCCATGAAACGGCTTTGCGCAACGGGAGGACGGCCGCTTTCCGCCGGGGCATGCCACGCTGAAAGCCGCAAGCGCCGAGGCAGAAGGGGATGACGACGCGCCGGCTCGAGACCGGCGCGCCGCTACTTCGGCTCAGTAGCCGAGACCCTTCTTGCTGTCGTAGATCGCCTTGGGATTGTCGGAAGCCGTGTAAAGCTTCGATTCCGTCTGGATCCATTTCGGCGGCACGGTGCCCTTGGCCTTGTAGGCGACGAGCGCGTCGAGGGCGGGCCCGGCCATGTTCGGCGTCAGCTCGACCGTGGCGTTGGCCTCGCCCGCCGCCATCGCCTTGAAGATGTCCGGCACGGCGTCGATCGAGACGGTCAGGATGTCCTTGCCGGGCTTCAGGCCGGCTTCCTTCATCGCCTGAATGGCACCGACCATCATGTCGTCATTATGCGCGTAGACGGCGCAGATCGACTTGCCGCCGCCTTCGGCCTTGATGAAGCTCTCCATCACCTCCTTGCCCTTGGCACGGGTGAAGTCACCAGTCTGGCTGCGGACGAGCTTGATGTTGGCCTGACCGGCGATGCCGTTCTCGAAGCCCTTCTTGCGGTTCGTCGCGACGCTGGCGCCGACCGTGCCCTGGAGTTCGACGACGTTGCAGGGCTTGGATCCGACGGTCTTCACCAGCCAATCGCCGGCGACCTTGCCCTCATGCACGCTGTCGGAGGTGACGGCGGTGAGATAGAGGTCCTTGCCGGCGGGATCGATGTCGCGATCAAGCAGAACGACCGGAATCTTGGCCTCCTTGGCCTCCTTCAGCACGCTGTCCCAGCCTGTCGACACCACCGGGGCGAGGAACACGGCATCGACGCCCTGGGCGATGAAGGACCGGATCGCCTTGATCTGGTTCTCCTGCTTCTGCTGGGCGTCGGCGATCTTGAGGGTGACGTTGCGCCGCTTGGCCTCCGATTTGGAAACCGTGGTTTCAGCTGCGCGCCAGCCCGATTCCGAGCCGATCTGCGAGAAGCCGACGGTCAGGTCCTTGGCCTGCGCATTGGCCGACATGGCGCCCGCAATCGCAGACGCGATCAAAATGCCCTTGAGCTTCATCATGATCCTCCTTGGGTGAGCCACGCCGCTTGATACGGCTTGTTGTTCCTCCTTATGGCACAGGCGCAGAGGCGGAGGAATAGTCATATTGTTTGACTATTGGATGATGATCGCGCGGGCCGGGAAGCGACGTCGGCAGATCCGGCTCGAGCGCGGCCTCGCGGGCCAGCGCGGGCCATTCCGGCCGGATCGGCGGTGAAGGCCGCGCGCCGGGATCAGCCTTGTGTCTCGCAGCCAAGCCGCTTCAACGTCTCCTCGACCCAGCTCCGATCGTAGCGGCGCTCCTCGATCGCGCGCCTCTGCTTCTGCTCGACCTGCTGCTTGGCCTGCGCGGCGGCGAAGACCGTCTCCGTCTCGTCGTAGGGCACGCAGAGCAGACCGTCCTCGTCGCCGATGACCAGATCGCCGGGTTCGATCACCATGCCGTCGAGCGCGATCGGCACGTTGATCTCGCCGGGGCCGTCCCGATAGGGGCCGCGATGGGTGATTCCGGCGGCGTAGACCGGGAAGTCATGGGCGGCGATCCAGCCCGCATCGCGGATCGCGCCGTAGAGCACCATGCCGGCAATGCCACGCGTCTGCGCATAGGCCGCCATCAGCTCGCCGATCAGGGCGTTGGTGAGATCGCCGCCGCCATCGACCACGACGACGTCGCCCGGCGCCGCCAGGTCGATCGCCCGGTGGATCATCAGATTGTCGCCCGGGCGCGTCTTCACGGTGAGCGCCGGCCCGGCCAGCATCCCGCCCTTGTGCATCGGGCGCAGCCGCGGCCCACCCGCCGTCATGCGCGACATCGAATCGCTGACATTGGCCACGGGCAGCGAACGGAAACGCGCGACGACCTCGGCGCTCACGGCACGCTCACGCTTCAGGATGCGGAAACCGATCATATCGACCTCGTCTGGCGGGAGAAAATGGATGAGAGCCCGAAGGGGCCAGCAAAGCGCCACAGCATCGACCTGAATATCGTATTCAGCCCGATGCTGCGCACCATTGTTTTCGTATCGGCTTTTCCCGAAAGCCGCATTCACCCACCTTCAGCCGAGCCGCGACTGCTCGCGAAACTGACGCGGTGTGACACCGGTCATCCTCCTGAAGGCGCGGCTGAAATGCGCCGGATCCGTGTAACCGGAGGAAAAAGCGACGTCGATGATCCTGCAATCGGTGTCGCGCAGCAGCTTGCTCGCATTTTCGTATCTGACGGTGTCGAGGAGGTCCGAATAGGAGAGACCGAGATGGGCGAGCCTGCGCTGAAGCGTCCGGATGCTGATACCCGCGATCTCGGCGACGTTGGCAAGAGCGGTTGTTCCCTCGTCGAGATAGGCCGGAAGCATCAGCTTGAGAAGATCGACGATATTGTAGGCGGACGGGCCGTCCTCATTGTCGGGTGGCGGCGCAAACGAGGCGGCCGAACGGTTTGGGAGGCCGAGCAGCATGGTCGGTACTCTGATCCAAGCGGCATGCTGGCCCGATAAAAACCGCACATTCGGCCAGCAGGATCGCGTCGCAGGGCTTGGCCCATGAGACGATTCAAAGCCGATCGCCGCCGGCATCCAGTCGGACCCTGCGAATTGCCGGACGATGTAGACCGAGAAGATGTTCTGGATCCACTGCGCGTGTTTCAGCTGCAGGGGCCATGGCCCGGTGAGCCTGCTGCAGACCCGCACGTGATCCGTGTCATGTTCGATCCACATGCTCAGGATGGTGTCTTCTCCTGACGCCTCGCGGCAGGCGTGCCGGAGCGCGACGAGCAGCGTCGGTGAATGCGCGATCAGGGCCCGCGTCTTTTCCCTCATATGCGAGAAATGCAGGCGCCGGGCGGCGAGGAAGCCGAAATCCTCGATACCTTGGCTTCTCTGGGCGGTCTCGACGAAGCGCAAGGCCGGCAGGAGCGGCAGGTAGAGCTCGCTCTTCTCGGCCAGGGACGATGGCAGCCGCGACCTCTCCAGGAGAGTTTCCGTCGGCGCGCCGATATCGTCCAGGATGCTGACGAAGGGCAGCAGAAACTGGCCGCGCGTCAACGGGATGTCAGCCATCAGGTCCACCGTCATCACAGGATCTGCACGTCCTCAGGCAGGCCCCTGAATCGCCTGAGGAGTGCAGAATAGCCATTTGCGGGTGGCGTGAAATGGCAAGACCGACAACCCGCATATGCACCAAGTATTCAAAATAGAGCAAGTCGGCTGAGCCGAAGATGATCCGTCGCATGGAGCGTCCACTGCTGGAAATTTTCGTCTCACGGAGATTCGGCAATGCGGCCTTCTTATTCGGAAATCCCGGGCTTTCGTACGTTTTAGTTCTAATTCGTCAAGTGAGCGTCACCGCAAACCTCCAGATCCCACCTCGTGATCACCATTGAATTGCTCGACCATCTGCGGATGGCCTCTGAGATTGCAGATTGAGGAGTTTTTGAATGCTGTCGAGAATTGACCAACTGGCTGTGCTCTCGGCCTTCGCACTCCTTGGGCAGGGCATCGACTTGACTGGTACCGGTGCTGCACTGGCGCAGGATGCAAATGCTGAGCTGGCTAAAAAACTCAGCAATCCCGTGTCGTCGCTCATCAGCGTGCCGTTCCAATTCAACTACGACCGAGGCTTCGGACCGAACCGTGGCGACCGGAAAACGCTCGACATCCAACCGGTCATCCCGTTCTCGTTGAACGCGGACTGGAACATCATTTCCCGGACCATCGTCCCCGTCATCTGGCAGCACGACATAGCAGGGCCCTCCGGCTACCAATCCGGTCTAGGAGACATCACCCAGAGCTTTTTCATTTCCCCGACGCAGCCGACCGCCGGTGGGATCATCTGGGGCGCAGGTCCTGTCTTCCTGCTGCCGACGGCGACCGACGATCTGCTCGGAGGCGGCAAGTTCGGAATGGGTCTGACTGCCGTCGTTCTGAAGCAGGAAGGGGCATGGACGATCGGCGCACTTGCAAACCACATCTGGTCCGTTGCGGGGCGGGGAGACAGGTCCGACATCAGCGTGACCTACCTGCAGCCCTTCATCGCCTACAGGACATCGGACGCCTGGACGTTCACGCTCAATACCGAGAGCACCTATGACTGGAAGGCTGAACGATGGTCGGTGCCCATTAACGTCCAGGTTTCGAAGCTTATGAAATTTGGCGAGCAGCCGGTGAGTCTCACCGCAGGCGTGCGCTATTGGGCGGCCGCGCCAAAGAACGGGCCGCATGGCTGGGGCCCCCGTGTGGGGTTGACGTTCCTGTTTCCGACATAGGCGCAGTTGGCGCTGCAACACTGGTTCTGTCGCGCCGCGGTGAACTGACGATTCGGCAATCTGGTGCGCCGCCCTTGGGGAGGGAGCACAACCGGTCGCGATTGTCGCGAAATGGCAAGACGGACAGGCCGCCCATGCACGAGATGCTCGTGACGACATTCGCCGGCCAATCGGGCCGCGATCACGTGCTGCAGCAAGCCGAAGCGCTCGCGCAGATGCCGTTAGGCAGGCTAGGCAGGGGACAAGCAGCAATGTCAGGCGCAACGGCGCGCAATCTTGCCATCGGTTGGCTGTCGGCTGCGTTGTGTGGACCCGTTTTGGCGTCCGATCTCCGGCAGCCCGCCGCGCCACCAGGGCCTGCCCTCGCATCGGCGCCGAGCTTCTCGGTTACCAGCTACATCTGGGCGACCGCGATCGACGGCAGGAGCGCGACGCTGCCGCCACTGCCGCCCGCGGATATCAATCTGCGCTTCCGCGACGTGCTCAAGGAGTTGAACGGCGCGATGATGGCGTCCGCCGAGATGCGCATCGAGCGCTGGAGCGTCCTGGTCGACGGGCAGTTCTCGCAGGTGACGACGGGTGGCAATCTGCCCGGCCCCTTCTTTTCCGCGCTGAAGCTGCGCTCGCAGACTACGACCCTGCAGGGCTCGGTCTTCTATCGCGTCTATGAAGACACCGTTCTTGCGCTGGATGTGGGGGCTGGCGTCCGGTTCTGGAACCTCGACACCAAGCTCGAAATCCTGCCCGGCCTCGCCAATCTTCGCATCGACCACCGTCAATCGCAGATGTGGGCCGACCCGATTCTCGGCGCCCGGCTCGGCGTGAAGCTCGACGGTCCGTGGAGCCTGACGGTGGCGGGCGACATCGGCGGCTTCAGCGCCGGCTCGCGCCTGACCTGGCAGGCATTGGGCAGCGTCAACTACGCCTGGAGCGAAAACCTGACGCTGAAGGCCGGCTATCGCGCGCTTCATGTCGATTATCGCAGCGGCAGCTTTTCATACGACGTGACGCAGCACGGGCCTGCGGTCGCGGCAACGTACCGATTCTGACCGGGGCCTTGATGAGTTCGGCGATGTCGAAAGGGATGGGAATGTCGATGACAGGGACTGCGCTTCGGAGCGCTGGAGCTACCACGCTTGCACTGCTCGTCGCGCTCTGCGGGCAGGCCCTGGCGCAGGCGGGCGAAGCCCGGCCAGAGGTCACCGACCCGCATTTCAAGATCGCGCCCGGCTATCTGAAGCGATCCGATCTGCCGAACAGCCTGGTCCTGCTCGGCCCGCCTCCAGAAGCAGGCTCGGCTGCGCTCGCCCGGGACGAGGAAGCGCGAAAGGCGACGCTTCCCTTGCGAAACACCGCGCGCTGGAACCTCGCCCGTACCGATGCAGACCTCGCCTTTCCGCAGGCTGCCGACAACTTCTCCTGCGCACTGGGCGTGAAGATCGACAGCCGGCAGACGCCGCGCCTCTCCGCGATGATGCAGAAGGTGCTGTCGGATTTCGGCCTCTCCACCTATGGCGTGAAGAACAAGTACAACCGGGTCCGCCCCTTCGTGGTTCACAACGAAGCGACCTGCCGGGCGGATCAGGAGGCCATTCTGCGGAATGACGGCTCCTATCCGTCGGGGCACACGGCCGCCGGCTGGGGCTGGGCCCTCGTCCTCGCGCAAATCAGCCCCGAGCACGCGGATGCGCTGCTCAAGCGTGGCATCGAGTTCGGGCAGAGCCGCGTGATCTGCGACGCGCATTGGCAGAGCGATGTCGATGCAGGCCGGATCATGGGCGCGGCGACCGTTGCACGACTGCAAACCGACCCGGCCTTCCTCGCCGATCTCAAGGCCGCGAAGGCAGAAGTGAAGGCGGCGAAGGCGAAGCGGCCGCTCTCGGTATCCGAATGCGCCGCGGAAGCGGCTGCGCTGTCGGCGCAGTAACGACGAGCACATGGATCAAAGACACCAATGAGGTACCGTTCGATGCGCATGACACTGCTCTCCAGCCTAAGTTTCCTCGTTCTCGCGCCGTGCGTGGCGTTCGCCCAGCCGGTTGCGGTCAATGTCGACAACTTCAAGCGAGCCGAGTCCGATTTCTATATGGCCAAGACGGTCGATGCGGGCGCTCTCGGCAAGTTCGTCCACAACAGGACGCCGACGCCGATCGACAAGCAGCCCGTGGTCCGGATGAACCGGGATACGCTCTATTCCCAGGCGATCTTCGATCTCGACGCCGGCCCGGTGACCATCACCCTTCCAGACGCCGGCAAGCGCTTCGTCTCGATGCAGGTCATCAGCGAAGATCACTACACCCCGATGGTGGTCTACAAGCCGGGCCGCACGACGCTCACCCGGGACAAGGTCGGCACCCGCTACGTGTTCGTTGCGGTTCGCATCCTTGTCGATCCCAACGACAGCAAGGACCTCGCGCAGGTTCACGCATTGCAGGATGCGCTGAAGGTGCAGCAGAAGTCGGCCGGCAAGTTCGAGGCCCCGAATTGGGACCTGGTTCAGCAGAAGAAGATCCGCGAGGCGCTGGAAACGCTCTCCGCTGCATCGGGCGACTTCAGCAACGCTTTCGGCCCGAAGGGCAAGGTCGACCCGGTCAAGCATCTGCTCGGCACCGCGTCCGGCTGGGGCGGCAACCCCGACAAGGACGCATCCTACCCCTCGGTGACCCCGGCCAAGAACGACGGCAAGACGGTCTACAAGCTCAGGCTCAAGGATGTTCCCGTCGACGCGTTCTGGTCGATCAGCGTCTATAACGACAAGGGCTTCTTCCAGAAGAACGATTACGACGCCTATTCGGTCAACAGCATCACCGGCACGAAGAGCGCTGACGGAGCGATCGACATTCAGTTCGGCGGCTGCGACGGCAAGATCGCGAACTGCCTGCCGATCACGGAGGGGTGGAACTACACATTCCGGCTCTACCGACCCCGTGCCGCGTACCTGAACGGCACATGGAAGCTGCCGGTGGCGCAGCCTGCATCGTAGAGGGCATCAACCTCCTTCGCTCGGCCCGGCAAGCAGCGGTCATCGCCCACCGAGGCTTGCCAGCCGGGATTTCGATCCGCATGTCGTCGTTTGGGACACAGAGATGCGGATGACAGGACCGGCCTGAAGCCGGTCCGACAGATGCTAGTCCCGGTCTCTGCACGGCCGACCCGCGAGAGAATTTCCGCAGCCACCACCGAGCTTCAGACGGAAATCGCTGTTCCGTCACGCTGTGGGTCTGCGCTGCCCGAACACAGGCCATCGGCGATTCCAACCGCGCGAAGGGCCCTCGACCGCCACGACGCCGCAGGCGGAACGAACGAATTGCCGACGCCCAGACCCGCTCAGACTTTGTTAGCGCGGCTCCTGGCGCGCGCCGCCGGACAGCAGTTGCTCGCTCCCCGCGAGCGCGGCGTCGACGGCGCGCCCCGAAGCGGTGAGAGAGTACTCGACATGCAACACCCGGCCGCTGAGATCGTGGCGCTCGACATAGCCGGCGGCCTCGAGAGCCTTCAGCCGGGCGGAGAGAACCCGCGCCGAAATCCGCGGCGGGAGTTGCCGTCTCAGAGCTCCGAAACGCAGGGGCCCGTGACGAGCCAGTGAAAACACGATGTGGCTCATCCATTCCTGCGAGAAGAACTTCAGGAAGCCGTCGGCCAGACAGTGTTCGTCTGCGGAATCATTCGAACTGGTCATGCGCTTTGCTCTGACTACCGGTATCTCTCAGGTAACTAATGGATTTCGCGCCGCCCGCCCCCTAGGTTCCGCCAGAGTTCGGATGTTCCGGGTTTCCCATACCGGTCGTCGGGCAGGCAAGGCCACATATTCGTTCGCCGCCCCAGGCGGCGACCAGCGCGCGGATGCCCGCGCTTTCGCAACCGGCCCCGGACGATGCCCGACCTGACGGGCCCGCGGACCACTTTAGAGAAGGAAGCTTGCCATGCCATTCGTGACGACGCGCGACGGGGTCGATATCTTCTTCAAAGATTGGGGCCTGCGGGACGCCCGTCCGATCGTCTTCCACCATGGCTGGCCTCTGTCTTCGGATGATTGGGACGGGCAGATGCTGTTCTTCCTGTCGAAGGGATATCGCGTCGTCGCGCATGACCGGCGCGGGCATGGTCGTTCCGCCCAGGTCTCGGACGGACACGACATGGACCACTATGCCGCGGATGCCTTCGCCGTTGCCGAGGCTTTGGATCTGCGGAACGCCGTCCATATCGGCCACTCGACCGGTGGCGGCGAAGTGGCACGCTATGTCGCTGTACATGGCGAGCCAGCCGGGCGCGTGGCCAAGGCGGTGCTGGTCAGCGCCGTGCCCCCGCTGATGCTCAAGACCGAGAAGAACCCGGGCGGCCTGCCGATCGAGGTCTTCGACAGCTTCCGCAAGGCGCTCGCCGACAACCGGGCGCAGTTTTTCCTCGATGTGCCGACGGGGCCCTTCTACGGCTTCAACCGGCCGGGCGCGAAGGTCGATCAGGGCGTCATCTGGAACTGGTGGCGCCAGGGCATGATGGGCAGCGCCAAGGCCCATTATGACGGCATCAAGGCGTTCTCCGAAACCGACCAGACCGAGGATCTGAAGGCGATCGGCGTGCCGACGCTGGTCCTCCATGGCGAGGACGACCAGATCGTACCGATCGCCGATTCCGCGCATGAATCGATCAAGCATTTGAGGCACGGCACGCTGAAGACCTATCCCGGCTTCAGCCACGGCATGCTGACCGTGAACGCCGGGACGCTCAACGCCGATCTGCTGGCCTTCATCGAGGCCTGAGATCCCGCGGGCAGCGGCCGCCAGCTTGCTCGGCCGCTGCCATTCCACGCGACAGGAAGACGTGATGAAACTCTATCTGGTCTCGCTAGGCGCCGGTCTGCTCGTCGGCGTCGTCTACGGCCTGCTGAACGTTCGCTCGCCTGCGCCTCCCGTGATCGCGCTCATCGGACTGCTGGGCATCCTCGCCGGCGAGCAGATCGTTCCGGTCGCAAAGCGCCTCGCTTCGGGACAGGGCCTGACGCTCGGCTGGCTGCGGCATGAATGCGGCGAACATCTCTTCGGCACGCTGCCGTCCCGCCCCTCGGGCGATCAAAACCATGAAAGGCGCGAGTCATGAGTCCGACACGCCGGCAAACCACCTTTGGTGCCGCCGCCGGGGCCCTGTCGGGCCTGCTCGGCACCGCCGCCGCCCAGTCTCCGCAGCGAGGAACCGCTCCCATGACCGCCGATCTCATCCTCCGCAACGGCCGTTTCACGACGCTCGACCGGAGCAACCCGATCGCCAATGCGGTTGCCGTCAAGGACGGCGCCTTCCTCGCCGTCGGCAGCGAAGCCGACGTGATGGCTCATGCCGGGCCGAACACCAAGATCATCGACCTGAAGGGCCGCAGCGCCCTGCCCGGGCTGATCGACAACCATCTCCACATCATCCGCGGCGGGCTCAACTTCAACATGGAGCTGCGCTGGGACGGCGTACGCTCGCTCGCCGATGCGATGAGCATGCTCAAACGCCAGGTCGCAGTGACGCCGCCGCCGCAATGGGTGCGCGTCGTCGGCGGCTTCACCGAGCACCAGTTCGCCGAGAAGCGCCTGCCGACGATCGAGGAGCTCAACATCGTCGCGCCGGATACGCCGGTCTTCATCCTGCACCTCTATGACCGCGCCCTGCTGAACGGCGCCGCGCTGCGGGCCGTCGGCTATACCAAGGACACGCCGCAGCCGCCTGGCGGCGAGATCACACGCGACGCCAACGGCAATCCGACCGGGCTGCTGCTGGCGCGCCCGAACGCCGCCATCCTCTACGCGACGCTGGCCAAGGGGCCGAAGCTGCCCTTCGACTATCAGGTTAATTCGACCCGCCATTTCATGCGCGAGCTCAACCGGCTCGGCGTCACCGGCGCGATCGATGCCGGCGGCGGCTTCCAGAACTATCCGGACGACTACGCCGTCATCCAGAAGCTCGCTGACGAGAACCAGCTCACGATCCGCCTCGCCTACAACCTGTTCACGCAGAAGCCCAAGCAGGAGAAGGAGGACTTCCTCAACTGGACGAAGACCTCGACATACAAGCAGGGCGACGACTATTTCCGGCATAACGGCGCTGGCGAAATGCTGGTCTTCTCCGCCGCCGATTTCGAGGATTTCCGCGAGCCCCGGCCCGACATGCCGCCCGAGATGGAAGGCGATCTCGAAGGCGTCGTGCGCATCCTCGCCGAGAACCGCTGGCCCTGGCGCCTGCACGCGACCTATGACGAGACGATCTCGCGCGCGCTCGACGTGTTCGAGAAGGTCGACAAGGAGATCCCTCTCAAGGATCTCAACTGGTTCTTCGACCATGCCGAGACGATCTCGGAACGCTCGATCGACCGCATCGCCGCGCTCGGCGGCGGCGTCGCCGTGCAGCACCGCATGGCCTATCAGGGCGAGTATTTCGTCGAGCGTTACGGCGCGGCGGCCGCCGAAGCGACGCCCCCCGTGGCACGCCTGCTGGAGAAGGGGGTGAAGACCTCGGCCGGCACCGACGCCACCCGCGTCGCTTCCTACAACCCTTGGGTCGCGCTCTCCTGGCTGGTCACGGGCAAGACGGTCGGGGGCTTGCGCATCACGCCGCAGCGCAACTGTCTCGACCGCGAGACCGCGCTCAGGATGTGGACGGAGAACGTCACCTGGTTCTCCAACGAGGAGGGCAAGAAAGGCCGGATCACTGTGGGCCAGTTCGCCGATCTGATCGTGCCGGATCGCGATTTCTTCGGCTGCCCCGAAGACGACATCGCGCATATCTCGGCGGACCTGACCATCGTCGGCGGCAAGGTCGTCTATGGCGCGCGGGACTTCGCCGGGCTCGACGAAAGCGCACCACCGCCGGCGATGCCGGACTGGTCGCCGGTCAGGACGTTCAAGGGCTATGGCGCCTGGGGCGAGCCGGATGGCGCCGGCAAGAATTCGCTGCGGCGGGCGGCCATGACGCATTGCGGCTGCGCCAGTTCCTGCGGCGTGCATGGCCACGACCATGCCAGCGCCTGGTCGAGCAAATTGCCGGTCGGTGACCTCCGCAGCTTCTGGGGCGCGCTCGGCTGCGCCTGCTGGGCGGTGTGACCATGACAGCGAACGACCACGACTCGCAGCCGATGCGCGGCCTGCGTTGGCTGGCACTGCTGCTGCTCTGCGCCGCCTATATCCAGGGTCCGGTGACCAAGATTCTCGATTTCGAGGGCGCCATCGCCGAGATGGCCCATTTCGGCCTGTCGCCCGCGCCGATTTTCGCGATCGGTGTTATCGTCTTCGAACTCGCGATGAGCGCGCTCATCCTGCTTGGCCGCTGGCGCTGGCTCGCGGCGCTGGCGCTCGCCATGTTCACGCTGGCTGCAACCTTCGTCGCCCTGCGCTTCTGGGAAATGCCTGCCGGCCAGGGGCGAATGATGGCGATGAACGCCTTCTTCGAGCATCTCGGCCTGATCGGCGGCTTCATCATCGTGGCGCTCGACGATTTTAGCCGGCAAAAGGAAACAGTGTTATGACCGGCACCACCTCTCAGGCCTCCGGTTTTGCGCCGCTGCGCCAGAAGGTCTTCGCAGTCCTCTGGGCGGCGACGATCATCGGCAATATCGGCTCGTTCATGCGCGACGTCGCCAGCGCCTGGCTGGTGACCGACCTCTCCGGCGCACCCGCCGCGGTGGCGCTGGTGCAGGCGGCGGCGACGCTGCCGATCTTCCTGCTGGCGATCCCGGCCGGCGTGCTCTCGGATATCCTCGACCGCCGCAAATTCCTGATCGCCATCCAGATCCTGCTCGGCTGCGTCAGCCTCTCGCTGATGACGCTGGCGAGCCTCGGCCAGCTCAGCGTGCCTGCCCTGGTCGGGCTCACCTTTCTCGGCGGCATCGGCGCGGCGCTGATGGCGCCGACCTGGCAGGCGATCGTGCCCGAACTCGTCGGCAAGGCCGATCTCAAGAGCGCCGTGGCACTGAATTCGCTCGGCATCAACATCTCGCGCGCCATCGGCCCGGCGCTGGGCGGCTTGATCCTCGCCGCCTTCGGCGCCGGCTTCACCTATGGCGCCGACGTGCTGAGCTATGTGCTGGTGATCGGAGCGCTGTTCTGGTGGCGCCGCCCGGTGGGCGCCGACGACGCGCTGAGCGAGCGCTTTGCCGGGGCGTTCCGGGCCGGGCTGCGCTATGCCAAAGCGAGCCGGGAGCTCCATCGCGTGCTGCTGCGCGCGGCGATCTTCTTCGGCTGCGCCAGCGCCGTCTGGGCCCTGTTGCCGCTGGTCGCGCGCAATCTGCTCGGCGGCGGCGCCAGCTTCTACGGCGTCCTGCTCGGCGCGGTTGGAGCAGGCGCGATCGGCGGTGCCGTCATCCTGCCGCGCTTGCGGGAGCGTCTCGATGCCGATGGCCTGCTGCTGCTCTCGGCCGTGCTCACAGCGTTGGTCATGGCCGCGCTGACGCTGTCGCCACCGCAATGGCTCGCGATCGTCATCCTGCTCGTACTCGGGATGGCCTGGATCGTGGCGCTGACGACGCTGAATGGCGTTGCGCAGGCCATTCTGCCGAACTGGGTGCGTGGGCGGGCGCTTGCCGTCTATCTCACCGTGTTCAACGGCGCGATGACCGCCGGTAGCCTCGGCTGGGGCGCGGTCGCGGAAGCAGCCGGCATCCGCGGCACCTTGCTGATCGGCGCGGCCGTATTGCTCGTCGCCGGAATCGTGATGCACCGGATCAAGCTGCCCGCGGGCGAGGCCGATCTCGCGCCCTCCAATCATTGGCCAGAACCGCTCGTCGCGGCGGAGGTCGGCAATGATCGCGGCCCCGTTCTGATCCTGATCGAATACCGCGTGCCGGCTGCCGATCGGGAGGTGTTCCTGCGGGCGATCAACGAATTGTCGATCGAGCGGCGCCGCGACGGAGCCTATGGCTGGGGCATCACCGAGGACACGGCCGACCCCGAGAAGCTCGTGGAGTGGTTCATGGTCTCGTCCTGGGCCGAGCATCTGCGCCAGCATCGCCGCGTCTCGAAGGCCGATGCCGATATCCAGCAGGACGTCAGGCGCTTCCATGCCGGGCAGGAAGGGCCGGTCGTCCGCCACTTCCTCCATGTCGATCCGCCGGCCCGTCCTGCCGATGCCCCTGCAGGAACGAAGGCCTGATGCGGTCGCGCCATTCAACCACTCACGAACAGGAGAGCCCTATGACGAAATATCTCGAAGTCCTCACCCCGCAGAATTGCCAGATCATCTTCATCGACCAGCAGCCGCAGATGGCCTTTGGCGTCCAGTCGATCGATCGACAGGTCTTGAAGAACAATGTCGTGGGCCTGGCCAAGGCCGCGAAGATCTTCGGCATTCCGACGACGATCACCACGGTCGAGACCACGAGCTTCTCCGGCCATACCTATCCCGAATTGCTGGCGGTCTTTCCGCAGAACAAGATCCTCGAGCGCACCTCGATGAACTCCTGGGACGACCAGAATGTCCGCGACGCGCTCGCCGCCAATGGCCGCAAGAAAGTGGTCGTCTCCGGCCTCTGGACCGAGGTGTGCAACACGACCTTCGCGCTCTGCGCCATGCTGGAAGGCGATTACGAGATCTACATGGTCGCCGATGCTTCCGGCGGCACCTCGGTCGATGCGCATAAATACGCCATGGACCGCATGGTGCAGGCCGGGGTGGTCCCGGTGACCTGGCAGCAGGTTCTGCTCGAATGGCAGCGCGACTGGGCTCGCCGCGAAAGCTATGACGCGGTCATGGCCCTCGTGAAGGAGCATTCCGGCGCTTATGGCATGGGCGTCGACTACGCCTATACGATGGTCCACGGCGCGCCGGAGCGTGTCGTCCATGGCGAGCGGATCGGCCCTCGGCCGGCAAAGGCCTGAGGTTCGGGAGGTCACAGCCGGGCGCTTTCGGCCGTGACCTCCGTCCGTGCCCGGATGGATCAACGCCCCTTGTCGAGGAAGGGGCGGACCATGGCGATCGTGGCCGTGGGGTTCTCCTCCAGGATCCAATGACCGGAATCGGGGATAACGCCTTCGGTCACGTCGGTCGCAGCATCCCGCATGACCACCGCCATCGTCGTGCCGAACGACTTCTCGCCGCCGAGCGCCAGAACCGGCATGGTGAGCTTGCCGCCGGCCTTCAGAAAAGCGCGGTTGTCGATCGCGTCCTGATCGAAGGCCGCGAACTGGGCAAAGCCCGAATGCATCGCGCCGGGCAATGCGTAGAGCTTGGCGTAATGCTCGCGCGACGCCTCGGTGAAGCGCGCCGGCGTTGCCGAGAACTCGTTCCAGAAGCGGTCGAGATAGATGCGCTCGCGGCCGGCCACGAGCCGCTCCATGTCCGGCCCGCCGAAGCGGAAATGCCAGAGCAGCGGGTTCTTGAGGATCTCCTCCCAGGGGCCGACGCCGGGTACGGGTGCGTCGATGAGAGCGAAGCGGCCGACGCGCTGCGGATATTGTGCGGCGAAGGCGAAGCCGACCATGTTGCCAATGTCATGCGTCACCAGATTGGCTCGCTCGATCTTGAGCGCGTCGAGCACGCCGGCCACGTCCCCGGCCTGGGTCTTCTTGTCGAAGCCGGAGGCCGGCTTCGACGACAGGCCGAGCCCGCGCAGATCGGGCACCACCACCATGTAGTCCCGCGCCAGATCGGCCGCCATCGGCGCCCACATGTCGCCGGTCTCACCATAGCCGTGCAGCAGCACCACCGCCGGGCCCCGGCCGCCGACACGAACATGGATGGTCGCGCCGTTGGTCGCGATCTCCTGTGTCTTGAAGGAAGCCGGAAAGTCGGAAACCTGAGCGACCGCCGGGGTGGCCATGGCAATCGCTCCAAGTGCTAAAGCGAGCTTCAACATCCCAAATCTCCCGCCTGTCGGGAGGGCGGTCGCTGCGACCGTCGCTGTCAGCCCCGTTGGCGTGACGCAACGTAGCATTGGCCTCACGTTCGGATTAGCATCGCATCAGCGAAATTCAGATCCGGAAAAACCGAACGATGTTGAAGCTCGACGGCATCGCAACCTTCGTCGCGATCGCGGAGGCCGGCTCTCTGAGCGAGGCGGCCCGCCGGCTGCGCCTGTCGAAATCGGTGGTGAGCGACCGCCTCGCCGAGCTGGAACGCGGCCTGGGCGCGAGCCTCCTGCATCGCAGCGCGCGCCGGCTCACGCTCACCGAGGACGGAGCCGCCTTTCTCACCCGCGCCACCCGTATCGCCCGGGATGTCGAGGAGGCTGCGGCCGATATGGCGGAGCGGCGGGGCGCCCTCGTCGGAGCGTTGCGGATTTCGGCACCGGTCACCTTCGGCCGGATGCATCTCGGCCCGGCGATCTACCCTTTTCTGGCCCGGCATCCCCGGATCGAGTTGACGCTCGACCTCGACGACCGCCGTATCGACGCCGGCTCCGACAGCTTTGATGCCGTGCTGCGCCATGGGCCGATCGCGGATTCGCGCCTCGTCGCCTGGACGCTGGCGCCGAGCCGGCGGGCTCTCGTCGCGTCGCCGGACTATCTCGCGCGGCGCGGGACGCCCGGCTCATTGGCCGAGCTCGATGGGCATGACGGCATCTTCTACACGAACCGCGGCGTGGGCGACTGGCGGTTCCGCGGGCCCGAGGGCGCCATCAGCGTGCGCGGGCGCCCGGCGCTGCGGGTCAACAACGGCGACATGATGCGGGATGCCGCGCTGGCGGGTCTGGGCATCGCATTGCTGCCGCTGTTCATCGCAAGCGCCGAGATCCGGAGCGGCGGTCTGCGCATCGTCGACATCGGCGTTCAGCCTGAAACCGAATTCATTCACCTGGCCCATCCCGAAGGTCGCCGCCCCTCGGCGAAGCTGCGCGCCTTCGCAGATTGCCTTCGCCGCGCCTTCGGCGATCCGCCCCCTTGGGAACGCTGAGGCGCAATCCGCAGCAGGACGGACGACAAAGCTTCTCGCCGCCGCCTCTCATGCAGCAGCGAGACCTGCGATCGGATTTTGAGGCGTCAGCGCAGGCGCAAGATCATGTGCCTCAGCAGCGCTTCCCTGCGCGGCAGGGCCGATACGAGAATGTGCTCGCGCGGCAAGTGCCACTCGTTCCCGATGACGCCCAGCCCGTCGAGCGTCGAGGTCCCGACGCTCGACGTGAAATTGCCGTCGCTGCCAAAGCTGCCGCGCGTCGCGCTCAAATCGCCCCCCCAAGATCACGGCCGATTTCGCCGGCCTTCGCGAACAGGGGCCGGGAGCGATACGGTGTTTCCTGGTAGAATCTCGACGCTGATCGAGACGACACATCGATCCCGCAAGCCGATTGGAGGAAATCATGCGCGTTGGCGTCCCCAAGGAAATCAAGGTCCATGAATATCGCGTCGGGCTGACGCCGGAAGCCGCCCGGGAATATGTTGCCGCCGGCCACGAGGTGTTGATCGAGGCAGGAGCCGGGACTGGTATCTCCGCCCCGGATGCAGCCTATGAGGCAGCCGGAGCGCGGATTGTGGGCCACGCTGCCGAGGTGTTCGCCTCGGCGGATATGATCGTCAAGGTCAAGGAACCGCAGCTGACGGAGTGGGGGCAGCTGCGTGAAGGCCAGATTCTTTTCACCTATCTGCACCTCGCCCCCGACCCGAAACAGACGGCCGGCCTGGTACAGTCCGGCGTCACCGCCATTGCCTACGAGACCGTGACAGACCGCTTTGGCGGGTTGCCACTTCTGGCGCCGATGAGCGAGGTCGCCGGACGGCTCGCGATCGAGGCCGCCGGCGTTTCCCTCAAGCGCCATGCAGGCGGGCGCGGCATCCTGATCGGCGGCGTGCCCGGCGTTCCGCCGGCCCGCATCGTCGTGATCGGCGGTGGCGTCGTCGGCACGCATGCTGCCCGCATGGCCGCCGGATTGGGCGCGGACGTCGTCATCATCGACAGATCGCTGCAAAGGCTGCGGCAGCTCGACGAGTTGTTCGGCGGCAGGGTCCGCACGCGATTTTCGACGCTGCATGCCATCGAAGAGGAGGTGGTCGCCGCCGACGTGGTCATCGGAGCGGTCCTCATCCCCGGCGCTGCGGCACCGCGATTGGTGTCACGCGCGCAGCTCTCGCGGATGAAGCGCGGGGCGGTTCTCGTCGATGTCGCGATCGACCAGGGCGGGTGCTTCGAAACCTCGCGGCCGACGACACATGCCGATCCGACCTTCGAGGTCGACGGCGTGATCCACTATTGCGTCGCAAACATGCCCGGAGCCGTCCCGCTGACCTCCAGCTACGCCTTGAACAATGCCACGCTCCCGTTTGGACTGGCGCTCGCCGCGAAGGGCCTCGACGCCATTCGCAGCGATCCCCATCTCGCGGCCGGCCTGAACGTCCACCGCGGCCAGATCACGAACGAACCGGTCGCCGCCAGCCTTCGATCGCCCTGCGTATCGGTGGAGAAGGCCCTGGCCGCATAAGGCGGTGGCTCCCGGCAGTTTTTCCCTGGACGGTTTGCCGGGAGCTGCCGAGCTGCTCCTGACGTGGAAGCCATCTGCCGCGAAAGCCTGAGATCGCGGTCCGACTACGGCGTGTTTGGGCGGGTGACGCTCACGTCGTGGCGTGGGGAAGCGCGGTCATCGCGTGCAGGTGCAGCCGCATCTTGATGTCCTGGTTGTGATTGCCGAAGCCGCGGCCGAAGATGTTGACGCCGCCGGGCCTGCCCTCCCTTTCGTCGATGCCGACACGCATCTTGATCGAGTGGTGCCGGTCGAGGTCGAGCTCCTCGATCGTGACATCGCTGAGTCTGCGCTCGCCGAGGAAGGTGCCTTCGGCCGTGATGCGCCAGGTCGTCAGAATGCCGTATTGCGATCCCTCGAGCTTCCACCAGTGCGGCGTGTAGGCGCCGCGGCGGTCCCCATAATCGCCGGGGCATGTCCAGGTTCCGATCTTGCGCTCGTTGACCCACAGGCTGATGTCCGAGGGCCAGTCGGAATTGGTCCCCGGCACTTCCGACGACATCTCCATCTCGAATTCGAGGGCTTCGACCTTGCGGTTGAGAACCTTCGCATTATTCGGGAATTTGTATTCGACATAGCCGCGACCGAACCAGATCAGCGCCGCCTGTACGCGGCGCGGATCGAGAAACAGTTCGGGCACGTCGAGCACCCCTAGAATGCGCTCGGTCGAGCACAGACCGCAGGGGGCGGAGACGTCCGAATTCGTATACAGCCCGAGCGGCATCTCGACCTCGACGACATTGTTCTCGCGGCTGGGATCGTCGGGGTCGAGATTGACGACGATCTCGGTATAGCGGGCGGCGCAGACCTTCTGCTGGCCCTTGGTGGCCTTGCCGAGCGAGGTCGAGATCAGCTCGGCCTCTTCCAGCACCTGGACGTTGGTCACGATCGTCGATTGCGGCAGACCGAGGATCTCCGCAATCTGATTGATGTTCTTCGGGCCCTGCCGGTTGAGCAGCCTCAGGATGCGCAGCCTGACCGGAGAGGCCAGGCCGCGCAGCACCTGATACTGCCGGTCGGCGTTAACGACGAGGAAGCCCCGGTCGCGCGGCTTGGTCGCGCCCGACGTGTCGCCGCGATTGCCGCGGCGGCCGCGCTGGTGTCGTGGCGGGCTCTCGTCCATCGTCGCGGGCTTCTGTCAGCTGTCCAGCCTGATCACATTCCACGAAGCCGGCTGCAAGGCCAGGGTGATGCTGTCCGGCTTCGTCGAGACCTTCTTCAATGTCGCCGGCTTGACCTTGAGCGGTTCCTCCTTGCTGTTGACCGCCTTCAGGTCGGCATGGCGCAGTTCGGTCGCTTCCGAGACCGTGAGCTTGCCGAAGCCGCGCGCATCGACGGTGACCTCGACGCCCTGTTCAAGGTCGCGATTGAGCAGGAAGAGCGAGACGCCCTTGTCGTCGCAGACCACGGACGCCTTCAGATAGGGCGCGTCGATCGGATAGAAGAGATCCTGCTTGCCCCTGGGGTCGAAATAGGAGGCCTCGTAGCTTTCGGATTTGACGATCGCCTTGAGCACGGTCCCGCGTCCCAGCCGGCTCATCTGCGCGAAGGGCCAGAAGATGGTCTGGCGCCAGGCCGGACCGCCGGTCTCGGTCATGATTGGCGCGATGACGTTGACGAGCTGTGCGAGGCAGGCGGTCTTCACGCGATCGGCGTGATTGAGAAGCGAGATGCAGGCGCCGCCAAAGACCAGGGCGTCCTCCATGGAGTAGATTTCCTCGAGGATCGGCGGCGCCACCGGCCATCCTTCCTTGACGCGGTCGGCCCGCACGCGCCGCGTCCGGTACCACACGTTCCATTCGTCGAAGCTCAGCATGATGCGCTTGTCGGAGCGACGGCGTGCCGCAACGGCGTCTGAGATCGCGACGACCTCCTCGATGAACTGGTCCATCAGGTCGGGGCTGGCGAGGAAGGCTTTGGTGTCGCCGGCGTAGTTGTTGAAGTAGGTGTGCAGCGAGATGAATTCGACCTGGTCGAAGGTGTGCTCCAGCACCTCGTCCTCCCAGCGGCCATAGGTCGGCATGTTGCGGCCAGAGGAGCCGCAGGCGGCGAGCTCGATCGACGGGTCGATCCAGCGCATCATCTTCGCCGCCTCATAGGCGACGCGCCCGTATTCCGTCGCGGTCTTGTGCTCCATCTGCCAGGGGCCGTCGACCTCGTTGCCGAGGCACCAGAACTTGATGTCATGCGGCTTCTTCCAGCCATGCTTGATGCGGAGATCCGACCAGGCCGTGCCGCCGGGATGGTTGCAGTATTCGACGAGATTGCGCGCCGCGTCGCCGTCGCGCGTGCCGAGATTGACGGCGAGCATGGGCTCGATCTTCGCCGCCCGGCACCAGTCCACGAATTCGTTGGTGCCGAAGCTGTTCGGCTCGGTGGTGAACCAGGCGAGGTCGAGCCTCGCGGGGCGGTCCTTGATCGGGCCGACGCCATCCTCCCAATTATAGCCGGAGACGAAATTCCCGCCCGGATAGCGCATGATCGTCGGCCCGAGCTCCTTGACGAGTTCGAGCACGTCCTTGCGGAAGCCACGCTTGTTGGCGGTGGGGTGGCCGGGCTCGTAGATGCCGCCATAGACGCAGCGACCGAGATGCTCGACGAAGGCGCCGAAGAGCCTCGGATCAGTGTCGCCGATGGCGAAGGCGCGGTCGAAGGTGATGCTGGCTTGTCTCATGACCTGTCTCCGGATGTTTCAACCGCTTTGCGTGGATGGGTGGCACGAAAGGCCCCGGCGCTGTCGGGCGTGAGCACGGCGTCGCGGAGTTGGCGGGAATAGGGATGCGTGGGTGCCGAGAGCACGGCACGAGCCGGTCCCTGCTCGACCACGACGCCCTTCTGCATGATGATCAGCCGGTCGCTGATGTAGTAGGCGGTGGCGAGATCGTGGGTGATGTAGACGATCGACAGGCCGAGCTCGTCGCGCAGCCGGCCGAACAGGTTGACGATCGACATGCGCAGAGATGCGTCCACCATCGAGACAGGCTCGTCGGCGACGATCAGCCTGGGCTTCGCGACGAGGGCACGCGCGATGGCGACGCGCTGCAGCTGGCCGCCGGAGAGCTCGTGCGGAAACCGCCCCGCGATTTCCGGGAGCGACAATCCGACCTGCCGCAACGCCTCGTCGACCGGTTCCTCGACGGCGCTTTTGTCGGCCGCGCCGCCGAAGCGCTCCGCCGTCATGAACAGATAGCGGTCGAGCTGCTTCAGCGGATTGAACGCCTCGAACGGGTTCTGGAAGATCGGCTGGACCTCGGCCATGAAGGCGCGCCGCTCATAGGCCGCGACGTCGCGGCCCCCGAGCCTGATCAGGCCGGAGCTGGGCGCATGGATGCCGAGGATCATCCGCGCCAGGGTCGACTTGCCCGAGCCCGACTCGCCGATCACGGTGAAGATCTCAGGCTTGTCGGCCGCGAGGGCGAAGCTCACCTCCTTCACGGCCTCGACGCGGCGCGTCGAGAACAGCCCCCCGCGCGAGAAGCTCTTGCCGACTCGGTCGAGTTCGAGCAGCGCGCTCATGCCGCCGCCCCCTCGTTGACCGCATGGCAGGCGACGCGATGGCCGGGAAGGCTCTCGATCATGGCGGGCACGGTGGTTGCACAGATCGGCATGGCCAGCGGGCAGCGCGGATGAAAGCGGCAGCCGGGCGGAGGCGCCGCCAGATTGGGCGGGGATCCTTCGAGGCCGTCGCGCTGCTGCGTGTCGCCGATGCGCGGCAGGCTCGCGATCAGGTGGCGCGTATAGGGATGCAGCGGCCGCGAGAAGATCTCGGGCGTCTCGCCATCCTCGACGAGGCGCCCCGCATACATGATGCCGAGCCGGTCGGTCAGGGCGGCGTGGACACCCATGTCATGGGTGATGAACAGCACGCTCGAGCCCATCTCGCACTGGATCGCGCGGATCATCGCCAGCACGTCTTTCTGCACGACCACATCGAGGGCCGTGGTCGGTTCGTCGGCGATGATGAAATCCGGCTTGCAGATCGTCGCGAGCGCGATGGTCACACGCTGGCGCATGCCGCCGGACAGCTCGTGCGGATAGGCGGCGAGCACCGACGGGTCGAGCTTGACGCGCTCCAGATGCGCTTCGGCCCGCGCGTCGAATTCGGCCTTGCTGCCGCCGAGATGGCGCCAGGCGAAGTCGCGAAAACAGTGCCTGACCCGCCTGAGCGGGTTCAGCACGTTCATCGAGCCCTGCATGATGTAGGACAGGTGCCGCCAGCGGATGGCGCGCACCACATCCGGCGGCGCCCGGCCGATCGCGTCCCAGCCCGGCAGGAAGGAAAAGCGGGCCGAACCACCGACCATTTCGAGCGGCGGCTTCAGCAGCCCCGCGATCGTCTTGACCAGAGTCGTCTTACCGGAGCTGGATTCCCCCGCAAGCCCGTAGATCTCGTTGCGGTTCACCGCGAAGGTGACGCCGTCCACCGCCCTCACCTCGCGGTTGACGCCGAAATAATGGCTGCGGAAATGCGCCTGGAGGTCGCGAACCTCGAGCACCGGCCCCGCATCGTCCCCACCGCTCATCGGCTGCCTCCCATCCGGGCGAGACGGCTGCGCGGGTCGATATATTCGTTCATCGAGACAGCCAGCAGAAACAGGCCGACGAAGGTCATCACCACCAGCGCGACGGGAAAGGCGATCCACCACCAGATGCCGGCCACGAGAGCGGTATGCTGGTTGGCCCAGTAGATCATCCCGCCGATCGTCGGTGTGTTGATGTCGGTGAAGCCCAGCACGGCGAGGGTGACCTCGATGCCGATCGACCAGTTCATGTTGTTCATCGTGGTGGAGAAGACGATCGGCAACACATAGGGCAGGTGCTCGCGCGCCAGGATCTCGTGCGTCTTCATCCCCGAGAAGACGCTCGTCTGCGTGAACTCGCGCGTCTTCAGGGAAAGGGCGACCGAGCGGATCAGGCGGGCGTCATAGGCCCAGCCGAGGCAAGCCATGATCGTCGCCAGCAGCGGCGTCGACATCGAATCGCGCAGGACGAAGTAGAAGAGGATCAGGATCGGGAAGAGCGGGATGACGATGAAGGTGTCGTTGATCGACATCAGCACCCGGTCGATCCAGCCGCCGCAGTAGCCGGCGAGCAGCCCGACGACGAGCGCGATCACCCGCGACAGCGCCGCGACCATGATGCCGAAGAAGAGCGTGTTGCGGATCGCCGCCGTGAGCTGCCAGAACACGTCCTGCCCGCGCGAGGTCGTTCCGAGCCAATAGGCGGTGGAGGGCGGCAGGTCGGGCGGCACGACATAGACGTCGCCCGCCGGATAGGGCGAGACGAGGGACAGCGCCGCCATCATCGCCACGATGCCGACGAGCACGAGCCCGATCCGGAATTCGAGGTTGTAGCGGATCAGGTCCCGCAGGATGGCCAGCATCAGCGCAGCTCCACGCGCGGGTCGATCAGCGGGTAGAGCAGATCGATCACCAGGACCCCGACCGAGACGGCGATGATCGAGACGGTGGTGACGCCGAGCACCAGCCCGTAGTCGCCGGCATAGACCGCATCGACAAGGAGGGTCCCGACGCCGGGATAGCCAAAGACCTTCTCGGTGATCACCGCGCCGTTGAAGATGCCGCCGAGCGACATGGCGAGCCCGGTCACCTGCGGCGCCAGCGCATTGCGCATGACGTAGGAGCCGAGCACCCTGCGGCTGTCGAGCCCGGCGATCTCGGCATAGACGACATAGTCCTCGGTCACGATGTTCGAAACGAGCGAGCGCATGCCGAGGAACCAGCTGCCGAGCCCGATCAGGATCAGCGAGAGCGCCGGCAGGACCGAGTGCCGGGCGACGCTCGAAACGAAGGACCAGTTCCAGCCCTGCTGCAGGTTCATTGCCGACCCGCCGGTGATCGGCAGCACCGGCCAGAGGAAGCCGAAGACGATGAGCAGCAGAAGCGCGACGATGTAGTAGGGGATCGGATGGACGCCCATGGCGACGACGCCCATCAGCTTCAGCGTGCGGTTGCGCTGGTAGTAGCCGGCGAGCCCGCCGAGCCAATTGCCCAGCACCCAGGTGATCAGCGTCGAGACGATCAGCAGACCCGCCGTCCAGGGCAGCGCGCGACCGATCAGGGTCGAGACGGGGGTCGGGAAGGCGGACAGAGAGGGGCCGAAATCGCCGCGCAGGACCCGGCTCCAGAAGGTGACGTATTGCTCGGCCAGCGTGCCCTTGAGCCCGTAGAGCTCCTGCAGCGAGGCGCGCATCGCCGCGATCGCCTCGGGCGCGGTGCTGCCGAAGGAGGTCACGGCCGAGATCGACTGCTCGACCGGGTCGATCGGCGAGGCATGGGTGATCACGAAGGCCAGGTTGACCCCGATGAAAACCACCACGGCGAACTGGGCCAGACGTTTCGCGAGATAGGCGGGGTAGGCGCTCATGCGATCCCGAAAGCTCCACCGGTCCGTGCGACGCAGACGTCACCGGCTGGCGATTGTCCTGGGAGGAAGGCGGGCCGCCCGGCGAGGCGGCCCGGGTTTCTCAGTTGGCCGGCTTCAAGCGCACGAACATGTAGCGGGAGTTGCCCCAGTTCGTGACCGGGTTCGCGTAGGGATCGTCGGCGGTCGGGTAGCCCTTCCAATAGGTCTGATCCATCGCGGTGAAGACGTTGTAGGCCATCAAGGGAATGATCGGCATCTCGCGGGTCATCAGCTTGACGTAGTCGCGACCGAGCTCGACGCCCCTGGGATCGTCGAAGTCGATCTTGCGAATGTCCTCAATGATCTTGTCGAGTTCCGGATGGCTCCAGCGCTGCCAGTTACGCAGCGGCTGCGGTTGGCCGGGCGGGGCGACGAACTGCGAATGCCAGCTGTCCATGAAGTAGGACAGGTCCTGATGGCCGCCCCAGGTTTCGACGCTCCAGCCGATGAAGGCGTCGAAATCGCCGGCCGCGCGCCGCGTCAGCAGCGTGCCCTGCGCAACGTCGATGCGCGCATCGACGCCGGCCTGCTTCCATTGCTGCACGATCATCGTGCCCGCCCGCGTCATGACCGGCCGGAGGTCGCCCTCGACCATGAGCCTGACCACAAACGGCTTGCCGTCAGGCGTCAGCCACTGGTTGCCCTGCTTGCGGAAGCCGGCCCGCGTCAGCAATTCGCCGGCGGCGGCGACATTGGTCTTCCACCAGCCGAGGCCGAAGGATTTGTCGATCACCGCCGGATCGGAGGGGATCTGGTCGCCCATGGACGGACGCAGCATGTCGGCGATCTGCTTGCCGACCGTCGGGTCGTAGGGCTTGATCTTGCTCTTGCCGGTATCGATCTCGAAATCCTTGAGCCAGGCCTCCATCGGCTTGTGATAGGCCTCCGGATGAATACCGGTCGGCGGCACGGCGATCGCGGAGATGGTCGCGGCGCCGCGATAGGCGGCCATGGTCACGGCCTTGACGTCGATCATCAGCGCCAGCGCCCAGCGCACGTCGCGGTTCTTCAGCTGCTCGTGCTGGGTGTTGAAGATCACCGCCGGCAAGGTCGGGTCCGGATGGCCATAGGGGAAGCCCTTGAACCAGGCGCGGGTGCCCTTGTCCTGCTTTGCCAGCGTGAACATGCCCTCCGGGGCGATGTCGTGAATGACGTCGAGCTCATGATTGAGCTGCGCGATGACGCGCTTGTCCGGCGGCCCCGGGTCGATATAGGCGAGATATTTCGGTCCCGGCTTGCCGTGCCGGCCGAGCGAGCTGCGCTGCCAGTCCTCGCGCAGCTGCCAGATGTACCATTTGCCGTCGGGGTCGAAGGAGTGGAGCGTATAGGCCCCGAGCGAGACGGGTTTGTTAAAGTCGAACTTCGCGGGATCTTCGACCTTCTCGAAGACGTGCTTGGGCAGGATCCAGATCGCCCCCCAGCGCACGGTGAAATTGGTGTGGAAGCGCGAATTGGACTTCTTGAGCTTGAAGATGACCGTCTCGGCGTCAGGCGTGTCGACGGAGGCGACGTTATTGGCGAGCACCGCCGAGAAGCGCATGTTCGGGTTCTTGATCTGGATATCGACCGTGGCCTTCACGTCCGCGGAGGTGAATTCGACGCCGTCGCTCCAGAACAGGCCGCGCCGCAGCTTGACCCGCATCTCGGTGAAGTCGGCATTGTAGACCGGCTTCTCGGCGGCCAGCGAATTGTCCCAGGCGCCGTCGAGACCCTTTTCGGGATCGATGTACCAGAGCGTGTCGAGAGCCGCCTGCTGCAGCCCGTTCGACTGGCTGCCGGCGTTGATCGCCCAGATGTTGAACCAGCCCGCGTTCTTGATCGTCCCTTCCGGATTCTCGAGAATCAGGAGCTCCTTGCGGGGAATGCTCTGCGGAACGCCCTGGGCCGCCGACGGCGTCGGCAAGAACGGTATTGCGGGTGCAAGGAGCGCGGCCGCAAGCAGCCACGCGCGCAGACGCGTCATCGTCACCTCCCTGAAGACGGGGCGTTGTTCGCCCTTCGATGACGCGAGCTTAGGCGGTGCCCAAAAGGGGGGCAACGATGGATATGGTCTATATCAGAAGGTTAGATATGAATGACGTAAGACATTGAAAATATGACTTATAATGCATCTTTTGAGCGCCCCGCCACATCCGGCCGCGCCGCTTGCCATGCCGTGAAGATCGCCCGGGCTGATGCGTCGGCGATCCGGCGCGACCGCGAACGATATGCAGGGCTCTGGCCGCCCTATCGCGCCCGGATGGAGGAGAAAGGTCCGCCCTGATCGGTGTCCGGGGTCCGCCCGAATCCGGGACAAGCCCATAGCGCCCGAGCACCGCCATCGCCGCTGGATCGCTCCCGCCCAGAGATTTCAAGCGATTTGCGATTTGCAGAGAGATTTGAGCTACGAAAAATTCAGGACCTACTGTTTTCGATCGGCGCCGGCCGCAGCTTTAGCGCGAAGTATCGCACGTAATTTCTACATAATTGAAAATATTCGTCATCGTCCTTGAAAATAAAATATTACGAATTATTTCTTTAAAGTGTGATATTATGTTCTGCGGAAGGATTTTCTTCCGCAGGGTGGAAGAAAATATCATGAAGATTCCTTCACAAACCAAGCCTGCCATCTGGGGTGCCGTTGGTGGCGCGATCGCCCTGGCGGTAGTCGGATTTTCCTGGGGCGGCTGGTCGACAGCCGCGTCGAGCGAGCGCTTGGCGAAGCTCAGAGCCGAGAACGCCGTTGTCGCCGCCTTGTCTCCGATCTGCGTGAGCAACTTCCAAAATCAGCCAAACGCGGATACCGCACTCTCCGAGCTGAAGAAGATCAGCTCGTGGAGCCAGGGCGATTTCATCGCCAAGGGTGGCTGGGCCACGATGATCGGCAGCACATCGCCCGACTCGGCGGTCGCCAAGGCCTGTGCCGAAAGGCTCGGCATGCCGAAGACTTGAAGCGATCGCAGCGACCGTTCCGCGCGCAACGCAACGTCAGCCGAGCGGTCGCGACGCTTTCGGGACAGCGCGCCGGGGGCGTGTGCTGAAGCCGCGCGTGCCTTTGCCTGGTTTCCGGGGCGATAGCGATCTCGCATTATCGCTGGTCGACCTCGATGCCGGCGCCTGCCGCGACCGCCTGCATCGCGATCGGTCAAATGAGAACAGCGGCGGCGAATCCGTGGTATCCTGTCTGATCAGTCTCGCCGAGATTCGCCAGTTTGCCCGCGTCGGCGGGGATCGGCCGAAACTGGCGCCGCTTCGGGTCTTGCACGCCTGAGCCTTCGGCGATCTTGCACAAACAGATCGGCGGACATCTTGTCCCAGCCCAGTTTCCTGAACAGGCAGGCCTTGTACCTGCATCCCGATCCGTCGAGGGTCGTCGTGCGTTGGTATCGCCGCGCTGCTGGATGCGATGGACGTTTGCGACGCGCGCCTGGATACCCGTCGCAAAGACGCACGGCGTCCCGGCGGCCAACTTGCCCTCGAAAGTGAAAAACCATGACCGAACGGATCATCAAGGTTGGCGATATCGTGAACCTCTCATTCGGCTTCGCCGACCGGTCGGGAGAGGGAGATTATGAGGTCTTTCGCGTGATGCCCGTGCGCGAGAGCGGAGAGCGCCAGTATCGCGTCAGAGGCGCTGACGGACATGAGAGGGCGATCGGTCACGACCAGATCGTCCTTTCGACAACGAAATCGCCGGCATCCGGCTCCCGGTGACGATCATGGGTTCGCTGGCATCAGCGACCGGACAGAAGGGGCGGCCGCAGCCGCCTATCAGGAGAAAGCAGATGACCGAACATTCGAAATCCCGCACCCAGGCGGAAGCCGCATTCCTCAAGACGCAGACACAAGCCCTGTCGCGCAATCGCATCCTGTCGGAAGCCGAAGGCGTCAATCAGGCCCGCGACGCCAATACGGCCAGGCTGAAGGAACAGCGGCTCCAGAAGGAAGCCCTCGACCGCGCGACCGCGGCAGCAACGCCGAAGGCCGGCAAGCGCCCGAAATGAAAGCCAAGGCCGTCGCGGTCGCAAGCAACGAACCGAAGGAATCTGTCTTGGATATCGACGTGACGTCTAAACCGGGCGAGGCGGCGTGGCTGCTGACCGATCTGCTTGGCCGGGAGATGGGGCAGGTTGTGGAAGAAAGCCCGGGCGCGTTTCGAATCCAGCCCGCCGGTCATGCGGTGCAGACGATGGCGAGCATGAAGCTCGAACCCTATCGGACACTGGATGAGGCGCTTGCCGAGATCGAACGCTTCACCCGTGGAACTTGCAGGCGCGCGCAACCCGGCGATCGTGACGAGGAGCCGGCATCGTGACGAACCGCCCCGCTTCCGTCACGGCCAGGGAACGAAGCTGAGCTTTATTCCGGCCGCTTGCGGCGGCGCTTATCCGGGGTGCCGGCCGGCATGTCGATGAGTTTCGCCTTCCGCGAAGCCTTGGTTTCGTCAGAGATCGGCACGTCGGAGAGCGCTTCGTCGATATGCCGCCCTGCAACGGCGCGCGCTTTCAGTTGCTGGCTCTTGCGGGTGACATTCTTGGGCGAATCCAGCGGAAGCGACCGATCCATGTCGTGAACCGGGGCGTGTGTCGCAGCGTGTGTCTGGCCGTCCTGGGATTTGATCGCATCGGTCATCGAGGATGAACGGCCCGCGCTGTTCTTTGTTCCTCGTCGAGGCCCGCTCCCGAGCTTCGAGTCGGACAGTCCTGCATGTCAAATGACAGGGACATCGATCTGGCCGCGTGGCACGTACATGGCGTAAATTGGGAATGCCCCGCCAAGCGGAGCGAGAGCGGGGATATTTTGACGACGCCGGAACTGCGAGACGCACGCTTCATGCGCAGCCTGCTGGCGGCGTCCGACGACTGCATCAAGGTCATCGATCTTGCCGGCGGGCTGTCCTTCATGAGCGAGGGCGGCCAGCGCATCATGGAGGTCAGCGACTTCAACGCGATCAAGGGATGTCCCTGGCCTGATTTCTGGACCGATGAGGGCAACGCAGACGCCAAATTCGCGCTCGAGGAAGCGCGGGCCGGCCGCAGCTATCGCTTCCAGGGCATCGCCAATACGTTTGCCGGAAATCCTCGCTTCTGGGATGTCCAGGTCGGCCCGATCATCGGTCCGGACGGCAAGCCCGAGGCGATCCTGTCGGTGTCGCGCGACATCACGGCGATCAAGGAAGCCGAGCAACGGCAACGCCTGCTCGCGCTCGAGCTGAAGCACCGGATGAAGAACACGGTCGCCATGATCCAGGCGATCGCCAATCAGACGATCCGTGGCGGCGCCGAGATTGACGCCGTCAAGGAAGCCTTCACCGCGCGGCTCAACACGATGGCCTCGGCGCAGGACATCCTGACACAGACCGCCTGGGCAAGGGCGAGCTTGAAGTATCTCGTCGCAGAATCGTTGAAGGGGCATGGCGACCTGTCGCGCTTCCGGATCGAAGGTCCGGCCGTCGAGCTCTCGTCGAAGACCGCCCTGGCGATGGCGCTTGCGCTCCACGAACTGGCGACCAACGCCACGAAATATGGCGCGCTCAGCCAGGACGACGGACGTATCGACGTGACGTGGTCGGTCCTGGAGGGCGAGTTCAATTTCGAGTGGCGCGAGAGCGGCGGCCCTCCCGTCGAGCCGCCCAGCCGCCGTGGCTTCGGATCGCGGATGATCGAACGGGCCTTGGCCGGATACTTCAGCGGGACAGCCGGGATGGACTATCAGCCGGCCGGCGTGGTCTTTTCGCTCCGTGGGCCCATCGAAGCCCTCACCGCCGACTGATCAAGCCGCTTCCCGGAAGGCTTCGATCACCTCGGCTGGCCGGTACGGCTTCCTGAGATAGCGAGCATTCGCCGGCAGATCGCCTTCCGGGGGCAGGACGCGTCCGCTCGTCACCACGATGAGGACCGGCGGCCAGCCGAGGCGCACGGCGTGCGCCAGCTTCATGCCGTCCATGGAGCCCGGCATTTCGATATCCGTGAATACCACCGCGATGTCACGGCGGGCATTCAGGATGGCGATGGCTTCGTCGGCATGGGCAGCCTCGACCACCTCGAATCCGGCTTCCGCGATGAAGTCGGCTGCGTCCATCCGGAGGAGCGGCTCATCTTCGACGATCAGGACAACCAGCTTCGACATCATGTTCTTTCGGATGCGTCTCTCAAGCCAACTGCCCGCGGCAGCTCTTGTTGCCTCGCATTGAAAAGAATTGCGTCCGTTGTCCTGATCGCCGCATGAAAGCCGGCGGGGTTTCGATGAAGCCGAGCGCTTCCTGCCCGCGTCGCCTCAGCCGCGGTGCTGCCAGCCTGTCAGCTTGCTCCACGCGGGTTGAGAACGTCCCTCAGCCGATCCCCAACAAGGTTGATCGCGATGACGGTGAACAGCAGAGCGAGGCCCGGATAGAAGCTGATCCAGAACTTGCCGGAGAGCATGTACTGGTAGCCATTGGCGATCAGCATGCCGAGGCTCGGCTCGGTGACCGGGACCCCGAGCCCCAGGAAGGACAGCGTCGCTTCGAGCGCAATGGCGCGGGCCACCTGGACGGTCGCGATCACCATCAACGGCGTCAGGCAATTCGGTAGCAGGTGCCGCAGCAGGATGCGCCAGGGCGAGGCGCCCATCGCCCTGGCCGCCTCGATATATTCCTTGCGGCTCTCGATCAGCGCGCTGGCCCGGGCCGTGCGCGCATAGGCAGCCCATTCGACGATGACGAGCGCGAGCACGACGTTGAGCACGCCCTTGCCGAGAAAGGCGAGGATCATCAAGGCGATCAGGATCGCCGGAAAGGAGAGCTGCAGGTCGACCAGGCGCATCAAGGCACTCTCGATCCGCCCGCCGGCATAGGCAGCAAAGAGGCCGAGCAGGGCGCCGACCGCGGCCGCGACCACGGCGGAGGTCACGCCCACGAACAGCGAGATGCGCAGGCCATAGAGAATGGCCGAGAGCATGTCGCGCCCCTGGTCGTCGGTGCCCAGCCAGAACGTCATGCCGCTCGCCGAGGTCGAGCCGGGCGGCATGCGTCCGTCCAGGATGTCGAGCTGAGTCAGGTCGTAGGGGTTCTGCGGCGCGATCCAGGCAGCGAGGAGCGCGAGCAGGACGACGACCGCCAGCAGCGTCAGGCCGACCACGGCGGTGCGCGAGGCGGTGAAGGCGCGTGCGAATCGATTGAAGCCCGAGGCGCGCGGCGGGACGACTTGATCGAGCGAGGCCGGCGCGCTCATCGGCTCGTCCTCACGCGCGGGTCGAGCACCGCGTAGAGGCAATCGACCAGGAGGTTGATGGCGACGAAGAGCAGGACGATGATCATCAGATAAGCGACAATCATCGGCCGATCCAGGACATGAATGCTGTCGATGATCAGCTTGCCCATGCCCGGCCAGGAGAAGATCGTCTCGGTGACGACGGAAAAGGCGATCACCGATCCGAATTCGAGCCCGACGATGGTGACGACCGGGATCATGATGTTCTTCAGCAGATGCCTGCTCACGACCGCGCGCTCGGAAAGTCCCTTGGCGCGGGCGGTGCGGATGTAGTCCTGCGGGATGATCTCGCGCGCCTCGGCGCGGACGAGGCGCATCACCAGCGAGGTCTTGAACAGCGCCAGATTCAGCGCCGGCAAGATCATGTGCTGCAGCCCGTCCAGCGTCAGGAACGACCATTGGATGCCGAGGAACGCGCGCGTCTCGCCGCGCCCGCCGGAGGGCAACCAGCCGAGCTGCACGGCAAAGACCATGATGAGCAGCAGTCCCACCCAGAACCCCGGCAGCGAGAAGCCGAGGATCGAGCCGGTCATGATCGCCTTGGAGACCGGCGAATGCGGTTTCACCCCGGCGAACAAGCCGAGCGGGATGCCGATCACGATCGCCAGCAACATCGCCGCGACCGCCAGTTCGAGCGTCGCCGGCATGCGCTGGAGAATGACCTGCAGGGCAGGCTCGTTATAGA
The DNA here is from genome assembly GCF_041360765.1 of Allobosea sp. RCC_152_1. Classification (NCBI taxonomy): domain Bacteria; kingdom Pseudomonadati; phylum Pseudomonadota; class Alphaproteobacteria; order Hyphomicrobiales; family Alloboseaceae; genus Allobosea; species Allobosea sp. RCC_152_1. The sequence goes on from NZ_JBFUPU010000003.1 coordinate 546,625, forward strand.
CGAAGCTGCGCCCGAGATCGCCGTGGATCGCGCCGTTCAGGAAGGAGAGATATTGGACCCAGAGCGGCCGATCGAGGCCGAAGGCGGCAATGGTGCGCAGCCTCTCGCCCTGGTCGGCATCTTGTGAGATCAGCGTCTCGACCGGATCGCCGATCACGCTGATACCGATGAAGACGATCACCGTCATGGCGATCACCACGAAGATCGCCTGCAGCAGGCGCCGCAGCAGCCAGGCGCTCATGATCTGCGCTCGCCCATCTCACGCGCCTCGGTGGTGCTGCCATTCATCTGATTTCGCGCCGTCCGCTCATCTGCAGGCTGGGGCCGCTATTTGCCGATCCGATGCCCGGAGCGCTCGAGATCGAAAGCGGCCTCGGTGCTGCGGCTGAGATCGCTCTTCTTGATCCGCTGCGTCGGCGTCTTCGGGAACTCGTCGATCCTCTCGATATAGCGCGGAATCTGGAAATACGGCATCCGCCCCTCGCACCAGCGGATCAACGCCAGCGGATCGGGGCTGCGTCCGCCGGCCGCGCGGATGAACAGCTTGAGATCGTCGTCGCCGAGTTCGCTCGGCACGCCGATCAGCGCGCATTCTTCAATGTCGTCATGGGTAAGGATGATGCGCTCGACCTCCCAGGCCGAGATGTTGACGCCGCGCCGGCGCACGCTGTCCTTCTTGCGGCCGGCATAGAACAGGAAGCCGTCCTCGTCGCGCCGGGCGAGGTCGCCGGTCGAGAACCAGCCGTCCCTGACCAGCGCGGCGCTCGCCTCCTCCATCCGGAAATAGCCCTTGAAGGCGAGCTCGGCCTCGCGCGGCCTGACGACGATCTCGCCCGCTTCGCCGACAGGCACCTCCTGCCCGTCCTCGCCGAGCAGCTTCACATCGTAGAACGGCAGGGCGCGCCCGCAAGAACCGAGCCGGCCTTCCGGATTGATCGTGACGAAGGTCGTCATTTCCGAGAGCCCGTAACCCTCGCGCAACACGACGCCAAAGCGTTCCTCGAAGGCCCGCCAGACATCGATCGGGCAGCCGCCGCCCCAGGCCATGCAAACCTTGTGCTGCCGGTCGAGGGGACTTTCCGGCTGCTTCAGGAGCAGCGGCAGGACGCCGCCGAGATAGTGGATATGCGTGACGTCGTAGCGCCGGACCTGGTCCCAGAACTGCGAGGCACTGAACTTCTCGACCATGGCGAGCGTGATCGGCTCCATCAGCGCCGCGATCAGCACGGCGACGCCGGCCCCATGATGCAACGGCTCCCAGAGCAGGAAGACGTCTCCAGCCCTGGCGCCGGTCAGCGCCAGCGTCCCCATCGGCCCCGCACGCAGGCTGCGGTCGCTCTTCAGCACGCCCTTCGGTTCGCCGGTGGTGCCGGAGCTCGGCGTGATCGCGATGATGTCGTCGGCCAGCACATCGACGGGCGGCCGGCCAGGCGAAGCGGCATCGATCAAGCGGGAAAACTCTCCCGGACCGTCGCCCCCGCGCCAGACCAGCTTGAGCTCCGGCAGCCGCGCGGTGATCGGCGCGAGCAGCTCGGCATGGCTGCGATCGGCGATGAGCGCATGCGGCGCGAAGCGATCGAAGACGAAGTCGAGCGAGGCGCCCTTGAGATGGACATTGACGGGGATGCGGACCAGTCCCGCCTTCGCCAGCGCGAAGATGGTGACGATGTGATCGGGATGGCTCGGCAGCATCACGGCGACACGGTCGCCCTTGCGCAATCCCATCGCCAGCAACGCGTTCGCCAGCCGGTTGATCCGGCCATCGAGTTCGCCGACGGACCAGTCGCGCTCCCCGAAGCGGCAATAGACATGTGCGGGATCCGCGGCAGCGCGCCTGTCCCAGAGCTGCCCGATCGTGATGGCGTCGGTCTGCATGTCGTACCCCGGAATGCTCGCCCGGTCGACGCGCATATGTCGGCCAAGGAAGTATCGAATTACAATAACAGTGATTGAATATTGATATTATGTTCGGATATGTGTCAAGCCAGGGCGAGCGAGACACGGAGGCTGATTTGTCCGACATCGAACTGGAGCGCCACGGCGCGGTCGCGATCGTCGCGATCAATCGTCCGGCCAAGCGCAACGCGCTCAGCGGCGAGGCCTGGCGCGAACTGGGTGGCGCGTTCACGCAGCTTCATGCCGACGATGCGCTGCGTGCCATCATTCTCACCGGCCGTGGCGGCGCATTCTGCGCCGGCGACGAGATTGGCGCCTTCGCCGTCGTGCGCGACGATCCTCCGGCGCGCCAGGTCTATTGGGACGGCATCATGGCTTGCTACGCGGCGGTGTCGGCGGCACGCGTACCTGTGATCGCGGCCGTCAGTGGACCCTGCGTCGGCGGCGGCTGCACCCTGGCGCTGCGCGCGGATTTCCGGATCGCCGACGCGACCGCGCGTTTCGGCGTGCCCCCGGCAAAGCTAGGCCTGGTCTATCCAGCCGACAGCACGCAGCTCCTCGCCGCGACGGCCGGTCTCTCGATGGCGCGGCATATGCTCTACACCGGCGCTCTGATCGGGGCCGAGGCGGCGCTGTCCTGCGGGCTCGTGTCGGACGTCGTCGAGGACGATGTCGTCGAGGCGGCGCTACGCTTCGCCGCGCCCATGCTTGCCAATGCTCCACTCTCGATCCGGGCCGCCAAGCTCGCCTGCGACGCGATTCAGCTGGGCCGCCTCGCCGATGTTGCAGCCAATGTCGCGGCGCTGTCGGAGGCCGCCGATCGCAGCGAGGACTATCGCGAAGGCACGCGCGCCTTCGCCGAGAAGCGCAAGCCGGTCTTCACCGGGCGCTGAACCGGAACGCCGACAGGACGACGACGATGACCGAGATCACCGTGCCCACCGACGCGAACGTGTTTGGCGCCCTGTTCGGCCGGGAGCACGATCCGGCGCGCGTCTTCATGGAAACGGCGGCCGGGCGGCAGCTCCGCTTCGGCGAGGCGGCGGACATCACCGCCCGCTACGCCGGCCTGCTGGCCGGACTCGGCGTCGCGAAAGGCCGGTTCGTCGCCGGCCTTCTGGAGAAATCGCCGGAGGGCATCCTGCTCTATCTCGCGGTTTGCAGGCTCGGAGCCGTCTATCTGCCTGTCCATATCGGCCTGACCGACGCTGAAATCAGCCATATCCTCCGGGACGCCGAGCCGGTGGCGGTGGTCTGCGACCCCTCGCGGCGCGACTGCGTCGGCTCGGCCGGAACGCACCGAGTGCTGACGCTGGACGCAAAGGGCGCAGGCACGCTGACCGAGGGGAGCCGCGGAATCGAAGGGCTGGACGAACTCACGGCGGTTTCGCCGTCCGACGCGAACGCCATGGTCTACACCTCCGGCACGACGGGCCGGCCGAAAGGCGCGCTGCTTTCGGCCGGCAGCGTGATCTGGAACGCACGCGCGCTCGCCGCCTGCTGGCGGATCGGCCCGGACGATACCCTGCTCCACGCCAACCCCATGGCCTACGGGCTCTTCGGCACGACGACGCCGGCACTTGCCGGAGGCGCCGCGATGATCCTGCTGTCGAAATTCGAGACGGAGGCGGTGCTGGCCGCCTTGCCCCGCGCGACGATCTTCGCCGGGGTCCCGACCTATTACAGCCGCCTCATGGCCGACCCGCGTTTCGGCCGGGAGCTCTGCACCGAGATGCGCCTGTTCGTCACCGGTTCGGCGCCGATGCGGGCCGATGCCTTCGAGGCCTTCGCGGCCCGCACCGGCCATCGCCTCCTCGACCGCTACGGGCTGACCGAGGCCCTGATCGCCACCTCGAACCGCTTCGAGGATCACCGCCGCCCCGATACGTCGGGCCTGCCGCTGCCGGGTTCGCGGCTTCGCATCGTCGACAAGGACGGACAGGAGGTGCCGGCCGGAACGGTCGGGATGATCGAATTGCAGCAGCCTTTTCCGTTCCTCGGCTATTGGCGCGACGACGCGAAGACGGCAGCCGCCTTCCGCGACGGCTGGTTCGTGACCGGCGATTTCGGCCGCGTCGACGAGGAGGGCCATGTCAGCGTGCTCGGTCGCGGCGCCGATCTCATCATCACCGGCGGCCTCAACGTCTACCCCAAGGAAGTCGAGGCTGCGCTCAACGCCTTGGACGCGGTCACCGAAAGCGCTGTGATCGGCGTTTCGCACCCCGATTTCGGAGAGGCCGTCGTCGCCGTGGTGCAGCTGGCGAACCGCCGCACACCCTTCGATCCGCAGCAAGCGATCGCGGCGCTCCGATCTTCGCTGGCCGGCTACAAGGTGCCCAAGCGCATCGAGCTGGTCGACGAGATGCCGCGCAATACGCTCGGCAAGATCCAGAAGAACCTCCTCAAGCAGCGCTTCGCCGGAACGTTCGGCCCGGGCGCGGGTTGAGGCGCCGGACGAAGCTGCTACAGCTTGGACAGCCCCGCGAAAGGTCTCCGCACACCATGGTGTCGTCGATGTCGAAATCTGCGCCAGCCGCACCCCTGGCCGACCGCGGCGAAGGGGCGCCGGAGATCGACGAGCGCCTCTTCGTCGCCTCCGTCGCCAAGGCGATGAAGGTCCTGGAGGCCTTCGACAAGACGGCCGCGACGCTGAGCCTGTCGGACATCGCGATCCGTACGGGGCTCGGCCGCAGCGCCTCGCAGCGCTTCATCTATACGCTCGAGCGCCTCGGTTATCTCGATCGCGACGCCCAGACGAAGCGCTACGGCCTGTCGCGGAAGGTCTTCCGTTTCGCGCAAAATGCCAGCTCGTCGAACCAAGGGCTGGAAGCGGCCTATCCGCAGATGCGCATCCTGAGCGAGAAGACCCGGGAGACGATCTCCTGGGTCGAGGTCGACGGCGCCGACATCGTCATCATCGCAACGATACCGAGCACGCATATCTCGTCGGTCAACCTCCCCATCGGCACCCGGTTTCCGGCACTCTCCTCCTCGTCCGGCCAGATGCTGCTCGCCCATTCCGCACCGAGCCATGTCGAGAAGGTCTGGAAAGCGTCCGCCCCTTCGGTGTCACAGCGCACCAAGGCGCGCGACGCGGCCGAGATGATGCGCATCCTCGAAGCGGCCAAGGCGGTCGGCTTCTCCGTCACCGAGAAGAACATGGAACAGGGCAGCATCTCGGTGTCCGCGCCGGTTCATGATCGCGCCGGCCGCGCGATCGGCTCGATCAACCTCTCGACCCTGACCACGCGCTACAGCCGCGAGACCGCGATCGCCGAACTCGCGCCGCTCGTGCTCGAGGCCGCGACGAAAGCGACGGAAACGCTCGCCTCCTGAGCCGGGCCTCGGCGCCCGCTCACTCAGTCGGAATCTCTGGGTTTCAACGTGCGGGCGTCGCTCGCGCGCAATCGGGCTTGCGCTCGCTTGACAGTCAGCAAAAATCGTCTTCAAATATCAATTATTATATACCAATAATAAGGGGATCGCGTATGGCTGCCACCCTCACCTCGCCGGTAAAGCGCCTCGCGCTCGCCTCGACCCTCCTTCTGTGCCTGGGCGCCGCGCCTGCCTTCGCCGAGAAGCTGACCATGGGAATCGGCGGAGCGGTCAATTCGCTCGACCCTCATTTCTACAGCACGACGCCCAACAACCTGGTCGCGTTCCACATGTTCGACCGGCTGGTGCATCGCAGCCCGGAGGGCAAGCTCACTCCCGGTCTCGCTACGGAATGGCGCGCGATCTCCCCGACCGTGTGGGAGTTCAAGCTGCGCGAAGGCGTGACCTGGCATGACGGCAGGCCCTTCACGGCCGACGACGTCGCCTTCACCCTGAAGCGCGCCATCGACGTTCCCAACAATCTCGGCGGCTTCGCCGGCATCATCCGGCCGATCAAGGACACCGAGGTCGTCGGCCCCACCGTGATCCGCCTGACCACCACGTCGCCAGTGCCGAACCTGCCGAGCGACCTCACCCGCCTCGCCATCGTCTCGCGTCACGCCGGCACCGATGCGACCACGGCCGACTACAACAGCGGCAAGGCGGCGATCGGCACCGGCCCGTTCAAGCTGGTGAGCTATACGCCCGGCGAGCGCGTCGAATTCGCCCGCAACGACAACTGGTGGGGCGAGAAGCCCGCCTGGACGACGCTGACGATCCGGCTGATCCCGAATACCGCCGCACGGACGGCCGCCCTGCTGTCCGGCGATCTCGACCTGATCGACACGCCCTCCGCCAGCGATCTCCCGCGCCTCGAGAAGTCCGAGAACATCCACGTTGCCTCGGTCGCTGGCATGCGCGTCAACTACATCGTCCCGATGATCAAGCCGGCCGAGGATGCGCCGCCGATAACGGACAAGAAGGGCGCCAAGCTCGATCCGTCGCCGCTGACCAGCCAGAAGGTCCGCGAGGCGCTCTCGATCGCGATCAACCGTGCCGGCATCACGGAGCGGATCATGCTGGGCACCGCCAATCCCACGGGCCAATGGCTGCCGCCCGGGATCATGGGATACGATCCCAAGACCCCGGTCCCGGCCTATGATCCGGAAAAGGCCAAGCGCCTTCTGGCCGAGGCCGGATTCCCCAACGGCTTCAAGATCACGCTCTCGACCTCAAACGACCGGGTGCCCTACAGCGTCGAGGTCGCGCAGGCGATCGCGCAGATGTGGAGCCGCATCGGCGTCGACACCGCGATCGACGCCATCCCCTTCAGCGTCTACTCGTCGCGAGGCGCCAAAAGCCAGTTCACCGCCTATCTCGGGAGCTGGAGCAACAATTCCATGGAAGGCACGGGCCTGCTCAGGGATCTCGTCGGCACGCGCAACAAGGAGACCGGCTGGGGCCTCTACAATTGGGCGCAGTATTCCAATTCGAAGCTCGACGCGCTCAATGCCAGCGCCATCGCCGAGATCGACGACACCAAGCGCGAGGCCCTCGTGCTCGACGCGGTGAAGCTGGTCTCCACCGACGTCGCCATCCTCCCGCTCTACCACTTCAAGAACATCTGGGCGACGCGAGGCAAGGTGTTCTACCAGCCACGCATCGACGAGCTCACATTGGCAGTCGACGTGAAACACAAATAGCACGAGCACGCACAGTTTGATCTCGATCAGCGGCAAGCGCCAATAGCTGACCTTGTCGCCCGCCAGGAAGCAGACGCTGTTGGGCGAGCGAATGGGGGTGCCTTGCGCCGAGAGGCCTCCAGCAGCCTTCCTGGAGGCATCTCAAGCCGGGCATGCGATTCCGAACTGTTGTCGTTTTCCCTACAAGTTGCGATTAGACGCCGCCTCTGGCCTTCGCCACCCAGTCGTCGAACATGGCCTTGTTTTGGGTGATCCACTCATCGGCCATGCGGTTGATGTTGGCGCTGCTGGCGCCGTTCTTGTTGATGTTGAACTCCCAGGCCGACCAGCTCGCGAGCGGGAACTTGATCTGCTCGATCAGTGTCTTGATCGCCGGGTTGGCCGCGACGAACTGCTTGTTCGCGACAGAGGCCCAGTTCCAGGACGACATCGCCATGCGGCAGGGATCGGCTCCGCCGGCGCAGCCTTTGACGCCCGGTACCAGGGCTGAACCGCGGTTCGGCACGTTCGGCGGCAGCGCATCCTCCGGCGTGGGCAACCAGACGACGTCCTCGCCCGGGATCAGCGCGTTGTTCACCCAGGACGGGCTCCACGCATAGAAGAAGGCGGGCTCGCCGCGCTTCACGCGCGCCACGGCCTCGACCATCAGGGTCTCGTATTTGCCGCGCACCGAGCGGACGGTGTCCTTGAGGCCGAACTTGTCGAGCTGGAAGTCGACCACGTCGCCGCAACTCCAACCCGGGTCGCAGTTGATCAGGTCCGCGCGCCCATCCTTGCCGAACAGCGCGGCGATCTTGGGATCCTTCATCTGCACCAGCGTGGTGATGTTGTGTGCGGTCGCGGTCTTCTTGTCGATGAGGTAGCCGTTGATGCCGCCGCCGACGATCATGCCGCTGCCGAGCAGCTCGGCCTGCTTCTCGACGGCCCGGAAGGCGGGTTCGCGTTGGGGCATGTTGACGTCGGTGGCGAGGTCGAGATCGCCCTGCCCTGCAGCCTGGAAGAACAGCGTCGTGTTGAGCGTCGAGAGCTTCACCTCGTAGCCGAGCTCCTTCATCGCCCGGCTGATGATTTGGGCGGTCACGTAATTGGCGCCGAGGCTGTCGCTCTGGGCGTAGCGCACGGTCTTGCCCTTGCCCGGCAAGGCCTGGGCGAACGCCGCTCCCTGCAGGGCGACTGCGGCGAGCGCCGCCGCGGCAACAGTCTTGATAAACGGTCTGGCTGACAGGCTGATCATCGCGTTCTCCTCTTCGGTTATGGCTGGTCTTGTCCCCGGCCCGCCCTTTGTGGGCGGGTTCTTCGTTGAAATCGGTCGGTCACGCCGCCTGTCGGCTGGCCTCCGGCGGCGCAGGCGCGGTGATCTCCTCGCGGCGGTTTCCCCGCAGGAAGCGCATCAGCGCCTGAAGCAGGGAGGTGCGCTGATCACGTTTCGTCTCGGCGAGTTTCTGGGTGATGCGGTCGAGCATCATCGCCAGCAGGACGATGGCGATGCCGCCGATGGCGGCGCGGCCGACATCGAGCCTCCCGAGGCCCTGGAGCACGACGAGGCCGAGCCCTTCGGCGCCGATCATCGCGACGACGACCGACATCACCATCGCGGTCAGAACGGTCTGGTTGAGCCCACCGAGGATGGACGGGATCGCAAGCGGAAGCTGGATCTCCCAGAGCAACTGGCGGCTGTCCGCGCCGAAGGCGAGACCAGCCTCGACGATCTCGTGCTCGACCATGCGGATGCCGAGATTGGTGAAGCGGATCAGCGGGGGAGCCGCAGCAGTGACCACCGCGACCTCGCCCGGGACAGTGCCGACGCCGAACAGCATCACCACCGGCACGAGGTAAACGAAGGTAGGCGTAGTCTGCATGATGTCGAGGATTGGGCGGACGACGTTCCAGACCCGGTCGCTGCGGGCGCAGAGAATACCGATCGGGATGCCGATCACCGCGCAGAAAACGATCGCGGTCGTGATTAGCGAGAGCGTCGTCATCGCCTCGGTCCAGACGCCGAGCATGGCGATGACGATCAGAGACACGACGCTGAAGGCCGCGACGCCCCGGCCGGCGCTGCGCCAAGCGATCAAGCCGATCAGCAGGAGCATCGCGGGGAACGGAATCGCATGCAGCGCCCAGTCGTTGAAGCCGAGCAGACTTTCGACCGGCCATTTGATCGCCTGGAACAGCGGCCGCAGGTTCAGGGCCAGCCAGCGGACTCCGTCCTGGATCCACTGGTCGACCGGGAAGATCGCGAGATCGTCAGCCTTGATCATGCGGCTTCTCCCGGGCTCGGCAGGTTGGCGATACGGGCGAGTATCTGCTCCGCGCCGAGCAGACCGACGAGCTTGCCACTGTCGTCGACGACGCCCATGGCGTGATCGGCGCGGTAGCTGCGCGCGACATCGACGAGCCTGGCGCCCTCGGGAACGCAGAGATAAGGGCCACGCCCGGCCGGCAATTCGCCGGTCTGCTTCAGCGTGGCGATCTGGGCTTCGCCGAGTCCGGCGACCACATGCTCCTGCTGGTCGAGCAGGAGGCCGCCCCCGGCGCCTCCGACGACGATGCCGTTCGGCCCGCGCCAGAGCACGGTCGGCGCCTTCATCACCGAGTGTGCGTCGAACAGCCGTGCCCTGTCGACTTCGCGCGTGAAGGCGGCGACATAGTCGCTGCCCGGCTCGAGCACGATCGATTGCGGCGTGCCCTCGCGCACGAGCTTGCCTTCCGACATGATCGCGATGCGGGTGCCCAGCTTCAGCGCTTCCTGGAAATCATGGGTGATGAACAGGATGGTCTTGTTCAGCGTGCGCTGGAGGCGCAGCAACTCGTCCTGCATCTCGGTGCGGATCAGCGGATCAAGCGCGCTGAAGGCCTCGTCCATGATCAGGATGTCGGCATCGGTCGCGAGGGCCCGCGCGAGCCCCACACGCTGGCGCATGCCGCCCGACAGCTCATGCGGCAGGTGATAGCCCCAGCGCGCAAGCCCGACGACGGAGAGAATCTCCTCGGCGCGCTTGCGGCGCTGGGCCGGCGCGACGCCGCGCAGCTTCAGCCCGAACTCGACATTCTCGATGACGCGCTTGTTGGGCAGCAGCGCGAAGTGCTGGAACACCATCGACATCCGCGTGCGCCGGACCTCGCGCAGCGCCTTCTCGGAGAGCGGCACGATGTCCTGGCCGTCCAGCAGGATGCGCCCGGCGCTGGGCTCGTTCAGCCGGTTGACGCAGCGTGCGAGCGTCGATTTGCCGGAGCCGGACAGACCCATGATCATGTACATCGCGCCGGACGGGACGCTGAGCGAGACGCCATCGAGCCCAACAACCTGGCCGAGCTTCCCGAAGACGCTGTCCTTCGTGCCGCCGCCGCGCAGGATCTGCAGCGCCTCGGTCGGGTCCTTGGCGAAAACCTTGTAGAGGTTTTCGATACGCAGCCTTTCGCTCACCGCTGTTCCCCTTCTCATTGTCCGGTGGGGTCGACCTTCCGCCCGTTCTCCCAGGAGCGCTGCGCGGTCAGCGCAGCGGCGAAAAGTCGGTCGGCAGCAGGATCTTGTTCTCGGCCTGCTCGATGTTCTCGGAAAGCCTGGGCAGGAAGGCCTGCCAGCGCGGCTCGTCGGCAAGCTGCTGGCGCCTGCGCCGCCGGTCCTCCAGATCCTCATAGGCCCAAAGATGCGTGACCTGGCTGAGAGCACCGATCTCGGTGGTGAAGTAGCCGATAAGGCGGCCGAGGATGGGCTGCTGGATCGCGAGCCCTTCCTCGCGAACAAGCTTGAGATAGGTCCCCATCCTGCCCGTTCGGATGCGGTAGATGCGCTCCTCGACGATCACGCGCGGCCCTCCTCGGCGGCTTCGGTGAGAAAGCCCCGCATCAGCGCAGCAACCTGGCCGGGTGCCTCGTTCAGCAGGGAGTGACGCAGCCCCGGCAGGATGTGCAGCCGGGAGTCCGGAATGCGCTCATGCATGTAGCGCGACATGCGTGGGTTCGAGCCCTGATCGTGCTCGCCGGTCATGATCAGTGTCGGCAGCCGGATCTGGTCGATCAACCCGCCGAAATCAGTCTCGGCCAGCACGCGGTAGGCCGATGCGTAGCAATCGGGATCGTTCTCAGCGTTGCGGCGGCGGAGTTCGACGATCAGCTCGGGATTGCGCGCCTGAAAATCCTCGGTCAGCCAGCGCGACAGCGAGGCGTCGTAGTGCGAACCGCGATCGCCGGCCTTGAGCGCGGCGAGGCGCGCCAGCACGCGCTCCCGCTCCTCGTCGGTCCGGCCAGAGACCGTCGACAGCAGCACCAGCCGCCGCAGCCGCTCGGGGTGGGTCAGAGCGAGGCGCTGCGCGATCAGGCCGCCGAGCGAAAAACCGGCGAGATCGAAGCGGCCGAAGCCGGTGTGATCGGCAAGCGCGAGCACGTCGCCAGTGAAATCGTCGATCTCATAGCGGCCCTTGACCCGCGCCGAGCGGCCATGGCCGCGCAGGTCGAAGCTCAAGATGCGGAAGCGGTCGGACAGCCGCGTGATCACCCCGTCCCAGGACTCGCAATAGGAGCCGACGCCATGAACCAGCACGAGCGGCAGACCGCCCGAGCCGCTCAGCCGGTAGTTCAGCTCGACGCCGTCGCGAAGGAGCGTGCCGCTCACGTCAGGCGCCTGTGTCAGGGCAGCCGCATCCGCCATCGCCGTCAGGCCCCGACCGCAGCGAAGCGCGGACGGGCGGCCTCGCGTTCGCGGGCTGCGAAATGCGGCATCACCTCGTCGATGAAGAGCCTGAGCGTCCGGACCTGCAACTCGAAGGGCAGATTGTAGGAGAGGCCAAGACAGAACTGGTCGACACCGGCGGCCTCGTAGACCTCGAGCTTGGAGATGACCTCTTCCGGCGTGCCGAAGACGAGGTTATCGCGGATCGCCTTTGGGTCGTAGCTGCCGCGATTGGCGACCGTCTCGAATGGCACGGCCTCGGGGAAGCCGTTCTTCACCGTACCGATATTCTGCATCAGATTCTCGAAATAGCGCCCGTAATCGACGCTGTATCGGACGATCTCCTGCCAATCCTGCCTGCTGTCATAGACGCAGGTGCGGCGCTGCATCATGAATTTCGGGCGCGGGCGCTCGGGATTATCGGCGCAGGCCTTGCGGAACTTCTCGGCGAGTACTCCGATCTCCGCAACAGGCGCCGAAAGCGGGGTCGAGAGGATACTGGCGCCAATGCCGACGGCCCAGTCGAAGGTGCCGGGATCGCGCGCCGCGACCCAGATGCGCGGATGCGGCTTCTGCAGCGGCTTGGGTACCGAGGTCGCGAGCGGGAACCGCCAGTAATGCCCGTCATGGGCGTAGTCGCCCGCCCAGAGCTTTTGAACCGCGGGGACGAGTTCCTTCATATAGGCGACGCCCTCCTGCTGGGGCATGCCACCGGCCATGCGGTCAAACTCGTATTGATAAGCGCCGCGCGCGATGCCGATTTCGAGGCGGCCGCCGGTCAGGTGGTCGCAGAGCGCCGCCTCGCCGGCCAGCCGGATCGGCGACCAGTAGGGCGCGACCAGCGTCGCCGTGCCCAGCCTGATCCGGCTGGTATGCTGGGCGAGCCAGCCCAGCGTCTGGAACGGATTCGGCGAGATCGTGCATTCGATGGTGTGATGCTCGGCGGTCCACAACGTCTCGAAGCCGCCCTCGTCGGCCATGCGGGCAAGCGCCAGCATGTTGGACATGGCGTCCTGCATCGATTCATCGGGTGAAAAGCGCTCCATATTGATCGAGAGAGCGAATTTCATGGCTTGCCTCCGTGCAAACGTGCGGGACAGCGCATCAGCGCAGGCGGATGACGAACGGGTCCTGCATGGCACCCGAGTAGTCGATGACGACGTTCTTCAGGCGCGAGAACTCGCGCATGACCTCGAAGCCGCCGCGGCGGCCATAGCCGCTCTTCTTCGTGCCTCCGTTCGCAGACATGAAGGCGGCCGAGCGGTAGGTGTTGATCCAGACGGTGCCAGCCTCGACATTGCGGGCGAAGCGCATGGCTCGGTCGATATCGCGGGTCCAGATACCGGAAGCGAGCCCGTATTCGCTGTCGTTGGCGAGCGCGATCATTTCCTCCTCGCTCGAAAAGGGCACGACACCGACGACGGGGCCGAAGATCTCGTTGCGCATGAAACTCATGTCGTTGCGCGCTTCGGTCAGCACCGTCGGCTCGTAGTACCAGCCGCGCGCCAGCGCCTCGTTCTGCGGCTTGCGGCCGCCGACGGCGATCCTGGCGCCCTCGCGCACGCCGGAGCCGACGAAATGCTCGACCTTGTCGAGTTGCGCCGCGAGCGCGAGCGGCCCGATATCGGTGTCCTCGGCCATGGGATGGCCGACCTTGACGCGCCTGGTGCGCTCGACCAGCGCCTCGACGAAGCGGTCATAGACCGGCGCCTCGACGAAGCAGCGGGAACCGGCGACGCAGGTCTGGCCGGCCGCAGCGAAGATGCCGGAGACGACGCCGTTGACCGCGCGCTCGATGTCGACATCCGAGAACACGACATGAGGCGACTTGCCGCCGAGTTCCATTTGGCAGGGCACGAGATTGCCCGCTGCGTTTCCGGCGATCTTGCGGCCGGTGTCGGTCGAGCCGGTGAAGACGTATTTCGCGATGCCGGGATGGCGGGTCAGCGCATCACCGGTGGTCATGCCGTCGCCGGTGACGACATTGACGACGCCAGGCGGAATGCCGGCCTCGATCACCAGTTCCGCCAGCGCCAGCGCCGAGGCCGTGGCATGCTCGGAGGGCTTGACCACGATCGTGTTGCCGATGGCGAGGCAGGGCGCCAGCGTGCCCGTCAGCATCATCAGCGGCGAATTCCAGGGGATGATCATCGCGACGACGCCGATCGGCTCGCGCAGGTTGAAGTTCAGCGTGTCGAGCTTGTTGACCGGGATCGTGTCGCCCTGGAGCTTGTCGGCCATCCCCGCGAAGTAGCCGTAGGAGTCCGGGATCGCCCGCATCTGGGCGCGCATCTCCTTGATCAGCTTGCCGTTGTCGCGGCATTCGAGCTGGGCCAATTCCTCGGCATGGGCCAGAACGAGCTCACCGAGCCGGCGTACCAGCTTGCCGCGATCGGTCTGCGTCATGCGCCGCCAGGCCGGGTTGATCAGCGCGGCGCGGGCCGAGCGGACGGCGGCGTCGACATCGCCGGCATCGCCCAGGGCGAACTCGTACCATGGCTCGGCCGTGGTCGGATCATAGCTCGGCGCGTAGACGCCACCTTGCGGCGCGACGAAGGAGCCGTCGATGAAATGCCCGATGCGCGAGCCCTGAAGGGTTTCGACCGTCGTCTTCATGATGCGCCGCCGCGCTCCCAGAGTTGCGGAATGCCGGCCCAGGGCCGGGTGTCCTCGACCATCGCGAAGCGTCCGCCGTCATGGGAATCGATGTAGATGCCAAAGCGGCGGCCGTTGCTCTCGCTGACATAGCGGCGAAGAACGCTGCGGGTTTCCCGTGTCAGGATCTGCTCGTAGGGCAACTCGTCGAAGCCGAAGAAGCGCACGCCCTCGGGCAGGCAAATGTCGCCGGCATCACCTGCGAGTCGCGCCCGGTAGACAAGATGACCTGGATCGCCATCGGCGACGTCGAACACCGAATAGAGGAAGGTGTCCTCCGGCAGCAGCGGCAGGCTCTCGCCATTGGCGAGCGGCAGCCTTCCGTCGAGAATGCGGCGTGTCGCTCGCGGCAGGGCCCAGCCGCCATCGCCCTCGCGGCAGAGCAGGAGCCTGCCGTCGGACTCGACGAGGTAGTTGACGATCATGCTGCTCGACGCGAGCCAGCCCGGCGGCAGCGGGTCCTTCACCGCCGCATAGCGGCCGCGGCAGAAGGCCAGCGGCGCGGAGGGGCTGGTGCCGAATGCCTGCACCTGGCCGATCAGCACGATGTGGTCGCCGGCATCGACGCGCTGGTGCAGGCTGCAGTCGAACCAGGTCAGGCAATCGCCGAGTACGGGCGCGCCGGTATGGACGCTGTCATAAGCGACGTTGGCGAATTTATCCGGAGATTTGGAGGCGAAGAGGTTCGAGAGATCCTTCTGCTCCTCCTGCAGCAGGTTGACCGCGAAGCAATCCGCCGTTTCGAAGGCGGGAAAGCTCGACGCCCCCTTGCCGACGCAAACCAGCAACAAGGGCGGATCCAGCGAGACGGAGGTGAAGGAATTCGCGGTCATGCCGCGCGGACGACCCTCGGTGTCGTGCGTCGTGACGATCGTGACGCCAGTCAGGAAGGTCCCAAAAGCCCGCCGCAAGGCGACGGGGTCGATCGTGGTGGAATGTTGGGGCGCCGTCGCCAGCATGGCGATCCTCTTCGGTGCTCGTCACCAATGAGGATGAGGCTAGGCAGCCGCCCGCAGCCTTTCTTCCTCCGAAACGGAGGACACGCAGGCAAAAGGATTCGCCGCTTCAGGGGTAAGCGGCGGTTCGGCCTTCAATGACGTCGTGCATCTTCAACGCCAGTTCGAGGGTAAAGCGCCTTTCCGGCGTGTCCGGATTGATCTGGAACAGTTCCTCGATCCGGGCGAGCCGATAGCGCAGCGTCGTGACGTGCAGCCCCATCGCATCGGCGCAGGGTTGGCTGCGGCAGCCGGCGCGCAGATAGGCCGTCAGCGTTTCCAGATAGGGCGTGCCATGCTCGCGATCATGCGATGCTACCCGGCCGATGCTGCCCTCGACGAAGGCCCGCACCTCGGCCGAATCGGCGGCGCCAATCAGCATCGGCAAAGGGCCGAAATCGAGCGCCGAAAGCACGCCGCTGCGCCGGAAGCTGCGCGCGATCCGCAGCATTCGCCAGGCCCGCTCCCATTCTCCGGAATAGGCGTCGAGCCCGTCACAGACGCCGCCGATGACGGCGATGGGCTCGCCACGCGGGCCATGGCGCAGCGTTTCGACCAGGCGCTGCGCGAAACGGTCGAGCCGCTCTCGCTCCTCGCCCGCCTGCGCTGGGAGCAGGCAGACCAAGCCGGTTCCGATCGTGATGACATGGCAGCTCAGGCCATGTTGCCGCGCGAGCCGCTGGACGCTTTGATGGGCTTCCAGCGGCTCGCGCTCGCCGCCTGCGGCACCGGGAAGATCCACGACCAGCATCCGCAGCGCGCGCGACAGTGGCAGGCCGAGATGGCGCGCGCGGCGCGCGATGTCCTCCGGATCGCGCCAGCGCCGTTCGACGATCTCGAAGAATAACTCGGTCAGCGTGCGTGTCTCGAAGCGGAACTGGATCACGCTGCGCATCATCTGGACGCTCAGCGCGAATTTGGCGCTGTCCAGCATGAGCCGCCGCAGATCGTCGCCCGGCTCGGCGTCGAACAGGACGAGGGCACCGACGATATCCGCATCGACGCTCAAGGGCTCGATCAAGGCAGGCAAGACCAGCTTTCCGCCGCTGGCTTCGATGGAGATGCTGCCAATTTTTGCCTCGCCGTCGGCCACCGCGGCCTTGACCGTGGCGATGACGGGATCGGCCTGCCCCGTCGCCAACAAGGTGCGCCACGCAGCTTCGTCATAGGAGACGGGGGCTGGCGAACCTGCGGCGACGAGTCCGTTTTCGGCGAAATCCACCACAAGCACCGCGCATCGCAGCAACTCGTCGAGCCGAGCCGCCAGGGCATCCGCCGATCCGCCCGACAGGACTTCCTGCAGCAAGGCTCCCTGGGCATGCAGCGCGCGACGCTGCTCCTCTGCTGCGCGCCGCTCTGCCCATAAACGATGCTCGCGCTCGACTGCGATCGCGCCGAGATGGGCGATCATGCCCATGAAGGCGAGGTCGTCGGAGGGCAGTGGCTTGATGTCGCGCGAGATGAGGCTCAGCACCATCGAGCGCCCTTCGGCATCGACGCTGGTCAGCGGCATCACCAGAACCGAACGGTAGTCGCGCTCGAAGGCCTCGCGCCGGTAGCCCGGGAATTCCTCCGAGGCCCGTGCGTCGGGGATGTAGACCGGCTCTCCCGTCCGCAACGCCAAGAGCGCCGGGCTCGTCGCCAGTTCCCAGCGATCCTCGAGCTGGCGTCGCAGCAGCGTCGGGTCATGACGCACGGAGACATGGGCGTAGCCATGCCCTACGTCGATCGACATGATCGAGCCCATGCTCCAGCCGCCATGGTCACAGGCCGCCTTGACCAGGTCGAACAGGATGCCGGGGAGATCGACGCCGGAGTTGATCCGGCTCGCCACCTCCCTGAGCGAATGCATTTGCGAAACAGGCGTAAGCACTTCGTCCCCTTCCTATCTTGCGTAGCCTCGCAGCATTCCAACGACCAAGCTTCCTCGCAATCATAGGAAGACATCCGGCTGACGAACACTAGCCTCGGCCGTCATCGCCACTGAGCTGTCGGGAGAGGGCCATGGATATCGGGGTGCGCAAGATCGCGACCTTCGTCGAGGAGACGATAATCGAGGGGGGCAAGGCGGCGCCGCGTCCGATCACCATGACGGTTGTCGCGGCAGTGGTGAAGAACCCTTGGGCCGGCCAGGGCTTCGTCGAGAACCTTCGTCCCGAGATCATGCGCATCGCGCGCCCGCTCGGCCTGGAGATGACGCGCCGGCTGATCGCCGTGCTGCCGGGGGAGCGGGTCGAAGCCTATGGCAAGGCCGCGATCGTCGGCGTAAATGGCGAGATCGAGCACGCTTCGGCGCTCATCCATACGCTGCGCTTCGGCAACACCTTCCGCGAGGCGGTCTCGGGAACCGCCTTCCTGAGCTTCACCAACACGCGCACCGCGCCGGGCGCGCTGATTTCGCTGCCGATGATCCACAAGAGCGAGACCGGCAAGCGTTCGCATTTCATCACGGCAACCTTCCAGATCGCCGATGCGCCCGGCCCCGACGAGATCGTCGTCGCGATCGGCGCCTCCGATGGCGGCCGCGCCCATCCGCGCATCGCCGACCGCTTCGAGGATATGAAGGAGATGGAGGCGGAGCTAACAGCACCTGAGCTCGTCAGCATCTGATCGAATCCGATGGTGGCAGACGCCATCGGCCTCATCTGTGCGAATGCGGTCCATGCCGGCGCCGATGCACAGCGCGGTGGGCCATCAAGATAATCCTGGCACACAGGGGCGTGGCGCCTTCGCAATGGTCCCGACCTGAGGCATCGGTGCGCTCGTGGGCGCCTGGTTTGATCGGCATCTATATGAGGCGACTGGCGTCGAGCTATCTTGAGGCTACATAAACTTGCATGTTTCCGATGGGAGGCGGCATCCCTCGCCAGCACATCGCGCTGCGCGCTTCCATCTTGCGCCGTATGTAAACATTGGCACGATGCCCGGAAGCAGACATTCGTTCAGGCACACCCTGGTGTCGGTGTCGGATTTAGACGGATATTTCTCACTCGCAGGCGAGCGACGAAGGCGTCCGCCTCAACACTCAATCCCGCGGCAGGCTGCGGGCGCTGAAGTCACAGGATTGCTGAGCGATTGCCGCAATGCGCGCGGCGAGCGGCGAGATGTCGCCCTTGCGGTGCACCGCATGGTAACGGAGCGGTGGAATCGGCGGCTCGGTCCGGATGACGCGCAGCCGGCCGTTGGCGATCTCTGGGCCGAAATAGCTGGCCGTCAGGAAGGTGACGCCCAATCCGGCGGCGGCAAGGGCTGCCAGCACGTTCAGGCTGTTGCATTGAACGATGTGGTTGATCGCGAGTCCATTGGCCACCGCCCAGTCGAGCACCAGCTTCTGCAGGCCGGAGCCCTGGGTCTGCGTCAGGATCGGATAACGCGCCATCTCGCCGAGCGGGATCAGGTGCTCCGCCGGGCCGAAGCCCGGCGCCGACACCCATTCGAGTTGGACCGTATCGAGCGGCAATGCCGTGAATTCCGGCGTTTGCGGGGGATCCAGCGCGATGACGAGGTCGAGCTCGGTGGCCGCCAGCTTGCCGAACAGGTCGACGCTGGCCGCGACTTCGGGAACGGGCACGACATTGGGGTAGTCGTGCTTCATCGCGACGATCAGCTTTGGCAACCAGGTCAGGGCGACGAGCTCGGTCGTGCCGAAGCGGAACGGCCCCGAGAAGGTCGCGGCCCCGCCGGCCGCCTCACGGAAGCGCGGTTCCAGCGCGAGCATCTCTGTGGCGATCGGCAGGCTCGCCTCGCCGGCCCGGGTCAGGCGCAAGGCATGGCTCGTGCGGTCGAAGAGGGGTCCGCCGATCACGGCCTCGAGTTCGATGATCCGCTTCGACACCGTCGATTGCGCCAGATTGAGATGCCGCGACGCCTCGGTGAAGCCGCCAAGTCTGGCGGTCCAGTAGAAGGCCTCGATCTGCCTCAGACTCGCCGGCATCGCTTTCCCCCATCGCTCGGCGCCACTTCATGATGAAGAAAAGCGATAGCTTGTGAGAAATATATTCGCTTTCTGTCATTCTCGCCATGTCACATGATTCCCGAAACCAAGCTCTTGGGGACGGAATCTTCCATGTCGTTGATCGGCCACCGTACCAATCCGAACAGCCCTGCGGTGCCGGAGGCGATCCTCGACGGCTTCCGGACCGCTCCCGTCTCGATCATCTCCGACGTGATGAACCGCCTGCATGGGACCAGGGCGCTGCGGCCCTATCATCGCTCCGGCCGGCTTCTCGGCACGGCCGTGACGGTGAAGACGAGGCCGGGCGACAACCAGACCCTGCACCGCGCCTATGAGCTGCTGCGCCCGGGCGATATCCTCGTCGTCGATGGTGGTGGCGACCTGACCCAGGCGCTCGTCGGCGAGATCATGATGAGCCGGGCGCGGGCGATGGGTGTCGCCGGCTTCGTCATCGACGGGGCGATCCGCGACGTCGATGCGTTCCAGCAGGCAGATTTTCCCTGTTACGCCCGCGGCGTGACCCATCGCGGCCCCTATAAGAGCGGGCCGGGCGAGATCAACGTCCCGGTCTCGATCGACGGCATGGTGGTGATGCCGGGTGACGTCGTGGTCGGCGATGCGGACGGCATCGTCGCCTTCGACCGGGCCGACGCGACCGAACTCCTCGATCTCGTCCGCCAGCAGGAAGAGCGCGAGGCGAACGCGCTCGCCGCGATCGCGGAAGGGCGCGTCGACAGCTTCTACATGAAGACCGGAAAGGCTGCGTCGTGACGGTATCGGCCATCCCGCTTTCCGCGCGCGTCAGCCGGATCAAGCCCTCGCCCAGCATGGTGGCGCGACTGCGCGCTCAGGAGCTGAAGGCACAAGGGCGCGACATCATCGACCTCACCACCGGAGAGCCCGATTTCGACACGCCTGCCCATATCCGGGAGGCGACGACCACCGCCATGGCGGCCGGCGAGACCCGCTATGCGCCGGTCAACGGCACGCTCCGCCTGCGCAAGGCGATCATCGCCAAGTTCGCGCGGGAGAACGGCGTGACCTACGCCGCCGACGAGATCGTGGTCGGCAGCGGCGCCAAGCAGGTGATCTTCAACGCCCTGGCGGCGACCATCGGCGAGGGCGACGAGGTCATCGTGCCCGCGCCCTATTGGGTATCCTATCCCGACATGGTGCTCGCCTGCGACGGCACGCCCGTCATCGTCGCCTGTGGCGAGAATGCCGGCTTCAAGCTCACCGCCGAGACGCTCGAAGCCGCGATCACGCCGCGCACGCGCTGGCTGCTCCTGAACACGCCGTCGAACCCGACCGGCGCCTTCTACTCCGCCGACGAGATGACGGCGCTGACCGAGGTGCTGAAGCGCCATCCTCACGTCGCGCTGATGACGGACGACATCTACGAGCATATCCGCTTCGACGGCGGCGAGCCGGTCTGCCCGGTCGCGATTGCGCCCGAACTGCGCGAGCGCACTTTGCTCGTCAACGGCGTCTCCAAGACCTATGCCATGACCGGCTTCCGCATCGGCTACGGCGCCGGACCGAAGGCGCTGGTCAACGCGATCAACATCATCCAGTCGCAGACGACCTCAGGCGCCGCCTCGATGTGCATGGCGGCGGCTGCCGCTGCGCTCGAAGGCGATCAGAGCTTTGTCGGCGAGGCGCGCTCGGCCTATCGACAGCGGCGCGACCGCGCGGTCGAGTTGCTCGACGCGATCGACGGGATGAGCTGCCGCAAGCCCGACGGCGCCTTCTACGTCTATCCGAGCTGCACTGGGTTGATCGGCCGGCGCCGGCCGGACGGGCGGGTGCTGCAGAGCGACCTCGATGTCGCGCTTTACTTGCTCGAAGACGCCGGCGTCGCCGTCCTCGACGGCTCGGCCTATGGGCTCTCGCCCTATCTGCGCCTGTCGATCGCGACTTCGCTCGGCGCGATCGAGGAGGCTTGCGCCCGCATCAAGACGGCCTGCGACGCATTGCAACGATCATAACAACAGGGGATGACGATGAAGCTCTTCTCGGTTCTCGGCCTTGCGGCCGCCCTCGCTACCGGCCTCTCCGGAGCCGCCCAGGCCGACCAGCTCGCCGACATCAAGGCGCGCGGCAAGCTGATCTGCGGCACGCTCGGCACCTCCGAGCCGTTCTCCTTCCAGCACCCGCAGACCCGCGAGATCGTCGGCTACGATGTCGACATCTGCAAGAAGGTCGCGGATGCGGTCGGCGTTCCGCTCGAGCTGAAGAGCATCGCCGTCGAGGCGCGTATTCCCGAATTGCTGCAGGGCCGGGTCGACATCCTCGCCGCCAATCTCGGCTATACGCCCGAACGCGCCCAGCAGATCGACTTCTCCCATTCCTATTTCGTCAGCCAGCAGAAGCTGCTGACCACCAAGGAAACCGGCATCACCACGCTGGAGGGGCTGGCCGGCAAGAAGATCACGGCGATCAAGGGCTCGTCTTCCGAACAGGGCGTGCGCCGGCTGATCCCGACTGCCGAGACCGTGACCTTCCAGGACACCTCCTCCGCCTTCCTGGCGCTGGCGCAGGACAAGGTCGATGCCTTCTGCGGCTCGGAGCTCATCCTGGTGAAGCTCGCCAAGCAGTCGAAGGTGCCGATGGTCGTGATCGAGAAGTCGCTTTTCGTCGAACCCTGGGGGCTCGGCCTGCGCAAGGGCGAAACGGCCTTCAAGACGCTGGTCAACGAAACCCTCGCCAAGGCCGCAGACTCCGGCGAGATCGACAAGATCTTCTCGAAGTGGTTCGGCCCGGGCACGGCCTTCGACATCAAGCGCGACTACAAGATCGAAGAGATCAGGGGCTGATCTGACGCAGGGCATCGGAGGGGAGCCGATCGATGGGCTATGTCTTCGATATCGGCAGCGTGCTGACCGGGAAATATCTCGACTGGTTCCTGATCGGCATCGCCACCACGCTGGCGCTGACGGCGGTCGCCTGGTGCCTCGCCATGGCGATGGGGATCGTCCTGACGCTTGTCCGGATGATTCCGTTCCCGCCGCTCGGCTGGTTCGTGGCTCTGTATGTCGAGTACCACCGCAACGTGCCGCTGCTGGTCCAGATCTTCGTCTGGTATTTCGGCGTGCCCTCGCTGCTGCCGCGCCCTGCCCGGCAGTGGATCAACGCCCATCACGGCGAGTTCCTGCTGGCGGCGATCGCGCTCGGCCTCGCTGCGGCGGCCTATGTCGCCGAGGATATCCGCAGCGGTATTCGCTCGATCCCGAAGGCACAGTACGAGTCGGCCCGCTCGATCGGCTTCGGCTATCTCGGCGCCATGGGCTATGTCGTGCTGCCGCAGGCGCTGCGCATCGCCGTGCCGCCGCTGATCAACCAGACCCTGCTGCTGTTCAAGAACACCAGCCTCGCCATGGCGATCGGCGTCGGCGAGCTGACCTACCGGACGCGCGAGGTCGAGAGCTACACCTTCAAGACCTTCGAGGCCTTCGCGGTCGCGACCGCGATCTATCTCGCCATCTCCTTCGGCATCATGGCGCTGGGCAGCTGGTCCGGCCATCGCCTCAGGCTCGAGACGCGCTGATGCTCGAGATCCTGCAGAACAACTGGCTGCTCTTCCTTGTTGGGCAGTATCCGCACGGGCCGATCGGCGGCCTCGTCATGACGCTGTTCATGGCCGCACTCTCGCTGGCGCTGTGCTTTCCCTTCGCGATCGGCCTGGCGCTGGCGCGTCTCAGCCCCTATCGCTGGCTGCGCCTGCCGGCGACCGCGATCGTGCACACGGTGCGCGGCCTGCCGCTGATCATGTTCATCTTCTGGACCTATTTCTTCTCGCCGCTGATCATCGGCCGGGCGGTCGGCGGGGTCGAGACGCTGGTGATCGCGCTCGTCGTCTACGAAGCCGCCTATCTCTCCGAGATCATCCGCGCCGGCATCGAGGGGCTGCCCAAGGGCCAGACCGAGGCCGCGACCTCGCTCGGCCTGCGCTACTGGCCGACGACGATCAAGGTCGTGCTGCCGCAGGCATTGCACAACATGCTGCCGAGCATGGTCAGCCAGTTCGTCTCGACCATCAAGGAAACCTCGCTGGGCTATGTCATCAGCGCCCATGAGCTCACCTTCGCGGCGGCGCAGGTCAACAACGTCCTGCTGACCCAGCCCTTCGAGGTCTACGGCATCCTGGCGCTGACCTATTTCGCGCTCTGCTTCGCGCTGACCTCGCTGGCGCGCCTGATCGAGCGGCGCATCTCGGCCGGCCGTGGTGGCGCGCCCGGCATCGTCGTCGCGGCGTGAGGAAGCCATGATCCGCTTTGAAAACGTCGACAAATGGTTCGGGACGCTTCAGGTGCTCGCCGGAATCTCCGGCGAGGTCCGGCGCGGCGAGGTCAAGGTCCTGGTCGGCCCGTCCGGCTCGGGCAAGTCGACCCTGATCCGCACCGTGACCCGTCTGGAGACCATCCAAGGCGGGCGCGTGCTTGTGGACGACGCCGACATCGCCGCCCGGAGCGTCGACATCAACCGATTGCGCCAGCGCGTCGGCTTCGTCTTCCAGGCCTATAACCTGTTCCCGCATCTCAGCGCGCTCGGCAACATCACGCTCGGCCTGACCAAATTGCGCGGCCTGTCGAAGGCGGCGGCATGCGAGCGCGCCATGGAGGAACTTGCCCGAGTCGGGCTGACCGAGAAGGCAAACGAGATGCCCGGCCTGCTCTCGGGCGGGCAAAGGCAGCGCGTCGCCATCGCCCGCTCGCTGGCGATGGACCCGGAAGTCATGCTGTTCGACGAGCCGACCTCCGCGCTCGATCCCGAAATGGTCGGCGAGGTACTGGCCGCAATGAAGCGGCTCGCAGCCGCGGGTATGACCATGATCTGCGTCACCCACGAGATCGGCTTCGCCCGCGAGGTCGCGGACGAGATTTGGTTCATGGAAACCGGCAGGGTGATCGAGCGTGGTAAACCGGCGGAACTCGCGGGTCGCGCAGCGCAGTCACGACTGGGAGCATTCCTCCAGAAAGTCGGCGCGACCTGAGTGTCTGGCGAAGATAGGGACCTCGATGGCAGCCATCAGGGAGCGTAACCCACGGCAACAGAACGATTTCCCGGGAACCGAGCACCACAACCAGACATTGGGGCACTGCCCGGAAGCGGACACCGACGAGGGAGCGAGCGGTGATTGCGATGACGCACCTCAAACTGCAACCTGCCCCGCCGATGCGTGCCGGGACAAGCCCACCGATTGACAGTCGCCTAACGTAATCGCGCCTTATGGACGGAATGGCGAGAGCTGTTCGCCATCAGGATCGCAATCCCTATGACTTTTTGACGGGAAACCAGGCGGTTGCATGGCTATCGGAGCATCCGGTGATTCCTAAATTGGTGGGTTCGACCACGCTGCGCTACTTCTCCGAGGTGGCCGAGCGTGGCTCCTTTCGCGCTGCGGCGGAATCCCTGCGCATCGCGGCGTCGGCGATCAACCGGCAGGTCAGCAATCTCGAGACCGATCTCGGCGTCAAATTGTTCGAAAGGGCGCGCGGTCGAGCCGGGCTGCAACTGACGGAAGCGGGACGCATCCTGCAGTCCCGCCTGCGTTCGGCGATCAACGAACTGCGCATGGCAAACGATGAAATTATTGCGCTGCAGGGTCTCGGGCGCGGGCACGTGACGGTCGGATTCAACGATGTGATCGTAAACACCATATTGCCGGAGGCAATCAAAGATTTTCATCAGGCCCATCCAAATATAACCTTCGACGTCAAGGTCGACAGCACGCGGGAGCTCGTTTCGCGGCTGAAGGATGGCGATATAGATTTCGCAGTTGCTTATAATTTCTCCCCGGAAGCAGAGCTTTCATACATGGAGAGTATCCCTCTCAAGATGTATATGATCGCCTCGCCTGATCATCCTCTCGCGGCGCGTCCGTCCGTCACGCTTTCAGACCTCGGCGGACACAATCTCATCTTGCCCGATGGCTCGGGGTTTATACGGCAGATATTCAATATCGCATTCGGCGGCTCCAAGGCACGGGTCAACCAGATCGTGCAGACGAACTCCTTCGAGCTGATCCATTCGCTTGTGGAATGCGGGGTCGGGGTCAGCGTCGTGACCGGGCGAGAGCAAAAGGAGGATCGGGGGCGACTGAGCCATGTCGAAATCGACGACGCTCTTCTTTCGCGGAATGTGCTCGCCTGCTGCAAATTGCCCGACCGCGACCTGTCGCCGGCCGCCGCGGCGTTCGCTGCAGCCGTGTGCGATGCCTTGAGAGCGTTCGAGCAACGCGAATCCCGCTCGGGCCAAGACGGGGAAGGCGGGGAAGGCGAAAGACCCTGACCGTCGGGTGATTCCGCGGCGCATCAGGAAAGGTCGAGCCACTGAGGCCTAAATGGCGAGGCATGCGCAGGCGCGCACCCCGCCGTCGATGAGAAGCAATTCATGCGCATAAAGCATGGCAATCAGGCACAAGGCGCATGCAAAGCGCCTCGCGGCTAACGTTTGCCGCTTTTCATGAGCCGTAACCTATGCTGCGGCGCAATGCGCTAATTTCGTGTCTTCAAAGAGGCAAAATTGGCGCTTTACGCAGACGCGCAGTCATGAGTAGCAACAGATGTCCAAATGGTCATCTGCATGGCGGTCGACTTGGCATATGAGCGAAATAACTTCAGAATTTGAATTAATTTGCTCGAAATCCGATATGGCTTGGACCGCTTTACAGCGGCAATACGCTGATCGGCTGGCAGCCCCGGAGATTGATTTCCTCTTCGCACGGCTTGTCCTTGGCCTGACCGCCCCATTCTACGCCGAGCGGGAGCCGGCTCTCCATTTCACGGCCTGCAATGCCCTCGTCGGGCGGAAGCTGCCGCCCGAGCGCGCTCACGCGGCCTTGCGCACCGTGCCGAAAGCCGGCGAGCCATGGATCGAACGAGCCTTCGATCTGGCGGAAGAGCACGGAACAAAAATTGCCGCGACGCTGAAGGAACAGCGCGACCAAACCGATCAGATCAACGCCAAAGCCGATGCGGCACATCGAGAGCTTTCGAGCGGGGCCAAGGAGCACGTGGGCTGATGACCGACTGCACGAATAGACGCGCGCCAGCTGGATTGCGCGGCGGCTTCGCCGGCAACTGGATTTCAGGCGGCGACGGCCGCGCTCTGCGACGCCGGCTGATGGCGGTGCTGCGCATGGCCCATCGCGTACTCGGCCTCAGCCGCAAGGGGCTGGGGCTTGGGACATTGGGGATTGGCGGAGGGTTACGTTCGGCCGGTGCGATCAGCGGCCTGGCCGCGCTCGCCGTGCTGACCTTCTCGGCGCCGGCGCAGGCGCAAAATGCACAATGGGGCGGTTCGGCGACAGGCGGCAACGCCGTCGCCATCGGCAACGCTGCCACGGCGAATGGCAATAACAGCGTGGCATTGGGCACCTCCAACAACGCAACAGGCGACGCTACGATCGCCATCGGCTATTCGATGGCTGTCAGTGGCCTCAACGCCATAGGCATGGGTGTCTTCGCGCGCGCGAACGGCGTCAATGCCCTCGCCATAGGCGGGAGGGCCCAGGCGCTCGCGGACGGAGCGTCGGCCTTCGGTGTCAATTCCACCGCCAACGGGGCGAACGGGACTGCCATCGGCTCCACGGCCATTGCCGGCGCTGCCGCTACGGCTGTTGGCGTATCGAGCGAGGCGACCTCCGCCAATGCTGTCGCGATCGGCAGCCTCAGCGAAGCCTCCAATAGCGCCGCCACCGCCGTCGGCAACGGCGCCCGGGCTACGGGGAACAGTTCGCTCGCACTGGGTGCGCAGGCTCTCGCGATCGGGAGCAGCACGGTTGCGGTCGGGCAGGGCGCCGGCGCCGGTTCGACCACCGGCAATTCCAGCTCGGTCGCGATGGGCGTCGCGGCCGGCACGCTGGTGAGCGGCGCACAGAACACCGCTATCGGCAGCGGCATTCCCAGCGTCATGAGAGGCGCCGGCTCGGGCGTTACCGGCGCACGCAACCTCGCTATGGGAACTGGCGACGGCACCGCCACTTACGACGGTACGCTTTCAGCTTCGGCAGGCAACCTCGTCACGGGCAACGACAATATTGCGATCGGCACCAACGCCGGCATCGGCGTCGCCGCCAATGCAACGACATCGATCGGCTTCCATGCCATGGCAACCGCCGCCAATACTGTTGCGGTTGGTCCCCAGGCCAATGCCAGCGGGACCAACTCGGCAGCACTTGGCAACGTCGCCGTCGCTTCGGGCAACTTCGCGCTGGCCCTGGGCAATTCGGCTGTGTCGAGTGGAATAGGCGCCGTCGCGGCGGGATCGGGAGCCCAAGCCACAGCCGTCTCAACCACGGCGCTCGGCAACAACGCCGCCGCCACAGCCACGAACGCAGCCGCGCTGGGACTGGGCGCAACCGCTAGCGGAATCAACAGTACCGCTCTCGGCGTTTCGGCAAGCGCGTCCGGGTTGAACTCCGTCTATCTCGGCTCGCGCACCGTTGGAGCAGGCGCCAGCGCACAGAGCGCCATCGGCATCGGCACGGACGTGACGGCATCCGCGAACGACGCCCTTGCGATTGGACGTGCAAGCGGGGCGACCGCGGCCAACGCCGTTGCAGTCGGTCTCCAGTCCTCTGCGAGCTCTGCCGATGCCGTCGCCATTGGCACCAGAGCGAATGCGAGCGGAGGCAAGGCCGTCGCCATCGGCGCCGGTAACGTCGCATATGGCGACGGCGCGGTCGCCATTGGCGATCCCAGCTACGCCAGCGGCACCGGTGCCTTCACCGGTGGCGCGAACAACATCGCCAACAGTGACGGCACGGCGACCGCCACGGCGGCCAACCAAGCCGCCGGCGCGGTCGCGATCGGCAACAACAACAAAGCGATCGGGCAAGGCTCAGTGGCGCTGGGCAATGGCTCCACCGCCGGTGCGGCCGGTTTCATCGGCAACATCGCGCTGGGCAACGGCGCGACGGCGGCAGCCAGCTCCGGCGATGTCGCCTTGGGTTCCGGCGCAGTCACGGCCGTTGCGGTCCCGACGGCGAACGTCGTGATCAACGGCACGACCTATGGCTTCGCCGGCACCACTCCGCTGTCGACCGTGAGCGTGGGCGCGGTGGGGGCCGAGCGCACCATCACGAATGTCGCGGCGGGCCGGATCAATGGCGGCTCGACCGACGCGATCAACGGCTCGCAGCTCTTCGCCACCAACCAGGCGGTCGATGGTCTCGCCGGCACCGTCAACAACATCACCACCGGCGGCGGCATCAAGTATTTCCACGCCAATTCGGCCCTGCCGGATTCGGTGGCTGCCGGGACGGATTCCGTCGCCATCGGCCCGAATGCGAGGTCCGTCAACACCGGCGACGTCGCCATCGGCCTCAACTCGGTGTCGGGCACGACGACGGCGGTGGCGGGCGCGACGATCGGCGGCACCGCCTACAGCTTCGCAGGTGCGAACCCGGCGGGCGGCGCCTTTTCGGTCGGCTCGGCCGGCGCCGAGCGCCAGATCCAGAACGTCGCGGCCGGGCAGCTCACCTCTGCCTCGACCGACGCGGTCAACGGCTCGCAGCTCTTCGCGACCAATCAGCAGGTGACGACGAACACGACCAACATCGCCACGCTCGGCTCGACGATCAACAACATCGCCGGCAATGTCTCGACCGTCTACACGGACGCCAACGGCGAGGGCATCCGGTACGTTCGCACCAACGACAGGACGCTTGCGGTCGCCGACTCCTCCGCTCAGGGGATAGGCTCCACCGCAGTCGGCTACCAGGCGACCGCCTTCGCCGACGGGTCGCTCGCGCTCGGCCGCAACAGCCAGGCCACCATCCTCGGCGGCATCGCGCTCGGCGCCGATTCCCTCTCGGATCGCGCCATCGCGCCGACGTCGGGATCCGTGATCGCCGGCACCGGCATCGTTCTCTACAACACCACGGACAAGACGCTGCTCGGCGCGCTTTCGGTGGGCACCGCCTCCTCCTATCGCCAGATCATCAATGTCGCCGACGGCACTGAGGATCAGGACGCGGTCACGCTACGTCAGCTGAAGAACTCGCTGGCCTCCTTCGCGGTGACGGGAACGATGTATTTCCACGCCAATTCGACCGCGACCGACTCGGCGGCCGTCGGCCTCGATTCGGTCGCGGTCGGTCCGCGTACCACCGTCAACGGCGACAACGGCATCGGCATGGGCAATGGCGCCATCGTGCAGATGACGGCACCGGGCGGCATCGCCATCGGCCAGAACGCGACGGTCAATCTTGCCGACGGCGTTGCCCTCGGCACGAACTCGACAGCAAACGGCATCCAATCTCTCGCCCTCGGCGCCGGCGCAATCAGCAACAACGCCAACAGCGTCGCGCTGGGCGCGGGCTCCGCGACGGATGCGGCCGTCGGCACCGCCAGCACCACCATCCGGGGCACGACCTATAATTTCGCGGGCGCGGCACCGGTCGGCACCGTGAGCATCGGTTCCGTGGGCGCGGAGAGAACGCTGACCAACGTCGCGGCCGGCCGGATCTCGGCGACCAGCACCGACGCGATCAACGGCTCGCAGCTCTACGCCAGCAACCTGGCGATCGAGAGCCTCCAGAGCGGCATCGGCAACATCACCAACAGCGCCGTCTTTTATGACACCAATATCGACGGCAGTAAGAAAAACAGCATCACGCTGCAGGGCGGCGATCCCAACGCACCGGTCGTCATCTCCAAAGTTGCCGAGGGCGTGGCAGGGACCGACGCGGTCAATGTCAACCAGTTGAACAAGGGCGTTGCCGAGGCCAAATCCTATACGGACAGCCAGCTCGCCAATGTGACCGAGGCCGGCAAAGCCTACACCGATCAGAAGTTCGGGCAGCTCAACCAGGGCATTCGTGCGGCTCGCCAGGAGGCGAGGCAGGCCGCAGCGGTCGGGCTTGCCGCGGCGTCGCTGCGCTTCGACGATCGTCCCGGCAAGCTCAGCGTGGCAGCGGGCGGCGGCGCCTGGCGCGGTGAGGGCGCACTCGCCTTCGGCGCCGGCTACACCAGCGAGAACGGCCGCGTCCGCGCCAACCTGACCGGCGCGACCAGCGGGGGTGAATGGGGCGTGGGCGCCGGCGTCAGCCTCACTCTGAACTGAGCGGCGGCATGGTCGGCAAGCGAGCCCTCTCCCTCTGGCTCATGGCCATGGCTTGCCTGTTCCTGTCCGGCCAATACTCGGCTGGACAGGCGCCGGCCGGCGCCAACTACAGGGTCAAGCCTTCCGACGTGGCGGTGCCGCCGGATGTGAAGCTGGGAGCCTACCGGCGCATCATCCAACCCTTCGAGAACTGGACGCTGATCTGTGACGAAAACCTGCAGACCCGTCGGAAGGTTTGCAACGTCACGCAGACCATCGAGGATTCGGCCGGCCATCTGGCCTTTAGCTGGTCGCTTGCGGCCACGCAGGACGGCAAGCCCTACATGATTCTGCGCACTGCGCCGGATGCGACGAATCCCGGCCCGATATCGCTGAAATTCCAGGGCCAGGCCAATCCGCTCAAGGTGCAGCTCGATGGCTGCAATGCGACGGTCTGCGTCGGGATGCTGCCGGTCGGGCCGGTCGTGCGAGAGCAAATCTCGAAGGGTACGCTGCCGCAGATTTCCTACGAGACGCCCCGCGGAACAACCACGATCTCGGCGGCTACCCTCAGAGGACTCTCGAAGGCAGTCGAGGCGATCAGATGAACAGGCAGTCCCGATGAACCAGCAATCCATCCACGACCGGATCATGTCGCGCCAGCAGGACCGGTCAGGCCAGGTCGACGACCGCCTCGCGCCCAAACCCAAATGGACCCGGATCGCGATCTATTCGGCGATCGGCGTCGTCATCCTGGGTGGGCTCGCCTACGGCTCGATGAATTACAGCGCAATCCGAAACCTCGTCTCGCAATCGGCGATCGCGGAAACGAACAAGGCCGATCAGGCTCGCCCCGAAACGCCCTTCCTGCAACATGCAAGGCAGGCGGGCTTGAAGAGTTGCTCCACGGTGTTTCCGGTTCTCGGAGAGCTGCTGACGAGCGGCGCGAAATACGACGTCCAGTCGACCTGGAGCAACGAAGCTGCGGATCGTCACGCCGTGCAAGCCCTGGTCGGCATGAGCTACACCACCCAAAACTATAACGGACCGGCCGCCGGCATTATCTTCGCCGCGCCGACGCAGTCGGCTTGCGAAGGCACCATGGTTCGGGTGGCGCCCTTCTCCGCCTCATGCGCCGAGCTTCCCTCCGTTCTCCCGCAAGGCAGCCGGCTCGCCAGCAACCTTGGGCAAGTCGCCGTCTACGCTCTCGCCAATAATGGCGGAAACGCGATGCTCCTCCCGACGGCGAGTGGCTGCGTCGTCGTTTCCGTAGCCTCGGCCGCCCGAAAATAAGGAGCCAAGATGAAACTCGGTTCTGCCATTGCAGCAATCGGCGTGCTTCTCGCCTGCTCGGGTCAGCTCGGCGCAGCCGATTTTCAGACCAGACCGGTCAAGGGGCCGCCCGCATCAAAGGAAAGCGGCATCTGGGCGGCGATCGCCTATTCGAGTGCCGACCAGAAGCACGGCTTCTTCTGGGGCGCCGACAAGCGGCAGGAGGCGGCGGACCTGGCTCTCGCGCATTGCCGGCGGGCTGGAGGCGACGAATGCGTCGTCGTGAGCGTCTTTCGCAATCATCGCCATTGGGACGACGATGATCACACCGGCTTCCCCTACCATCACTGCGGCGCGCTCGCCGTGGCCGAGGGCAAGGGCGAGCGCATCACGCCGTGGAGCGCAAAGGCCGCGCCGACGCGCCAGCAGGCCGAGGATCGAGCTGTGCAGGCTTGCGAGCGGATAGGCACGCGGTGTGTCGTGCGCGAATGGGTGTGCACCTGACGCGATGCTCGAAGAAACGGGTTGGGTCGCCTGCGATAAAACCATTTCGACCCTGCCACGCTCGACGCAGTCGGTCGCATGGACGGACAGGGCTACGCGACGACTTGCGACGCTGCGCGGCGAACTCGGCACGATCCTCGCTTAGACCGGGCGGCAAACCCTTGGCGGGGTTACAAAAACGAACACTCCCGAAGCGGGCTCGCGGGAGTGTCTGCATCGGTGGTTGCGAGGGCCTGAAACCACCGATAGTGGGCGACTCGTTTCTTATCCGAGATGCGCCAACAACCGACATTGGCTCCTTGACGGAAAGCAGACCTTCGGAGGCGGGAACGCTGGCGGCGCGGATGAAGGGGCGCCTCCAGGGGTAATCTCCTGTGACAGCCCATTGGCGCAGCGCTTATCGGCAGAGGATACGAGCCAAGCAACAAGCCCCTAATTGACGATCCAAAACGTTTCGGATTAGCGTTTGGAGATGTCGCTCTCAAAGCTCGCAACCTCGTTGGGCCTCTCCGTCACAACCGTCTCGCGGGCGCTCGGCGGCTATAGCGACGTCGCCGAGACGACGCGCAGGCGGGTGATCGAAGAGGCCGAGCGGATCGGCTATCGTCCGAATGCGGTGGCGCGGCGGTTGCGCGGCGGCCGCAGCGATGCGGTCGGCATCGTCCTGCCCACCGGCCCCGGCCAGCTGGGCGAGCCCTTCTTCCTGAGGCTGATCGCCGCGATCGGTCCGCAGCTGGCGCAGGCCGGGCTCGATCTCATCGTGTCCAGCGCCCGCGGCGGGCCGGAGGAGCTGGTGCTCTACAGGCAATTCGTCGAGAACCGGCGAGTCGATGCGATGATCGTGGCGCGCACGCGGCTCGACGACGAGCGTGTAAACTATCTCAAGGCGTCGGGCCTGCCCTTCGTCACCCATGGCCGCACGCGTGCGGGCGGGCATGCCAGCGTCGATATCGACGGCGCCAAGGCCTTCGAGGAGGCGACGCAGCGCCTCCTAACCTTCGGGCATCGCCGGATTGGCTTCATCGGAGCGCCGCTCGAATACGGCTTCGGCTTCTTCCGTGAGGCCGGCTGGCGCGAAGCCCTGGCGCGCGCCGGCGCGGCGCCCGGCCCCTCCCGCTTCGCCGAGCCGAGCGAGGAAAACGGCCACCGGCTGGCACATGATCTGCTGGCAGCCGCCGAGCGGCCGACCGCCCTGCTCTGCGCCACCGACCGCCTCGCGATCGGCGCCTTGCATGCGCTCGGCGACCTCGGCCTGCGCGCTGGCCATGACATCTCGATCATCGGCTACGACAACTCGCCGATCGCGGACTACGTGGCGACGCCGCTGACCAGCTTCGACCCCGATATCGAAGGCGCCGCCGCGCGCATGCTCGACATGCTGCTGGCCCAGCTCGCCGGCCGCGACGGCGCGGCAATGACCGAGCTGCGCAGCGCCACCCTCGTTCCCCGCCGGTCCGATGGACCGGTTCCCACCGATAGCGGCCGCCTCAAGAGCCGCAGCATCTCCAGGGAGGAGACATCCGATGACGCAAGGCCCTACGACCTGGCTTAGGCGGACCGCTGCCATCGCCGCCCTGACCTTCGCCTGTCTTGCCAAACCCGCGGCCGCAGAGGTCGTCTTCCTCTCGACGCAGCTGAGGCCGATCGAGGCCGCCCAGAAGATGCGCTCCGAGATCCTCAAGGACTTTCCCGGCGGCGCCGATTTCGTCACCGAACAGCCACCGCAACTCGGCGTCCATATCCGGGCCGAGCAGCAGGCCGGCAAGCCGGTTTCCAGCCTGATCGGTGCGCTCCACGGCGAGCTGCAGCCGCTGGCGGCAGATTCGCTCGTGCCGCTCGACGACGTGCTCGCCAAGCTGAAGGATCGTGGGCTCAACCCCGGCATGGTCGAGGCCGGCAAGCTCGGCACCGGCAAGCAGATGTTCATCCCGTGGATGCAGGCGACCTACATCATGGTCGCCAACAAGCAGGCTTTGCCTTTCCTGCCCGAAGGCGCGGACATCAATGCGCTGACCTATGACCAGCTCGCTCAGTGGGGCGCGAATATCCAAGCGAAGACCGGCAAGCGCATGCTGGGCTTCCCGGCCGGGCCGACCGGGCTGATGCACCGCTTCTTCGAGGGCTATCTCTACCCGTCCTATACCGGCGGGGTGGTGACGACCTTCAAGTCGCCGGAGGCGGTGGCGATGTGGACGAAATTCCGAGAGCTGTGGAAGACCGTCAATCCGAACTCGACCAATTACGGCTTCATGCAGGAGCCGCTTCTGTCCGGCGACGTCTGGGTCGCCTTCGACCATGTCGCAAGGCTGATCGACGCGCTCTCGCGCAAGCCCGACGACTTCGTCGCCTTCCCGGCCCCGTCCGGGCCGAAGGGGCTGGGCTATATGCCTGTCGTCGCCGGCCTCGCCATCGCCAAGGGCGCACCGCAAGCCGAGCAGGCCAAGCAATTGATCGAATACCTCACTCGTCCCGACATCCAGGTGAAGACCGCGAAGGCAGTGGCCTTCTTTCCCGTCGCCAAGGTCGATCTGCCGACCGATGTCGATCCTGGCCTGAAGCTCGAGATCGATGCGGTGCAGAAGATGACGAGCGCACCGAACGCCGTGGTCAGCCTGCTGCCGGTCGGGCTCGACCAGCGCGGCGGCGAGTTCGACAAGGTCTATCTCGACACCTTCCAGCGCATCGTCCTGCGCGGCGAAGATCCGAAGGCTGCGCTCGAACGGCAGGGTGAGGCGCTGAAGCGCATCATCACCGAGACGAAGGCCGCCTGCTGGCTGCCCGACAAGCCGAGCGACGGCCCCTGCCCGATCCAGTGAGCCGGTCGGCGACGATGCGCGAGCCCAAGCTCCTGCCCTATCTGCTGATCGCGCCCTCGGCGCTCTTCCTCACGGGGCTGTTCCTGATCCCGCTGGTACAGACCGCCGTGCTGGCCTTCCAGGACGGCGGAGCGTGGAGCTTCGGCAATATCTCGCGCATGGCCAGCGACCTCAATTTCGAGGATGCGCTGGGAAACACCTTCAAGGTTGTGCTGCTCGCCGTGCCGCTCCAATTGGCGCTCGCGCTCGGCATGACGATGATGCTGCGCAAGATCCGGCGCGGGCGCGACCTCCTCGTCTGGGTCTGGTCGATCCCTCTCGGTATCTCCGATCTTGCGGCCGGCCTCGTCTGGCTCGCCATCCTGAACGACCAGGGCTGGTTCAATTCGGTGCTCTTCAAGCTCGGGCTGATCGCTCAGCCGCAAGCCTGGCTGACCTATGAGACGCCCGCCGCGCTGCTGGCTGCGATCGTCGTCGCCGAGATCTGGCGGGCGACGGCGATCGTCTTCGTCATCCTGCTCGCCGGCGTGCAGCTCCTGCCCAAGGAATACGAGGAAGCGGCCGAGGTCTTCGGCGCGACGCCCTGGCAGCGCTTCGTCCGCATCACCCTGCCGCTGCTCAAGCCCTCCATCCAGACGGCGCTGATCCTGCGCACCGTGCTCGCCTTCGAGATGTTCGCGATGGCGCTGGCTCTTGGAGGTCGCAACTTCCCCGTCCTCGTCAGCGAGGCCTTCAACGCCCAATATTTCAGCCAGGATTACGGCGTGGCGGCAGCCTATGCCGTGCTGGTCATGGCGATCTCGATTGCGGCGACGCTGCTCTACCTCGTTGCCCTGCGCACGCCCACGGAGCAGCGGGCATGACCGGCGCCACTCGCTCCGACCGCGCCATGCTCTGGGCCGGCGTCGCCGTGCTCTGCGTCTGGACGCTCCTGCCGATCTATCTGCTCGCGCTAGGCGCGTTGGGCGGCCGCGAGATCGTCTCGCAATGGCCCAAGCCGTTCACGCCCTTCGGCGCCTCCTTCGAGGCGCTCAGGAGCTTCCTTGCCATCGAGGGCGTCTGGCGGGCGACCTGGGTCAGCATCAAGGCGGCCGCCATGACCATGGTGATGGCGCTCGCGCTCGGCGTGCCCGCCGGCTACGCGCTGGCGCGATTCCGCTTCCGGGGCGCGGGTGCCTATCGCGTGCTGATTCTGATGACGCGCGCCTTCCCGGTCGCGATCCTGGCGCTGCCGCTCACCGTCTCCTTCATCAGGCTCGGCGTCTATGACACGCCCTTCGGCGTCGCGCTGGTCCATGCCGTGCTGGCGACGCCGTTCGCCACGCTGGTCTGCGCCAGCCTGTTCATGGGCATCCCCAAGGAGCTCGAGGAGGCTGCCTGGGTGTTCGGCTGCTCGCGGTTCACCGGCTTCGTCCGCGTGGTGCTGCCGCTGGCTCTGCCGGGGATCGCGGCCGCCTCGATCTTCGCCTTCGTGCTGTCCTGGAACGAGGTCTTCGCGGCCTCGGTGCTGACGGTGAGGCAGCGCACGCTCACCGCCTATCTCCTGTCGGTGCTGTCTGAATCGCCGCTGCATCTGCAATTCGCCGGAGGGCTCGTGCTGATCGTGCCCTCCGTTCTCTTCATCTTCCTCGTCCGGCGTCGCCTCTTCGCGATGTGGGGCATCAGCAACCGGTAGGCGCCATGGCGACCATCACCATCGAACGAGTCGCCAAGCGGTTCGGCGAGGTCACGGCTCTCGCGGAACTCGACCTCTCGGTCGCCGATGGGGAATGCCTCGCGCTGCTCGGCCCCTCGGGCTGCGGCAAGACGACCTTGCTGCGGATCATCGCCGGGCTCGAAAGCCAGACGAGCGGGCGCGTCCTGATCGGCGGGCGGGACGTCTCCGCTCTGCCGCCGCGCAAGCGCGGCCTCGCCATGGTCTTCCAGAATTACGCCGTCTTCCCGCATCTGACCGTCTACGAGAACGTCGCCTTCGGGCTGCGCATGGCCAAGGCCGACAAGACCCGCATCGCGCGCCAGGTTGAGAAGACTGCGGCGCTGCTTCATATCGAGCCGCTGCTGCAGCGTCATCCGGCGCAGCTCTCCGGCGGCCAGCGCCAGCGGGTCGCGGTGGCGCGCGCACTGGCTGTCGAGCCGGCGGTGCTGCTCATGGACGAGCCGCTCTCCAATCTCGACGCGCTGCTCAGGCTCGAGATGCGGGCCGAACTCAAGGCCGTCCTGAGCGGAGCGGGCACCACCACCATCTACGTCACCCATGACCAGACCGAGGCGATGGGGCTGGCGGACCGCATCGCGGTGGTGCATGGCGGGCGCATCGAACAGATCGGCACGCCATCCGCCATCTACGACCACCCTGCCACGCGCTTCGTCGGCGGCTTCGTCGGCAGCCCGCCGATGAACTTTCTGGAACTGCCGGTGCGAGACGGCCATGCCGATCTCGGCGGGCTCGCCCTGCCAGTGCCGCAGGGTGCCGGTGACAGGGTCCTGCTCGGACTGCGCGCGGAGGATGTCGCGCTCGCCGCAGCCGATGAGGATGCTTTCCCGTTCATCCTCAAGGTCGCGGAACTGCTCGGCCCTCAGATCCTCCTGACGGGGATGGCGGCCGGCGGCCAGCCGATGCGCGTCGTGCTGTCGGCCGCCGGCCCGCTGCCGCCCCTGGTCCCCGGCAGCGAAATCGCGCTCAAGCCCGATCGCACCCGGCTGAGCTGGATGAACGCAGCTGGGCATGCATTGGAGATCCGCTCATGAGCCGCATCGAGGCCGCCCGCGCCATCCTCGCCGCCAATGATCGCGGCGGCTATACGGTCCCGACGAACCGTCTCTATCCCTTCCAGTGGAACTGGGATTCCGCCTTCGTCGCGATGGGATGGGCGACCTTCGACTTTGACCGGGCCTGGCGCGAGATCGAAAGACTGCTGGAGGGGCAATGGGAGGACGGGCTGGTGCCGCAAATCGTCTTCCACGCCCCGTCCGACGATTATTTCCCCGGTCCCGCCGTCTGGGGCATCGCCCGCACCCCGCCGACATCCGGTATCCCGCAGCCGCCCGTCTTGGCGACCGCGGCCCGCTTCGTGCTGGAGCGGCACGGAGAAGACGGCATTGCGAGGGCGCGCGCCATCTATCCAAAGCTCGTCGCGAACCATCTCTGGTGGAAGCGCGCGCGCGATCCGGACGACACCGGGCTGGTCGCCACCCTGCATCCCTGGGAAACCGGCATGGACAACAGCCCGGCCTGGGACGCCGCGCTCGAACGCGTCCCGACCGAGACGCAAACCGAGATCCGGCGCCGCGACACCGGCCATGTCGATGCCGCCTTCCGCCCGCGGGGCGTCGAGTATCAGCGCTTCATCCATCTGGTCGATCTGTTCCGCGGGACCGGGTGGGACGCCGTACGCATGCTCCAGCTCTCCCCTTTCAAGGTCGCGGATGTCGGCACCAATGCGATCCTGCTGCGGGCGGAACGGGACCTCCTGGCTCTGGCCGAGCGTTTCGGCACAGCAGAGGAACGCGACACGATCGCCTCGCGGATCGCGCGCAAGGAAACCGTGATCGCGGGGCTATGGGACGAGCCGCTCGGGCACTACCTCACGCGCGATCTGATCGGCGGGGGCCTGATTCCGGTCCGGACCTCAGCAGGGTTCCTGCCGCTCTTCGCCGGGCTGCACGACCACGCTGCCGCCCTTGCCGAAAGGATAGACGCCTGGCGGTGGCGGGGCATCGGCCTCATTCCCTCGACGGATCCCGATGCGGCAAGCTTCGAGCCGCAGCGCTATTGGCGCGGGCCGGTCTGGGCCGTGGTCAACTGGATGATCGCGCGCGGCCTGCGCGAGGCCGGCCTCGACGCGACGGCCGATTCCGTAGCCTCCGAGACCCGCAGGCTGATCGGGGACGCCGGCTTCAGCGAGTATTTCAATCCGATCGACAGCGCCGGGATCGGCGGCGGGACCTTCTCCTGGACAGCGGCGATCGACCTGCTGCTCGGCGAGGAGGCGCAGAGATGAGCGTCCTCACGCTCGGCGGCATCGACTGCGATCTGCATCCGGCGGTGCCGGGCATCGCCGCGCTCATCCCCTATCTCGACCCGCAATGGGCCGATGCGGTGGCACAACGCGGCGTCCATGATCTCGAACCGACGAGCTATCCGCTGC
This sequence comes from Allobosea sp. RCC_152_1, assembly GCF_041360765.1. Lineage (NCBI taxonomy): Bacteria > Pseudomonadati > Pseudomonadota > Alphaproteobacteria > Hyphomicrobiales > Alloboseaceae > Allobosea > Allobosea sp. RCC_152_1. Next base: position 585,665 of record NZ_JBFUPU010000003.1, read on the forward strand.
ACGCGCCCCTGACCTCGCGACCGGACTGGCGCGTCGCAGGCGCCAAAGCCGGGTCGAGCCGCGAACGGCTCTGCACGCAGGCGCTCGACGGATTCGGCAGCCAGGCCGGCATCCTGAACTGCCTCTACGCTGTCACCACACTGTTCAGCGAAGACATGGCCGCGGCTTTCGCCCGCGCCCTCAACGACTGGCTGGCAGCCGAATGGCTGGACAAGGACCAACGCCTGCGCGCCTCGATCGTCGTCCCGATCCAGAGCCCGCCGCTAGCGGCGGGCGAGATCGAGCGGCGCGCCGCCGACCGCCGCTTCGTGCAGGTGCTCCTGCCTTGTCTCGCCGACCAGCCGCTCGGCCGACGCAGCCTGTGGCCGATCTACGAGGCGGCGGCGCGCCATGGCTTGCCCGTCGGCATCCATGCCGGCTCGACCTATCGCCATCCGGTGACTCCGGTGGGATGGCCCTCCTATTTCACGGAGGATTACGTCAACCAGGCACAGGGCTTCCAGACCCAATTGACGAGCCTCGTCTGTGAGGGCGTGTTCAGCAAGTTCCCCTCGCTCAAGGTCGTGCTGATCGAGTCCGGCTTCACCTGGCTGCCGGCCTATCTCTGGCGCCTGCACAAATACTGGCGCGGCCTGCGCATGGAGATCCCCTGGGTCGACCGGCCGCCGCCGGAGATCATCCGCGAGCAGGTTCGCTTCACCTTGCAGCCGGTCGACGCGCCGGTGGAGGGCGACGCCCTCCTGCGCATCCTCGACCAGGCCGGATCGGACGAGCTTCTCCTGTTCTCGACCGATTATCCGCACTGGCAGTTCGACGGCCAGGACGCGCTGCCGCCGCTCTTGCCCGATAGCCTCAAGACCAAGATCCTGATCGACAATCCGCTCGCGACCTATCCCCGTCTCAAGGAGGATTTCGCATGAACATGGAGCTGCCCGCCCGGCCGAAACCGGAAAGCACCATCGTCAGGCCGATCATCGCCGATTGCGACATCCATCCTTGTCTGGCCAAACCCGCCGACATCCTGCCCTATCTGCCCAAGCGCTGGCAGGAGCACGCCATGACCTATGGCATGCTGCCGCGCCACGGCTACCAGAGCGGCCCGGCCTATCCCAAGGGCCAGCCGGACGCCGCGCGTCTCGATTCCTGGCCTCCGGACGGCCGCCCCGGCTCCGATCTCTCCTTCATGCAGGCGCAGCATCTCGACGCCAACAAGGTCGAGCTCGGCATCATGACGGTGATCGCGCCGGCCGCCGGCGCGGCCCAGAACCTCGACTATTCCGCTGCGCTCGCCCGTGCCCTGAACGAATGGCAGGTGGCCGAGTGGACGAGCAAGGATTCGAGGCTGAAGGCTTCGATCGTCGTGCCCTATGAGGACGGCGCTGCTGCGGCAGCCGAGATCGATCACTGGGCCGGGCACGAGGCCTTCGTGCAGGTGCTGCTGCTCAGCCGCACCGCCGAGCCGCTCGGCCAGCGCCGCTACTGGCCGATCTACGAGGCCGCCCAGCGCGCGAAACTGCCGATCGGCGTGCATGCCTTCGGCTATGGCGGCTATCCCGTCACCGCCGGAGGGTGGCCGTCCTACTACATCGAGGAGATGGTCGGGCATGCGCAGTGCTGCCAGGCGCTGCTGACCTCGATGGTGATCGAGGGCGTGTTCGAGCGCTATCCCGGCACGCGGATGGTGCTGATCGAGGCCGGTCTCGCCTGGCTGCCCTCGCTTGGCTGGCGGCTCGACAAGCATTGGTCCCGCCTGCGCAGCGAGACCCCGCATCTCAAGCGGCCTCCGAGCGACTACATCCGCGACCATGTCTGGCTGACGACGCAGCCGATGGAGGAACCGGAGAAGCGCAAGCATTTTCACGACATCGTCGAATGGATCGGCATCGATCGTCTGCTCTTCGCCACCGACTATCCGCATTGGGATTTCGACGACCCGCTCTGGGCCGTGCCGGTCAAGCTCGACGATGCTGCCCGGCAAGCGCTCTTCCTCGACAATGCCAAGGCGCTCTACGGACGGGGCTGAAATGGCCAAATACGTCATCGGCCCTGCCGCGGACCTGCCGCCCGGCCAGCGTCTCGTCACCGAGGTTGCTGGCCGCAAGGTCGTGATCTTCAATCTGGGCGGCGAGTTCTTCGGCCTTTTCAATCGCTGCCCGCATCAAGGGGGAGACCTTTGCATGGGCCGCACCACCGGGCTGGTCGAGGCGGGGGTGGAGCCGGGGCAGTACAGCTACAGCAGGCGCGGCGAGATCCTGCGCTGCCCCTGGCATGGCTGGGAGTTCGATATCCGCACGGGCAAATCGCGCGCTGAGCCTGACAGGATCCGTGCCAAACGCTACGAGGTCGAGGTCCGGCCCGGCAAGGATCTTTTCGATGGCCCTTATCAGGCCGAGACCGTGCCAGTCTTCATCGAAAAAGACTATCTCATCGTCGAAGCATGACTCATTCGCAGAGCTGAAGCTGCAGCAAGCGTCCTGGCAAAGACCATCATGCTCTAAAAGTGCGCCTCAAGCTGACTCATCCCTCCATGAAGCGCCAAAAGCCGACCTTGGGTCTCGCGCCGATAGCCGACATTCGAACGTTGCGATGCTTACCCCCATCGTAGCGCGGCCGTATGGACCGGCGCGTCCCAGAGTTGGATCAGGCTGTCGTCCAGCGCCGTCACGGTCAGCGAACAACCCGCCATGTCCAGAGAGGTGACGTAAGACCCAACCAGCCCACGTGTGATGGCGAGACCGCGCCCCGCCAAGACGCGCCTTGCAGCATTGGCCATCAGATAGAGCTCCATGGCGGGCGTCCCGCCGAAGCCATTGACGAGCAGCAGGCAGGGCGCGCCGCCCTTCAGCGAGAGATCGTCGAGGATCGCGCCCATCATTTCGTCGGCGATAGCGTCCGCCGTTGCCAGCTTCATGCGCCGCCGGCCCGGCTCGCCATGGATGCCGACGCCCATCTCCATCTCATCCTCGGCGAGCGTGAAGGTCGGCTTGCCGGCTGCAGGCACGGTGCAGGATGTGAGGGCCACGCCCATCGACCGGGTGCGCCGGTTGACCTCCTCGCCGAGGGACTTCAGCGCGTCGAGGTCGCGGCCCTGCTCGGCGGCGGCGCCGACCATCTTCTCGACAATCAGCGTGCCTGCGACGCCACGCCGACCGGTGGACCAGGTCGAGGCCGGGACCGCGACATCGTCGTCGGTGACGACGGTCGCGACCGGGGTCTGGGCCATCTCGGCCGCCATCTCGAAATTCATCACGTCGCCTTCATAGTTCTTGACGATGAAGAGCGAGCCCGCCGCCGTACCGACGGCGTCCACCGCCGCCAGCATCTGGTCCGGCGTCGGCGAGGTGAAGACCTGCCCCGGACAGGCGGCATCGAGCATGCCGGTCCCGACGAAGCCGGCATGCAGGGGTTCGTGGCCAGAGCCTCCACCCGAAATCAGCGCAACCTTGCCAGGCTTCAGCACCTTGCGCCGAACAAACTTCTCCTCTTCGCCGAGCATGAGGATATCGCCATGGATGGCGGCGAGTCCCTGGAGGCTCTCCGACAGAATGCCGTCGACCGCGTTGATCAGCTTCTTCATCGGCTCCCCCCCTGCCCGTCGGCGTCTTCGTCGTCGGCGGCCGGGATCAGCGACACCAGGCCGCGCGCGACGCCCAGCACGATATGGTCGGCCCGGGCATTCAAGTCGGCGCTGCCGAAATCCGGCAGCTCGACGACCAGCCGGCGCATCGGCCGCCCGGCATCGACCACCTCCAGGCGCCCCGGATGCGCAGCGCGATAGGCGTTCAGGAAGGCCTGCCGCTCCGGGGGCGCGAAATGGCAGACATGGAAGATCGTCTCCAGATGCTGCACCGGCACCGGCGTGGCATAGGCGGGGCTGATGATCTGCGAAATGAAGCTGCGGTTCTTGCCAATGGCTTCCGCCAGCCGCTGCCGGGTGCCGGAGGGTCGGTTCTCGATGACCGCGCGCAGGATCGCCTTGTACGCGGCCAATGGCGAAGAGTCGGCCGGGAGGGTTTCGGGGCCGGTCATACGTCCGTCCTTGGCTCCGAGAGATCGACCTCACGGATCGCTTCCTTCGCCATCGCCAACAGCCCGGGAGAGACCGATACGGCCCGGACGCCGGCTCGGAGCAATGCGGCGATGGCACGCGGATCGCCCCCCGCATCGCCGCAGAGACTGACCTCTCGACCAAGCTCGGCACCATGGCGCGCGACATGGGCTATCATGGCGAGCACGCCGGGATGCAGGACATCGGCATAGGCCGCGACCTCCGACCCATCGCGCGCGGCGGCGGTCGCGTATTGTGTCAGATCGTTGGAGCCGATCGAGAAAAAGGCGGCGTCGAAGCTCGCGACCGCCATGGCGGCGGCCGGAACCTCGACCATGATGCCGAGCGCAGGCGCTGCATGCGGCAATCCTTCCGCCGCGAGTTCCGCCAGAACGCTGTCCAGCAGCACTCGCGCTTGTTCCAGTTCCAGCGCTGCGGTGACCATGGGCAGCATGACCTTGAGCGGGCCCAGGCTCGCCGCCCGGGCCAACGCCCGCAACTGGACGCGAAAGACCTCGGGATGGCGCAGGGACAACCTGATGCCACGCAGGCCAAGAAAGGGATTGGTCTCGCCATCGATCGTGTAGCCGGCGATGGGCTTGTCTCCGCCGGCATCCAGCGTGCGGATCGTCACCGGCCGGCCGCCAGCCCAGTGCAGCAACGCGGCATAGGCCTCGAACTGGCGCGCTTCATCCTGCAAGGCCTGCTCGACCAGGAACTCCGTGCGGGTCAGGCCGATGCCGTCGCAAGCCTCTGCCGGGAAGCCGACGAGATCGGCCATCCCCGCGACATTGACCATCACGGCGATCGGGGTCCCGTCGCGGGTCAGCGCAGGCTCACGCTTGCGGGTTTCCGCCTTGCTCCGCAGGTGGCCGAGCTCGTCTGCCCGCCGTCGCGCCTCGTCGATGCTCGCGCGCGACGGGCCCGTCAGAACGAGACCTGCCATGCCATCGACGACGACCGTGCCGGAGACCGCCTCCCAGTCGGAGCCGATGCCGACCACCATCGGCACGCCACGCCCGCGCGCCAGCATGGCGACATGGCTGGTCGGGCTGCCGGCCCCGAGCACGATGCCGCCGCCTTGCGACCAATCGATGCCGAGGAAGGCGGAGGGCGGCAGATCCTGCGCCAGGATGACCGCGCCGGGCGGCGCATTCGTCAGTTCGGGCAAGCCGAAAAGCTGGCGCAGAACCCGGTCCCGGATGTCAGACAGATCTGCGGCGCGGGCGCGGAAATAGGCGTCGTCAGACGCCTCATACCCCGCGATCTCCTCCGCCAGCGCCTGTCGCCAGGCCGCGTCAGCCGGCACGCCGCGCTCGATTGCCGCATAGGCGCCCTCGGTCAAGGCGTCGTCTTCGAGCAGTGCCACCTGAAAGCCCACGATATCGACAGCCTCGCCGTGAAGACTGGCCGCCAAGGCCGTGACGGCCCGAAGGGAAGCGGCAACGGCGTCCGCCAGAGCCTGTCGCTCACTTGAGACTGGGCCCTTCTCGCGCCGCATCTCGCCGACGGCGCGAAAGGCCACCGCCGGGCCGAAGGCGAGCCCGGTCGATGCGGCGAGGCCGGAAAGGCGGCGTTCCATCACGCCTCACTCCTCATCGAACTTGCGTGCGACGATATCGACGAGCGCAGCGAGCGCAGCCGGAGCATCTTCGCCGCTGGCCTTGAAATGCAGCATTTCGCCCTGGGCCGCCTTGACGCGCATGATCTTCACCGGGCTCTTGGCATCCGTCCACGGGCCGGCCGCGCTGGTGGCGACCTCGATACGGGAGCCGAAGCGCTTGGCGATCTGGGTAAGCTTCACCGAAGGCCTGGCATGAAGCCCGATCTTGTTGGTGAGCAGGGCGCTGGCCGTCACCTCCTGCATCCTTGCATCCCTCTCACTACCTTTGGCCGACATGTCATTCATGCCGACATGAGTTCCTCGGCCGTCGCCTGCACGACGGCCAGCGGCGAGCCGCCGGACGCTTCGGTCGCGGCCATCACGGCGCCTTCCACAATCGGTGCATTACAGATGACGATGCGCTCGCGCCGTTCCTCCGGCATCATTTCCACCGCCATCTCGCTATTGGTCTCGGCCCCGCCGAGATCGACCAGGATGGCGACGCCCGCTTCCGACCATGCCTCGTCGATCGCCGCCATGATGGCAGCGACATCGGTGCCCAGGCCGCCTGCGGCATTGCCCCCGGCCGCGGCCAGCAGGACATTGTCGCCGACCATCTGGCGAACCATGTCGGCGGCGCCTTCGGCGACCTTGGCCGAGTGCGACACGATGACGATGCCGACATTCTTGCTGGCTGTCATGCTTTCAGGCTCCGATGGCGTTGCAGATTGCGGTGGCGAGCAGGGCCGACGAGCGGGCCCCGGGATCCATATGGCCGATCGAACGTTCGCCGAGAAACGAGGCGCGTCCGCGAATGGCCTTGAGCGGCACCGTCGCCTCGGCCGCAACCCTGGCGACTTCGGGAAGGCGCGTCGTGAGATCGGCGCCGCCATGGGCGAGTGCGGCCTGGAGCGGCGCCAACACGTCGAGCATGGTCTTCTGGCCGAGATCGGACTTGCCTCGCGCCTTCACGGCCTCGATCGCTGCGGCCAGCGCCCGCGCCACATCCGCAATCGTCGGCTCCGGCGGCAGCTCCTTACCGAGCGTCATGAATAGCGTGCCGTAGAGCGGCCCTGAGGCGCCGCCGACTTTCATCACCAATGTCGTGCCGATGGCCTTCAGGGCGTCGGGCAAGGGCTTTGCCGTGATCGGATCCATGTCCGCCAGCACCGCCTCGAAACCACGCTTCATGTTCAGGCCGTGATCGCCGTCGCCAATGGCCTGGTCAAGCGCCGTCAATTCATCGGCATGGGCCACGATTGCCCCGGCCATGGCCTCGATCAGCTTCTTCTTCAACGCGTCGTCCATGGTTCACCTCACCCGCTGGCCGTCGGCGTCGAAGAACAGCGGCTTGAGCAGGCTCACGCTCACCTCGTCGCTGACATCCAGGCCTTCATCCGGATCGACCAGGCTGACGATCTGCTGCTGGTTCACGGCGATATGCAGGTGGTTCTGATCGCCGAGCCGTTCGATCCAGTTGACCTTGCCCGTCACCGCACCGTTCCTGGCCTTGGCGATGGCGAGATGTTCGGTGCGCACGCCAATCGTGGTCGTGTTGGCCGGCGCCTCCAGATCGGGGAAGAGCGCGCGCGGCAACAGGTTGATGCCGGGGCTGCCGAGGCGGGTGGCGACATAGATGTCGGTCGGGTCCTCATAGATGCTGCGCGGCGTTCCGATCTGCACGAGGCGGCCGTGGTTGATCACGCCGATGCGCGAGGCCAGCGTCATGGCTTCGGTTTGATCATGCGTGACGTAGAGGATGGTCGCACCGAGATCCTGCTGGATATGCTTCAGCTCGATGCGCAATTCCGCGCGCAGCTTGGCATCGAGCGAGGAGAGCGGCTCATCCATCAGATAGATCGACGGGCTGCGCACCAGGGCACGGCCGATCGCGACGCGCTGCATCTGGCCACCGGAGAGCTGCGTCGCGCGGTTCTGCAGCTTGTCCTCGATCTTGAGGAGCTTCGCGACATGGCCGACCGCGCGCCGGATCTCGTCCTCGGGCGTGCGCCGTGTCGGCGACCGCAAGGGGAAGGCGAGATTGTCGAAGACGCTCAGATGCGGATAGAGCGAGTATTGCTGGAATACAAAGGCGACGTCGCGCGCCGCCGGCGGCAGCGCCGTGACATCGACGCCGCCGATGAAGATGCGGCCGTCATCCGGGGTCTCCAGCCCGGCAATGAGGCGCAAGGCCGTCGTCTTGCCCGCGCCCGTCGGCCCCAGCAGCACGACGAACTCGCCATCGGCGATGGTGAGCGACAGATCGCTCGCGGCCTGCACCGAACCGAACCGCTTCGAGACCTGCGTCAGCGTGACCTCAGCCATGGGAGCGCCTCGTCGTGCTGGCCTCATGCAAGGCGGAGCGGATCGCCTTTCCCGTCACCGCATCGAACAGCGATAGCCGCTCCGGCCTGAACGACAGGCTGACGCGGTCGCCGGCGGCCACCGGCAGATGGGCAGGCAAGCGCGCCTTGAGCTTGCCGCGCGGGGTGGCGACCGTCACGATCTGGTTCGTGCCGAGATATTCGGTGCCAAAAATCTCGCCCGGAAGGGCGCTGCCCTGCCGGCCGGGATCGCCGATGACGATCTGCTCGGGCCGCACCCCAAGCGCCAGCGGTCCGGGCGCGTGGCTCTCGCGCAGTTCCGGCAAGGTCACGCAGGCGGCATCGATGCTGACCGAGGTCGAGCCCGCAATGGTCGCGCCGTCGAAACGGATGAAATTCATCGCGGGCGAGCCGATGAAATCCCCGACGAACATCGAATTCGGGCGGTCATAGATCTCCTGCGGCGAGCCGAGTTGCTCGATCACGCCATCATTCATCACCGCGATCTTGTCGGCCATCGACATCGCTTCGAGCTGGTCATGGGTGACATAGACCGTCGTCGCCTTCAGCCGATCGTGCAGGGCGCGCAGTTCGCCGCACATCAGATGGCGGAACTCGGCGTCAAGCGCGCCCAGCGGCTCGTCCATCATGAAGGCCTTCGGTTCGCGCACGATGGCGCGTCCGAGTGCGACCCGCTGTCGGTCGCCGCCGGAAAGACCGGAGACCGATTTGTCGAGCAGATGCTCGATGCGCAGCACGCGCGCCGCTTCCTCGACGCGCCGTCTCGTCTCGTCCCTGGACACCCCCATCGAGACCAAGGGAAAGCTGATGTTCTTGCGCACGTTCATATGCGGGTAGAGCGCAAAGAGCTGGAACACCATGGCGATGTCGCGTTCGCGCGCCCGCTTGAAGGTGACATCCTCACCATCGAGCCGGATGCTGCCGGAGGATGGCAGCTCCAGCCCCGCAACCATCCGCAACGTCGTCGTCTTGCCGCAGCCGGAGGGACCCAGCAGGCAGAAGAAATCGCCGTTCTCGACCGTGAAACTGGTATCGCGCACCGCCATGAAGGCGCCGAACCGTTTCACCAGATTATCGACCCGGATCTCGGCCATGGCTCACTCCGGGAATTTGGTGACGAAGGTGAACATGACGACGCCGATCAGGGTCGTGACGAAGGAATGGCCGTAGAGCGTCAGCGAGAAGGGCTGCAGCAGCATCAGCACGCCGGCCGAGATCAGCAGCGTCGCCAGTGTCTCCATCGGTCCGCGTCGCAGCGCCCTCGGCCAGCGCGATGCGGCCGCGCCTTGCGGCTCACGGGTATGGCTCGGATGCCGGTTCATTTGCGCACCGCCCCGAAGGTGATGCCGCGCAGGAGGTGCTTGCGCAGCAGCACGGTGAAAACCAGGATCGGGATCAGGAACAGCGTCGTTCCCGCCGCGACCGCCGGCCAATCCTGCCCGCCCTCGCCGATGATGATCGGGATGAAGGGTGGCGCGGTCTGCGCCGTGCCCGAGGTGAGCAGCACGGCGAAGGCATATTCGTTCCAGGCGAAGATCAGGCAGAAGATCGCGGTCGCGACGATGCCGGTCGTGGCCTGCGGCAGCACGACCTTGCGGAAGGCCTGCAGCCGCGTGTAGCCGTCGATCATCGCCGCCTCCTCGTATTCGCGGGGAATCTCGTCGATGAAGCCCTTGAGCAGCCAGACGGCCAGCGAGACGTTGACCGAGGTGTAGAGCAGGATCATGCCGAGCCGCGTGTCGGAGAGGCCGAGCTCGCGATACATCAGGAAGATCGGGATCGCGACGGCGATCGGCGGCATCATCCGTGTCGAGAGGATGAAGAACAGCAAGTCGTCCTTCAGCGGCACCTTGAAGCGCGAGAAGGCATAGGCCGCGCAGGTGCCCAGCCCCACCGAGAGCAGCGTCGAGCCGAAGGCGATGATCAGCGAATTGACGAAGCGCGGCACATAATTCGACGGGCCGACGACCACCATGCTGCGCGAGCGTGCGATCTCTTCGCAGGCGGAATTCGCAGGCGGGAGCGAGGCGAGATAATCCGCCGTCTGGCGCGAGCGCGTGTTGAACAGGTTGCAGTAGCCTTCGATCGAAGGCTCGAAATGCACGAACGGCACGACCTTGGGCGGGTAGGAGATCGAGTCCGGCGGCGTCTTGATGCTGGTCAGGCCGATCCAGAGCAGCGGCACGATGGCCACCAGCGCGTAGAGAACGACGATGGTGCCGGCCAGCAGCTTGACGCGTCCGCTCGGCGCGACGACGGAATGAGCCGTGGAAAGAGCGCCGCTCATCGTGCCTTCACCTTGTTCAGCGCCTTCACATAGATGTTCGCCAGCCCGAACACGGCAACGAACAGGATGATCGCGAAGGCGGAGGAATAGCCGGTGCGCCAGGCCTCGAAGGCGGCGCGCTTCAGCGTGATCGAGGCGAGTTCGGTGGTCGAGCCCGGGCCGCCCGAGGTCAGGAGGTTGACCATGTCGAACATCTTGAAGTTCTCGATGCCGCGGAAGAGCACGGCCAGCATGATGAAGGGCAGGCACATCGGCAGCGTGATCGAGATGAATTGCCGCCAGTTGCTGGCTCGGTCGACCTCGGCTGCCTCGTAGATGTAGTCCGGGATCGAGCGCAGGCCGGCCAGGCAGATCAGCATCACATAGGGCGTCCACATCCAGGTATCGACGATGATGATCGCCCAAGGGCTCAGCTTCACATCGCCGAGCATCTGGAAGGAGGACGGCGCAATACCGGAGAAGAACGAGACCACGTAATTGAACAGACCGATCTGCGGCTGGTACAGGAAGGTCCAGAAATTGCCGACCACCGCCGGCGACAGCATCATCGGGATCAGGATCAGCGTGGTCCAGAAGCCATGGCCGCGGAATTTGCGGTCGATCAGGTAGGCCAGCGCAAAGCCGCTGACGGTCTGCAGCAGGATCGTCCAGAACACGAAATGCGCCGTCGCCTGCATGCGCTGCCAGATTTCCGGATCCGACAGGATCGTCTGGTAGTGATCGAGCCCGACATTGCGCAGCGGCGCATTGGGGCGATTGGCGCGGTAATTGGTGAAGGAGAGCTGGATCGTCCAGATCAGCGGGAACAGGTTGATCGCAAGCAGGAGGATCATCGTCGGCGCGATGAAGATCCAGGCGATGGCTTTGTCGCTGAGACCCCGGACCCGCTGGGCGATCGGGGAATAGGCTGCGCGCATCGCTGCCGCGCTCCTGATGCCGGTGACGTCGCTCGCATTCATGACTCAGCACCGTTCAAAGGCAAGGTCGATGACTGGCTGCGCCACCTGCGATGAGGCGCAGCCCCGGTTCGGCTGGGCGAAGGCCCGCTTGCGTCAGAACTTGCCGTCTTCCTTGAAGACCTTGGTCCAATCCTGGATCAGCAGGTCGAGCGCCTCTTTGGCGGTGCCCTTATCCGCCACGACATAGTCGTGAACGCGCGCCTGTTCCGCCTGCAGCAACTGCGCGTAGGACGGCTCGGCCCAGAAATCGACGACCTGACCCATGGCGACGAGGAAATCAGCCGCGAAGGGCGCGGATTTGGCGAAACCGGGATCGTTTAGCACGCCCTTGTGGCAGGTATAGCCGCCGAGCTCCCACCACTTCTTCTGCACGTCGAGCGAGGCGAACCATTTGACGTAGGCCAGCGCCTCGGCCCGGTTCGGCGAATAGGCGACGACCGAGAGGCCCTGACCGCCGAGCTGCGAGCCCTTCTCCTTCTCAGGCGGATTGACGAAGAAGCCGATCCTGTCGCCGCCGACATTGGGATCCTTGTACAGGCCGGGAAAGAAGGCGAACCAGTTCATCTGCAGGGCCGCCTGTCCGGATTTGAAAGCGTCCAAGCCCTCTTGCATATAGGCGTTGGAGTAGCCCGGCGGGGTGCAGCATTTGTACAGGGACTTGTAGAACTCCAGGCCCTTCACGGCATCGTCGGAGTTGACGAAACTGGCCATGGCGTAGGGCTTCTTCGGGTCCTCATATTTGAAGCCGAAAGGATAGAGCGCGTTGGCGACGCCCATCGTGATGCCTTCCGAGCCACGCTCGGTGAAGATCGCCGCGCCATAGACCTTCTTGCCGTCGATGTCGCGGCCCTGGAAGAACTCGGCGATCTGCTTCAGCTCGGTCTGCGACTTCGGCGCGGCGAGCTCGCGGTTGTATTTGGCCTTGAATTCGGCCTGCAGCTCGGGTCTGGAGAACCAATCCTTGCGGTAGGTCCAGCCGAGCGCATCCCCCATGGCCGGCAGCGCCCAGTAGTTCGGCGTATTCTTCGGCCATTCGGCATAGCCGGTGACGGTCGCCGGCATAAAGTCGTCGATCTTGATCCCTTCCTTGGCGAAGAAATCGTTTAGTTTCACGTAATGATTGTTCTCGGCGGAGCCGCCGATCCACTGCGAGTCACCGATGATCAGGTCGCAGAGCTTGCCCTTGGAATTGAGCTCGTTGAGCATGCGGTCGGCGAAATTCGGCCAAGGCACGAACTCGAACTTCATTGCGATATTGGTCTTGGCGGTGAAGTCTTTGGAGAGCTCGACCAGCGCATTGGCCGGATCCCAGGCCGCCCAGCAGAGCGTCAGCGACTTGCCCTGGGCCTGAGCCTCCGTGGCAGCCAGCGCGGCGCTCCCGGCAATGGTCGCGGCAAGCATCCAGGTCCTGATTATTTTCATGATCTTCCCTCCCTTGGCGTGCCGTCACCAGCCGTCATTGGGGTGACGGGTGAACCTGCGTGACCGCGAAGGGCACAGCCGGAAGAAGGGGCACGGCCGACGCGGGGCGTTTCCTCACGCCGCCTCGGAACTAACCGTCCAAGTTCAGCGATTTGTTTAGTAGGCCGCCAATCACTAAACATGTCAAGCGATGAAGATGGCCGACAACATGCTGCAATGCGGTGATTTTTGCCGCGATGCACAAGTTTAGTGAATTCCTGAGTACCGTCGGGTTTGGGGCAGCGTGGCCCGTCATGTGCTTCATCAAGCGGAAGCAGGCTTGCCTGACAGGTCCGCGAAGCGGTCGATCGAGCATGGGGAACTCAAGCGCGACGGGCCAGACGGCGCTTAAGACGTTGTCGCCAGTGGACCCGCCGACCTTCTGCCGAGGGCGGCGAGCCTCTACGCGTATAGCCCCTTCCCCAGGATTGAGTTCGAACCCTTTGGGCGCGCCATTTCGGTCATACCGATACAGAACTGCGAATACTCGGCCGCCCAAGGAAGGATGCGCGGGAAGGGAGCGCTCCATAGCGCCGCTCTGCAACTATTTCCCAACGGGGCCGCATCGCGCCAGAAGCGGATGCTGGAGGCCTGCCTGGGAGCGGATGTTCGATTCGAACGTGCTTTTCGTCGTTCATCGAGAGCCCCTCCAGACGCAGGAAAAGCCGAGATGTCAGGCGGAGGAACTCGCATTGGCTGGGGCCTCGGCACGGCGCCAATTGCACCCGCCGTGATAACCGAGCCGAGCATGCTTTAACGCAACAAATGTGGAGGCGCCGGGGTCGGCGCGCTCCACATCTTCAGCTGTCAGCGAATACTATCGAGTACTCACTTAGCCTCCGCTGATTGGGCAACGCAGGCCGCTTTTAGACAATAGAGGGTCGGGTCTCGAAACTCGATCGGATCATTGTCTACCATCAGACGTGCCATGCGCCTCGCACTTAGTCAATACAGAATCGAATTGACTCATGAATCATTCTCAATCGGATTGGTGGACAAATTCCATTATCTGAAAAACTGGCTTTGGCCCGTCTCCGCCTCAACTCGATCTGGATGATAGCTACCCCCAAGCCGCTCCCCGCAAACGAGATACGGATCCGGGAGGTTGCGGCACGGCAAGCTGCGGGTCGATGAAGATCGAGCAGCGATAACAATGCTGATCAAGCCGGTGCCGGAGAGGAATGCCGCCAGAAAAAAAGCCCCGGGTTTCCCCGGGGCTTCCGACTAGGATCGCGAGAGGCGATCAGAAGTCGCGCTGGATGCGCAGGCGGCCAGCAACCGAGTCTTCCGACTTGATGCCGAGGACCGCGCTGCGAGCAGCGGCGTTGCTCACGCTGCCGACCGGCGAACGGATATCGAGGTGCGAGTAGAGCACTTCGACACCGATATCCAGGCCGGAGACCGGCGACCAGATCAGGTTACCAGCGAGGATGAGCTCCTTCGGATCAGCCGAGCGAGCGGTGAGACCACCGAAAGCAACCGCCGCCGCGTCGAGGTACTTGAACTTCACCTCGGAGTACGAACCGAAGATCTCGGTGCGCAGGGTGGGGGTCCAGAAGTGGCGGAACGCCGCGACGACCGACCAGCCGGTCGAGTTGTCGACATTGCCGGTGACCGGGTTCAGCGCGGCATCAGCCAGCACCAGACCGCCGATGCGGCCGAGACCCAGGCTGCCCGGGCTCCAGCCGAGATAGCCGAGAGCGCCGTCAGCATAAGCAGCCTGCAGCCAGAAGGCGTCGCCAGCGGCGAGCATCGGCAGGTTGATCTTCACGCCGCCCTGGATGGCCCAGACCATCTCGTCGCCGTCGACAGCGCCGAGAGCCGCAGCCGTGGCGTACTTACGCTGGCCGATAGCGCCGGACAGCTGAGCCGAACCCCAGCCCTGATCGACGCGCAGCGACGCGATCAGATCCGGGTAGTCCTGACCCTGGACGACGGCCGCAGCAGCGCCGCCGCCGACCAGCGGGTTGAACACCGCGCCCGGCAGCTCGCGGCCGGACGTGCCCGAGGTGCGGTCTTCCGCCGAGATCGTGGCCGAGAAGCCCGAACCGAAGGTGGCGGTGTAGGCCAGCAGGTTGACGCGCGTATCCGACGTGCGAACCGAGTTGAAGCCGAGGTCGTTGGCGTAGAAGTCGAAGAACGACTGAGCGCGACCAGCGGTGATCGGGCCGAACTGGACGAAGGCCAGGTCGAGCAGCGAGCCGGTGGAGGTCGACGAAGCGCCGCGGACGAAGCCCGGGACAGTCGCGCCGACGTTGAACGGGGTGATGCCGCCGGCACCGTAGATGCCGGTGTTGTTGGTCAGCTCGTAGCGGATGAAGGTGCGCAGCGTGCCGTAGGCGGTCGCGGTGCGGACGTCGATGTTCAGACGGCCACGGGCGCGGGTGCCGTAGGCATCCTGGTAGTCGCTGTAGCGGCTGCCGACAGCGTACTCGGCGCGAACGCGGCCCGAGATGCGCAGGCAGGAGTCGGTGCCCGGGATATAGAAGAAGCCGGCACCGTAGGCGGTGCAGACGCGAACGTATTCGACCGGAGCGGCCTTCCGCGAAGGAAGATCGGCGGCCTGAGCCCCGGCGACCGCGGCGATGCCGGCGGCGGAACCGAGGAGGAGGCTCTTGACGAGCTTCATTTGATAAACCTCCAAAAAGTTAAGTCGGAGCGACACCATGTTGCCGCATTGAACCGCCTGTCGCTGACGTAGGCGCACTTTCTGGATACAATGTTGACATAAATCCGATCAATCTGAATATCAGATCCAGACTCTCTTACGCGACAGATGTTGCATTTTTGGCACTGGCCCTGCGCCGGGCGAATCCGCAATCCTGTATCTCATCGCGCCATTGAATCGATTGGAAAAGTCTCGACATACGCGGCGACCGTGCGGATGACTTGTCCGCCGAGCCAAGGGCGCGATGCTGCGCCAATCGCATGAGTGCGCTCATGCGATCGAAACCGCGCCAGCATGAAATATGATCTGCTTCAGGGAACAATAATCCCGATCGTCGTTCCCATCATTGAGATTCCTGCGAAATAAGAAATAGATCGAGCGAGTAAGATCGCGCGAGTCAGGCCTCAGAGAAGACGTTTGCGGTGGATCGTTACCGCGACGCGGGCAAGTCCTGATAGCATTGCGTCCAGAGGACGGGGCTTTTGGACGGGAACCGAGCCCGCAATCCTTTTAAAGCAATCCGGATGCAGCCCAGAATAACCTTGTCCCCTGTGAACAAGGGGCTTTTCTGGCCTGCCAATCATGATAACGTGATCGTGAAAGGGGCAGACTGCACGCGGCTTCCTGGGCAACCAGGCGAGCTGATGCGGTCTATTACGGCAATCAGGACCTGATGAATCGACAGAACGAGAGCTTTCTCTCACCAGCGCTCTCTCGGATGCCCGCGGAAGCACTTCGTGTTGTGCCACTGAGCGGTGTCGAGGCTCAAATTTATGCGCGGCTCTGGCGTTGCGTTGCCGAACGAAAGCTTCGTCCGGGCACAAAACTGAACGAGAGCATTATAGGAGATGTTTTCGGCGTCAGCCGCACGGTTGTTCGCAAGGTTCTTAACATCCTAGAACAGGAGGGGGTGGTTCACCTTCCACAAAACCGCGGCGCATTCATTGCCGTCCTGGACCTGTCGGACGCACGCTCGACGCAGGAAGTGTTCGCGATGACGGTTACGCATCTGGTGACCCAATTGGTGCATTCAGACGTTGTTATTTCCGATGAGCATCGTGCTTTGCTGGATGAGCATATCAAGGTGCAGTCTGAGTTCGATTCGTCAGGCAATCACGATCGAGCTCTTCAGCTAAGAGCAGAGTTTTGGATTCTGCTGGCTGGAGTCTACGGCAATGTGCTGTTAACGCACCTGTTAGCCCGCCTTGCCGTCAGATATGTTCTCGCACAATCGTTTTTTGACAGAAGCGGCCTCCTATCGGCCGATGCTCGGTTTCAATCCTTGCTCATCAAACGAATCGCGGAAAAGGAATCGGAAAAAGCCCTTTCTATGATCGGAGAATTTCTTGGCCTGCTACGCAAGTCCTTGATTACGGATCGTGAAAGCGAGGACGTCGACCTGAGATCGCTGCTATCCGCCAATGGCGGCGGCGCTCGCTCCATTTGCATCAATTAGGCTGGGATTTTGCACGAAAATTTCTACTTGAAGGGCCGTCCCTGCAGATGGCCTGCCTCTCTGGAGTGTCCTGTTTTCCATCCAATACATGGTCGGCTTTGCGTCAGAAGCGGTCATTGAGCCACGGTCGGAAAGCGGACGCTCAAACCGATTCGTTCGAAAGAATTTTGCGGTCCAGATCAAGAATTGCGGCGGATGGGCTTTCTCATGCCGTTTCGCGCCCGAGCGTCTCGGTCGAAGACAATTCAATTACGTAATGCTGTTGTGACCGCGGCGAAAAACGCGTCGCCCCGGCCATTCTTCGCGCGCGCGGGAGTGCCGTTTTCCAAAGCTGCGGATGGCCGCCGCAATGTCACGCAGCCCTGGGAATACACCGATGTCGACGACCACAGCGGCTTGCTCCGCATGGAATACGACGTCGCTGACGGCCTCACCGTCTTCGGCAGCGCGGGCGCCTCGCACAGTAATGTTGAGCGATACTTAGCTTCTGCGACGACGATAACCAGCGTCCTGGGGACGACCAGCACCTCGCCGCAATTCTACCATCTACAATCCCGTGCGCGTGCCGGAAATCACACCTCTGCGCATAGGGCGGCAAGTGCCGCTTTCAGCGAGGTCGTGCAGATGCCTGAGGAGAGGCCGAACTCGGTGTCGTTGGCCACGGCCAGCGCCTCTTCGTAATCCTTGACGCGAACGATGTTGGCGACCGGGCCGAAGACCTCCTCGCGCGAGATGCGCATGGCGTTGGTGGTCTCGGTGAACAGCGCCGGCTGAAGGTAGAAGCCGGGGGTGTCGCGCTTCAAGAGCTCGCCGCCGAAGGCGAGCTTGCCGCCCTCGTCCTTGGCGATCTGGATGTATTTCAGGTTCTGGTCGAGCTGGCTCTGGTCGACCACCGGGCCGATATGGGTGCCGGCCTTCAGCGCGTCGTCGACATTGAGACCTTTCAGCCGCTCGATGCAGGCCTCGACGAACCTGTCGTGGATGCCGGCCTGGACGATCAGGCGCGAAGACGCGGTGCAGCGCTGGCCGGTGGAGAAGAAGGCGCCGTTCACGGCGACCTTCAGATCGGCGTCGTCGAGCACGACGAGCGGGTTCTTATGGAGTCCAGACAAGCGGCACATCTTGCTACGCGACCTAGCCGTCGGGCGACCCCGGGTTCGAAAAGCCTTGACGCCGGCTTGATTGATGCGTGGAGCCGACTGGCGCCCCCTTCGGCGGAGTGGACGCGAAGAACGTACACTCTCAATGCTCGTGGCGAGCAAAATCCGGCACTATTCGGAAAAGCGCACGGAAATCCGGCCTAGCTGCGAAATACGAGCGTCCAACAGCCCAGCGGCGCGGATCGGCAGGACGCCGCAAAGGCTCCCCGTGGTCACGAGCTGTCCCGCCTTCAATCCTCCGAGATTGTCGCTTTGCGCGTTTGCATAAGCCAGCAATGGCAATAACGGATCTCCCGCGGGATGGGACGCAGGGGCCTCGTAGAGAGGCTGTCCGTTCAGCATCACGTCGCATGCGAGGCCATTGATCTCGCTGAGGGCGGAGAGCGGGACGCTTTCGCCAACGACATACCCCCTATTTCCGAGATTATCCGCGAGAAAGGATAGGAATGGCACGCTGGCCGCGCTGTCGAGCCGTCCGCCGATGACCTCGATTCCAAGCACGACGTTTTCGATCGCGTCGAGAATATCGCAGCGCTGATAAGCCCCGGTCTCACGCCTTGGAAGATCTTGACGGAGGTGAACCGCGAGCTCGACCTCTATGGTGCAGTCGGGGAACAGGGAAATTTCCGCCGCGTCGGGATATAGATACAAGAGCGGGGCGGCGACCGGCAGTTGCTGCGGCCCTATCGCCACTTTCCAGCCGCCGATGGGTCGAGCAAGCCGCTCCTGCACCGAGGCCTGTACCTGCATGGCACTCACTGGACTGTGCGGCACCGGCATCGAGGAGGAAGCAACCCTCTTTCCAGTCAGATGGGCGCGGACCAGCTCATCTGCGAAAGATTGGTTTTCGGAAGGGCGCGAATGCTCAAGAGCCATTCTGACCTCTTTGCCTATGGCCTATCCAGGCCGATGGCGACACGGAGAATTGACGGCTCGCGCGGTGCTCCGATCGATGAGCGATCGCACTGGCACTGCAGCAGGAGGGATGCTCACCGCGAGATGCGATCAGGCTGCGTCAGCGACGACGGCCTGCCTCTGTTCGCCCAGTCCCTCGATGCCGAGCGTGATGACTTGCCCGGGGCGCAGGTAGGCGGGAGGCTTCATTCCCTGCGCGACGCCAGCCGGCGTTCCCGTGATGATCACGTCGCCGGGGTGAAGCGTCATGAGCCCGCTGAGATAGCTCACGATTTGAGCGACGCTGAAGATCATGTTCGCGGTCGTGCCGTCCTGGCGCCGGACGCCATCGACATCGAGCCAAAGCCGCAGCGCCTGAGGGTTCGGGACCTCATCAGCGGTGACGAACCAAGGCCCGATCGGCCCGAAGGTGTCGCAGCTCTTGCCCTTGGTCCACTGACCAGTGCCCTCGCTCTGCAGCGCCCGTTCAGACACGTCATTGGCGAGGAAGTAGCCCGCGACATGTTCGAGGGCACGCGCCTCCGACACATATTTTGCCTTCGTTCCGATCACGACCCCCAACTCGACCTCCCAGTCGAGCTTGGTGGACCCGCGGGGCTGGACGATGTTGTCGTTGGGGCCGACGATCGCGCTCGTCGCCTTCATGAACACGACCGGCTCGACGGGCGCCTGGTTGCCCGTCTCTCGCGCGTGATCGATGTAATTGAGCCCGATGCAGATGAACTTGCCCACGCCGCTGAGGCAGGGCCGATCCGATCGACCTGCTCAATGACAGGCAGCGTTTTGGGGTCGCGCGCTGCAATCCGTCGAAGTCCATCGGGGGTCACGGACGCGCCGTTGACGTCCTGAACGACCCCGCTGAGATCCCGGATCGTGCCGTCGCTTTCGAGAAGAGCAGGCCGCTCCCCGCCCGCCGGTCCGTAGCGAAACAACTTCATATGTGACTCTCCATGAACCGCGGGTGGGCAGGGATGCCCGTCCCACCCGCCTGGCCTTGTGGTGCGATCACTGCGCCTTGGTCAGCGCCTCGTCGTAGCGCTTGACGACTTCCGCATAGGCGTTTTCGGGCGTCTCATCCTTCAGCACCATCCTCTGGAAAGCTTCGCCAAGGATGGTGTGGAAGGTCGACAGAATGGGCGAATAAGAGACCGCCTGGCCGCGCTGACTGACCAGTTCGGCCCAGCGCTTCTGATTCGCAGCGGCTTCGCTCTGCAGATAGGGCGCGGTATAGGTCGACTTCCTGGAAACCACCTCGCCGCCCTCGGCCGCGATCGCCTGCGCCTCCGGGGAGATGACGAACTTCATGAAGGTCCAGGCGGCATCCTGCTTCTTGGAATTCTTGTTCAGGGCGATCGAATAGCTGTAGACGGTCTGCTTGTCCGACGGCGTGTAGGACGGGGCCGGGGCCCAGGCCAGATCGTCTCCTGCTCCTTGCGTCTGGACCGTCTTGAAGCGGTACAAGCCGAAATTCGTCATCGCGATCGTGCCGGATCGCAGGCCGTCATGGACCTCGTTGATCCCCATCTGCGCGCTGCGCAGCGACGTCACCTTACATTTGGTGAACAGGTCCTTGATGGTCGCTCCGGCGCGGATGAAGTTCTCTTTCGAGAACGCGATCTTGCCGTCCGGCGCGAAGTAACGCCCGTCCGAGCCGACGAGCATCGTGCTGAGGAAGAACTCCGCGAGGCTTTGGGCACCACCAATGCCGCCGGTCGCGCCGAGCGGGACGGCGAAACCGTTGATGTTCGGCTGCTTGAACTTTGGTCCGGCCGCGCAGACCTCCTCCCACGTCTTCGGCGGCGTCACGCCCGCTTCCTGGAGGGCGCCCTTGCGGTAGACCAGGATCGGGATGCGGAAGTCCTGGGGTAGGCCGTAGAGCTTGCCGTCGATCTGGGCCGTCGAGAGCGGCAACAACCAGTCGTCATCCGGAATCCCATCCTTTTTGACGAGGTCGTTCAGCGCCAGGAGATTGCCCGTGGCCGCGTATTCGGGAAGACCGAAGCTCACGACACGGATGACGTCGGGCGTTTCGCTGCGGGATTTGACCGCCCTTGTTACCGTCTGGCCCGTGGGATCGACCAGAAGACGAATTTTGATGTCCGGGTGCTTGCTCTCGAAAGCCTGGATCATCTTCGTCTGGGCTGCAGACCGAGGATCATTGGCATTATTGGGGTCGAGGAACGTCGAGTAGACGATTTCCGTCGCTTGGGCGGCGGCCCGCTCCGTGAAGGAAGTGGATACGCCGGCGCAGACGGTCAATGCGACGGCTGCCTTGATCAATGTGCGTCGTGACGTAGCGCTCATGAGTGTTTCCCCTCTCTCGTTGGTAATTCTGGCGCGCGGGTAAGATTTCTTGCCGATCAGCCTTTCACAGCCCCTGCCGTAAGGCCGGAGATGAACCACTTCTGAACCAGACCGAACATGAGAATGACCGGCATGGATGCGATGACGACGAAGGCCATCATGTAAGACCACGAGATGCCGACCGCGTCGAAGACCTGGTTGACCAGCGCAACCTGAAGAGTCCGCTTGGCGACCTCGGGCGCAAAGACGGCAACCGTGATGTAGTCGTTCCAGGTCGTGACGATGCCGATGGTTGCGACTGCGGCGATGCCCGGCCGGATCAGCGGAAGGATGAGGTGCCAGATGATCTGAAAGCGGTTTGCGCCATCCATGAAGGCGGAGTCTTCGATCTCCACGGGAACGGCTTCGACGAAGTTCGCAATGAACCACACCGTCTGGGGAATGATCCTCGCCGACAGGATGATCGTCACGACGATCCCGCTGTTGAGCAGCCCGATCGAGTCGAGCAGGTAGAACGTCGGGACCAAGAGCGCGACGCCCGGCACCATCGAGGTTGCCAGAATCGTCAGCATCAAAGTGCGCTTGCCTTTGAACGAGAAGCGCGCGGCTGCGTAGCCCGCGGGGATCCCGACCAGCAGGGCGAGAGCCACGGCGCCAACGGAGTAGGCGACGGAATTCCAGAAATCCCGAAGGAACGACTGGTCGCGAAACACTTTGAGGTAGTTTTCCAATGTCGCAGTGCTGGGCCAGAGCGTCGGCGGCACGGCCACGGCTTCGACTTCGGTCTTGAATGAAGTCGCCAGGGCCCACGCCACAGGCCCGAGCACAATGACCGCAAAGATGAAGGACAGGAGGATTGCGGGGATTCGCCCATTCGGGCGACCGGAGGATATGGCGGCGCTCATATGACAGATCCTATCCAGTGACGCGGCCAGTAAGCCGGGTGTAGACCACACCGAGCGCAACGTTGATCAACAGGACAACGATGGAGACGACAGCCGTGGGCCCAATATTGACGGCCTGAACAGTTCCGCGGAACGCCTCGAAGCTCAATGTCGTCGTTGAACCCAATGGGCCGCCGCCAGTCATGACGATAATCAGCGTCATGAGGGTCAGGTACATGATCGACAGGGTCAGTGCAGTGCTGCCCAATGTCGGAAGGATGTGCGTCAGGGTGACATAGCGAAACTTGACGAGCGCCCCGCCGCCGTCAATTTCCACGGCTTCGTAAAGCTCCTTGGGAATTGACTGCATGGCAGCGGTGGCCATGACCATCACATAGGGAAAGGACCACCACGCGGTGACGATGATGATCAGGGGCAATGCGAGGCCCGGATCACCCAACATGAGACCAGGCTCGATCCCCACGGCCTGCATCAGATAGGGTATAGGTCCAAATGACGGGTTCAGCAGCCAAAGCCATATGCTGCCCACGACCGACATCGACAGCGTCCAGGGGAACAGAATGAACACCCGCAGGACCGAACCGGTCGCGCCGGCGTTGTTCAGCACGAGGGCCGCGGCCATCCCGAGAACAACCGCGCCAGCGAGCGATCCGACGACGTAGGTCAGCGAGACAAACACCGTGTTCCAGAACGCCGACGAGCCGAAGACCTCGTAAAAATTCGCCAGGCCTACGAACCCTGTGAGCTCGTAGTACCGCGTTTTCTGGAAGCTCAACCAACCAACGAAGAACGTCGGATAGAGCGTGACCAGAAACAGGACGACGATCGCTGGTGCGAACCAGAGATAGGGGATCCACGAAAAGCGAGCTCGGCTCTGCGTGTCCGACGTGTCGCCAAGAAGACCAGCCCCGGAAGTGGCGGTCGCGGCCTGTGTGTGGCTTGCTGACATTTCAGTTCCGTATGAGTTCTCTCGACCACGGCTGCACTCGCGATGCAGCCAGGGAGCAAAGTCTTCGGTACTTAGGAAAGGCGGCGGCCATCCTGTTCGCTGAACACGTGAACCCGCGAAACATCCGGCCTGACCCGAATGATTTCGCCCGGCTGCGGCAGATCTGAATCCCGAAAAATGCAAACGATGCTCTGGGACCCGTGACGCGCAATGACCTGCGTCTCAGCCCCCGTCGGTTCGACGACGGCCACAGTGAGAGCCAGTCCGTCGTCGCTCCTGACGAGATGCTCGGGCCGGACGCCGTAGACAGCGCCGGACGACAGATGCTCCAAGCCGGCCGGCAGGGTCAGAACCGACCCATCTTCCAGAAGGAACCGACCTCGCTCGCAGCGGCCCTTCAGGAAGTTCATCGCGGGCGATCCGATGAAGCCAGCCACAAACATGTTGGCGGGGTTGTTGTAGAGCTCAAGCGGAGCGCCGACCTGCTCGACAATTCCATCATGCATGACGACGATTTTGTCGGCCATGGTCATGGCTTCGACCTGATCGTGGGTTACGTAAACGGTCGTGGTCTTGAGGCGCTGATGCAGCTCCTTGATCTCGGTGCGCATCTGCACGCGGAGCTTGGCATCGAGGTTCGACAGCGGTTCGTCGAAGAGGAAGACCTGCGGATTTCTAACGATGGCGCGCCCCATTGCGACGCGCTGCCGCTGGCCACCCGAAAGTTCGCGCGGATAGCGATCAAGCAGCTTGGTCAGGCTGAGGATTTCCGCGGCGCGCTTGACGCCCGCTTCACGCACGTCCTTCGGAGCCTTTTTGAGCTTCAGCGAGAAGCCCATATTCTCCGCGACGGTCATGTGGGGATACAGCGCGTAGTTCTGGAACACCATCGCGATGTCGCGCTCCTTCGGCGGAACGCTGTTTACCGTTCTGCCGCCGATCCGAATCTCCCCGCCTGAGATATCCTCGAGGCCGGCGATCATGCGCAGCAAGGTCGACTTTCCGCATCCGGACGGCCCGACCAACGTCACGAACTCACCGTCGCGAATGTCGACCGTTACACCGTGGATGACAGCCGCGGTGCCGTAAGCCTTCCGGACTGCGTTGAGCTCAACATTAGCCACTCGTTTCCTCCCTCGGCCTCTGAGCGGCCATTTTTTTAGTTGGCCAGGATCTGGCTGTTAATGGAACGATATTCCATTAGCATGCTGAATGTCAATTCGAACCTCTCGCGCCGCGCATTTCTGCGGCACGAAGCAGAAAATATATAATATTATCAATATTTTGTGGCGATTACGCCGTGGTCACCTGCCTGACGGAGGAGGCAATTCGGTACGGCCAGAGAGCAGAAAGCTCCTGCGCAGCGGCCTTTACCTGCTCCCCCACTCGTGGAACGACGAGGGGGGAAAAGCGATGGATCGGGCCGGCAACACTTACGGTGCCCACGACCTGCTCGCCGACGCGAATTGCAGCCGCCACGGCGGCAACGCCGGGCTCGGCCTCTTCGATCGCAGTGGCCCAGCCTCGCTCCTGCGTCTCGTCCAGGGCAGCCGAGAAAGTCTGCTTCGTCGTGATGACCCGAGGGCCTCCCTTGTCCGACGTTCCCAGTCCACTGGCGACGGCTCGGGCGAGGGCTTCGTCACGATCGAGCGTCGCCAGCCAAGCTTTACCATTGGCCGTCATATGAAGGGGAACTTTTGCGACAAGTTCAGGCTGGTATATCAATCCTGTTCTGGCGCCTTGCGAATGAGCAATCCAGGTTAGTCCGTCAGGATCGACGATAGCGATCCTGCCAAGACCTTCCGTTGTGCTTGCCAATCGATCGAGAATGGGCTGGCAGATGTCCGGAATACGCGTCCCGACCAGAAGGCGCTGGCCAACCACGGCCAAGCGCAACGATAGGCGGTAGAAGCCGCTATCGGCGTCCTGCTCGGCCCATCCGAGGTCGCACAGGGTGGTGACAAGCCGATGCGCCGCACTTTTCGGCACATCCAAGCGGCGGCTGATCTCTCCGAGCGGCATCGCGCCGGCATTCTCGCTCAGCAGAGTGATGAGGTCGAAGCAGCGTTCGACGAGGGATTTGACAAGCCGCATGGCACCACTGTAGCAAGAGGTTGTTGGAACGACATTCCATTAGCATGATCCGCTGGTTTTCGCAAACTTCGCGGCCCGATAACCCGCCAAGGAAGCCTGGGAGCCACCATGAGGTCAATTCAGCAGGACCTGTCGGGAAAGATCGCCGTGGTCACCGGCGCCGGCCGCGGATTGGGAAAAGCCATCGCCGACGTTCTCGCCGGCCGTGGCGCCCATGTGGTCGTCAACGATCTCACGCTCGAACTGGCCGAAGAGGCAGCCGCCTCCGCACGGGCTCGAGGCGAGAGTGCCAGTGCGATCGCTTTTGACGTAGCCGACCCGAACCAGGTCGAGATTGCCTTCCGAAGGATCCGGGGGGATCACGGCCGGGTCGACATCCTGATCAATAACGCCGGCATCGGCGATTTTGTGAGCTTTCCAGAAATCACCCCCGAAAAATGGGACCGGATGCTCAACATCCATCTGAAAGGCTCGTTCAATTGCTGCCAGGCCGTGCTCGCCGGCATGAAGGAGCAGAAGTACGGGAAGATCGTCAACATCAGTTCCGTGGCCGGAAAGCGCGGCGATTTTATCGGCAATGCGCATTACACCGCTGCCAAGGCTGGGATTATCGGCCTGACGAAGTCCCTCGCGCTCTACGCCGCCCCGTTTGGCATCAACGTCAATGCCATCGCGCCGGGATTGGTTGCCACGGAGCTCAGCGATGAGATGAGCAGCGAGATGAAGGCGACGACCATCTCGCGCATTCCCGCCGGCCGCCTTGGTCGCCCAGAGGAGATCGCGCGGGCCACGGCTTTCCTCGCGTCTGACGACGCGAGCTACGTCTTCGGAGAGACCTTAAGCGTCAATGGCGGCTCCTACATGGATTGATTGCCTCGACACCCGGGTTGTCACGGAGCTTCCGATGAAGATCGCCATATTTGACGTCAGCCACTGGCATTTCCCACTGTATCTGTCGCCGCTGGGAGACCCTGGCATCGAGGTCGTGGGGATCTCGGATAGTGAAGCGTTTGCCGGCACTCGTTTCGCGCAACAACTGAACTGCAAGCTCTTCGACTCCAATGAAGAGCTTCTCGAAGAGGAATTCGACTTTGCCCTGGTGTTCAGCCGTCATTCCAGGATGGCGGGACTGGCCGAGCGGCTCATCGAGCGTGGTATTCCGTTTCTGATCGAGAAGCCCTGCGGGCTCGATCTGCAGGAAGTTCGCCGAATCCGGCAATTGGCGGAGCAGCGCGGCGTCTATGTCAGCGTTCCCTTCATCAATCGTGTGAGCGACTGGGCCGCGCGGCTGTCGCCCGCCGAAGGCTTTACGCCGGAGGGCTTTCAGCACCTCTCGTTCCGGTTCGTCGTTGGGCCGGTCGAGCGCTATGAGCGCAACGGGTGCGGCTGGATGCTGGACAAGCAGCAGGCTGGCGGTGGGTCACTGCTGAATGTCGGCATCCATTTCATCGACCTGATCGCGACTCTGACGGGCGCCCCGATCACTCACGTTTCAGCCCAGGCACGCACATATCGACCCGACGTCACGGTCGACGAGCAGGCTGTGCTCACCTGTCAAAATGCGGCAGGCCAGATCGGAGTGATCGAGACGGGCTACCTGTATCCGTCGACGGCAGAGGATCAGCGCGACTTCGCGTTCTCCATCTCGCACAGCACCTCCTACATACGGGGATATGCCGACCAACTTTATCTGAAGGCACGCGATCAGGCGGCGGGACAGTCCATAACGGTCGAGTACAACACCGACGCTTATTACCCGGTGTTCCTGAGGCGCAGCTGGGCGGATCTGGTCGAGGGGCGCCCGCCTTTCGCAGGTCTGCGCGAAGCCGAACACGCGATGGCTGTCCTTGAGGCAGCATACCGTTCCGCAGCCAATGGCGGCGCCCCCCAAACAGTCGAGCATGCCCCATAGGGCCCCTCCCCCCGAGCGGCTCGAACCCGCCGCGATGCCGAGCGCGTTCGTCGACCTCTGAGATCGATCGAGCCGAACGGGAAACAGACGAAAGAGGAAACACCCATGTCGTTGTCAGGATCCGGCGTCATCGCGATTTGGAACGATATCACTGACGAGGGACGCGCCAATTTCTACGAATGGCACGACCGCGAGCATATTCCGGAGCGGGTCGGCATACCCGGCTTTCTGCGCGGACGCCGCTATATCGCCTTGTCGGGAACGCCGGAGTATTTCACGCTCTACGAGGTTGAAGACAAGTCCGTGCTCACCGGAGCGGACTATTTGGCGCGATTGAACAGCCCGACCGAGTGGACCACACGTTCGGTCCAGCACTTCAGGAATACCGCTCGCTCGCTGTGCGATGTCGAGGTCTCGCTGGGCGCGGGGTCGGGTGGTTTCATCGGGACGATCCGCTTCGATTGCGAACCAGGCCAGGATCCGAAAATTCTCAAGACGGTCTCCGAAGCGATCCTGCCCGAGGTGGCGAAAACAGCCGCGATCTCCGCAGCGCATATCTGCCGGGCCGATGAGAGCGCGAGCAACGTCAAGACAGCCGAGCAGCGCGGGCGCGCCGCAAACATGGTTCCTCGTTGGGTCCTGATCGTGGAAGGAGCCACGCAGGAGGCGGTCGAGCATGTCCTGTCCACTCATCTGAGCCACGCGGTGCTGGCTGATCTGGGCGCTCAGGAAGCCCTGCAGGGAGTCTACCGCCTGCAATTCGACCTCGTCGGCAACCGATGAGGCCAAATCGCCGCCCTTAGGGCGCCAGGGCCGGCTCCCAACGACACGGCCCGACCAGCAAGAACGGCGCGCCCTGCCACGGTCGACGCGCGGTTTCACACACAGGAAGCCGGGACGATGCACCCAGTGATACGCCTTCACACCGACGATAATGTCGTCATTGCGCGCATGGCGTTGCCGGCTGATACGCCCATTGCGGACGGGGTCGTAACCTCCGTTCGCATTCCTGCTGGACACAAGGCCGCTGCGCGCCCGATCGCTCAAGGCGAGCCGGTTCGCCGCTACAATCAGGTGATCGGCTTTGCGACCACCGCTATCGCCCCTGGAGACCATGTCCATGTTCACAACATGGGAATGGGCGATTTCGCGAAGGACTATGCCTACGGCCGAGACGCAAAGCCCACGCACTATGTCGAAGTCCCCGCCACCTTCGAGGGCATTCGCCGGCCGGACGGCCGCGTCGCGACCCGCAACTACATCGGCATCCTCACCTCGGTGAATTGCAGCGCCCATGTCGCAGGGCTCGTGGCCGATGCGTTCAAGCGGCATCCCCTTCTCGGGATCGAGCCGCTCGCCGACTATCCGCATGTCGATGGCGTCGTTGCGCTCACGCACAAGACCGGCTGCGGCATGGCCGAAGGAGAGCCCCTGCAGCTTCTGCGGCGCACGCTCGCCGGCTATGCGCGCCACCCCAATTTCTCTCACATCGTCGTGCTCGGGCTCGGCTGCGAGGTGAATCAGATCAGCGGGATGCTGAAGGAGCACAATCTGACCGACCGCATCCGCAACATGGATATCCAGGCCATGGGCGGCACCCGCAAGACGGTGGAGGCCGGCATGGATTTCGTGCGGGAGGTTCTCGCCGATGCGAACCATGTGCATCGGGAGACCGTTCCCGCAAGCGAGCTCAAAATCGCCCTGCAATGCGGCGGCTCGGACGGTTACTCCGGCGTCTCGGCCAATCCTGCCCTTGGCGTCGCAAGCGATCTCGTCGTGCGCAATGGCGGGACGGTGATCCTGTCGGAAACGACGGAAACATACGGCGCCGAACATCTCTTCACCCGTCGCGCCGTCAGCCGGGAGGTCGGCGAGAAGCTGGTGAGCCTCATGTCCTGGTGGGAGGACTACACCCGCAAGCACGGGGCGGAGATCAACGCGAACCCGTCTCCTGGCAACAAGGCCGGGGGGCTGACGACGATTCTCGAAAAGTCGCTCGGCGCGATGGCCAAGGCCGGCAGCACCAACCTCGTGGACGTGATCCAATACGCGGAAGCCGCGACCGCGAAGGGGTTCGTGTTCATGGACACGCCGGGCTTCGATCCGGTCGCGGCGACCGGTCAGGTGGCCGGCGGCGCAAATGTGGTGTGCTTCACCACCGGGCGCGGCAGCGTATTTGGCTGCAAGCCGGCGCCGTCGATCAAGATCGCCACCAACACTCCTCTCTACCGGCGCATGGAGGAGGACATGGACGTCAATTGCGGCACGATCCTCGAGGGCGAGGAGACCGTACCGGAATCCGGGCAGCGGATCTTCGACCTCATTCTGCGGGTCGCCTCCGGCGAGCGCACCAAGAGCGAGCTGTTCGATTTCGGATCGGCCGAGTTCGCTCCGTGGCCGCTCGGCGTCACCGTCTGAATGGCGGGCATGACGGATGTCGAAAGAGATCGCCACGACGCGATCTGGACCCTGCACCAACGCCACAAGCCCCGGGATTGGATGGGCTTCGCGGCGACGAGACCCGATTTTAACAGGAGGAACGATCGATGAGAGCCTTGGTGAGCGGCGGAAGCCGCGGGATCGGAGCGGCGGTTTGCCTGCGCATCGCTGAAGCCGCCCTTGCGAGAGGCGAGCGTCCGAAGATCGCAGTCTGTGGTCGAGAGGATTCTGAACCGCAGGAGGAGGTTGCCCGTGCGGTGCGGGAGATGGGGGGCGAGGCCGTCGCTTTGTCGGGAGATCTCAGCGGTGTCGACGCTGCCGCCAAGCTTGTGGAAGCGACGGTGGCAGCTTTCGGCGGGCTCGACGCTCTCGTCTGCAATGCCGGCGTCGCGAGCCCCGGGAAAATCTGTGACCTGTCGGTTGCCGAATGGGACAGGATGTTCGACATCAACCTTCGCGGCGCCTGGCTGCTCGCCAAGAGTTCCTACCCTCATCTGAAAGCAAGCCGCGGCGCAGCCTGCTTCACGTCTTCGATGTCAGGGCAGGTACCGCACGAGGGATCGGGCGCCTACAGCCCGACCAAGGCTGCGCTCAGGATGCTTGCGCAAACGCTCGCCCTGGAGTGGGCGCCAGACGGCATTCGCGTCAACGTCGTTTCCCCCGGCATGACGCACACCCCCATGTCAGCGAAGATGTACGCCGATCCCGAGATCAAGAAGGCGAGGGAGGCGCTGATCCCGCTTTCCCGGATCGGTGATCCGAAAGATATCGCCAATGCGATCGAATTCATGATCAGCCCGCTATCGAGTTACATCACGGGCCAGGATCTGTGTGTCGACGGTGGTTTTACCAAGTCGATTCTCAGCCACATTCCTGGCCGCCCGAGCTCAACGCCTCAAGGCGCTTGACCGAGGATTTATTGGCTCAATCGCCTCAAGAGACTGAGATCAACTGTTGTTGTCAGCCTCTTGAGATCGGATCGGTCCAGTCCGTCCTCAAAAAAACAACGAGCGTCTAGGGAGTTCTTATAAAATGATCATCAATACGTTTTCATACATCTGGTCCGCGACGGCGGTGGATGCGATGTGCGAGCTTACCCGGCACGGCTACCATGTGTTCGAGGTGCCGATCAGTTCGCCGCATTGTTGGCCGGACGAGATGACGCGGGCGGTGCGTTCGGACGGAAAGAAGCGTTTGCAGGATTGCGGCGCAAGCGTGCGGTGTCTCAACGCCGGTGGATTCGATATCAATCTGGCGAGTCCCGCAGCCAATATAAGACGCAAGAGCACGGATCACATCAAGGCTGTGATCGAGCTGGCTTACGATTGGGGCGCAGCCGAGGTGGTCATCTCGCCGGGCACAAGGCGCCCGATGATTTCTCCATCGCTTCCGAAGACATTTGGCTGGCTGTACGAAAGCTTGGACGTTCTGTTGCCGCGGGCCGAGCAGGCTGGCGTCCGCCTCTTGTTCGAAAACACGCCCTATTGCTTCAGGCCGACATTCGATGAAATGCTCGGGCTCGTAAAAGACGTTAACAGTGAAAATCTGAAGATTGTCTATGACGTCGCGAACGCGGCGTACATCAAGGAAGATCCCGTCTCGACCCTGCTGTCCGGGCATTCGGCAATCGGGCTCGTCCATATCTCCGACACGGGCCTTGAGGAATGGGGCCATGATCCGATCGGCACGGGGGTGGTCGATTTTGTGGAGCTGGCAAAAGCCGTCGACGCTACCTGCAAAGTCGAAAACGTGGTCCTCGAAATCATTCGCGAGAATGAACCTTTGGGATCGATCAACACCGGCATCGCGGAGCTGAAGAAGCGGGGTTGGAATCTGCAATCCCTCGGCCGGTAGCAGTCAGTCCTGATCGCGGCGTTCGTGTCGGCGAAAGCTCCCTCATGCGCTGCGAATTGACAGCATGTTGCCTTGGGCAGCGCCGACGACATCGCGGTCGCGGTATTCGCGCCCGGAAACGCCAGCGGGAAGCTGCAGGTCGCACTGGTCAACTGGTCAACGAGGTGCTCGCTGCCGGTGATCACCTTCTTCAGTTTCGCCCGGCACGGGTTCTTTGGCGGGCTGCCGCCGGTCCCGTGAAGGGATAGCGATGCCCATGCCGACCACCGCCACCGAGAAACCAGACCGAAAGAAGGGGAACCATGACGACATCGATCCAGACAAAAAATTCGCGTGCCAGCCGCCGCCAATTCGCGCTGCTTGCCTCATCGATCGTGCTCACGCTGAGCGCCCTTGCCCCTGCACCCGCCCATGCCCAACAGGTCGAGATTGCTTACGCAACCTTCCTCGACCCCAACAACAAGGCCGATCCCCGCGCTGCCGCGCAGACACGGATGATCGAGGCCTTCGAGAAGGCCAATCCGAACATCAAGGTCAAGGTTGTCATCGACCCCACCCAAAGCGCGTCGGCGCGGGCGCTTCGCAGCAAGTCGGATTCGCCAGATATTGCCCGCTTCGCCAACTGGTCGATTTCGGAAATCGTGGCCACGGGCTCGGTGCTGCAGCTTGACGACCTGCTGAAGCGCGACAACATCAGCGAGACCGATTGGCTGATTCCGCTCGCCCAGACCAAGGTCGGCGGCAAGATCTATGGAATACAGCAGGATTACCGTATCCCTGTGCTGCTCTATCGCAAGAGCCTGCTCGATAAAGCCGCTGTCACGCCGCCGAAGACTTGGGACGAGGCGTGCGTAGCCGGCGGCAAGCTGAACAAGGACGGCGTCACAGGCTATGCCATTCCGCTCGGATCGAGCGGTGGTGTCGGGGGCGCCCAGGCGTTGGCCGAGAACCTTTTCAGCTCGATGGTGACGGAATCAGGCGGTGACTATTTCGCGGATGACGGCCGCGCCTTCCAGGCGCCGCGCGAGGCCGTGATCCGGACTCTCCAGACCATTCGAGACATGTACGGCAAGTGCAAGGCGACGCCGCCGACAAACGCGCAGTTCGGGTACAGTGAAACCCATGACGGCCTGCGAGCCGGCACGATCGCGCAGGGAACCTTCGGCCTGTTCCGCTTCCGCGCCATCCAGTCCGGCGGAGCCGGCAACGACCTCGCCTGGGCGCCGCCGCCCGCCTTCGCGCCCGCCGGAAAGATGGTGACCTATGGCTTCCAGATCGTCGTCAACGCCAATTCTCCTCGGCGTGAGGCGGCGTGGGCCTTCACGAAGTTCATGACTAGTCCCGAAGCGCAGGCGATCGCAGCCGAAGGTGGCGAGGTGGTATCGCGCGCCTCTGCCTATCAGGCGCCCTATTTCAAGCAGCCGGAGGCGGCCAACCAACTCGCTTGGGCCGAATTGATCAAGGCGCGCGGCAAGATGGTCAACTATTCCGTGATCAGCTCGACCTTCAACCAGATCATCGGCGACGCCACGGTGCGAATGATTCTGCGCAATGGCACAGCCGAGGACGCCTACACCGAAATCGTCGCCAAATACGACGAGGCTCTGAAGAAGGCGCGGTAGCGATCACAGGCGGGATCCGGTGTGCTCGCGCTCCGGTTCCCGCAGCCAGCCCACCCAGGCCAGGTCAATGGGAGCTTCAGGGTCATGACAACCGAATTCGCTGGCCAGACTGCGATCGTCACTGGTGGGGCGCGCGGCATCGGTCTCGCCATCGTCAAGGAATTGCTGAATCGCGGCTGCCGTGTCTCGATATGGGATCGCTCCTTCGAAGGCTTCGACATAGCGGCGGTAGACCGACGCGTCGTCGACGTGGCCGATACGGCAGCGGTCGCGGCCGCCTTCAGCGAGACGCTGGTTGCGCTCGGTCGCGTCGACATTCTGATCAACAATGCCGGGATCAACGGCCCCATCCACCGGGTCGAGGACTATCCGCCGGAGCATTGGGACAATGTGATCCGCATCGATCTCGCCACTTCGGGCTTCACCTTCGACGCAACCGGCGGCCGGGCGACCCACTGAGATGGAACGGGCTCCAGTCCAGATCGCGGTCATCGGCGCGGGAGCGATCGGCCAGCGCCATGCCCGGTTATGCGCCAGCCATCCCGAATCCACGCTCCGTGCGATCGTTGATCCTGCGCCTGCAGCGATTGCTCTGGCCGGCGAACTTGACGTGCCCGTCTTTGCCGACATCGAGAGCATGATTGCCGCAATCCGACCCGAGGCCGTGATCGTCGCGACGCCGACTCCGCTGCACGAGTCGATCTGCGTGGCCGCTGCGGAGGCAGGGCTGCATCTCCTGGTCGAAAAGCCAATCTCTGCGGATGTCCCGTCGGCACGCAGGATCATCGACGTCGCAGAGGCGAACGGAGTTTCGCTCCTCGTCGGCCACCACCGAAGGCACAATCCGATTGTGGCGGCGGCCCGCGAGATCATCGGCGGCGGCGAGCTGGGGCGTCTGCTCGCCGTGAACATGCTCTGGGCCGTGCGGAAGCCGGACGCCTATTTCACGGTGCCTTGGCGCACACAACCCGGCGCCGGCCCGGTGCTGACCAATCTCATCCACGACATCGATCTGCTGCGCCATCTCTGCGGCGAGATTTCGGCTGTTACTGCCCATGTTGGGAATATGGGTCGCGGCTTGGCGATCGAGGACACGACCGCTGTCCTGATCCGTTTCGAGACCGGAGCGCTGGCGACGGTCACGGCCAGCGACGCAGCGCCTTCGCCCTGGTCTTGGGACGCAAACTCCGGTGAAAATCCGGCGATCCGAATGAGCCGAGCCAATTCGACGCGGTTTCTCGGCACCCAGGCGGCGCTTGAGTTCCCCGACCTGAGGATCTGGCGCCATGCCACGGGCGAGGAACCGAGTTGGAATGCCGCATCGATCTCCGAGGAACGCCTCGTCACACCGGCGGATGCCTATCATTCCCAATTGGCGCATTTCTGCGCTGTGGTCCGCGACGGTGCCGCACCCGTCTGCTCGGGCGAAGACGGTCTCCGCACGCTCGCGGCGACCTCAGCGATCCTCCTGTCCGCGTCCGAGAATCGCACGATCGTTCCTGAGCAGGGCTGAGCCGTGCGTATCGCTCTGAGGCCTAACCTGACAAAGGCGCGCTTTGAGCGAACCACGCGATCTCGATGCCGTGACAGTACGGCGCTTCCTGGGAACGAAGCGGCTCTCCGCTCGGGAGTTGCTGCAGAACCGCGCGCCGGATGGACGCAGTCGATCCTGCCGTCAATGCCGTGGTGGCGGAGACGAATCCCGCCTCCGCCCGCGGCAACCATTATACCAGTTCGGCCAGGGACGCGGCATCGAACCCCTTCAAGGCCCCGTGATCGCCTCGTTCGACCTTCGCCACCCACTCGGGATCGCTCAGCAGTGCCCGGCCTACAGCGATCAAGTCGAACTCGTCCCGCTCCAGTCGCTCGACAAGGCGATCCAGGCTGGCCGAAGTTGATCCCTTGCCGGCGAAGGCGCTGTTCACAACATCGTTGTCGAGGCCTACCGATCCGACACCGATCGTCGCAGCGCCAGTCACCTTCTTGGCCCAGCCTGCGCCATTGAGCCCGTTCTCGCCGTCAATCTCCGGGAATTCCGGCTCCCAGAAGCGGCGCTGCGAAACGTGCAGGACATCGACCCCCGCCTCGACCAGCGGCCGCAGCCAGTTTTCCATCTCCGTCGGGGAGGCGGCGAGGCGCACGCTGAGATCCTGCTGCTTCCATTGGCTGACACGCAGGATAATCGGGAAATCGGGCCCCACCGCTTCGCGCACTGCGCCGACGATATCCACCGCGAAGCGCGAGCGGTCCTTTATCGTGAGCCCGCCATAGCGGTCTGTGCGCAGATTGGTGCCCGCCCAAAAGAACTGATCGATGAGATACCCATGGGCGCCGTGGATCTCGACCGTGTCAAACCCTATCCTTTTCGCGTCCGCCGCCGCCTTGGCAAAGGCTGCAACCGTGTCGGCGATGTCCTCCTCGCTCATAGAGACACCGCGCGGGTCGCCCGGGGAATCAAGACCGGAAGGGCTCTCCACCGGCGCATCGGGCTCCCAGCCGTTGATGTAGCGGGTTGCGCCGGTGTGCCAAATTTGCGGGCCCATGCGACCACCGGCATCGTGGACAGCATCGATCACATTCTTCCACCCCGCCAGCGCCTTGTCGCCGTGAAAGAAAGGAATTCCGGCATCGTTACGCGATGCCGGGCGGTCCACCACCGTTCCTTCGGACAAGATCAATCCGACATCGCCTTCCGCGCGCCGGCGATAATAGGCAGCGCTCGCCGGCCCCGGAATGCCTTCAGGGGAAAAAAGCCGTGTCATCGGCGCCATGACGATGCGGTTCTTCAGTTCGAGCGACCGGACGCTGAAAGGACGGAACAAGCTGCTGGTATCACGATGAGGCATGTCAGGGACTCCATTTCCAACTATGAAGCGCCTAAGTATAACTTGTATACCTAGCGTCAATTAGGCACTTGAAGTCGCCCTGGTATATCGAAGGAAACCTGGATGCTCGAATTGGAACCCCTCTGCTTCTCGTCGGCATGTCCTAGCCGGGCCTTGTTCGATCAGATCGCGGACAAGTGGTCGATGATGGTGTTGGTTGTGCTCGACGATGGACCGCAGCGGTTCAACGCCATCCGTCGCCGGCTGCAAGGCGTCACCCAGAAGGCGCTTACCCAGTGCCTTCGCCGGATGGAGCGCAACGGCTTGATCTCGCGGGAGGTCATCTCGCTGTCCCCAGTGGCGGTGCAGTATCAGATCACGCCGCTTGGTCGCACATTGCAGCAGCCGTTCCGGGCGCTGCACGAATGGACGCTCGAAAAGCTGCCGGAGGTCGATGCCGCGCGACAGGCGTTCGATGCTATGAACGGCCGACCGGCGCCGCACGAAGGAGCGTCGGCTTCCCGATCTGTCTGATCTTCCAACCTCGGCGTTTATACCCCCGACCGCGACCGGCGGCATGGCAATCAGGGCTTTCGAAAAGCCGCGATGTTCTCACGCAGCCACGCGCCGACCGATCGTGGAGCCTTGCCCGTCAGGTCTCGAAACGTCGCCGTCGTCTCAGCAAGCACCGACGCCAATGTCGCGCTCGTGCTTTTGGGCTGCGCGGCACTCACACCAACTGTACAGACAGCTTGCCTGCGCGCGGTGGCTGGCGTTGTTTGTGGTGATCAGTGCGCCGCAGCCGAGCTGCCCTGCCCTTTTCGGGCGAACAGGATCGCAACCGCCGCGATGACCAGGATGACGCCGATGATCGCGAAGGTGTCGCTGAAGCCCATGACCAACGCCTGCCGCTTCACCGTTTTGCCCAGCGCGATGACCGCCTGACGCTGGGCCGCCGCATGATCGGAAACGCCGTGCGACATGAAGTAGCCCGTCATCTGGTCGAGGCGGCCCCGGACCTCGTCGCGGAAGGGCGTAACGGCCTGTCCGATGATGTTTGAATGGAACTGCTCCCGCTTGGTGATGATCGTCCCAAGCACGGCCGTGCCGACCGCGCCGCCAAGATTGCGGAGCATGTTGAACAGGCCCGATGCATTTGCCGCGTCCCTGGGCTGGATGCTCATCATCGCGATCGCCGTCAACGGCGTGATCACCATCGACTGGCCGATGGCACGGACGACATTGGGCCAGAACAGCTGGTCACCGGAATAATTCAGCGACATATGCGTGTTCATGAAACATGAGCCGGCGAACAGGGCTATGCCGACGAAGGTGATGTAGCGGATGTCGAAGCGCTTCATCAGCATCGGGACGAGCGGAATGAGGAGAAGCTGCGGAAGCCCGGTCCACGCCAGGACCATGCCGATCTGCTCGGCGTTATAACCCTGCACCTGGCCGAGATATTGCGGCAGGACATAGACCGAGCCGAACAGGCCGAACCCGACCAGGACGTTCGACAGCGTGCCGACCGTAAAGTTGCGGTTCTTCAGCAGCGAGAGATCGACAAGCGGCTTCTTGACCGTCAACTCGATCCAGACGAAGGCCGCCAAAAACGCGGCGGCGATCGCGGCGAGACGGACGATGAAGGTCGACTGGAACCAGTCCTCCTTGTTGCCTTCCTCGAGCAGTGTCTGCAGCGCCGAGAGGCCGATCGCCATCGTCGCGATGCCAGCCCAGTCGCCCTCCTTGAGAAGGCCCAGCTGTAACGGCTGCTTTTCGAGCGTCAGCGAGAGCGCAACCACCATCGCGACGCTGGGCAGCGTGTTGATGAAGAAGATCGTCTGCCAGCCATAGTTCTCGGTGAGGTAACCACCAATCGTCGGCCCGATCGCCGGAGCGAATGTCACCGCCAGCGCGAACATGGCCAGGCCCATCGGCTGCTGCGATTTCGGCAGGCGGGTCGCGACCATGGTGAAGGCCATCGGGATGAGCACGCCGCCGGCAAAGCCCTGAAGGCCGCGCATGGCGATCATCTCGCCGAGATTGCTGGCGAAGGCGCAGGCCATCGAGAACAGGGCGAACGCGATCGTGCTCCAGATCATGTAGAGCTTGAACGAGAAGACGCGGCTGAGAAAACTCGTCAGCGGAATGACGATGATCTCGCCGATCAGGTAGGAGGTCGAAATCCAGGCGCCGTTGTCGATGCCGGTGCCGATGCCTCCCTCGATATCGAGCAGCGAGGCATTGGTGATCTGAATGTTGAGGATCGCCATGAAGGCGCCGATGGCGCCCGCCGTGATCGCGATCCAGGTCGACAAGCTCGCCCTGTCCCCGGTTGACGGGGTCGCTGGGGCAACGGCCGGCATTTGCGTAGACATGGCCCAGCTCCTTGCAAGCCGGGCGCGCGGATTTACCGCGCGTCCGCCACTGAATTGTTCTTGGAAACCTTGGTGTCGATCGTCGGAACGACCGACATGCCAGGTCGCAGGCTGCCGGCAAGGCTGTGGTCGGGATCGAGCACGATCTTGACCGGAACGCGCTGGACGACCTTGGTGAAGTTGCCGGTCGCATTGTCGGGCGGAAGCAGGGCGAATTCCTGGCCGCTGGCCGGAGCGATGCTGTCGACATGCCCCTCCACCGTGACACCCGGGAACATGTCGACCTCGATCTCGACCTTTTGACCGGGCTTCACATTGGTCAGCTGTGTTTCCTTGAAATTCGCAACGACATAGGCGTTCGCGACCGGAACAACCGCCATCAACTGCGTGCCTGCCTGGACATACTGGCCGACCCGAAGCGTCCGGTTTCCGACAATGCCGTCCACGGGGGCCAGAACGGCGGTATAGGACAAGTTGAGTTCGGCTTGGCGCTGAACGGCTTCGTCATGAGAGACCGTGGCCCTCGCCTGGGCCAGGTCGGCCTTGATCAGATCAACCTGCTTTTGGGCCTGGGCGAGCGAAGCGACATCGCGATCGATCGCGGCCCGTGCCGCCGAAATCTTGGCGACCGCCGCCTGGGCGTTCTGCACGGAGCCATAGCCCGTCCTGGCGAGGTTGGCGTAGCGCTCGTTGTCCTGCTCGGCGAAATTCGCATTTGCCTTGTCGACCTCGACCGTCGCCTTGGCCGTATCGATCGCGGATTGCTGAGCCTCGAGCTGGGCCAGCTTGCTGACGACGGCGGCGCGGGCCGCTTCGACGTCGGCCTTCGCCTGATCGAGCGCGACGCGGAAGTCGCGATCGTCGATCCGGGCAAGTGCCTGGCCGGCCTTGACCGGCTCGTTGTCGCGAACCAGCACCTCGGCGATATAGCCGGAGACCTTTGGAGCAATCGTGGTGCTGTCGGCCTTCACATAGGCATCGTCCGTCGAGATCTGAAAGCGACCGACGGTCCAATACCCGTGCCCCCAATAGCCGATGCCCACGAGCGCGATCAGTGCGACACCTCCCAGCGCCAGGCGGCGCAGGCCGTGCTTGCTGTGAGTTTTTTCCCCTGGCGGTGGCGACAAAGCAGAATCGGCCGGCTTTTCAACCGTGGTTGCCGGGACAACCCGCTCGCCAGGCACGGCCCGCTCGGCCTTGACGCGATCTTCATGTGTGCTCATCGATCCAGCTCCTACTGGGCGTCGCGATCGGGCGCTTCGTCATTTAGAAAATTGCTATTTTCCAAATAATCCTTACATTGCGTGTGTCAACGAAATTTTGGAAAATAGCCATGCGCCAAAATCACGAGACGGTGAAGCGGTCCCGCGGACGCCCCCAGAAGCGGTGCGATGCCGACACGCTCCATCTCATCGTCGAAGCGGCCGATCGCGAATTTCAGTCGAAGGGCTATGCCGGCACGAGCATCATGACGGTGGCGCAGCGCGCCGGCGTCTCGACCAAGACGCTCTACAAGCTCGTCGCCACAAAGGCGGAATTGTTCGAGCGCACGATCCAAGATCGCATTGGCCGCTTCCTGCTCGACGTGGTCGACGACGTCAGTGACGATCCGCGGGCCGCGCTTGAGCACATCCTGTTTGCATTCGGCGTCCTGACGCTGAGCCCGGAGACCATCGCGATCACGCGGCTCGTCATCAGCGAGTGCGAGCGGTTTCCCGAGGTCGCACGGGCTTTCTACCAATCAGCCATCATGCCCGTGAACGGCATCATCGAAGCCTGGCTGACGAGGCAGAAGGACAAAGGTCTCCTGCGTTTTGACGATGTCCATATCACCTCGGGCCTGCTGCGCGGGATGATGATCATGGAGCCGCAGCGCACTGCGATGATGGGGCAGCGAAGCGCTCCGCATCGCGATGAGATTGCACTGCGGGCGAGACAATGTGCGGATGTCTTTTACAATGGCTGCAAGGCGTAATGCCGGCCGCGACGCTAAGCGTGTCATCTCCTGGCCAAGCTGATGAACGCTGTTCTGCAACCTGTTGCGCCCAGCGTTGATGAACCATGCCGACCGCGCGGCCAGAGGCGGGCGGGAGCGGTGTGGGTGCTGATCGCGGCGATCGTGCTGACGCCGGGGGCGGGAACGGGGCGAGATGTTT
>NZ_JBFUPU010000004.1:0-526170 GCF_041360765.1 Allobosea sp. RCC_152_1
GCGCAGAAGAGGCGCCGCTCAGCGGCGGCGCCGTCTCGATGGGCGGTTTATAGGCGGGACCCCCGAGACATGTCAACGGCCATTTTGAAAGTTTTTCGAGGGAAAGTGCTTTTGATTTGAAATCAATTACTTAGCTAGGAATCCGCTGTTCACAGCCCCTGGCCGATGCCGTTCCGCCGGAATTTTTCCCGCTGTCCTTCCCCGGGGCCGGGCGAAGCCCCCGCGGGCCTTCAGTCCGCGCCATGCGCGCCCTGCCCCTGAACGGCCATTTCGTCGTTCAAGGCGTCGGCCAGGAAGGCGCTCATCGCCGCGACGGCAGCTCCCGGTCGGCCCGGCGCCAGATGCAGCGCGATCTCCGAAGCCGGCAGCGGTGGCAAGCCATGCTCGATCCCGAGCAGCTGCAGATCCGCGCGCGCGGTACCGGCCTTGACCACGGTCAGCGCCGCGCCGGAGGCCGCGACCGCCTCGACAGCGCCGATACTGGAGCTGGAAAACAGGATGCGCCAGCGCAGCCCCGCCTCGTTCAAGGCGTCCAGCGCCCATTCGCGGAACATGTTCGGCGCCTTCAGCAAGGCGAGCTGCAAGGGCTCTTCCGGAACAAAGGCCATTCTATCCGAGCAAGCCAAGTGCGTCGGCTCGCGCCGCAGCACCTCGCCGCGGCCATCGCCCGCCTTCTGCGTGGCGAGCACGATATCGAACTCCTCGCCGAGACTGTTGAGAAGATCGCGGGTGAAGCCCGTCGTCACCTCGAGCTCGACATCGGGATGGGAGCGGGCAAAGCGCGCCAATGTCTCGGGCAGCACGATCGTCGCGTAATCATCCATCACCGCGAGCCTGACCCGGCCGCTGACGCTCTGCGCATTGATGACGTCGAGCGCCTCGTCATGGAGCGCGACGATGCGGCGGGCATAGCCAAGGAATTGTTCGCCCGCGCGCGTGAGGAGAACCTCATGCGGCGAGCGCTCCAGCAAGGTCTGCCCGGCCAGCTCCTCGAGACGGCGGATCTGGGTGCTGACGGTCGACTGGCTGCGGAAGAGCGCCGCCGCGGCGCGGGTGAAGCTGCGCAGCTCCGCGATGGTGACGAAACTGCGCAGCAGATCGACGTCGATATTGCGCAGCATGGCCGAATGCCCCTCACCTCTTAACGATCCAGCGAGAGCCGTTATGCCAATTCGGCAAGCGTCTGTCCCATGGGCAGACGCGGCTGGCTGCCATGCGTGGCGCCGATCATGGAAATCGAAGAATTCAATTTTGTCACAGGGCGCGGCGACGATAGTTTGCCGCGCAACGGGACATCAGGAGCCCGAGACCGGAGACGCATGAGATGCCCAGGCTGAGATCCGCAACCTCCACCCATGGCCGCAACATGGCCGGCGCCCGCGGCCTGTGGCGCGCCACAGGCATGACGGACGGCGATTTCGGCAAGCCGATCGTCGCGGTGGTGAACTCCTTTACCCAGTTCGTGCCCGGCCATGTCCATCTCCAGGATCTCGGCCAGCTCGTCGCGCGCGAGATCGAGAAGGCCGGCGGCGTCGCCAAGGAGTTCAACACCATCGCGGTCGATGACGGCATCGCCATGGGCCATGACGGCATGCTCTACAGCCTGCCCTCGCGAGAACTGATCGCCGACAGCGTCGAATACATGGTCAACGCCCATTGCGCCGACGCGATGGTCTGCATCTCCAATTGCGACAAGATCACGCCCGGCATGCTGATGGCGGCGATGCGGCTGAACATTCCGACCGTCTTCGTTTCGGGCGGGCCGATGGAGGCCGGCAAGTTCATCGCCGAGGGCGTGCTGAAGAAGGTCGACCTCGTCGACGCGATGATCGCGGCTGCCGACGACAAATATACGGACGAGCAGGTCGACGTGATCGAGCGCTCGGCCTGCCCGACCTGCGGCTCCTGCTCGGGCATGTTCACGGCGAATTCGATGAACTGCCTGACCGAGGCGCTCGGCCTCGCCCTGCCGGGCAACGGCTCGACGCTCGCCACCCATGCCGACCGCAAGCGCCTCTTCGTCGAGGCGGGGCATCTGATCGTCGACCTCGCCCGGCGCTATTACGACCAGGACGACGAGAGCGTGCTGCCGCGCAATGTCGGCTCGTTCAAGGCCTTCGAGAACGCGATGACGCTCGACATCGCCATGGGCGGCTCGACCAACACGGTGCTGCACCTGCTGGCAGCAGCGCATGAGGCCGAGATCGACTTCACCATGGCCGATATCGACCGGCTGTCGCGGCGCGTGCCGGTGCTGTGCAAGGTCGCGCCCGCCGTCGCCGACGTGCATATGGAAGACGTGCATCGCGCCGGCGGCATCATGGCGATCCTCGGCGAGCTCGACCGCGCCGGGCTGATCGACACCTCGCTACCGACCGTCCACGCCACCACCATGGCCGAGGCGCTGGCGCGCTGGGACATCACGCAGACGACGAGCGAGGCGGTGCGCTCGTTCTATAGCGCGGCGCCCGGCGGCGTGCCGACCCAGACCGCCTTCAGCCAGGAGCGTCGCTTCGAGGAGTTGGACACCGACCGCAAGGCCGGCGTCATCCGCAGCGCGGAGCATGCCTATTCCAAGGATGGCGGCCTCGCCGTGCTGTTCGGCAATATCGCGCTCGACGGCTGCATCGTGAAGACGGCGGGCGTCGATGCTTCGATCCTGAAGTTCTCCGGTCCGGCCGTGATCTTCGAGAGCCAGGACGCCGCGGTCGAGGGCATCCTCAACCGCAAGGTCAAGGAAGGCGATATCGTGCTGATCCGCTATGAGGGGCCGCGCGGCGGCCCCGGCATGCAGGAAATGCTCTATCCGACGAGCTATCTGAAGT
Source organism: Allobosea sp. RCC_152_1 (assembly GCF_041360765.1). Lineage (NCBI taxonomy): Bacteria > Pseudomonadati > Pseudomonadota > Alphaproteobacteria > Hyphomicrobiales > Alloboseaceae > Allobosea > Allobosea sp. RCC_152_1. The sequence goes on from NZ_JBFUPU010000004.1 coordinate 2,826, forward strand.
CGAAGGGGCTGGGCAAAGCCTGCGCGCTGGTCACCGACGGGCGCTTCTCGGGCGGCTCGTCCGGCCTCTCGATCGGCCATGTCTCGCCGGAAGCGGCCGAGGGCGGCGCGATCGGCTTGGTCGAGAGCGGCGACATCATCGCGATCGACATCCCCAACCGCAGCATCACGCTGCAGGTTTCCGACGAGGAGCTCGCACGCCGCCGCGCCGCGATGGAAGCCAGGGGCAAGGATGCCTGGAAGCCGGCCGCGCCGCGCAAGCGCAAGGTCTCGACCGCGCTCAAGGCCTATGCCGCGACGACGACGAGTGCCGCGAAGGGCGCCGTCCGGGTCGTCGACTGAGGCGAGAGCCTCCGCCCGGCCGGCTCCATCCGGCCGGGCTCGCCATTCCCATACCGAATCCGGGTTCCTCTCCCCGTGCTGCTTTAGCGTTGGGAGCCTCCCGGCAACCCGGCACCGACGCAGCCGTCGGATCCCGCCTCGCGGCCGTCGCAGATGCTTTGAAACGACGAACGCCGCGCCTGCCGGCGCGGCGTCCGAATTCCGGCAGAGGCCGGATCAGCTCTTGAGCTTGGTGTTGCACTGGCTCCAGTAGCCGCCGCCCTTCTCGATCCATTTCAGATCGCCATTGGCGTTCGCCGCCTTGTTGGCGTTGTACTGATCGACGCAGGTCTTCAGGCGGGCCTTTCCGGCCGTCTCGCTCGAATATTTCTGCGACACCGCCTTCGGGAACACGGCGGGCTTGGCCTTGCCGGCCGGCTTGGCCGTCGTCGCGGCAGCGGCCGTCGCGGGCGCTGCCGGCTCCGCCGGCATGGCCGCAGCGGCCTCGTCATCGGCGGCGTCATCGTCGCCGCACTGGGCCTTGCGGAAGTCGTTCCACTTCTGGCCCTTCAGGGTATTGGCCTTCTTGGCGTCCTGATATTTGACGCTGCATTCCTTCATCGTCAGAGCCGAGGCCGGCGACGCAGCGAAGGACATCAAAGCAAGGGCTGACGCGGATGCGAGAACGAAAGTCCTGAACATGACGGTCTCCATAGCGAGGCTTCTCTGCCGCGAGCGGCATCGCACTCCTATTCTTGCGGCGATGCAAGCCCTTTTCCGGCGCCCCCAACAACGTTTCACGGACTGCGCGGTTCCATTCCGCTCGCTTGCAGCACGTCTTTCGACGGCATGATGACAACCGCCCTCCCCGGCTTGCCGGGGCCGGGCCTTTGCCGCCATGGTGCCGGCCCTGCGAAGCACCGGAGACAGCATGGCAAGACCATCCGACGCGGCGAAAGACCGAGACCTGATCCGCATCCTCTCGGAGAATGCGCGCCTGCCCCTCTCGGACATCGCCAGGATGCTCGGCGTCTCGCGTGCAACCGTCCAGGGGCGGCTGGCCCGGCTGGAGCGCGACGGAGTCATCGCCGGCTACACGACCATCCTCGGCAAGGCCGCCCGGCCTGCCACGACGATCGCGGCGCTCGTCATGATCGAGCTCGAGGTCAAGCGGCAGGGCGGCGTCGTCGCAGCGCTGAAGAAGCGGCCGGAAATCGTGCAATGCCACACGCTGAGCGGCCATTTCGACCTCTCCGTGAAGGTCGAATGCGAGACCGCGAGCGATCTCGACGCGGTGATCGACTGGATCGCCGAGATGGAGGGTGTGCGCCGCACGACATCCTCGGTGATTCTCGCGCGGAAGTTCGAGCGCTGAGGCAGCCTCCACCGGCGCGATCATTTCCCTTCGATTTCAATCATAATCCATCGATATGACTAATCATAATCCGTCATATCGACGATCCGCCCGTTAAACGACGCAGCCCTTCGCTCCAGCATGGCGTCAAGGAACGGTCCGCTGGGGGCCGGCCATGTCAGGGGATCGTCATGACCTTCCAGAAGCAGCGCATCGCCGTACTCGGCGCGGGCCAGATCGGCGCCATCATCGCCGGCATGCTGGCCGAGCAGGGCCATGAGGTCACGCTGGCCGATGCCTCGAAAGCCCAGCTCGCCCATGCCGCCGGCAAGCGCTTCGGCACGGCAGTGGTCGATGCGGCCGATCTCAGGGCGCTCAGTGCCTTCCTGCGCGACCGCGACATCGTCGTCAGCGCCTGCCCCTATTTCCTGAACAAGGGCATCGCCAAGGTCGCGGCCGAGACGAAAACTCATTATTTCGACCTGACCGAGGACGTCGCCACCACCGCCTATGTCAAGGAACTCGGCCGGAGCGCAGATGTCGCGCTCGTGCCGCAATGCGGTCTGGCGCCCGGCTTCATCTGCATCCTCGGCGCCGACATGGCGGCGCGCTTCGACAGCGTGCGCACCATCAAGATGCGCGTCGGGGCACTGCCGCTCTACCCGACCAATGCGCTGCGCTACAACGTCACCTGGTCGGTCGACGGGTTGATCAACGAATACTGCAACCCTTGCGAGATCGTCTTCGACGGCCAGTCGACGCTGGTGCCGGCGCTCGAGGGTATCGAAGGCGTGATGATCGACGGCGTCGCCTACGAGGCCTTCAACACCTCCGGCGGGCTGGGAACGCTGACCGAGACGCTGGCCGGCAAGGTCCGCAACATGAGCTACAAGACGCTGCGCTATCCCGGCCATGCCGAGATCATGAAGCTCCTGCTGCGCGATCTCGATCTCGCCGATGACCGCGAGACGATGCGGCGCATCCTCAGCCACTCCGCCCCTTTCACCCGCAAGGATGTCGTCGTGATCTTCGTCACCGGCGTGGGCGAGCGCGCCGGCCGGCTGGAAGAGGAGAGCGTGGTGCTGCGCTATGACGGCAATGACGAGCTCGGCGCCATCCAGCTCACCACCGCCGCCGGCTGCGTCGCCATGATCGAGCTCTTCCTCGCCGGCAAGCTGCCCGCCAAGGGCTTCGTGCGGCAGGAGGATGCCGCGCTCGCCGATTTCCTGGCGACGAAGGCCGGAACGCGGCTGGTCCGCGAGGCGCGCGGAGCGGATGCTTCGGGGCTCAAGCTCGCGCCGGCGATCAAGAACGCGGCCTGACGCAGAGGCGAAGCAGCCCGGCCGAGCTCGACAGCGCGCCTTCACGCCCTTGTGTGCAGAGGTGTGGGACAATGTCCCCACGCTTCAGCTATGTCGGGGGCGTGAACCCGCATGATGGAGAGCGGTCGTGACAGCTCCGCTGCGCGCAGAGGCCGAAGCCGTCCAGGGCGTCGCCATCCATGGCGACGCCGGGCGGACGACCGCGCGGACAGGTCGGGCCGACAGAAAGCCTGCAAGCGGCAAGAACGCTGCGAACGGCAAGAAGGCCGGGCTGAGGGAGTGGCTGCCCTGGCTCGACCGGCAGGGCCGGTTTTCGGGCCTGCGGGCCGCCGCTTTCGCGCTGACCCTGCTGCCGGCCGCGCTGATCATCTACGCCGCCTGGATGGGCCAGCTCGGCTCGAAGCCCTGGACGGAGGCGATCCACCGCACGGGCATCTGGGCGGTCAGGCTGCTTGTGCTGTCGCTCGCGATCTCGCCGCTCCGGCGGCTCCTGGACTGGGGCAAGCTGATCGGGGTCCGGCGCATGCTCGGGCTCTCGGTGATGGCGTATGCGCTCGGCCATCTCGGCCTCCATTGCATCGACATGGCCTTCGACTGGGGGCTGATCGTCTCCGAGATCGTCAAGCGCTTCTATCTGACGATCGGCTTCGTCGCGCTGCTGGGCCTTTGCGCGCTCGGCGCGACCTCGACGGACGGGATGATCCGCCGGCTCGGCAAGAACTGGCAGAGGCTGCACAACCTCGTCTATCCGATCGCGGGGCTGGCGCTGCTGCATTTCGCGCTGCAGTCCAAGATCGACGTGACCGAGCCCGCGCTGATGAGCGGGCTGTTCATCCTGCTGCTGTTCTATCGCGGTCTCTATCGCTGGAAGCTGCCGGTTTCGCTGCCCGCCCTCGCCGGCCTCGCCTTGCTGGCCGGGCTCGCCACGGCGCTGCTCGAAACCGGCTGGTATGCGCTCACCAGCGGCGTCTCGCCCTGGCTCGTCTTCCAGGCCAACGCCGACATCCTGACCTATTGGGACTATGCCTCGATCAGGCCGGCGCATTGGGTGGCACTGGCCGGGCTCGCCGTCGTGGCGGCGCGGGCGTGGCGCGCCCGCAAGCCCCGTCCGCCGCGCCAGGCGCGGCTGCCGGCAACGGCCTGAGAGGGCGCCCGCGGGCCTGCGCAAAAACTTTCCCAGTTTCGCCGTTTTCGAAATCGAAAACGGTTTCCTCCGCGCGCCCTCATGCTAACCCTATTCCATGCCTGATGATTTGCATGCCCAACCGACAGCCGATGTGGCGGAAGCCGAACTCGCTTCGGAGGGCATAGCGCGTTCGGACACCTCGCCTTTCGTCCCGCTGCGGCAACCGATCTTCCGGGCCGTCTGGTTCGCCAGCCTCGCCTCCAATTTCGGCGGCCTCGTCCAGGCGGTCGGCGCTTCCTGGATGATGGCCTCGATCTCGCCCTCGGCGGAAATGGTGGCGCTGGTCCAGGCTTCGACGACGCTGCCGGTGATGCTGTTCTCGCTCGCGGCCGGGGCGATCTCCGACAATTACGACCGACGCCGGATCATGCTGACCGCGCAGTTCTTCATGCTGGCCGTCTCTGTCGGGCTCGCGGCCTGCGCCTGGCTCGGGCTTATCACGCCCTGGCTGCTCCTGAGCTTCACCTTCCTGATCGGCTGCGGTACGGCCCTCAACAACCCCGCCTGGCAATCCTCGGTCGGGGACATGGTGCCGCGCCGCGACGTGCCGGCGGCGGTGACGCTGAACAGCGTCGCCTTCAACATCGCGCGCAGCGTCGGCCCCGCCATCGGCGGCGCCATCGTCGCCGCGGCCGGCGCGGTCGCCGCCTTCGTGATCAACGCCTTCTCCTATATCGGCCTGATCACCGTGCTCGCCCGCTGGCAACCGCCCAAGGTCGAGCGGGTGTTGCCGCGCGAAACGCTGTTCATCGCGATGGGCGCGGGCGTGCGCTATGTCGCGATGTCGCCGAACATCCGCGCGGTGATCCTGCGCGCCTTCGCCTTCGGCTTCGGCGCGATCGTCGGCCTTGCCCTGCTGCCGCTGGTGGCGCGCGACCTGATCCGCGGCGGGCCGCTAACCTATGGCATCCTGCTCGGCGGCTTCGGGGCCGGCGCCGTCGCCGGCGCCTTCATGAGCGCCCGCCTGCGCCGGGTGATGAGCACGGAAGCCTTGGTCCGCTCGACCTTCATCGCCTATGCGGTCGGTATCCTGCTGGTGGCCTTCAGCCGGACGATCTGGATGACGATCCCCGGCCTCTTCGTCTGCGGCGCCTGCTGGGTGCTGGCGCTCTCGACCTTCAACGCCACGGTCCAGCTCTCGGCGCCGCGCTGGGTCGTGGGCCGGGCGCTGGCGATCTACCAGATGGCCACCTTCGGCGGCATGGCGATGGGCAGCTGGGCCTGGGGGCGCACGGCGCTGCTGTTCGGAACGGACCGGGGCCTGCAGCTTTCGGCCATCGCCCTGCTGATCGGCGCCAGCCTGGGCCTGCTCTACAGGCTGCCGCCGCTGGAGGAACTCAATCTCGATCCGCTCAGCCGCTGGCGCGAGCCCAAGGTCGCGGTCGATATCGAGCCACGCAGCGGGCCGGTGATCGTCACCGTCGAATACATCATCAGGCCGGAGGACGTCGTCGCCTTCCTGAACGTCATGGCGGAGCGCCGCCGCATCCGCCGACGCGACGGCGCGCGCCACTGGACGCTGCTGCGCGACCTGACCGATCCGACGCTCTGGTTCGAGCGCTACGACAGCCCAACCTGGGTCGAATATGTCCGGCAGAATCAGCGGGTGACGCAGGCCGACGCCGAAATCGGGGAGCGCGTACGCGCCTTGCACAGCGGGCCGAACCCGCCCGTCGTCCACCGCATGATAGAGCGGCAGACCGCCTCGCTCACCTCGGCCCCGGCCGCCGCCCCGGCGACCTCCGTGCCCGTCGCCACCCCGCTGGGGGATCCGTCGCGGGCCGGCTAAAGCCGGATGATTTCAGATGGGATCACCTCATGGATCCCATCTGAAATCTGAAGCCGTCCCGACCGAAAAGCGGGTGCGATCAGCCGACGATCCAGAGCCCGGCAAGCCCGACCAAGCCGACGATGATCCGCCACCAGGCGAAGACCGCGAAGCCGCGCTTCGAGACGAAGTCGAGGAAGGAGCGCACCACGATCAGCGCCGAGAAGAAAGCGGCGACGAAGCCGATGACGATCAGCATGCTGTCGTTGAAGGTCAGGTCCTTGTAGCTTTTCAGGAGATCGTAGGCGAAGGCGCCCGCCATGGTCGGCATGGCGAGGAAGAAGGAGAACTCGGCCGCCGCCCGCTTGCTGGCGCCGAGCAGCATCGCTCCGACGATCGTGGCGCCGGAGCGGGAGACGCCGGGGATCATGGCGAGGCACTGGAAGAAGCCGATCTTGAGATACATCGGCAGCGTGAAGGCGGTCGCGTCGGTGTATTTCTCCTGGAGCTCCAGCTCATCGACCACGAGCAGGACAAGCCCGCCGGCGATCAGTGCGCAGCAGACGATCAGGGGATTGAACAGCACGCCCTTGATGAAGCCGTGCAGGAGCGCGCCGATGACGGCCGCGGGCAGGAAGGCGACCAGCACGCCGATGACGAAGCGCCGGGCGGCAGGATCGCTCGGGAGGCGCAGCGCGATGTCGAGCAGGCGGCGGAAATAGACCAGCAGGATCGCCAGGATCGCGCCGAGCTGGATCAGGACCTCGAAGGTCTTGCCGTTCGATTCGAAGCCGAGGAAGTGGCCCAGCAGCAGGAGATGGCCCGTCGAGGAGACCGGCAGGAACTCAGTGAGGCCCTCGACGATGCCGAGGACGAAGGCTTCGATGAGATTCTGCATGGGAGAACGTCCTCGTGCGACTTGGATCCGCGCCGGCTGGCTTCGGTCGATGCGTTACCGGCTTACGCCCGGCTCTTTGCAAATTGGTTACCACTTCGCCAATGAACCCAGGCAAATCGTCCGCATCCGCTTCCCCCGCGCTTGTGGCGCTTTTCGGGCGTGATATGAGCGGGCGCTGGACGCATAGCGGGGATTTTTCTGGCCTCTCGCCCCGCTCCGGCCGCATTTGACCCGCTTCAAGGCTTCATGAGTGCCATGGCGACGCTGTACCATTATCCGCTATGCCCGCATTCGCGCTTCATCCGTCTCGTGCTCGGTGAATTCGGCATGGAGGCCGAGCTGGTCGAGGAGCGTGTCTGGGAGAGGCGGCGGGAATTCCTCGAGCTCAACACGGCGGGGACCACGCCCGTCTTCCAGGAGCAGAACGGCCTGGCCGTGCCCGGCGCCGGGCCGATCGCCGAATATCTCGACGAGACGCGCGGGCTCGCGCTCGGCGACCGTCGGCTCCTGCCGGAGGGGCCGGGCGAGCGCGTCGAGGTGCGCCGGCTGCTCGACTGGTTCAACCTGAAGTTCCATGACGAGATCACCGGGCCGCTGGTGCTCGAAAAGGTGATGAAGCGCTTCATGAGCCGCGACGAAGGCGGCGGGCCGCCGGAAATGGGCGCGATCCGCGCGGCGCGCTCCAATGTGCGCTATCATCTGCGCTATATCTCCTGGCTGCTCGCCAAGCGGAACTGGCTGGCGGGCGCCGGGCTGAGCTATGCGGACCTCGCCGCGGCGGCGCATCTTTCCTGCGTCGACTATCTCGGTGACGTGCCCTGGGAAGAGGACGAGACGGCGCGCGCATGGTACGCCCGAATCAAATCGCGGCCGAGCTTCCGGCCGCTGCTGAGCGACCGGGTGCCGGGCATGGCTCCGAGCGCCCATTACGACAATCTGGACTTCTGAGCGGCGAGGCGCTGAAGCGCGCTATTGCCGCGCGCGCCCGCACCGAGGGCTTCGCCGCGATGCGCGTCGCGGCGGCCGATGCGATTCCGCTCGCGCCGGGCCGGCTCAAGGCCTGGCTGGAGGCCGGCTATCACGGCGACATGGCCTGGATGGACGAGCGCACCGCCCAGCGCGCCGATCCGCGGGCGCTGTGGAGCGAGGTCCGTTCCGTCATCATGCTCGGGATGAACTATGCCGGCGAGGGCGACCCGCTCGCCATGCTCGCCCACCCCGACAAGGGCGCGATCTCCCTCTATGCCCGCCGGCACGACTATCACGACGTCATCAAGGGTAAGCTCAAGAGCGTGGCCGGGCTGCTCGCGGCGCGCGGCGGCGGCGACGTCAAGGTCTTCGTCGATACCGCCCCGGTCATGGAGAAGCCGCTGGCGCAGGCGGCCGGGCTCGGCTGGCAGGGCAAGCACACCGTGCTCGTCTCGCGCGAGCACGGATCCTGGCTGCTGCTCGGCGCGATCTACACCACGGCTGAATTGCCGGCCGACGAGCCCGAGCGCGACCATTGCGGCTCCTGCCGGCGCTGCCTCGACATCTGCCCGACCGCGGCCTTCCCGGCGCCTTACCAGCTCGATGCGCGCCGCTGCATCGCCTATCTCACCATCGAGCATCCCGGCCATATCGATGCGGAGCTGCGCAGCGGCATCGGCAACCGCATCTTCGGCTGCGACGACTGTCTCGCTGTCTGCCCCTGGAACAAGTTCGCCGAAAGCGCGCAGGAAACCCGCCTCGCCCTGAAGGACGAGCTCGACGGGCTGTCCCTGGCCGAGCTCGCCGGCCTCGACGATGCGGCCTTCCGCACGCTCTTCGCCGGCACGCCGGTGAAGCGGACCGGGCGCGACCGCTTCCTGCGCAACGTGCTGATCGCGATCGGCAATAGCGGCCGGCCGGAGCTGGCCGCCAGCGCCCTTGTGCATCTCGACGCGCCCTCCCCGCTGGTGCGTGCGATGGCGGTCTGGGCGCTCGGCCGCCTCGATCCGGCGCAGGCCGCACTCTTGGCGCCGACGAGCCTGCGCACGGAAACCGACCATCAGGTGCAGGCCGAATGGGCCGCCCTGCTCCCACAGACGGAAGACGCCGCATGAAACTGCTGATCCTCGGCCTCGGCTATTCGGCCGGCTTCTTCGCGCGCGCCGCGCTCGCTCGCGGCTGGGAAGTGACCGGCACCTCCCGCTCGGCCGAGCGGGCCGCGGAGCTCAGCCGCGAAGGCATCCGCACGCTGGTCTTCGGCGGCTTCGCAGTCTCGTCCCCGCTCGCCAAGGCCGTGGCGGAGGCCGAAGCCGTGCTCGTCTCGGTCCAGCCGGGCGAGGATGGCGACCCCGTGCTGCAAAGGCTGCGCAACGAACTCGCCACCGCGCCGGCGCTGCGCTGGATCGGCTATCTCTCGACCATCGGCGTCTATGGCGACCAGGGCGGCGCCTGGATTGACGAAAGCCAGCCGGTGAATCCAGGCAATGCCCGCAACAGGCTGCGCGTCGCGATCGAGGAGGACTGGCTGGCGCTGGGGCGCGGCAGCGGCAAGGCCGTGCAGATCTTCCGCCTTTCCGGCATCTACGGGCCCGGCCGCAACCCCATCGCCAAATTGCGCGAGGGCAAGGCGACGCGGCTCGTCAAGCCGGGACAGGTCTTCAACCGCATCCATGTCGACGACATCGCCGGCATCCTGATGGCGTCGCTGGCGCAGCCGCGCAACGGCGCGATCTACAACGCGACCGATGATGAGCCGGCTCCGCCGCAGGATGTCGTCAGCTTCGCCGCGGGCGTGACGGGGCTGGAGCCGCCGCCCGAAATCCCTTTCGGCGAAGCGAAGCTCTCACCGATGGCGGCGAGCTTCTACGGCGAGAACAAGCGGGTCTCGAATGCGCTGGTGAAGCGGGAACTCGGCTACGCCTTCCGCTATCCGACCTATCGCGAAGCGTTGAAGGCGCTGGCCGCAGCCGGCGAATGAACGGCCGTCAGGCGGCGTAGCGCGAGTTCTCGCCGCCGTAATACTGGGCATAGCGCCTGTCGATCGCCGAGACGGGCAGCACGACGAGCACGTCGGTCGTTCCGAACTGGCGGTCGATGACCGCGCCGGAGCCGAAGCGGGCGCCGAGCCTGAGATAGCCCTTGATCAGCGGCGGCATCTGCTTCAGCGCGAGCTTGTAGTCGACCATCTCCGCGGGCAGCCGGTCCATGCCGACGAGATGCTCGGGATGCGCCTCAGCACTCCATTCGCCCTGCGAGCGGGCATGGTGGTGCAGGAAGCTCAGCGGCAAGGCGAGCGCGTCAGGGTCGGTGCCGTCGAAGGAGGCGCAGCCGAACATGGCGTCGATGCGGTGATGCTCCAGATAGGCCCAGATACCGGACCAGAGCAGCTCGACGGTGCGTTTGTTGCGGTAAGGCTGCAGCACGCAGGAGCGGCCGAGCTCGAGGAAGCGCTGGCCGGGATGGCGTGCCAGCAGGGGCGCGAGATCGAACTCGCTTTGCGTATAGAAGCCGCCCAGCCGATTCGCCGCGCTCTGCCGCATCAGGCGGTAGGTGCCGACGACCTTCGGCTTGATACCGCCGAAACGGCCCTTCGCCGCGTGATCGATGACGAGCAGATGATCGCAGGCCTTGTCGAAGCGGTCGGCATCGCGGCGGAACATGCGGGCGATCACATCGGGCTTCGCCGACATTTCCTGGTAGAAGACGCGGTAGCGCAGCCGCTGCGCGCGCCAGATCTCGCGGGGGCCGCGCGCCAGCCGGACTTCGAGCGAGCCGAGCCGACCCAGGCTCCCCGAAAGCGGCGCTGATTCGCCGGCTTCCAATCCGTAACGGCGCATCGCCCCGCCCGTGATGAGCATCATCGGAGCGAGGCGCGAAAGCAGGGGATTGCCGGCGGAAAACCGGGCCGGCAGCGCGTTCGATCGCTCAGAAACGTGCAATGCCATCGCCTGTCTCACCCTCTAAGCCGCTTCCGGCATCCGGGAAGGCTTGCTCCGCGCATCTTACAACTTCGCGACAAAACTGCGTCGAAGCGGTGACGCCCGTCAAGCCGACAATGTCCGCGAGGCCTCCTTGCCGAGGTGATCGAGCCAGCGCAACAGCGCCGCGCGCTCGAGCGGTTTGGCGAGACAATCATCCATTCCCGCGGCGAGCGCGGCCTCGCGATCCGCCGCCGAAACATTGGCCGTGACGGCCAGCAGCGGCAAGCGCCGGATGCGGCCACGCTCCGCTTCCAGCGTCCGCACGGCACGGGCGCAGTCCAGCCCGGTCATCACCGGCATGCGGATATCGAGAAGCGCGAGATCGAGCGGCGCTGCCGCGCCGGCGAGGCTGGCCTCGATCCGCTGCAGGGCCTCGCGCCCGTCGCGGACCCAGATGACCGAGGAGCCGAGACGCTCCAGCGTCCGCGTCAGCAGCAGCGCATTGATCTCGTTATCCTCCGCGACGAGGATGTTGAGGGGCTTGCGCACCGGCGATCTGGCGGCCTGGCTCTTGCCTGTAGCCGGCAAGATTTGGGGAAAGCGCGTACCCAGCCGCTCATAGAGCGAGCGGGCGCGGACGGGCTTGATGAGGAAGCCCGAGAATCCCGCGGCCTGCGGCGAGCCGAACTGGCGCCGTGCCAGCGACGACAGCAGGATCAGGCAATCGCGGATGCCCGCCTCCCGCACCGTTTCCGCCAGCTCCTTCGCCGCGCCGTCGCCGAGCGCATGGTCGATCAGCACCGCGGTCACCGGGCGTTCGCCGGCAAGGGTCGCCCGTGCCGCCTCCACGGAGGCCGCGACGGAGACCGCCGCCCCCGTGGCCCGGATCGACTCCCAGAGGAAGCGCGCCGCGAAGGGCGCAGGAGAAGCGAGCAGGACATGCTGCTCCGGCCAATGCGGGATCGGCACCGTCTCGGCGCCCGGCGCCGCGGCCAGCGGCAGGATCACGCGGAAGCTCGCGCCCTCGCCGAGGCGGCTCTCCGCCCGGACCTCGCCATCCATCAGCCCGACCAGCCGCCGCACGATGGCGAGGCCGAGGCCGGTACCGGCATGGCGGATTCCGGGGCCATGGTCCAGTTGCTCGAACTCCCCGAAAATGACCTCGAGCCTGTCGGCCGGAATGCCGGGCCCGGTATCGGAGACCAGGATCTCGACCATTCTCCCCACCCGCCGCACGCTCAGGCCGACGCCGCCGGCATCGGTGAACTTGACGGCGTTGCCGACCAGATTGAGCAGGATCTGCCGCAGGCGGTCGCGATCGCCGACGAGCTGCGCCGGCAGTTCCGGCGCGATATAAGCCGCAAGCTCGATTCCCTTGGCCTGGGCCCGGGGCGCCATCAGCTCGGAGACCGTCTCGACCAGCTGGACGACATCGAAGGGTTCCTCGACGAGCTCCAGCCGGCCAGCTTCCACCTTGGCGAAGTCGAGGATGTCGTCGACGAGGGCGAGCAGCGCCTCGCCGGAGATGCGCAGGGCCTGGACATAGGTCGACTGCTCGCCATCGAGGCCGGTATCGGCCAGCAGATCGGACATGCCGAGGATGCCGTTCAGCGGCGTGCGGAATTCGTGGCTCACCGTGGCGAGGAAGCGCGACTTCGCCTCATTGGCGGCCTCGGCCCGGGCGCGCGCCTCGACCAGCGCGTCCTCATCGGCGATACGGGCGGAGATGTCGCGGCCGACGCGCTGGATCAGGGTACGGCCGCCTGGGCCTGGAACCGCCGTCTCGATCCAGGCGATCCAGCGCTCCCCGACATAGGTCGCGAGGCATTCGTCGAAACTGCGGGCTCCGCCGTCGAGGGTCCGCAGCGCCCGCGAGGCGAGCTGCGGCAATTGCGCCTCGCTGCCGACGAGATCGTTCTCTTCGGCGCCGAACAGCGCGGCATAGGCGGTATTCGCGTAGATGATGCGGGCCCCGTCGCGCTGGACGATGAAATCGCCCTGAGCCTCGACCAGGCTGCGATAGCGCTGCTCGCTGTCGGCCAGCGTCCAGAGCTGGTCGTTCAGCGTCTCGACCTCATGGGTGAGCGATGCAAGCTGGCGGCGTGTGCGCGCCAGCTGCCTCAGCGCGAGGATGCCGCCCGCTCCCAGCAGGGCGACGATGACGGCGGCAGCGATGACGAACCATGTCCAGGACGAGAGAGCCATGCTCCCCGTCTAAGGCCGCCGCCCTGAAAAAAGCCGCTTGAGGAAAGCACGATTTTGCCGTCAGCTTTCAAGCAAAGCTTAACCCTGAGGGGCTTGCGGGGCAGCCCGGCTTTTTCCGAAAACCGCAGGACCGGGCTTTCTCTACGCCGCCTGCGCCAGCTCCCCGCCGCGCGTGCGATAGGACAGCGCCTCGGCGAGATGCAGCCGGCCGACCTTCGCTTCGCCGTCCAGATCGGCGAGCGTGCGCGCGACCTTCAGCACGCGGTGATAGGCACGGGCGGTGAGCCGCAGCGCCTCGGCCGCATCCCTCAGCAGGGCAAGGCCGGCATTGTCGGGACGGGCGATCTCCTCCAGCACCGGTCCCGGGCAGGCGGCATTGGTGGTGACGCGGCCAAGCCCGAGCGCCTCGAAGCGGGCGCCCTGGAGCGCCCTCGCCGCCGCGACGCGCGCCGCCACCTCGGCGGAGCCCTCGCTGGCGGCCGGCAGGATGAGGTCGGCGGCGGTGACTGCCGGCACGTCGATCGCGATGTCGATCCGGTCGAGCAGCGGGCCGGAAATCCGGGCCTGGTACTGCGCCATGCAGCGCTCGTTCGGCTGGCGCCGGCAGGCATAGCCCGGCTCCGTCGCCTTGCCGCAGCGGCAAGGATTCATCGCCGCGACGAGCTGGAAGCGCGCGGGATAGACGGCACGATGGTTGGCCCGCGAGATCAGCACGTCGCCGGTCTCCATCGGCTGGCGCAGCGCATCGAGCACCTGCGGCTGGAACTCGGGCAGTTCGTCGAGAAAAAGCACGCCGTGATGGGCGAGCGAGATCTCGCCGGGCTTCGCCTGCAACCCGCCGCCGACAAGCGCCGCCATCGAGGCCGAGTGATGCGGCGCGCGGAAAGGTCGTCGATCGGTCAAGGCACCGCCGGCGAGATGTCCGCCGACGGAGAGCACCATCGAGACCTCCAGAAGCTCGCGTGGCGTCAGCGGCGGCAGGATCGAAGGCAGGCGGCTCGCCAACATCGACTTGCCGGCGCCGGGCGGGCCGTTCATCACCAGGTTATGATACATTAATGCCTGCTTGGCTAAGGTGCCCGGCGATCGGGGAGGCATCATGCCAAAGGCTTATTCCTACATTCGATTCTCATCTGCGGAACAGGCTCGCGGAGACAGCCTGCGCCGCCAAGTTGCGAAGGCAGAGAAGTGGTGCGCCGAACGGGGCCTCGTCTTGGACGAGACGCTTCGGGACGAAGGCGTCAGCGCGTATCGCGGGAGCAATGCAGAAGTCGGTAGCGCGCTCGGCTCCTTCCTCCATCTCGTCAAATCCGCGAAGATCGAGCGCGGGTCCTTGCTGCTCGTTGAGAGCTTGGATCGGCTGAGCCGGGAAAACGTAAACGTCGCCCTGCCACGGTTTCTCGACCTGATCAACGCTGGCATCGTGATCGTGACGATGGAGGACGGACAGGAGTATTCCTCCGCTCGGATCGAACGGGATTTCAGCCCCTTGATCGTATCGCTCTGCGCAATGGCGCGGGCGCACGAAGAGTCCCGCACGAAATCGTTTCGAGTAGGCGAAGCGTGGGGCAAGAAGAGGCAGGCCGCAAGAGAGGATGGCAAGCCGATCGGGCATCGGTGTCCGTCCTGGCTGCGGCTGATGAATGGTCGTTATGAGGTGATTCCGGAACGCGCCGAGATCGTCCGGCAAATCTTTAGCTTGGCCGTCGCGGGGTACGGTCAGCGTGCAATCGTCGCGCGCCTCAATCTGGACGGTGTGCCCGTGTTCCGCGGCTCAAAGAAATCCCAGCGCCCCTCGCCGAGCGGCTGGCAAACATCCACCGTCCGCCGCGTCCTGACCTCTCCGACAGTGCTCGGCGAATATCAACCCCATACCGGCTCGCATCGAGCAGGCTCATGGAAACCCGAAGGCGATCCCATCAAAGCCTATTACCCTGCGGTAATCGATGAAGACGTCTTCTGGCGCGCACAACGGGCGCTGGAAGGGCGGCGCGTCAGTGATGGTTCTCGAGGCCGTGGTGGGCGCCGCGGGAAGGGCATCGCGCACCTCCTCCTCGGTCTCGGACGATGCTCGCGCTGCCGTGGTGCCATGCACCTGCTCAACAAGGGCCCTGCGCCGAAGGGCGGCCTCTATCTGGCCTGTTCGACTTCGATGCGGAAGGCTGGTTGCGAAAACGACGTCCGTTGGCGTGTCGAAGACTTGGAGGCGCGCTTGCTCCGCGGTCTGTCGTATCTGGACGCGCAGTCGATCTTGACCGGCGATCCTGGCCACTCCACCGGCGGTCAAATTGAGACGCTGCGGTCACGGCTCGCTGATGCGGAGCGGCGACGTGATCGTCTCTTGGCCATCGTCGAGTCCGGCGACGATGCCGCCACTGCCCGTTTCAAGTCAGTGGTGGACGAGATCAAGGCAATTCGAAAAGACCTGTCCGCAGCGGAGAAGGAAGCTGCAAAGGCTGCGGCAGATCCCGGGATCCAAACTCGACTCGCCGATGCGATCGATCTGTCGGCGAAGATGGACGAGGCCGATGGAGAGCAGCGAACCGCGATCCGGGTAAGGCTGGCGGAGCAGCTTCGGAATCTCGTTCACGAGATTCGTTGCGATCCGGAACTCGGGGCCCTCGCGATCTTGTCGCCACAACCGAACGTCTCTCCCCAAGAAGTCCCGTGGATCGTAGGTGCCGGGCAGGCCCAGAGGTGGCGCTTGTGGCTCGATGGCGATCCTCAGGGAATGGAAGCCGAGGACGAATGGGACAGCGGCCCAGAACCGGTCACCGTCTTCGGCAAAAGGCTTACGCAACAACCGTCGGCAATGCCTGCCCCGACACCAACTCGCGAGGTGAATGCCGACATTCCGAACTCTTCACCCCGGCAATCCCTTCTGCGGCCTCTTCGCCGGAATGGACGAACACCGGCTCGTTCTTGAATCCACCAACGGAGATCTGGCCGAGCGCGGAGACTTCAATATCGTAGCGCTTGGCCTGATCAGCTTCAGTACACTCGGCAGGATGGCGTGGTGTTCATCCCGCGGCCGGGGAGTGCCGGCGCAGCCGGCACGAGCCGGGCGCAACCGACGTCGCCCCCGCGAGGGCGTGAGGCCCCCTGGAGGGGGCCGGAGCAGAGGCCCTTGGGCCGGGGGTGGTGTGGCATTCCACCCCCGGTTCAGATAGCTTTGCAGACTGCATAGCTGCCATGGCGGAGGAGTGGCGATGAAATGGCTGAATAGACCGTGGAGTCGGAAGGAAGCTCTACGGGTTATATTCTGCGGTTTAGGAGCAGCGGCCGTTGTCTTCGTCCTCGGCACGAATCTCAGCGATTTGTTCTTCTACACATTCCACCCGTTGTCTGTTTTCCTTTCGGATGGTTGGGCAATAGCGCTGGGCGTCGTGTGCGCCTTCTTCGGCGGATACAAGTTCGCGACTGCGCATGACTAGATGCGGTAGCCAGTCCCCGAAGAGGTCGGGCTCATCTACATCGTAAGGGAATAGGTCTTTCATGTGGGTGCCTCACTTCATGGGTGGGGCTTCGGAATATCCGCATGAAAGTTGAGCTGAGAAATCGGGCTTCCGGGCTCTCAAAGGTTCGCCCGATCGGCTATCGGCGTTTGGCCTATGCACGGCCGACAGGCAGCCTTGAAAACGAAGGCCCCTCCGGTCTTCGCGCTGGCAGGCGCTCTCGGAGGGGCGTGTGAACGAGGTCAATAGTGATCGCCGGCATCGCGCATAGCAATCCTGCCCGTCGCTCTGACGGGTGATCCCCAGGCTGGCATACCCTGCCAGCCAGCCGACGCCCCTCTCTACCCCCAAAGCAAAATTTGTTGACGACACCGCTTACCGCCTGACCTCGGGCGGTCTGGGCGCCCGCCTCCAGGCGGACGTCCTGGCGCGCGGCCCGGCTGTGGGAGCACGGGCGGCCGAGGATCGTGCGGCGTCGGTCTTTCGTCTGTTCGATGGACAACCTCTCGCGGACGTCGCGATCCCGCTTCACGAGGCCACGCCTTCGGCCGGCGCAAGGGGCGACGTCGCCGCGGCCCGGGCGGGCCGCCTTGTCAGTAGAGGAGCTACGTTTCCCTCCACCTCTCAGGATGAGGAGGAACGGGAGGGACAGGATGATGTCGCTGACTGCCCTCTCACGACGACCAGGGGTCGCTACGATCTTCGTCATGGGATTGCCCGGATGCTTCGCCCCGCGGACGGAACCAAGGGCCCCGCCGTATGTGGTTGCGGTCGCGCGGGACACGAAGTCGACGACGTTGCCGTCCATCTGTCCGAGGAAGGGCGCGCGTACGCCACGGGCGTATACCGCTGCGATTCCGCTGTCCTCTGCCCGACCTGCGCTCCCCGCCGCGCTTTCGAGATTCAGGAGCGTTTGACCCGCGCTACCCAGGCCTGCGTCGAGCAGGGAGGATCGGTCTGGTTCGTCACGCCGACCGTCCGCAGGGTCAAGGATCAGCCTCTTGCGGAGATGCGCGAGGGGTTCCAGGACGCCTTCCGGGAAGCCCGGCAGGGCTCGGGTTGGACAAAGCCATCTGCGCGGGCGGGCGTGCTGGGAATCTCGGGCGTCATCGAGGCACCATGGAGCCCCGTCACCGGCTGGGGCCTTCATGGCCACTACCTGGTTTTCTTCAATCATCGCGATTCCGAACGCGCCCGTGCAGCCTGCGAGTTACTGATCCGGCGCTTCCTGGCACGCCTTCCGGAACACGGCCTGTCCGGCACCTGGTCCGCCCAGGATGCGGAGGAGTGTGTGGATGCAGAGAAGGCCGCGAGATACTGCGGCAAGATCGCTTCGGAGCTGGCGCACGGCTGGGTCAAGAAGTCCCGAAAGGGGAAATCCACCTCGGTGCATCCCTTCGCGCTCGCGACGAAGGCCAGTATGGAGGGAGTGAACGTCCCCGGCCTCGAACGCGTGTCTCCCGTTCGATGCCGCGAGCTTTGGCTTGAATACGCCGCCGCGATGAAGGGGATTCGGCTCGGCGTCATCTCCTCCCACCTCGCGAAGAAGCTGGGCATCGCGCCCGCCACCGATGATGAGAAGCCCGGCTTGCGCCAACTTCTTGAGGACGAGCGCATCGATACGATCGAGACGCCAACCTGGAACCGGCTCGTCGGCCGGGGACGTGTTGGCGAGCTCTTCGCCCGGATCGAGTCTTCGGTCCACCTCGTTGAGGTCGAGGGCATGAAACCCGAATACATCGGCTGGCAGGAGGTCCGCGCATGGGCCCTGGAAGCCGGAGCAGAAGACCGGCCGGGTGACGACGCATTCCTCCGTCGCGATCCATCCCGGCCAGCCCCCTCGCCTTCGATATCTCCTGCGGAGCGGAAGGCGTCGGCCGAGGTCGATCGATTGATGGCTATTCGCCGGGTCCTGTTGGTCGTCAGATCCTCGACCGGTGCGGGTACGATTGCGGCGATCCGGCGCGCGATCGCCGCGGACGCCGCCGCCTATCCCGGCATCATATTGACCGAAGCCGAAATCCTCAGGGCAGCCTAACGTTAGGTGGGTAGGCGTCGTCTCGCGTTCGAATCCCGCTGGCTCAGCGCGTGCTCATTTCCGCGGACGAGGTACCGATAGGGCTGCTGTAAACACGGCCTTGTCGAGCGCCTCGCCCGGCCTCTCAGCACATTCGAGAGCGGTCGCTACGATCAGGACCGTGTCATTCAGGTGCGCAAACCTATCTGGGGAAGCGCCGCGCATGCTCTCGACGATCCAACGCGATATTTCCTCGTGCAGGACTGGTAACTTCTCGCGGCTTTGCGACCAAGCGAAACAGGAAATATAGGCCTGTAGGAAACGGTGCTTCTTGAACTCTTCGCCCTGAACAGGACTAGAGACTGCGGCCGCTAGGGCCGCGATTGAAAGAGCGCGTTTCACGATCCGAATCCCTTGTAGCCGCCGACCGAATCTAGAGGACCTTGGCAAATCGGCAACGTCGTTCCATCCGAATTCAGTAGGTCGCCAAGTCAGCGGCCGAACGGACGTGCGACGTAGCCAACAGAGCGAGGGAAGCGATAGGATGCGTCCCTCGCGACGTCTCTTTCGTTCTCCCCGTTCCGGGATCCCCGCGGGAGCGCCCTCGGAGAGTTCCCGAAGGGCCCGCGGAGCGTCCCGCGGAAGCGCCGACACCATGCAATGGTGGTAGTCGGTCACTAACATCTGGCGCCGGCAGCCTCGTGAGCTCAGCCTTCCCGGCATGAGTGGCTTTCAGTTCGCCCATCTTGAGGTCTATGGACGGAAACCCGACGCCAAAGGCAGGTCGGTGAACTGGGTGCTGGCCGAAGCAACCCGCGAACCCGATGCCTGCCCGCATGTCGCGACGCCGACGCCACCCGAGCTTGTCCATGGCATCGCCCTCTCCGAGGTTCGTCGCCTTCACGATGAAGCCTGCTCGACCGCCAAGGTAACGTTGTCGAATGGAAGGCTTCGGGCGATCAGCAAGGATCAGAAGACCTTGTTGACCGTGGTGACGTCGCATCCCGCTTTGACGGAGTCCGTGCGTTCCGATCCCGCCTTGGCCGCCGAGGTCCGCGCATGGGAGAAGCGCTCCGTGACTTGGCTCCGTGAGCAATACGGCGAGCGGCTTCTGTCGGTCGTCCGGCACGTCGACGAATCCTATGCCCATCTCCATGCCTATGTTCTCCCCTCCGACTTGAAGGCTGCCGGGCTTCATCCCGGAACGGCCGCAAAGCGAGCCGTCACTTCGGCAGGCCCGGCCGAAGGAGAGGATCCGAAGGCTCTGAATCGTCGTGGCGATGCGGCGTACCGGCAGGCAATGCGCGAATGGCAGGACTCCTATTGGGTGAAGGTGGGATTGCCTTCCGGGCTCGCTCGTCTGGGACCTGGCCGCCGCCGTTTGACCCGGGAGCAGTGGCAGGCCGAACGAATGGCTGCGCGTTCGACCAAAATGGCTCTTGATCAGGCCGTGCTCATCGATCGGAAAAGCCGCGAGCAGGCAGCGAAGGTGAAAGCCGCCATCACCGATGCCCAGGCCCGAACCGAATCCGCGAAAGCCCTCCATGACGCCGCCGTCGACAAGGAGAGAGAGGCATCCACGGCCCTCGATCGCGCCGGCCATCAGGAGATGGCCGCGAAGGCCCTCCAGGCTGCCGCCGAAGTCCGTGAGCAGAAGGCCTCCGCGACACTGGCTCGTGCCGGCGGCGAAGCGGAGCGGATCATCGCCAAGGCGGCTCAGCAGGCGTCACGAATATCTTCGTGGGGCTCTCGGCTTCGGAGCTTCCTCGATGGCTTGCGGAAATCGTCGATCGCTGCCGCGGCGCGCCTCGAAGCGGCGCGGGAGGTCGCGCGCGAGCGAGCGCGAGCCGATGATGCCGCGCGCCGCGCGCTTGAGGAAGCGGCGCGACGTCGCGAAGCTGAGCGACGGGCGCAGGCGGCCACGGAGTCCGTCCTGACAACGGCGCGCGAGCGCGACCAGGCGCGACAAGAACTCGCGGCGCTGCGGCCCGCGCCACCGGCGTTGGATATGGGCAGGAGGTTTGGGCGATGAGGCAACGTTCATGCATCGAAGTCGCGGGCATTCGCGGACGCCATGCCCGGGAGCGAGCCCGTACCGGCGTAGGGCCTTTCTCACCGCTTCGCGGAGAGATCGCTTTCGCCGTGTCCTGGTTGACGTCCTTGATGACCTCGCTGGTGATGGCACCGTTCCGGGCTCGTCCCGCTCCGGGCCCGGAGCTGAGTTCATATCAGCCGACGCAGCGGGAACTGGGCGTGCCGGGGCCGCTGCGGCCTCGGGCACATGGGCGTTTGCTTCACGGTCGATATCGCGCGGCACCGTCGCTGAACCGAATCTTTCGGGATCTTCGCCGTCCGGCTGCGCACGATGCTGCGCGGGCGGCTCTGATGGCCCGCATCAGTGATCCCGATACACTGGCCTGGGCGATCGGCCTCATCGGCTCGGGGCATGCTTGGCGGCTCGCTCTCGCCGTTCGGCCGGGCGCATCCGACGTCGACGTCGTGACCTCATGGCGATCAGAAGCGAAGGCGGACAAAGCCGCTGCGGAAGCCGAGGCCGCCGCCGCGCTGCGGGCGAAGCTAGCCGCTGCGAATGCGGCCGAAGGGAAAGACGACGCCGACGTCGCGCCCCGGCCGCCGGGCTTCTGAAATCCATGATAGATCACCCCACCCACCTCAGACTTTGCGTCCAGCGGGCTTCCTACGGCCTCGTTTCGTGGGTCTGACCTCTGGAATGGCCCAATTCATATCCTTCGCGACAGCACCCCTGCGCTGGCTGCTATTTTGGATCCATGCGCTTCGCATCGATTACGGTGTAGGTCGCACCCTCGACCGGCGACTTGCGTCTGCCAATCTCCTCGATCAACAGATTGGCGAAGGCGGCGCCAGCCCCGAGCACCACCCACAGGGGCACACCAATCGCGGTCCCGAGCGCGGCGATACCGGCTCCTTTGCCACCGAAGACCGCCGCTCCGATCGCAGCGCCACCGAGTCCTAGCTTGGCGGTTTTGCTGCGGTCGTCCCAGCCGATTCTTTTGGCCTCTTTCGCCACCATCTTGGCGACCGGCCAGACCACCTTGCTCGATGCGGTCAAAGACACCGCGGCCTTCGCCTTCTCCAGCTTGCTCAGTGGCGCTGATCGAATCTCAAGGAGCTTGATCGCCCAAACCCGGATCGCGTCGAGATCGGCTGGCGCTGCGGTTTCCGCCACAAAGATCGCGACTTGGCGCTGCTTATCGCTCGTCTCAATCAAGATTCCCTAGCCCCTCAACCATACATAGCCAATCGCAGCGGCAGCTCCGAAGGCGACACATAAACGGATACCTTGAGCAAAGCGCCAATGAAGCCTGTCTTTCCAAGACAGGGAATGGAGCCATGCGCAATACTCCTCCTCTCGCGCATCGTCGTAGTGCTGGTCTACGCGCCATCCCATTCGAGTCTCCAATTAATGTAGCATAACCTAAGGAGATTATGGCCGCCGGCCGCCGCGATCTCGAGCACGCGCTTCGCGCTCTCCTGGCCCTTGATGTCGGCGAGATCGGGCAAGGCCCCGCTCTGGCGCGCCACGGCCGGCTCGGGTCGCGCCATCACCTGCGTGCCCTTGAAATGATTGGCGAGCTGGATCAGCGAGCGCGGCGCCAGGATGTCGATATCGGCCGCCGCCCAGGCCGCCTCCGGGCCGGTCGAAGCCGGGCAGATCAGCCCCTGCCCGCGATCATAGGCCGCGATCGCGGCGGGCAGCACGCCGGCGACGGCCGCGATCGAGCCGTCGAGAGCGAGCTCGCCGAGCACGGTGTAGCCGGCCAGGGCATCCGGCGGGAGCGCGCCGATGGCCGCCATCACGGCGAGCGCGATCGGCAGGTCGTAATGGCTGCCTTCCTTCGGCAGATCGGCCGGCGCGAGGTTGACGGTGATGCGCTTGGCCGGCAGGGCCAGTCCCGAGGCGATGAGAGCCGCCCTGACGCGCTCCCGGCTTTCGGCGACGGCCTTGTCGGGCAGGCCGACGAGGACGAAGGCGACGCTGCCGGAGGAAACCTGCACCTGCACGTCGACGGCCCGCGCCTCGATGCCCTCGAACGCCACCGTCGCGACCCGCGTCACCATCTCAGCCCACCCCGTTCCCCAGCGAAACGCTAGCGGAGCTTCGAGCCCAGCGCAAGAACATATAGAGAACTGACAAAAAAGGGCGCCGCTGACAGCGCCCTTCCCCGGAACTCCGATCCTTTCGCCTCAGGCGTGGACGCCAAGGCCGATCTGGCAGGCGACGCCCGTTCCGCCCAGGCCGCAATAGCCGGCCGGATTCTTGGCGAGATATTGCTGGTGGTAGTCCTCTGCGAAATAGAAGGGCGGCGCCTCGCGGATCTCGGTGGTGATCGGCCCGTAGCCATTCGCCGCCAGCGCCTTCACGTATTCGTCGCGGGAGCGTTCCGCCGCCGCACGCTGCGCGTCGTCGAAGACATAGATCGCCGAACGGTACTGCGTGCCGATGTCATTGCCCTGGCGCATGCCCTGGGTCGGGTCGTGATTCTCCCAGAAGGCCTTGAGCAGATCCTCATAGGAGATCTTGGCCGGATCGTAGACGACGAGCACGACCTCGGTGTGGCCGGTCATGCCGCTGCAGACCTCCTCATAGGTCGGGTTCGGGGTCTCGCCGCCGGCATAGCCGACGGCCGTCACCCAGACGCCGTCACCCATCTGCCAGAACTTCCGTTCCGCGCCCCAGAAGCAGCCGAGCCCGAACACGGCCTGGCGCAGGCCTTCCGGATAAGGGCCAGCGAGGCGATGGCCGTTGACGAAATGGGTTTCGGCGGTGGGGATCGCCGCGGCGCGCCCGGGCAGCGCTTCGGCCGCGGTCGGCAGTGAAGTCTTCTTGCGCAGGGAGAACATCGTCGGCTCCGTTCCGTTCAACTCGACGCCTTATGTAAGCATCGAAACGGCCTCTGCACAGGATGCCGCGTCGCAGCCCGTTCACCGACGCGTGACGATCCCGATCCGGGGCTCGGGAGGCCTAGCGAGCCAAAGCAGGGCAAAGCCGACCAGGAGCGCCACGAGCGCGGCCGGCGCCTGCATCACGGAAAGCAGCACCGGATCCCATAGCAAGGGGTGGATGTCGCGCTCGATCATCGGGCCGAGCAGCCGATAGCGCTCGTGCAGCAGCGCCGCGAGGACATCCCCCACCGTGGTGAAGCGCAGCAGCGCATTCGCGATCGAACGCGCGCCATCGATGACCAGAATGATAAAGCCCGCAGCGACGAGAAGATATCCGACAAGCCTGACCAGAAACCGCACAGCTCAGCCCTCTGCGTCCACGCCTTCGCCTTCGGCACGGGCCTGCCACCGCGCCGACCAGAGATGTGCGCGTGCCGACCGCCGAGCGCAACCCGCCCGGGACGATTTCCGCCGGATCGCGCCAAGCGCGCATCGCTTCGCGAGGCGGGCGAACAGCGGAGCCCGCGGCCTGATCGCAAGGGATTGTGAAAACACTGCGACTCGGCCCTTGAAAGATTACGCCTCGGCGGTCATAAGCAGCCCGCCGGACAGGTGGCCGAGTGGTTGAAGGCGCACGCCTGGAAAGTGTGTATACGGGAAACCGTATCGCGGGTTCGAATCCCGCCCTGTCCGCCAGCTGGTTTCAGCTTTCCCGCATATGCGGTGTGCCACGCCCGATTCCGCGGAGCTTCCGTAGGTTCTTCCGTAGGTTAAAGGGTGGGGGCGATCCTCTCGAGAGGCTGGGCGCGCAGATATCCCGGCATCGCAGGGCCGCATTCTTGGGCTGGCCCGTGCCCGCTTCGGTTCGCCGCGAGAACCGAAGTGGCGTGAAAAAGCCTCCAGTAGCGTGCCCGATCCGCTTTCTGGGCCGTCGCGCGAGCGCCTGACGCGCTACCGGTGACGGCCCGTTGCCGACGTTTGCCAGCGAACCATCGATCTCAGGATTTCAGCCGAGGGGCGGCGCAGGCAAATCGATATTGCCTAGCTTGGAATTGGCTCGCCCCTCTCAGCGCCGGCTGGCGGCTTGCTCGGCTGCGCGCTGCCGTGGCCGGACGATCGCCCAGGAGCCGATGAGCACGATGACCTCCGAGAGCGCGCCGCCGAGCAGGGCCCAGGACGGCGGGACGGTCAGCAGCAGCACGAAGACGAGCAGCAGGCCGGCGGCGGCGGCGATGGCCGAGAGAATGGCGATGGAGCGGTAGTCCTGCGCGATTTCCAGCCAGATGCGCGGCATGACATAGAGCATCGGCAGGCTGCTCATCACCCAGGCCAGGACGGAAATCTTGAAGAAGCGCGTGCCTTCGAGGCTGTCGGGCTCGATGAAGGGCAGGGCGATCAGGACGACGATGCCGTAGAGGATGCCGAGGCAGGCGAGCGGCAGGGGCCAGCGCCGCAGCCGCTGCCCGACCTTGGTGAAATCGCGATGCGCCATGAGCTTGGAGAGCTCGGGATGCATCATGTTGGCGAAGGCGGTGGAGACGATGCGCAGCGGCACGAAATTGACCAGCGCCGCCGCGATCGGAGCATAGGCCGCGGGACCCGCCATCGCCGCGACCATCAAGGCCATGCCCTGGCCCTGGAGGTTGGTGATCGTTACGCTCAGCACCGACCATTTGAGCTCGCGCCAGAGCTTGCGGTAGCGCCGCCAGACATGCCGGCCGAAATTGATCCGCAGGGGGCGCCGCCGCGAGAGGATCAACAGCACCGCGATGCCGAGCGCGTTGGCTGCTGTCATCACCGCGAAGGTGTGCTGGAGGATATGGGTGCCGTCCCAGATCACCCAGGCGGTACCCGCTGCGCCGCAGAGGGTGAAGGTGAGATCGCTGAGGCTCACCAGCATCTGGCGATTGCGCGCAAACAGGACCGTGCGGACATGCGCGCGCATCGACCACAACCCGATGAAGGCCCCGCCGAACAGCGCGCCCTCGTCGAGCCAGACGCCGAGGACGCCGGTGACGACCAGGCCGAGCAGCAGCGACAGCAGCAGCGCAGCCGAACCGAAGGTGACCTCATAGGCGCCGGCCGCGCCGGAGCCGCGACTCTGGGCGATCGCGATGCTGGCAGGCAGCGCCGTGAAGGCGCGGATATAGGTCAGGCCGAGCCCGCCAACGACCATCACCAGGGCGAAGATGCCGTAGTCGCGGGCCGATACGGAATGCAGCAGCGCAATGTTGAGGCCGAGATGGAAGGCGCTCTGCATCGCCTCGCCGCCGACCATGACGACGAGTCGCAGCACGATATGGCGGATGGCCTGGAGGTTCATCGCGGGCGGCTCGAGCCCTGGCGAAGCATGTCGGCGGCCACCGCTGCGATCGCCTGCGCGACGGCCTGCTCGCTGAACAGGGCGTTGAAGCGTTCGCGACCGGCCTGCGCCATCGGCGCGAGAGCCTTCGGATGGCTGACGATGGCGGCGAGAGCCTGTGCCAGCGCGTCGGCATCCCCCGGCGGCAGGAGGCGGCCGGTGACGCCGTCGGCCACGACCTCGCGCAAACCGCCGATGGCCGAGGCGAGCGGCGGGCGGCCGAAGGCCATCGCCTCGATCGCGACGCGGCCGAGCGATTCGGGCCGGCGCGACGGCACGGTCACGACATCCGCCCAGCGATAGAGCGGGGTCGGATCGTCGAGGAAGGGCTCGACGCTGACATGGGAGGCGAGGCCGGCGCTGGTCACGGCTTCGCGCAAGGCAATTTCGAGGCCGGGATCCTCGAAGGCGCTGCCGACGATGCGGGTCTCGATGCGCTCGCGGATCTCCGGCGGCAGGGATGCCAGCGCCGCGAGCAGGACTTCCTGGCCCTTGATGCGATTGATCCGGCCAAGCATCAGCACGCGCAAGGGGCGCTGCCCGTCATAGTCGGTCGGTGCCCAGTCGGCAGGGCCGGCGACGCCGTTATAGATGACGTCGGAGGGGATACCGGGCGGAGCCTCGAAGGCCTCGCGCGTCGCACGGGAGTTGAAGATCAGGCGGGCGCGACCCCAGAGGATCAGCCGCCGCAGCAGCGTGCGGGTCGCGCCTTCCGGGATCTCGTGGATGTGCTGGAGTGCCTTGCCCGGAAAGAACCGGGCGGCCAGCACATGGTCCACGATGACCGAGGTGTTGATGTAGACGAGGTCCGAGCGCCTGAAGCGGCGGGCAGCTCGGAAGATGGCGCGGGGCAAGGCGATCGGCGCGGTCGCGACCAGCCGCGGCAGGTCCTTGCGGCGGAGCACCCAGAGCGGCTCGACGACGATCCGGCTCGCGTTGCCTTCGAGCAGCCGGCGGATCGGCCCATCGCGCGGCAGCACGACTTCGATCTCAGCCGAAGGGTAGGCTTGGCGCAGCGCCGCGACGCTTTCGGCGAAGCTGCGGTCCGAGCCGTAGAGTTCGTACCCTTGATGTATGCAGGCGATACGGAGCGTCACGATCCAATTCCGTTCGAGGCCGCGTCGGTCCGTTCTGGACAAGGTCGCAATCCGGGAAAGCCCGTCCTAACCATTCTGGATGAAAGGAAGATAAATCACGGAAATTCAAGGCATAATGAAATTGCGACGCTTTGCCTGCGCCGGTGCGTGGGTCGGTTTGGACAGATTGAAAATGGACACTCCTCCCACCCTGCTGATCCTTGGAACACGCGGGATTCCGGCAGCGCATGGCGGTTTTGAGACCTTTGCGGAGAAACTTGCTCTGTTTCTCGTCGAGCGCGGCTGGCGCGTGGGCGTCTACTGCCAGGATGAGGTTCCGACCGTCACGCAACGGTTTCGCAGCGAGATGTGGCGCGGCATCGAGCTGATCCGGACGCAGGTCGCATCGGACGGACCGAAGGCGACGCTCGAATTCGACTGGCATTGCGTGCGGGATGCGGCACGACGCGACGCGGTGAGCCTCGTGCTCGGCTATAACGGGGCGGTCTTCCTGCCCTATCTCCGGCTGGCCGGACGCAAGATCTTCACCAACATGGACGGCATCGAATGGCGCCGGCCGAAATGGTCCTTTCCGGTCCGCGCCTGGTTCTGGCTCAACGAATGGATCGCGGCCTGGTCGTCCAACCGGCTGGTGGCCGACCATCCCATCATCGCCGACCATCTGGCAACGCGGCGCCCGCGCTCGGCGACAGCCATGATCCCTTATGGCGGCGTGCCGATCCCGGCGGCACCGATGGCTCCCCTGGCGAAGCTCGGCCTCGAAAGCGGCCGCTATCTCGTCTCGATCGCCAGGATCGAGCCGGACAACTCGATCCTGACGCTGGTCGAGGCGTTCTCGCGCAAGCCGCGCGGCATGAAGCTCGTGGTCCTCGGCACGTTCTCGGACAAGATCGCGTATCACCGCGAGGTCATGGCCGCGACCGGGCCAGAGGTGCTGACGCCCGGCGGGATCTATGATGCCAGCATCGTGCAGGCGCTGCGCTTCCACGCACGCGCCTATATGCATGGCCATACGGTCGGCGGCACCAACCCGTCGCTGGTCGAGGCGCTCTGGGCGGGCAACCCGGTCATCGCGCATGACAATCCCTATAATCGCTGGACGGCGGGCGAGGCCGGGCTTTTCTTCAAGGATGAGGCCAGCTGCTCCGAGGCGATCGGCAGGCTGATCGCCGACGACATTCTCGCCGGGCGTCTGAAGAAGGCGGCCTTGTCGCGGGCGCAGGAAAAGTTCAAGTGGCAGGCCGTGCTCGAGCATTACGAGCGCGAGGCGCTGGCCTTGACGGGTGGGGCCGCGGCACCCGAACTGGCTGCCGTCAAGCTGGCCGACAAGAGCTCCGGATGAGCTTCAGCCGCCGGGCCGTCCTGGCGGGAGGCGTCGGGGCAACGCTGCTCGGCGCGAGGCCGGCGCAGGCCGTACAGCCGCTCGTTCTTCGGCGCGGGATCAATCTATGGCCGTGGTTCTCGCTGACGCGGGAATTTCCGGCGCCGCGTACCGATTACGATTGGCCGCCCTTCCAGCTCGATCGTCCCGTTCCGACGGCGCGCGATCTCGGCCGGTTGCGCCGGGCGGGCTTCGATTTCGTGCGCATCCCCGTCGATCCCGGGCCGATCCTGGCCGCTGCGCCGCGTGAGCGGGCGATCCTGCTCGACCAGGTCATGGCGGCGGTCGCATCGGCGCTCGGCCAAGGTTTCGCCGTCGTCCTCAATCTCCATGCCAATGCGGCCACGCATCACTGGACGCCGGCCCGTCTCTTCGGCAGCGAGGCCGCGCCGGGCCTCCCGGCCTATCTCGCATTGGTTGCGGAACTGGCGAGGCGGCTCGTGCGGCTGGGGCCGGACCGTGTCGCGCTCGAACCCGTCAACGAGCCGTTCCAGGCTTGCGGCGCCGCCGAATGGGATCGGCTCCAGCGACGCATGCTCAGCGCCGCGCGCAGCGCCGCTCCCGATCTCACCCTGGTCGCGTCGGGGGCTTGCGGCAGCATGATCGCCGGATTGGAGCCGTTAAAGGCGAGCGCGCTCGCCGCCTTCGAGCCGCTGCTCTTCACCTTCCATTTCTACGAGCCCTACCTGTTCTCGCATCAGGGCGCGAAATGGATGAGCGAGCCGTTCTATCCCGCGCTCAACGCGGTGCCCTGGCCCGCGTCGCGCGGCACGCTGGAGACGACGCTTGCTGCCGTCCGCGCCCGGATGGCGGAGCTCGGCCAGCCGGCATCAGGGAGCGGCGCCGCGACCTATCGGGAGACCGAGCGGGTGCTGAAGGAGTATTTCGACGCCCGGCCGGACCGCCCCTTCATCGAGGGTTATCTGCGCCAGGTCGGGGCCTGGGCGCAGCGCGAAAGCGTCGCGCCCGGCCGCGTCCTGATGGGCGAATTCGGGGCGGTCCGGACAGGCGCGGGCATCGCCGCATCGGCCCCCGCCGACCGCACGCGCTATGTCAGGGATGTTCGAACGAGCGCCGAGGCACTCGGTTTTCCCTGGGCATTCTGGAACCTGTTCGACAGCCTGGGGCTGCTGGTCGACGATGTCAGCCGGCAGCTCGACCCGGCCATGATCGAGGCGCTCGGGCTGAAGATGCCAGGCTGAGCGGCGCTGCCTTGGTCTGCCGCTCCGGGCGATAGAGGCAGAGCACCACGATCGCGAACTTGGCGGGCAGGTTCGTCTTCGTCGCGATGCTCTCCGAGCCGTTCAGGAGGACGATCCAGACGAGCATCGGCAGCCAGACGCCGCCCGCCCGCCCGATCCGCGCGAGCTCGTACATGAACAGGCCGAAGGCCACGGTCACCAGCGCGGTGACGATCGCGCCCTGGTAGAGCGTCATGCGGATGAAGGGGTTCTCGATGCCCCATTCCAGGCCGTTGACGCGCCGGAGCGTGTCGACGAGGTCGTTGTCGGGACCGAAGACGAGATCGCCCAGCGAGAACATGCCGAGCAGGTCGAGCATCTCCTTGCGCGCGTTGGCGCTGCCGCCATCGGAGACGAAGCGCGTCGCGAGGTCGTCGAAGAAGCCGATGGTCGCCAATCCGCCGATCGCGACCGGCAGCAGCGCCGCCAGCAGGCAGGCGATCGCGGCGCCGACGAGCGAGACCCGCCCGCCGCGCAACGAGGCGAACAGCATGGCGACGCCGTAGCAGAGGCCGAGCGCCAGCGAGACCAGCAGCGCCGTCCGGCCACCGAAGACGACGAGGGCGGCGCTCTGCAAGGCGATCAGCGTGCCGCGCACGGCCGGCGAGAGCGGGCGGGAGCCGCTGATCAACGCCATCAGATAGCACGCGGTGATCATGGCATTGGCCAGCGGATGGCCGTGCAGCGCGGCGGAGCGCGTGTCGGTCTCGAAGGCGATACCGTCGAAGCGGTAGGGGAAGAAGCGGGTCTGGGTGACGAATTCGACGAGCGCGAGCAGGGCGTTCAGCGTCATCACGACATGCAGCAGCGTGGTCAGTGTCGCCATGGTCTCGTCATCGGCGTCGGCGAGCAGGAAGACCAGCAGGCAGGCGGCGACATAGGTGTCGACCATGCCGCCGATGCCGGCGCCGCCGCGCAGGATGGTCACCACGATCACGGCGATGGTGACGACCAGCATCAGGAGCGTCGCCGGCCGGGCGCTGGCGAGGTGGATGGCGCGGCTGACCGGATCGCCGCTGGCGAGCACGCTCCAGCAGAAGAACAGAACGACCATATAGGTCGAGGGATGGATCTTGGTCGCGGCCGAGCCGGCGAGGCCGTCGTAATTGTAGCCGACGAGCCAGAGCATGCCGCCGGAGATGCAGAACAGCACGAGCACCGTGGCGACGAGGCCGATGCGGCTGATGCCGTCGAGCCGGGCCCAGCCCGGTGCCGCCCGCAGCCCGGCGGCGCGCATGAGGAGATTTTGCTGCATTTTCTTCACGCGAACCGGTGTCCACTTCGCTTGAAAATGCTCTAGCCGCGCCCGCCGGGATCGACGAGGATCGTGGCCGTGATCGAGCGGCCCATGATGCGCGCGGCCTCCATGGCCTGGACGATGTCCTGCTGGCGCGTGCCGTAGAGGCGTGCGACCAGCACGATCTCCTCGACCATGCCGACGAGCGGAGCGATCCTGACATTGCGGCCGAGCGCGCCGCCATCCATCACGACGAGGTCGAAATGCCGGCTGGCATCGGCGAGCATCCGCGCCGCGAAGGTCCGGCCGACATGCTTCTGCGGCGGGGCCTTGCGGCGCCCGCCGGACATCATCGCGACATCCTTGCTGGCGCCAAAATGGATCGATGATTCCAGGCTGCTTTCGCCGCGCAGCAGGTCCATCAGGCCGAGGCCGGTTTCCTCTGGCTCCTTTTCCAAATCGGCATCGATCAGCAGGACGCGCTCGCCCTGCCCGAGGGCTGCTTCGGCAAGCTGGTCCGTCACACGCTCGCGATCGACAGCGTCGCTTTCGACCGAGGTCAGGAGCAGGCTGCGCGCCGCAGCGGCAGCCGCTTCCGACGTATTGAACAGTCTGAGCAGGGCAAGCCCGGCCTCGCCATCGGGCCCGGACGGCGCGGGCGGCACCTTGCGCAGGCGCCAGCGCTGCTTTGCGGCGGGCTTGCCGGGGCGCAGCACGGCTATGACCGGGGCGCCCACCAGCGCCTCGGCCTGGGCGCGGGAGATGAGATGGGGCGCGGCATATTCGCGAATCAGGGCCAGGCCTGCGCCAAGTCCGAGCCCGAGCATTCCGGCTGCGGCGACGAGCGGCAGGGTCGGCGGCCAACTCGCCTGCTGCGGCGCCTGGGCGCGGCTGATGATACGGGCATTGGTGGTGTCGAGATTGGCCTGCTCGCGCGTTTCCTGCGCGCGCAGCAGGAAATTGGCATAGACGGTGCGGGCAGCCTCCAGGTCGCGCTGAAGATCGCGCAGCCGGACCGAAGCCTGGTCCGCTCCCTGTGTCTGCTGTGTCAGTGCTTCCAGCTTGCTGGCGAGGAGCTTCTCGTTGCCCTGCGCGCGCTCGTAATCGGTGCGGACGGATTGTTCGACGCGGGTGATCTCGGTCGCGATCATCCGGCGGATGGTGACGAGCTGGCTCTGGGCCGCCCCGATCGAGGGGTGGCGCGGGCCAAGCTGGCTCTGCAGGTCTGCCCCGCGCAGGACGAGCGCCGCCTCCTGCTCGCGCAGTTTGGCGATGACGGGAGACTGGATCGCCTCGGTCGAGTTGCCGGCGAGGCTGCCGCCACGGTGCTGCTGGGCGATCTGCTCGACCTGGGACTTGAGCGCAGCCGTCCGGGCCTGCGCCGCCGAAAGCTGATTGCTGATTTCGCCGAGCTGCTGGTCGCTGATCAACCGGCCTGAGGAGGCGACGAGATTGTTTTCCGCACGGTAGCGTTCGACGGCGTTCTCGGCCTTCTCGACGCGCTTGCGCTGTTCGGCGAGCCGGGCAGTCAGGGAGTCGGCTGCCTCGGTGGCCGCCTTGCTGCGGGCATCGGCCTGGTCGGCGAGATAGGCTTCGGCGATGGCATTGGCGAGCTTCGCGGATTTCTCCGCGTCCTTCGTCGTCACGACGACGTCGACGACGAAGACCTTGTCGGCGCGCCGCACCGAGAACTTGCGGCGCAGGTTGGCGAGCGCCCGCGCCTCCGCGGGCGTCAGGCTGCCATCGGCGTTCGGCGGGTCGGCCGCGACCCGGCCGAGCAGACGCGACAGCAGGCCCTGGCCGTTGAACTCGCTGTCCTCGGCGAGCTTGGTCGTGCGGATCGCGCGCATCAGCACGCTGGTGGACTGGATGACGCTGGCCTGGCTCTCGACTTGCGCCAGCCCGCCATCCGGCGAGACGGAGCTCGGATTGACGTCGTTGCTGACGACGTTGCGGTCGCGCGGGTCGATCAGGAGCTGGGCTGATGCCGTGTAGAGGGGCGAAGTCACGACGCCATAGGCCAGTGTCAGGCCTGCGAGCAGGCCGGCAATGGCCAGAATCATGAAACGGCGGTGCCAGAGGATGCGCCAGAGCTCGGAGATCTCGACAGCGCCATCCTGACGCCGGCGATAAGCCTCCCGAGGAGCCGGCTGCACCGCTTCCTCCTGCCGATGATCGGTCGCAGCCAGGCTGGCCATTCCTCTACTCTACCAACATAACAACGCCGGCACCGCGGCCTTTCCCGATCGCGATACCGCTGGGGACAATGGCATCGAGTCCTTAACAAGCCCCGCTCTACCCCCGCGCCACTGCGCCGGCAGGGCTAACGAAATCGAAATCCCGACATGGCAGGCTACCCTTCGCTCGCGGGCCGCCTGGTGCGCGCGGCCGCGTGGGATGGGGCATGCGACTGAGGTTGACTATCGGTGCTTCGCCGTTGCGGCGATGGCATCTGCTGCTGATCGATCGCCTGCGGAGCCTTCCGGGCCTCGAGCTGTCGCTCTGCCTGCCGGAGAGCGCTCCTGTCGACGGGAGCGGGCTCGGCCCTCTGTTTCGCGTCGAGGGCCTGCTCCATGGCTTGCGCCCCGACAGCCTGTTCGCCGTGGCTGAGCCCGGCGATGCGGCAGTTCCGATCAGCCGGCAGGCCGGCCCCGTCGATCTGGTTCTCGATCTCGGGGACGGGAGCGTGGCGGAAGCCGGGCGGCGCTGGACGCTGCATTTCGACGGCAAGGCGGGAGAAGATGCTCTGGTCGCCGCCCTGCTCGGCGGCGGGATTCCCCTCGTCGAGCTCAGGGAAAGCGGCTATGTCGTCGCCGCGGGCCGGCCGGGCTCCGAAAACGGTCGCATCCTCCTAGCGAAGCTGGACGATATCCTTGCCCGGATCGTGACGCTGATCGTCGCCGCCATGGCCGGCGGACGATTGCACGTTCCGGTTCTGCCTGCGAACGAGACGGGGCCGCCGACGCCGCCCGCCGCGCCGGCCGGCATCGCGAAGACGGTCGTCAAGGCCGGTATCGGGAAGGCGATCGAGCTGGTCTACCGGACCTGCTTCCACGCGCCGCATTGGCGGGTCGGCTGGCGCAAGCTCGACGGGCCTGACCTGTTCACCCTGCAACGGCATCCGGATAGCGGCTGGACCGACCTGCCGGATGACGGCACCCGCTTCTATGCCGACCCCTTTCCGATCCTGCACAAGGGCCGGGTCACGCTCTTCGTCGAGGATTTCGCCCATGCGGCCGGCAAGGGCATCATCTCGGCGGTCGCGTTCGGGCCGGACGGACCGCTGGGCCGGCCCGAACCCGTGTTCGAGCAGCCGGGCCACCTGTCCTATCCCTTCGTCTTCGCCCGCGACGACGAGGTCTGGATGATCCCGGAAAGCTGCAGCGCGGCGCGGGTCGATCTCTTCCGCGCCACGGCTTTTCCGGGTGGCTGGGTGAAGGAGGCGACCCTGATCGAGGGGGTGGTCGCGAGCGACGCCACCCTCATCGAGCAGGATGGGCGGTGGTGGCTGTTCGCGACGGTGCGCGACGGCGGCGGCTCGTTCTCGGACGCGCTGCATCTGTGGTCGGCGCCGGATTTCCGCGGCCCCTGGACGCCGCATCCGCGCAATCCCGTGCTGATCGACATCGCCTCGGCTCGGCCTGCGGGGCGGATGGTACTGCGCAACGGGGAGTTGCTGCGCCCGGTGCAGGATTGCCGTCAAGGGTACGGCAAGGCGCTCGGCATCGCCCGCGTCACCCAACTCGACGACACGGGTTTCGCGCAGGAGGTCGAGACCATCCTGGAGGCGGGGGGGCCGCTCTGGCCCGGCCGCCGCCTGCACAGCCTGAACAGTGCCGGCGGGTTCGAGTTTATCGATGGCTCGGCGATGGTTCGGCGGAATCCGCTGGCGCGCCGGTAGCCGCCGGGCGCGAGCGCCAGTTCTTGATGGCGTGGCCCGCGCTGTCGGCGAGCATCGCCAGCCGGCCGACCAGCGTGCGCGCGCCCGTCACCGATTCCAGCGTCGCGGATTCCGTCGCAAAGCGCCGCTTGAAATCCTCGCCGCCGCACATGAAGTCGACCATCTCCAGCCCCTGGTCGATCGACCACTGGATATAGTCCATCATCAGGACCATGCCGGGCGAGGCACGCTCGAATTCCGGGTCGTAGGTGGTGATGAAGGCCATCATCCGGCGGCGCTGGACGACATTGATCGAGACGGCGACGACCGTGCCGGCCAGTTCCAGCACGAAGGCATGCAGGATGCCGAGCCGGGCCATGACGTCGACCAGCGCGGCGAGCGCAGGGGCGCCCTCGTCGAACAGATCGGAGGCGCGGCCATGCCGCTCCAGCCATTTGCGCTTGAGCGCGGCAACGCGAGTGAGCACCGGCTCCAGCGGCTCGTCGGGCGTCATCAGGCGGAAGCGAAGTTCGCCGGCTTCCTCCATGAATTTCCGGCCGCGTCGGTAGTTCTGCCGGGTCTTCTTCGACTGTGCCTCGAACCAGTCCGTGCCGCGCCGCCAGGGGCCGGCGACGCGATAGCTGATCTCGCTGCGGTGATTGGGGCGCAAGCGGCCGCTCGCGACGTCGGGCGCGATGATGCCCCGGATAACCGCATCCGGCAGGAGGCGGTTGAGGTAGAACATGTCGAAGCCGCCGGCCGCGGCGATCTCCCACCAAAGGGCGGTGACGGCGTCGCGGTTCCGGTCGGGCGCCAGGAGCGCATCGCCATAGTCGCTATGCTCCTTGGCGGCCCATTCGAGCACGGTGACGCTGCGGCGGCGGATCGTGGCCAAGGGCAGCACGGCCTCGAGCTCCGCACCGTTCCAGACCAGCCCGATCAGCAGGTCGCGATCGTCGCGCCGCGTCGCGGTGCGCCACCAGGCGTCGATCCAGGCGTGGCTCTGGAACACGAGCCCATCGGCGCGCCGCCACAGGTCGTCCCAGGCCGGCGCAAGCGCCGCGAGCCGCTCGTAGGAGGTGACGATCTCCAGTTCGCGGCCGGCTGCTGCGGAAACGCGCTTCCCCCCGGTCACGACTGGGTTTCCTCGATCTCGGGCGCGGTCTGCCGGGCCGCGCGGGGGCGCAGACGCAGCTTGATCTGGCGCCACATCCGCTTCAGCGGCATGAGATAGAGGCCCGAAAGCGACTGGTAGTCGCGGACATTGCGCTCCATCAGGCCGAACTTGAAGTCCTCGTCGGGCTTGGGCACGCAGAGCGTCCCGAAGAAGCGATCCCAGAACGAGAAGAGCAGGCCGAAATTCTTGTCGTAATGACGCGGATCGACGCTGTGGTGCAACTGGTGCCAGTGCGGGCAGAGCACGACGCTGTTGAGCGGCCCGAACGAGATCTTGAAATGCGTGTGCCTGACGAAATCCATCATCAGGATATTGCGCATCACATAGACGTTGATGCCAAAGACGGTAAGCTCGACGAGGTTGAGCGAGACAAGCGACCAGATGCCAAAGCAGATGCCGGGAATGACCCCGTCCCAGGCGCGGTTCATCAGTTCGTCCAGCGGGTGGACGCGGTCCTTGGTGATGCCGACCATCACCTCGGCGGAGTGATGGACCTTGTGCAGCTCCCACAGGATCGGGAAGCGGTGCTGCGCGACATGGTACAGGTAATAGGAGATGTCGTAGGCGAGCAGCATCGTCACGGTGAAGATCACCGTGGTGAGCGGGCCGGCCGGGCCGGGGATCAGGGGCGGATCGATGTGGAACAGCGTCGCCAGCACCCGGTTGGTCGCATAGCCGACCGCGACGACGAAGGTGATCCCCGCCGGCAGCATCAGGAAGGGCATGATCGCCTTGCGCGTAACCCAGAACAGCAGGTCCGCCTTCGCCGAAGGATGCATGATGATCTCATGCGGGAACACGAAATCGAAGAACTCGCGGAAGCTGCGCTCCTTCGTCGTCCTGAGATAGGCGACCAGCGCGCTGACGAGCGCCGTCAGCAGGAGCATTCCGGTCGCGATCAGGCTCGTCGCCGAGATCTTGTCGAGGATCTTTCCGACGAAGTCGGTCATTTGCGCAAACATCGGCATCTCAATCATCGATGCGGGGCCACATCTTTGGCACGCAGGTGATTAAGGCTTCGGCCGATGCGATGAAAGACCGTTGCTCAGGGTTAAGCCATTTCTGGTTAAGCCGGGGCGACCGCACTCGCAGAATGTCGAGCATCCATCCCGGCCTACATCGTGTCCTCCTAGACGAAGCTCCCAGCTCCGAGGAGTATCGAAACCCCCACAGCGAATTTGAGAACGAATATCTCTCCTACTATGCCCAGGCCGTCGCTACATATCGAAAGCGCCCACCCAGCGCGGCCGATTATGCTGCCGGCCGCGTGATTTCGGACGCAATCGACGGAGTGATCCACAATGCGGCGCGACGGGGTAACATCGACGACCTCGCGATGCAGAGTGAACTTGTTCGGCTGGTGAGCCTATATCTTGGGGATGATCGCCGCACCTAGGACGACCGCTTAGAGTGTCATTTCGCCCTCAGCTGAAACCGACTCCTTCCCGGCGAAAGACCAGATCTGGCCTACCTTGGTGAGCCACTTTGACCGGGTACGCATCCGCCCCCGCTGCTCTCAGCTTGTCGGCGGCCAAGCCTCGCTACGGTCTCGGCGATCGGCGCCGCTTTCGGAGCGCGCCGACTGCGGAGGCTGCCGAGCTTTCTGGAAGCTGACATGCGGAGCGGCTGTGCCGCCGCATCGATTTCCGATCGGGCAGCGGATCACCGGCTCAGGCCACGGGGTCAATCCGGCTACGACATGAGGCTATGAAGGCGAGGCTCCCGGCTGAGGTTGTCGACGCCAAAGGGATCCGGATCGTGGCGTCCTGGTCCTTGAGCCGATTTCTCGCGCCTTCTCCAGATTTTCATTGCAGGCTTCGAGACAGGAGGACCAGCGGCGCCGATCTTTGAGCTCTTGTAAAATGTTACAAAATGTTTAGGCTTGCCTTTCACCGTGCCACGCCTTCAAGGCGAAGAAGCGCGGAGTTCCAGGGAGATTCAAGAAGCCGACGCTTGGCGGCTGAACCCCATCTCCTCGACTGTTCATGTGAGCTCTGCTCGCTGTCATCGCGCCCCGCCGTGCGTCCATCATCGCCGGTTGCGCGTGCTTTGGCGGCGGCGATCCTCACGGCGATCAAAACCAGCCCGGGCAACGGGACAATCGGAGGAAGCCATGACGACACTGACCCGCCGCGCCGTTCTGGCAGCCGCCGGCGCCACCGCGGCGCTCGGCGCCACCCGCGCCTTCGGCCAGGGCAAGACCACGATCACCTTCGCCGCCGCGACCTTCGCCGAGGCCGGCCGCGGCGACAAGCTCAAGGCCTGGATCGACAAGTTCAACGCCTCGCAGGACAAGGTCGAGGTCCAGCCTGTCGCAATCCCGTTCTCGCAGCTCGCCAACACCGTCTTCACCCAGATGGGCGGCGGTGGCGGCCCGGACCTCGTGCGCTTCGACCAGACCGACTTCTTCGCGGCGCTGCCGGCCAAGCGCATCCTGCCGATCGACGACCTCGTCGATGCCGGCAAGTACACCTTCCAGGCGCCGGACAAGTTCCTCAATGTCGAGGGCAAGCGCTACGGCGTCGTCTTCGAGCTCGCCAACTACCAGCTGATCTACAACCCGGCGCTGCTGCAGGGCGGCGAGCCGCCGAAGACCTTCCCGGAATTCCTCGCCGCGGCGAAGGCCGCCACCGGCAAAGGCAATTTCGGCTACGCCTTCCGCGCGACGATGCCGGAGCGCTCCGGCTTCTGGCAGGACATGACGAACTATGTCTACGGCTTCGGCGGCAACTGGGCCGACGGCAAGCAGCTCACCTTGAACAGCCCGAAAGTGGTCGAGGCGATCACCGCCTACAAGCAGGTCTATGATGCCGGCGTGATCCCGAAGGGCGCGGATGCGGCGACCTATCGGCGGATGTTCTGGGAAGGCAAGATCGCCATGAACATCGACAATGGCGGTGTCGCCGGCATCTTCGCCGCGCAGAACCCCAATCTCGGCTTCAAGGCGGCGCCCTCCCCCTTCCCGAACCGCCAGCAGGGCCTGATCCTGACCTCTCTCTCGGTCAACGCCAACACCAAGAACAAGGAAGCCTGCGGCGTCTTCATCAACTGGATGCTGCAGCCCGCGGCGCAAAGCGAGCTGCAAGGCATCCTCGGCGCCGCCAGCGTCGCCACCCCGGTCGAGCGGCCGAAGGCCGATCTGGAACGCGCGCCCTGGCTCGGCGTCTACGACGCGCAGACTCCCTATGCTCTGCCGCAGCTCGTGCTCGGCTTCGAAACCAAGACGCTGGAGATCCAGCAGATCGTCGTCGAGCAGGTGCTGAAGATCCTCGTCGGCAATGCCGACGTGCAGAAGACCATGGACGAGGTGCAGTCCCTGGCGCTGAAGCGCATCGAGCGGCAGTAAGAGCATGAGCACCGCCAGCCCGGCGACGGCAGCGGCCGGCCGCCCTCCGCAGAGCGGTGGGCGCGACCGGGAGAGCCGCTGGACGCCCTATCTCTTCATCGCGCCCGTCGCGCTCTATCTGGCGGTGTTCCAGGGATATCCGCTGGTCAGCGAGTTCGTGCTGAGCTTTCAGCAGAGCTCGCTGCTGGCGCCGCAGGACGCCCGTTTCGTGGGCCTGCGCAACTGCCACGACCTGGCGACCTCGAGCGATTTCGCCTCCGTACTCTGGACCACGCTGATCTATACGATCGCCTGCGTGGTCTTCGCGATCTCGCTCGGGCTCGGCGCCGCGCTGCTGCTCGACCGGCCGTTCCGCGGCCGCGGTCTGGCGCGGGCGCTCGTCACGGTGCCGTGGGCGGCCCCGCCGGTGGCGGTCGCGACCATCTTCGCCTGGATGCTCAACGCGCAATACGGAATCTTCAACCACGTGCTGAAGCTGATGGATCTCGAGGTCGGCTATGAGAGCTGGCTCGACAATCCCAAGCTCGCGCTGCCGGCGGTCCTGTTCACCACGATCTGGCAGATCTTCCCCTTCTCCTCCGTCGTGCTGCTCGCCGCTCTGCAGGGCGTGTCGGAGGAAGTCCGCGAGGCCGCCCAGATGGACGGCGCTGATCGCTTCAGCATCTTCAAGGTCGCGGTCTGGCCGACCATCCAACCGACGGTGGCGCTGCTCGCGCTCTTCGTCACGATCTGGTCACTGCGCCGCTTCGACCTGATCTGGGTGATGACGCAGGGCGGGCCGATCGGCGCGACCAAGACGCTGGTCATCGAGCTCTACACGCGTGGCTTCGTCGCCCGCGAGCTCGGCGAAGCGGCCGCCGTCGGCATGATCGGGCTCAGCATCGCCCTCGTCGTGACCTTCGTCTACTTCTGGTACACGCAGCGCACCGAGCGCGCGCAGGGGCGCCGCTGATGAAGACCCCTGCCTCCCACGCGCTGCGCATGGCGCTGATCATGGTGTTGCTCAGCGCGGCGCTGTTTCCGATCTACTGGATGGTCGTCACCTCGCTGACCTCCTCGGCGAACCTGTTCGCCGACCGGCCGCAGATGCTTCCCGACCCGGCGCAGGCCTTCAACTATGCCGAGACCTTCGCCAAGACCGGCGTGCTGCTCTGGCTGAGGAACAGCGCGATCGTGGCCGTCGGCACCATGGTGCTGTCGATCCTGCTCGCCATCCTGCCGGCCTATGCGCTCTCGCGCTTCCGCTTCCATGGCAAGGGCGTGCTCGGCTTCGTGCTGTTCGCGACACAGATGCTGCCGGAGGCGATGCTGGTGGTGCCGCTCTATGCGATCTTCGCCAAGCTGCTGCTGCTCGACACGCTGGGCGGCCTCATCCTGGCGAACGCCGCCTTCACGGTGCCGGTCATCACCTGGATCCTGAAGGGCGCCATCGACGGCGTGCCGCTGGAGATCGAGGAGGCGGCCCGCATCGACGGCTGCTCGCGGCTCGACATCGTTCTCGGCATCGTGCTGCCGGTGGTGGCGCCGACGCTCGCCGCCGCCTCGGTGATCGCCTTCTTCCATGGCTGGAACGAATACGTCTTCGCCCAGACGCTAATCCTCAGCCAGGAGCTGCGCACCGCCTCCGTCGGCCTCGCCAGCTTCGTTGGCGAACTCTCGACCCCGATCCACACCGTCATGGCGATCGGCGTGATGTACACGCTGCCCGCCGTCGCCTTCTACCTGATGGTCCAGCGCTATGTCGTGGCCGGCATGACCGCCGGCAGCGTCAAGGGCTGACAAAGCACCGGGCTCAGAAAGAACACGAATGGCCTCGATCACGCTCAATCACGTCGCCAAGCATTTCGGCAACAAGGTCGCGATCGCCGATGTCGACCTGAAGGTCGAGGACGGCGAATTCCTCGTTCTGCTCGGGCCCTCGGGCTGCGGCAAGTCCACGCTTTTGCGCATGCTGGCAGGGCTCGAGACGGTGACCGCGGGCGAGATCCATCTCGGCGGAAGGCGCGTCGACCGGCTGCCGCCGAGCGCGCGCGACATGGCTTTCGTCTTTCAGTCCTATGCGCTCTATCCGCATATGACGGTGCGCCGGAACATCGCCTTCCCGCTGATCATGCGGCAGTTCAAATGGTGGTTCCACATCCCCTTCCTCGGAGGGCTCGCCAAGCGGAAGATCGAGCGCTCGCCCGCCGTGCGCGATCTCGTTGAGAAGACGGCGAAGACGTTATCGCTCACCGAGATGCTCGACCGCTATCCGCGCACATTGTCGGGCGGCCAGCGCCAGCGCGTCGCGCTCGGCCGCGCCATGGTGCGCCAGCCGGAAGTCTTCCTGATGGACGAGCCGCTCTCCAATCTCGACGCCAAGCTGCGCTCGGCGATGCGGGCGGAGATCACGCGGCTGCACCAGCGCGTCGGAGGCACCTTCGTCTACGTCACGCACGACCAGGTCGAGGCAATGACGATGGGCACGCGCATCGCCCTGATGCGCGACGGGGTGATCCAGCAGTTCGGCACGCCGCGCGAGATCTATACCTCGCCGGCCAACACCTATGTCGCGCGCTTCATCGGCACGCCGCCGATGAACCTGATCGAAGGCCGCATCGACAACGGGGCGATCTGCATCGGCAAGGCGCGTCTGCCGCTTCCCCGAGCCTTGGCCGATGTCGCGGGTGACAACATCCTTCTCGGCATCCGGCCGAACGCGCTGAGCCTGTCGGATGCTTCGGCCAGCGGCGGCGGCCTTGCCGGTACCGTCAGTCTCGTCGAGCACGTCGGAGCCGAGTCCGTGGTCGCCGTGAAGCTGTCGGACGGCGCCACGGCGCATGACGAGGAGGGAGCCGTGCCCGGAGAGATCATGGCGACGGTTCAGGGATACAGCGACCTTCAGCCCGGAGCAGCCGTATCTATCGGGCTCGACCTGTCGGAGGTCGTCTTGTTCTCGCGCTCGACCGGTCAGCGCATCTAGGCAAGAGCGAAGCTCAGGCCTCGCTGGCCGCCAGATGAGACCGGCAAACGGACAGAACCGTTTCTCTTAGCCAGCCATGGGCGGGATCCGCATGAAAGCGCGGATGCCACATCTGGGAGATCGTGATCGCGCTTGTCTGCACGGGCAGGTCGAATTCATGGAGCAGGCTCTTGTCGGCTCCCGCGCGAACGAATGATCTGCTCACCAGCCCGACAAGATCCGAAGTCGCGGCGATCGCCATCGTCGCCGGAAAGTCGGGCACGACAACGACGACGCGCCGCTGCAAGCCCAGCGCTTCGAGAGCAGCGTCGACCGGACCATGCGTTCGGCCGCGGCGAGAGGTGACGACATGACCAAACGCCGCGTAACGCGCGGCGGTGACCTCGCCCTGTGCCAATGGATGTCCTTTCCGGACGATTCCGACAAAGCGGTCCCGGAACAAGGTCTGGACCTTGATCTCCGGCGCGCTATCGCCAAGCACGCCGATCTCGAGGTCGACGATCCCCTCGCGCAGGAAGCGCACATTCTTGTCCGGCTTGGGCGCGAAGCGGAGTGTCACGCCCGGCGCCGCTTCGGTGACCGCCGCGACGATCGGGGCTGCGAAGGTCGCGACGAAACCTTCATTGGCGCGGAGGGTGAAAACGCGCTCGAGACCGGCGATATCCAAGGCGCGATCGGCCGGCCGCAGGACGGCCTTCACCTCGTCGGTCAGCGACCTGACGCGTGCGCCGAGCGCCAGGGCATGCGGCGTCGGCACCAGCCTCCGGCCTGCCCGAACGAGCAAAGGGTCGCCCGTTACGGTGCGAAGACGCAGCAGGGTCCGGCTCATGGCGGAGTCGCTCAAGCCGAGAACCCTGGCTGCGCCCGCGACGCTTCCCTCGGCGAGAAGCACGTCCAGGGCAGCGAGCAGATTGAAGTCTGGATGGGACGACATTCACGCAAACCCCGGCGAGGCCATCCGCCTCCGAACTGAGACATGGCGTCTAATGCAGGGATAAATTGCGTTCCCTGCGCGTTCCGCCATGCTTGGCCATCTGTATCCTGTCCTCGATCGACCGAGAACAGGAAACATGATGACCCATTCAGCCCCAGCGGCCCGGAGTTTCGATGGCGCGACGGCCGGGGACGCAGGATTGCCGGCGCCCCGCCGCTCCTATGCGACATTGGCCATCATGGCGGCGATGGTGCTGGTCGTCCTCGACGGCGCCATCGCCAACATCGCGCTGCCGACGATCGCGTCCTCGTTCCAGGTCTCGCCTGCCGCATCGGTCTGGGTCGTCAGCAGCTATCAAATGGCCCTGGTGATGGCCCTGCTGCCTTGCGCCGCGCTGGGAGAAAGCTGGGGTCTCCGCCGAACCTTCACGGCCGGGGTCTTCATCTTCACCGGCGCCTCGCTGCTCTGCGCACTGTCCCCATCGCTGCCGTGGCTGATCGCGGCCCGCTTCATCCAGGGGCTTGGCGGCGCGGCCGTGATGGCGCTGGGGATCGCGCTGATGCGCTTCACCTATCCCCACCGCCTGGTCGGCGCGGTGATCGGCTGGAATGCGACGGTGATCGCGCTGTCGGCGGCGGCGGGGCCGACGGTCGGCTCTACCATCCTCGTCATATCCAGCTGGCAATGGCTGTTTGCCATCAACCTGCCGATCGGCGCGATCGTGCTTCTCGCCGCGCTGGCGCTGCCGCAGCCTGCGGGCTCGGGCCGAACGCTCGACATGGCGAGCGTGGCACTCAACGCGACGGCTTTCGCGTCCCTTGTTCTCGGCGTTGACCGGATCACGAGCGAGCCCGGACTGGCCGCTGCGCTGCTCGTGACATCGGTCGCGAGTTTCGCGGCTCTCGTGAGGCGCGAGATGCCGCGCACTGCGCCGCTCATCCCGCTCGATCTCCTGGCGAACCGCCCCTTCCGCATTTCGGTGATTGCGTCCGTGTGCTGCTTCGCCGGTCAGATGGCGAGCTATATCGCGCTGCCCTTCTACTTCCAGCACAGCCTCGATCTGGATGCCTTCACGACGGGGCTCTACATGACGCCCTGGCCTCTCGTCGTGGCCATCGCCGGCCCTCTCTCGGGACGCATGTCCGATCGGTTCTCTACCGGCCTGCTCTGCGCGGCCGGCGGCGGTTTCCTTGCCCTTGGACTTGCGCTCGTCGCTCTCTGGCCGATCCAGAAGGATCCCTGGCCTCTGGTGCCGTTCCTGATGCTGGGCGGCTTCGGCTTCGGCATCTTTCAAACGCCGAACAACCGCAACATGCTGCTCTCGGCGCCGCGCGAGCGCAGTGGCTCGGCCGGGGGCATGCAAGCCACGG
This sequence comes from Allobosea sp. RCC_152_1, assembly GCF_041360765.1. Lineage (NCBI taxonomy): Bacteria > Pseudomonadati > Pseudomonadota > Alphaproteobacteria > Hyphomicrobiales > Alloboseaceae > Allobosea > Allobosea sp. RCC_152_1. Next base: position 47,154 of record NZ_JBFUPU010000004.1, read on the forward strand.
CCCGCCTTCTCGGGCAGACACTGGGTTCGGTGATCATGGCGATGCTGTTCACGCTCACCTCATCGGCGGCCGCGCCCCGGATCGGCCTTGCCGTGAGCGCCGTTCTGGCCCTGGTCGCAGGACTGGTCAGCACGATGCGGATCGAGCGCGACACTGCGGAGATCCGGGCCTCCTGAGCCGATCCCGAAGGACGGCCTCTCCACCGTCGGTCCGGTACCAGGTCCGGAAAACGACTGCGTGACGGAGCTGGAAGCTTCCGGCCGGCGCGTTCGTTTTTCTGAGCGAAGCGGCAAGGTCAGGCACGCCTGCCGTCACCAAGAGAGCTCGACGCCTCCCAGGATGCGCCGGGCGGCGGTCCGAAGGGCGCGCAGATCGGCATAACCGACCGCGCGGGCGATCTGATACGGGGGGCAACCATCCGTCGCCAGCGCGAGCGCCCTGACGACGCGCAGCCGCGCCCGCCAGTCGCCGAAGCTCATGCCGGTCTCGGCGCGGAAACCGCGGGTCAGCGTGCGCCGGCTCGCCCCGGCCCGCTCCGCCCAGGCGTCGATGTCCAGGGCCGAAGCGGGGTCCTTCAGCAGCGCCTCGCAGACGCGCCGCAAACGCGGATCGCGCGGCAGGGGCAAGGTCAGCGGCGTTTCCGGCGCCCGCCCGATCTCGTCGAGGATCAGGGCGGCGAGATGCCCGCCGCGCCCGCCCTCGTCGTAAAGCATCGGCTCGGCCGCCAGCGCGACCAGCGCCGAAGCCAGCAACGGCGTCACCTCCAGCACGCGGCAGCCTTTCGGAAGGATTCCGACCGCCTCCGGGGTGACATAGGCCGAGCACATCGACACCCGGCCATGCATCCTGACATCGTGGAAAAGCCCGGGCGGGATCCAGAGCGCATGCTGCGGCGGCAGGATCCAGGTGCCGTCCTCCGCCGTCACCAGCGTCAGGCCGGAGGTCGCGTAAAGCAATTGCGCGCGCGGATGGCTGTGCCACCCCGTGGCCGCGCCCGCGGCGTAGGATTTCGGCAGGACCGCGACCGCGCGCGGAACGGTCTGATAGGCAGCGCTGTCGCCGTGCATCGCGATTCCATTTGGCCCGATTGCCCCGTAAACGACCCGACAGGACACATCGGGTCAAGTAACAAAATTCCTCCCAAAGCCGGACGCGACCAGGTTGGACAACCCGGCCGGCGTGCCCGTCACTCTCTGTCCGATGGAGCCGAGTGTTCCCATGAGCCCCGAGACGCTGTCCAAGCGCACGCTTCTCTTCGTCAACGCAGCGCATGCGCTCGATCACTTCGTGCTGCTCATCTACCCGACCGCGGTGATCGCCATCGCGGCCCAGACCGGCCTGAGCTATGCCGAACTGATCGGGCTCGCGACCGGCGCCTTCGTCGCCTTCGGCCTGTGCTCCCTGCCGATGGGCTGGCTCTCGGACCGCTTCGGCCGGCGCAACATGCTCGCCGTCTTCTTCCTGAGCTACGGCCTGTCCTGCCTGGGCGTCGCCAGCGCCAGCCAGCCGATGGCCTTCGCGGCCTGGCTGCTCGTTCTCGGCGTTGCGTCCGCGATCTACCATCCGGTCGGCTCGACGATGCTGGTCAATCATGCCCGCCAGCTCGGGCGCGACCTCGGGGTCAATGCCGTCTGGGGCAATCTCGGCGCGGCCTCCGCGGCGGGCGTCACCGCGCTGCTGGCCGCGAGCCTCGGCTGGCGTGCCGCCTTCGTGCTGCCGGGCCTCGTCTGCCTCGCCCTTGGAGCGGCCTTCCTGATGCTCGTTCCCGGCGACGGCGAACCGCATGCAAACCGCACGGGCAAGGCGGACCTCATCCCGCTGAGCCGCCCCAAAACCCTTCTCGTCGTCTTCGCCATCGCCATCATCGCCGGCGGCATGACCTTCAACCTCACCACCATCGCCTTGCCGAAAATCCTCGACGAGCGGCTCGGGCTGGACATGCCGCTGGCGCTGATCGGCTCGCTGGCGACACTGGTCTTCATCTTCGGCGCCGGGGCGCAGTGGCTGATGGGCCGGCTCGTCGACCGCTATACGCTGCCGGCCCTGTTCGTCGGCCTCGCCCTTCTGCAGCCCATCGGCCTCGTCATCGCCGCGATGACACAGGGCATCCCGCTGCTGCTCGGCCTCACCCTGACGATGACCGCGATCTATGGGCAGGTGGTCGTCAACGACGCGATGGTCGCCCGCTACGTGCCGGCCCAGCACCGCGCCAAGGCATTCAGCGTGCGCTATTTCCTCGGCTTCACCGTGAGCGGCTTCGTGGTGCCGATGCTGGCGGTTCTCCATGCGCAAGGCGGCTTCGGGCTGGTGCTGGGCGCAGCGGCCCTGTTCGGCCTGATCGTCTGGGCGGCTTCCGTCGCCTTCTACTGGCTGGCGCAGAGCGCGCCTGCGAAGCAGGCCGCCCCGGCCGAATAGAAACCCGACCACGGATCTCCACCCCCGAAGGCACCCCGGACCAACCGGCGGGTGCCTTCGGACGCGTGGAAATCTTTGATGACAACGTTGTCATAAAGCTTCGCCGGTGCTATGCCCCCCAAAACGCAGGGGTAAGCCGCGATGCAGACAAGTGGTGCGAACACTGAGCCCGCCTTGGACGCGACCCTTCGCGGCGTGCCCTTCGTCGAGCCGGTGCCAGCCGCGCAGTTCCCGCAGAATCGGCTCGACCCGCGCCGCGGCGATCTTTCGCTGCCTGCGCTGACGCTGGACGAGGCGGCGCTGCGCGCCAATCGTGACCTGTTCTTCCGTTACCTGGCTGACCATGGCGCGCAGGTCGCGCCGCATGCCAAGACGCCGATGTCGCCGGAGATCGTCCGAGAATTGCGCGACGCCGGCGCCTGGGGCGCTTCCGTCGCCAATCTCCAGCAGGCTGCAGTCCTGATGCAGGCGGGCGAGACGCGATTGCTGCTCGCCAACCAGATCGGCGGCGCGGTCGCCGGCCGGCGCCTCGGTGCGCTCCTCGCCGCCCATCCGCAGGTCGAGCTTTGCGCCTTCGCCGACAGCCCCGAAGCCGTGGCGAGCCTCGCCATCGCCGCCAAGACCGCTGGGCGGACGGGCTTGCCCATCCTCGTCGAGATCGGTGATGGCCGCGCCGGGGCGCGTGACGATGTCGCCGTGACCAACGTGATCGCGGCCATCCGCGCGGCCGGGCCCCAGCTGCGACTGGCCGGCGTCGCCACCTATGAAGGTGCGGTCGCCGGTCCGGACCCGGTCGCGACCGAGGCGGCCATCGCCCGGCTGATGACGCGAACCGCTGCCGCCTTCGCCGCCGTCAGGGCCGCCGAGCCGGAAGCCTCGCTCATCCTCAGCGCCGGCGGCTCGGCCTATTTCGACCTCGTCGTCGCGGCGCTGTCCCCGATCGTCGCGGCGGACGGCAAGACGACCCTGCTGCTGCGCAGCGGTGCGATCTTCTTCGCCGATCACGGCGTCTATGCGCGGGCCTTCGCTGCGCTCGATGCGCGCGGCGGCCTCGTCATCGGCGGCGAGACACTCAAGGCCGCCGAGGCGTTCCGCCCGGCGCTGCGGCTCTGGGCCGAGGTGCTGTCGCGGCCGGAAACCGGCCTCGCCATCGCCGGCTTCGGCATGCGCGACGTCTCCTTCGATCAGGGGCTGCCGGTGCTTCTGTCCGTCCACCGGGACGGGGCGGAGATCGCCGGCGCGGCCCAAGGCATCACGGTCGAGAAACTCAACGACCAGCACGGCTTCCTGCGCCTGCCGCCGGAGAGCGGGCTCAAGGTCGGGGACGTGCTCTGCCTCGGCATCTCCCATCCCTGCACCTGCCTGGATCGCTGGCGGCTGGTCTTCGGCCTCGGCGAGGACGGCACCGTCTTGCGCGTCCTGCGCACCCATTTCGGCTGAGGCGGGCATGAACTTCCAGCAGCTCTGGCGCTATCAGGACCAGTTCATCGAGGGCGCGCTGATCACGCTCGCGCTGACGCTGATCGCGGCCGTGGTCGGGCTCGCCATCGGCGTCGCGGGGGCGGCCCTGCTGCGCAGCGGCTCGAAACCGGTCAGGCTGGCGATCCGCTCCTATATCGAGATCTTCCGCAACACGCCGTCGCTGATCCAGATCTTCCTGATCTTCTTCGTGCTGCCGGCCGCCGGGCTCAAGCTGCCGGCCTTCGAGGCGGCGGCGGTCGCGCTCAGCCTCTATTTCGGCGCCTATGCCATCGAGATCGTCCGCGCCGGGCTGGATTCGATCCCGAAGAGCCAGGTCGAGGCCGGGCAATGCCTCGGGCTGACGCGCTGGGAGGTCTTCCGCCACATCGTGCTGCCGCCGGCGCTGCGCAACGTCTATCCGGCCTTCACCAGCCAATTCGTGCTGCTCCTGCTCGGCACCTCGCTCGCCTCGCAGGTTGCAGCCGGCGAACTCTTCCATGCGGCGAGCTTCATCGAGAGCCGGACCTATCGCAGCTTCGAGGTCTATGCGGTGGTCTGCGCGATCTATTTCGCGATGGTGATCGCCTTCAAGGCGCTCTTCGCCGTCATCGGATTGGCCGCCTTCCGCTGGCCGGTCAGGCGCTGAGGGAGAGCGGGCACCATGCGTTCCTTCGGCTATATCGACCTTCTCTCCTTCGTCCATGCGCTGCAATGGACGGTGCTGCTGGTCATCGTCGCGCTCGCCTTCGGCGGTCCGCTGGCCCTGCTGCTGGCGACCACGCGCACCAGCCGCCTCGCGCCGCTGCGCTGGCTCGCCGCGGGGCTGATCCAGCTCATCCAGGGCGTGCCGCTGCTCGGGCTCCTGTTCTTCTTCTATTTCGGCATGCCGGTCTTCCTCGGCATCGAGGTTCCCGCGCTCGTCGCGGTCGGCATCGCCTACACGCTCTACACGGCGGGTTTCCTCGGCGACATCTGGCGCGGCGGCATCGAGGCGGTGAAGCCGGCGCAATGGGAGGCCGGAGCCTGCCTGGGCCTCACCTCCTGGCAGCAGTTTCGCCACATCATCGGGCCGCAGGCGCTGCGCCTGTCGCTGCCGCCGACCGTGGGCTTCCTCGTCCAGCTCATCAAGGGCACCTCGCTCGCCTCGCTCGTCGGCTTCGTCGAGCTCGCCCGCGCCGGCCAGGTCGTGAGCGCGGCGACGTTCCAGCCCCTTCTCGCCTACGGCATCGTCGCCGCGATCTATTTCGCGCTGTGCCTGCCCCTGACTCTCTGGTCGCGCACCCTGGAGGCCCGTCTCAATGGCGCTCGTTGAAATCCGTGATGTCCGCAAGAGCTTCGGCCAGGTCGAGGTGCTGAAAGGCGTCTCGCTCGAGGTGAAGGAAGGCGAGATCGTCACGATCATCGGCCGCTCCGGCTCGGGCAAGTCGACGCTGCTGCGCTGCATCAACGCGCTGGAGAAGATCGATTCCGGCTCGATCACGGTCGAGGGCCAGGCGGTCAGCGCCGGCATGGCGAATCTGCGCCAGTTCCGCCAGCGCGTCGGCATCGTCTTCCAGGCCTTCAACCTGTTCCCGCATCTGAGCGTCGAGAAGAACATCACGCTGGCGCCGCTCTTGACCAAGAAGATCGGCAAGGCGGAAGCGCGCCCGCTCGCGCTCGACGTGCTCGGCCGCGTCGGCCTCGCTGACAAGATCGACGCCTGGCCGGAGCGGCTCTCGGGCGGCCAGCAGCAGCGCGTCGCGATCGCCCGCTGCCTCGCCATGGCGCCGCATCTGATGCTGTTCGACGAGGTCACCTCGGCGCTCGACCCCGAGCTCGTCGGCGAGGTGCTCAAGGTGATGGAGGACATGGCCCGGCAGGGCATGACGATGATCCTCGTCACCCATGAGATGGGCTTCGCCCGCAACGTCGCCAACAAGATCGTCTTCATGCACCAGGGCAAGGTCTGGGAAGAGGGGCCGCCGGCCGAGCTCTTCGCCAATCCGAAGACGCCCGAGCTGCGCAGTTTCATCAACTCGGTGAAGTAGCCGACTTCCAAGGCTGCACGAGATCTCAGAGGAGAAGAACCCATGTCGCTGTTCAAGACCATGATGGCGGGGCTCGTTGCCGCCGCGGCGCTCGCGGCCCCCGTCGCGGCCAAGGCCGACAAGCTCCAGGACGTCCTCAAGGCCGGGAAGCTGCGCGTCGGCATCCTGACCGACGCCGCGCCCTGGGGCTTCAAGGACGAGAAGGGCGAGATCGCCGGCCTCGACGCCGACATCGCCAAGCTGCTCTCCGACGATCTCGGCGTGAAGCTCGAGCTGGTGCCGGTCACCGGCGCCGCCCGCATCCCGAGCCTGCTCGCCGACAAGATCGACGTGCTCGTCGCCGGCCTCGGCGCCACGCCCGAGCGCGCCCAGCAGATCATGTTCTCGCAGCCCTATGCGGTGGTGAATCTCGGCGTCTACGGGCCGAAGTCGATCCCCGCCGCGACCGGCAAGAAGCCCGACAACCTCACCGGCAAGACCGTCGCCGTCGCCAAGGGCACGACGCTCGACCTCTGGCTGACCGACAACGCGCCGGGCGTGAAGGTCGTGCGCTTCGAGGACACGCCGGCGGCCATCGCCGCCTATCTCGCCGGCCAGTCCGACACTTTCGCCGAGAACAGCGCCATCGCGGTCAAGGTGATGGACCAGAACCCCGGCAAGGAAGTCGAGATGAAGTTCGTCATCCGCCAGTCGCCGGCCCATATCGGCGTGCGCCAGGGCGAGCAGAACCTGCTGAACTGGCTGAACACCTCGATCTTCTCGAACAAGCTGAACGGCAAGCTCGGCGCCCTCCAGCTCAAGTGGTTCAAGGAAGAGCAGACCCTGCCGACGCTCTGACGGCGCGGCTCGGTCCCACTGCCATCGGCCGCCGGGCATGAGCTGCCCGGCGGCTTCCGCCGGCCCAGCTTGGTGCCGGCGCTTCCAGAGGTCCCCATGCATACCGGTCTCTTCCATGCGCTCGACTTCGCCGCGAACGGCAAGTCGGTCGGCCATCTCAGCATTCCCTTCTCGGTCGACCGCTCGCCCTATTTCCAGGTGAAGGTGCCGGTCTGCCGGATCAGGAACGGCGACGGGCCGCGCGTCCTGCTGATGGCCGGCAATCATGGTGATGAGTACGAAGGCGAGATCGCGCTGACGCGCCTGATCCGCCGCCTCGATCCCGAGCGCATGCGCGGCGAGATCACCATCCTGCCCTTCACCAATGCGCCGGCGGTCTTCGCGGCGCGGCGCCGCTCTCCCCTCGACGAGGGCAATCTCAACCGTGCCTTTCCGGGCGAAGCCGGCGGCACGCCGACGCAGCGCATCGCGCATTTCCTCGAAGCCGAGCTGTTCCCGCGTCATGATGTGGTCTTCGACCTGCATTCCGGCGGCACCTCGATGGCGCATCTGCCCTGCGCGCTGATCGAACGGCAGGGGAGCCCAGAGACCTTCGCGCGGGCGCTCGCGCTGATGGACGGGCTCGGCATGCCCTATGGCTTCGTCGCCGAGAACGGCGCGACGGCGCCGACCTCGATGGCGGCCGCGGCACGGGCCGGCGCGATCGGCATCTCCGGCGAGTTCGGCGGCGGCGGCACCGTCACGCCCGAGAGCATGGCCCTGACCCAGCGCGCCATCGACCGGCTGCTGATCGCGCTCGGCAGCATCACCGAGCCCGTGCTCGGCCCACACCGGCCGGCCGAACAGAAGATGACGCTGCTCGCTCTGCAGAGCCATGAGCAGGCGATCTACGCCACAAGGCGCGGCTGGTTCGAGCCGGCGGTGGATTGCGGTGCAGAGGTCGAGGCGGGCGCGCTCGCGGGCTGGTACCATGATTTCGGCCGCCTCGACGCGGTGGAGGAGGAACTGCGCTTCGCGGTGTCCGGCGTGGTGATCTCGCGCCGGCTGCACAGCGACAGCGAATCCGGCGACTGCCTGATCCAGGTCGGCCGCCGGTTGGACCGTGCCGCCTTCGGCCTGAGCTGACGCAGTGATCTAACGGGAGAGCGAATGCCTGCGACCTATGACAATGTCGTGCGGGTCAGCGGGCGCGCCGAGGCACCGCGCCTCGCGGCGAAGGCGCCTCGCATCGAGATGGTCGCACAGCTCGCCGGCGTCTCGCCCATCACGGTGTCGCGCGCCCTGCGCCAGCCCGAGAAGCTGAGCGAGGCGACGCGCCGCAAGGTGCTCGAGGCGGTCGAGCGCAGCGGCTATGAATCCAACCCGCATGCGCGAGCGCTCCGCTCCGGCCGCTCGACGCTGGTGGCGGCCTTCGTCTCCAACATCCTGAGCCAGCAATTCGGGTTGGCGATCCAGGGCCTGGCGGCCGAGCTGGAGCCCGAGGGCTATGAACTGATGATCGGCCAGACCTCCTATTCCTATGCGAAGGAGGTCGCGATGGTCCGCTCGCTGCGCAGCCTGCGGCCGGCGGCGGTGATGTTCACCGGCGTCATCGAGCTGGAGGAGAACCGGCAGGCACTGCGCGAGCTCGGCATCCCCGTGGTCGAGACCTGGGCCTTTCCGCGCGACCCGATCGACATGCTGGTCGGCTTCTCCAATGTCGATGCCGGCGCGATGGCCGCCCGGCACCTCATCGAAAAGGGCTATCGCCGGCTCGCCTTCATCGGCCGCAGCGGCGGGCGCGGCGCGCTGCGGCTGCAAGGCTTTCGCGAGGAGGCCGGGCGCAGCGGCCTGACGCTGGCGCGGATCGTGACGGTGGACGAGGTCCAGAGCATCGCCGACGGACGCACTGCCCTGACGACGCTGCTGGCGGAAGGCGGGCCGGTCGATGCCGCCTTCTGCGCCAACGACCTGCTCGCGACCGGGGCGGTGATCGAGGCTCGTGCGCGTGGCCTCGCCGTGCCGTCCGACCTCGCCATTCTCGGCTTCGGCGACAACGATGCCGCCGGCGAGATCGCGCCCGGCCTGACCACGATCAGCATGGACGCTCATAATTTGGGCCGGCGCGCCGGCGAATTGCTGCGTGCGCGCCTCGCAGGCCAGGAGCCACAGCACGCGATCCAGAGCCTGCCGCTGCATCTCATCACGCGCGGCAGCACCTGAAGGCCAGGGCCCAGCCCCGCGCTCGGATCAGCGGTTCGCCAAGCTGCAGGCTATCGGATAAGCGCCGCGTTCAAGCCCGGCCAGTTCCGGTCGGCCCTGGCGATGTATTTTGGCGTGGCGCCGAGCCAGGTCTTGCGCACATCGAGGTCGTAGTTGAGGTAGAGCCTGCCCTCGACGATCGACCAGGCTTCCGGCTCGATCTTGACGAGATAGCCGCGCGACGTGCCATAGGCGCAGAAGCCGCCATAGGCAGGCAGATAGCGTTCGGGATCGGCCTCGAACAGTGCCTTGTGCTCGGCGCTGGCGAAGCGCCAGAGCGCGCCGCCATGCCAGACCGAGAATTCCGGCTTGCCCAGCCGCGGCCCACCATCGCGGAAATAGGCGACCGGATCGTAGCCGCGGATTGCGACGCCGTCCGAGGAACCCACCGTATTGACCGGGCGCGCCTTCCCGGCCTGCACCCCGGAGGCGGCGAGCGCGGTGACCGCGAGCAGAATGAGGCTGTGCCTGTCCGGCAGGAAGCGTCGCCTTTCCTGCCCTTGCCCTTCCTGCGTTTGCCGCAGCGCGCTCATGATGGACGCGCCTCCAGCGCCTCGAAGACATAGGCCGAGAGCCAGCCATAGATGGCGTGGCCGATCAGGCTCATGAGGGAGAGGAGCGGCACGTCGTTGAGCAGGAAGTGCTGGCCGCCGAGCGGGGCGAGGAAGCCGAGCGCGATGAAATAGGTGATCACGCCCCAGATCCAGCCATCGGCCGGCATGCCGAAGCTCTTCACCCAGCGCGTCAGGAGCCAGTAGCCGAGCGGGTAGAACAGGAAGCCGGTGGTGAAGTGAATGAGCTTTGCCACCGGCGTCGAGAGCTGGAGGCCGAGCTGAGTGTAGAACAGCGCCTTCACCAGCTCCGGCGGCTCCAGCGGGAAGCCGGCGACCCAGGCGGTCGGCACCGCCGAAAACAGTTCCCAGAAGCCCAGCCCGGCGAAGCCGCCGAGCGCAAGGTTGATGACGGTGCGGCTGGAGGGCAGAGCGAGGCTGCGGGTCATGGTGGCGGTGGTCATGGGTCGATCCTTTCTGCGATGTCAGTGAGCGATGGCGAGAGGCGTCGCAGCGACGGCAAGCGCGGCGAGACGGCCCGAGGGCTGGCGGCGCAATTGGGCCAGACGGCGCATGGCGAAGCGGTTGGCGCCGCCGCGCCGGGCGAGGCGCTGTTCGAGGATGCGGGCCGCGAGATCGTGGCTGCCGGCGCGGATCAGGCTTTCGATATGGGCCTGCTCGAACAGGTCGCGCTGGGCATGGCTGCCACCGATCGCGAGGAGGCCGCTGCGGGCCGCGCCGAGCAGGCGGGCCGCCTCCGCATGATCGCCTTCGCTGAAGGCGATCAGCCCATGGGCCGCAAGCGCGCCGCTGCGCGCAGCTTCGGCCCGCTCGCGGCTCGGATGGGCATGCGCATCGCGGACGAGGCTTTGCGCGATGCTCTCGGCGGCATCGCGCTGGCCGGCGCCGAGCAGCGAGAGCAGATAGTGCAGGTCGGCGAAGACGAGGCGGCCGTCCTGCACCCGGCCTCCCGCCTTGGCGGCAAGCTCCTCCCAGCGATCGCCGACATCGACGCCGGCATAGTCGAGCCGCGCCAGCAGCGAGGCACCGTTGGCGATGTCGCGATAATCGTCGGTCGGCTCGGCGCGGATCTCGTCGTCATAGAGCCGCAGCACCTCGGCGGTCTCGCCGCGCTCCAGCCGGAACAGCGCGAGGTGCCAGAAGATGTGGAAGCGCAGATTATTGGCATGGGCGATCTCGCGGCCGTCGCCGAGCCAGGCGACGCCCTCGTCGGCGCGGCCGGTCATCTCCAGCACATGGGCGACGGCATGCCGGCCCCAGGCGTCGCGCGGACTCAGGCTCACGGCATGGCGGCCGGTGCGCTCGGCCTCGGCATAGAGGCCGCGCTCCTCCAGCGCGAAGGCGTAGCAGCCATGGACATAGCCGGCCAAGGGATGGCTCTCGCCAAAGCCCGGCGCGAAGCGATGCAAGGTGGCGAGCATCTCGCGCTGGTCGCCCAGCATGAAGCGCAGGCCGTGCGAGAGCTTGAGCGCAAGCACGTCATGGGGATGGGCGAGCAGGATCGCTTCCAGCCGCTCCGCCGCCCGGCGCGGGGTGTCGTCGAGCCAGAGCGCCAGCGCCTCGATCACCATCTGCTCGCGCCGCGTGATCGGCCGCAGCAGCGCGGAGGATCGCGCGGTCACCAGACAGTCTCGGGCCGGGGCGAGCAGCTCGGCCCGGGCGAGCGAGAGCAGCATCAGCCCCTTCGCGGCATGAGCGAGCGCGAAATCCGGATCGGAGGCAAGCGTGCGGGCGAGATGCTCGGGCGTCGCCGCGGCATGGGCCAGCAGGGCTTCCAGCGTGTCGTTCCAGGCGAGGCGCGCGGAATCGTTCGCGATGGTGAGGCTGTCGCCGGAGAGGTCGTGATAGAGGGGCTGGGACATGGGCTGCTCCATTGCAGCGCTCTTTTCGAGCGCTCATCAGGGAGTTCGCAGAGGCGCGATCAAACGCCGTTCAACTCGCTTCACGGACCCGTGTTTGCAGGGCGAGGCCGGGCTGTGCCGGCGCCGGCGGCTGGACGGCCGGTTTCGGCGCCGGCCCGAGCCAGGGCGCGCTCTTGAACCAGCCGACCACGACCGCCGTGGCGAGGATCAGCGCGAAGCCGGTAAGGTTCAGCAGCGCCACGACCAGTTCGCTGCGGCCGGCGACATCGGCCACGACGCCCAGGAGCCGTGCCAGCACGACGCTCGCCAGGAAGCAGGCCAGCGACTGCCGACCGATCAGGATGAGGAGATGGCCCGCGCCGCGGTCCAGCCGCTGGCGCCAGGGTTCGATCAGGCTCAGCACGAGATAGGCCAGCGCCAGGAAGTGCAGCACGCGCAGGATGTGCAGGTCGTTCTTCTCGGTCGCGGGCAGGACGAGATCGTGCAGGGCCTGCGCCGCCGGCCAGTGGTCGAGCACGCCCCAGAAGGAGAGCGGCACCGACAGCACGAGGAAGAGCGCCGCCGCCAGCATCAATCGGGCATCGCCGAGGCGAGGCACCGGCAGCCATTTCATCGCGCTGAAGAAGCCGATGAAGAAGATGAATTGCCAGGCGAAGGGGTTCAGGAACCAGCCGGCCCCGGTCCAGGGATTACCGGGCAGGTTCAGCCCTTCCGTCCAGACCAGCGCATAGAGCAGCGCGACGAGCAGGAAGGGCAGCGCCGCATGCAGGCGCCGGAGCAGCATCATCACCGGCACCAGCCCGAGGATGACGAGATACATCGGCAGGATGTCGAGATAGTCCGGCTGCCAGGTCAGGGTGGCCAGGCCGAGCAGCGCGCGTTCCGGATCGGCGGAGAGCGGCGGAAACTGTTTCGCCAGCACGCCGAGGTCGAAGAGCCGGTCGATCCCGGCCGCCAGCGCGATCAGCGCCAGAACCACGCCGATCTGAGCCCAGTAGACCTGCCAAATCCGGTAGGCGATGCGGGTGGTGCCCAGCCACAGGCCGCGCCGCACGAAGACGCTGCCGAAAGCGAGCGCGCTGGCGATGCCGGAGCAGAAGACGAAGAGCTCGGCGCCGGAGGAGAAGCCGAAGCGAGCCGGAATCCAGGCGTTCCAGCTATTCTCCGGCAGATGCGCGATGAAGATGATCAGCATCGTCAGACCGCGGAAGACATCGAGCCGCTCGTCGCGCGGGCGCTTTGCCGGTTTGTCGTGAGGCGCGACCATCAGAAGGCCCCCTCGTATTGCCCGGCGTCGATGCGGCAGGCGAGGATGGTGAAGCCGTCTCGGGCGAAGCCGGCGGCAGCCTCGCGGCGCAGGCTGTCCCGATCCGCGACCGCGACGCCGTGGCCGCCCATGGCCCGCGCCACAGCCGCGAAATCGGTGCCGCCGAAATCGACGCCGGCCCGCACCAGGCCCATCTGACGCTGCTTCAGCGCGATCAGGCCGAGGCTTTCGTCGACGAGGGTGACGATGACCACGGGCAGCCCGAGATCGCGCAGCGTCGCCAGTTCGCCGAGCACCATCTCCAGCCCGGCATCGCCGACGAAGCAAAGCACCGGCCGGCCCGCGCCGAGCGCGGCGCCGGTGGCCAGCGGCAGGGCGCAACCCATGGTGCAGAGCCCGGTCGATTGCAGCAGCCGTCGCGGCCCGTCGCAAGTCCACATCTGGCTGAGCAGGATGCGATGCGCGCCGGAATCAGCGGTGGCGACCGTGCCGGCCGGCGCGACGTCGCGCAGAACCTCGAAAACGGCATGCGGTCCCCAGATCGGAGGCGCCGCAAAGGCCTCATGGAAGCGGGCCCGCACCGCCGCGGGCTCGCCGCCGGGCCAAACGGTTTCCCGAGCCGGGAGCGCTTCCGCCAGCCGCGTCAGGATGGCGCCGACATCGCCTTCGAGCAGCAGGGTCGAGGCATGCATGCCATGCGGCAGCGCCTCCGCGACGATGTCGATGACCGGCTTGTCCTCCGGCCAGGGATTGCGCCAGCCCTGGCGCATCTCGATCGGGTCGTAGCCGGCGAGAACGATCAGATCGGCCGCCTCGATCAATGGCCGGACGATCGCGTCGGCCTTGGGCGAGAGGCCGACGCCGCCGACGACGCGCGGGTCGGCTTCCGGCAGCAGCCCCTTCGCCTTGTAGGTCGTCAGCAGCGGCGCGCCGGTGCGGGTGATGAAGCGTTCCAACGCGGCGGCGTTGCCGTCATTGACGAGGTCGAGCCCGGCGATGACGAGCGGCCGGCGCGCGGTAGCCAGGAGCCTGCTGGCCGGGGCAAGATCGGCGGGCATGGCCAGTTCGGGCAGCCTGATGGTCCGGGGCGCGCGGCGCGGCGCCCTCGCTTCCGCGACTGAGATCGGCAGGTCGATATGGACGGGGCCGGGCCGTCCGCGCCGGGCGAGCGCGACCGCCTTGGCGATGACCAGATCCTCGGTTCCGGGCGCGGCACGGAAACTCGCCTTGACCAGCGGCCGCAGCACGGCCTGATGGTCGAAGACCTGATGGGTGTAGCTCTCGGCGAGGGCCTGGTCGACGCAGCCGGTGATGAAGAGCAGCGGCACGCGATCCTGCTGGGCATTGGCGACGACATTGACCGCATTGGCGACGCCGGGACCCAGCGTCGCTACTAGAACCGGCAGCGTTCCGGTCACATGCCACACCCCCTCGGCCATGAAGCCCGCCGCATTCTCGTGCTTGGCGAGCAGGAAGCGGATGCCGGCACGTTCCAGCGCATCGACCAGCGCCAGCACCTCGCCGCCCGGGATGCCGAAGGCATGGGTCGCGCCTGCCACTGCCAGCCCGGCGGCGATGATGTCGGCACCGGTGACGAGCCCGTCCGGGGCGATGCCGGCGGCGCGGGAAGCGGATATCGGGTCGTGGCGCATAGGCATCTCTCCGGCGGCCCGCGAGGGCGGCGTTGCCAGTGAGATCGCAGCCGGAGCAGCGCCGGTTACATCCTCACGGAGATGTGAGCCTGGCGCCGGCGGCCAGAGGCGCGGGCTCGGCCGGCATCGTCAGGCGCCAGGCGCGCTCGACCCAGGCCGCATCGGCGACATGGCCGCCGCCATGCAGGCAGAGCTCGAGCCGCGCCTCGCCGCCGCAGCCGCTCGCCAGCCGGCAGGTCAGCGCCGTTCCTCCAGCCACGGCGTCGCGCGCCGCATCGGCCCAGCCGGCCGTGCAGCCGCCGGGCGCGAGGATGGCGAAGCTCTTGAAGACATCGCCTTGCCTGTAGCCCTGGCGCAGCGCCCGGCCCGCGAGCGGCACGGTGCTGTCGCTCGTGCCGTGGACATGGATCAGCTTCGGTCGCGGGCCGGCACAGCTCTCCGGCAGAGGCTCCCAGAAGGCACCGGCGATCGGCGCGAAGGCGGCGAAGCGCGTCGGCATCCGGCAGGCGAGATACCAGACCATCGAGCCGCCCTGCGAAAAGCCGCTCGCCATCAGCCGGTGGGGATCGACCGGGAAGCGGCGCGCGATATCGTCGAGCATCTCGGCGACAAAAGTGAACTCGTCGCGGTTGCGTGCCGGAGAGCCGGGGAAAGACCAACTGCGGCCGAGCCCTTCCGGCGCAATCAGCGCGACGCCGAGCCGCCGTGCCACCGCAACCAGGGCGGGATCCGCGATCACCTCCGCGGCCGTGCCCTGATAGCCGTGGAAAAAGACGATGGCGCCACCCTGCCGTCCCGGCTTGGCCTCTGGCGGCAACAGGATGCGATAGGAGCCGCTCGCGACCTTGCAGCCTCCATCGGCCGGACACGGTTCGGCCGATCGGCCCGGCTGCTGCGCCTGCAAGGGCGCCGCGCCCGCGAGGATGGCGCCCAAGCCGACCAGAAAGGCGAAACGAGCAGCGGGAGCCATCAGCGATCCTCCGGGCAGGCAGGCACCGCCTCCCTGCGCAGGAGCGCGAGCGTATCGGCCCTGTCGGCAAGGCTCATCATGCGGTCACGCGCTTGTGAGCCGGGCGCCGCCATGCGACGGGATAAGCGGGATCGGCTTCACATCACCGGAAAAGCGCACCGGCCTTGTCGCTCGAAGAGTTCGAAACGCAGCTCAGGCCCGTCTTCCTCGCGGCGCTCGCCGGCGACGCCTTCGCCTATCGGCGCTTTCTCGACGCGATCGGGGGGCGCCTGCGCGGCTATCTCAGGCAGATGCTGGCGCGTGCCGGCCGGCATGAGCCGAGTGAGGCCGAGGACGTTTTGCAGGAGGTGCTGCTAGCGCTGCATCTCTCCCGCCACACCTATGATCCGGCGAGCCCGGTCACGGCCTGGGCCCATGCGATCGCGCGTTACAAGCTGGTCGACCATCTGCGCCGCTCCGGCCGCCATGCCGGCAACCTGCCGCTCGACGACGAAGCCTTCCAGCTCGCCGACCGGCCGGAGGCGCCATCCACCGAGGCACGGCTCGACCTCGACCGAGCCATGGCGAGCCTGCCCGAACGGACACGCGGCCTGATCGACCGGGTCAGGCTGCAGGGTGCGAGCGTCGCGGAGGCGGCGGATGCCGCCGGCATGACCGAAAACGCGGCCAAGGTCGCGATCCATCGCGGCCTGCAAGCCATGGCGAAATTCCTCTCGCGGCGCGGGGAAAGACCGACATGACCCGCTGCGACATCCCATACCCGTAACGTTTCGCAAGCGCCCCGCGAATTCCCGTTGAAGCAGGACAACCGAAAAAACGGACATGCAGACCAACGAGCTGATTTCCCTGATGAGCGCGAGCCACCGGCCGGTGGATACCGGCTGGCTGCGCCGCGCCACCTGGCTCGGCGCCCTCTGCGCGCTCGCGGTGACGGCCGGACTCGTCCTGCTCACGCTCGGCGCGCGGCACGATTTCGGCCGTGCCTGGCTGACCACGCCGGTCCTGGCCAAGATGCTCCTCGGCGCCAGCGTCGCCGGCATCGCGCTGCCGCTGTTCCAGCGCAGCCTGCGGCCCGGCCTGAAACCGGCGCGGCGCCTGCCGCTCGTGGCGTTGCCGATCCTTCTGGCCGCCGGCTGGGCTCTGCTGACGCTGGTGCAAGTGCCGGCGGAGCAATGGAGCACGCTAATCTTCGGCCGCTACTGGCGCGCCTGCCTCATCGCCGTGCCGCTCTATGCGCTGTGTCCGCTCATCGTGCTCTTGCTGCTGGCGCGCCGGGGGGCTCCGGTGGACGGGCCGCTGACCGGCGCCTGCGCCGGCCTCGCCTCGGCCGGATTGGCGACGGTCGCCTACGCGCTGCACTGCCCCGACGATGCGGCGCCTTTCCTGGCAACCTGGTACACGATCGCGATCGCCTCGATGACCGCTCTCGGCGCCCTGATCTTCCCGCGCTTCCTGCGCTGGTGAGCGCCAGCGGCGCCAGCTGTCACAAGACGGTCATGGGCTGGGCGGTACTCCGCTCGGCATGTCGCGAATATCAGGTCAATCATCGGATCGGCCGCAATGGCCCGCTCCCGGCCACGCTGCCACGGCGGGCCGCCCGGCGCTTCTGCGCCTTCAGGATTTCACCGTCACCCTGTCGGGCACCGTGCCGATCGTGCGCGGCATCGACCTGTCGGTCGGTCGCGGCGAGGCGCTCGGCATCGTCGGCGAATCCGGCTGCGGCAAGAGCATCACCTGGCTCGCGGCGCTGCGCCTGCTCGGGCGCAACGTCACCACGGGCGGTGAGGTCCAGCTCGACGGGCAGGATGTCGGAGGGCTTTCCGAGCGCGAGCTCGCACGGGTCCGCGGCGGCCGCATCGCCCTGATCTTCCAGGATCCGGCCAGCGCGCTGAACCCGGTGCAGCGCATCGGCACGCAGATCGCGGAGGTGCTGCGCCTGCATCGTGGCCTGACCGGGGAACCGGCGCGCCGCGAGGCGCTGCGCCTGCTGGACCGTGTCGGGATCGCCGATGGACCGCGCCGCCTCAAGCAATATCCGCATGAATTCTCGGGCGGCATGAACCAGCGGATGATGATCGCACTGGCACTGGCAGGCGAGCCCGACGTGCTGATCGCGGACGAGCCGACGACCGCGCTCGACGCCACCATCCAGGCGCAGGTCCTCGACCTGATCCGCGAGCTGCGCCGCGAGACCGGCATGGCGCTGATCCTGATCTCGCACGATATCGGCGTGGTCGGCGACCTCTGCGAGCGGATCGCGGTGATGTATGCCGGACGGATCGTCGAAACCGCGGCGACGCATGACCTGCTCACCCGCCCGCGCCACCCCTACACCCAGGGCCTGCTCGCGGCGCTGCCGACGCTCACCGGTCCGCGCCAGCGGCTGACGCCGATCCCCGGCACCGTGCCGGCACCCGCCGCCATTCCGCCCGGCTGCGCCTTCGCGCCGCGCTGCCCGATCGCCGTCGAGCGCTGCGGACGCGAGCTGCCGGAACTCACCTTCGCGGCGCAGGACCAGCGCGCGGCCTGCCTGCGGCTCGGCGAGCCGATCTCGCTTGAAAGCGCGGCCCTTCCGGTCATGACGATGCCAGCGCAGGTCGGGGCGCCGGCATGAGCGTTCTTCTCGATGTTCGCGACCTCGCCCGCGAATACCCGGTCTCGACAGCCGGCGGCGTGCGCCGGATCCTGCATGCCGTCGACGGGGTGAGCTTCTCGCTCGAACGCGGCCGGACGCTCGGCATCGTCGGCGAATCCGGTTGCGGCAAGTCGACCACCGCCAAGCTCGCGCTCGGCCTCCTGCCAGCGACGCGGGGGCAGATCGATTTCGAGGGCCAACCGGTGACCGCACTGCGCGACCGGGCCTGGCGCGCCTTGCGCCGACGCATGCAGCTCGTCCATCAGGACCCGCTCTCCGCGCTCGACCGGCGCCTGCCGGTCGGGCAGCAGGTCGTCGAACCGCTGGTCATCCACACGCTCGAAGACAGCGCGGAAGCACAGCGGCAGAAGGCGCTAGCGCTGTTCGACGCGGTGGGCCTGCGGGCCGATCTGTTCGAGCGCTATCCGCATGAGCTTTCGGGCGGGCAGCGCCAGCGCGTCCTGCTTGCCCGCGCGCTGGTGCTCGAGCCGGCGCTGCTCGTCTGCGACGAGCCGATCTCGGCGCTCGACGTCTCGGTCGCGGCGCAGGTCATCAACCTGATGCAGGATCTGCAGGCGCGCTTCGGCATGGCCTATCTCTTCATCAGCCACGATCTCAAGGTGGTCCGGCAGATCGCCGACGAGGTCGCGGTGATGTATCTCGGCCGCATCGTCGAGCAGGGGCCGCCGGATGCGCTGTTCCATGCGCCGGCCCATCCCTATACCGAGGCGCTGGTTTCGGCCGTGCCGACGCCGTTGCGCGGCACGCAAGGGCGCATCATCCTGAAGGGCGACCCGCCGAATCCCGTCGACAGGCCTTCGGGCTGCGCCTTCCATCCGCGCTGCCCGCGCACCGTGGCCCGCTGCCGGGAGGAGGTGCCCGTGCTGCGGCCCGTGGCCGATGGCCGGCTCGCCGCCTGCCATCTGGCGGTGGCGGCGCCCGCCATGGCCGCAGCCTGACCGTTTGCCTTGCCGACCCCGGAGACGAGATGAGCCGCCCCAACCAGCCGACCGCCGACCGTGTCGTCATCGCCGTCTTCGACGGCTTGCGGCCGGATCTCGTCACGCCCGAGCTCACGCCGAACATCCTGCGGCTCGCCGCGCGCGGAACCTGGTTCCGGCAGGCGCGGAGCGTCTTTCCCTCGGTGACGCGGGTGGCCACGAGCTCGATCGCGGCCGGCGCGCCACCGATCGTCCACGGCATCGTCGGCAACGCCTTCTATCATCGCGAGGCGATTCCCGAGCGGATGTTCGATACCAGCGATGCCGCCCAGATCCGCCGCGCCGAGGCGCATCATGACGGGCGCCTGCTCGCCGCCGACACCTTCGGCGACGTGCTGGCCCGCGCCGGCAAGCGGCTGGCGGTGGTGCATACCGGTTCGGCCGGCTCGGCGCATTTCATCAATCCGCGCGCCCGTGCCAACGGGCACTGGACCTTCTCGATGCACGGCGCCGGGGCGACCCAGACGCCGGAGGCGGTCGAGCAGGCGATCGCCCGCCTCGGCCCGCTGCCGGAGCGCGAATTGCCCCGGCTGCAGGAGCTTGCCTATGGCGGGCGCGTGATGACCGAGATCGTGCTGCCGGAACTCCGGCCGGATGTCGCCCTGATCTGGTTCAACGAGCCCGACACGACCTTCCACTATCGCGGTCTCGGCTCTCCCGAAGCCATGGCCGGCCTGCGCGAAGCCGACCGCGCCTTCGGCAGCATTCTCGACTGGGTCGAGGCTCAAGCCGATGCCGAGCGCATCGCGGTGATCGTCGCTTCCGACCATGGGCAGATCTCGACCGGTTCGGTCGAGCCGCTGTTCGAGACGGCGCGCGAGGCCGGCTTCGACCTCAGCGCGGAGAAGGCGATCAACGGCGCGACCCTTGTCGCCACCGGCGGGATGAGCGGTGAAATCCGCCTGCGCGAGGGCGAGCGCGGCGAAGTCGAGCGCATCGCAAGCTGGCTGATGGAGCATCCCACCATCGGCCATGTCTTCTCGCGCGACCGTAACGGCGTCGAGGGCGAAGTCGCGGGCACGCTCTCATTGAGCCTGATGAATACGGGCCATGCCGAGCGCCAGCCGGAATTGATGTTCATCCTGAAATCGACGCTCGAGGCCGATCAGTACGGCCTGCCCGGCCTCGGCGCGATGACGCCGGGCGACGTACCGCTCGGTGGCGGCATGCATGGCGGCATCAACCCGCATGAATTGAACACCGTGCTGATCCTCGGCGATGCCAGCGGCCATGGCGGCGTCTCGCAGGAACCGGCTGGCATCATCGACATCGGCCCGACCGTGCTCGGCCTGCTCGATCTCGCACCGGCGGCGACGATGATGGGGCGCAATCTCGCCGCTCCGCCCCTCGAGGAGGCCCGCGTCGCGCGGCATTCCGCCGGCACCGGCGCCTTCGCCCAGCATGTCGATATCGTCGAGCAGGACGGCCGGCGCTTCATCCTCGGCGGCGGGCAGTAGAGCTCACGGGTTTCCAACCTGGCGCGGCAAGCCCATGACGACGTCGAATGCAAAAAGGGCGGCCCATGGCCGCCCTTTCCAATTTCAGAGGCCGAACCCAAGCCTCAGGCCCTAGCGAAGCTCAGATTGTCCGGCCGCAGATCCATGAAGTAGAAGGTCGTCGGCCGCCAGCCGATCGACTTCTTGATCGCGTAGGCCTCGCTCGGCTGATAGAGGATCGTCGCCGGCGCCTCATCCTCCCAGATATCGAGCATCTGCGTGAAGAGCGCCTTGCGCTTCACTGGGTCGGTCTCGGCCTCCAGCGCCGTGCCTGCCTTGTTGAAGGCCTGCGTCGAGGTCCAGAACTTCGAGACCTGGATCTCGCCGGCCGGGCCCCAGGCCACCCAGATCGAGCCGAGCGGATCGGGCAGGCGCGTCGAGTTCGACCAGTTGAAGATCTGCGTGTTGGCGCCGCGCATCTGGGTCGAGTTCTCGACGACCTGCAGCGAGGCGTTGATGCCGACGGCCTTCCACTGCTCGGTCAGGATCTGCGCGGCCTCGAGCGCATTGGTGTAGTAGTTGGCCTGCGTCCGGTAGACGATCGGCTCGCCCTTGTAGCCGGCTTCCTTGAGCAGGGCCCGCGCCTTGGCTGGGTCGTAGGAGAGCTTGCGGCCCTCGACGAACATTGGGCCGTATTCCGGGAAATTATGGCTCGCCGGCACCTGCGCCGTGCCCTGCCAGAGCGCCTCGACCAGCTTCTGGCGGTCGATCGCGTAGTTCAGCGCCTGCCGGACGCGCTTGTCGGAGAGCACCTTGTCCTGCTCGTTATAGGCGAGGACATGAACGTTCGCGAGCACGACCGAGCGCACGTCGATGTCCTTGTAGCCGCCGACCACGCTCATCTGGTCGGGCGGGATATTGGTGACGAGGTCGTAATCGCCGGCGACGAGGCCGGCGACGCGCGCCGCCAGTTCCGGCACGCGCTTGAAGATGACGCGCTTGGCCGTCGGCTTGCCCATGAAATAGTCGTCGAAGGCTTCCAGCACCGTGGCGTCGGCGGCCGAATGCGAGACGACGCGGTAGGGGCCGGTCGCGACCGGCTTGCGCGAATAGGCCTCGAAGCCCATCGCCTCATAGGCGCGCTTATTGACGATCCAGGCGCACCAGGAGGCGAGGCGCTGCTCCAGCAGCACATCGGCGACCTTGGTCTTGAAGCGCACGGTGTAGCGGTCGATCGGCTCGACGCCGGCGAGGATGCCGAAATAGGGCTTTCCGCCCGGGATCTGGGCCTTGTCGCCCCACATCCGGCCTTCACGGAAGGTGTAGGCGACGTCCTCCGAGGTCAGCTCGTCACCATTGTGGAACTTCACGCCCTGGCGCAGCGTGACGACGAGTTCCTGCGGCGAGACACGCTCCCATTTCGTCGCCAGATGCGGCTTGAGTTCCGAGCCGCCGCCATCGGCAGCACCGAGGAAATCACGCCGGATCAGCGTGTCGAAGATCGAATAGGTGACGCGGGTGCCGACATTGGAGAGCTCGCGCGCCGGTTCCAGCGTCGCCGGCAGATCGGCCACCGCGACGGTGAAGTTCGGGCGGCTGTCATCGGCGGCGAAGGCGGTCGGCAGAGCGAACGCGACCGGCAGGGCGGCAGCGCCCTCGATGAAGCGGCGGCGGGACAGGACGGGCATGGGGTTCCTCGCAAGACATCGAGCGGCGCTGGCAAGCCGCGCCGCGATGCGGCTGCCTTGCATCAGATTGACGACGGGCCGGTGACAGTTCGGGCCGAGAGAAGCAGGCTGGGATCATCGAGCATCACGGCGTCGGGACCGAGCGCCAGAATGCGGGCGATGCCCTGCGCATCGATCCGGCCGACCGGGAAAGGCGGATAGCCGGGCTCGGGCACCGAACGCGGCTGGCCGGCCATGATGACGGTGGTCATGCCGGCATCGCGCACGGCATCGAGCCGCTCCGGCGTCGCATCGCCCTGCCAGAGACGGAATCCGTCGGCGCCGGCAGCACGCGCCTCGGCGACGCTGTCGGGGTCGGGCAGCAGGGCCAGGATCGCGATCTCCGGCGACAGCCGGCGCGCCGCCGCGATCAGATCGATGTCGCGAAGGCCGAGCAGGCTGCGCGGAAGCGCATCGGCGGCCTCCAGCACGGCCAGGATCGGTGGCAGGATGGCGGGGTCGCACAGCTTGACGTCGAGCAGGAGCCCGAGCGGCGTGGAGGCCGCGATCGCCTCGTCGAGCGTCAGCAGGCCGGGCAGGATGGTCCGAAGCGTCGCGAGATCGGTGTCGGCGACCCGTCGCGGATAGCCGGCGAGGCGCGTCAGATCGGCATCGTGCAGACAGACGAACGCGCCGTCCGCGCTCAGGCGCAGATCGGTTTCAACCATCTCGGCGCCGGCCCCGGCGGAAGCCGCGAAGGCCTCGGCCGTGTTCTCCGGCCCGAGCAGGGCTCCGCCCCGATGCGCGATCGCGAGCGGGCGGGGAGCGGCGGCGAAGAAACCGGGTCGCATCGCGTCAGTGCCTCTCGCTGGTCGGGTCGAAACGATCGCGCAGCCAGTCGCCGAACAGGCTCATCGACAGCGTCGTCAGGAAGATCGTCAGGCCCGGAAAGATCGCGATCCACCAGGCGTTCAGCAGGTAGCGGCGGCCCTCGCCGAGCATCAGCCCGAGCGAGGTGCCCGGCGGCTGCACGCCGAGCCCGAGGAAGGAGAGCGAGGTTTCTAGCAGGATCGTGCCGGGGAAGTTCAGCGTCGCCTGAACCACCAGCGCCGCGGCGATATTGGGCAGGAGATGGCGCAGGACGACCCGCGAGGGGCTCGCACCCAGCGCCTCGACGGCATTGATGTAGTCGCTCTCCTGTTCGGAGACGACGAGCCCGCGCGCCAGCCTCGTATAACGATCCCAGCCGTCGATGCTGACGAGGATGATGAACAGGACGATGTTGTTGCCGAAGAAGGCCAGCATGGTCAGCGCGAGGAAGAGCGCCGGAATCGCCGCCTGGGCATCGACCAGCATCATGATGGCCTGGTCGACGAAGCCGCGCAGCCGCGCCGCGATGAAGCCGAGCAGCGTGCCGAACATGGCGCCGATCAGGGTGCCCATCACGGCGATCAGGATCGAGGTGCGGACCGCGAAGATCATCCGGCTCAGGATGTCGCGGCCGAGCTGGTCGGTGCCGAGCCAGTGGGTCGTGCCCCCGGCTTCCGTGAGAGGCGGCTTCAGCCGGGCGGCGAGGTTCTGCGCGGTGTAGGGCAGCGGCGCCAGCCAATCCGCGAGCAGCGCGACCAGCACCACGGCGAGCAGGAAACCGGCCGAGAGCTTGACGACCGGCGACATCCGGTTGCCGGAGGCGCGGGTGGCCGGCGCCGGCGCGGCGGAAAGGTCGACGGCCGCCATCAGGCCTGTTTCCCAAGGGCGCGGGAGAAGCCGCCGAGCCGGGGATCGATGAGGATATGCACGATATCGACCAGGAGATTGGCGCCGACCATGATGACCGTCACGGTGAAGATCACGGCCTGGACCACGGCGAGGTCGCGCGTCGAAACCGAATCGACCAGGAGCCGGCCGACCCCCGGCCAGGCGAAGATGGTCTCGACCACCGCGCTGCCGGCGAGGATATGGCCGATCTCGATGCCGATGAACATCAGCAGCGGCACCGCCGCATTGGGCAGGGCATGCCGGATGATCACGCGAAGCGGCATCACGCCGCGTCCGCGCGCCGCCCGGATATAGGGCTTGCCCAACACTTCCAGCGTCGCGGTGCGGGCGAAGCGCGCAAGCCTTCCCGCGAGCGGCAGGCCGAGCGTCACCGTCGGCAGGATCAGGTGCCAGAGGCTGTCCGAGCCGGCCGAGGGCAGCACGCGCAGCTTCAGCGCGAAGAGCAGGATGAGCAGGATGCCGAGGAAGAAGACGGGAATGGCATAGCCGAACACCGCCACTGCCATGGCGAGCCGGTCGGCGGCGCGGTTGTGGCGCAAGGCGGCGAGGACGCCGAGCGGCAGACCGACGAGGAGCGCCAGCATCAGCGCGGAGGAGCCGAGTAGGAAGGTCTTCGGCAGGGCCTCCACCACGGCGGCGAAGGCCGGCCGGTCATCGGCGAAGGACAGCCCGAAATCGCCGCGAACCGCGCTGGCGACATAGCGCAGATATTGCTCGGCCAGCGGCCGGTCGAGGCCCCAGGCCTCACGATAATGAGCCCGCACATCCGGCGGCGTATCGCTCGGCAGCATGATCTCGGCCGGGTCGCCGGCCAGGCGCAAGGCGAGGAACACGGCCGACACGCAGATCGCGATGGTCAGCAAAGCGCGCAGACTGCGAAGGGCCAGGAAACGAAACATCGACATCGGGTGCAGAAGATGGGGAAGGTGCTTCTGCAAGCCCTCTTGCGACAGGCTGATGACAGGCCGCCGATCGCCTTCCCTTTGTCGCCGCGCCGGGCGGGCGATCCATGCGTCTCCCACTCGGCACCGACCTGTCCCGGCGAAACGAGCAGGGCGCCCTGCCGTCATTGCCCCTTCCCGGCCGCGCTTCTTTCCTTACGATTTCACCACGGAGCGGATCGCCGCTTCGCGTAAGCTTGCCGCAGCAGAGGTCCGTCATGACGCGCCATCATTTCCAGCCGACGCAGTATTCGAACGTGATCGGCACCCTGCCGGCCGTGCTGGAAATCGCAAGCGGCGACAGCGTCGTCACGACGACGCTCGACGCGGCCGGGGTCGGGCATGACGGCGGCCAGAAGGCGCCGCGCGGCAACCCGATGACCGGTCCGTTCTTCGTGACCGGCGCCGAGCCCGGCGACGCGCTGCTGGTGACGATCGAGCGGATGACGCCGAATCGCGGCACCGGCTGGACCTATTCGCCGCTGGCGCCCGGCGTGCTCGACCCGGCCGCGCTGGCCGATCTGCCGAAGCGCGAGCGTTATGAGTGGGCGATCGATGCGCAAGCCGGCACGGTGAAGCTGCTCGATCCCTCGCCGCGCATCAAGGAGTGGAGCTTCCCACTCGAGCCGATGCTCGGCTGCTTCGGCGTCGCGCCCGAGCGCGGCCAGGCGATCTCGACGGCGACGAGCGGCCCCTATGGCGGCAATATGGACTATCGGTTCTTCGGCCCGGGCGCGACCATCGCCTTCCCGGTCTTCGCGGCCGGCGCCCTGTTCTTCCTCGGCGACGGCCATGCCTGCCAGGGCGACGGCGAGATCGCCGGCACCGGCGTCGAGACCTCGTTCGAGGTCGAGTTCCGCGTCGAGCTGCGCAAGCAGCAGGGCCTGCGCTGGCCGCGCTGCGAGACCGCGACCGATCTGCTGGTCATCGCCGCCGGGCGCCCGCTCGACCAGCCGCTGCAATTCGCGACCACCGAGATGCTGCGCTGGATCCAGGCCGATCTCGGCGTCGATGCCGTCGAGGCCAGCCATCTGCTCGGACAGGCGGTGCGCTACGATGTCGCGAACGTCTTCAACCCGGCCTATTGCGTCGCCTGCCGGCTGGAGAAGACCGAGATCACCCGCGGCATGTCACTGCGCGGCAAGGGCTGAGGGCAGAGCCCCCCACCACAGAAGAAGGCAAGTTGATGCTCTTCATTAGATTTTACCATGAAGAGCCAGCCACGAGCCTCGCCATGGTTGGATCGCGCCATCGACGATCCAACCATGCAAGCTGCCGGTAGCACGATGACCAGGGACCCCGCCAAGCTCAAGGCCGAATTGCTCCAGGCCGTCGATGCGCGCCGCGACGAGATTCTGGCGCTGCTGCAACGCTTCCTGCGCATCAAGAGCGTCAATCCGCCAGGCGATACACGCGAGGCCGCAGACTTCGTGCGCGAGCTGCTGGACAAGGCGGGCGTGCCACATCGCACCGAGGCCTTCACGCCGGAGATGCCGAACATCATCGGCCGCTGGGAGACCGGAAATCCCGGCCGCCATCTCGTGCTCAACGGCCATATGGACATCTTCCCGGTCACCAATGAGAGGCTCTGGGAGGCCGAGATCGTCGACGGCAAGATCATGGGCCGCGGCGCTTCCGACATGAAGACCGGCACGCTCGCCTCGATCCTGACCTATTGCTGGCTCTACCCCTATCGCGGCTGGCTGAACGGCGCGCTGACGCTGACCGTCGTCTCCGACGAGCAGTCGGGCGGGCGCTACGGCACGAAATTCCTGTTCGACAATTTCGAGAACGAGATGGTCGGCGATTGCTGCCTCAATGGCGAGCCGAGCGGCCTCTCCAATCTGCGCTTCACCGAAAAGGGCACGCTGCGCTTCTCGCTTTCGGCAAAGAGCATCGGCGGCCATGGCGGCTATTCGCACCGGGCCCGCAACCCCATCGCCGATGTCAGCCGGCTGGTGACCCTGATCTATGACCGCTACCACCTCAAGCTCGCGACGCTGCCGCCCGAGATCGACGCGGTGCTGACCTCGCCCGAGACCATCGCGGCGGCCGACCACAATCTTGGGAAAGGTGCCGCAGACATCGCCCGGCGCATCACCGTCAATGTCGGCATCATGCAGGGCGGGCAGAAGGCGACGCAGATCCCGACGCATTGCATCGCTCATCTCGACATGCGCGTGCCCATCGGCTCGGACCGCGACGCGATCCGCGCCGATCTCGAAGCCCTCGCCCGCGAGGCGGATTGCGAGATGGTCGTGAACGAGGACCACAGCTATCCGGCGAGCCTGACCGACCCCTTCAGCGAGATGGCCAATATCCTGCGCGGCAATATCCGCGACCTGCTCGGCCATGACGCACCGCCCGTCTCAAGCCTCGGCGGCACCGACACACGCTACTGGCGCTGGCGCGGCGTACCGGCGCTGATCTGCGGCCCCTCCCCGATCAGCATGGGCACAGATGAGGAGCATGCGACGCTGGAGGAGGTGATCGCGGTGATGAAGCTGCACATCGCCTGCACCGTCGACTATCTCGGCTCGGCAGGCGCGAAGGCCTGAAGCGCATCAGCCGCGGGGCTGGGGGAAAACCCGCAAGCCGTCGCCGATCCAGGGCGCGACCTCCCGCAATTCCGGCACGAGCTTGTCCTGGACGAGTGTGTGCAGGATGGCGGCGATCTCCTGGGGAATCGCGCCGAGCTCGCCCTTGCGGGCATAGAGATCGACCCGCCGCCGCAGGCTCAGCCCCGGCACCGGCAGCAGGCGCACGCCGGCCAGGCGCGAGCGGGCCTGCAGCGCCATCAGCGGCGTGGTGATGGCCCAGCCGAGGCCGGCCGCGACCATGGTCAGCACCGTCTCGGCGGTATCGCTCTCGACCTCGCGCGGGAAGTCGAGCCGCAGCCGGCTCAGCGCCTGCTCGACCTGCCGGCCCGTGCTGGTGCGCAGCGTGTAGCGGATCATGCTGCGGCCGGTCAGATCGGAAAGCTTGCCGACCTCCATGTCCCACTCGGCCGGCAAGGCCAGCGCGAAAGGCTCCGCCAGCAGCGGAATCGCCATCGCCGTCTCGACCTCCTGCAGAAAGTCGACGCCGACGATCATGTCGATCTGGCGGGCGTTGAACTGCTGCTCGCTGAGCTCGCGCGGATTGGCGATCAAGGCGCAGCGCGGAAAGCTCTTGCGCAATTCACGGATGAAATCCGGCCCCAGCGTCGTGCTGAGTGAATCGATCATCGCGATCCTGAGCGCCGGAATGGCGTCGCGGGCATTGAGGCGCACGGCGGTGTGGAGCTCATGCGCCTGCCGCAGCAACTCCTGCCCGCGCTCGGCCAGCAGTCGCCCGGCCATGGTGGCGCGGAGCGGGCGGATATCGCGGTCGATCAGCGGAACGCCCATCGCCTTCTCCAGCGCGGCGACGAGCTGCGAGGCGGCCGATTGCGTCAGGCCGAGCTGGCGGGCGCCCCTGGTCATGCTGCCCGTCTCGACGACGGCGCAGAAGACCGCGAGCTGGCGCAGGTCGAAGGCTAATCTCTGACCGCTCGTCATCGACAAGCGCTTACGCCCGCCGGAGACGCCGGACAATGGGCCGATGCCGTTCAGGCACCGACCTTGGCGAGGACATCGGCGCGCAGGAAGCGCTCGATGAACAGCATGAACAGCACCGAGGGCACCAGCAGGATCAGCGCCGTGATCGAGGCGACCTGATAATTGCCGCCCATCGCCGCGTTGTAGAGCAGCAGCGGCAGCGTCGTGACCTGCGGCACGCCGACGAAGAAAGTGCCGGTGAACTCGTCGAGCGATTCCAGGAAGACGAAGATGCCGCTCGCGATGATGCCGGGCGCGGCCAGCGGCAGCGTCACCGAGAAGAACGCCTTGAGCGGCGAGGCGCCGATATTGCGGGCCGCCAGTTCCAGGTCCCGGTCGACGGCGCCGAAGGCGGCCGCCGCGATCCAGACGGAATAGACGAGACCGTGGGCGGCATGGACCAGCACGACGGCGAAGACCGTGCCGTTGATGCCGAGCTGGTAGAAGATGCGGGCGACGTTGATGTAGATCGCGACCGAGGGAAACGCCTGCGGCAGCAGGAACAGGATCATGAAGAAGGCGCGCGCCGGCAGCTTCAATCGCGCTAGCGCGTAGCCGGCGGGAATCGAGAGCGCGAGCGCGACGATGACCGTCAGCACCGCGATCCAGACGGAGGTGCCGAGCGAAGCCATGGCGTCGCCGGTCGGCCGGAAGACCTGCTCCCAGTAGCGCGTGCCGTAGACGACCGGCAGCTTGTAGGGCGTGTACCAGCGCTCGGCGACCGACCAGAGCGCGAGGTTCGCGAGCGGGCCGATCAGCACGAAGGCGAAGGCGGCGAGCAGGAAGGCGGCGAGCGTCGCCCGCACGGTGGAAGCAAGGCGCATCATGGCGTGCCCTCCTTCGCCATGCCGCGCTTGAGATAGATGATCGCCGCCCCGGCCGAGATCAGATAGGTGATGACGCCGAGCGCGTTGGCCGTGGCGTAGTCGCCATAGGCATTGATGCGGAAGGCCATGTCGACGGTCAGCATGGTCGGCTGCGAGCCCGCCACCATCATCGGCACCGAGAGCACCGAGAGCATCGTCACGAAGGACAGGACCAGCGCGACGAGCAGCGTCGGCATCACCTGCGGCAAGGCGAGTTCGATCATCACGCGCAGACGCGAGGCGCCGAGATTGCGGCCAGCTTCGAGCGTGGCGCGGTCGATCGAGGCCAGCGCGCCTGCGAGCAGCAGCGCGACGAAGGGCGTCTGCTTCCAGACGAAGGTCGCGATGATGCCGCGCCAGTCGAGGAAGCTGATCGCCTGCAGCGGCTCCATCAGGCCCAGCGAGACAAAGGTGTTGTTCATCAGCCCGTTCTTGGCGAGGAAGGTGCGCATGCATTGCGCCGCGACGATGAAGGGGATGAAGAGCGGCCAGCGATAGAGCGCCTTCAGCGTGCCGACGATGTAAGGATTCTCGCCGAGCGTCAGCGTGCCGGCGATGACGATCGCGGCAATCGCGGTGAACAGGCAGGAGGCGAGCACGATGACGACGGTGAAGACGACGTCGCCGGAATAGAGCTCCCAGGCCTTGCCGAAGGCCTGCAGCGAGAAGCCCCCCTCCGGCCCGGTGAAGGCCGAGATCAGCGAGAAACTGAGCGGATAGATGAACAGCGCGGCCACGAGCGCGAGGCCGGGCGCGATCAGCAGCAAGGCGAGCTGGCGTTGGGAAAGGCTCATGGCGAGCGGCGCTCTCAGCGACGAATGGGTGGTGGGCATCCGGAACCGCGAGGTCATCCCGGACAAGCGGCGTCAGCCGCGCCGATCCGGGATCCATGCCTGAACCGTTCCGGCATGGATCCCGGGTCTTCGCTTCGCTCAGCCCGGGATGACGCGGTGTCTCCCCGCATCATCCCGTCGTAAGCAGATCAGTTCGCGACCTTCTTCTCGTAGCCCTCGAGGATGTCGTTGAAGTAGGGCGCGATCGGGAAGGGCTTGGCGTTCTGCGACAGATCGGCCGGGGTGATGTCGGTGAAGAGCTTGTCCCAGGCGGCCTTGTCGAGCTTGCCTTCGAGGTTCTTGGCGTCGATGCCCGGATACCAGTTGAACTTCTTGACGATGCCGTCGGCCTGGACCTGCGGCGAGGTGGCGAGCGCGATGAACTCCTCGGCCAGCTTCTTCTGAGCCGACTTCTCCGGGACCGAATAATACATCGGCTGGCCGGGCATGCCGGGCGAGGCGAGCTTCAGCTTCATGCTCGGCGGCAGCTTGCCGTCGGCCTGCCAGGAATAGAACATGTCGACCCAGACCGGGCCCATCGCGATCTCGCCGCGGTTGAGCATGTCGAGCGTGCCGGCATTGCCGGGAGTGATCACGGCGTTCTTGTTGAACTCCTTGAGCTCTCCGAAGGCGGCGTCCCACTTGGCTTTCTCGGCCGCGTCATAAGGGCCCTGGATCAGCTTGTTGGCGTCGCCGCCGAAGGCGTAGACCCAGCCGGCGACGAAAGCGACGCCGGACATGCCGCCCTTGATGCCGTTATAGCCGAACTGCTTCGGGTTCTTCTTCACCCACTCCTTCAGCTCGGTGAAGTTGGCGGGCGGGTTCTTCAGCATGTCGGCGTTGTAGGCGAGCGCCGTCTGCGACTGGAACATCGGCATGACATAGCCGGAGACGTCGGAGCCGAGCGAGTTCTTCGCCGTCTCGCTGGAAACGAGCTTCGAGGTGTCGACATTGGCCGTGTACTTGGCGAGCAGGCCTTCCTTGACCATCTGGCCGGCGGCCTTCTGGTGGATCACGACGACGTCGAAATCGGTCGTGGCCGAACCCTTCTGGGCGTCGAGCTTCTCGTAGATCTTCTGCGAGCCGGCATCGCCGGGGCCGGTGCCGACAGAGACGACCTTCACGCCCGGATGGCTCTTCTCGAACATCGGTCCGAGATAGTCCTTGACGTAGTCGACCATGTTCTGGTCGCCCGCGGAGGCGACGTTGAGGGTCTGCGCGGATAGCGGCGATGCCACAATCAGCGCAGCGAGTGAGCAGGCAAGCGTGATAATGCGCATGTGTCTGACTCCTGTCAGGCGGCAATCCCGGCCTCGGTCGCCGGGAAGATGTGAAGGCGCTGCAGCGGAATGCGCAGACCGACCTTCGTTCCGAGTTCGTGACGGCCGACATCGTCGACCGTGATCTGGCGGCCGGCGGCTTCCACCTTGTAGCGGTAGATGCCGCCGGGATAGGCGCGTGCGGCGATGGTGCCGGGGACGACGAGATCGCCCCCCGAAGCCGGCGCATCGAGGTTGCCCAGGCTTGCGACATCGTCGCGGAAATAGGCGAGCGCCTCGCCGGCCGGCAGTGCGGCGGCGGCTTCGCCGGCAAGCGTCGCGCGGGCGTCGCCGGCGACGATGGAAGCCTGTCCCTCGCCGCGCTCCACCTTGAGCGGCAGCACGTTCTCCGCGCCCATGAAATTGGCGACGAAGGCACTGGCCGGGCGGTCATAGACCTCCTCCGGCGTGCCGACCTGCGCGATATGGCCCGCCTGCATGATCACCAGCCGGTCGGCCATGGTCATGGCCTCCTCGCGATCATGGGTGACATGGACGGCGGTGAGGCCGAGCCGCTGCTGGATGGCCCTGATCTCATGGCGCATCGTCATGCGGATCTTGGCGTCGAGATTGGAAAGCGGCTCGTCGAGCAGCAGGATGCCGGGGTCGATCGCGAGCGCACGGCCCAGCGCGACGCGCTGGCGCTGGCCGCCCGACAGCGCCGTGACCTTGCGCTCCTCGTAGCCGGACAAGCCGAGGAAACTCAGCACCTCGGCGACCCGGGCGGCGATCTCCGCCTTCGACTTGCCGCGCAGCTTGAGGCCGTAGCCGATGTTCTGCAGCACAGTCATATGCGGCCAGAGCGCATAGGATTGGAAGACCATCGCCATGCCCCGCTTCTCAGGCGGCAGGCCGGCGATATCCTTGCCGCCGACGACGATGGAGCCGGCCTCGACCGGAACGAAGCCGGAGAGGGAGCGCAACAGCGTGGTCTTGCCGCAGCCGGAGGAGCCGAGCAGCGCCGTGAAGCTGCCGGGCGCGAAGTCGAGATCGATGCCGTGCAGCACCCGCGTGCCGCTATAGGCGACCTCGAGACCGCGCACGCTGATCGCCGCGCCGCTGCCGGTTTTGGGCTGCGTTTCCACCTGCAAGACAGCTACTCCCTGGCCCTTCCCCGGCCGCCGGCGAACTGGAATATTTCTTCCATTGCCGATCCTTTTGAAATAAATGTTACGCACGGGGCGCAGTCTATGCAAGAGCTTTGTGAAACTTGGATGACAGCTAAAATTCATTCCCTCTGGCTTCTGCCGGCCGCCGATGACGAGGCGATGATGGCGGCTCTCGTCGGCGAATTATCGGGCCGTTTCGGCACGCCCGTCTTCGCCCCGCATCTGACACTGCGCGGCGACACGCCGACGCCCCCTGCCGCCCTGGAGCGCGCGGTGGCGGAGGCCGCGGCGACGGTCGAAGCCTTTGCGGAACCGGTCGCCGTCGTCGAGGGAAGCGACGCCTTCTTCCGCTCATTCTACGCGCGTTTCGCGGTCTCGTCGCCGCTGGCGAAGCTCAAGCGCGCGCTCGATCCAGACGGCCTCGGGAGCTTCATGCCGCATGTCTCGCTGCTCTACGGCCCGGTCGAGGCAGCGGCGAAGGCCGAAGCCATCCGGGAGGTGAATGCGCGGCTCGCCGGACGCAGCATCCGCTTCGACCGGATCGGCGTCGTCACCTCGGGGCAGGATGTCCCGATCGCGGAATGGCGGGTGGTCGCGCAGGCAAGCCTGCGCTCGGCCTGAGCCGGCGGCTTCTCAGATCATCGGCGGAAAAGGGAAGGCAGGCTACTCGCCCGTCAGCTCGCGATTGCGGCGGCTGACCTCCTCGCTGTAGCGCTTGATCGCATGCGCCTCGCTGAGGATGCCGACGAGGCGCCGGCTCTCGCAATCGGCGACGACCGGCAGCGCCTCGCTCTCCGCCTCGTCGAACAGCTTCAGCGTGTCGCGCACCGACATGTTGGCGAGGAGCATCTTGTCGCCGTTGCGCAGGAGATGGCGCACGGTGCGCGGCGCCGGCTCGGCCGCGGCCTGCTCGTCGAGCGCGGGGTCGGGCTCGTAGAGCGCGCCCGGCGGGATCATGCCGGCATAGGCGTCGTTCTGGCCGACGGCGACGAGATAATTGATCGAGCCGGGCGGATATTTCAGCCGGGCCTCGGCGATCGGCGCGTCCGCCTCGATCTTCGGCACTTCGAGACGCATCATGCTGCCGGCCGTGAGATCGCGGATCCAGCCGACGTCATAGGCGCCGCGGATGCTTTCGCCGCGCAGATGGAAGCGCCAGGTCGCGAAGGAGTAGCCGAAGAGCCGGCGCGTCACCAGCGAGGCGGCGCCAGCCGCGCCCATCACCGCCAAGGTGAGCTTGAGATTGCCCGTCATCTCCAGCGCCAGGAGCGCCATCGTCATCGGCCCGCCGACGATCGAGACGGCAAGCGAGCTCATCCCCACCAGCGCGAACAAGGTCTCGTGGCCGACGAGATTGGGGAAGAACGGGGTGAGCAGGCCGATGAAGAGTCGGCCGGTCAGGACCCCGAGCAGCAGCGAGGCGAAGAACAGGCCGCCGCGGAAGCCGGAGCCGATCGAAACCGAAGAGGCCAGCGCCTTGGCGACCAGCACCAGCGCCAGCAGGCCGAGGCTCGCATCCATGCCGAGATAGAGGTTGATGGCGCCGTGACCGGCCGAGAAGACCGACGGAATCCAGATAGCCAGCGCGCCGACGACGAGCCCGCCGAAGGCCGGGCGCAGATAGGTCGGGATGCGCGAGCGGCGGAAGGCCGCCTCGACGAAGGCGGCGGCGCGCATCACGACGATGCCGACGAGGCCGCAGGCCGAGCCGAGCAGGACGACCAGCGGCAGGTCCGAGATGGTGATCGAGCCAATCGCCGGCACCTCGACCGAGAGCAGGGCCGGCGAGAGCAGATCATGCGTGACGGTCGCCATGAAGGTCGCGGCCATGACCGGCACGAAGACCGCGATCGAATAGCTGCCGAGGATGAGCTCGAAGGCGTAGAAGGCGCCGGTCAGCGGCGCGTCGAAGGCGGCGCCGATCGCACCGCCGGCAGCGCAGCCGACGATGAGCCGCATATCCGCCCGGCGCAGGCGCAACCGGCGTCCGATATGGGAGGCGAGCCCGCTGGCGGCCTGCGTGTAGCCGGCTTCAAGCCCGACCGAGGCGCCGGAACCGCTCGAGCCGATAGTCTGGAGCGCGACGATGATGCTGTCGCGCATCGACATGCGCCCGCCATGCAGCGCGTTGGCCTCGATCGGGTCGACCGGCTGGCTGCGACGGCGGAAGAAGAACCAGGAGGCGAAACCGACGACGAGGCCGCCGGCCACCGGCCCGGCAATGGCCCGCCAGGGCGGAATGCCGCTCGCGATCGAAAGCCGCTGGCCGCTGGCGATGCCGAAGATCAGCTCGTGCAGGAACTGCGTCGCCAGCGACATCGCGACGACGACGATGCCGGCCAGGACGCCAACCACCGACGCCAGGACGACGATCCCGATTTCGCTGGACCGGATGAGCGCGCGCAGGCCCTGCGGCGTATCGGGAGACGAGGTGTCGGGAGGGGTGGCTTTGACGGTGATCAAGGCAGCGGCCCGTGAGGCGGGTTTGCGTTGGCCGGCGGTCGCATATTGCCGTGGCGATAACAAGGGCCGGGCGGTCGCCCGATGCGATCATCATGCTTTCGGGTGAAGTGGTTTCAAAAAGATGTCCGTTTGTATGCCCTCGACGCATGACGGCCGCGCTCGATGCGCGGTTGATTGTCATCGTTCCAAAGTGAAGTTTCGGCGATGTGGTCCGCGGCGCTTCGCCGCAGAAGACCAGCCCAGCGAGGCCCATCTATGCCGTCCCTCTCTCCCAGTCGGCGCCAGTTTCTTTCCTCCACCAGTATGTTGCTGCTGATCGCCTCGGCTCCCGGGGCGCGCGCCGCGGAGCATTCCGGTTCGCTGCCGTGGAAGCCCTTCGCGGCCCTGCCTCCCACGACGCTGCCCGGCGGGCGCTGGTACGTCTTCTCCCCGGAGGAAGCCCGCACCGTCGAGGCGATCGTCGACCGATTGATCCCGGCCGACGAGCTCAGCATCGGCGGCAGGGAGGCCGGCTGCGCAGGCTTCATCGACCGTCAGCTCGCCGGCAGCTACGGCTCCTCGGAACGACTCTACACGCAAGGCCCCTTTGCCGCCGGGCTGCCGACGCAGGGCTATCAGGGCAGCGCGGCGCCGACCCGGCGCTATCGGGAAGGGCTCGACGCACTCAACAAGCACACAAGGGCGAATTTCGGCGGCAAAGCATTCTTCGATCTCGGCGCCGCCGAGCAGGACCAGGTGCTGAAGGACTTCGAGACCGGCAAGGTCGACTACAAGCCCGCCGCCGGCTTCTTCAACCTCGTGCTGCAGAACACGATGGAAGGCTTCTTCGCCGACCCGATCTATGGCGGCAACAAGGATATGGCGGGCTGGAAGTTCATCGGCTTCCCCGGCGCCCGCTACGATTATCGCGACTACATCACGGCCCATAACCAGCCCTTCCCCCTGCCGCCGCTGTCGATCGCGGGCCGGCCGGAGTGGAAGACGGGCGACAAGTAAGCGGGAAGCTGACAGATGGCACGCAAACTCCCCCGCAAGGATGTCGTCATCGTCGGGCTCGGCTGGACCGGCTCGATCCTGGCGCATGAGCTGACGGATGCCGGCCTCGACGTCGTCGCGATCGAGCGCGGCCCCTGGCGCGACACCGCGACCGACTTCAACGTTGCCTACGCCCCCGACGAATTGCGCTATGCCGTGCGCAAGGACCTGTTCCTGCAGCCGGCGCAGGAAGCGATGACGATGCGCAACAACGTCACGCAGACGGCGCTGCCGATGCGCGACTACGGCTCCTTCCTGCCCGGCACCGGCGTCGGCGGCGCGGGCACGCACTGGAACGGCCATACCTGGCGCTTCTTTCCGAGCGATTTCACGCTCAAGACGCATCTGACCGAGCGCTACGGCGCGGACAGGCTCTCCGAGCTTCAGATCCAGGACTGGGGCGTGAGCTATGACGAGCTCGAAAGCGCCTTCGACCGCTTCGAATATCTCGCCGGCATTTCCGGCAAGGCCGGAAACCTCAACGGCACGATCCAGCCGGGCGGCAACCCCTTCGAGGGACCGCGCAAGCGCGAATACCCGCTGCCGGCGATGCAGATGACCTATGCGCCGACGCTGTTCGCGGAAGCCGCGCGGTCCAGGGGGCTGCACCCCTTCCCGACGCCCTCGGCCAACCTGTCCAAGGCCTATGTCAACCCGCTCGGCATCGCCATGGGGCAATGCACCGCCTGCGGCTTCTGCGAGCGCTTCGGCTGCGCCAATTATTCGAAGTCGAGCGCGCATACGACCGTGCTGCCCGTCCTGATGCGCAAGTCGAATTTCGAAGCGCGCACCGAATGCGAGGTGCTCAAGATCAACCTGGCGCCCGACGGCAAGACCGCGACGGGCGTCACCTATATCGACGTCAACGGCGAAACTTTCGAGCAGCCGGCCGATATCGTGCTGCTCAACGCCTACGGGCTGCACAATGTCCGGCTGATGCTGCTCTCGGGCATCGGCAAGCCCTACGATCCCGCGACCGGCGAAGGCGTGGTCGGGCGCAACTACTGCTACCAGACCAATGCCTCGGCGCAGGTCTTCTTCGAGGGCAAGTCGATGAACCCGTTCATCGCGGCCGGCGCGCTCGGCCAGACGGTGGACGACTACAATGGTGATGCCTTCGACCATGGCGCGCTGAACTTCGTCGGCGGCGCCGGCATCAACTGCATCCCGACGAATGGCCGCCCGATCCAGTATCGGCCCGTGCCGCCCGGCACGCCGCGCTGGGGCTCGGCCTGGAAGAAGGCGACCAAGCAGTATTACAACAACACCCTGACCTTCTCGTCGCAGGGCTCCTCCTATGCGACGCGCGGCAACTATCTCGACCTCGATCCGACTTACAAGGACCGCTTCGGCCGGCCGCTGCTGCGCGTCACCTTCGACTTCCCGGACAACGACATCCGCATGTCGAATTGGGTGAGCGACCGGATGCAGGAGATCGCCACCGCGCTCGGCGGCAAGCAGGCGGTCGTCGGCAAGCAGCAGAAGGGCTGGAACTCCGTGCCCTATCAGAGCACGCACAACACCGGCGGCGCGATCATGGGCACGGACCCGAGGACCAGCGCGGTCAACCGGCACCTGCAGAGCTGGGACGTACCGAACGTCTTCGCCATCGGCGCCTCGGCCTTCCCGCAGAACGCCGGCAAGAACCCGACCGGGCCGGTCGGCGCGCTTGCCTTCTGGGCCGCGGATTCGATCCGCAACCACTATCTGAAAAACCCCGGCAAGCTGGTGGAAGCATGAAGAAGGCAGCGCTCCTCGCCGGCCTCGCGGCCGCCACGCTCTTCGGGGCGAAAGTCCTCGCCTCCGACCTGTTCGACCGCATCAATGCCGGCCGCTACCAGGCGATCCTGGCCGATTGCGCGGCCTGCCACACCAAGCCCGGCGGCAAGCCCTTCGCCGGAGGCGCGCCGCTGCAGACACCCTTCGGCGCGCTGGTGCCGTCCAACATCACGCCCGACCTCGAGACCGGCATCGGAAGCTGGACCTACGCGGATTTCCGCAGCGCGGTGAAGACCGGCGTCGGCAAGGACGGCAAGCGTCTCTATCCGGCGATGCCCTACCCGGCCTATGCGACGATGAAGGATTCCGACGTCGCCGATCTCTGGGCCTATTTCCAGAAGGTCGAGCCGGTCTCGAACCGCGTCGTCTCGAACCAGCTCCCCTTCCCGTTCAATATCCGGGCCGCGATGATCGGCTGGAACCTCCTCAACTTCTCGCCGAAGGAGTTCCAGGCCGACGCCAGCAAATCGGCCGAGTGGAACCGGGGCGCCTATCTGGTCAACGGCGCCGGCCATTGCGGCACCTGCCATACGCCCAAGAGCCTGACCGGCGCCGACAAGGGCGACGAATTCCTGCGCGGCGGCAATCTGCAGAGCTGGTTTGCGCCGAACATCACCAGCGATCCGCATAAGGGCATCGGAAGCTGGTCGAGCGACGACATCGTCGCCTATCTCAAGACCGGAGCGAACCGCTTCGATATCGCGTCGGGCCCGATGGCCGAGGCCATCAATCACTCGACGCGCCTGTGGGACGACGCCGACCTCACAGCCGTCGCGACCTATCTCAAGGACGTCAAGGGCGACGGCGCGCCCGCACCCACCCCGGTCGCGGTGACCGATGCCGCCATGACCGCGGGCAAGGCGATCTATCTCGACCGCTGCTCGGCCTGCCACATCTCCTCCGGCGCGGGCCAGCCCTCTCTGTTCCCGACGCTGGCCAAGACTCCGACGGTCAACGGCACCGACCCGACATCGCTGATCCGCGTCGTGCTGGAAGGCAGCCAGGCGGCCAGCACCGCCGCCAAGCCGACGACGCCGGCGATGCCCTCCTTCGGCTGGAACCTCAGCGACGCCGATGTCGCCAATGTCCTGACCTATGTCCGCAACAGCTGGGGCAATGCGGCTCCGCCCGTGACAGCCGGACAGGTCAAGGATTTGCGGGCAGCGCTGACGCGATAGGGACCGCGCGGGATTTCCTCGCGCGCTCATCCCGGGCGGAGCGCAGCGCAGACCCGGGATCCATGCCTGAACTTCAGCGGATTCGCTCCGGCATGGATCCCGGATCGGCGCCGCCGGAGGCGGCTTGTCCGGGATGACCGGCGACGGCTCGAGGGCGATACCTAGACCGGGACAGTCAACCCGGTCTTGACCCGGTCCATGGCTACGAATGAGCGGAACTTGCGGATATTGGGGTTGGCGAAGAAGAGTCGGCGGGTCAGCGCCTCATAGGCCGCCATGCTCGGCACCAGCACGACCAGCATGAAGTCGACCTCGCCGGTGACGTAGTAGCATTGCTGCACCTCCGGCGCGGCGAGGAAGGCGGTCTTGGCGGCGTCGATGTCGACGGCCGTTTCGCTGACGAGCTCGATCTCGACGAAGAGCGTGATCGGATGACCGAGCGCGGCGGGATCGACCACCGCGACATTGGCCCGGATGATCCCTTGAGCCTCCATGCGGCGGATGCGGCGCTGCACCGCCGGCGCCGAGAGATGGACCTGCTCGCCGATCACCCGCTGCGGCGTGGTGTTGTCCTGCTGGAGGATGGCGAGGATCGCGCGGTCGAAAGCGTCGAGTTGCATATCCGGCTCGGGCACGCCCTGCTCCGCGAAATAAACTTGCATCCGAAGAGCTGGATTGCAGCACCTTTTTCGCCTGCGTTGCAATATCCATTCGCTATCCGGTGGAATGGCGAGGCGATCTATGTTCCTGCTCAACACGCATCACGACTATGGACGCGATCTCGACCCGGCCGATGTCGCGATGCTCGGGCCGTCTGGGGCGCAAGCCATCGCGCGGCATCTCGCCCAGCGCGCCGGCCATGCGCCGACGCCGCTCCATGCCCTGCCCGGGCTCGCAGCAGCGCTGGGAATCGGCGGGCTGTTCATCAAGGATGAAGGCCGGCGCCTCGGGCTCGGCAGCTTCAAGGCGCTGGGGGGCGCCTATGCGGTGATCCGGCTCGCGCTGGAGGAAGCGTCGGCCAGGCTCGGCCGGAACCTGGGCGACGTCGATATCGACGACCCCGCCATGCGGGCGGTCGCCGCCGGCATGACCTTCGCCTGCGCCACCGACGGCAATCACGGGCGCTCGGTCGCTCAGGGCGCGCAGCTCATCGGGGCCAAGGCCGTGATCTTCGTGCATGGCGGCGTCAGCGAGGAGCGCGTCGCGGCGATCGCACGCTTCGGTGCGCAGATGGTGCGGGTCGCCGGTACCTATGACGATTCGGTCGTCGAAGCCGCGCGCGTCGCGGCCGAGCAGGGCTGGACCGTCGTTTCGGATACCTCCTGGGACGGCTATGAGCGCATTCCGGGCCTGGTGATGCAGGGCTATACGGCCATCGCGAGCGAGGCCTTCGCTCAGCTCCCGGAGCGTCCGACACATGTCTTCGTGCAGGCCGGCGTCGGCGGCATCGCAGCCGCGCTAGCGGCACAGATGCAGACGCAGTTCGGCGCCAACCGCCCGTTCTTCACCGTGGTCGAGCCGGAACTCGCCGCTTGCGTCTTCGCGGCCGCGCAGCAGGGCCGCCCGGTCAAGATCGCCCATGGCGCCCCGACGGTGATGGCGATGCTCGAATGCTACGATCCCTCGCCCCTGGCGCTGCGCGTGCTCTACCGCGCCGCCGACGCCTTCCTCACGGCAGCGGATTCCGATGCCGTGGAGGCGATGAACCGGCTCGCCCGCCCGGTCGCGGGCGATCCCGCGATCGTCGCCGGCGAAAGCGGCGCGGCAGGGCTTGCGGGACTGCTGGCGGCGCTGCGCAATCCCGATACGCGCGCGGCGCTGAAGCTCGACGGGACCTCGCGCGTCTTCCTCGTCAACACCGAGGGCGCGACCGACCCGGCGCGCTATGCCGAGCTGGTCGGGCTTTCGCCCGGCGCGGTGGCGCCATGACCGTGCCGTCGGCGAGCACCGGCGCGCGCCTGCCGCTCTATTCGCAGAGCCACTCACCCTATGCCCGCAAGGTCATCGTCTTCGCCCATGAGGCGGGGCTCGCCGAACGGCTCGCGGTGATCGACCATGAGACCAGCCCGACCAACCGGAACAACGCCGTCTTCGCGGTCAACCCACTCGGCAAGGTGCCGGTTCTGATCACGCCGGAAGTTGGCGCGATCTTCGATTCGCTGGTGATCTGCGACTATCTCGACCGGCTTCATGCCGGCCGGCGGCTGATCCCGCCCGGCGGGCCGACGCGCTGGGAGGCGCTGCGTCTGCACGCCATCGCGCAGGGCCTCTGCGATGCCGGCATCGCGCTGCGCTGGGAGACCGAGCGCCGCCCCGCGCATCTGCGCCATCCGCCGCTGGCCGAGGGGCAGGCCGCCAAGCTCGTCGAATCCTACGACCTCATCGAGCGGCAGAATGGACTCGAAGGGCCCGTGCATCTCGGCCATGTCGCACTGGCGACCGCGCTCGCCTGGCTGGAATTCCGCGCGCTGCCGGATTTCCGCACCGGCCGCCCCCGGCTGACCCAGTGGTACGAGGCTTTTTCCGAGCGCCCGTCGATGCGGGCGACGGACTATTCTGGTGAGACGCAGGATGCTCCGCCGGCCACGACCATTGCCGGATGACCGGCTGACGTCGTAGCAGGGGCGCGCGGCCCGCGATCCGGCCGTGTGCCGGAGACCCGCGATGAAGCTTCGTCCCGATACGCTGGCGATGACGGCCGTCCTCGCCATGCTGACGGCGCTGGGTCCGCTCTCGACCGATTTCTACCTGCCCTCGCTGCCCGACATCGTGCGCGTGATGGGGACCGACGTCGCCGGCGCGCAGGCGACGCTCTCCTCCTTCCTCTTCGGCTTCGCCGCCGGGCAGATCCTGTGGGGGCCGCTCTCGGACCGGCTCGGCCGCAAGCCCGTCCTGCTCGCCGGGCTCGGCCTCTTCACCGTGGCGACGCTGGCCTGTGCCTTCTCGCCCTCGATCGAGGCCTTGACCGCGGCGCGGGCCCTGCAGGCGCTCGGCGCCTCCGGGCCGATCGTGCTCGGCCGCGCCATGGTGCGCGACCTCTACGAGGGCGCGCGTGCCGGCAAGGAACTGGCCCGGATGGGCATGATCATGGGGCTGGTGCCGGCGGTGGCACCCGTCATCGGCGGCGTGCTGCAGGTCGCCTTCGGCTGGCGCTCGACCTTCATCGCCTCGCTCGTCTTCGCGCTCGGGCTGGCGGCGGTGATCGTCACCGTGATGCCGGAGACGCTGCGCAAGCGCTCCCCGCAGCCGCTCTCGCTCGTCACGATCTTCAAAGGCTTCGGCACTTTGCTGGAGAACCGCGCCTTCCGCGTCTATGTCGCGCTGACGGCGCTGGCCTATGCCGGGCTCTTCGCCTTCATCTCCGGCTCTTCCTTCGTGCTGACCGGCGTCTACGGGCTGACGCCGGTGCAATACGGGCTTTCCTTCTCTTTCGGCGTCGTCGGCTTCATTGGCGGCACCATTCTGGCGCAGCGGCTCGTCGGGTCGCGCGGCATGGACGGGATCATCGGGCTCGGCGTGCTCTGCCTGGCGCTCGGCGGGCTGATGATGCTGGGCGCCGTCGCGACGGGCGCGGGCGGGGCCTTCGGGGTGGTGCTGTCCTGGGCGGTCTATGCCTGCGGTGTCGGGCTCACCATGCCGCAGGCGCAGGCCTCGGCGATGATGCCGTTTCCGGACCGTGCCGGCGCGGCCTCGTCGTTCAACGGGCTGTGCCAGATGCTGCTCTCGGCCTGCGTCGGGCTGCTCGTCGGCCACCTGCTGAAGGGGGCGGCGCTGCCCCTGCCGCTGGTGATGTCGGCGCTCGGCGTCGCGGCCTTCGTGCTGTTCAAGCTCAGCGGCCGGGTCAGGGCCGCGAAACACTGAAGGGGGGCTCTAGGCGTCACGCATCGGCTTGCTCCGAAAAGTGCACTCCACTTTTCGGACCGATGCTAGCCCCCGAACAGCCGCTCCAGGAAGTTCTTCTCCTGCGGCGGTGGCGGCACCCAGGCGCGGTCGCCCTCGAGCGGCATCGGGCCGCCCTGTTGCGGCGCGGCCTGGGCGATCGGCGCCTCCACCGGCGTCGGCGCGCCCTGCCAGAAGCCGCCGGGCAGCGGGATCGGCTGCGCACCGGCATGGGCCAGCTTCATGTACTTGCCCCAGATCTCGCCGGGCAGGCCGCTGCCGGTGACGCGCTTCATCTTCGAATTGTCGTCGTTGCCGACCCAGACGGCGGTGACGAGCTTGGCCGTGAAGCCGACGAACCAGGCGTCGCCGTAATCCTGCGTCGTGCCCGACTTGCCGCCGACCTCCCAGCCCGGAATGTTGAATTTGCTGCCGGTGCCGCCATTCATGACGCCATTGAACATCGTGTCCATCATCGCCAGCGGCTGCGGCTGGATGACGGGGCCGAAGCTGTTGGCCTTGCGGGCATAGACGACCTTGCCGCTGGTCTGGCGGACCTCGCGGATGACATAGGGCAGCACCGACTGGCCGCCATTGGCGAAGGTGGCATAGGCCGCCGTCATCTCGAGCGGCGTCACCTCGGAGGTGCCGAGCGCCAGCGACATATTGGGTTGGAGCGCCGAGCTGATGCCGAGGCGCTGGGCCGTGCGGACCACCTCCTTGGGCGTGACCTCCTGGATCAGCCGGGCGGCGACCGTGTTGAGCGAATGCTGCATCGCGGTCCGCAGCGTCACCGGGCCGCGATAGGTCCGCGAATAGTTCTCCGGCTCCCAGCCCTTGATCGAGACCGGGGCATCGTCGCGGATCGTGTCGGGGGTGAGCCCCTTCTCCATCGCCGTCAGATAGACGAAGGGCTTGAAGGAGGAGCCCGGCTGGCGGCGCGCC
The DNA here is from genome assembly GCF_041360765.1 of Allobosea sp. RCC_152_1. Lineage (NCBI taxonomy): Bacteria > Pseudomonadati > Pseudomonadota > Alphaproteobacteria > Hyphomicrobiales > Alloboseaceae > Allobosea > Allobosea sp. RCC_152_1. The sequence goes on from NZ_JBFUPU010000004.1 coordinate 90,901, forward strand.
GCGGTCGCGCGGTTGAACTGGCTCTTGGTGTAGTCGCGCCCGCCGATCAGCGCGCGGATGGCACCATCGGGCGCGAGCGAGACGACCGCGCCCTGCGAGGCATGCAGCTTGGCGCCCTGCGCCGAGAGCGCATCGACGAGGATGGTCTCGGCTGAGCCCTGCAGCTTGGTGTCGATCGTGGTCAGCACGGTGACGTCGCCCTCGACCGCGCCGATGAAGTCGTCGAGCACGTCCATGACATAGTCGGCGGCATAGTTGACCGAGCCCGCGCCGGTGCGTTCGGGCACTTCGGCCGGGGCGGTCATCGCGGTCTTGGCCGCGTCCTGCGAGATGAAGCCCTGATCGGCCATGGCAGCGATGACGAGCTGCGCCCGCTTCTCGGCCAGATCGGGGTTGCGGTTCGGCGCCAGCCGCGACGGCGCCTGGACGAGGCCGGCCAGCATCGCCGCCTCGGCGATCGTCACCGAGCGGGCCGATTTGTTGAAATAGCGCTGCGCCGCCGCCTCGACGCCATAGGCGCCGGAGCCGAAATAGACGCGGTTCAGATAGAGCTCGAGGATCTGGTCCTTGCTGTAGGTGCGCTCCAGCCAGAGCGCCAGGATCGCTTCCTGGATCTTGCGGGCGGCGGTGCGCTCCTGCGTCAGGAAGAGGTTCTTGGCGAGCTGCTGGGTCAGCGTCGAGCCGCCCTGCACGCCGTTGCGGCCGCGCAGATTGTTGACCACGGCGCGGGAGATGCCGACCGGATCGACACCGAAATGGTCGTAGAAGCGCTTGTCCTCGATGGCGACGAAGGCTTTCGGCAGATAAGGCGGTATCTCGCCCAGCGTGACGGTGCGCCCGCCCGTCTCACCACGATTGGCGAGCAGCGAGCCGTCGGCGGCGAGGATCGCGATGTTCGGCGGCCGGCGCGGCACGGTGAGCTGATCGATCGGCGGCAATTGCGAGGCGTAATAGGCCACGGCGCCGCCGACGCCGATGACGCACCAGAGGCCGAGCACCATCGTCCAGTAGATCAGCCCGCCGAAGAGGGAACGCCGCCGGCGCCTGCCGCGTTTCTTACCGCCACCACCACCGCCGCTGCCATTGCGCTTGTCGCGGCGTGGCGGATTGCGCAGTTGGCGCTCAGGCTCGGGCCGGGCCGGAGCCCGCTGGAATCGTGTCGGGCGATCGTCTGGAGAAAGGCGCATGTCACCGTCGTCGCGGCTTTCGCCGCGCCCAGAATCAAAGGAGGGCTCGCGCCGCTCGCCTCGTGAAAGCCGGTCGTTCATCCTGTCCCGTTCGGCCGCTAGCCCGCCCTTCAAGGCGGTCAGGCCAATCAGAATTCAAACATGGCGCTTTTAAGGGTTCGTAAAGCGTGCAGTGCGGCAAGGATAACACAGTCGTCGCGGGAACGTGATTATTTTGCAAATGCGCAAACGAGGATGAGCCCGTTCGGGATGTTGCGCAAAGTCGGAAGCCCTGCCTAAAAGCCGAGCAGGAAACGCGCAGGAACCCGCCGCCCACCACCGCTTCTTCGACAGAGGATCCAGATGACTTCCCTCAATCGCTATGCGCCTCATATGCTCGGCCTGCTGCGTATCGTCACCGCGCTGATCTTCATCGTGCACGGCGCGCAGAAGCTCTTCGGCTTCCCGGCCCCTCCCGGCCCCAGCCTGCCTGCGGTCTTCACGCTCTACTGGTTCGCGGGCGTGCTCGAATTCGTCGGCGGCCTGCTTGTGCTGGTCGGTTTCCAGACCCGGATCGTCGCCTTCATCCTCTCCGGCCAGATGGCCGTCGCCTACTGGATGGCGCATGCGCCGAAGAGCCTCTATCCGGCCCTGAACGGCGGCGATGCGGCGATCCTCTACTGCTTCGTCTTCCTCTACTTCGTCTTCGCCGGCGCCGGTGCCTTCGCGATCGACAAGGACAGCCGCGCCTGAAGCCGCTGTAGCCCCCCGAATCGAAAAGGCCCGCCTCCTCACGGAAGCGGGCCTTTTTTGATGCGATCGTTGAAAAGCGGATCAGACGGCCGCGGAGATCCAGCGCGAGAGATCGCTCTTGGGAGCGGCACCGACCTTCTGCGAGGCGAGCTTGCCGTCCTTGAACAGCATCAGCGTCGGGATCGAGCGGATGCCGAACTGGGCCGGGATCTGCTGATTCTCGTCGACATTCATCTTGACGATCTTGACCTTGCCGTTGAGCTCGGTCGCGATCTCCTCGAGCGCCGGGCCGATCATGCGGCAGGGGCCGCACCATTCCGCCCAGAAATCCACAACCACCGGCTCGGAGGACTTGAGGACATCGGCCTCGAAGCTCTGGTCGGTTACCTTGCTCGTTGCCATGACTGGCCGCCTTTCGGTTTCAGTGGGAGGCAATGCCACCCTTCGCAGCGAAGCTATGAACGACCGCCCCTTCGGTCAAGACGCGTGCATCGCAGGGCAGAGGCGAGGCTGACGCGTCACGATCCCCCCGAAACCAGGCTTGCCCCGACATTGATCGCCATCGCCAGGATCGACGTGTTGAAGATGAAGGTCAGGACTGAGTGCAGCAGCACGACGGCCCGCGCCTCGCGCGTGGTCACGCCGACATCGGAGGTCTGCGAGGTGCAGCCGATCGTGTAGGAGAAATACAGGAAATCGATATAGTCCGGGTCGCCCTTGCCCGGAAAGCCGAGGCAAGGCGTGGTCTTGCCGCCGCGATAATAGATGCTGGCATAGTGCAGGGCGAAGAACGCATGCAGCAGCGTCCACGAACACAGGATCGTGGCCCCGCCGAGCGCCAGATGCAGGCCGCGATCCGGCGCCGGCACCGCCCCGATGCCGGTGAGCTGAAGCACGATGGCGACCAGGCTCGCGCTCGCCGCCAGGCAGGCGATGATGAGAATCGCGAAGGCGCCCTCGTCCTGCCGCTCGGCCCGCGCCCGGATTTCATCGACGCTCTCGGTGAACATGGTCGAGGCGAGCAGAACGAGATAGAGGACCGTGCCAACATCCCAGGCGATCAGCAATCGCGTCGCCCAGCGCCAGTCGCCGGGCAGCAGGACGGTGAGCCCGGCGCCCGCGGCCAATGCCACCAGAAGTCGTGGACGCAGGAGCAGCGACGGCAGGAGTTTCATGGGCGGGATCCAGCAGGGAACTCGACCGTAGCGTCCGGCGCCGCCCCGGCCAAGGTCGCGAGCGCCGCCGAGAGACGCTCTGCGGAAAACTCGAAGCAGGCGAGGTTCGCCGTATAGACCACCAGCGCCCGCACCTGCCGGCCGGGATAGATATCCGCCAGCAGCGCGGCATAGGCCGCGAGCTGGGCCAGCGTGCCGGCCGGAATCGCCTCGATGTCGCGCGGCGGGTTCGCCGTCGTCTTGAAATCGGCGACGATCACGCTGTCGGGCGTTATCGCCAGCCGGTCGATCCGGCCCGACACGGCCCGCTCGATCCCGCCCGGAAGCCGGATCATGCCGGCGACCGGAACCTCCGCCAGCGCCCCCTCGGTGAAGAGCGCAGCGAGGTCGGGCACCGCCAGCAGGCGCAAGGCGTCGGCGGCGAGACGGGCGCGGCGCTCGGGCGGCAGCGCGCCGCCGCGCGCCTGCGCCAGCGCTTCGGCCGTTGCGGCGCGGCGCTCGGCCGGGACATCGGGCAGGAGCTGGAGCAGGAGATGCGCCAGCCGGCCGGCCGCAGCGGCCTCGGCCAGGAACGGCCCGTCGCCCGGACGCTCCTCGCGATCGGCGGCGGCGAGCGCGCCGGACGGCTTCAGCGGCGGGGCCGGCTCGGCCTCCCGCACGACCGGGCGCGCCAGCCAATCGGGGGGCGCAAGCCCTGCCGGAGCGGGGGTCGGTTCGGGCTCATCCTCCGGGGGCGCCGGCGGCGTCACGGTGAAGCGCAGGATCGCCTCATCCCCCTCCCCGATCTCGCGCAGGCCGGCCTCGGAGGCTGCGAGCCCCTCGGCGATCATCGCGTACCAGCTTCCCTCCGGCGCCTCGCCCTTGGCTTGCGCGGCACAGACGATCAGCCGGTCCTCGGCGCGGGTCATCGCGACATAGAGCAGGCGGTGATGCTCCTCGACCATCTGCGCCACCACGATCGCCTTGGCGCCGGCGGTCGCAGCGATGTCCTCGGCGCTTGCCGGCGGCCAGATCGGCACAAGTGAGCCGCCCGGTGCCGGAACGGCCATGATCTTCGGCAGGCGCTTGGCGCCGGGCTCGGGACCGAGATCGGCGAGGATGACGATCTTCGCCTCCAGCCCCTTCGAGCCGTGCACGGTCATGACGCGCACCTCGCCGGCGCTGGCCGAGAGGTCGCGCTTCACATCGGCGGCGCTGCCGCTGACATGCTGGAGGAAGCCCGCGAGCGAGGGGCCGTAGCGCCGCTCATGGTCGAGCGCGGCATTGAGGAAGGCATCGAGCGCGTCGCCGGCCTCGGCGCCCAGTCGCGCCAGAGCGAGACTGCGCCCGCCACCGGGGCCGAGCAGATCGGCGAAGAAGCGGAACGGGCCGCAGCGCCCGGCCTCACGGGTCCAGTGGATCAGCTTCGCTTCCGCCGCGGCATAGCGCGGCTCGGTTCCGGCGGCCTCCTGCAAGGCGGCGCGCAAGGAACCCTTGCGGCCGGGGGCGAGGCGCAGGAGATCGTCGTCGTTCAGATCGATCAGCGGCGTCTTGAGCGCGGTCGCCAGAGTGAGGTCGTCATCCGGCAGCAGCAAAGCGCGGCCGAGCACGACGAGATCCTCCACCGCCGGATGCTCGGCCAGCGTCAGCCGGTCGCGGCCCGCGACGGGAACGTCGGCGTCCTTCAGCGCCTTGACGATCGCCTCGAACAGCGCGCCGCGCTGGCGCAGCAGGATCATCACGTCGCCGGCCTTGAACGGATTGCCGCGATCGTCGCGGCGGTCGCGATGCCAGCGCTGCAAGGTGCGGGCGATGCGTTCGGCGAGCTTGACCGTGCCGCTGCGGCGCTCGGGCGCGTCGACCGGCGTCGTCCAGGCATCGGGCGGCTCGCCGGTATCGTTGGCGGCGAGCGGCCAGATATCGACCGTGCCGGGCGCACTGCGGCGCACGGTGTCGTGCGTTTCCGGCCGCGCCGCGCCGTCGAAGACGAGTCCGCGCGCATGCCCGGGCAGGGCGAAGACGGCATCGACCGCCTGCATGATGTCCGGCGCCGAGCGGAAGGAGGTGTTGAGGCTGATCGCCTCGAAATCCAGCTGCGCGGCCTCGATCCGCCTTTCCAATGCGCGCCTCTCTTCACCGAAGGCTGCGGGCGCGGCTCCCTGGAAGCCATAGATCGACTGTTTCTCGTCGCCGACGACGAAGATGGTGCGCGGCTTCGCCCTGAGGTCGCCGCCGCTGGTGAACTCCTCGGCGAGCTTGCGCAGGATCGCCCATTGCGCCTCGCCGGTGTCCTGCGCCTCGTCGAGCAGGATGTGGTCGATGCCGGCGTCGAGCTTGTAGAGCACCCAGGCGGCCTCGACCCGCTCCAGCAGCGAGCGCGTCCGCGCGATCAGGTCGTCATAGTCGAGCAGCGAGCGCAGGCTTTTCTGGCGTTGGTAGGAAGCCAGCATGCGCGTCACCAGCAAGGCGAGCGCCGCGCTGCGGTCGCGGATGGCGATCGCGTTCAGCCGGTCGGACGCCGTCAGCAGACAATCCGCCAGCGCCTCGAGCGTCGCAAGCAGGGCGCCGTCGAAGGCGGAGTTGCCCCGCCCGCGCACATTGCTGTTGATCGCCCCTTCCGCGGTGATGAAGCCGCGCCGGCAAAAGGCGACAGGGTCGCCATCATCCTGCCCGGCGAGCAGCGCGCGCAAGGTCGCGGCGAAATCCTGCCGGGTCTTGCTGCCGGCGGCGAGCGCCTCGATCAGCGCCTGCAGGCCGGACAGCGCGGTGAATTCCGAGCGAAAAGCGGCCTTGACCGTATCGGCTGTGAGATCGGGCGCGATGCCGAGGAAGGCGGCGATGCCGGCGCGCATCTCCTGCGGATCACGGGCACGGCCGTTCGCATCGCTGAACAAAGCGCGCTGGCGCAGCGCCTCCTGTACCATGCTCTCGAATGAGTCCTGCGCCGCGAGCCGCGCCAGCAGGTCGAGCGCCGTCGCCTCCGGCCCCTGCGGGTTGGCCGCGACGAGCGCGAGCAATTCGCGACGCGCCTCGCGCAGCATCTGCGCCTGGGCGAGATCATCCGCGACCTCGAAGCGCGGCGGCACGTTCGCCTCGAAAGGCGCCGCCTGGAGCACGCGGGTGCAGAAGGCGTGGATCGTCTCGATCCGTAAGCCGCCCGGCGTCTCCAGCGATTCCGCGAAAAGGCGGCGCGCCTTGGCCTGCTCGGCCATGGTCGGCGTACCGCCGGTCAGTCGCGTCAGCTCCCGGCGCAAGGCTTCCGGGTCGAGCGTCGCCCAGTTGCCGAGCGCCTTGAAGATGCGGTTCGCCATGTTGGCGGCCGCCGCCTTGGTATAGGTGATGCACAGCATCCGGCCGGGCGGGACGCCGTCGAGCAGCAGGCGCAGCACCCGGTTGACCAGCACATGGGTCTTGCCGGAGCCGGCATTGGCCGAGACCCAGGCGGAGAGGCCGGGATCGGCGGCCCGCGCCTGCCTCTGATTGGTCAGCGGCGGAACGATCCAGCCCGGCTTCATGGTTCGCCCCCTTCGTCTCCGCCGGGAGCGGCCGACCATTCCTTGACCCGGGCGAGATGATCGTAGGGGCTGGCGTAGCGGATATAGTCCGGCGCGCGGCGCGAGACATAGGCCTCGCGGCCGGAGCGCAGCGCATCGAGATGCTTCAGCAGGTTGTCGAGGTGCCGGGCTGCGACATCCGCCAGCGGCTCGCCGTCGAAATCGAGCGGCTTGTCCTTGGCCCAGCCCTTCGGATCGTGATGCAGCTTCATGTAGAGCAGGCCTGAGACCGGCGTCGGGCCGGCCAACCCCTTGAAGCCGGTCCGGGCGGCAAGTTCGGCTTCGAGCGTGAGCTGGGGGGCGAAGCCCTTTTCCACCTGCGCCTTGCTCGGCGGTGCGCCGGTCTTGAAATCGACGATGCGCAGGCTCGGCTCGCGGGTCAATTCGATGCGGTCGGCGCGGCCATGCAGGCGGAACTCGCTGCCATCGGCCAGCGTAAAGCTCGCGCCGGTGCCGAGTTCGACCCCGATGCGGGCGATCTCGCCGCGGCGGCGCTCCTCCCAGCGGACGAAGTGGCCTGCCATCAGCAGGAAGCGCGGCCACCAGAAGGCGCGCACCTCGGGCACGTCGTCATAAGCCTGGAACAGGCGATTGCCGATGGCGACGACCTGCCCCAAGGCATCGGCGGGCAATTGCTCGGGATAGGTCTTGGTGAAGTCCTCGACGATGCCGTGCAGCAGCTTGCCGCGATCCTGCGCGGTCGGGTCCTCGATCAGTTGATCGAGCGCATCGAGCTTCAGGATCTTGCGGGCATGGATCTGATAGGGGTCGCGATAGAGCGTCTCGACTTCGGTGACGCTGAGCGAGAGCGGCTGCCATTCGCGCGGCGGGCGCGGCGCCGGGCGCGCCACCGGCTTCGCAGCCGCCGGCGCGCTGAGCAGGGCAGCGAAGCCGCGCAACCGATCGCCTCGCTCAAGCGCGGCTTTCCAGACCTCCGTCGGCGCCACCGCCTGCAGGCGCTGCCAGAAGCGCGAGGCGATGGTTTCCGCCTCCCCCGCCTTGCGCGGGCGCGTCAGCGTGACGGTCGGCGCCATCAGCGCCTGGATGAAGTCATGCGCCGTCTGGCCGATGCGGCGCTCCGGCGGCGTCAGGCCGAGCTCGGCGCGCATCGGGCGGTTGATGAAGGAATCGGTCGTGGTCTGCGGCGGCCAGACCGTCTCGTTCAGCCCACCCAGCACGATATGGTCGGCTTCGAGCAGGCGCGCCTCGAGCAAGCCCCAGATGGCGACGCGCGGATGGCCCGGCGCCTTGCGCGCGACTGCGCGCTCGCCCAGCAAGCCGTCGAGGATCGCGATGAAATCCTGGGCCCGGCCGCCCGGCGGCATCACGGTTTCGGCAGCAACCAGCTCGTCGAACAGCCCGGAGAGCGCCTCGCCATCCGGCCCGACAAAAGCGAGCGGTTGACCGGCTTCGCCCGCACTGAAGGCGGTGACGGCCTCGCGGGCCGCCCGAACCACGCGGGCAAGCGACGGCTCTTCGAGAAACAAGGCTTCGAGCAGGGGCGCGCTCGCCCGTTCGACGGCGTGCAGCAGCGCGGCCGCAGCGGCACGATCCTCCGCCGTCAGCCGCGCCTGCGGGCCGGGCACGTGCCGGTCCTTGCGCAATTCGTCCCATTGGTCGAGCGCGACATTGAGCCCGGCGAGCCCCTTGCCGACCGCATTGCCGCGCCAGGTGCCGATCTCCAGCGCCGCCGCGCCACGCGCGACCGCCTCGCGGCTCAAGCCCAACCGACAGAGCGGGTGGGCGAGCAAGGGCACCAGCGTCGCCGGCGTCATCTGCGCCAGCGCCGCCTCCAGGATCTGCCGCAGCAGCGCGCCTGCGGGCCAGCGGCCGAGCGGCAGGCCGGCGGAATCGTCGACCTCGACGCCCCAGCGCCTCAGCTCGACCGCGACGCGCTCGGCAAGGCCTCGGTCCGGCGTCACCAGTGCCGCATGGCTCCCCGGCTGCTCCAATGTCTCGCGCAGCGCCAGCGCCACGGCCAGCGCCTCCTCGCGCTCATCCGCCGCCTCGACGATGCGTAGGCCATCGAAGGCGGCCTCGGCCATATCCTGCGGCACGCGCCGGCCGAGATCGGACCAGAGCTCGGTGACCGAGGCAGGCGACGTCGCCTCACGTACGAGGTCGGCACGGGCGCTGCGGGCGGCATCGGGCACGGCGAGCTCGCGCACATCGGCGCGCGTTGCCTGAAGCACCTCCATCAGGCGGTGCAGCGCGGCTTGCGGGTGGGACGGCGCGGGCTCGGCCTCGATCGCCGTCCAGCTCCGCTCGTCGAGCCCGAGGTCGATGCCGGGCAGCACTACGGCCCCGTTCGGCAGCCGGGCGATGGCCGCGAGCAGTTCCGCCGTCGCGGGCACGGTGCCGGTCGAACCGGCGGCGATGATCGGCCCCTTCGCTTCGCCGGCGAGAAGCCGCTCGCGTTCGGCCGCCAGCATCCGGTTGCGGAAATCGGCGGGATCGCAAGCGTCCAGTTCGGCAAGGATCTGCGGCCAGGCCTCGCCGAGAATGCCGAGGAAGCCGGCATTGAGCTGCCAGACCTTGTCGAAGCGCGCGGCATCGAGCTTACCCAGCCGTTCGACAGGCACGCCCTCGGTCTGCATCTGGTCGAGCAGGGCAGCGAGATCACCGGCCAGCCCATAGGCCTCGGCCAGCGTCGCCGGCACCAATGACGGCTCGGACGGGTCGAGCCGGAGATGGCTGCGATTGGCGCTGCGGCCCCAGGCATCGACCAGCCTGGTCAGCAGCATGCGGCGCATCAGCGGCTCGATCGGCGCGATGCGCCCGCCCGCCCAGGCGCCGGAGCCGATCAACGCCGTCTCGGCCTCGTCGACATCGCCGAGCGGGACGATGCGGGGCAGGAGCAACGGCCTGCCGCCGAGCCTGCCCGCCAGGATCGCGGTGAAGGCGCGGGCGGCGCGGCGCGTCGGCAGATAGAGCGTCGCGCGCGCCATGGCGGCGGGATCGGCCGGGTCGTAGACCGGGCCGAAGCGGCCCTCGACCATCGCCCCGGCCAGCACCTCCAGAAACGGCGCGCCGGCCGGGATGCTGAACAGGTTGAGCTCAGGCATCGACAGGCTGGGCGGCGAGCGCGGCCTCGGCCGGCGCGATCGCGTCGGGCGTGCCGACATGGAGCCAGCGGCCTTCCAGCACCTCGCCGAAGAGGCGGCCCTGCGCGATGGCACGGTCGAAGAGCAGGTTGAGCGAGAACGGACCGTCGGGCGTGTCGGCAAAGAGCCCGGGCTTCAGAATGGCGACGCCGGCATAGACCCATGGCGCGCGCGCGGCCGAACCACGGCGTGTCAGGCGCCCGTCCGCGCCGCGGAAGAAGTCGCCCGCACCGTCGAAGCCGAGACTGGTTTCGAGATCGGCGAGCAGCAGCAGGATGTCCATGCGCTCCGGGTCCCAGCTCCGCGCCATCGCCGGGAGCGCCGGCCGGCCCGTCTCGCGCCAGAGCGCGTCGGAATTGGTGTGGAAGAACGGCGTCGTGCCGAACAGGGGCAGCGCCTTCTTCACGCCGCCGCCGGTCTCGAGCAATTCGGCGCGCTCGTCGGAGATGGTGATGCGGGGCCATTGCCGGGCTGCGAGATGGGCCTCGACCTGGCACGCAAGGTGATGGACGTTGACCACCGCGTCCTCGACCCCCGCATCGGCCAGCCGGTCGAGCATATGGTCCAGCATGGCTCGCCCGCCGATCCTCACCAGCGGCTTCGGCAGCGTATCGGTGATCGGGCGCATGCGCTGGCCGAGCCCGGCCGCAAGCACCATGGCCCGGCGGATCGGCGGCGTAGCGGGTTTGGTCACGCGAATCTCTCCCTGTTCGTCGACCGAAGCTAGCAGACAAGGCCGCGGACCACACCGTCCCTGCCGCGGGTCCCGGCCAGGCGGCGCTCGCTCCTGCCGGCACCGCGGAACCATGCCGGCCATGCGCGGCGCGGGATTGTCAGCGCCGGTTTCTGCGGTCAAAGCCTTGCCCGAAACGAGGATGCCGGAATCGGCACCGGGAACGGATGGAGCGGGATATGAGCTGGGGCAATCGCGATTTCATGGTGCCGGGCCGTTCGGTGGCGGTCGGCGAGCGCGGCATGGCGGCGACCTCGCATCCGGCGGCGACGCTGGCGGCCGTCGACATCCTGCGCGCCGGCGGCAACGCCGTCGACGCGGCCATCGCGGCGGTCGCGGTGCAGGCGGTGGTCGATCCGCATATGACCGGCATCGGCGGCGACTGCTTCGCGATCTATGCCCCGGCCGGCGGCAAGATGGTCGCCATCAACGGCTCGGGCCGCGCGCCCGCCAAGGCCGAGCTCGGCTGGTTCCTCGGCCAGGGCCTGACCGCGATCGCGCCGGATTCGCCTCATGCCGTCACCGTGCCGGGCGCGATCGACGCCTGGTGCCGCCTCAACGCCGATCACGGCAGCAAGAGCCTCGACGAGATCTTCGCTGCGGCGATCCGCGCCGCCGAGGAGGGCTTCGTGGTGACGCCGCGCGTCTCGCTCGACTGGAACCGCTATCGCGGCCGCATCGAGAAGCACGGCCTCGGCAATGCCGTCTACCTGCCGCGCGGCAAGGCGCCGATGACGGGCGACAAGATGGTCCACCCCGCTCTCGGCAGGATGCTGCGCCGCATCGCCCGCGAAGGCCGTGCCGCCTTCTATGAGGGCGAGGCCGCCGAGGAGATGGTCGCCGTCCTGAACAAGGCCGGCAGCCTGATGGCGGTCGAGGATTTCGCCACCGCGAAGCCGGATTATGTCGACCCGATTGGCGCCGCTTATCGCGACCACCATCTCTGGGAGTGCCCGCCGAACGGCCAGGGCATCGCGGCGCTGCTGATCGCGCGCATCCTCGACGGCTTCGATCTCAAGGACGGCAAGCTCGGCGAGGCCGACCGCATCCATCTCCTCGCGGAGGCCAGCAAGGCGGCCTATCGCCAGCGCGACGCGCTGGTCGCCGATCCGGCTGCGAGCCCCTTCGACACCGAGGCGTTCCTGTCCGACGCATTCGTCGGCCGGCTGCGGGCGCAGATCAGCCTGGAGAAGGCGGCGAAGCCTGAAGCCTTCGACATGCCCTTGCACAAGGACACGATCTATCTCTGCGTCGTCGATGGCGACGGCAACATGATCTCCTTCATCAACTCGCTGTTCTCGGCTTTCGGCAGCGGCATCTATGCGGAGAAATCCGGCGTGATGCTGCAGAACCGCGGCTCGGGCTTCCGCCTGATCGAGGGCCATCCCAACGCCATCGCGCCGCGCAAGCGCCCCTTCCACACCATCATCCCCGGCATGCTCGCCAAGGGCGGCCGCGCGGTGATGCCGTTCGGCGTGATGGGCGGTCAGTACCAGTCGACCGGCCACGCCCATTTCATCTCCGGCATTCTCGATCGCGGCCTCGATCCGCAGCAGGCATCCGACGTAGCCCGCAGCTTCGCCTATGACGGCAAGCTCTCGCTGGAGCCGACGATCCCCGAAAGCGTCGCGGCCGATCTCAAGGCACGCGGCCATGACGTGGTCTGGGCCGAGGAGCCGCTCGGCGGCTGCCAGGCGATCTGGGTCGATCACGCCCGCGGCGTGATGTTCGGCGCCTCGGACCACCGCAAGGACGGCATGGCGCTGGCGGTCTGAGGAACGCACCCTTAACTGCGCGCCCGCTATCGCTGGCGACAGCGACGGAGGGGCGCGTGGCGCAGGAACGGTCATTCCGCTGGGGAATCATGGGCACCGGCGCCATCGCCGGGCTCTTCGCCGCCGATCTCGGCCTGCTGCCGCAGGCACGCATCGCGGCCGTTCATTCGCGCTCGCAGGACAAGGCGCAGGCCTTCGCCGCACGCTTTGGCGCGACGGCCTATGACGACGAAACAGCCTTTCTCGCCGACCCGGCCGTCGCAGTGGTCTATATCGCGACGCCGAACCACCTCCATGCCGCGCAGGCGCTGAAGGCCATCGCCGCCGGCAAGCCGGTGCTGATCGAGAAGCCGATCGCGCTGAAGAGCGGCGATGTCGAGGCGATCGCGCAGGCGTCGCGTGAGCGCGGCGTCTTCGCCATGGAGGCGCTGTGGAGCCGCTTCCTGCCAGCGGTGCGCGCGGTCCGCGAACAGCTCGCGGCAGGGCGAATCGGAGACATCAGGCGCATTCGCGCGGATCTCTCCTATGCCCACCCGCAGGAACCGGGCAGCCGCTTCTTCGATCCGGTCCTGGGCGGCGGCGCGGCCTTCGATCTCGGCGTCTATCCGCTGTCGCTGGTGCTGCATCTGCTCGGCGAGCCGCAGGCCGTCAGCGGGCGCTGGCTTGCGGCGGCGAGCGGCGTCGATCTGCGCAGCGAATTCAGGCTCGACTATCCGCAGGCCGTGGCCGAGCTCTCCTGCGGCTTCGACCGCAACGGCACCAATCGTTTCCTGATCGAAGGCACGCGAGGGGCGCTGCTGATCGAAACCCCGTTTCTGAAGGCGCAGCGCCTGAGCTTCGTCAGCGATCCCGTTCGTGCTTCAGCGGTCTATGAGCGCGGACAGGGTCTCGCCACGCGCTTTCTCGACCGCATTCCGAAGGTCGGACGCCGCAGCGAGGTTTTCGCCTTTCCCGGTCACGGCCTGCAATTTCAGGCGGAGGCGGTAATGGCTGCGGTTCGGGCCGGAGAGACGCGTTGCGCGACGATGCCGCTCTCGGAAAGCGCGGCCGTGCTGCGCATCATCGAAACCGTGCTGGCCCAGCCGCCGGCAGGGCGCGGCTGATCAGAAACGCGACCTCACCCGATAAGGCTGCGGCAGGTCGCGCGCATTGTTCAGGGCCAGCGCGAGTTCCGTGATGTGCAGCGCCAGCGCGCCGGAGAAGCGTGGCGCCTCTCCGCGAGCGATCGCCTCGGCCTGGTCGGCGATGCCGCGCATGAAATCGATCTGCGAGGGGAAGTTCGGCAGAGCCTTGCTCGCTGCCTGCGCCGGATAGGGCAGGCGCCGGCCGGGCGTCGGCTTCCAGGGCAAGGCGCGCCCGAGCTTCGCCTCGGCGCGGGTCAAGAGCCGGCCGAGCAGCGGGCGCGGCGCGTCGGTTTCCTCGACATGGACGGTGGAGCGGTTGTCCCAGAGGTCGCGCACCGTGAGCGAGCCCTTTTCCGCGAAGATCTGCAATGAGCGGTCGCGCGGCGCGGCGAGCCCGTTCGTCAGCCTCGCCACGACGCCGGAGCGGAAGCTCAGGCAGCCGACCGAGAAATCCGGCGCCATCGCGATATGCCCGGTGCCCGGCCCCTTGTCCGGAAATGTCACGGCGGAGAAGGCGGTCAGGCTCTCGACCGGGCCGAACAGCGTCACCAGCCAGGAGAGCGCGTACCCGGCATGCTCCAGCGTGCAGCCGATCTCGAATTCGTGCAGCCCCGGCCAGGGCGCACCCGAGCGCGAGCGCCAGCGAGCCCAATTGTCGCGGAAGACCGGTCCGTCCTCCATCGCGGCATAGACCAGCCGGGGCGCGCCGATCCGGCCCGTGCGCAGCGTTTCATCGACAAGGCGATGCGCGTCGCTGAGCCCGTTGGCAGGGGCCGTCGCCAGTGTCAGCCCGGAGCCTTGCGCCTGCGAGATCAGCGCCTCGGCTTGCGCCAGCTCCATGGCGAGCGGCTTCTCGCAATAGACATGCTTGCCGGCAGCCAGCGCGCGATGGGTGATCTCGTAATGGCTTTCGGGCGTCGTCAGGTTGACGACGATGCCGACCGAGGGGTCGGCCAGCAGCGCGTCGAGATCGGGATAGGCCGGGACATTGTGGAAGCTGCGGAAGGCTTCGAGGCGTGCAGTGTCGCGATCCCAGACGCCGGCGAGCGACAGTGCCGGGTGGTTAGCGAGCGTCGTCATGTAATAGTCGGCGACGAAGCCCGTGCCGACGAGCGCGATCTTCATGATGCGGTTCCGTTCCGCCAGCCTTGCAGCCGGCGGAACAGGCTATGCCATCCAAGAATGAAGATCGGCTTTCGCGAAAGCGTGACTTCAGGCCGCGCCGATGGCGTTGGACGGCGTCTGGCGGTCGGTGATCTGCTGGCCGAACAGGCTGCCCGCCAGCTCCACGGCGAGACGCGCCGTCTGGCCGCGATCGTCGAGGAAGGGGTTGAGCTCGACGATGTCCATCGAGCGCACCAGCCCGGAATCGTGCAGCAGCTCCATCACCAGATGCGCCTCGCGATAGGTCGCCCCGCCCGGAACGGTGGTGCCGACGCCCGGCGCCAGCGGCGGGTCGATGAAGTCGACGTCGAAGGAGACATGCAGCACGCCGTTGGCCGCGCGCACCTTCTCGATGACCTGGCGGATCAGCACGCCGACGCCGTGCTCGTCGATGGCGCGCATGTCGGCGACATCGACGCCGCGTGCCTTCACGGCCGCCTTCTCGAGCGGATCGACCGAGCGGATGCCGAACAGGCTGAGCTGGGCCGGGGTGATCGAGGCGCGGGGTTCCGTGCCGAGCAGATCGTCGAGGCCCGCTTCGCCGCAGAGGAAGGCCGAGGACATGCCGTGCATGTTTCCGGAGGGCGAGATGGCCGGCATGTTGAAATCGGCATGGGCGTCGAGCCAGAGCACGAAGAGCTTGCGGCCCTGCTCCTGCCAGTGGCGCGCGACGCCGTTGACCGAGCCCATCGACAGGCTGTGGTCGCCGCCGAGGAAGATCGGTGTCGCGCCGGTGCGGGCGAGCTCATAGGCGCGGGCGCTGAGCGCGCGCATCCAGGCGGCGATCTCAGGGTAGAAGCGGGCGTTCTCGGGCGCCGGACCGTCGACGGGCGTCAGGTCGCGCGGCAGGATGTCGCCATGATCCTCGACGGTGTAGCCGAGCTCTTCCAGCACGCGCGTGAGCCCGGCGGTGCGCAGCCCGGCGGGGCCCATCAGCGCGCCGCGACGGGAGGCGCCGACCTCGATCGGCGCGCCGAGCAGGGCGATGCGGCCCTGGGAGGCGGGTGCGTTCGCGGAAGAGGCGGTCATGCTGGCGGTCCGTTGATGGTGGCTTGAAAGGCGATGACGCCGATGTGCCGTCATTGGCGCATCGGCTTCCACCTGTCGAGTGCCGCGCCAGCGTGACCGCTCTGTGTCGGGGGCGCTCAGCCGAGGCCGAGCACGCCCTTGAGCTTGGCGAGGTCTTCCGCGAGCGTGGTGATCGTCGCGGCGAGCGCCTTGCGGTCGGCCTCGGTCAGCTTGTCATAGGTCTCGAAGCCGCCGTCCTGGAGCTTGTATTTGGCCAGCGTCTTGTCGACCGTGGCGAAATTGGCGTCGATCTTCTCGGACAGCGCCTTGTCGTCCTTGACGAGGAGCGGGCGCAGCAGGTCGACGATCGTCTTGGCGCCGTCGACATTGGCCTGGAAGTCCCAGAGATCGGTGTGGCTGTAGCGATCCTCCTCGCCGGAGACCTTGGTCGCGGCAACCTCCTCGATCAGTGCCGCCGCGCCCCCGACCATCTTGTCCGGCGGAACGGTCAGCCCCTTGATGCGGCCCTGCAACTCGGTGACGTCGGCCATGAGCGTGTCGGCGAAGGGGCCAAGCCCCTCGGTGCTGTTCTTGGCGAAGAGCCCGTATTCGATGCGATGGAAGCCGGTGAACTCCGGGTCCTCCTCCTTCTTTTCGTGATCGTCGGCGCGCGAATCGATCTTGCCATCGAGATCGCTGAACAATTCCGCGACCGGCTCGATCATCTCGTAGGAGACGCGGGTGGGCGCATAGAGGGCCTTGGCCTTGGCGAGATCGCCGGCCTTGACCGCGTCGGTGAAGGCTTTGGTGTCCTTCACCAGCTTGTCGACGCCTTGCGAGACATAGAGCTTGTACGCGGCGACGGGTGCGACGAGATCGAGCGGCGAGGCGGCCTGCGCCGATCCGGCTGTCACAGCGGCGATCAGGCTGGCGCCGGCCAGCCATGCGAAGCGCAAGCTCATATCAATCTCCTGTCTTGCGGGGGGACGTCGAAGCTGCGGCCGGAACGATGCCGCGCGCGGCCCGGATCAGGCCGGCGCCGAGATAGCTCCCAGCGTCAGGCACGCCGGGCAGCGCGAAGAAGTAGCCGCCACCGACGGGCTTGATGTATTCCTCGAGCGGCTCGCCATCGAGGCGCTTCTGCACGGCGATGAAGCTGCGCTCCAGGTCCTGCTGGAACGAGATGAAGAGCAGCCCCATGTCGAGCTGGCCGGCGCGGGTGACGCCGTTGGAATAGTTGAACGGCCGGCGCAGCATGCGGCTCGCTTCCGTCTCCGGTCGGCGCGGATTGGCGAGGCGAATATGAGCGTCGAGCCTGGTGCGCTTGCCTTCGGGATCGTCGGCATAAGCGGGCTCGTCATATTCGCGGCTGCCGCCCATCGGCGCGCCCGACGCCTTCATGCGGCCCATGATGTCCTGCTGCTCGCTGAGCGCGGTGCGGTCCCAGCGCTCGACGAAATTGCGGATGATACGCACGACCTGATAGCTGCCATGGGCTGCCCAGCCCGGCTCGTCGGAGCCTTCCTGCACCCAGACGAGATGGCCCATCAGCGCCTTGTCGGTGATGTCGGGATTGGCCGTGCCATCGCGGAAGCCGAGCAGGTTGCGCGCGCTTTCGGGCGGTTCGCCCGGCCTGGCATCGGTCGATCTGGCCTGGCGCACCGGCACGCTGCCTTCCTGCTTCCAGCGCAGCAGCAACAGATCGGGCGTGTTCTTCAGGATGTCGCGCAGCGCGTGGATATTGGTGTCGGCGGTGTTCGAGCAGATCTGCAGCAGGAGATCGCCATGGCAGAGCGCGCCGTCGAGCGCGTCGTTCGGAAAGCGCTTCATCCGCTGCAGGCGCTTCGGCTTCAGCGGGCTCAAGCCGAAGCGTTCGTCGAAGAGCGAGGCGCCGAGCGCGACGGTGACGGTGAGATTGTCGGGCGCGATCACCGGGCCGAGGATGCCGCTGTCCGGCGGCGGGAAGCCGGGATCGGCGGTAGGCGCCGGGCCGCCCTGCATCAGGAAGGCGATGCGCTCGGTCAGGATGCGCAAGAGCCGGTCGAGCTCGTCGAGCGAGGTGGCCGCGACATCGAAGGCGGCGACGAGACCGGTCGCGGGACGCGGCGTCACGATGCCGGATTGGTGCAGGCCGTGGAAGGGCTGGCGTTGGGCGGTCGCGTCGCTCTCGGGCGCTGCGGCCGGGTTTTGGGCCGGTTGAGGCGCCGCCTGCGCCAGCGTGGCGCCGCCGATGGTTGCCGCGCCGCCGGTCAGCAGCGAACGCCGCGAGGGGGCGAAGCCTTTGCCCGGTTTCGTCACGATCTGCGCTCCGTCTCGGGCAGGGCGAGCGCCTTGCGCATGGCCGCGAGATCCTCGGCCAGCGCCCGCGTCGCGCCGCCCGGCTTGGCGTCGCGCGGCAGGCCGGCAAGATCGGCCCCGGTCCGCGCCGCCAGAACGGGATCGATGCGCGCCGTCAGCGGCAGCAGCAGCCGCGCGATGGCACTCGCGGCGGCGACATCCTCGGGCGCACTCGTCTCGCCATCCTGCGGCGACAACAGCGTGATCGCCCCGGCCAGCATGGTATCGGGCAGCACGGTGCGCTGGCTGAGCGCCATGCGGAAAGCCTCGCCTGCCTGCCGGATCTCGGCGGGGACGGCCGCTGTGTCGCCGGCGAGGGCGGTTTGCACCCTGGCGAAGAGCGTCTCGAGCTCCGTATCGCCCGCCGTCGCGGGACGCAGTACCGGAAGGAGCGCCACGGCGCGACCGCGAGCCTCGCGCGCGGCCTGTGCGTCTCCCGCCGCCTGTGCCTGCTCGAAGGCATCGAGCGCGCTGCCGAACGCGGCCGTGCGCTCGCTCAGGACGGCGCGGTATTCGGCAGCCGGGCCGACCATGTCCATCAGCGTCAGCGCCAAGCGCGGCTGCGCCGTCGAAGCCTGGACGATCAGGCGGCCGCGCGGGGCGCTGAGCAGGCCGCAGGTGATGCTGTACTCGCCGGGATGGAGCTGCGTGGTCAGACGCCGCGACTGGCCGGGCGCGATGTTCTCGCGCTCCTCCAGCACCATGACGCCGTCGAGGATTTCCCATTCCAGCACGCGTGCGCCGCGATTGGTCACGACGAAGCTCAGCCTGCCGGCGGGGACCGTGAGCGTTGCCGGCTCGCAGCTCTTGTCGGTGATGGCGACGGCGATCTCGTTCCGGTCCGGCGTGGCGGCGCGCCGGTTGCCGGCGGCATAGACGAAGGCACTGATGCCGCCGCAGATCAGCAGCAGCGTGGCGACGCCGGCAAGCTTCAGGCGCGGCGAATGGCGGGTTCCGGCGCGCGCCACCGTGGTGGCCTGGTCCTGGCCGCCCGCCCTGAGGAAAGCACGAGCGCCGGCACCAGGAAGGCGAGATAGGCGATGACCTCGCCGAGCGCGGCCCGCTCCTGATAGCCGAAGAAGCCGGAGAGGATTGCGCCCAGCGGACCATCGGCCGGCAAGGTCGTGCCGAGATCGTAGACGTTCTGCTGGAGATGGTTCCAGAGACCGGCCTCGTGCAGCGAGCGCACGGCATTCGCGACCAGCCCGGCCGCGACGAACAGGATCAGGATGCCGGTCCAGCGGAAGAAGACGCGCAGATTGAGCTTCACGCCGAGCGCATAGATGGCGTAGCCGGCCGCGACAGCGAGCAGGATGCCGAGCCCGGCGCCGAGCGCAGGTCCCCAGCCTCCGTTCTGCTGGAAGATGGCGAGCAGGAAGAAGACCGATTCCAGCCCCTCGCGCACCACGGCGAGGAAGGCGAGGCCGACCAGCGCGAAGCCCTGATGCTCGCCGGAAAGCGCCGCATCGACGCCGGCCTGCAATTCGCCCTTGATCGAACGCGCCGCCTTGCGCATCCAGAACACCATCGAAACGAGCATGGCGGCGGCGATCAGGCCGATGACGGCCTCGAACAGCTCCTGCCCGCGCTGCGGCAATTCCCCCGCGACGATGTCGAGCGCCGCGCCGGCCACCAGGCTCGCGGCGCAGGCGAGGCCGACGCCGACCCACAGCGCCGGCAGCCATTCGCGCCGCCCGGTCCTGACCAGATAGCTCGCGACGATGCCGACGATCAGCGCGGCCTCGATGCCTTCGCGAAGCATGATGAGAAACGGTACGATCACGGCGAACCAGGTCCGGTTGCGCGTCGCGGCCGATGCCGTTCGCGGCGCAGATGCCCTGTTGCCTAGGCATCTCGCGCCGGCCGGTCAACCAAAACCGTTCAGTTTAGAAGCATAATAAACTACTGATATCACTGCATTATTGCCACAATCGGCAGCTTGGCGTCGCAGCCGTGGCGGCCTCCCCGGCAGGCATGCCCGCCGCGTGGTCGCGACGCCGCGGAGCCGCGGCGGCCGGGCCCCGGACCCCTCAGCGCCGCTTCATCAGGATCATCTTCTCCTGCGTCATGTCGTGCATGGTGAAGGGGATGCCGCCCGTGCCGTAGCCCGAGACGCGCCGGCCGGCGAAAGGCATCCAGTCGGTGCGGAAGGTGGTGGGGTCGTTGATCATCACCGCCGAGGCGTCGAGCCGGTTGGCGGCCCGGAGCGCGACATCGATATCCTGCGCGAAGATGCTGGACTGGAACGAGACCGGCAGGGAATTGGCCCGGGCGATGGCGTCGTCGAGATCGCGGAAACGATAGATCGCGACCGCCGGCCCGAAGATCTCCTCCTGTGAGATGCGCGCTTCCGGCGCCGGATCGACCAGCACGGTCGGTTCCAGCGTCGTCTCGGAGAGCCGCTTGCCGCCCGCCAGCAGCTTGGCGCCGCCCTTCACGGCCTCGTCGATCCAGGAGGCGACGCGGTCGGCTTCCTTCGGGGTGATCAGCGGGCCGACCTCGGTGTCCTTCAGCGTGGGGTCTCCGGTGCGCAGCTTCTTCACCCGCGCGACGAGGCGCTCGGTGAAGTCGTTGACGATGGAATCATGGACATAGATGCGCTGCGTCGACACGCAGACCTGGCCGGCATGGTAGTAGCCGCCCTTCACGATCGGCTCGATGATCGCCTCGAGATTGGCGCTCCTGTCAACGATCGCCGGCGCGACGCCGCCATGTTCCAGCGCCGAGCGCGCGCCGGGAGCAAGCTTCGAATGCAGGTACCAGCCGACCTTGGCCGAGCCGATGAAGCTGAGGAAGGCGATGCGCGGGTCGGTCGCGAGCTTTTCCGCCAGCGCGGTCTCGGCCGGCACGAAGGTCTGGCACCAGGCTTCGGGCAGCCCGGCCTCATGCACCAGCCTGACGAAGTCGATGCAGGAAAGCGGCGTCGTGCCGGCCGGCTTGACGATGACCGGGCAGCCGGTCGCGATCGCCGGCGCGACCTGATGGACGATCAGGTTGAGCGGATGGTTGAAGGCCGAGATCGCCGCGACGATGCCGATCGGCTCCTTGGTGGTGAAGGCCCAGCGGCCGTCGGCCGCGGCGGACAGCCCCATCGGGATCTCGCGGCCGGCGAAATTGCGCAATTCGTCGGCGGCATTGTTCACGCCGTCGACGGCGCGATTGGCCTCGACGATGGCGTCCGGCAGCGGCTTGCCGCCCTCGCGGGCGATCTGCATGGCGAAATGGTCGCGCTTCGCCTCGAGCAGTCCGGCGAGCTTGCGCAGGATCGCCATGCGCTGATGCGGCTTCAGCCAGTTGTCGCGGTCCTTGAAGACGGCCTGCGCGGCCTGGAGCTTGCGTTCCAGAGCGGCTGCGTCGTCGGTCTCGATCTCGGTGATCGGCGCGCGGTCATAAGCCTGAACAACCTGAAGCATGGTCGTCTCCTTTAAAAACGCGATGAATGTGAAAGCTCAGGCCAGATCGACGTCGGGCACGCGGTTGCGCAGTTCCTCGACGAGAACGCGGGTGTTTTCGGAATAGTCGATCGGGCAATCGACGAGATGGACACCGCCGCCCTTGAACGCGGCTTCGAGCACCGGCACCAGCGCTTCCGCCGAGGTCACGCGCGAGCCCTTGGCGCCATAGGCCTCGGCATAGCGCACGAAATCAGGATTGCCGAAGGTCATGCCGTAATCGGGGAATTTGTCGACGGCCTGCTTCCAGCGGATCATGCCATAGGCGCCGTCATTGAGCACGAGCACGACGAGGTTGAGGCCGAGGCGGACCGCCGTCTCCATCTCCTGCGAGTTCATCATGAAGCCGCCATCGCCGCAGACTGCCATGACGCGCCGGCGCGGATGCAGCATCGCCGCCATCATCGCCGAGGGCAGGCCGGCGCCCATCGTCGCCAGCGCATTGTCGAGCAGCAGCGTGTTGGCGACGTGGGTGCGGTAGTTCCGCGCGAACCAGATCTTGTACATGCCGTTGTCGAGGCAGACGATGCCGTCCTCCGGCATCACCGCGCGCACGTCATGGACGAGCCGCTGCGGCGTGACCGGGAAGCGGTCCTCCTCGGCCCGATCGTTGATCTTCGTCAGGATGCGCTGGCGCAGCTCGAGCATTTTGGCCTGCTCCGGAAGCTTGCCGCCGAGCCTGTCGCCGAGCGCCGTGACGCTCGCGCCGATATCGCCGATCACCTCCGCATCGGGATGGTAGACCTGCTCGACATTGGCCGATTGGTAGCCGACATGGATGACCTTCGGCCCGCCGGCGCTGCGCATCAGGAAGGGCGGCTTCTCGACCGTGTCGTGGCCGACCGCGATGATGAGGTCCGCCGCCGCGACGGCCTCGTGGACATAATCGCCCTCGGACAGGGCAGCGGTGCCCAGATAGAGGTTGGAGCCGCCGGTGACGGCGCCCTTGCCCATCTGCGTGTTGAAGAACGGCACGCCGATCTTGCGCACGAAGGCCGAGAGCGGCTCGACCAGGCGCGGCCGGTTGCCGGCGGCGCCGATCATCACCAGCGGGCGCTTGGCCGCGAGGATCATCTGCGCCGCGCGGTCGAGCGCGACGGCCGGGGCGACAGGCTGGTCGAGCGGATGGACGGGGATGAGCGGGATGTCGTCGATCTCCTCGGCGGCCACATCCTCCGGCAGTTCGAGATGGACCGGCCCCGGCCGTTCCTCCATCGCGACGCGGAAGGCATCGCGCACCACGGAGGGGATGCTGGCCGGGCTGACGATCTGGCGCGTCATCTTGGTCAGCGGGCGCATCGAGGCGACGACATCGACGATCTGGAAGCGCGCCTGCTTGGCGGTCATGATCGCCTTCTGCCCGGTGATCAGGATCATCGGCATGGCGCCGAGATGGGCATAGGCCGCGCCGGTGGAGAAATTGAGCGCACCAGGACCGAGCGTCGCGATGCAGACACCGGGCTTGCCGGTGAGCCTGCCATGGGTCGCGGCCATGAAGGCGGCCGCCTGTTCGTGCCGCGTCAGAACCAGCTCGATCTTGGATTTGCGCAGGGACTCGACGACATCGAGATTCTCCTCGCCCGGAACGCCGAAAACGCGGTCGACGCCTTCATTCTCCAAAGCCGCAACCAGAAGATCGGAACCCTTCTTCATCGTCGTCGCCTTTCCGTCGAGCTGCCCTGCCGGGTCAGCAACGCTAGGCTCCCGACGTAGGAAGGCAACCACGGAGTTACGAGCGCGCCTCGCGCATAGCGGCTTCCGCCTGGGCGCCGTGGCCCCGGCCAGGCGCTCGCGCGGTTCGCGGGGCGCCGCCTGACAGAGGAAGGAAAGTAAATGCGGCAAGTCGTCGCTTGTATTCATGCCGACGACGGCCATTCACGGTGACGTGAATGCTAGTGAAGTCGCGGAGGCATTGGAAATCAGGTTCCGACAATTAGCTGGGTGCTTGTGGGCGTAAGAACAGGAGATTGTCATGATTTCGCGCAAGACTATTGCCGTCGCCGCCGCGCTTCTGCTGTCCGCGGCCGGTTCCACGGCCTATGCCGCCGAGCTCGGGGCGGAAAGCATCGTGCATGAGCAGGCGCAAAATAACCGCGCCCTGGCCGAACAGAGCCAGTATCTCGCCTATCACGAGCACTTCAAGGGGCAGCCGACCCGGCCCTTCGTTCCGGCCGGAACGTTGCCGCACCACAACTGAGCGCTCGTCGAGCAGAACAGAAGAGGGGCCGTCCCGCACGGCCCCTTTTTTCGCTTCCGCGACGCGTGGACACCCCTCGATCAGGCCGCCTGGCGCAGCGCGATCTCGAAGGGAGTGAGGCTGACCGTGCCACCCCGCACCGTGGCCAGCGTGTTGCAGGGCAGCGCCTGCCAGCATTCGCGCGCTGCATCGACCGGCTCGGAGGCGATGACGACGCTGTCGGCTTTCTGGCAGACATAGAGGCTCGGCGGCCGGTCGTCGGAGGACCAGCGCACGGCATGGATGGTCTCGCCATCGGCGAGGGCCGCCGCGCAGCGCAGCGGCTCGCGCGTGCCGGCCTCCTCCATCAGGGACAGCGCCGTCGAAAGCGCCGCAGCCAGCGCCTCGCCGGCGGCGAGCCCGCGCGCCATCTGCGCCATCGCCAGCAGGAAGATCGCTTCGGAATCGGTGGTGCCGGCGCGCACGCCGTAGAGCGCGTCCGGAATCAGGTTCTCGAGCTTGCGACGGATGGCGCCATAACCGCCGATCTGGCCGTTATGCATGAAGAGATGGCGGCCATGGACGAAGGGGTGGCAGTTGGCGCGCGTCGTCGCCGTGCCGGTCGCGGCCCTGACATGAGCGAAGAACAGATGCGAGCGCACCTGCCGCGCGATCGAGAGCAGGTTCTCGTCCGACCAGGCCGGCCTGACCTCGCGATACTGCCCGGGCTCGGAGCGTTCCCCGTACCAGCCGACGCCGAAGCCGTCGCCATTCGTGCCGGTCTTGGCCTCCTCGGCATGGAGCGACTGGTGGATCAGCGAGTGGCAGGGCGAGGCGATGAAGTCCTCGAGAAAGACGGGCACGCCGGAATAGGCAAGGAAGCGGCACATGAAGGGCTCGAATCGGCCGGGGCGGATGGTCGAGAATAATATTCTTCAAAAATGAATGGCGACATAATGATCGTTCCGCGCCATGGCGCCGCGACCGTGAGGACGGAAGCTGGGCGCCCTGCGGAACCCTCTCGCAGCCCGTCCGGACACGTGCTTCTTTCGTCTAATGGATAAGGCGTCCCCCGTCTTGCGCCGCTGCATGTGCTCCTATACCCAGCACGTAAACGGCGCATAACCGGCAGACGGGCGAAGCATGACCGGGCCTGCGCGCATCTCGATGGGAGCGGGGACGTGAAGGGCCTTCTTGCAGTCAGCCGCGTGATCGACGCGGTCAACGGCTTCATCGGCCGGAAAATCGCGTGGCTGATCCTTGCGGCGGTGATCGTCGCGACCGTCAACGCCGTCATCCGCAAGGTCTTCAACGTCTCGTCGAATGCCTGGCTCGAACTGCAATGGATGCTGTTCGGCGCGGTCTTCCTGATGTGCGCCTCCTGGACGATGCAGGTGAAGGAGCACATCCGCATCGACATCGTGAACAGCATGCTGCCGAAGCGCGTACGGCAATGGATCGAGCTGCTCGGCCATCTCTTCTTCCTGATGCCGTTCTGCCTGCTGATCGTCTACCATTCCTGGCCGTTCTTCCTGCGCTCCTACGAGATCAACGAGCAGTCGCTCTCGGCCGGCGGCCTGCCGCAATGGCCGGCGAAGGGCCTCGTCATCGTCGGCTTCCTGATGCTGACGATCCAGGGCGTCTCCGAGATCATCAAGCAGATCGCGATCATGCGCGGCGATCTCGAGGATCAGGAGGTGGCTGCCGGTCACGCCGCCGCGGCGGAGGCGGAAGCCCAGCGCCTGCTCGATCAAGCCAAGGAACAGGGCCTCGCTTCGTGAGCGGCCCGCAAGAAGTCCGGAAACTCGCCATGCACGCATTTCGCCTTCCGCGCGCCGCCGGCCTGCTGCTCGCGCTCACAGTCCTCGCCTTCTTCAGCCTGCACACCGGCGACGCCTTCGCGGCGGGCGGCGGCATCGGCGATTTCCTGCGCGTCAACATGGCGCCGGTGATGTTCGCCACCCTCGTCGTCTTCCTGCTGCTGGGCTATCCCGTCGCCTTCGCGCTCGCGGCCAACGGCCTGCTCTTCGCGCTGATCGGCATCGATCTCGGCCTGTTCCAGGAGAATTTCCTGCAGGCCCTGCCGGAGCGCATCTACGGCACGATGAACAACGACGTGCTGCTGGCGATCCCGTTCTTCACCTTCATGGGCCTCATCCTCGAGCGCTCCGGCATGGCCGAAGACCTGCTCGACACGATCGGCCAGCTCTTCGGCCCGGTCCGTGGCGGCCTCGCCTATGCCGTGATCTTCGTCGGCGCGCTGCTTGCGGCCACCACCGGCGTCGTCGCGGCCTCGGTGATCTCGATGGGCCTGATCTCGCTGCCGATCATGCTGCGCTACGGCTATGACCGGCGCCTCGCCTCGGGCGTCATCGCGGCCTCGGGCACACTGGCCCAGATCATCCCGCCCTCGCTGGTGCTGATCGTGCTCGCCGACCAGCTCGGCCGTTCGGTCGGCGACATGTATGAGGGCGCCTTCATTCCCGGCCTCGTCCTGGCCGGCCTCTACGCGCTCTACGTCTTCCTCGTCACCATCGTCTATCCGAAGCGCGCCCCGGGCCTGCCGCCGGAAGCGCAGACGCTGCGCGACGCCGACGGCAAGACCCGGCGGTTCTCGCTGCTCGTCGTCACCGTCATCTCCTTCGCCCTCGCCTACGCCTATATGAAGCTCTTCACCAAGGTGACGGCGGGGTCGGACTTCGTCGTGCTGACGATGTCGATCGCAGTCGGCGTGTCCTTCGTGATCGCGCTCATCAACAAGGCGCTGGGCCTCAACCTGCTCTCGCGCATGGCCGAGCAGGTCGTGTTCGTGATGGTGCCGCCGCTGGCGCTGATCTTCCTGGTGCTGGGTACGATCTTCATCGGCGTCGCCACGCCGACGGAGGGCGGTGCCATGGGCGCGGCCGGCGCGATCCTGCTCGCCTGGGGCAAGAAGCGCATGAATTTCGAGCTGCTCCGGCAGGCGACGGAGTCGACCGCCAAGCTCTCGGCCTTCGTGCTCTTCATCCTGGTCGGCGCGCGCGTCTTCTCGCTCACCTTCTACGGCGTCAACGGCCATGTCTGGGTCGAGCACCTGCTGGTCGGCCTGCCGGGCGGCGCGACGGGCTTCCTGATCGTCGTCAACGTGATGGTGTTCCTGCTCGCCTTCTTCCTCGACTTCTTCGAGCTGGCCTTCATCATCGTGCCGCTGCTCGGCCCCGCGGCGGACAAGCTCGGCATCGACCTGATCTGGTTCGGCGTCATTCTGGGCGTGAACATGCAGACCTCGTTCATGCACCCGCCCTTCGGCTTCGCGCTGTTCTTCCTGCGCTCGGTCGCGCCGAAGAACCCCTACAAGGACAAGATCACCGGCAGGATGATGCAGCCCGTCACCACCGGGCAGATCTACTGGGGCGCCGTGCCCTTCGTCGTGATCCAGTGCATCATGGTCGCGCTCGTCGTGCTCTTCCCGCAGATGGTGATGCACTACAAGGCCTCGGCCGTGCAGCTCGACCAGAAGGCGATCGACAAGCAGTTCGACTCGATCCAGGTTCCGACCATCGGCGGTCCGGGCGGCTTCGATTTCACCGCGCCGCCGGCGATCGATCCACCCAAGCCCTGAGCAAGGAGACAGCATGGCGAAATGGTGGAAGGCGCTGGCCGGCGCCGGTGTGATCAGCCTATTGCCAGGAGCCGCGCTCGCGGCCGGGGATATCGGCGGCGCGACGATGGGGCCGCTCTGGGCGCTGCCCTTCGCCGGCATGCTGCTCTCGATCGCGCTCGGGCCGATCCTGTTCCACCATCTCTGGGAATTGCACTACGGCAAGTTCGCGGCCTTCTGGGCGCTCCTGCTGCTGGTGCCGCTGGTCGCCCTGCGCGGCTTCGACGCCTCGCTCGGCGCCGTGCTCCATACGGCCCTGCTCGAATATTTGCCCTTCATCATCCTGCTCTTCGCGCTCTTCACCATCGCGGGCGGCATCCTGATCACCGGCAACCTGCATGGCTCGCCGGCGACCAACACCGTCATCCTCGCGATCGGCACGGTGATGGCCAGCATCGTCGGCACCACCGGCGCCTCGATGATCCTGATCCGGCCCCTGCTGCGGGCGAACGACAACCGGCGCCACAACGTTCATGTCGTGGTCTTCTTCATCTTCCTGGTCTCGAATATCGGCGGTTCGCTGACGCCGCTCGGCGACCCGCCGCTCTTCCTCGGCTTCCTGCGCGGCGTCGACTTCTTCTGGACGACCTGGCACCTGCTGCCGGAGACCGGCTTCGCCGTAGTGGTCCTGCTGCCGCTGTTCTACGCGCTCGACAGCTATCTCTACCGCAAGGACGACAGCCTGCCGTCGCTGAAGGACCCGACGCCGGACCGCAACCTGAAGCTCTGGGGCAAGGTCAACATCCCCCTGCTCGCCGGCGTCATCGCCGCGATCCTGCTCTCCGCCAATTGGAAGCCGGGCGTCGTCTTCGATATCCACGGCGTGCATGTCGAGCTGCAGAACCTCGTCCGCGACGTCATTCTGCTCGGGCTCGCCGGGCTCTCGCTGGTGCTGACCCCGAAGCAGGTGCGCGCCGGCAACGAGTTCTCCTGGGGCCCGATCCTCGAGGTCGCGAAGCTCTTCGCCGGCATCTTCATCTGCATCATCCCGGTGCTGGCGATGCTGCAGGCCGGACGCGAGGGCGCCTTCTCGTCGCTGGTCGCGCTGGTCAACCATCCCGATGGCAGCCACAACACCGTCGCCTATTTCTGGCTGACCGGGCTGCTCTCCTCCTTCCTCGACAACGCTCCGACCTATCTCGTCTTCTTCGAGCTGGCGGGCGGCAATGCCAAGGAGCTGATGACGACAGGTGCGCTGACGCTGGCGGCGATCTCGGGCGGCGCGGTCTTCATGGGCGCCAACACCTATATCGGCAACGCGCCGAACTTCATGGTCTACGCCATCGCCAAGGACCGTAAGGTCGCGATGCCCAGCTTCTTCGGCTACATGCTCTGGTCCGGCGCGATCCTGATCCCGGTGTTCATCCTGCAGACCTTCCTGTTCTTCCGGTAACGCCGGACATCCAATCGTCATTCTCGGGCGCAGACCCGAGAAGCGCTGGACGAGAGGGCACTGGTTTCCGTCATGGTCGGGTCAAGCCCGACCATGACGGGAGAGCGCTGCTACGGTCGCCCCGTCGGTACGCCTTCCCTGATCTTCGCCGAGAAATCCGGATCGTCGAGCGAGAGCGTTCGCGCCTTGTCGCCGATGCGCGCGAGGCGGACCAACTCGTCGAGGGGCACATCCTGCCGGATCGCGCCGATCCGCTGGAGATAGCCCGGCAGGTAGCCCGAGAGCAGGACGCGCGGATCGAGCGGCAGCGAGAACTTCCATTCGGGCGCCACCGTGCCGACGAGGTGGTAGACCACGGTGGTGCAGTTCGTGGTCAGCGTATTGTACCAGCGCGGCCTGGCGGCGAGGTCGTTGACGTCCTTGGCATAGGCCAGCAGCAGGTCGCGCGCCTGGGCCGGCGAGGCGCTCAGCCGGAAGAGGCGCGCATCCTCCTTGCGGGCGTTGGTGCGCAGGCCGACGATGTCGCGCTCGTCGGCGGCGACATAGGCCATCTCGTAGCTGCGGAAGAAGCCGGCGATGGCCGAATACTCCTCGCCCTTCTCGCGCCTGATCTCGACCGAGAAGGTCAGGGGCGGCTGGTCGGAGAAGGTGAAGCTGACCAGCAGATGCGCGATCGCCTCGCCCGACCAGTAGCTCAGGAAGATGTCGGCACCGCTGATCGCGGCGAGGTCGTAGCGGCGCGTCTCCCAGCGCTGGTCGTAATCCTGCTCGCTGCGCCAGCGAAAGTTCCTGACATTCGAGACCGTGAGCACCTCGCCTTCGCGAGCGATGCTCGGCAGGCGGGCGAGCTCGGGAATCCAGTCGCGCTGATGCGATGGCAGGAAGCTGCTCCACCAGGACAGAAGGCCGATGAAGAGGGCGGCGAAGCCCAGCGGGAGCCGCGCCTCGCTCGTCCAGATGCCGACGAGCCCGGCCAGCGCGGCGATGCCGAAGCCGATGGCCGCGATGCCGGCCGTCACACCGGACAGGCGAAAATAAAGGAAGCCCGCGCCCCAGAGCGCGGCACCGAGGATCACGAGGGTCAGGACGAGCTTCAGCACAATGAGAAAGAGGCGGCGCATGGCCGCCTCTCCTAGCATAGCCGCAGCCGCTTGACGTCAGGCTGCGAGCGAATTGCTCGGCGCCGCCGCCTTCACCGCGTCGTCGACATGGGCCTCGAACTTCGCGAAGTTCTTGGCGAACATGCCGACGAGGTTCTTCGCCGTCTCGGCGAAGGCGGCTTTGTCGGCCCAGGTCTTCACCGGATAGAGGATGTGCGGCTCGACGCCGGGCACCGACGTGGGAACGGCGAAACCGAAATAGGGATCCCGGCGGAAATCGGCGCGGTTGAGCGAGCCGTCGAGCGCGGACGAGAGCAGCCGGCGCGTCACGCGGATCGGCATGCGCCGGCCGGTGCCGTACTGCCCGCCGGTCCAGCCGGTGTTGACCAGCCAGCAATCGACATGGTGCTTGGCGATGAAGTCGCGCAGCAGATTGGCGTATTCCGACGGGTGCCGCGGCAGGAAGGGCGAGCCGAAGCAGGTCGAGAACTCCGGCTGCACGCCGGTCAGCCCGCGCTCCGTGCCGGCGACCTTGGCGGTGTAGCCGGAGAGGAAGTGATACATCGCCTCGGCCGGGGTGAGCTTGGCGATCGGCGGCATCACGCCGAAGGCGTCGGCGGTCAGCATCACGATGTTCTTCGGGATGCCGGCGCGGCCGGTGCGCGAGGCGTTGGGGATGAAGTCGAGCGGATAGGCCGAGCGGGTGTTCTCGGTCTTGCTCTCATTGTCGAAATCGACCTCGCGGGTCAGCTCGTCCATCACGGTGTTCTCGAGCACCGTGCCGAAGCGCAGCGAGGCGGCGAAGATCTCGGGCTCGGCCTCGGCCGAGAGACGGATCGTCTTGGCGTAGCAGCCGCCCTCGAAGTTGAAGATGCCCTCCTTCGACCAGCCATGCTCGTCGTCGCCGATCAGCGTGCGCGCGGGGTCGGCCGAGAGCGTGGTCTTGCCGGTGCCCGACAGGCCGAAGAAGATCGCCGGGTCGTCCTTGGGGCCGACATTGGCCGAGCAGTGCATCGGCACCACACCCTTGGTCGGCAGCACGTAGTTCAGATAGGTGAAGACCGATTTCTTCATCTCGCCGGCATAGGCCGAGCCGCCGATCAGCACGATCTTGCGGGTGAAATCGATCGCGACGACGGTCTCGCTGCGGCAGCCGTGCCGGGCGGGGTCGGCCTTGAAGCTCGGCAGGTCGACGATCGTCATCTGCGGGACGTAATCGTCCAATTCCCCGCGCGCCGGGCGGATCAGCAGGTTGCGGATGAAGAGCGAGTGCCAGGCCATCTCGGTATAGACCCGGGCCTTGACGCGATGGGCCGGGTCGGCACCGCCATAGAGATCCTGCGCGAAGAGCTCCTTGCCTTCGGCATGCGCCAGGAAATCGGCGAGCAGCGTCTCGAAATGCTCAGGGCTCATCGCCTGGTTGTTGTCCCACCAGACAGTGTTCTCGGTCAGCGCGTCGCGCACTGTGAACTTGTCCTTGGGCGAGCGGCCGGTATGGCTGCCGGTGTCGGCGCAGAGCGCACCGCCGCGCGCGAGCTGGGATTCGCCCCGGCGCAGCGACTCCTCGTAAAGCTGTGGCGCCTCCAGGTTCCAGTACACGGCCTTGAGCTTGCGGAAGCCGAAGCCCTCGGCACCCTGGGCGGCGTTGAACTGACCGATCGTGTTCACTGAAATCCTCCGGCAGCCGCCGCATCGTGGCAGCCTGTTGTCGAACGCGTACGCTCGGACCTTGAAGAAGATCCAGCGCCGGGCGGAGACCTTGCGGCCGTGTCCGGTCTTTAAGCCTCGGCGGCACGGCGCTCAAGTCACGGAAATCGCAAAAAACTTCGCAACTTCGGCTAAATCGTTTGAATTCGCGGGGGATGGTGAGCGAGGATGGTGAATATCCCCGCGCCCCGATCATCCGCGCGCCCGTGCCTCCTGCGCGAGCGCGACGAGGACATGCCGCAGCCCGGCCGGCTCGGTGACGCGCGAGGGAAAGACGAGCCGCCCGTTCTCGTCGCCGCAGATGAGATCGAGCCCTTCCGGGTCGAGGCCGGTCGCCTTCCAGCGTCCCTCGGGGAGGCCCAGAAGCTTCGTCGCATAGAGGCTCAGCGCCTCGGCATGGTCTTCGTTCATATGGGCGATCGCGTCGTCCTCGGCCGCGATCAGCGCCTCGCAGCCGGCAAGGTCGAGCAGCACCGTGCCGACCGCGATCTCGCCGGCACGGGCGAAGCCGCCATTGGGGTGGAACCCCTGGACGGAGAGGCGGAACAGCGAGAAATCCGGGAAGTCGGCATAGAGCTTCGCCTTGGGGTGGCGCGCGAGGAAGCGGCGCCTGGCGTTCTCGTCGGTGCAGCGCTCGGCTCGCCCGACGACGCTGAGCCGGGCGGAATTGGCGAGCGGATCCCCCCTGCCCAGCGACGAGACGAGAACGGAAACGCGCGGATCGGCCTCGATGTTGCGGGTGTGGAGCGAAAGCTTCGAGGCGAGGAATAGCGGCGAACCATCGACATCGGTGGCGATGTTCGTCAGCGTCGCGAGCGGGAAGCCGCTCATCGGGTCGAGCGTCGCCAGCGCCGCGATCCGCGCCTTGCGCAATGTCGCGCGAGCCATGGCGACGGCGTCGAAATCATCCGGCGCGGAGCCGCCGAGTTCGAGGCCGCGCGGCGTGATGGCGGAGGGGGCGACGGCCTCGGTCATCTCCGTTTGCTTCCTGCCGGTCCGATTTCTTCTGCAAAAACATGAACGCTTGGGGCGTTCGAGCGTTGCGCCATAGCGAATCCGCCTCCGAGGCGCTAGATTGCTGCCATGCTTTGGCCGCTCTCGCAGGGGAGTGGACCCCTTTATTGCAACAAGAGCAAGAGATGAAACCCTTATGCCAACGATTGCGCTGGTCGATGACGACCGCAACATCCTGACGTCGGTATCCATCGCGCTCGAGGCCGAGGGCTACCGCATCATGACCTATACCGACGGTGCCTCGGCCCTCGACGGGCTGAAGCAGAACCCGCCGGACCTCGCGATCTTCGACATCAAGATGCCGCGCATGGACGGCATGGAACTGCTGCGCCGGCTGCGCCAGAAATCCGACCTGCCCGTCATCTTCCTGACCTCGAAGGACGAGGAGATCGACGAGCTCTTCGGGCTCAAGATGGGCGCCGACGATTTCATCCGGAAGCCGTTCTCGCAGCGCCTCCTGGTCGAGCGCGTCAAGGCGATCCTGCGCCGCGCCGGCGCCAAGGACCCCACCGCCGTTCCCCGTTCCGAGGATGCCAAGGCGCTGGAGCGCGGCCTGCTGCGCATGGATCCCGAGCGCCATACCTGCACCTGGAAGGGCGAGCCGGTGACGCTGACCGTCACGGAATTCCTGATCCTGCAGTCGCTGGCGCAGCGTCCCGGTGTGGTCAAAAGCCGCAACGCCCTGATGGATGCGGCCTATGACGATGAGGTGTATGTCGATGACCGCACCATCGACAGCCACATCAAGCGGCTGCGCAAGAAGTTCAATCAGGTCGATCCCGAGTTCGACATGATCGAGACGCTCTACGGCGTGGGCTATCGCTTCAAGGAAACCTGAGGCAGGTCTGCCGGATATCGATGCTGGGATCCCGCGTGCCGGATCGGGCTGGGGCGCGGCTGGAGCGAGTACAGACCCAAGGCATGGCAACGGTCGACAACGAAGCACCTGCGTCATCGGCGGGAAGCCGCTGGAGCGCGGCTCTGCGGCGCCGTCTCGGCCTGATCTGGCGCCGCATGGCGCGTGCGGTCTCGTCGCGCGCGGCGTCCAGCCTGACGCGGCGCATCGTGGTGCTGAATCTCGGCGGCCTCTTCGCGCTGCTGCTCGGCTTCCTCTATCTCAACCAGTTCCGCGAAGGCCTGATCGAGGCGCGCGTGCAGAGCCTGCTGACGCAGGGCGAGATCATCGCCGGAGCGATCGCGGCCTCGGCCACGGTCGAGACCGATACGATCACCATCGATCCGGACAAGCTGCTGCAGCTCCAGGCCGGCGAAAGCGCCGGCATCGCCGATGATCCGCTCGACTTCTCGATCAATCCCGAGAAGGTCGCGCCCCTCCTGCGCCGCCTGGTGACGCCGACGAAGACGCGGGCGCGGGTCTACGACAAGGAGGGCTTCCTCACCATCGACTCGCGCGGCCTCTATTCGCGCGGCGACGTGCTGCGCCTCGACCTGCCGCGCGTCGGCGAGCCCGACGAGCCGCCGCTGCTGGAACGCACCTGGAACATGCTGCGCAACCGGCTCGGCCGGGCCGACGTGCCGACCTATGACGATTTCGAGAATGCCAACGGCAAGTCCTATCCGGAGGTCGCGCGCGCCCTGAACGGGGCGCCGGCGAGCGTCGTGCGCGTCAACACGCGCGGCCAGACCATCGTCTCGGTCGCGGTGCCGGTGCAGCGCTTCCGGGCGGTGAAGGGCGCGCTGCTGCTCTCGACGCAAGGAGGCGACATCGACGCGGTGATCGCCGCCGAGCGCTTCGCCATCTTCCAGGTCTTCGCCGTGGCGGCGGGCGTAATGATCGTGCTCTCGGTCCTGCTCGCCGGCACCATCGCCGAGCCGATCCGCAAGCTCGCCGACGCAGCCCAGCGCGTGCGGCGCGGCGTCAAGTCGCGCGAGCAGATCCCTGATTTCGGCAGCCGCCATGACGAGATCGGCCATTTGTCCGGCTCGCTGCGCGACATGACCAAGGCGCTCTACAGCCGCATCGAGGCGATCGAGAGCTTCGCCGCCGATGTCGCCCATGAGCTCAAGAATCCGCTGACCTCGCTGCGCAGCGCCGTCGAGACGCTGCCACGGGCCAAGACGGAGGATTCGCGCGGGCGGCTGCTCTCGGTCATCCAGCACGACGTGCGCCGTCTCGACCGGCTGATCTCCGATATTTCCGACGCCTCTCGCCTTGATGCCGAACTCGCCCGCAACGACTCCGCTCCGGTCGATGTCGCGCAGGTGCTGGAAGCGGTCGTGACGATCCAGAACGAGACGCGGCGCGAGGGGCAGGCGAAGATCGAGCTCTCGGCCGAGCGGCGCAGCCAGCGCCCCGGCGCCGACGCCTTCCTCGTCATGGGGCACGATTCGCGGATCGGGCAGGTCATGGTCAATCTCATCGACAACGCCCGCTCCTTCTCGCCGTCGGAGGGCACGGTGCGCGTCATGCTCTCGCGTGTCGCCAACGACGTGCTCGTCACCGTCGAGGACGAAGGGCCGGGCATCGAGCCGCATGCGCTGGAGCGCATCTTCGAGCGCTTCTACACCGACCGTCCGAATGAGGGCTTCGGCCAGAATTCGGGGCTGGGCCTGTCGATTTCGCGCCAGATCGTCGAGGCGCATCGCGGCTCGATCCGGGCCGAGAACCGGCTCGGACCGGCGGAGCCGGGCGGTGAGACGCCGCGGCTCGGCGCCCGCTTCATCGTCCGGCTGCCGGCCGCCTATCAGCATGCTTCCTGATCCGGCGGGGAAGCCGCCCCCCCACCGGGCCGGCGAGATGCGCGTCCATGCGACCACCGTCGCCGTCGGCGAGGCCGGCATCCTGCTGCGCGGCCCTGCCGGCAGCGGCAAGTCGACGCTGGCGCTCGCGCTGATCGCGCTGGCCGGCCAGGCCGGCCGCTTCGGCCGGCTCGTGGCCGATGATCGCACCGCCCTGACGGCAAGAGGCGACCGGCTGGTGGCCCGGGCGGTCGCGCCGCTGGAAGGCATCGTCGAGCGCCGCGGCCTCGGCCTGACGCCGGAGCCGGCAACGCCGGCCGTCGTCGTCAGGCTGCTCGTCGATCTGATCGGCGAGGAGCCGGCGCGCATGCCGGAACCGGAAGAGCTGGTGGACAACCTGTGCGGGATCGACCTGCCGCGGTTGCGCGTGGCGGGACGTGTCGGCGACGAGCGGCTGGTGCTCACCGCGCTCGACTTGTTCACAGGCCAGGCGTGAAGGCCATGATTTCGGCGTTTTCGGCGGCGAGTCCCTTGCGATTGTCTCGCACCTGCCGCATAAACCGCCACCTTGTCCGGGCGCCGATGGGCGCTCTCCGGTGCTGGATTGAATGATCGGACTGGTCCTCGTGACTCATGGGCATCTGGCGACGGAGTTCCGCGCGGCCCTCGAACATGTCGTCGGCCCCCAGGCGAACCTGGCGACCATCGCCATCGCCCCCGATGACGACATGGAAAGTCGCCGCCGCGACATCATTGCCGCCGTCGAGCAGGTCGAGGGCGGTCGCGGCGTCGTCATCCTCACCGATATGTTCGGAGGCACGCCTTCCAACCTCGCCATTTCGGTGATGGAGCCGGGTCGCGTCGATGTTGTCGCCGGCGTCAACCTGCCGATGCTGATCAAGCTCGCCAGCGTGCGCGAGGAGAAGAGCCTCGACGAAGCGGTGACGAGCGCGCAGGATGCGGGCCGCAAATACATCACCGTCGCCAGCCGGGTTCTTGCCGGCAAATAAGGGCGAGCAGGAAGGGCGGAATGGAAGAAGACTGCGACTGCCCCGAGACCGAGATTCCCGCCGGCGCCCGCTACGGCGAATTCCAGATCATCAACAAGAAGGGGTTGCACGCCCGCGCCACGGCGAAATTCGTGCAATGCGCCGCCCGCTTCGAGGCCGACATTACGGTGAGCCGTTGCGGCGAGACGGTCGGCGCGACCTCGATCATGGGCGTGCTGACGCTCGGCGCCGGCATCGGCTCAACCATCACCATCGTCGCCCAGGGACCGGAGGCAGGCGAGGCGCTGCAGGCGCTGAGCGAGCTGATCGCCGACCGCTTCGGCGAGGGCGAGTGAGGCGCTGAACGGGCTCTGCCCGGTTCGCGCCGCCATGCTCGGGCTCGACCCGAGCATCTCCTGCCGCAGAAGGCTCCCTGCCCGGTTTCCAGAGATTCTCGGGTCAAGCCCGAGAATGACGCCCTGTCACGGGGACCGGACCCCGACCTTCAGACAGCTTCGCCCGGCTCCTCGAACAGCCTCGGCATATGCGCCTGGTACCAGCCCTTGAGCTCCTCGAGGGCCGGGTGCTCGAGATTGCGGCGCAGATAGGCCTCGATCCGCGGCAGGTGCTTGAGATAGCCCGGCTTGCCGTCGCGCTTGTCGAGGCGGGCGAAGATGCCGGCGATCTTGGTGTTGCGCTGCGCGCCGAGGATCGCATAGGCGCGGGCGAAGCCGGCGAGGTCGAAATCGGGCACGTCCGCCCGGCGGGCCGAGCCATAGGCCGCGAGCAGCCTGAGTTCGAGCGCAGCCGGCACGTCGACGCGCGCATCCTGCCCGAGCGCGGCGAGATCATAGGCGGGATGGCCCAGCACCGCGTCCTGGAAATCGATCAGGCCGAGCTTCGCCAGCCCCTCGCGCTTGTCCAGCCAGATCAGGTTGGGGGAATGGACGTCGCGCAGCGTCCAGGTCGCGGGTGCGGCGAGGATCTCGTCGAAGAGCTTGTTCCAGATGCGGCCGAACTCAGCCTGCGTCACGGCCGGCAGCGTCACCCCGGCGATATGCGGAGCATACCATTCGAGGATCAGCTCGGTCTCGATCGCCAGCGCCTGCCGGTCGTATTCGGGGATGATGTGGTCGTGGCCCTCGGCCACCGGCAGGATCGTCGGCAGGGTGTGGCGGTGCAGGTCGGCGAGCAGCCGGGCCGTGGCCTCGTAGCGCTCGGGGATCGGCCGGCCTTCCGCGTCGAGCACACCCTCCGCGCCGAGATCCTCGATCAGCAGGAGCCCACCGGCCAGATCCTCGGCCAGGATCTCGGGGGCGGAATAGCCGAGCGAGCGCAGGCCGCGATCCATCGCGACGAAGGCGTCAATGGTCTCGGCCAGATGCGCGATCGCGCTGTAGGGCTTGCCCATGCGGATCGGCGGCCCGTCCGGGCGCGGCGGCGAGATCATCAGCACGGCGGTCTCGCCGCCCGGCCGTGTCAGGCGCTCATAGGCGCGCGTCGAGGCGTCGCCGAGCATGAAGTCGCGCCGTGCCTCGCCCCAGCCGGCGCCGTCGATGAGCTTGCGCGCCGCGACCGCGATGGCGAGGCGCTGCTTCCAGAGCACGCCGCCGGAGAGGTCGGCGATGCGGCCGGTTTCCGGATTGTCGGGATCGATGTCGAGCAGGATGTCGAGGCGCCGCCCGGCCGGCAGGCGCCCGCCCGCCCGGTCGGGCCATTCGACCAGCATCACCGCCTGGTCGACATCCTCGACCAGGCCGAGATCGTCGAGCTCGTCCGGCGAGCGCACGCGATAGAGATCGGCATGCAGGACCGGGCCGCGCGGCGTCTCGTAGCTCTGCACGAGGGTGAAGGTCGGGCTCGGCGCCTCCAGCGCGGGGTCGCCGGCGAGCTCGCGCAGGATGGCGCGCGCCATCAGCGACTTGCCCGAGCCGAGATGGCCGGAGAGCGCGACGATGTCGCCGGGCTTGACGATGGCGGCGATGTCGGCGGCGAGGCGTATCGTCGCCGCCTCATTCGCCAGCAGGAGCCGGTGCGTGCCGGCCGCGCGGGCTTCCTCGGTCATTCGGCAGCGTCCGAGAGCGGCAGGCCCTGAGCCGGGAAGATCGCGGTGACGCGCGTGCCCTGCCCCGGCGTGGAGTCGAGTTCGACATGGCCGCCATGGAGCTCGACGATCGAGCGCACGATCGAGAGCCCCAGGCCGACGCCGCGATGGGTCGAGCCGAGAGAATGGCTTTCGAAGCGCTCGAACACCTTCTCCTTGACCTCGGCAGGGATGCCGCGGCCCTGATCGGTGACGGTGAGGCGGATGTCGCCGCCCTGCCGTGTCGCCCTGACGCCGATGGTCTGGCCGGGCGAGGAGAAGCCGATCGCGTTGGAGAGCAAGTTGAACAGCACCTGCCGCAGGCGCTTGCCATCCGCCCGCAGCGGCCCGGTGCGCGGATCGATCTCGACCTTGAGCGACAATTTGCTGTCGGTCAGCCGGTCCTGAAGCCCGGCCGCCGCCTGCGCGATGGTGTCGGCGACGTCGACATCCTGCATGTCGAGCGTCAGCGCACCGTTGTCGATGGTGGCGAGGTCGAGGATGTCGTTGATGATGGCGAGCAGCGCGCCCGAGGAGCGCACGATATGGGAGGTGTAGTCGCGCTGCTTCTCGTTGAGCGCGCCGACGGTCTCGGTGCCAAGGAGCTGGGCGAAGCCGATGATGTTGGTCAGCGGCGAACGCAGTTCGTAGGAGACGTGGTGGACGAAGTCCTCGCGCAGCCGCGAGACCTTCTCCAGCGCGTCGTTCTTCTCGGTCAGCGCCCGCTCGACATTCACGCTGGCGGTGACGTCGGCGAAGGAGATCAGCGTCGCGCCGTCGGGCAGCGGCGCGGCCGCCATATCGAGCACGGTGCCGTCGCGGCGCTCGATCCGGCAGCGATAATCCTCGCGCGCATCGCGCACGCCGGTGACGGTGCTGAGCAATTCGCGCCAGACCTCGTCCTGCGGGAAGAGCGGCCGGCAGAGCCCGACCACCTCGTCGATATGCGGGCCGCTGGCGAGCAGGTCGGCGTCGATGCGCCAGGATTGGGCGAAGGCGGGGTTCGAGAGCTTGAGGCGCCCGTCGGAACCGAACACGGCGACGCCCTCGCGCAGCGAATCCAGCGTCTCGCGCTGGGTGCGGGTCAGCGCGTTGAAGCGCGATTCCAGCGTGAAGCGTTCGGTGACGTCGTCATAGAGATAGGTGACGCCACCTTGCGGGTTGGGGCTGGAGACGACGTGTATGGTGCGCCCATCGGGCAGGTACCACCAATCCTCGTTCGCGCGCGTGGCGGTATAGGCGGCGTGAACGCCCGTTTTCCAGCTCCGGTAGTCGCCGAGTTCGGGCAAGCGGCGCTCGGCGCGCAGGCGGTCGAGGATCTCGCCATCGGTCGGCTGGCCGTCGAGGAAGGCCGGATCGAGCGACCAGAGCGCGTCGAAGCCGGCATTGCGATAGAGCAGCCGCTGCGTGCCGTCGAAGGCCGCCACCGCCGTCTTCAGCCGGTCGAGCGTGCGGACATGGGCGTCCATCTGGCGCTGCAGATCGTTGCGCACCGCTTCCAGCTCGCTCATATCCGTGGCCAGGCCGGCGAAGCCGGTCGCAGTCGGCAATTCGACGACGTCGAGCGTCCGGCGCTGGCCGGCGACGATGGCCGGGGTGCGGATCGCGAAGGGGTTGCCCTCGCGGCGCGCACGCGCCGCCGCCTCGCGCTCGTTGCGATCGAGCAGCTCCATCCCGCTCTTGGCGGCTGTCGCTGCATCGCCGGCCTCGACCGCGCCCGCATAGGCGGCGTTGACCCAGAGCAGACGCCCGTCGGCATCGCGCATCCAGGCGGGGTGAGGCAGCCCGGCGAGCAGGCTCGACAGCGCCGCATGGTCTCCCGTGACCCGCTCCAGCTCGCTGCGCAGCGTCATCACCTGTGCCCGCTCGCCGGTGACCTCGCGGAAGCGGATGACGGCGCGCCCGGCGACGGGCCGGCCCTCGATATCGACGAAAGGCCCGGCCTTGCTGCGGATCGTGAAGCTGAAGGCCTCGCCGCGCTCCTTCAGCGCGTCGGTGGCCAGTTCCAGCCGCTTGGCGTCGGTCGGCGTCGCCCAACTGCCATAGGCCAGCGCCAGCGCCGCCCCGGGTGCGCCGAGGAAGCCGCTGTCGCCCTCGAAGACCGGCTGTGCGTCGCGCCCGTTCCAGCTCGCGACCACCTGCGGATCGGCGGCGAGCAGGATGGAAAGCCGCTCCTGATGGCCGCGCGCCGCCTCCAGCTCGCTCGCGAGCTTGGCCTCGCGCCGCTGCCAGCGCGTGCGCTCGCGGACATAGACGAGGGATGTCGTCGTGGCGAAGACGGCAAGACCCGCCAGGATGATGGAGAGCGCGCCGGTGCTCACCGTATCGAGCTTGGCCGGCGACAGCAGGTCGCTCTGGGCCATGGCAGGCACGGGAAGCAGGGCCAATGCGGGCAGAAGCCCGCCTGGACGCCAGCCGCCACCTCGTCCCTGTCGCCTCGCACGTCTCATTCCGCGTCTGTCGCCTCTTGGGCGGCCGGGCGGCCGCCAACATCGCCGGTCTCGTCGGAATCGGTATCGCGGAGCCGGGCGTTACACCCTCCCCGGCGGCCGATCCACGCGCGCCACCACGCCAATCACTATAGAGCTTGAACCGGGAGCCGCGCCGTCGCAGCACCCCGAATCAGCCCCACTGTAATCGTCGCCTGACTCCGTCAGGAAGTGCTTAATCGCAGGTAAACGGAGAGTTTTTCGAGGCGGACTCGAAGGAGGCGCACCCGCATCAAGGTCTAGATATTCTATGCCTCGAAACCACTATTAGTTGTGTTCTTGTTTTATTCCGAAGGCATCGTCAGACCGAAAAAAGGCCCGGCTTGCGCCGGGCCTCGTCGTTCTTGCCGCTGCGCGGCTGTCAGTAGCGGTAGAGCTCGGGCTTGAACGGCCCGGCCTGCGGCACGCCGATGTACTTCGCCTGGGCGTCGTTGAGCTTGGTGAGCTTGGCGCCGACCTTGGCGAGGTGGAGCGCCGCGACCTTCTCGTCGAGATGCTTCGGCAGGGTGTAGACGTTGTTCTGGTAGTTGGCGTGGTGGTTCCAGAGCTCGATCTGGGCGAGCGTCTGGTTCGAGAACGAGCAGGACATCACGAAGGACGGGTGGCCCGTGGCGTTGCCGAGGTTCACCAGGCGGCCTTCCGAGAGCAGGATGATGCGCTTGCCGTCGGGGAACTCGACCTCGTCGACCTGCGGCTTGACGTTGTCCCACTTGAAGTTCTTCAGGCCGGCGACCTGAATCTCCGAGTCGAAATGGCCGATATTGCAGACGATGGCGCGGTGCTTCATCGCGCGCATGTGGTCGACGGTGATGACGTCGAGATTGCCGGTCGCCGTGCAGAAGATGTCGCCGCGCGGGGCAGCGTCTTCCATGGTCACGACCTCATAGCCTTCCATCGCCGCCTGCAGGGCGCAGATCGGGTCGATCTCGGTGACGAGCACGCGGCAGCCGGCCTGGCGCAGCGAGGCGGCCGAGCCCTTGCCGACGTCGCCATAACCGGCGACGACCGCGACCTTGCCCGACATCATCACGTCGGTGCCGCGGCGGATGGCGTCGACCAGCGACTCGCGGCAGCCATAGAGGTTGTCGAATTTCGACTTGGTGACGCTGTCGTTGACGTTGATCGCCGGGAACGGCAGGCGGTTGGCCTTGGCGAGCTCGTAGAGGCGGTGCACGCCGGTGGTGGTCTCCTCGGAGACGCCCTTGATCGCGGCGCGGGTCTTGGTGAACCAGCCCGGATTGGCCTTGAGCTGGCGCTTGATCAGCGCGAAGAAGATCGTCTCTTCCTCATTGCCGGGCTTGTCGAGGAACTCGGCCTTGCCGGCCTCGGCCTCGGCGCCGAGGATGATCAGCATGGTCAGGTCGCCGCCATCGTCGAGGATCATGTTCGGCGTGCCGCCGTCGCCCCAAGTGGCGGTCTTCAGCACGTACTCC
Organism: Allobosea sp. RCC_152_1; assembly: GCF_041360765.1. Lineage (NCBI taxonomy): Bacteria > Pseudomonadati > Pseudomonadota > Alphaproteobacteria > Hyphomicrobiales > Alloboseaceae > Allobosea > Allobosea sp. RCC_152_1. Next base: position 132,949 of record NZ_JBFUPU010000004.1, read on the forward strand.
CAATACTCTTCCAGCGTCTCGCCCTTGATGGCGAAGACGGGGGTGCCGGTCGCGGCGATCGCGGCGGCAGCGTGGTCCTGGGTCGAGAAGATGTTGCAGGACGACCAGCGCACATCGGCGCCGAGTTCCTTCAGCGTCTCGATCAGCACGGCGGTCTGGATGGTCATGTGCAGGCAGCCGGCGATGCGCGCGCCCTTGAGCGGGGCCTTGCCCTTGTGCTCGGCGCGGATCGCCATCAGGCCCGGCATCTCGTCCTGGGCCATGTTGATTTCCTTGCGGCCGTAATCCGCAAGCGAGATGTCCTTGACGATGTAGTCCTGCGACACGGGGAAGCTCCAATCGCTCGCTGAATGATGGCGGCTCTCTAGCAGTGCCAGCGGCGGAAGGCAATCAAAGATATAAAGATGTCTTTATATGATCGCTTTCGACATCGATCCTCCCGCCCCCATCCTGAGAGGCTGAGTTTTTCCGATCGGGCTGTAAGATCGGCTGATGACGCTCGAACAGCTCCGCATCTTCGTCGCCGTCGCCGAACGGGAGCATCTGACGCAAGGCGCCCGCGCCCTCAACCTGACGCAATCGGCGGTCAGCTCGGCGATCGCCGCGCTGGAAGCGCGCTACGCGACCAAGCTGTTCGACCGGATCGGCCGGCGGATCGCCCTCACCGATGCCGGGCGGCTCTTCCTCGCCGAGGCACGCGCCGTGCTGGCACGAGCCGCCGCTGCCGAGGCCGTGCTCATCGACCTCGCCGGATTGTCGCGCGGCGCGCTCTCGCTGATGGCGAGCCAAACCGTGGCGAATTATTGGCTGCCGCCGCTGATCCAGCGCTACCGTGCCGTCCATCCCGGCATCACTGTGAGCCTGGGCATCGACAATACCGAGACCGTCACGGCCGCGATCCATGACGGCGCGGCCGATCTCGGCTTCATCGAAGGCGCGATCGACGATCCGACGCTCGCCGTGACCGCCGTGGCGGAGGACGAGCTGGTGATCGTCGTGCCGGCCGGACATTCCTGGGCAGGGCAGCCACCCGCCTCCGAGGCCTTGCGGCAAGGGCCATGGGTGCTGCGCGAGTCCGGCTCCGGCACGCGCGCCATGTTCGAAGCCGCCCTGCCGGGGCTCGGCCTCGCGCCGGATGATCTTACTGTCGCGCTGGAGCTGCCCTCGAACGAAGCCATCTGCTCCGCCGTCGCGGCCGGCGCCGGCGCGACCGCGATTTCCCGGCTCGTCGCGGCCAATGCCATCGCCGCCGGCCGGCTCGCCACCGTCGCCATCGCTCTGCCCAAGCGGCATTTCTTCGTGCTGCGCCACAAGGAACGCTATCTCTCCAAGGCGGCGAAAGCCTTCTTCGACCTCGCGCAAGCGCCGCCGGCCGTCTGAGCACCCCTCCCCCGAGCCTCCGGACAAGGACAAGCCACTCACGACGGAGGGCGCATCGGTTGACAGAGATAAAATGTTATACTGTAACAAATTATCCTTTGTCCAAACCGGGCTCCTTCCGATGGCCGCATCTTCTCTCCTCCTCGACCGGCGCCTGCCGGTCACGGTCCTTTCCGGCTTCCTTGGCGCCGGCAAGACCACCTTGCTGAATCACATCCTGAACAACCGCGAGGGCCGGCGCGTCGCCGTCATCGTCAACGACATGAGCGAGGTGAACATCGACGCCGATCTCGTGCGCGAGGGCGGCGCCAACCTCTCCAAGACCGAGGAGAGCCTGGTCGAGATGAGCAATGGCTGCATCTGCTGCACGCTGCGCGACGATTTGCTGACCGAGGTGCGCCGCCTCGCCGAGGAGCGCAAATTCGATTACCTGCTGATCGAGGGCACCGGTATCGCCGAGCCCCTGCCGATCGCCGCGACCTTCTCCTTCCGCGACGAGGAGGATCGCTCGCTCGACGACGTCGCCCGGCTCGACACGATGGCGACGGTGGTCGACGCGCTCAACCTGCTCAAGGACTATGACAGCCGCGACTTTCTCGGCGATCGTGGCGAGACGGCCGGCGAAGGCGATGAGCGCACGCTGGTCGATCTCCTGGTCGAGCAGATCGAATTTGCCGATGTCGTGGTGATCAACAAGGCGAGCGAGGTCTCAGCCGAAGAGCTGGAGAGGGTCAGGCAGGTGGTGCGCGGGCTCAATGCCGATGCCCGCATCGTCGAGGCCGATTTCGGCCGCGTGCCGCTCGACCGGCTGCTCGATACGAAGCTCTACAGCGAGGAGAAGGCGCAGACCCATCCCCTCTGGCACAAGGAGCTCTATGGCTTCCGCGACCATGTGCCGGAGACCGAGGAATACGGCATCCGCTCCTTCGTCTACCGGGCGCGCCGGCCGTTCCATCCGCTGAAGCTGCATGAGCTCATGGCTCAGCGCCTCCCGGGCGTGATCCGGGCCAAGGGACATTTCTGGCTGGCAAGCCGGCCGCATTGGGTCGGCGAATACTCGCTGGCCGGGCGGATCACCCGCACCGAAGCGATGGGGCGCTGGTGGGCGGCGGTACCGCGGGAGCGCTGGCCGCGCTCGGAAGAGTTCCAGTCGCTGATGCGCAAGCACTGGTCGCCGACATGGGGCGACCGGCGCCAGGAAATGGTCTTCATCGGCGGGCCGGAGATGGACGAGGCGGCGATCCGCGCCGAGCTCGATTCCTGCCTGACCGGCAGCCCGGCGACCGGGCTGACGCAGGCGCTGCTCGGGCTGGAAGACCCGTTTCCGCGTTGGGATCGCGACGCGGCCTGAACCTCAGGCCGCCGCGGCCGAACTCGGCGCGGCCCGCATCAGCATGCCGAAGAGGTCGCGCGGATCATCGGGGTCCGCGATCAGGTCGAGATCGACATAGGTGCCGGCCTCGCGGATGCGCTCATGGACATAGCGCAGCGCCGAGAAATCCTCGATGGCGAAGCCGACCGAGTCGAACAGCGTGATCTGGCTGGAATCGGTGCGGCCTTGAGCCGCCCCGGCGATGACCTTCCAGAGTTCCTCGACCGGGTGGTCGGGATCGAGCTGCTGGATGTCGCCCTCGATGCGGGTCTGCGGTGGATACTCGACGAAGATCGAGGACCGCAGCAGCACGTCGCGGTGGATCTCGGTCTTGCCGGGGCAATCGCCGCCGACCGCGTTGATATGGATGCCGGCGCCGACCATGTTGTCGGTCAGGATCGTGGCGTATTGCTTGTCGGCGGTGACGGTGGTCACGATCTGCGCGCCCTCGACCGCTTCCATCGCGGTGGTGCATCGGGTGATCCGAAAACCGTGGCGCGCGAGGTTGCGGGCGCATTTCTCGGTTGCGGCCGGATCGACGTCGTAGAGCCGCAGATTCTCGATGCCGAGCAGGGCGCGGAAGGCGAAGGCCTGGAACTCGGACTGCGCGCCGTTGCCGATGATCGCCATGGTCGCCGCGTTCTTCGGCGCGAGGTGTCTGGCCGCCACCGCCGACATCGCCGCCGTGCGCAATGCCGTCAGGATGGTCATCTCCGAAAGCAGGACCGGATAGCCGGTCGCGACATCGGAGAGCAGGCCGAAGGCGGTGACCGTCTGCAAGCCGGCCTTCATGTTCTTGGGATGGCCGTTGACGTATTTGAAGCCGTAGAGCTTGCCGTCGCTGGTCGGCATCAATTCGATCACGCCTTCGAGGCTGTGCGAGGCGATGCGCGGCGTCTTGTCGAAGATCTCCCAGCGCCGGAAATCCTGCTCGATATAAGCCGCGATGTCGGACAGCATCCGCTCGATGCCGATCGCATGGACCAGCTTCATCATGTGGTCGACGCTGACGAAGGGCACGACGTTGAGCTGCTGAATCATGGGTCCCCGCGCTGTTCTTATGGAGGAGCCATTGTCCGTGTTTTCAGCGGCAGGTGATAGAAGCCAAATCGACCTGATCGGCGCCAATATTGATCGAATCGATAAAGTCGATTATCCATTCTGAGCAATGGATGATATCGACCAGCGCCTCATCACCCTGCTGCGCCATGACGGGCGCCGCAGCATCTCGGACCTCGCCACCGATCTCGGCCTGACGCGGGCGACGGTGCGCTCGCGGCTGGAGAAGCTGGAGCAGTCGGGCGAGATCATCGGCTTCACCGTGATCCTGCGCTCGGACGCGATCGACCTGCCGGTGCGCGGCATCACCATGATCGAGATCGCCGGCCAAGCGGCCGATGCGGTCATCACCGCGCTCTCCGGCTTCAGCGAGGTCTCCAGCATCCACACCACCAACGGCAACTGGGACCTCGTGGTCGAGCTCGGCACCTCCGACCTGATCGCCTTCGACCAGGTGCTGCGGCGCATCCGCCTGATCCCCGGCGTCACCAACAGCGAGACCAGCCTGCTGCTGGCGACGCCCCGCAGCGTCAAGGCGCGGCTCTGAGCACACTCATCTCCACCGCCATCCCGGGCGAAGCGAAGCGTAGACCCGGGATGACGCGGTGGTTCTCGTGAAGAACAGGCCCGGCGCGTCCTCGCACAAGAAGCGCCACTGCATGGCCGCCATCCGCAAACGCGACACGGTGCCCGGTGACAGGCGCGGATCCGCCCCCTAACGTTATGCCCGTCAGATACAGCGTCGATGGCGGCCGGCGATGCATGATCGCGCAAGGCGGCCCGTTCGCATCCGACACCGACAGTTCCCGCTCGGGGCATCGATCGCCAGCCGCTTCCGGCAGGCTGTCCGCGCGCCCGAGCCAAGACAAGGCAGGAGACCAGACCATGGCGCATGAGCTCGAATTCTATATCGACGGCCAGTGGGTGAAGCCCTCGGGCAACCGCACGCTCGGCGTGATCGATCCGTCGAACGAGGAGGTCTTCGCCACCATCGCGCTCGGCGAGCAGGCCGATGTCGACAAGGCCGTCGCGGCCGCACGCGCCGCCTTCCCCGCCTTCGCCGCGACCTCCAAGGCCGAGCGCCTCGCCCTGATGCGCCGCCTCGCCGAGGCCTACAAGAAGCGCTACGACGCCATCGCCGACATCCTGTCGCGCGAGATGGGCGCGCCGAAGGAGCTGGCGCACCGGGCGCAGGCCGCGATGGGCACCGCCCATCTCGCCAAGATGATCGAGACCCTCGAAAACTTCGAGTTCGAGGAGCTGCGCGGCACCACCCTGATCGCCAAGGAGCCGATCGGCGTCGTCGGCATGATCACGCCGTGGAACTGGCCGCTCAACCAGATCATGTGCAAGGTCGCGCCCGCGCTCGCCGCCGGCTGCACCATGGTGCTGAAGCCCTCCGAGATCGCGCCGCTCAACGCCATCATCTTCGCCGAGGCGATGGAAGAAGCCGGCGTGCCTAAGGGCGTGTTCAACCTCGTCAACGGCGACGGCCCGACGGTCGGCGAGGCGATCTCGCGTCATCCGGGCGTCGACATGGTCTCCTTCACCGGTTCGACGCGGGCCGGCATCCTCGTCGCCAAGGCGGCGGCGGATACCGTCAAGCGCGTGCATCAGGAGCTCGGCGGCAAGTCGGCCAATATCATCCTCGACGATGCCGACCTGAAGAAGTCGGTGAAGCTCGGCGTCGAGAGCGTGATGCGCAACTCCGGACAGTCCTGCAACGCGCCGACCCGGATGTTCGTGCCGGAGAAGCTGCATGAGGAGGCGCTCGCCATCGCCAAGCAGGTGGCCGAGCCGCTCAAGGTCGGCGCTCCCTCGGCCGACGGCGTCTTCCTCGGCCCGGTCGTCAGCGAGGTCCAGTACGAGAAGATCCAGCGCCTGATCGAGGCCGGCATCAAGGAAGGCGCGACGCTGGTCACCGGCGGCACGGGCCGTCCGGAAGGGCTCAATCGCGGCTACTATGTCCGCCCGACCGTGTTCGGCGGCGTCACCGACGAGATGACCATCGCCCGCGAGGAGATCTTCGGCCCCGTGCTGTCGATCCTGCCCTACAAGAGCGACGACGAGGTGGTTTCGCGCGCCAACGACACGCCCTATGGCCTGGCTTCCTATGTCCAGTCCGGCTCTCAGGAGCGCGCGCGCAAGATCGCCTCGCAGATGCGCTCGGGCAATGTCTACATCAACTACCCGGCCTGGGACGCCGGCGCGCCCTTCGGCGGCTACAAGCAGTCCGGCAACGGCCGCGAATACGCCGATTTCGGCCTCGAGGAGTTCCTCGAGATCAAGGGCACGGTCGGCTACGCCGCCGCCTGATCGGATCGCGACCCGATAGACAACGAGGCCCGGTGGACGCAACGCCACCGGGCCTTCATCTTATTCGTCATTCAATCGATTGAGAGGCTTGAGTCATGGTCAATCCCAACCGCTATGACGCGATGCGCTACAACCGCTGCGGCCGCAGCGGACTGATGCTGCCGGCGCTTTCGCTCGGCCTCTGGCAGAATTTCGGCGAGACCGGTGCCCGTGCCAATATGCGCGAGATCTGCCGCACGGCCTTCGATCTCGGCATCACCCATTTCGACCTCGCCAATAATTACGGTCCGCCCCCAGGCTCTGCCGAAACCGCCTTCGGCGAGATTCTCAGCCAGGACTTCGCCGGCTATCGCGACGAGCTGGTGATCTCGACCAAGGCCGGCTACCGGATGTGGCCCGGCCCCTATGGCGAATGGGGCAGCCGCAAATACCTGATCTCCAGCCTCGACCAGAGCCTGAAGCGGATGAAGCTCGACTATGTCGACATCTTCTACTCGCACCGTTTCGACCCGAACACGCCGCTGGAGGAGACGATGGGGGCGCTCGACGCCATCGTCCGCCAGGGCAAGGCGCTCTATGTCGGCCTATCCTCCTACAACTCGAAGCGCACGCAGGAGGCAGTCGCGATCCTGCGCCGGCTCGGCACGCCCTGCCTGATCCACCAGCCGAGCTATTCGATGCTCAACCGCTGGATCGAGGAGGACGGTTTGCTCGACACGCTCGACGCGGAAGGGATCGGCTCGATCGTGTTCTCGCCGCTGGCGCAGGGCATGCTGACCGACAAGTACCTGAAGGGCGTGCCGGCCGGCAGCCGCGCCGACAAGAAGGCGCCCTCCTTCCGCGAAGGCTTCCTCAGCGACGACAACATCCAGCACATCGCGGCGCTGAACGAGATTGCCAGGGCGCGGGGCCAGAGCCTCGCCCAGATGGCAATCGCCTGGGTATTGCGCGGCGGGCGCGTCACTTCGGCGCTGATCGGCGCGAGCCGGCCGGAACAGGTGATGGATTGCGTCGCGGCGCTGGGGAACACCGAGTTTTCGACCGAAGAGCTGGCGGCGATCGACAGGCATGCGGTCGATGGCGGGATCAATATCTGGGCGGCTTCGGCGGAGCGGTAGAACGCCTTCGCCTCCCCCGCGGGTCATCCCGGGCGACCGGAGGGAGACCCGGGATCCATTCCGGAACGGTTCAGGCATGGATCCCGGATCGGCGCCGCTTCGCGGCTTGTCCGGGATGACAAGCGGCGAGAAGCGAGCCTAATCCTCCTCCGGCGCCGCCGCGATCGGCAAGGCGCTGGAGCGCTTCACCTGGCCCAGCGCGAAACTCGACTCGATCGAGGCGACGCCGTCGAGGCGGGTGAGCTTGTCCTTGAGGAAGCGCTCATAGGCCGGCAGGTCGCGCACGACGATGCGCAGCAGATAATCGCGCTGGCCGGTCATCAGATAGCAGTCGACCACCTCGGGCCAGCGCGCCACCGCCTGCGAGAAGCGGTCGAGTTCGTCCTCGCGCTGGCGTTCCAGCCTGATCGAGACGAAGACGCTGATCGGCAGGCCGACCTTGGTCTGGTCGATGATCGCGGCATAGCCCTGGATGACGCCCGCCTCTTCGAGGATGCGGATGCGCCGCGCGCAGGGCGAGGCGGAGAGGCCGACCCGCTCGGCCAATTCCTGCACCGAGAGGCGCGAATTGGTCTGCAATTCCGCGATGATCTTGCGGTCGAGCGCATCGAGGCGCGGGCGGGCCATCCTTGTCCTCCGGCGGATCAGGTTCCGCCGTTCTACAGGACGGCGAGCATTCCGCCATCGACATAGATGATCTGGCCGTTGACGTAGTCGGAGGCCGGCGCGGCGAGGAAGACGGCGGCGCCGATCAGTTCCTCCGGCTTGCCCCAGCGCTTCGACGGGGTGCGGCCCTTGACCCAGGTGTCGAAGGTCGGGTTCTCGATCAGCGCCTGGTTCATGTCGGTCAGCATGTAGCCGGGGCCGATGGCATTGGCCTGGATGCCGTGCTCGGCCCATTCGGCGGCCATCGCCTGGGTCAGCATCTTGATGCCGCCCTTGGCGACCGTATAGGGCGCGACGGTGGCCCGGGCCAGCGCTGAGGTCAGCGAGCCGATGTTGATGACCTTGCCGTGGCCGCGCGCGATCATGCGCTTCGCGGCTTCCCGGCCGATGACGAAGGCCGAGGTCAGGTTGGTGTCGATGACCCGCTGCCAATCGGCCGTCGCCAGCTCGACCATCGGCTTGCGGAACTGGATGCCGGCATTGTTGACGAGGATGTCGACGGCGATGCCGGCGGCGTCGAAGCCGGCGAAGGCCTTGACGACGGCGTCCTCGGAAGTGACGTCGAAGGGCGCCGCGTCGGCCTCATGGCCGGCCTGACGCATCTCCTTGACGGCGGTCGCGACCCGTTCCGCATCCGTGCCGTTGACGAGAATGCGGGCGCCGGCCGCCGCCAGCCCCTCCGCCATGGCGCGGCCGAGCCCGCGCGAGGAACCGGTGACGAGGGCCGTGCGGCCCGTGAGATCGAAGAGGGGATTGGTCATCACGTCATCTCAGAGGCTGGAGCGGCGGACCGTCAGGTCCGAGCGCTCGAACACCGCCGGCAGCAATTCGACGCCGAGGCCCGGCGCCTCCATCGGGTAGACATAGCCTCCCTCGATCCGCGGCATCTCGGTGACCAGCTCCTTGTACCAGCCGGTGTAGAAGGCGCGTACCGATTCCTGGATCAGCGTGTTGGGCTGGCTGAAGGAGGCGTGGATCGCCGCGATGAAGCCGACCGGGCCGATGCAGTCATGCGGCGCGAAGGGGCGGTGATAGGTCTCCGCCATCGCCGCGATCTTGCGGCCCTCGGTGAGCCCGCCGGTCCAGCACAGATCGGCCATCACGACATGCATCGCGTCGCGGTCGAGCATGTCCTTGTAGGGGAAGCGCGAGCCCAGCGTCTCGCTCGCGGTCACCGAGACTTTGGTCGAGCGGGCGAATTCGGCCAGCGCCTGCGGCGAGTTCATCCGGATCGGGTCCTCATACCAGCTCGGCTCGTACTGCTCGAGCACGCGGGCGATCTTGATCGCGGTCGGCAGGTTCCAGAGCGAGTGGAACTCGACCATGATTTCCATCTTGTCGCCGACGGCCTTGCGGATCTTCTCGAAGGGCTCGCAGGCCTTGCGCATCTGGTCGGGCGTGATGAACAGGCCCTGGTTCTCGATCGCCGGGGGATCGAAGGGCCAGATCTTCATCGCGGTGATGCCGCTTTCGAGCAGGCTTTCGGCGACCTCGTCGGCACGGGTCATGAAGCCGTGCAGGTCTTCATAGGGGCCCTCGGAGTGCCCGAAATTCCAGGTCGAGACCGGCTTGATGTTGTGCGAGCGGACATATCCATAGCCGGCACAGGTGTTGTAGATGCGCTGCTTGTCGCGGCAGAGGCCGCCCAGCATCTGGTGGACCGGCTGGCCGCAGACCTTGCCGAAGATGTCCCAGAGCGCGATGTCGACGGCCGAGGTCGCGCGCGATTCCGCACCCGTCGAGGCCTGCGCCATCGGCAGGTTGGTCATCTCCTTGTGCAGCGCCTCGATATGCAGCGGGTTCTTGCCGAGGAGCCGCATGGCGAGCGTGTCGTGGAGATGGGCCTCTACCGAGGCCGCGCCATAGAAGGTCTCGCCGAGGCCGATCACCCCCGCATCGGTGTGCACGCGCACCCAGAGGACATTGGCGAACTCCTCGGTCCGCAACGTCTCGATCGCTGTGATTTTCAAAGTCCGCCTCCCTGGCGAGGGCTGGCTTCGACTTTGGTCGTGCCCTCCCATCCTTTACCCGCGCTTCCGTCGGCCTAGGATGGCGACGGAGCGTGCCGACCATAAGAGCGCTTGTAAAATATCACAACATGTTTATCGTCGCCGGCAAGCATGGGCCGGCAAGAGCCCGCTGCGGAGGAAACATGGCAAGACGCAAGGAGGAGCCGAAGCTCGCCGAGCTCGATGCGCTCGAGCCGCTGCCGCGCCGCAACCGCCTGAACTTCTTCGAACTGGCTTATGAACGCATCGAGTCGATGCTGATAGATTGCCAGCTCAAGCCCGGCCGCCTGCTGACGATGCAGGATCTGCAGGATCTGACCGGCTTCGGCCGCACCCCCGTCCACCACGCCGTCAACCGGCTCGCGGCGGACACGCTGATCAATATTCGCCCCCGGCATGGGCTCCAGATCGCGCCGATCGACCTGGCGCGCGAACGCGTGCTGCTCAAGCTGCGCGGCGATCTCGAGCGCTTCGTCGCGCGGCTCGCCGCCGAGCGCGCCGGGCCGACCCACCGCAACCAGATGCTGCATATGGCCCGGCTGCTCCGCGACCGCCGCGAGGAGCTGACGCTCGCCGAATTCAACAGCCTCGACCGGCGCATCGACCAGATGATCCTGGCGGCGGCGGGCGAGCCTTTCCTCGAGCATACGCTGAGGCCGCTGCACACCATCTTCCGGCGCATCGGCTTCATCCATCACAGCTACATGCCCGGCCAGCATAATCTGGACGGGACCATCGACCACCATCTCGCCCTGCTCAACGGCATCGCCTCGTCGCAGGCCGAGCGCGCCATCGCCGCCTCCGAAAAGCTGATCGCCTTCGTCGACACCATGTTCGACGAGATGGAGGAGAACATCGATCCCTCCCTGCTCGACTGCAGCGTCGAGCCGCTGCTGCCCCGCTAAACTCCCGAACCGCCGGACATCCGAGACCATGCGCATCATCTTCCACGGCGAGAACGCCGCCAGCTTCAGCCACGGCTTCGCCGACCTGCTCGGCGGGCCGGCCGAGATCCAATTGCTGCCGGATGTGCTGGAGACCGAGGCAGAGCAGGCGGCCTATGCGCAGGCGCAGGCCATCATCGGCGTGAAGTTCGACGCGAGCCTGCCGGTGCCGGCGGGGCTCAAGCTCTTCCATGTGCCGGGCGCCGGCTACGATGCCGTCAATCTCGACCTGCTGCCGGCTTCCGCCGCCGTGTGCAACTGCTTCGGCCACGAGCAGGCCATCGCGGAATATGTGATGAGCGCCCTCCTCGCCCGCGCGATCCCGCTCGCCGACGCCGACCGGCGGCTGCGCCAGGGCGACTGGGCCTATTGGGCCGGCGCGCCGGAGCGGGTGCATGACGAGATCGCCGGCCGGACCATCGGCCTCCTCGGCTTCGGCCATATCGGCAAGGCGATCGCCGCCCGCGCCAAGGCCTTCGAGATGCAGGTGCATGTCGCCAACCGAAGCCCGGTCGCACCCTCGCCCCTCGTCGACCGCGCCTTCACCCTGGACCAGCTCGCTGCCTTCTGCGGCTCGGTCGATGTCGTCGTCGTCTCGGTGCCGCTGACGGAGGAGACCAAGGGCATCGTCGGCGCCGCGGCCTTCGCGGCGATGCGTCCTGACGCCGTCGTGGTCAATGTCGGGCGCGGGCCGACCATCGACGAAGAGGCGCTTTACGACGCCCTGAAGAGCCGCCGCATCGGCGGCGCGATCATCGACACCTGGTACCGTTATCCACAGGCTGGGGATGCCACGCCGCTGCCGTCGAAACTGCCTTTCCACGAGCTTTCAAACGTTTTAATGACCCCGCATATGTCCGGCTGGACCAGCGGAACGATCCGGCGGCGCCAGGCGGTCATTGCTGGTAACATCAGGCGCCGTTTCTCCGGCGAGCCGCTGGAGAACGTCGTCCGAAGGGGACAGTGAACCGAGAGGCATAACCACTTCTCGCCCATCAACCGGCCACAAGAAGCCGGGGACCAATCAGCGCGAATGCACCACAACGGGAGACGTCCAGTGAATATCCTCAAGCGTATCAAGATCGCCGGCGTGGCTCTCGCGCTCGGCGCCGGCATGTTCGCGGCGAGCCAGGCCTCGGCCCAGTCGATCACCGACATCATCAAGCGCGGCTCGGTCAAGATCGGCGTACTGATCGGCGCCCCGCCCTATGGCTCGGTCGACTCGCAGGGCAACGCCATCGGCTATGACGCCGACGTCATCGCGCTGATCGGCAAATATCTCGGCGTCAAGGTCGAGATGGTGCAGCTCACCCCGCCGGCCCGCATCCCGGCGCTGGAGGCCAACAAGGTCGACTTCCTCGTCGCCACGCTGGCGCCCACGCCCGAGCGCGCCAAGGCGGTGATGTTCTCCATCCCCTACAGCGCCTTCCAGACCGGCATCTACGCCAAGAAGAACGTCGCCATCAAAACCTGGGACGACCTCAAGGGCCGCAAGGTCGGCGTCAACCGCGGCTCCAGCGTCGAGCGCGAGTTCACCAGCCGCGAGAAGGAGCTGAACCTCACCATCCTGCGCTTCGAGGACGACGCCACCACCATGCAGGCGCTGTTCTCCGGCCAGGTCGAGGCCATCGCCGGCCCCGACGCCCAGGCCAACGCCGCCATGAAGGCGCGCGGCGAGACCGAGACCGAGCTGAAGTTCGTGTTCGGCGTGCAGCCGAACTCGATGACCATGCGCAAGGACGCCTGGGAGCTGCGCCAGTGGCTCAACAACTTCATCTACTACGTCAAGCAGAACGGCGAGCTCGACGCGATCGCGCAGAAGTGGGTCGGCAGCCCGCTGCCGCCGCTGCCGACCTTCTGATCCAACCCTCCGATCGGACCTGCCGGCGCGCCTGAGCGCGCGCCGGCGACCCTCGACCTCGCAGGCCGAAGGAGCGCGCCGTTGCTCTTCCAAGACGTCCTTTCCAAATGGCCGATGATCCTGCACGGGGTCTGGCTCACGATCGCGCTGTCCTTCGTCGCGATCGCGCTCGGCCTCGTCCTGGCGACGGGCATGACCGCGCTGCGCAGCCTCGCGGGCAGCTGGGCCGGCTATCTCGTCGACGCCTATGTCGAACTGATGCGCAACACGCCCTTCCTGGTACAGCTCTTCATGATCTTCTTCGGGCTGCCGCAGTTGGGTATCCGCCTGAACGGGCTCGAAGCCTCCGTTCTGGCGATGACGCTCAATCTCGCCGCCTACGCCACCGAGATCATCCGGGCCGGCGTCGATTCCATCCATAAATCGCAGATCGAGGCCGGTCTCGCGCTCGCAATGACCAAGTGGCAGGTGCTGAAGCATGTCATCCTGCAGCCGGCCTTCGCCCGCGTCTGGCCGGCGCTGTCGAGCCAGTTCGTGCTGATGATGCTGGCCTCCAGCATCTGCTCCTTCGTCTCGGTGCAGGAATTGTCCGGAACGGCGGCGATCATCGAGCAGGACACGTTCCGCTCGTTCGAGACCTATATCGTCGTCACCGTGCTCTACCTCGTGCTGGCGCTCTCCTTCAAACTCTTCCTGAACTGGCTCGGCCGAAAGCTCTTCCCGCAGGTGTCGGGCCTTGCCCGGCTCACCGAAGCGCATGGGGAGGCCGCCTGATGCAGACCTTCGGTTGGCCCGAGGCCTATTTCATCCTGCGCTCCGCCGGCTGGACGCTGGCGCTCACGGCAATCGCCTTCTTCATCGGCAGCATCATCGGCGGCGTCTTCGCGATCATGCGCCTGTCGCGGCTCCGGTGGCTGCGCCGCTTCGCCGCCAGCTACATCCTGGTGATCCAGTCGATCCCGGTGCTGATGGTGCTGTTCATGAGCTATTACGGGCTCTCGGCGCTCGGCATCGAACTGCCGCCCTTCCTCGCGGCCTCCGCCTCGCTGTCGATCTATGTCTCGGCCTATCTCGCCGAGATCTGGCGCGGATCGATCGAATCCGTGCCGCGCCAGCAATGGGAGGCCTCGGCCTCGCTGGCGCATACGACGGCGCAGACCTACCGCCATGTCATCCTGCCGCAGGCGGTCCGGATCTCGCTGCCACCGACGGTCGGCTTCCTCGTCCAGCTCGTGAAGAACACCTCGATCGTCCAGGTCGTCGGCTTCGTCGACCTGATGCGCGCCGGCATGCTGGTCAACAACGCGACCTATCAGGCCTTCCAGATCTTCAGCCTGGTCGCGCTGATCTATTTCGCGATCTGCTTCCCACTGTCCCGGCTCAGCCGCCATCTCGAAAAGGTGATGAATGCCAGCCGTTCTCATTGAAGACATCCACAAGCGCTTCGGCTCGCTGGAGGTGCTGAAGGGCGTCTCGCTCAGCGTCGAGGCCGGCCAGGTGGTCGCCATCATCGGGCGCTCCGGCTCGGGCAAGTCGACGCTGCTGCGCTGCATCAACGGGCTCGAGAGCTTCCATGCCGGCAAGATCGAGGTCGCCGGGCACCTGACGACGCAGGATCCGAAGAAGCTGCGCGAATTGCGCAAGGATGTCGGCATCGTCTTCCAGAGCTACAATCTGTTCCCGCACCTCACGGTGGGACAGAACATCATGCTTTCGCCGCGCATCACCAAGGACGTGCCGCAGGCCGAGGCGCTGGCGCTGGCCAAGGAGGTGCTGGCGCAGGTCGGCTTGTCCGAGAAGTTCGACAGCTATCCGGACAATCTCTCCGGTGGCCAGCAGCAGCGCGTCGCCATCGCCCGCTCGCTGGCGATGAAGCCGAAGGTGATGCTGTTCGACGAGGTCACCTCGGCGCTCGATCCGGAACTGACCGGCGAGGTGCTGCTCGTCATGGAGAAGCTCGCCAAGGGCGGCATGACCATGCTGCTCGTGACCCACGAGATGAACTTCGCCCGCACGGTCGCGAACACCACCGTGTTCATGCATCAGGGCAAGATCTGGGAGCAGGGTCCGTCGAAGGAGCTCTTCGCCAACCCGCAGACGCCGGAGCTCAAGGCCTTCGTCAGCGCCGGCGCGCATTGAGCCTCGGCGGCCACGCCCGTCATGGCACCGGCTCGACCGGCCTCCAGGCCGTGGCCGTATCGTAGAAGAAGCGCTCTTCGACGATGCGGTCGCCGCGCCAGCGCTGGATCGCAAGCTCGTCGAGCCGGCGCGTGACACCGTCCTTGCCCGTCGCGTCGAAGGTCCAGTGGACGACCACCCGGTCGCCATCGACCAGCACGGCGCGCGGCGGATGGGTGTGCATGCGCTCAAGGCGCGCGAGCGCCCGCGCCTCATGCTCCATCAGCAGATCCCGGCCGCGCCGTGGCTCGGCCATGTTCTCCTGCATGGAAGCGTCTTCCCAGTAGAAATCGCGGATCGCCGCGACATGATCGCCTCCGACAACGGCCGCGACATGATCGCCTCCGACAACGGCCGCGATGAAATCCTCGACACGCGAACGCTCGGGCATAGCTCTTCTCCAGAGAGAGGCCCTCGTTCTCGCAAGGGCGGAGGCACTGGCTTGTCAGCAGCGGCTGCGCTATCGACGCATACAATAGCAAGAATGTATGGCATGAGGGATCAGCCATGGCGCAAGCCGCGACAATGCCGTCATGGCTCGGTGAGCTCGACCCCGCTGCCGGGCCGCGCTACCTGCAAATCGTCGGGCTGATCGAACGCGCTGTCTCGGATGGACGCCTGCGGCCCGGTGACCGGTTGCCGCCTCAGCGGAAACTGGCCGAACTCCTCGAGGTCGACCTCACCACTGTGACCCGCGCCTTCGGCGAGGCGCGCGAGCGCGGGCTGCTCGATGCGGTGACGGGGCGCGGCTCCTTCATCTCGACCCGGCAGGAAGAGGCCGGCCCGCCGCTCGACCTGAGCATGACAATCCCGCCCGCGCCAAAAGGCGTGCGGCTGGGCGAGATGATGGAACGCGGCATCGCCGAGTTGCTGGCGCGCAGCAACGCCGACCAGCTGATGAACTACCATGCCGGGGGCGGCTCGCTGGCGGAGCGGGCGGCCGGCGCGGCCTGGCTTGCACCTTTGCTGGGTGCCCTGCCGCCGCAAAGGATCGTGGTGGCGCCCGGCGCCCAGACCGCACTCACCGCCCTGTTCCAGATGCTCGCCGCCCCCGGCGACACCGTCCTGATGGAACCGCTCGCCTATCCCGGCCAGATCGACGCGGCCCGCCGGCGCAGCCTCGCCATTGCACCGGTGGCGGAGGACGGCGATGGCCCCTTGCCGCAGGCGCTGGAGGAAGCCGCCCGCCGTTCCGGTGCCCGGCTGTTCTGCCTGACGCCGACGCTGCACAACCCGACCTGCCGGACTGTTCCACTCGGACGGCGGCAGGAGATCGCAGCCATGGCGCGCAAGCTCGACCTCACCCTGATCGAGGACGACCCTTACAGCCTGCTTGCGGGTGATGCACCGCCGCCCCTCGCCGTGCTGGCCCCGGAGCGGACATGGCATGTCGCGACCTTGTCGAAGGTGCTCACCCCCGGCCTGCGCACTGCCTTCGTCGTGCTGCCCGACGGTATCGAGGGCGACGGGCTTGTTGCTGCGTTGCGGGCCGTGGCGCTGATGCCGGCTCCCTTGATGACGGCTCTCGCCGCCCACTGGATCAGGATCGGTGCCGCGCAGGATTTGCTCGACGGAGTGCGCCGCGAGGCGGCCGAGCGGCAGGCGCTGGCGCGTGCGATCCTGCCCGCTTCGATGCAAGCGCATCCGCATGCGCTGCATCTCTGGCAGCCGCTGCCACCGCATCGGGACCGGCACCGGCTGATCGAGAGCGCGCGTCAGGCAGGGCTCGGCGTGATGGCCTCGGATGCGTTCGCGACGGGCGAACAGGTGCCGGACGCGATCCGGGTCGCGCTCGGAGCCGTGCCCGAGCGCGCGCGCCTTGCCGAGGCGCTGCGCCTGCTCGCCGGAATCATCGCCGGGGAACGCGCGCCGGCCTGAGCCGAGCCAATGGCCGAGTCAGGCGGCGGGGCTGTCCTTCGGCGTGGCGGGAGCCGCGAGGCGCCCTTCCTCGGCCTTGTGGAAGAACTGCGAGGCGACGAGCCAGCCCTTCAAGGGTTGCAAGGGCGGGATACAGGTCAGCAGGATCAACGGCAGCGTCGTGACGAGATGCACCCAGGTCGGCGGGTTGTAGTTCAATTCCAGCCAGAGCGGGAAAGCCGCCGCGGGGATGCAGACGAACATCATCACGAAGAAGGCCGGACCATCGGCCGGGTCGGCGAAGGAATAGTCGAGGCCGCAGACCTCGCATTTCGGCTTCAGCTTCAGGAAGCTCTCGAACATCTTGCCCTGCCCACAGCGCGGGCAGCGGCCGCGCAGGCCGGTCTGGAGCGGAGAGAGTGGCGGCCAATGCTCGCCGGACATGGAATGTCTCCTCGGGACGGCGCCGTTCGCTCGGCGTCGCCCCTCAGATCACCCTCGATACAGACAATGTCAAGATTGTATGCATCTTAGCTGGCGACCTGCGCGGATCGGTCGCGGCTCCTCAGATGTGCAGGGCGTGGCCGAGCGCCTTCATCGCGGCCTCCGGGAAGGCCTCGCCAAGCGTCGGATGGGCGTGGATCGTGCCGGCGATATCCTGCAGCGTCGCGCCCATCTCGATCGCGAGGCCGAAGGCGGCCGAGAGTTCCGAGACACCTTGCCCGACTGCCTGGATGCCCAGCACCAAGTCGCTACCGGCCTGCGCCACCACGCGCACGAAGCCGACCTCGGCATGGCGGGTCATGGCCCGGCCATTGGCGGCGAAGGGGAACTGGCCGATCTTGAGCTCGTGGCCGGCGCGCTTGGCCTCGTCTGGCGAGAGGCCGACCGAGACAATCTCGGGATCGGTGAAGCAGATCGCCGCGATGCCGCGCTTGTCCCAGGCGCGGGCTAAGCCGGCGACGATCTCCGCCACCATCTCGCCCTGCGCCATGGCGCGATGCGCCAGCATCGGCTCGCCGGTGACGTCGCCGATGGCGTAGATGCCGCGCATCGCCGTCTCGCAACGCTCGCCAATGCGGATGAAGCGGCCATCCATGTCTAGCACGAGGTTTTCAAGGCCGAGACCATCGGTGACCGGCTTGCGGCCGACCGTCACCAGGATCTTGTCGGCCGGCAGGCTGCGCTCCTTGCAATCGGCCGTCTCGATGCGCAGGCCGTCGCCTTTGGGCGTCGGCCCGAGCGCCTTGGCGCCGGTCAGCACCTCGACGCCAAGCGCGGTCAGGCGTTTGGAGATGGGGCCGGTCAGCTCGGCATCGTAGAGCGGCAGGATCTTGTCCTGCGCCTCGACGACGGTGACCTTGGCTCCGAGCTTGGCGAAGGCTGTGCCCAGCTCCAGCCCGATATAGCCGCCGCCGACGACGACGAGGCGCTTCGGCACCTCCGTCAGCGCCAGCGCGCCGGTCGAGGAGATCACATTCCCACCGAAGGGTAGGAAGGGCAGCTCCACCGGGGCGGAGCCGGTCGCAATGACAATGGCCTCGGCCTGGATCGTCTTCGGCCCGGTCTCGGTCTCGACGACCACGGTCTTGCCGTCGCGGAAGCGGGCCTTGCCGTGGACGATCTTGACCTTGGCCTTGCGCAGCAGCGCCGCGACGCCGTTGTTGAGGCGCTGGACGATGCCGTCCTTCCAGGCCACCGCCTGCTTCAGGTCGAGCTTCGGCTCGGCCGCCGTCAGGCCGAAGGGCGTCTTGCCGGCCGCTGCTTCCGCCGCCTTCTCGAACTCCTCGGCGACATGGATCATCGCCTTGGACGGGATGCAGCCGACATTGAGGCAGGAGCCGCCGAGCTTGGTGCTCTCGACGATCACGGTGTCGATGCCGAGCTGGCCGGCGCGGATGGCGCAGACATAGCCGCCGGGGCCGGCGCCGATGACGAGGAGCTTGCAGGTGATTTCGGTCATGGGCAGCGCTCCTCAGATGTCCACGAAGAGCGTGGCCGGGTTCTCCAGCAGCTCCTTCAGCCGCTGCACGAAGACGGCGGCGTCCCAGCCATCGATGACGCGGTGGTCGAAGCTGGAGGAGAGGTTCATCATCTTGCGCGGCACGAAGGTGGTGCCGTCCCAGACCGGACGCACGACCATCTTGTTGACGCCGACGATGGCAACTTCCGGGTAGTTGATCACCGGCGTGGTCGCGATGCCGCCGAGTGCGCCGAGCGACGTGATGGTGATGGTCGAGCCGGTGAGCTCGTCGCGGGTCGCGGTGCCCTGCCGGCCGCGCTCGGCAAGGCGGGCAAGCTCGATGCCGCAGCCCCAGAGATCGCGCGCCTCGGCATGTTTCACCACCGGCACGATCAGGCCGGTCGGCGTCTGCGTGGCGATGCCGATATTGATCGCGGCATGCTGGCGCACGATGCCGGCATCGTCGTCATAGAGCGCGTTCAGCGCCGGCTGCTCGGCGAGCGCCTTGACCATGGCCCGCATCAGGAAGGGCAGAAGCGTCAGCTTCGGCCGCTCCGGCGTCGGCTTCTTGTTCAGCGTGGCGCGCAAATCCTCCAGCGGCGAGACGTTGACTTCTTCGACGATGGTGATGTGCGGGATGCGCGATTTCGACAGCGCCATCTTCTCGGCGATGCGGCGGCGCAGGCCGACGACCTTCACCTCGGTGACGGCGCTCTGCTCGACGAGCCCGCCGCCACGCGCCGGCTCCGGGCCGCGCAACAAGAAGGCGTCGATATCCTGATGGGTGATGCGACCGGCAAGGCCCGTGCCCTGGACCTGACGCAGATCGACCCCGGCCTCGCGCGCCTTCAGGCGCACGGCCGGCGAGGCCAGCGGCTTCTCGCCCGGTGCGCGGCGCTGGATGGGGGCCGCGTCGGCACGCATAGGCTTGGGAGCCGGCTGAGGCGGTACTGCCGGCTTGACGGGAGCTGCCGATGCAGCAGGCTTCTCCGCCTTGGGCGCCGGAGCGGCTGCAACAGGTGCCGGCTTCTCGGCAGGCGCTTCCTCGGCAGGCGCTTCCTCGGCAGGCTCTTCAGCCACCGCGCCTTCAGCGCCCGCCACCTTCAGCTTCACGATGGCCGAGCCGATCGCGACGGTGTCGCCGACCTCGGCGCCGACCCAGGTGACCTCGCCCTCGACCGGCGACGGAATCTCGACCGTCGCCTTGTCGGTCATCACGGCGGCGAGCAGATCGTCCTCGCGGACGATGTCGCCGACCTTGACGTGCCACTCGACGAGTTCGGCTTCCGCGATGCCCTCGCCGACATCCGGCAGCTTGATGATGCGCTCGACCATCAGCGTGCCTCCATGATGTCTTGCAGCGCCTGACTGAGGCGAGCCGGACCGGGGAAATAGTCCCATTCCTGCGCATGCGGATAGGGCGTATCCCAGCCGGTAACGCGCATCACCGGCGCCTCCAGATGGTAGAAGCAGTGCTCCTGCACCAGCGCCGTAAGCTCGCCGCCGAAACCTGAGGTGAGCGTCGCCTCGTGCAGCACGATGCAGCGGCCGGTCTTCTGGACCGAGGCGACGATCGCCTCGAGATCGAGCGGAACGAGCGTGCGAAGGTCGATCACCTCGGCATCGATGCCGGTATCCTCGGCCGCCGCCAGCGCGACATGGACCATGGTGCCATAGGCGAGGATGGTGACGGCGGAGCCTTCGCGACGCGTCACCGCCTTGCCGAGCGGCACGGTGTAATGGCCCTCCGGCACCTCGGCGAGCTCATGCTTCGACCAGGCCGTGACCGGGCGGTCGTGATGGCCATCGAAGGGGCCGTTATAGAGCCGCTTCGGCTCCAGGAAGATCACCGGGTCGGGGTCCTCGATCGCGGCGATCAGCAGACCCTTGGCGTCGTAGGGGTTGGAGGGAACGATCGTCTTCAGGCCGGAGACATGGGTGAAGAGCGCTTCCGGGCTCTGGCTATGGGTCTGGCCGCCGAAGATGCCGCCGCCGGTCGGCATGCGGATCACCATCGGACAGGTGAAGTCGCCGGCCGAGCGGTAGCGCAGGCGGGCGGCCTCGGAGACGATCTGGTCATAGGCCGGGTACATGTAGTCGGCGAACTGGATCTCGACGCAGGGTTTCAGGCCATAGGCCGCCATGCCGATGGCGGTGCCGACGATGCCGGCCTCGCTGATCGGCGCGTCGAAGCAGCGCGACATCCCGTATTTCTGCTGCAGCCCGTGGGTGCAGCGGAAGACGCCGCCGAAAAAGCCGACATCCTCGCCGAAGACCACGACATCGTCGTCGCGGCCCATGGAGACGTCCATGGCGGAGCGGATCGCCTCGATCATCGTCATGCGTGCCATCGGGTCAGACTCCGATCTGCTGGCGCTGGCGGCGCAGATGCGGCGGCAGCTCGGCATAGACGTCCTCGAAGATGTCGCGCGCCGAGGGCTTGCCGCCGGAATGCAGCGTGCCGAAGCTCTCGGCCTCCTTCTGCGCGGCGATGACGGTGGCGAGGATCTCGGCCTCCGCCTGCTTGTGGCGCTCCTCCGACCAGGCGCCGACCGCGATCAGATGCTGCTTCAGGCGGATCAGCGGATCGCCGAGCGGCCAATCGTCGGATTCGTGCTTGGGGCGATAGGCGGACGGGTCGTCCGAGGTGGAATGGGCGCCGGCGCGATAGGTGACGTATTCGACCAGCGTCGGCCCAAGATTGCGGCGGGCGCGCTCGACCGCCCATTGCGCGACGGCATAGACCGCAAGGTAGTCGTTGCCGTCGACGCGCAGCGCCGGGATGCCGAAACCGAGGCCGCGTGCCGCGAAGGTGCCGGAGCCGCCGCGCGCGATGCCCTGGAAGGTCGAGATCGCCCACTGGTTGTTGACGACGTTGAGGACGACCGGGGCCTTGTAGGTCGAGGCGAAAACCAGCGCGGCGTGGAAATCCGATTCCGCCGTCGAGCCGTCGCCGATCCAGGCGGCGGCGATGCGGGTGTCGTTCTTGATCGCCGAGGCCATCGCCCAGCCGACGGCCTGTACGTATTGCGTCGCGAGATTGCCGGAGATCGAGAAGAAACCGTGCTCCTTGGAGGAGTACATCACCGGCAATTGCCGGCCCTTCATCGGGTCGCGCTCGTTCGAGTAGATCTGGCACATCATGTCGACGAGCGGGTAGTCGTTCGCGATCAGCAGGCCCGCCTGGCGATAGGTCGGAAAGTTCATGTCGCCGGGCTGGAGCGCGATGCGGAAGGCGCAACTCACCGCCTCCTCGCCGGTGTGCTGCATGTAGAACGAGGTCTTGCCCTGGCGCTGCGCCATCTGCATGCGCCCGTCGAAGGTGCGCAGCGTCATCATGTGGCGTAGCCCCCGGATCAGATCGTCATGCGAGAGATCGGGCACCCAGGGGCCGACCGCCTCGCCCTCGCGGTTGAGGACGCGGATGATCGAATAGGCAAGGTCGCGGATATCCTTGGGGTCGACATCGACGGGCGGGCGCGCGACGGAGCCGGCCTTCGGGATCACGACATGGGAGAAGTCTGGCTTCTCGCCCGGGCGACTCGCCGGTTTGGGGACATGGAACTGCAGTGGCTGGGTTACTGCCGGCGCCTGGCCTGCCTTGTCGCTGCTCATGAGCGCCTCCATCCCTGTCGCCGCCAGCATTCCGCCTTTGCCGGCGTCCGGCAAGGCGTTCCGTCAACGGTGCTGCCATGCCCTGCGACCGCAGCCGCCGGCAATCGTTCCCCTTGCAACCAACGCTAGCTCCACCGCCCCGGAGGTTCCTTCCGAATTTGCCGGCATCCCGGAAGCGTGACAGAAGATCATTCTGACTTGTAGCCAAAACCCAGAATGATCACCCGATGAATAAAAAGAGCCAGAAGAGTCCTGCTCTCGATCCGATCGATCGCAAGATTCTTGCTGCATTGCGGGATGACGGCAGGCTCACCACCCAGGCCCTGGCCGAAAAGGTCGGCCTGTCGCCCTCGCCCTGCTGGACGCGGGTGAAGCGGCTGGAGGAGGCCGGCGTCATCGAGAAGTACGTCGCCCTGCTCGATCATCAGGCTCTCGGCTACAACAATGTCGTCTTCGTCGAGATCACGCTCGACAAGCATGACGACAAGGTGCTCGACCAGTTCGCCGAGGCGCTGGTGAAGGCGCCGGAGGTGGTCGAGGCGCATCTGGTCACCGGCGAATACGACTATCTCGCCAAGGTCGTGGTCAGCGGCACCGACCACTACGAGCGCTTCCTGCGCGGCACGATCTACCGCATTCCGGGGGTCAGGCAGACGCGGACGACCTTCGGCCTGAGGGCGCTGAAGCGGACGCTGTCGGTCGATCCGCTGAAGGTTGTGGGGTGAGCGGTGTCGTCGATGTCAGACGCGGGGAACCCCTCTCCCGGATGGGAGAGGGGCAGGGGTGAGGGCCTGGCGCTGATCGTTAAAAACGGGGCAGTGCCGTTGCGCCCTCAGTGCTGAGGACGAGCCCTCATCCGGCCCTCCGGGCCACCTTCTCCCATTCGGGAGAAGGAAAAAGCGTCGCGGTACCAGAGTCTGACTGGCGCCTTACGCCAGCATCTCCCGCACCAGGGGCACGACCTTCTCGCCATAGAGCCGGATGCACTCCATCGCCTTCTCATGCGCCAGCGGGCCCGCGCTGTACTTGAGCTGGAACCGAGCGATGCCCAGCCCCTTTGCGGTTGCCGCGATCTTGCGGGCGACCGTCTCGGGCGAGCCCAAATAGAGCGAGCCGCGCGCGACCTCCTGCTCGAACTCGTCACGGCCCATCGGCGGCCAGCCGCGCTCGGCGCCGATGCGGTCGCGCATCTGCTTGTAGGCCGGGAAGAACTCCTCCTTGGCCTGCTCGTCGGTCGCAGCGACATAGCCCGGCGAATGCACGCCGACGGGCTTGGCCGGCTTGCCGATCTGGCCATAGGCGCGATGATACAAGTCGACGAAGGGCTTGAAGCGCAGCGGGTCGCCGCCGATGATGGCGAGCATCAAGGGCAGGTCGTAGCGCACCGCGCGCACCACCGATTCCGGGCTGCCGCCGACGCCGATCCAGGTCTTGAGCGGGCCGTTCTCGACCGGCGGATAGACGAGCTGGTCCTTCAGCGGCGGCCGGATCGAGCCCTGCCAGGTCAACGGCTCCTGCGGCAGCAGGCCGACGAAGAGATCGAGCTTCTCCTCGAACAGCTTCTCGTAATCGCGCAGGTCGAGCCCGAAGAGCGGGAAGGACTCCGTGAAGGAGCCGCGACCGAGAATGACCTCGGCGCGCCCGTTCGAGAGCGCATCGACCGTCGAAAAGCGCTGGAAGACGCGGATCGGATCGTCCGAGCTCAGCACCGTGACGGCCGAGCCCAGCTTGATGCGGCTGGTGCGCGTGGCCATGCCGGCCAGCACCGTCTCCGGCGAGGAGACCGCGAAATCGGCACGGTGATGCTCCCCGACGCCGATGAAATCGATGCCGACCTGATCGGCCAGGACGGCTTCGTCGACGAGATTGCGGATCACCTGCGCATGCGGCAGCGGCTTGCCGTCCGCCCCGTTGGTGACGTCGCCGAAAGTGTCGAGTCCGAATTCCAGTTCCTGTGCCATGATCATCCCGAGGCCGCGACGCGACCCTTTGCCTGCCGGCCATCCCGGCTCCCCGCAGTTAGGGTCGGGGTTGCTGCAGCGCAATTCTCGAGGCGTTGCCCTGCCAGCAACAAGCTGTTTGCAGGATTGCAACCGCCGCGCTTGCATCGCCCGCGCAAGCTGCCGATGCTCGGGCGCGCGGCGCTCTCGGCCGCCTCCGAGCCGAAACCATGATCATTCGCCAATTAGTCTATCTCGACGCGCTCGCGCGCGAAAAACATTTCCGCCGCGCGGCCGAGGCCTGCCATGTCTCGCAGCCGACGCTTTCGGCCGCGATCGTGCAGCTCGAGGAAGAGCTCGGCGTGATGATCGTCGAGCGCGGGCGGCGCTTCCAGGGCTTCACCAAGGAGGGTGAGGTCGTGCTCGCCCATGCCAGGCGCATCCTGGCCGAGGCCGAGGTGATGAAGGATTCGATCGCGGAGCTGCGCGAGGGCGTCTCCGGCCGGATCAGGCTCGGCGCGATCCCGACCGCGCTGCCGATGATCGCCCATATCACCGCGCCCTTCTCGGAGCGCTATCCGGCGGTGTCGCTCACCGTGCTCTCGCTGACCTCGCAGGAAATCCAGCAGGGCATCGACGATTTCGAACTCGATGTCGGGCTGACCTATCTCGACAACGAGCCGCTCGACCGGGTGATTTCGAAGCCGATCTATCAGGAATCCTATGTGCTGCTGACGCGCGAGGACGGGCCGTTCGGCGCGCGCGACACCATCACCTGGGCCGAGGCCGCCGAGCAAAAGCTCTGCCTGCTCACAGGCGACATGCAGAACCGGCGCATCATCGACGGCATCTTCCGCTCGGTCGGCACGGCGCCACGGCCGATGATCGAGACCAACTCGATCTTCAACCTCTGCTCGCATGCCGGCATCCAGGGCATCGCCAGCATCGTCTCGCTGCAATTGCTGGAGTTCTTCGGCGTGCCGCTCGGGACGAAAGCGCTGTCGCTGGTCGAGCCGGAGGCGCAGCGCACGATCGGGCTGATCGTGGCGGACCGGCAGCCGGTGGCGCCGCTCGCGCGCAACCTCCTGATGATGACGAAGCCGGTCACCGATGCCGGGCTGCCGCGCCGCCCCATCATTCGATAGCCTTCGCCTATCGTCTTAGAAGCAGCGCAGCATTGTGCGGCGCAAAACGGCCCATCAGAAGAATTTTTGGAGCCTGTCAAACCTGCATCGTGACGGGCGCGGACCCATATCGCGTATTTTGATAGCTAAAAACTATCACACATTCGAAAGAAACGATTTGAAATCATTCCAGTTTCAACCACCCTCCCCATAACGAGCGCCCGGCGAACCGTGCCTATGGAGGAAAGATGGCGGCTTATCCGGCCTGGGATCAGGACAGTGCGCGCATGATCGTGGCGGGGCTGGCGCATCTCGAAGGCGCCACGCTGCCAATGTTGCACGCCCTTCAGGACGAGTTCGGCTATGTCGACCCTCAGGCCGTGCCGCTGATCGCGGAGGCGCTTAACCTGTCGCGTGCCGAGGTCCATGGCGCGATCTCCTTCTATCACGACTTCAAGACCGCCCCGCAGCCGGCCCGCATCGTCAAGCTCTGCCGGGCCGAGGCCTGCCAGGCTTTGGGCTGCGAGAGCGTGGTCGACGAGCTTGCCCGCAACCATGGCATCGCGGTCGACGACCACCATGCCGGCGACGCCATCGTCGAAACGGTGTATTGTCTCGGTAATTGCGCGCTCGGGCCCTCGGCCCTGGTCGATGGCGAACTGATCGGGCGCGTCGATGCCGCCCGCATTGCCGGGCTCTGCCAGCACGGAAAGGCGCATTCATGAGCGCCGCACCGGTCCGCATCTTCGTTCCCATCGACGCCGCCGCCCTGTCGGTCGGCGCGGAAGCCGTCGCGCAGGCCATCGCCTTTGAGGCGACGACGCGCGGGCTTTCCGTCGAGATCGTCCGCAACGGCTCGCGCGGCATGCTCTGGCTGGAGCCGATGGTCGAGGTCGAGACGAACGAAGGACGCATCGCCTACGGGCCGGTCGCGGCGAAGGATGTCGCCTCGCTTTTCGATGCCGGCTTCGTCTCGAGCGGCGCGCACGCCTTGCGCCTCGGCAAGACCGAAGAACTCGACTGGATGAAGCGCCAGCAGCGCCTCACCTTCGAGCGCGTCGGCGTCATCGACCCGCTTTCGATCGCGGATTACCGCGCCCATGGCGGCTTCAAGGGGCTGGAGAAGGCGCTGGCGCTCACCGGCGGCGAGATCGTCGAGGCGGTGAAGGCATCGGGCCTGCGCGGCCGCGGCGGCGCCGGCTTCCCGACCGGCATCAAGTGGAAGACCGTCCACGACGCCAAGGCAGAGCAGAAATACATCGTCTGCAATGCCGATGAGGGCGATAGCGGCACCTTCGCCGACCGTATGCTGTTCGAAGGCGACCCCTATCTCGTGATCGAGGGCATGGCGATCGCCGCGATCGCGGTCGGGGCGACGCGCGGCTATATCTATCTGCGCTCGGAATATCCGCATGCCCATCGCATGCTCCAGCGCGCGATTCTGAAGGCTGAAGCCGCCGGAATGATCGGCGCCTCGGTTCTGGGCTCGGAGCACGCCTTCCATCTGGAAGTGCGGCTCGGGGCCGGTGCCTATATCTGCGGCGAGGAGACCTCGCTGCTCGAAAGCCTCGAAGGCAAGCGCGCCATCGTCCGGGCCAAGCCGCCGCTACCGGCGTTGCAGGGCCTGTTCGGCAAGCCGACCGTCGTCAACAACGTGCTCTCCTTCGCCGCCGTGCCGTGGATCCTCGACCATGGTGCGCAGGCCTATGCCGACTACGGCATGGGCCGCTCGCGCGGCACGCTGCCGATCCAGCTCGGCGGCAATGTCAGGCGCGGCGGGCTGATCGAACTCGCCTTCGGCATCAGCTTGCGCGAGATCATCGAGGATATGGGCGGCGGCACGCTGTCGGGCCGGCCGATCCGGGCCGTGCAGGTCGGTGGGCCGCTCGGCGCCTATCTCACGGCCGGGCAGCTCGACGTGCAGATGGATTACGAGGCGCTCGCTGCGATGCGCGCGATGCTCGGCCATGGCGGCATCGTCGTTTTCGACGACAGCGTCGACATGGCCAAACAGGCGCGCTTCGCCTTCGAATTCTGCGCCAAGGAAAGCTGCGGCAAGTGCACGCCCTGCCGGATCGGCGCGACCCGCGGCGTCGAGACGATGGACCGCATCATCGCCGGCACTGAGGTTCCCAAGAACATCGCCGTGCTGCGGGATCTCTCGAAGCTGATGACCGACGCCTCGCTCTGCGCCATGGGCGGCCTGACCCCGATGCCGGTGCTGAGCGCGCTCAACCATTTCCCCGAGGATTTCGACCGTCCTCCGCTGCCCCTGGCAGCCGAGTGAGGAGGCCAGGATGAGCCTGATCAAGGAAATCGACTACGGCACGCCGATCCGGTTCTCCGAGAAGACGGTGACGCTGACCATCGACGGCCAGAGCGTCACGGTGCCGGCCGGAACCTCGGTCATGGCCGCCGCCATGAGCCTCGGCACCAAAATCCCCAAGCTCTGCGCCACCGACTCGCTCGAACCCTTCGGCTCCTGCCGGCTCTGCCTCGTCGAGATCGAGGGACGGCGCGGCACGCCCGCCTCCTGCACCACGCCGGCCGAGGACGGCATGGTCGTGCGCACCCAGTCGGAGAACCTCTCCGGCCTGCGCAAGGGCGTGATGGAGCTCTATATCTCCGACCATCCGCTGGACTGCCTGACCTGTTCCGCCAATGGCGATTGCGAATTGCAGGACATGGCGGGCGCCGTGGGCCTGCGCGAGGTGCGCTACGGCTACGAGGGCGAGAACCACGTCTTCGCCAAGGGCAAGGACGGCGCGGTCAACGAGAACTGGCTCGCTAAGGACACCTCCAACCCGTATTTCACCTACGACCCGTCGAAATGCATCGTCTGCAATCGCTGCGTGCGGGCCTGCGAGGAGGTGCAGGGTACCTTCGCGCTGACGATCACCGGGCGCGGCTTCGACTCGCGCGTCGCGGCCGGCCCGACCGACTTCCTGGGTTCGGAATGCGTTTCCTGCGGCGCCTGCGTGCAGGCCTGCCCGACCGCGACGCTGATGGAAAACAAGGTCATCGAGCATGGCCAGCCCGAGCATTCGGTGGTGACGACCTGCGCCTATTGCGGCGTCGGCTGCTCGTTCAAGGCGGAGATGCAGGGCGACCGCGTCATCCGCATGGTGCCCTACAAGGACGGCAAGGCGAACGAGGGCCATTCCTGCGTCAAGGGCCGCTTCGCCTGGGGCTATGCCACCCATACCGACCGCATCACCAAGCCGATGATCCGGGCGAAGATCACCGACCCGTGGCGCGAGGTGTCGTGGGAAGAGGCGATCAATTACGCGGCTTCCGAGTTCAAGCGCATCCAGGCCCAATACGGCCGTGAATCGGTCGGCGCCATCACCTCGTCGCGCTGCACCAACGAGGAGGTCTTCCTCGTCCAGAAGCTGGTGCGCGCCGCCTTCCGCAACAACAATGTCGATACCTGCGCCCGCGTCTGCCACTCGCCGACCGGCTATGGGCTGCGCACGACGCTCGGGACCTCGGCCGGCACGCAGGACTTCAAGTCCGTCGCCAAGTCCGACGTCATCCTGGTCATCGGCGCGAACCCGACCGACGGCCACCCGGTCTTCGCCTCGCGGATGAAGAAGCGCATCCGCCAGGGTGCCCGCCTGATCGTCGCCGACCCCCGCCGGATCGACATGGTGCAGTCGCCGCATGTGAAGGCGGATTACCACCTGCCGCTGCGCCCCGGCACCAATGTCGCGCTGCTCAATGCGCTCAGCCATGTCGTCGTCACCGAGGGGCTGATCGACGAAGCCTATGTGCGCGAGCGCTGCGATCTCGGCGATTTCGAGCACTGGGCCCGCTTCGTCGCCCGCGAGGAGAACTCGCCGGAGATGAGCGAGCAATATACCGGCGTGCCGGCGGCGGATGTGCGCGCCGCGGCGCGGCTCTATGCCACCGGCGGCAATGGCGCGATCTATTACGGGCTCGGCGTCACCGAGCACAGCCAGGGCTCGACCACGGTGATGGCGATGGCGAACCTCGCCATGGCGACCGGCAATATCGGGCGCGACGGCGTCGGCATCAATCCGCTGCGCGGGCAGAACAATGTCCAGGGCTCCTGCGACATGGGCTCCTTCCCGCACGAATTCTCGGGCTATCGCCACGTCTCCGACGATTCGACGCGGCAGGTCTTCGAGATGCTCTGGGGCGTGCCGCTCGATCCCGAACAGGGCCTGCGCATCAACAACATGCTGGACGAGGCGGTCGAGGGCACCTTCAAGGGCCTCTATGTCCAGGGCGAGGACATCGCCCAGTCCGACCCGAACACCAAGCATGTCACGGCGGGCCTCGCCTCGATGGAATGCGTCGTCATCCAGGACATCTTCCTGAACGAGACGGCGAAATACGCCCATGTCTTCCTGCCGGGCGCCTCCTTCCTGGAGAAGGACGGCACCTTCACCAATGCCGAGCGCCGCATCAACCGCGTGCGGCAGGTCATGGCCCCGCTCGCCGGCAAGGACGAGTGGCAGGTGACGATCGATCTGGCCCGCGCGCTGGGCTACGAGATGGCCTATGGCCATCCGAGCGAGATCATGGACGAGATCGCGCGGCTCACCCCGAGCTTCGCGGGGGTCTCCTATGACAAGCTGGACAAGCTCGGCTCGGTGCAGTGGCCCTGCAACGACAAGGCCCCGACCGGCACGCCCTTGATGCATGTCGACCGCTTCGTGCGCGGCAAGGGCAAGTTCATGATCACCGAATATGTCCCGACCGACGAGCGGACGGGGCCGCGCTTCCCGCTGCTGCTCACCACGGGCCGCATCCTCTCGCAATACAATGTCGGCGCGCAGACCCGGCGCACCGAGAACGGCGCCTGGCATGACGAGGACGTGCTGGAGATCCACCCCTTCGACGCCGAAAGCCGCGGCATCCGCGACGGCGACCTCGTCGCGCTCGCCAGCCGCTCCGGCGATATCGCGCTCCGGGCGGTGATTTCCGAGCGGATGCAGCCGGGCGTGGTCTATACGACCTTCCACCACGCCAAGACCGGCGCGAACGTCATCACCACCGATTATTCGGACTGGGCGACGAACTGCCCGGAATACAAGGTCACCGCCGTCGACGTCCGGCGTACGAATGCTTATTCCGCCTGGCAGGAGAAGAATTTCGAAGAGGACGTGACCTTGCGCCGGATCGCGGAGCGCCTGCCCGATGCCGCGGAATAATCCGCCAGCCCAGCCGCCGGCCTCGGCCGCCGTCACGGCCCGGCCGCTGCGCTTCGGCGCGGCGCAGGACGATGCGCGCGAGATCGAGGTCGCGGTCGAGACCCCCATCAACATCGTCTACGGCAACATGCCCTATGCGGTGATGATGGCGAGCCCGTCGGACCTTGAGGATTTCGTCACCGGATTCAGCCTGACCGAGGGCATCGTGCGCGGCGCGGATGAGATCCGCGGCATCGCGGTCGAGCCGAAGGACGAGGGCGTCATCGTCACGGTCGAGCTCGCGCCGGGCCGCTTCCGCGAGCATCTGGCGCGGCGGCGCAATCTCTCGGGCCGGACCTCCTGCGGTCTCTGCGGGGTCGAGACCATCGAAGAAATTCCGATGGCTGATGCCGCGACGCGGGCTTCACGCGCCGTATCTGCCGCGGCGATCGAGGCCGCGCTTGCGGCGCTCGACAAGCACCAGCCGCTGAACCAGCTCACCCGCGCCGTCCATGGCGCCGCCTGGTGCGATGCCTCCGGCGCGATCCTGGCGGTGCGCGAGGATGTCGGCCGCCACAACGCGCTCGACAAGCTGATCGGCGCCCGCCTGCGTGCCGGGGCCAATGCCAGCGACGGCTTCCTGCTCGTCACCAGCCGCGCCTCCTTCGAGATGGTCGAGAAGGCCGCGATCTTCGGCGCGGGAACGCTGGTCGCGATCTCCGCACCGACCTCGCTCGCGATCGAACGCGCCCGGCATCTCGGCCTGACGCTCGCCGCGGTCGCACGGCGCGACGGCTGCATCGTCTTCACCGGTGCGCTCGCACCCGAACCCGAGACGATCGCCCGATGACGGAGGCCGGCCTGACCACCGATCACCACGCCGAAAACGTCGAGAAGCTCCGGCGCATGGCCGGGCAGATCGCCGATTTCTTCAAGGCCTATCCGGAAGCGGAGGCGGCCGCCTCCGTCGCCGACCATATCAACCAGTTCTGGACCGGACGCATGCGCGGCGACTTCCTCGCCGCCTTCGCCGACCGGCCGGAGGACCTCACGCCCCTGCTGCGGCAAGCCCTGCCGAAGATCAGGCCGGGGCGCGGAGGTTAGCAGCCAGACGCCGGTTCTGCCGGCGACAAGAGATGACAACGAGCTGGGACCCTACCCGGCCCGAACGGCGAAGCTTTGGGGAAAGGAACCGGGGAATGAGTGTCGCAGAGGATATCGGACAGGTCGGGGGCGGCGTCGGCCTGCTCGATCGCGAACGGACCATCGCCAAGGCCGGCTTCAACCGCTGGCTCGTGCCGCCGGCTGCGCTCTGCATCCATCTCTGCATCGGCATGGCCTATGGCTTCTCGGTGTTCTGGCTGCCGCTGAGCCAGGCGATCGGCATCACCAAGCCCGTCGCCTGCGCCGCGGATGTCGGCCTGATCGGCTCGCTGTTCACCACCGCCTGCGACTGGAAGGTCGCCGATCTCGGCTGGATGTACACGCTGTTCTTCGTCCTGCTCGGTTCGTCCGCTGCGATCTGGGGCGGCTGGCTGGAGCGCGTCGGCCCGCGCAAGGCGGCCTTCGTCTCGACCTTGTGCTGGTGCGGCGGCCTTCTGGTCTCGGCGCTCGGCGTCTACACGCACCAGCTCTGGCTGATGTGGTTGGGCTCCGGCGTGATCGGCGGCATCGGGCTCGGCCTCGGCTATATCTCGCCGGTCTCGACCCTGGTGAAATGGTTCCCGGACCGGCGCGGCATGGCGACCGGCATGGCGATCATGGGCTTCGGCGGCGGCGCGATGATCGGTTCGCCGCTGGCGGACATGCTGATGAACTATTTCAAGACCCCGGCCTCGGTCGGCGTCTGGCAGACCTTCGTCGCGATGGCCGCGATCTATTTCGTGTTCATGATGGCCGGCACCTTCGGCTACCGCGTGCCGCCGGCGAACTGGCGCCCGGAGGGCTGGACGCCCCCGGCGACGCAGAACGCGATGATCACCTCCGGCCATGTCCATCTCCAGAACGCGCACAAGACGCCGCAGTTCTGGCTGATCTGGGCGGTGCTCTGCCTCAACGTCTCCGCCGGCATCGGCGTGCTCGGCATGGCCTCGCCGATGCTGCAGGAGATCTTCGCGGGTTCGCTGATCGGCAAGCCGGAGATCGGCTTCGCCGCCCTCGACGCCGGGCAGAAGACGCAGATCGCCACGATCGCGGCCGCCTTCGTCGGCCTGCTCTCGCTGTTCAATATCGCCGGGCGCTTCTTCTGGGCCTCGCTCTCGGACAAGCTCGGCCGCAAATTGACCTATGCCACCTTCTTCGGGCTGGGCATCCTGCTCTACGCGCTCTCGCCCTGGGCGGCGCATGCGGGGTCGCTGGCGCTGTTCGTCGGCTTCTTCTGCATCATCCTGTCGATGTATGGCGGCGGCTTCGCCACGGTTCCGGCCTATCTCGCCGACATGTTCGGCACACAGTTCGTCGGCGCCATCCATGGCCGGCTGCTGACGGCCTGGTCGACCGCGGGCATCATCGGCCCCGTCGTGGTGAACTATATCCGCGAGGCGCAGATCAATGCCGGCGTGCCGCGCGCGCAGGTCTATGACCGCACGATGTACATCCTCGCGGGCATGCTGGTGCTAGGCTTTCTCTGCAACCTGCTGATCCGCCCCGTCGCGGCAAAGTGGTTCATGAAGGATGCCGAGGTCGCGGCGCTGCAGGCCCGCACGGCCAATGCCAACGCGACCGCGCATTACGGCTCCTACGGCATCGGCAAGGGCGGTGTTGACGGCACGGCCCTGCTCGCCTGGGCCGTCGTCGGCCTGCCGATCGCCTGGGGCGTCTGGATCACCCTGTCGAAATCGCTGGCGCTGTTCCGCTAAGCGGAGTTCGGCGGAGCCATGACGCGAAGCCCGCATCGGCAGACCGGTGCGGGCTTCGCCGTTCCCGGCTCGTCGTCATCTGTCCCGACAATGAACCTGCTACGCTCTCGCCCGTTGTGGAAAGGCGGCCTCCCCGGATGCCGCCATCCAGCTTCGATCACGAGAGGAGACAGCGTCATGGCGATCAACAAGACCGGCTCGGCCCATTGGGAAGGCGGCATCAAGGATGGCAAGGGCGCGATCTCGACGCAGACAGGCTCGCTCAAGGACTATCCTTACGGCTTCGCCAGCCGCTTCGAGGGCAAGCCCGGCAGCAACCCGGAAGAATTGCTCGGCGCGGCGCATGCCGCCTGCTTCACCATGGCGCTGTCGCTGATCCTCGGCGAAGCCAAGCTGACCGCCGAGGCGCTCGACACCACGGCGCAGGTGACGCTCGACAAGCTCGATGACGGCTACGCCATCACCGCGATCCATCTCACCCTCAAGGGCAAGGTGCCCGGCGCCGACCAGGCGACCTTCCAGTCGCTGGCCGACAAGGCCAAGGCCGGCTGCCCGGTCTCCAAGGTGCTGAAGGCGCCGATCACGCTCGAGGCGACATTGGTAGGTTGAGTTTCCGGCCGCAACGTCATGCCCGCCCTTGTGGCGAGCATCCATGTCTTGAACACCGCCTTCGCCGAAGGAAGACGTGGATGGTCGGGACAAGCCCGACCATGACGGAGAGGAACTGCCACCTCACGCGAAATGACAGGAGACGCTGACGCCACCCAGCATCCGCAACTCCGGCCGTTCGGCCCGGCAGCGATCGGCGGCGCGTGAGCAGCGCGGGTTGAAGCTGCAGCCCGGCGGCGGGTCGATCGGGCTCGGCACCTCGCCCGACATCGGCCGGCGTTCGCGGTTCGGCCGCTCGACATCGGGAATCGTGTCGAGCAGCAGCCGGGTATAGGGGTGGCGCGGCCGGCTGAAGACCTCCTCGGCCGGCCCCGCCTCGACGAAGCGGCCGAGATACATGATGGCGAGATCGTCCGACATGTGCCTGACGACCGAAAGATTGTGGCTGATGAAGAGATAGGTCAGCCCCAACTCCTTCTGCAGCTTGACCATCAGATTGAGGATCTGCGCCTGCACGGAGACGTCGAGCGCCGAGGTCGGCTCGTCGCAGACGAGGAAATCGGCTTCGGTGGCGAGGGCGCGGGCAATCGAGATGCGCTGGCGCTGGCCGCCGGAGAAGGCATGCGGGTAGCGGCTCGCATCGCTGCGCGACAGGCCGACGATCTCCAGCAGGTCGCCGACACGGTCTTTCGTGCTCGCGGCGTCCGGCCGCAGCTTCAATTCGCGGATCGGCTCGGCGATGATGTCGCCGACGCGCCAGCGCGGGTTGAGCGAGGCATAGGGGTCCTGGAAGATCATCTGCACGCGCGGCGGGCCGATGGTGCCATCAGCACGGCGGATGTCGCGGAAGTTCAGCATCCCCTGCGTCGGGCGCTGGAGGCCGACGACCATGCGCGCCAGGGTCGACTTCCCGCAGCCGGATTCGCCGACGATGCTGAAGGTGGTGCCGCGCCTGACCGTGAAGGAGACGTTTTCGACGGCACGCAGGATGCGGCGCGGCTGCTTCGAGAACAGCCGCGAGAGCGTCGGCGCCGAGACGTCGAAGCGGCAGGAGGCCGAGGCGACATCGAGGATGATGTCGTCCATGGTCGCCGTAGCGGTGGTCGCGATCTCCGGCACGGCCTGCCCTCGTTCGAGCGTGGTCACGGTATCACGCATGGGCCAACTCCTGCAGCGGGAAGTGGCAGGCCGCCGCATGGGCGACCGGCGGAAGGCCCGGCTTGTGATCGCGGCAGACGCCCTCCGCCCGGCCGCAGCGCGGGTTGAAGGCGCAGCCCGGCGGAATGGCGTTGAGCCGCGGCATGGCGCCGTCGATCTGGTTGAGCTGCGCATGCCGGGCATGGACGCTCGGGATCGAGGCCATCAGCCCGGCCGTGTAGGGGTGGCGCGGGCGGCGCACGACCTCCTCGACCGGGCCGATCTCGACGATGCGGCCGGCATACATCACCGCGACGCGGTCGGCGGTTTCGGCGATGACGCCCATATCATGCGTCACCAGCATGATGGACGTGCCGTGCTCGCGGCAGAGCCGCTTCAGCAGCGTGGTGATCTGCGCCTGAATGGAGACGTCGAGCGCGGTCGTCGGCTCGTCGGCGATGATCAGTACCGGCTCGGCGCAGAGCGCGAGCGCGATGACGACGCGCTGGCGCATGCCGCCGGAGAACTGGTGCGGGTAATGGTCGATGCGCATCTCGGCGGCGGGGATGCCGACCTCCTTGAGCAGGTCGAGCGCGCGCCTGCGCGCCTCCGCCTTGCCGACCGGCAGATGGGTGGTGATGGTCTCGACGAGCTGGTCGCCGACCGTCAGCAGCGGGTGCAGCGAGGTCAACGGGTCCTGGAAGATCGCGCCGATGCGACGGCCGCGCAGGCGGCGCATTTTTTCCGCCGGCAGATCGTCGATGCGCTGCCCTTCCAGCCTGATCTCGCCGCCGGCGATGCGGCCGGGCGGATCGAGCAGGCCGATCACCGCCGTGCCGGTCAGAGATTTGCCGGCACCGGACTCGCCGACCACGCCGAGGATCTCTCCCGGCGCGATGTCGAAGGAGACGCCGTCGAGCGCCGTCAACGGGCCGTGGCGGCCGTCGAAGACGATGCGCAGGTCGCGCACGGAGAGCAAAGGCGCGGCGGCGGATGCGGTCATGCGATGGCCTCGCTGCGTTCGATGGCGTAGCTTGACGAGAAGATCTCGCTCATCGGCGGGTGTCCGAGGGTGCGTTCGGGGTAGCGTGCCATCAGCCCCTCGAACTGGGCCTGGGCGCGGGCGTTGTCGGCGGCCTCGTCGATGCCGGGGATGATGCGGTTTTCCATGACGAAGCGGCCATCGATCACCACGGTCGAGACGTCGCGGCCATGGCCGGTCAGCATCATCGTCTGGATGGGGTCGATGACCTGCCCGCTATGGGGCCGGTCGAGCTCGAAGACGGTGATGTCGGCGCAGGCGCCCGGCTGGAGCCGGCCGAGATCGGGCCGCCGCAGCGCATCGGCGCCGCCGATGGTCGCGGCATCGTAATAATCCTCGGAGCGCACGGCGCCGGCATTGCCCGCCATGGTGCGGGCGAGGATCATGCCGACCTGCAGGTTCGTCACCATGTCGGGCGGGCTCGTATCCGTGCCCATGGCGATGTTGAGCCCCATCGCGCGGTAGCGGCCGAAATGATCGATGGCATTGCCGTGCCGGCCCGAGACCAGCGGGCAATGGACGATGCTCGCGCCGGAATCGCGGATGATCTCGAGGTCGCGGCCGGGCCGGTCGACGAGCCGGCTGCCGGAGACGACGGTGCCGTGCGGCAGGAGGCAGCGCTCGCCGAGGAAGCCGAGGCTCTCCAGCCATTCCGGCGGGCTCATGCCGTGCTGGGCGAGGACGAGGTCGTATTCGATCTTCGACTGGCAGCAATGCAGCCTGACGGGAATACCGAGCTCGCGCGAGGCTGCGGCCGTGCGGCGCAAGAGCTCCGCCGTCGAGGTCTCGATGCGGTCCGGCGCGAGCATGGCACGGATCAGACCGCCGGCGGCGCCTTCATGGCGTTTCGCGAAATCGATCGCGGCGTCGAGCTCGGCGAGGCCGCGCGCCTCGTCGTAATGGGTGACGATGCGGCCGTCTTCCTCGACCAGCTGGTTGCCGGTGCGATAGGCCGGGCCGAGATAGGCGCGGATGCCGAGCGCAGCGGCGGCTTCAGCGGCATCCTCGAACTCCTGCACCGTCTCGCCCCAGGCGCGGTAGAACAGCGAGGCGATCGGCAGCGCCGTGGTGATGCCGTTGCGGATCAGGGACGCGAAGGCGTGCTTCTTCTGGAAGGCCAGCTCCTCGCGGCTGTACATCTCGTAGGGTCCGGCCTCGAGATAGCTGCGCGGCCAGACCCGGCCCTTCTTCCAGGCCGGCTGGTTGTCGTAGCCGAGGATGGTGGTGTCGAGGTCGGAAAGCGCGTCGCAATCGACGAAGCCCGGCCCGATCAGGGCGTTGCCGTAGTCGATGCGTCTGCTGACCTCTCCCGGAAAGCCATGGCCGACGAAGACGATCCTGCCGTCCTCGAAGACCACCTCGCCGTCCTCGTAGAGGCGATGGCGGCCGTCCTTGTGGCCGATGACCCAGCGCGCCGCCATGAGGATGCGGCCTTCGGGGCGCTTTGCCGGCTTCAGGCTCACGGCGCGGTCCTGACCGAAACGCCGTCGCGGGCGACGATCTTGCCGCGCTTGACGACGCGGCGCTTCGGAGAGCGGGTGACGATCGCCTCGGCCAGCGTCTCGCCCGGCAGGATGACGAAATCCGCAGCCTTGCCCTCGGCCAGCCCGTAATCGGCGATCTCCATCACCTGCGCGCCGCCGAGCGTACAGACATCGAGCGCGATCCTGAGCTCGTCGTCGCGGCGGAAATTGTTGCGCAGGCCGACGAACATCGCCCGCTCCAGCATGTCGGCATTGCCATAGGGGCCCCAGGTGTCGCGGATGCCGTCCGAGCCTGAGCAGACGCGCACGCCGGCCTCGACCAGCTTCTTCACCGGCGGAGCGGCGCTGCGCGAGGGGGCGGTGGTCATGATCGCGATGTCGAGTTCGGCGAGCTGCGCGATCAGCGGATCGACCAGCGCAGGATCGGGTGAGCCCAGGCAGAAGGCGTGGCTGATCGTGACCTTGCCCTGCATGCCGAGCGCGCGGGTGCGCTCGATGATCAGCTCCGTCGAGAAGGCGCCCA
This sequence comes from Allobosea sp. RCC_152_1, assembly GCF_041360765.1. Taxonomy (NCBI): domain Bacteria; kingdom Pseudomonadati; phylum Pseudomonadota; class Alphaproteobacteria; order Hyphomicrobiales; family Alloboseaceae; genus Allobosea; species Allobosea sp. RCC_152_1. The sequence goes on from NZ_JBFUPU010000004.1 coordinate 171,163, forward strand.
TCTCGCCGGGCTCGTGCAGATGGATGTCGAGCGGCTTGCCATATGTCTGGCAGAGCGCGAAGACGGCATCGAGATGCCCCTTGGGGTCGCGGTCGATGCCGCAGGGATCGAGGCCGCCGACGATCTCGCAGCCGGCCTTCATCGCCTGATCCATCAGCTCCAGCGTGCCGGGACGGCGCAGCAGGCCCGATTGCGGGAAGGCGACGAGCTCGATGTCGACGATGTCGCGGTATGCGTCGCGGGTCTTCATCACGCCCTCGACGCCCCAGAGCCCATGCTCGGTGTCGATGTCGACATGGCTGCGGATATGGGTCGTGCCCATCAGCGAGGACTGGATTGACTGCCGGGCCGACTGGCGCGCCGGCTCGATATCCAGCCGCTTCTTGCTCTCGCGCTCATTGTCGATCTTGTCGAGCAGCTTCGGGCCGACCTCGTTGACGTACCAGGGCTGGCCCCAGAGGCTCTTGTCGAGATGGGTGTGCGCCTCGACGAGGCCGGGGATGACGATCTCGCTACGCCCGTCCTCGACCGCCACGCCGGCCGGCGCGGCGATGTCCTTCGCCATGCGGGCGATGCGGCCGTTCTCGATGAGGATGTCGAGGGCCGCTCCAGCGTTCGGGCGGACATTCTTGAGCAGCAGGGAGGCGGTCATATCAGGCATTTCCTCGTGGTTTCTTGTCAGCGAAGTTTCGGATTCAGCGCATCGCGCAGCCAGTCGCCGAGCAGGTTGACCGAGAGCACGATCAGCCCGAGCTGCAGAGAGGGGAACACGACGAGCCACCAGGAGCCGGAGAACAGGTACTGGTTGCCGATGCGGATCAGCGTGCCCAGCGAAGGCTGGGTGATCGGCATGCCCACCCCCAGGAAGGAGAGCGTCGCCTCCGAGAGGATGGCGAGGCCGAGATTGAGCGTCGCCGCGACCATGACCGGCGTCAGCGTGTTCGGCAGGATGTGCCAGAGCATGATACGCGTCGCCGGCACGCGGATGATGCGGGCGGCCAGCACATATTCCTTGCGGCGCTCGACCATGGTCGAGGCGCGCACGGTGCGGGCATACTGTACCCAGTTGGTCAGCGAGATCGCGAGCACCAGCACCATCGCGGCGAAGGGGTCGCGCAGTTCCGGCGGCAGCAGGCCGCGGAAGACCGCGGAGACCAGGATCGCCATCAAGAGCGTCGGAATCGACAGCACGGTATCCCCGAGGCGCATCAGCAGATTGTCGATGCGCCCGCCATGGAAGCCGGCGACGAGCCCGACGGACACGCCGATCAGCATCGAGACGACCACGGCGGAAAAGCCGATGATCAGCGAGATGCGCGAGCCGTAGAGGATGGCGGAGAGCACGTCTCGGCCCTGCGGGTCGGTGCCGAGCAGGAAGGGCCATTCGCCGCCCTCCTGCCAGATCGGCGGGATCTCGGCCTTGTCGATGAAGATCTGCGAGAGATCATAGGGGTTCTGCACGGCGATCAGCGGGGCCAGGAAGGCCGTGACGATCAGCAGCGTCAGCACCAGCGCTGAGATCCAGGCGGCGGGCGTCTTGCGGAAGCTCCAGCCGATGTCGCTGTCGAGAAAGCGCCGGATGCGGCCGGGCTTGGCATCGGCAGGTTTGGCATCGGCAGGTTTGGCGACGGTCGCGACGGTTTCAGCGGGCATTGGCGGCTCCCGAGAGCGCGTCCTCGCGCAGGCGCGGATCGACCCAGGCATAGGTCAGGTCGACCAGGGTGTTCAGCGCGACGAAGATGAAGGAGACGATGATCAGATAGGCCGCCATCACCGGGATATCGACGAAGGTGACGGCCTGGACGAAGAGCATGCCCATGCCCGGCCACTGGAACACCGTCTCGGTGACCAGGGCGAAGGCGATGAGATTGCCGATCTGCAGGCCGGTGACGGTGATGACCGGCATCAGGCAGTTGCGCAGCGCATGGCCGAAATGGATCGAGCGGGCGGGCAGGCCGCGCGCCCTCGCGAAGCGGATGAAATCGGTGCGCATGGTCTCGAGCATCTCGGCCCGCACCAGCCGCATCACCAGCGTGATCTGGAAGAGCGAGAGGGTGATGCCGGGCAGGATCAGCGCCTTGCGCCCCGACGGCGTCAGGAAGCCGGTGCTCCACCAGCCGAGCTTCACCACCTCGCCGCGGCCGAAGGCCGGCAGCCATTGCAGCGTCACCGAGAAGACGAGGATCAGCATGATGCCGAGCGCGAAGCTCGGCAGCGACACGCCGAGCACCGAGCCGAATTGCAGCGCCTTGGCGAGGAGGCTTTCTCGTCGGATGGCGGTGTAGACCCCGAGCGGGATGCCGAGGGCGAGCGACAGGAAGGTCGCGACCAGGACGAGTTCGAAGGTCGCCGGGAAGCGCTCCGAGATGAGCGCGAAGACATCCTGCTGATTGCGGTAGGAGATGCCGAAATCGCCCTGGGCCGCGTTCTTCACGAAGGTCGCGAATTGCAGCACGAAGCCCTTGTCGAGACCGAGGCGGGTCCGCAATTCGTCGCGCTGCTGCTGGCTCGCCTGCTCGTTCAGCATCAGCTCGACGGGATCGCCGACGAAGCGGAAGCTCAGGAAGGCGAGGAAGGCCACGGCGAGCATGACGCCGGCGGCATTCAGGAAGCGCTTGAGGAGGAAGGCCGGCATGGGCGGCTCCTGGGTTCCGGCGGCATTCCCGGGCTTCGCGTTGGCGAAGACCCGGGAAGCTCAGGCGGATGAAGGGCTCGTTTCCGAGATGGCCGGGTCAAGCCCGGCCATGACGGCGGCGGTTCAGCCTCATTTCAACTTGGTCAGCCACAGGCGCGGCTTGTTGTCGGAGGCCTGCACCATAGTCTCGACATTGGCACGCATCGCCCAGGCCATCGGCTGCTGGTGCAGCGGGATGAACAGGGTCTGCTCCTTCACCAGCTTGAGCGCCTGCTTCATCAATTCGATGCGTTTGGCGTTGTCGAGCTCGACGCCGGCCTTGTCGATCAGCGCGTCGACCTTCGGATCGCCCCAGTTGCCCCAGTTGAACACGCCGGCCGTGCCGGTCCTGGAGTGGATCACCTGCACGAGCAGGGAATAGGCGTCGATCATCGGCTCGTTGGCCCAGCCGAAGGAGAGGACGTCGAAATCGCCCTTGGTGCGCTTCGGCGTCTGCTGGGCGCGCGGCGCCATGCTGAGATTGGGCTTGAAGCCGGCGCGCGACCACATCGAGGCGACCGCCTGGCAGAACTCCTCCTCATTGACCAGCGAATCGCTCTGGCAATTCATCTGGAAGGAGAAGCCGTTGGGATAGCCGGCCTCGGTGAGCAGCTTCTTGGCGGCGTTCAGGTCGAAGGGCGGACGCTCGTCCTGCGACGGCTCATAGCCGGGGATGGCGGGCGCGATGAGCGCGCCGGTGTTGCGCGAGAGGCCGCGCATGGCGCGCTTCTGGACCGCGTCGATGTCGATGGCGCGATAGAGCGCCTCGCGCACCCGGATGTCCTGGAAGGGATTCTTGCCCTTCACATCGCTCTCGAAGAGCTGGTCCTTGAGATTGAAGGCGAAGAAGACCGAGCGCAATTCGTTGGTCTGCATCACCTTGACGTCGGACGACGCCTTGAGGCGCGGCAGATCCTGCAGCGGCGCGACATTGGTGTAGTCGATCTCGCCCGACAGCAGCGCCGCGACGCGGGTCGAGGCCGAGGCAATCGGGACGAACTCGATGCGGTCGATATTGTGCTGCGGCTTGTCCCACCAGCCGGGATTCTTGACGAAGATCGTCTTGGCGTCGGGCTGGCGGCTCTCGATCGAGAAGGGGCCGGTGCCGTTGGCGTGGTCGGTGGGATAGCCGGTGACGCCCTTGCCGACATCGGTCGGCTTCAGGGCGTTGTGCTCCTCCAGCCACTTCTTGTCGAAGATGAAGATGTTGGTGAGGTCGTTGAGCAGCAGCGGATAGGGCCCGTCGACCTCGATCTCGACGGTGTAATCGTCGATCTTCTTCGAGGATTTATAGGCCGGCAGATTGCCCTTCAGCGGCGAGGCGGCATCCGAGACGCGGGCGAGCGAGGCGATGACGTCGTCGGCCGTGAAGGGGTCGCCATTGTGGAAGGTCACGCCCTTGCGCAGATGGAAGCGCCAGACCGTCGGCGACACCGTCTCCCAGGACTCGGCCAGCGCCGGCTCGATCTTGAGGTCGCCGGTATAGCGCACCAACCCTTCATAGACGTGGTTCAGGACCGACAGCGTGAAGGTCTCGCCGAAGGAATAGGGATCAAGCGAGGCGATCTCGCGACCCGCACCCCATTTCAGCGTCTTCGCCTCCGCCGCGCCGCTCAGCGCGAAAGCGGCAACGGCCGCCAGCAACCAGGCCTTCTTCATCGACACTCTCCCCTTTTCATTCGGCGCAGCCCGGAACGAAGCCGCGCGGTCGTCACTGCCACCTCTGTGTGCATCGCGGCGCTTTCCGCGCCATCTCGTGTGCGATTAATGTTCAGTCTTGCATACGATTGTTTGATCGTATTGTATGCGATTATTGAACACAAGCGCAAACTGGAACGGAGCCCCGTCTCGTGACATTGACGGTCCCCAGCAAGGTCAGACCAAAGCGAGGACAGGCCGATATGGGCGAGTCACGGCTGCCGGGATTGCGTGCGCAATCCGTCTACAGGGCGCTTCGGCGCGCGATCATCGAACAGGCGCTGAAACCGGGCATGAAACTGCCCGAGGATTCGATCGGCGAGCAGCTCGGGGTCAGCCGCACGCTGGTCCGGGAGGCCTTCAACCGCCTTTCGGTGGAAGGGCTGGTCGAGCTCACGCCGAACAAGGGCGCCTCCGTCGCCTATCCGACGCTGGAGGAGGCGCGCGACGTCTTCGAGGTCCGGCGCGGGCTCGAGCGGCTCGTCGCCGAGAACCTCGCCGGGCGGTTGACCGCCGCGCAGGCGGCCGAGCTGGAAGCCCATGTCCGGCAGGAGGAAAAGGCGCATGGGCAGGACGGGCCGGAATCGATCCGCCTGTCCGGCGAGTTCCATATCAAGCTCGCCGAGATGACCGGCAACGCCCTGCTGCTGCGCTATGTGCAGGAATCCTCGTCGCGCTGCTCGCTGATCCTGGCGATCTACGGCCGGCCGCATTCCTCGGAATGCGCCGTCTCCGAACACCGCCAGCTGATCGAGGCCCTGCGCGACGGCGACGCCGCCCGCGCCGCCGACCTGATGGACCACCACCTGCGCGCCGTCGTCACCCGCGCGCTGCTGACACCCCGCATCGAGCGCGACATCCGCGACGTGCTCGCCCCCTATGCCCTGAGCGAAGGACTGACTCCATCATGACAGCGACGCCGGCCGTGCAGCCGCGGGCCGAGGAAGCCCCCGGCATCGTCACCTTCGATTTCGCGCAGCTGACGCCGCGCGAACGCTACAAGCTGCTGATCGGCGCCGTGGTGCCGCGGCCGATCGCGCTGGTGACGACGGTCGATGCGCAGGGCACGGTCAATGCCGCGCCCTTCTCCTTCTTCAACTGCCTCTCCGCCGATCCCGCGATCCTGGCTCTCGGCGTCGAATACCGCCCGACCGGCGCGCAGAAGGATACCGGCCGCAACATCCGCGAGACGCTGGCCTTCACCGTCAACATCGTCTCCGACGCGCTTGTCGCCGGCATGAACATCTGCGCCGTGCCCTTCGAGCCCGGCACGGACGAGCTCGCCGAGGCCGGCCTCACCGCCATGCCCGGTATCAAGGTGCCCTGTCCCTGGATCGGCCAGGCGCCGGCCGCCTTCGAATGCCGCCACCACACCACGCTCGGCATCGGCAGCTCGCGCGAGATCATCCTGGGCGAGATCGTCTATGCGCATTTCCGCGGCGATACCGTCGACGAACGCCTGCATGTCGACCCCGTCGCGCTCGACGCCGTCGGCCGCATGGGCGGCCATGGCTACGCGACGACGCGGGATTATTTCGATCTGCCGACCATGCCGCTCGCGACCTGGCGGACCGATCCGGACGCCGCGAATCGACGAGACTGACCTGCCGGTGCTGCGGCGAAGCGCAGCTTCGCCATGCAACAGGCGCGCAACGGTTAGTCCTCCACCTATCGACCTTGCATTTATCGCATCCCGCCCCTCGCGCTCACGCCATGGCGGGCTCCGCCCGCATGGGTCATCCTGACCTGACGTGACGGCAGCGCCCTTCGGAGCGCAACCGAAGAACAGCGGGGCGATGCACCGCGACAGGGGGAAGGCGGAACCATGGCGGCGCAGCCGCGCCATTGCTGCGCGGCACGGGGCCATGCCCGTTGGGTGACGACATGACGACGACAACCGAGATCATCGACTTCCGGGCCGAGACGGATGACGGAGCCACGCTCCACTGCTTCCGCGAGGGCCATGGCCAGCCGCTGCTGCTGGTCAGCGGCCTCAGCGGCACCGCCGGATTCTGGACGAACATCGCCGCGACGCTCGGGCGCTCCTTCGAGATCATCCGCTTCGACCAGCGCGGCATCGGCGGCAGCAGCCGCGGCGAGGCGCCCTGCGACATCGAGAGGCTCGCCCGCGACGGCCTCGCCGTGCTCGACGCGGCCGGGCTCGACCGGGCCGTCGTGCTCGGCCATTCGACCGGCGGCTGCATCGCGCAGGGGATGGCAAAGCTTGCGCCCGGCCGGCTCGACGGGCTCATCCTCAGCGGAAGCTGGCTCAAGGCCTGCCGCTACATGACCGCCCTGTTCGGTGCCCGGCGCGCCATCCTCGACTGCGCCCCCCAGGCCTTCGCCGCCCTGTCCGTGCTCAGCGCCTACCAGCCGCGCTGGCTCGAGGCGAACTGGCACATCTATGACGACGCGATCGAGGCCGCGCCGGTGAGCGACCATGCCCGGACCGTGATGCGCGAACGCATCGACGCGCTGCTCGCTTTCGACGGCACCGCCGATATCGAAGCCCTGCCGATGCCGATCCTGGTGATGGGGGCGCGGGACGACATGGTCGTGCCGGTCTACCATCAGGAGGCGCTGGCCGCCGCCCTGCCCGGCTGCCGCCGCTCGATCATGGAAACCGGCGGACATCTCTTCCCGGTGTCGCGCCCGGACATCTTCACCGCCTCCGTGGCGGAATGGATCGGCGAGCTCTGAGCGCCCCACCCGCCCGGCCGCGTCGAAAGGACCCATATCGGCCCGGCGCCGGCCCACGCTAAACCGGAACCGTTCCAAGGAAGACCCGGGCCGCAAGCCGGGCCCCGAAAGACGAGACCCATGCGCGCCGTTCTGCCCCGCCTCCTCGCTGTATCCTTCCTGACCTCATCGCTTCTGGCCCTGCCGCTCCTCGCCCATCCCGCCGCCGCGCAGGATCTCGAGGCCGGCCAACGCTCCTTCAACAAATGCCGCGCCTGCCACCAGATCGGCGAGGGCGCGCGCAATCTCGTCGGACCCGAGCTCAACGGCGTGATCGGCCGGCATTCCGGCGCGGCCGAGGGCTACAGCTACTCGAACGCCAACAAGAATTCCGGCCTGACCTGGGACGAGGCGACCTTCGCGGATTACATCAAGGATCCCAAGGCGAAGATCCCCGGCACCAAGATGATCTTCGCCGGCATCCGCAGCGAGAAGGAGATCCAGGACCTGATCGCCTTCCTCAAGCAGTTCGACAAGGACGGCAAGAAGCTCTGACGGCGCCCCTCGCCGCGCAGTTCCCCGACCAAACCCATGTCTCGCGCAGCGCCACGGAAGGCGGTGCCGGACGAAAACGACGGCATGCGCTCAGATCAGGGCCGGTAATCCCCCGGCCATGACAGAACGCCTCTTCCATTTTCGCGATTGGATGCAATATTTATTCGCTCCGGCGGATCATCGCGATTCGGGAGCCGGAGAAATGTGCTGCCCGGGAAAGGTCTCCACGCACCGATGAAGAAGGCCAAGCGGAAAACGGGAGAGAAGCGGTCGCAGATCGCCGCTGTGCCGATCCGCCGCGCCGCCGACGGTTCGATGGAGATCCTGCTCGTGACCTCGCGGACGACACGCCGCTGGATCGTGCCGAAGGGCTGGCCGATCAAGGGCCTCAAGGACCACGACGCCGCTGCGCGCGAGGCCTATGAGGAAGCCGGCGTGATCGGCCGCATCGGCCATGAGCCGGCCGGGCGCTACAGCTACTGGAAGCGGATGAGCGACCATTTCGCGCTCTGCGAGGTGAAGCTCTATCTGCTGGCGGTCGAGAAGCAGCTCGGCAGCTTCCGCGAGCAGCACCAGCGCGACCTGCACTGGTTCAAGCTCGCCGACGCCGCCGACATCGTCGACGAGCCCGAGCTCAGCACCGCCATCCGCAAGCTGGAGACGCTGCCTGCCCTGGCGGCATGAAAGCCCGCGGCGACCGCGCCCGAATGACAGCGCCGAGAACCGACGATTACTGGCGCATTCAACGAAAATGACGTAGCGTCACCATCCGGAACAAAGAAAAGCGGAGGCCGGCAATGCCCGACCAGACGCGCCATGACGCATGGCAGGCCGGCGAGACTGACGAGCGCTTCATGGCGCGCTGGAGCCGGGAGCTGGCGCCGCGCTTCATCGACTGGCTGAACCCCCTGCCCGGCTTCGAATGGCTCGAGGTCGGCTGCGGCAGCGGCGCGCTCACCGAGGCGCTGCTCGGCCTGGCCGTGCCGGTCAGCGTCGTCGCGATCGACCCCTCGGAGGACCTCCTGGCGCTGGCGCACGAGCGGATCACCAATCCCCGCGCCAGCTTCCGGAAGGGCAGCGCCGAGGCCCTGCCGGTGGCGAATACAAGCTGCGACGCCGTCGGCTCCGGGCTGGTGCTCGATATCGTGCCGGACCGGGCGAAGGCGCTGGCGGAGATGCGCCGGGTGGTGCGGCCGCGCGGGCTGATCTGCTTCTATGTCTGGGATTATCCGGGCGGCGGGGTGCAGTTCCTGCGCGCCTTCTGGAGCGCCGCGACGGTGCTCGACCCGCAAGCCGCCGATCTCGGCGAGGACCGGCGCTTCCCCTTCTGCACCCAGGAGGGGCTGACCGGGCTCGCGCTCGCCGCCGGGCTCACCGACATCGCCTGCGCGCCGATCACGATCCCGACCGTGTTCCGCGACTTCGCGGATTTCTGGCAGCCCTTCACGCTCGGCACCGGGCCGGCTGCGGCCTATTACGCCAGCCTGGCGCCGGCGGCGCGCGAGTCCCTGCGGCAGAGGCTGCGGGAGAGGCTGCCGATCGCCGAGGACGGCACGATCGCGCTGGAGGCGCGCGCCTGGGCGGTGCAGGGCATCTCGCCCTGAGAGGGCGGCATGGCCGATGCGGGCCGCGCGAGCCAAAACCCCGCCCGCCTTGCGGCGTTCGTTCGAGAACGAGGGGCAGCGGAGCGCCGCGAGGCGCGGTTGGGTATAAGGCCGCTTCCATTGAGCCAGGATGCGGCGCGGAGGGATTGAGCCACCTTCCGCACGCCCCGTGGCGCTCCGCTTCCGGCGTTCTTAAGTCTCCGGGCCGCGCTTATCGGGCCTGCGGCCATCCTTCGCCGCGAGCCCTTTCGACGCCAGTTCGGCTCAGCGCCTTGTCGCGCCTACTCGGGCATGGGACGAAGGCGTGATGCCATCGGCCGTTCCCAGCGAGCTCCTCGCACAGGGATCGTAATGTCCCCAGGGCGGTGCCCCGAAGCCTCCCGGGAGTGGATCGTGACTCCACCCGCAGGCGCCGACCTCATCCCCACCAACGGCACACCTCCGGATGGCTGCCCCTCGGGGATGAGGTGGTCCGAGGATAGGCGCGGCTTGCAAGGGCGGGGATAAGTTTTCGGCGGGCCGCGACGCCTCTTCCCGTCTCCCCCTGCGGGAGAAGGGTTCCCGCGCCCTCCATCGGCCGCGCGAGACGCAGATGCGCGGCACAAGGCCGAGCCTAACGGCAGACCGGGCTCGACTCCACGCCGGGATGGCGGCATGGCATAAGCGCTCTCTCAAGGAGCCAGCATGCCAATTCGCCCCGAACAGCCCGCGGACGCCGAGGCCATTCGCGCCCTGACCACCGAAGCCTTCGCGGCGGCGCCGCATAGCAGCGGCACCGAAGCGGCCATCATCGACGGCTTGCGCGCGGCCGGGGCGCTGACGCTCTCGCTCGTCGCGGTCGAGGGCGACGAGATTGTCGGTCATGTCGCCTTCTCGCCGGTGACGATCGACGGGGCGGAACGCGGCTGGTTCGGGCTCGGGCCGGTCTCGGTGCGGCCGGGCCGGCAGCGCGGCGGTGTCGGCTCGGAGCTGATCCGCGAGGGCTTGCAGCGCCTGCGCGAGATCGGCGCCGGCGGCTGCGTGTTGCTCGGCGACCCCGGCTATTACGGCCGCTTCGGTTTTGCTGCCGATCCGGCGCTGGTGCTGGAGGGCGTGCCGCCGGAATATTTCATGCGCCTCGCCTTCGGGGCCGGGGTGCCGGCCGGCACGGTGCGCTATCACGCGGCTTTCGACGGGGCTTGAGGCTCAGGAGCGATAGGGCTGCCGAACCGCTACGCCTTTCCTTCTCCCGGCTGGGAGAAGGTGGCGCGGAGCGCCGGATGAGGGTGTGCCTTTTCTGAAGAAGGCTCAACGGCTCCGTTGCGGCTAGACGATCAGCGGCGGTCCCTCACCCCTGCCCCTCTCCCATCCGGGAGAGGGGTTCTCCGCGGCTCACTTCATCGCCCGGAAGGTGACCAGCACGGCCAGCACCGCCGCATAGCTCTGATGCGTGGTGCCGAGCCCAAGCTCATCGCGCGCATCGAGCAGGAAGCGCTCGAGATCGCGCGAGGCGTAGACGAAGGTGGAGGGGACGGTCACGCGAAACGCCCCTGTTTGTCCGTCCTATGACACCATAAAGAAAATATTACGAGATGGCTTCTGTCACAAACCGAATGGTTCCATCAGAGAAACGCCTAGCCATACATGAAAGATAAGAAGCATCAGCCTGGCGCGTCAACTCCTGCGGATGCAATGTATACATCTCTCCATCAAGCGTGACGACCCCAGTCTTCATCATATGATCCAAAACAGAACGCCCTGAGCCCTTTGTCATACGCTCGTGATCCAATTTATCTTTGAACCTTTTGAGACTTCCTTTGGAATGCGACCTAAACGAAATTACGAACTTCCTGAATCGTCTCAATGCCTCTTCAAGACGAGGATCAGAACTCTCCGTCGGGTTTGTTGAAAAATTAGTCCAGGGATGAGCAGACGATCCCGGCCATGCGACTGAGAGTGAAACTCCATTTAAAATTGGCACGCTCGAGATAAGCGAAACATTAGCCTGTTGGGCTTCGATGAACACCGCCGCGTCACTCGAATTAGGAATTGCCTCCAGCACCACCTTTTCTGCAGCAATGCTCAGAACCCCACCCTGAATAACAACAGGAGCAACGAGAACGACTTCTTTTGCTCCTCCAATTTCGACTTGGGCGTGCGGGGCATTGATTTCAACATCCTGCACATGGCTCCCAAGCTTCAAAGTGCCAGCCTGCTCGCTTGAGAATCGCAAAACTCGATTATTAGTCCCATCCGCCCGCACCGTTCCAATCTCAATTTCTGCTCGGAGCAGCCCTTCATCAGAGCCATCATCGGAACCGTCAACCAACAAACTGGCGGAGTCTCCAAGCGATAGTCGAGCGCGAATTGAAGAATAAACAATGCCGACATGCTCCGGCGGCAAAAATGAACTATCGCGGCCGGAAAAATAAAATTCTGACAGAAATGGATTACTCGCCGCGCCTTTCGCCAATTCGGCTGCAAGCGCTTTGGCTGCTATCGATTCATTTTGAAGGGCCGCAGCTGCAATAACGGCCGCAAAAACTGCCGATGATGGCCGATTATTACCGTCCAAAAACGGGTGCTCTGGCACCCAAGTCTCCAACGCAGAAGAATATGTTTGGGTATCCTGCGCGCACATTTGAATCAGCTGAGGCGCAATTCCACCATAAACTCTGGCGCCGAGTCGAGAGAGCTGCTCTTTTGGCAAATAAAGCTGTTCAGCTATTCTTTTTTCTTCAAGAACAATTGAAGAAAGCTTTTGATGCTCTCTGCTCAGTATAGCATCAACAACACTTTGAAGTGTTACAGGATGCTCTCCCTTCTGCAACTGTGCAATCAAAGTGCTAGGATTTCCAGAGGCAGCAACGCGATCTGCTACTGCTTGTATAACGGGAGCGTACCCTGCAAATCTGTCGCCATCTTGCGTCGTATCCTTTCGAAGACCATCAAGAAGCAACGATACAGCACGTGAGCAGGCCTCAGCATGCGGATTATTCGGCACAGCAACATTCAGTCGTGCACGCGCAAAATCCAGCGCCCTATCCTTTGCGTAGTAACCAATCTCAAGAACAGGGACGTTTATTTGATCACTGCAAACAATCCACGCGTCCTGAATCGCACCTGTGCGACCGAATAAAACGGTCGGCAGCTTTCGGCTTTTTGACATAAAAGCAACATCTGAAAGAAAAGCCTCAAAAGCCTCTTGCGTTACTCTTAGTCGAGCTTCATCCAAGCCATCGATAAGAACGGCGCAATTACCACTCTGCCAAGAAGCATATAAATTTGACCTGGCCAGCCCACCGGACAGTGTATTAGCACCAACTGGATCAGCTTCAGCCAGATCAATGTAAATTGCGCCAGTAACTGCAGACAGCTGCCTAGCAAGAGTTGATTTCCCGCAGCTCCTGGCGCTGAAATAAAAATCAGAGACTCTACTTTTGGATCTATAGGATCGCCGAAACTCTCGCTTAACCTTAGAGGAGCTTCCGTGAAAGTGGCAAGCTCTGGCACATCCTGATACCATCCTTTAACTAAAGAATCGCTGCGTACCGAACTTGCCGCGAGTCTCCCACGCCAAAACTCGTCAATATTGTAGTTCATAATGCAGGACCTAGCCCAAAATCCGAAGACGAAAATCATTCTCAAAAATTAAACCCAACTTTGTCAAATCATCACCGCGTTGATCTCCTCCCTCTCCGCTCCCCCGCCCCCTTCGGCCGCGATTCCGGCACCGGGCCCATCTCGTCCAGCGTCGGCTTCCGCACCCGTGAGGTGCCCGTCAGCAGCGGGTTCGGCTTATCGCCGGCCTTCGGCTTGGCCTCGCCGCCGCCGAGATTATGCGGACCCATGTCTGCGTCCGTGGGTTTGCGGGCACGGGTCGGCGGCAGGTTGGCGCTGGAGCCGTAGCTGCGCTCGCCCTTGTACTTGCCGGCGGAGGCCTCGACATCGCCCTGCCGGGCGAGCGGATCGTCCGCGATCGCCAGCTCCGTCGCCTGCAGGCGCTTGATCTCGTCGCGCAGCCGGGCCGCCGTCTCGAATTCGAGATCGGCCGCGGCCTCGCGCATACGCTTCTCGAGATCGGCGATCGCGGCCTTGAGGTTGTGGCCCGAGGCCGGCGCCACCAGCCCCTTGTCGACCGTGACATGGTCGCGCTCATAGACCGAGCCGAGAATGTCGCCGATGGCGCGCTTGATCGTCTGCGGCGTGATGCCGTGCTCGGCATTGTAGGCGAGCTGCTTTTCGCGGCGGCGGTTGGTCTCGGCCAGCGCCCGCTCCATCGAGCCGGTGACGTGGTCGGCATAGAGGATGACCTTGCCGTCGACGTTTCGGGCGGCGCGGCCGATGGTCTGGATCAGCGAGGTCTCGGAGCGCAGGAAGCCCTCCTTGTCGGCGTCCAAGATGGCGACGAAGCCGCATTCGGGAATGTCGAGGCCCTCGCGCAGCAGGTTGATGCCGACCAGCACGTCGAAGGTGCCGAGGCGCAGGTCTCTGAGGATCTCGATGCGCTCGATCGTGTCGATGTCGGAGTGCATGTAGCGCACGCGCACGCCGTTCTCGTGCAGGTATTCGGTCAGGTCCTCCGCCATGCGCTTGGTCAGCACCGTGACGAGGGTGCGATAGCCCTTCTCGGTGACCTCCTTGATCTCGTCCAGGAGGTCCGCGACCTGATGCTTGGCCGGCCGGATCTCGACCGGCGGGTCGATCAAACCTGTCGGACGAATGACCTGCTCGGTGAAGACGCCGCCGGTCTGCTCCATCTCCCAGCCGCCGGGGGTGGCCGAGACATGCACCGACTGGGGCCGCATCGCGTCCCATTCCTCGAAGCGCAGCGGCCGGTTGTCCATGCAGGAGGGCAGGCGGAAGCCGTATTCGGCCAAAGTCGCCTTGCGGCGGAAGTCGCCGCGATACATGCCGCCGATCTGCGGCACGGTGACGTGGCTCTCATCGGTGAAGACCAGCGCGTTGTCGGGCAGGTATTCGAACAGGGTCGGCGGCGGCTCGCCCGGCTTGCGGCCGGTGAGATAGCGCGAATAGTTCTCGATGCCGTTGCAGGAGCCGGTGGCCTCGATCATCTCGATGTCGAAGGTGCAGCGCTGGTCGAGCCGCTGCGCCTCGAGATAGCGGCCCATGCGGTTGAGTTCGTCGAGGCGGGCCTTCAGCTCCTCCTTGATCGACTTCACGGCCTGGGTCAGCGTCGGGCGCGGCGTGGTGTAGTGCGAATTGCCGTAGACCTTGATGAATTCGAGCTCGCCGGTCTTCTGGCCGGTCAGCGGATCGAATTCGCTGATGCTCTCGACCTCGTCGCCGAACAGGCCGATGCGCCAGGCCCGGTCCTCATAGTGCGCCGGATAGAGCTCGATGACGTCGCCACGCACCCGGAAGGTGCCGCGGGCGAAGTCATGCTGGGTGCGCTTGTACTGGAGCGCGACGAGATCGGCGATGAGCTGGCGCTGCTCGATGCGCTCGCCGAGCTTCACCGAGAAGGTCATCGCCGTATAGGTCTCGACCGAGCCGATACCGTAGATGCAGGAGACCGAGGCGACGATGATCACGTCGTCGCGTTCGAGCAGGGAGCGCGTGGCCGAATGGCGCATGCGGTCGATCTGCTCGTTGATCGAGGATTCCTTCTCGATATAGGTGTCCGAGCGCGGAACATAGGCCTCCGGCTGGTAATAGTCGTAATAGGAGACGAAGTACTCGACCGCGTTGTCGGGGAAGAAGCTCTTGAACTCCCCGTAAAGCTGCGCGGCCAGCGTCTTGTTCGGCGCGAGGATCAACGCCGGGCGCTGCGTCTCCTCGATCACCTTGGCCATGGTGAAGGTCTTGCCCGAGCCGGTGACGCCGAGCAGCACCTGGTCGCGCTCCTGCCGGCGGATGCCGTCGACGAGATCGGCGATTGCCGTCGGCTGGTCGCCCGAAGGGGAGAACTCCGACTTCATCTGGAAGCGGATGCCGCCTTCCGATTTCTCGGGGCGCTCCGGCCGGTGCGGCGTCCAGGGCTTGCCGGGCTGGATGAAGGGGCTGCCGGTTTCCAGCAGATGCTGCAGCGAGCTCGCCGTCGCGGCCGCCGCGCCCTCGGCGCCGATGAAGGCGCCATCCGCCTTCTTGGAGAGCTTGCGCTTGGGTCTCTCCTCGCCGCCCGGCCGTTCCAGCGCGTAGTCGGGCTTCGCTTCATAACCAGCCTGCGGCCGGTCGCTGAAGCCGGACGCGCCGCCCGGCACCGCCGTGCCGCGGTTGATCGCGGGGTTGAGCAGGTCGGCGAGATAGCCTTCGAGCGGCTTCAGCTCGGGCTTGGTCGCCTTGGAATTCGGCGTGCGGGCCGAGGACGGCTTCTTCGCCGCCTTCGGCCTGGTCGCGGTGGTGTCGGAGCTTTTCGGCATGGCCGCAATATGGGGCGGAACGACCGCGGATGCGAGGGGGCGCAGCGCCCGGCCGGCATGATTGGTGACAGGAGTTGACAGGAAAGAAAACTGCAACTTATAGTTGCATAGATGCGGCATCCGCAATCAGGGGGCCGTTACGATGCCGGGGAGCAGACCCGAGCCGGCGGAGGATGAGGTCGAAGCCTTCATCACCCGCTGGCGCGTATCGGAAGGGGCGGAGCGCGCGGCCTATGCGCAGTTCCTGAGCGAATTGTGCCCTCTCATCGGCGTCGAGGCGCCGCAGCCGCCAACCAGCGACGCCGACGCGGTGGCCTATCGCTTCGAGTACCCCGTGCGCTTTCCCGACGGGCAGGGCGGACACACGACCGGGCGGATCGACCTCTACAAGAAGAGCGCCTTCGTCCTGGAGGCGAAGCAGAGCCGACTGAAGGGGCAGGCCAAGGAGTTGCTGCCGGCCCAGGGCGCCCTGCCCTTCGCCGAGCCGGCGGGACCGCGCGGCCGGCGCGGCGCCGACCGTGCCTGGGACGTGCTGATGCTGAACGCACGCCGCCAGGCGGAGGATTATGCCAAGGCGCTGCCGGCGGCACATGGCTGGCCGCCCTTCCTGATCATCTGCGATGTCGGTCATTGTTTCGAATTCTATGCCGACTTCACCGGGCAAGGTAAGAACTACAGCCAGTTTCCCGACCGGCAGAGCTATCGCGTCTATCTCGACCAACTGCGCGATCCCGCCATCCGCCGGCGCCTCGCCGCGATCTGGACCGAGCCTCTCACGCTCGACCCGGCGCGCCATGCCGCCCGCGTCACCCGCGCGATCGCCGAGCGGCTGGCGGCGGTGTCGAAGGCGCTGGAGCGGGTGCACGACCCGGAGGAGGTGGCGCTCTTCCTGATGCGCTGCCTGTTCACGATGTTCGCCGAGGATGTCGGACTGATCCGCAAGGACGCTTTCAAGACGCTTCTGCGCGAATGCCGCGACGATCCGGACTCCTTCCTGCCGCTGGTCTCGGAACTCTGGCAGGCCATGGACAAGGGCGAGTACTCGACATCGGTGCGCGAGCGCATGAAGCGCTTCAATGGCAAGCTCTACGAGGACGCCAAGGTCTACGCGCTGGGCCGCGAGGAAATCGGCGAATTGCTGGCGGCGGCCGAACATGACTGGAAGGAGGTGGAGCCGGCGATCTTCGGTGCGCTGCTGGAACAGGCGCTCGACCCGCAGGAACGTGCGCGTCTCGGCGCGCACTACACGCCGCGCGCCTATGTCGAACGGCTCGTCGTCGAGACGGTGATGGAGCCACTCAGGGAGGATTGGCGTGCCGTGCTCGGCGCGGCCCAACAGGCGCGCGACGGCGGCGACGCCAGGAAGGCGCTGACGCTGGTCGAGGGCTTTCACACGACGCTGTGTAAAACGCGGGTGCTCGATCCGGCCTGCGGAACCGGGAACTTCCTCCACGTCGCGCAGGAGTTGATGAAGAAGCTCGAGGGCGAGGTCCTCGACGCTGCGAGCGAGCTTGGCAGTGCCGAGACGCTTGGCGGCTTCGCGCGACACGCGGTGGGCCCGCATCAATTCCTCGGCATGGAAATCAACCGTCGGGCCGTCGCCATTGCCGATCTCGTGCTTTGGATCGGCCATCTGCAATGGCATTTCCGCACCCGTGGCTTCGCGCCCAAGGAACCGATCCTCGAAAGGCTCGACCACATTTACAAGCGCGATGCCGTGCTCACATGGGACGGTTGGCCGATCCCGCAATGGCGCGACAGCGGCGAATTCCTGCCCAATCCGCGCCTGCCGGCATGGCCGGAAGCGGAGTTCATCGTCGGCAATCCGCCCTTCATCGGCGGCAAGGATCTGCGCATGCGGCTGACCGACGTCTACGTCGAGGCCCTGTGGGCAGTGCATCCGCAGATGAACGAGAGCGCCGATCTGGTGATGTACTGGTGGGATCACGCCGCCGAAATCCTCACCCGGCCGGGCACGAAGCTCCGACGCTTCGGCTTCGTCACCACCAACTCCATCACCCAGCTCTTCCAGCGCCGGACCATCGAGCGGCATCTCGCCGGCAAACGCCCGCTTTCGATCCTGATGGCAATACCCGACCATCCCTGGACGAAGGCCGGCAAGGACGCAGCCGCCGTGCGTATCGCGATGACGGTCGCGCAGGCCGGCAGGCATGAAGGGAAGCGGCTGGAAGTTCTTTCCGAAGCCGGGCTCGACAGCGACCAGCCATTGATCGCGTTCCACGAGCGGCGGGGGCGGATCAATACCGACCTGACGATCGGTACCGACTTGACCACGGCAAACGCCCTGCGTGCGCAGGACGGGCTGTGTTCGCCCGGCGTCAAGCTCCACGGCGCGGGCTTCATCGTGACGCCGGCCGAAGCCGAGGCATTCGGGCTCGGGCGCAGACCCGGGCTTGAAATGTACATCCGTCCCTATCGCAACGGCCGCGACCTGACGGAAAGAGCGCGCGGCGTCATGGTCATCGACCTGTTCGGCCTTTCAGCCGAGACCGTCCGTGAGCGCTTTCCGGAGATCTACCAGCACCTCAAGCTGACGGTGAAGGAACTCAAGAGCGACGCCGGAAAGACCATTGGCCGCGACGCCAATCGGCGAGCCAGCTATCGCTCGCAATGGTGGCTGTTCGGGGAGCCGCGCCGTGAATTGCGCCCCGCCCTCGCGCAGCTCCAGCGCTACATCGCCACCGTCGAGACCGCGAAGCACCGCGTCTTCCAGTTCCTCGACGGGTCGATCCTTCCCGACAACATGCTGGTCGCGGTCGCGCTGTCGGATGCCTTCCATCTCGGCGTGCTGTCTTCGCGCTTCCATGTCATGTGGTCCCTTCGTCAGGGAGCAACGCTGGAGGATCGGCCCCGCTACTCGAAATCACGCTGCTTCGACCCGTTTCCCTTCCCGGAGGCCAGCGAAGTCCAGAAGGAGGCGATCCGGCTACCGGCCGAGGCGCTGGACGCGCTGCGCAAGCAGGTTCTGGCCGAGCATCCCGACCTCACCCTGACCAAGCTCTACAATGTTCGCGAGGCGATCCGCACGGGTTGTGCGCTGAGCGCGGCCGAGACCAGTGTCCGCGATCGCGGCCTGGCGTTGATCCTCGACGAGCATCACCTGGCCGTCGATGCTGCCGTCGCGAGCGCCTATGGCTGGCCCGCCGATCTCGCCGAGGAGGAGGTGCTGGCGCGGCTCGCGGCGCTCAACCAGCAGCGCGCGCAGGAGGAGAAGCGCGGCCATGTCCACTGGCTGCGGCCCGACTATCAGCGCCCGCGCCATGGCGACACGGACAGGGGCGGGGAACAGCTCGAGGCGGAGGTGCTGGTCGCCGCGCGTCCCGCCGCGACGAAACCGAGCTTTCCGGCCGATGCCGTCGAGCGCGTCGCGGCGGTGCTCGCCATGCTGGGCGGCACCGCGATCCCGCTCGATGCGGCAGCCATCGCCGGGCAGTTCCGGCAGGGGCGCCGGGTCGAACGCGCCGTGCGCGAGATCCTCGTCTCGCTCGCCCGTGTCGGGGAAATCTCGACCGTCGACAGCGGCATCCGCTTCGCGCGCCGGCTGACCGCCACGGGGTGACGGGCGCGACCTCGTTCAACGCTGCCCGAGCCACGCTTCCAAGCCGGCGGCGGCGGCGGCGCCCGTCGCGAGGCTCGCCTGCAGCAGGTAGCCGCCGGTCGGCGCCTCCCAGTCCAGCATCTCGCCGGCGACGAAGACGCCCGGCAAGCGCTTCAGCATGAAGCCGGCATCGAGCTCGCCATGGCCGATGCCGCCGGCGGTCGAGATGGCGCGGGCGATCGGCATCGGCGCGGCGAGGCGCAGCGGAGCATCCTTGATGAGCAGCGCCAGGGCTCCGGGCTCGGCCGGCATCGCGGCGCCCGCAACCTCGCGCAGCAGCGCCACGGCGACGGGCGAAAGCCCGGCCGCCTTGCGCAGATGGTTGCTCAGCGTCTCGCCCTTGCGGCGCTTCGTCAGGCGCACAGCGAGCGCCTCGGCGGACAGGTCCGGCCTCAGATCGAGCCGGAGCGTCGCCGCGCCATCGCGCCGAACGGCCTCGCGCAGCGGAGCCGAGAGAGCATAGATCAGGCCGCCCTCGATGCCATCAGCGTCGATCATGGCCTCGCCCGCCACCTCCTCATCGCCGAAGCGCGCCACGATCCGCTTCAGCGGCGTGCCGGCGAAACGCGCGCGCATCGTCTGCGACCAGGCGACGGTGAAACCGGCATTGGCGGGCCGGAGCGGCGATAGCGCGATCTCCCGGGCGGCGAGCAGCGGCACCCAGCCGCCATCGGAGCCGAGACGCGGCCAGCTCGCGCCGCCCAGCGCGAGCAAGGCGGCCGCGGGATGGACGGTTTCGGTTTCGCCGGAAGCGAGCCGGAAGGTCAGGGCACCGGCAGCGTCCCAGCCGGTCCAGAGCCGCCCGGCCGCCAGCCCGACGCCCAGCCCTTCGAGACGCCGCAGCCAGGCGCGCAGCAGCGGCGAGGCCTTCATCGCACGGGGAAAGATGCGCCCACTCGATCCGACGAAGGTCTCCGCGCCGAGCCCATCGGCCCAGTCGCGCAGGGCTTGCGGCGGAAAGGCGCGGATGGCCGGCTCCAGCCAGCCCTTCGCCTCGCGATAGCGGCCGAGGACGGCATCGAGCGGCTCGGAGTGGGTCAGGTTCAATCCGCCCCGGCCTGCCAGCAGGAATTTGCGCGCCGGCGAGGCCATGCGCTCGTAGATCGTGACGCGATGCCCGGCCTGCGCCAGCCGCTCGGCCGCGATCAATCCGGCCGGGCCGGCGCCGATGATGGCGATATTCTGTGCTGACATGTCCCGGGCTTGCTCGCATTGCGCTTCACTCGCAATGACGGCTTAGACTGGGGGCTCCCGCGAGGGAACCTCATTCGCGACCCAGCCGGATCCTGCCATGCCTACGCTTGCCGCCTATATCGGCGCCGCGCTCTTCGAGATCGCCGGCTGCTTCGCCTTCTGGGGCTGGATGCGGCTCGGCAAGCCCGTCTGGTGGCTGCTGCCGGGGCTCCTTGCGCTCGGGCTCTTCGCCTGGCTGCTGACGCTGGCGGAAAGCGCCGCGGCCGGGCGCGCCTACGCCGCCTATGGCGGGCTCTATATCGCCGCCTCGCTCGGCTGGCTCTGGGCGGTGGAGGGCTTGAGGCCGGACCGGTGGGACGTGATGGGCGGCATCATCTGCCTCGCGGGCGCTGCGATCATCCTGGCGGCGCCGCGTTAGGCAGGCATGAACGCCATTCTCGGGCGAAGCGGCTTCGACCCGAGAATCTCATGCAAGAAGGGGAGCCCTTCCGCCCGGAGATGCTCGGGTGAAGCCCGAGCATGACGGCGGGGACGGGCCACCTCCCGATCGAAACGCCCGATGCTCACCCGCCCGAATGCGGGGCGGGGATGAGCGTGGCCGGCGTCTCGCGATTGCGCGCCGCTTCCTTGGTCTCGCGCAGGCGGCTTTCGCGCAACTCGTTGGCGCTCTCCAGGATCGGGTAGGCGATCGAGACGATGTGGCCGTGGATGCGCTTGAGGTCGCGGATGATGTCGAGATGGATCGCGCTGGTCTCGATCGATTCCGGCCGGCCCGAGCGCAGGCGCTGGAAATGGCTGTCGGTGGCGCGCCGCTCAGCCTCGCGCATCGCCGCCTTGTCGGCGAAGAGCTGGCGGGCGAGCACGAGGTCGCGCGTCGCGAAGACGTTGAGCGCCAGCGCCAGCGCCGAGGCGACGCGGTGATGGAACTCGCGGATCTCGGCCAGCCCCTCGGGCGAGAAGGAGTAGCGCTTGCGGATCTTCTTCTCGGCGAGCTCGCGCAGGTTCTTGTCGATGACGTCGCCGATATGCTCGAGATTGGTGATCAGCGTGACGATCTCGAACAGGCGGCGGCTTTCCTCGTCGGTCAGCTCGTTGCGCGAGACCTTGACCAGATAGAGCTTGATCGACTCATGGATGGTGTCGACGCCGTCATCGGCCCGGGCGATGGCGCGGGAGAGCTTGAGTTCGTCCTTCTCCAGCAGCGTCATGGTGTCGCGCAGCATGGACTCGACCCGGTCGCCGAGGCGCAGCGCCTCGCGCATCGCGCCGCCGAGCGCCTCGGTCGGGCTGTCCAGCGCATTGGGGTCGAGATAGCGCGGCGTCACCGCCTCGCCCTTCTCCTCCTTGCCGGGCATGAAGCGCTCGACCAGCCCCGAGATGGGCTTGACGAAGGGCAGGAAGATCAGCGCGCCGACGAAGTTCAGCACGACATGGAACTCGATGGCGAGGCGCGAGCCCGACGGAGACAGGCCGAGCAGCCAGCCCGAGAGCGGGCCGACGAAGGGCAGCACGGCGAGCGCCAGCAGGAGCCGGGTCAGCAGGTTGCCGACGGCGGCGCGACGCTGGGCGGCCGGCGCGCCGAGCTGGTCCAGCACCGGGATCAGCGCATTGCCGAGATTGGCGCCGATGACCAGCGTCAGCGCGGTTGCCGGCGGGAACAGGCCCGAGGCGGCGAAGGTCGCGATCATCAGGATGACCGCGATGCTGGAATGGACCAGCCAGGTCGCGGCGATGGCGACGAGCATACCGAGCAGCGGCTCGGAACCGATGGCCCCGAGGACGACGCGGAAGGTCGGCGAGCGGGCGAGCGGCGCGGCGGCGGCGTTGAGCTCGATCAGCGCCAGCAGGATGAGGCCGATACCGACGAGGACGCGGCCGATATTGCGCGGCCGTTCCATCGCCTCGCTGGAGAGATACATCGCGACGCCGATGGCGACGCAGAGCCCCCAGAGCCAGCCCAGATCCATCGAGATCACGAAAGCGGCGAGCGCCGTGCCGAGATTGGCGCCGAGAAGGACGGCCAGCGCCATCGCCGGCACGATCAGCGCCTGCCCGGCGAAGGAGGAGACCAGCAGCGTCGTCGCGGTCGAGCTCTGCAGCACCATGGTCACGGCGATGCCGCTGCCGAAGGCGGCGAAGCGATTGCGCGTGAAACTCTGCAACGCATGCCTGAGCTGCGAGCCGAAGGCGCGCATCGCGCCCGTTCGGACCAATCTGACCGCCCAGATCAGCAGCGCGACGCCGCCGGCCAGATGGATCAGGATGGTGGTTGCGCTCTCGCTCGCGTTCATTTCGGTGCGGTCTTTCTCCGGTTTGGGATTGAAATATCTGCCGAATCTATCAATTTTTGATTAGCCGGCCAACTGATATCTCGCAAAAAAGTGCCCATAATGAGATCACCGGAATTGTGATCCGGGCAGGCGAAATCCGGGCTTTCGGCGGCGGAATCAGGCCGGTGGGATCAGCGTCACCCCCGACTCGGCAAAGGAAACCGCGACGGGCGCCCCCGGTTCCAGCATCGTGCGGGCGCCATACTGGACGACGAACAGCTCGCCGATCTCGGTTTCGACCATGACGTCGAGGTGATTGCCGAGATAGGCGCATTTGCTGATCTTGCCCGGCAGCGAGGCCGGGCCTGCGGTGCCGGACAGCAGCAGCGCCTCGGGGCGGATCGCGACCTTGGCCGGGCCGGGGCCGAGATCGCGGGCGGGCAGCGAAATCGTGGCGGAGCCGATCGCGACCTCGGCGCGGCCATCCGCCACGGATTTCACGGTCACCTCGACCAGATTGGCGTCGCCGATGAAATCCGCGACGAAGGCATTGGCCGGCTGCTCATAGAGCTCGCGCGGCGCGCCTTCCTGCGCGATCCGCGAATTCGACATCACGATGATGCGGTCGGAGACCGCCAGCGCCTCCTCCTGGTCATGGGTGACATAGGCGACGGTCAGGTTGAGGTCCTGCTGCAGTTCGCGGATCTCCTCGCGGACGCGGCGGCGCAGCTTGGCGTCGAGATTGGAGAGCGGCTCGTCGAAGAGCAGCACCTGCGGCTCCAGCACGAGGGCGCGGGCGACCGCGACGCGCTGCTGCTGGCCGCCGGACAATTCGGAGGGGTAGCGGCTCTCGAAGCCCTTCAGGCCGACCAGCGCCAGCTTCTCCAGCGCCATCTGCTTCGCCTGCTCCTTGCCGAGCCCCTTCACGGTGGGGCCATAGGCGGCGTTCTCGAGCACGCTCATATGCGGGAACAGCGCATAGGACTGGAAGACCATCGAGACGTCGCGGTCGGCGGCCGAGAGCTTGGTCACGTCCTTGCCGCCGATCAGGATCTGGCCCTCGCTGGCGATCTCGAGGCCCGCGATCATGCGCAAGGTCGTGGTCTTGCCGCAGCCGGAGGGGCCGAGCAGCGTGACGAGCTTGCCGGCTTCGATGGTGAAATTGACGTTGTCGACCGCCGTCACGGCGCCGTAGCGCATCGAGACATTGCGGAATTCAACGGAAGCGGGGCCGGCCTTCGTCAACTTGCTGCTCCCTGGGTGATGGGGTTGGAGACCGAGCTGGACAGCGCGACGATCTTGCGCCGGCCGAGCTTGCGCTCGCCGACGAGGAACTGGATCAGCGCGATGCCGAAGGCCATGAAAACGATGAGCGCCGAGGAATAGGCGATGGCGAGGCCGAATTCACCGGCCTCGACGCGCCCGACGATATAGGCGGTGGAGAGGTTGTACTCGGCCGAGACGAGGAAGATCACGGCGCTGACCGCCGTCATCGAGCGCACGAAGCTGTAGACCAAGGCGGAAACCAGCGCCGGCTTCAGCAGCGGCAGCACGACGCGCCAGAGCGTCGTGAAGCTGCGGGCGCGCAAGGTGGTCGAGGCCTCGTCCAGGCTCTTGTCGATCTGCGAGAGGCCGGCGATGCCGGAGCGCACGCCCACCGGCATGTTGCGGAAGACGAAGGCGATGATGAGGATCAGCCCGGTGCCGGTGATCTCGATCGGCGGCACGTTGAAGGCGAGGATATAGGCGACGCCGAGCACCGTGCCGGGAATGGCGAAGGAGAGCATCGTCGCGAATTCGAGCGCGCCGCGCCCGCGGAAGCGCTGCCGCGTCAGCAGATAGGCGGTGAGCAGCCCGATCAGCGCCGTCAGTGGCGCCGAGATCGCCGCGACCTTCACCGTGGTGAAGAAGGAGGACCAGGCCGAGCCCTCGAAGAAGATGCCGTGGCTGAAGTCGATGGCGAAGCCGGTGCGGTAATGCTCCAGCGTCGGGGTGAAGTCGCGGCCCATATTGCGAACGAAGCCGCCGATCAGGATGACCACATAGATGACGACGGTGAGCGCGACCCAGGGCACGATCGCCGCCGTGGCGAGCCAGGAGACGCGGCGCGGCAGCGGGGTCGGCAGGCCGGCATCGCCCTTGCCGGTGACGGTGGTGTAGGATTTGTCGCCGAGCCAACGCTGCTGCACCCAGAAGGCACCGAGCGTGAAGGCGAGCAGGATGATGGCGAGCACCGCCGCCTGCCCCTGATTGTAGGAGGCGCCGACCACCGCGAAGAAGATCTTGGTCGAGAGCACCTCGAAATTGCCGCCGAGCACCAGCGGATTGCCGAAATCGGCCATGCTCTCGACGAAGCCGAGCAGGAAGGCATTGGCGATGCCCGGCCTGAGCAGCGGCCAGGTCACGGTGCGGAAGGTCTGCCAGCGCTTGGCGCCGAGCGTCTGTGAGGCTTCCTCCAGGCTCGGGCTGATGCCCTGCACCACGCCGATCAGCACGAGGAAGGCGATCGGCGCGAAGGCCAGCACCTGTGCCAGCAGCACGCCGGGGAGGCCATAGAGCCAGCGCGAGCGGGGAACCCCGAACCATTCATAGAGCAGGGTCGAGGCCGCGCCGGCGCGGCCGAAGAGCAGGATCAGCGCGAGGCCGATGACGAAGGGCGGGGTGATGATCGGCAGCACCGTCAGCGCCCGCATGATGCGCTTGCCGGGCATGCCAGTGCGCAGGATCAAAAGCGCGCAGGCCAAGCCCAGCAAGGTGGTGATGACGCCGCAGAGCACGGCGAGGACCAGCGTGTTCCAGGCGACGCCGCAATTGGTGTTGCTGGTGACGCAGCCGAGCCCCCAGATCGAGGAATCGAGGAAGCGCGCGAAGAAGGCGGCGGGCGCGAAAGTGCCGTCCGCTTCGATCAGTGCGCTCTTCAGGATGATCCAGACCGGGAAGAAGATGAACAGGCCGATCAGCAGGATGACGATGCCGATCGAGGAGGTCGTGAAGAGGTCGCCGCGGCAGATGCCGCGATAGGCGAGCCCGTGGCAGAGCAACAGCAGCAATGCGAGCAGCGTCAGGAAGCCGCCGCCACCCATGCCGCGCTGGGCCGCGCCCGCTCCGCCCAGCAGAGCGGCGAGCCAGGGAATGCCCTGGTCCTTGAGCACGATGGCGAAGGCCTGGGCGAAGAACAGGAGCATGCCGAGCAGGCCCGCCCCGATCAGCACCTTCGCGGTCCGTGCACGGTCGGCGCTGCCCATGAAGGCGGTCGCGACCGCAAGGGCGATGCCCACCGGCAGGAGCCAGGGCGCCTCTCCCGAAAGGGCGAGCGCCAGCGCACTGCCGGCCTTGCCGAACGGATATCCCGCAAGCCAGCCGAGATCGGTCAGGCCCATGCCCTCGACGAGATACCAGGGCATCAGCGCATAGCCGATCCAGCCGATCAGCAGCACGAGTCGCGTCGCCGGTGCCATCCTTGCCCTGTCCCTCACCTGATGGTTCGAGCCGGTTCGTTCCGGCTTTCATGTCGATGATACGGTTCGACCGATACCGCCGTGGTCATCCCGGACGCAGCGAAGCGGAGATCCGGGATCCATGCCTGAACTTTTATCGCAAGCGCTCTGGCATGGATCCCGGGTCAAGCCCGGGATGACGGGGTATTTCCGAGGTCGAGTTCCCCAGATCGCTTTGGAAGTGCCGCCTTACTTCGGCAGCGCCTTCACTTCCTTGTCCCACTTCGCGAGCAGGCGGTTGCGCTCGGCCGAGGAGCCGTATTTCACGAAGTCGTAGTTGATGAGCTTCATCTCGCTCATCTTCGGGGCCTGGGCCGGCACCGGCGCGTTCTTGTTCGACGGCACCTGATAGGACTTCGCGGGAGCGCCGAGCGCCTGGGCGGCCGGGGTCAGGGCCCAGTCGTAGAACTTCTTGGCGTTGTCGAGATTGCGCGCGCCCTTGACGATCGACATCGAGCCGATCTCGTAGCCCGTGCCCTCGCAAGGCGCGACCGGCTTGATCGGGTCGCCCTGCACGGCGAAGACCACCGCGTCATGGATGAAGACGATGCCGACCGCCGTCTCGCCGAGGCTCGCGGCCTTGGCCGGCGCGGCGCCCGACTTGGTGTACTGGCTGACGTTCTTGTGCAGGGCCTTGAGGTAGTCGAAGCCCTTCTCCTCGCCCATGAGCTGAACGACGGTGGCGAGCAGGTTATAGGCCGTGCCCGAGGAGTTGGGATCGGCGACCTGGACGTCGTCCTTGAGCTTGGCGTTGAGCAGATCGGCCCAGCATTTCGGCTCGGGGATGCCCTTCGCCTTGATCTGCTCGGTGTTGAAGCCGAAGCCGAGCGCGCCGGCATAGATGCCGATGGTGCGCTTGTTGGCGGCCTTCCACTGATTCAGCGCCCAGTCGTTGAGGTCCTTATTCGCGGGCGATTCGTATTCGGTCGTCAGCCCTTCCTCGGCGGCCTGCAGATGCGGGTCGCCGGTGCCGCCCCACCAGATGTCGCCGCGCGGATTCGAGGACTCGGCCTTGAGCTGCGCATAGATCTCGCCCGCCGATTTGCGGGTCATCGCGACCTTGATGCCGGTCTCCTTCTCGAAGGCGGTCGACATGGCGCGGCACCATTCCTCCTGGACGCCGCAATACATGACGAGCGACCCCTGAGCGCGGGCCGGTGTCGCGGCAAAGGCCGCGGTGGCGATGGCGGCGAAAAGCCCCGCCTTGAGCCAGGATTTCGACTGCATGATAACCTCCCTGATTGTGTGGACCGGCCTCTTACGTCCGGTTTTTGTGATTGTCGTGAAAGTGAAACGACTTGGCCGAAAAGGTCAACGATATAGCGTGCCGGCTAAACGATCCCGGTGATCTCCTTCAGAGCCGGCGCCAGAGCCGGCGTGCAGCACAGGATCGGATTGCCCTTGGCGATGCCTTCGCCGGCGAAGAAGTCATTGATATGGGCGCCAGCCTCCGAGGCGATGACGATGCCGGCCGCGACGTCCCAGGCGTTGATGTGCAATTCGGCATAGGCGTCGCTGCTGCCGTTCGCGACATGGCAGAGGCCGAGCGTGCCCGAGCCGCCGCGCCGGACCGCCGCACCCGCCGCATAGCTGCGGCCGATGGTCTCGACATAGCGCTGCGCCGGGATACGGGTCGACCATCCCAGCTCGACCGAAGCGCGGGCGATGTCCGCCCCTCCCGAGACCTTGATCGCATCGCCGTTGAGGGTCGCGCCGGCGCCGCGCCGGGCCGCATAGACCTCGCCCAGCGCCGGCGCCGCGACGACGCCGATCTCCGGCACCCGATCCGCCAGAAAGCCGATCGAGATGCACCAGTTGCGGTCGCCATGGGCGAAATTCGCGGTGCCGTCGATCGGATCGAGAATCCAGACCGCGTCGGAGGCCTGGCCGCCGCCCTCCTCGCCGATGACGGAATCGTTCGGGAAGAGCGCGGAGAGGCGCTGGCGCAGGAAATCCTCGACCTTGCCGTCCGCGATGGTCAGCCAGTCCTGCGCGCCCTTCATGGTGGTGCCGAGCGATTCACGCTTGCTGAAATAGCCCAGCGCCAGATGGCTCGCCTCGGCCGCGAGGCCGAGCGCCGCGTAATAGCGCAGATCGCGTTCCGCCGGGGTCATCAGTTCGCTCCCAGATCGACGCGGACGGGCTTGCCGGTCTGCGCCGACTCGGTCGCGGCATCGGCGAGGATCTGCGCCTTCAAGCCATCGAGGCCGGTCGGAGACGGCGCGGCCTTGCCGTGGCAGGCAGCGATGAAGGCGTCGAGCTCGGCGCGATAGGCCGCGGCATAGCGCTCCAGGAAGAAGTTCTGCACCGGATCGGCGCGGAAACCCTGCCCCGTCGCGATCTCGACGGTGGTCTCGTGGATGTTGCCGGCGCGCAGCATGCCCTGCGAGCCGTGGACCTCGATGCGCTGGTCATAGCCGTAGGTGGCGCGGCGCGAGTTCGAGATCTGGGCGATCTTGCCCGAGGCCGTCTTCATGACAACGGCGGCGGTGTCGACATCGCCGGCCTCGCCGATCGCCTTGTCGACGAGGGCGGAGCCGAGCGCAAAGACCTCGACCGGCTCCTCGGCGAGGAGGAAGCGCGCCATGTCGAAGTCGTGGATCATCATGTCGCGGAAGAGCCCGCCGGAGCGCCTGACATAATCGACCGGCGGCGGCGAGGGATCGCGCGAGATCACCGTGACGATCTCGATCGCGCCGGCCTCGCCCGCGCGCAGGCGCTTCTCCAGCGCCGCAAAGTTCGGATCGAAGCGGCGGTTGAAGCCGATCATCAGCGGCTTGCCGGATTTTTCGACCGTGGCGAGGCAGCGGCGGATGCGGGCGGCGTCGAGATCGACCGGCTTCTCGCAGAACACGGCCTTGCCGGCGGAAACCGCCTGCTCGATCAGGTCGGCATGGGTGTCGGTCGGGGTGCAGATCAGCACGGCGTCGATCGCCGGATCGGCGAGAATCGCCTCGGTGCTCGCAACCTTCGCGCCGGTGGCGGCAGCGAGCGAGGCGGCGGCCTCCGGCATCGCGTCGGTGACGGCGACAAGCTCGGCATCGCCCCGCGCGGCGACGTTCAGCCCGTGAATGCGCCCGATGCGGCCGGCGCCCAGCAATCCGATCTTCATGGTGTCTTCAAGTCCCGTCATCGTTTCCGCAGCCGTCCTGCAGCGATCCGCCCCGGAGCGCTAGTCATGCGCGCCGAGAATATTCTGGTCGAAATCGATATTGGCTCCGGTCATCAGCCCGGATTCGTCGGAAGCGAGATAGGCCACCGCCTTGGCGACCTCGCGCGGATCGATCAGCCGGCCGAAAGGCTGGGAGGCCGAAGCTTCCTCCAGCCAGCCATCCTTGGCGTCGTGGCGCAGCTTCATGATCGCGTCTTCGCCCGGCGTCGCCATCCAGCCGATATTGAGGCCGTTGCAGCGGATGCGGTGCTTGATGAGGCCGTAGGCGACGTTCTTCGTCAGCACGCCAAGCGCGCCCTTGGAGACGCTGTAGGCGGAGAGGAAGGGCTGACCGCCATGGGCCGACATCGACTGGATGTTGACGACCGCGCCCGCAATGCTCTGCCGGCGCATCAACCCGGCCGCATCCTGGATCAGGAAGAAGGGCGCCCGCAGATTGACCGCCATGATGCGCTCATAGAGCGCGGGCTCGGTGTCGAAGATCGTGCCGCGATCGGTATCGCCGGCGGCGTTGACGAGAATGTCGAGCCGCCCGAAGGCCTTTTCCGCCGCCGGGACGATCTGCCTGACGGCGTCGAGATCGGCGAGATCGACACGGTGGAAGAGCGCCTCGCAGCCCGCCGCGCGCAGGCTCGCGGCGACCGCCTCGCCGCGCGCGGCATTGCGCCCGGTCAACAGGATGGCGCGGAGGCCGCGGCCGGCGAATTCATGGGCGATCGCCTCGCCGAGCCCCTGGCTGGCGCCGGTGACGATCGCGACCCGGCCCTCGAGGCTGCGGCTGAAACTTGCGGCTTGCGGCACCTGCGCCGGCTCCCTGAAAACGGCAGAAATTTTTTAGTTCCACTTTTGTTGGAATAAACATTCCATTTTCGGAGAGGCCAAGTCAAGACGACGCGGAGGCCGGCGCTTGACAAGATCGGCCCGACGCGGTGTTGCAGAGGTGCGGCCATGGCACGGTCGCGCTGGAACGGTTCCCCACGCCCATGACGGCACCAGCCCCGACGAGCCCGGCCAGAGCCGGCACCCGCCCGGCCAACGGCCGAGGTTGACGGCAGCGCGTCGCGCGCCGCCCGTCCCATCGCCATCCCCCGTCATTCCTGCCGAAGGGCCGCCGAACCGGCGGCATCAGCCATGCTCGAACACATCTCCATCCTCACCCTGTCCTGCCCCAACCGGCCCGGCATCGTCGCGGCGGTCTCGACGCTGCTGTTCGAGGCCGGCTGCAATATCCTCGATGCCCAACAGTTCGACGACACCGAGACCGGGCGCTTCTTCATGCGCGTCGTCTTCAACCGGCTGGAAGGCAGCCAGCCGCACGAAGCCATCGCGGCCGCCGTCGACGGGCTCGCCGAACGCTTCGCGATGCAAGCCAGCCTGCGCGAGGTCGGGCGGAAGAAGCGCGTGATGCTGCTGGTCTCGAAATTCGACCATTGCCTGGCCGACCTGCTCTATCGCTGGCGCATCGGGGAACTGCCGATGGAGATCACCGGCATCGTCTCGAACCATGCGCGCGAGCATATCGCCTCGACCGATCTCGGCACGCTGCCGTTCCACCACATGCCGGTGACGCGCCAGAGCAAGATGGAGCAGGAAGCGGAGATCTGGCGCCTGATCCAGGAGACGAAGACCGACCTCGTCGTCCTCGCCCGCTACATGCAGATCCTGTCCGATGGATTTTCAGCCAAGCTCGCCGGCCGCTGCATCAATATCCATCACTCGTTCCTGCCCGGCTTCAAGGGCGCCAAGCCCTATCACCAGGCCCATGAGCGCGGGGTCAAGCTGATCGGCGCCACCGCGCATTACGTCACGCCCGATCTCGACGAAGGCCCGATCATCGAGCAGGACGTCGAGCGCATCTCGCACCGCGACACGCCGGAAGACCTCGTCCGCAAGGGGCGCGACATCGAGCGCCGCGTCCTGGCCCGGGCGGTGCTCAACCATTTGGAAGATCGCGTGCTCCTCAACGGGCAAAAAACTGTCGTCTTCACCGACTGATTCGCACAAAATTGCACAACCGGCGCGGTTCGGCGAAAAAACTCCCGTAGCCCGGGAATGTCAGCCGGCTAGCGCGGGCAAATCCGGAATTTGCACCGCGCTGCACAGTTGACGCTTTCGTTGGCACATGCCTTGCTGAGGCCGCAACCATAACAATGGCGCCAGAGCGCCGGGGATGCTTTTTGTTTTTTTTAAGGTGGAGGCAATCCGATGAAAGACCAGGAAATCCGCGGCCTGATCGCGGATGTGAAGGAAGGCACGCTGTCGCGACGCTCCTTCATCCAGAAAATGGCGGCAGTCGGCATCGCCGCTCCGATCGCGAGCCAAATTCTCGTCTGGAACGACGTGGCGATGGCGAATGCCACGCTCGAATACAAGCCGACCAAGGCCGGCGGCGGCGGACCGCTCAAGATCCTGCTCTGGCAGGCGCCGACCCTGCTGAACCCGCATTTTGCCTCGGGCACCAAGGACCAGATCGCCTCGCGCATCTTCTATGAGCCGCTCGCCGGCTGGGACAAGGAAGGCAACCTCATCCCCTGCCTCGCCGCCGAGGTGCCGACGAAGGCGAATGGCGGCCTCTCGGCCGACGGCCTGAGCGTCACCTGGAAGCTGAAGCCCGGCGTGAAATGGCATGACGGCAAGCCGTTCACGGCCGACGACGTCGTCTTCACCTGGGAATACGCCAAGGAGCCGGCGACCGCCGCCTACACCACGGGCTCCTACACCAACATCAAGGTCGAGAAGGTCGACGATCTCACGGTCAAGGTGATCTTCCAGCAGCCGACGCCGTTCTGGGCCGACCCCTTCGTCGGCACCGTCGGCCAGATCCTGCCGAAGCACCGCTTCGGCGATTATGTCGGCGCCAAGTCGCGCGAGGCGCCGGACAACCTGAAGCCCATCGGCACCGGCCCCTACAAGTTCGTCGACTTCAAGCCGGGCGACGTGCTGACCGGCGAGCGCAACCCCGACTACCACATCAAGAACCAGCCCGCCTTCGACACGCTCGAGGTCAAGGGCGGCGGTGACGCGGTCTCGGCGGCGCGCGCCGTGCTGCAGACCGGCGAATACGACTATGCCTGGAACCTGCAGGTCGAGGACGAGGTCCTCAAGCGCATGGAGACCGGCGGACGCGGCAAGGTCAGCACGGTTCCCTCGGGCGATATCGAGTTCATCATCCTGAACCCGACCGATCCGTGGACCGAGGTCGACGGCGAGCGCTCCAGCGTCAAGACCAAACACCCGACGCTGAGCGATCCGAAGGTGCGCGAGGCGATCAACCTGCTGATCGACCGCGACTCGGTCCAGAAGTTCATCTATGGCCGCGGCGGCATCGCGACGGCGAGCTTCGTCAACGAGCCCAAGCAGTTCAAGTCGACCAAGCTCAAATACGAGTTCAACATCGACAAGGCCAACAAGATCCTCGACGAGGCCGGCTGGAAGAAGGGCTCCGACGGCATTCGCGAAAAGGACGGCAAGAAGCTCAAATACGTCTTCCAGACCTCGATCAACGCCCCGCGCCAGAAGACCCAGGCCATCATCAAGCAGGCTTGCCAGCGCGCCGGCATCGATCTGGAGCTGAAGTCGGTCACGGCCTCGGTGTTCTTCTCCTCGGACGTCGCCAACCCCGACACCTACACCAAGCTCTATGTCGACATGGAGATGTACACGACCACGCAGCCGCAGCCCGATCCCGAGCGCTTCCTCAACCAGTTCGTCTCCTGGGAGATCGCCAACAAGGAGAACAAGTGGCTGGGCCGCAACGTCTCGCGCTACTCGGATCCGGCTGCCGACGAGGCCTACAAGGCCGCCCAGAAGGAGCTCGACCCGGCCAAGCGCGCAGCCCTGCTGATCAAGGTCAACGAGATCTTCTGCGAGGCCAACATCATCCTGCCGCTGCTCTCGCGCACCCGCGTCGCCGCGGCGGCGAACAACGTCATGCACGACCATTCCGGCTGGGACGTCGATACCTGGAACATTGCGGCCTGGTATCGCAGCTGAGCTTGAAAACGCCCTTCACGCAGTCTTTCGCTGTGTGAAGGGCGACTGCATCGGCTTGCCCCTCCTGTGCCAAAAGTGCAGGAGGGCTTGCCGATTGCTACCGGCGTTCAGTCCGCGGCCCGGCCGCGCACGCAAAGAGAAACAAACTTCATGGCGACATATCTGATACGGCGGCTTCTTATCGCCATTCCAAGCCTGCTCGGCATCAGCCTGATCCTGTTCACGGTCCTGGCGCTCGCGCCGGGCGATCCTTTCTCGGAGATGGCGACGAATCCGAACGTGCCGCCTGAGGTGCGCGAGGCCATCCGCGCCAGCTTCGGCCTCAACGACCCGATTTTCGTGCGCTATCTGCGCTGGCTCTCCGCCATGGCCCAGGGCGACTGGGGCTTCTCCTTCGCCAGCCGCATCAATGTCGACCAGCTCATCCTGCAGCGCCTGCCGACCACGCTGTTCGTCGTCGGCTCCTCGCAGATCCTGGCGCTGTGCGTCGCGCTGCCCGTCGGCATCTACGCCGCGACGCGGCCCTATTCCGTCTTCGACCAGATCGCCAACACGCTGGCCTTCATCGGCTTCTCGCTGCCGACCTTCTTCACCGGCCTGCTCTTCATCCTGCTGTTCTCGGTGACGCTCGACTGGTTTCCCTTCGTCTACCGCTCCGACATCGCCGCGACCGGCTGGCGCTGGTATTGGGAGATGTTCCGCCAGGCGATCATGCCGATCACCGTGCTCGGCCTGTTCCAGGCAGCGTCCTATACGCGCTATGTGCGTTCCTCGGTGCTCGATGTGATCCGGCTCGACTATGTCACCACGGCCCGCGCCAAGGGCCTCAGCGAGCGCAAGGTCACGCTGCGCCACATCACGCGCAACGCGCTGATCCCGGTGGTGACGCTGGT
The DNA here is from genome assembly GCF_041360765.1 of Allobosea sp. RCC_152_1. NCBI lineage: Bacteria > Pseudomonadati > Pseudomonadota > Alphaproteobacteria > Hyphomicrobiales > Alloboseaceae > Allobosea > Allobosea sp. RCC_152_1. Next base: position 205,373 of record NZ_JBFUPU010000004.1, read on the forward strand.
CGCGCTGCAGATGCCCGCCGTGTTCGGCGGCGCGCTCGTGACCGAGCAGATCTTTCGCGTGCCGGGCATCGGCTCGCTGCTGATCGACGCAATCCTCGCCAACGACACCCCAGTCATCATGGCCGTGACCTTCGTGTTCGCCTGCCTGGTGGTCCTGTTCAACCTCATTGCGGATGTTCTTTATGGCTGGCTCGACCCTCGCATCTCCTTCAGCTGAACCGGCCGTGGCGGCGCGCGCCACCACGGCGGCGGTTTCGCCGGGGCGCGAGACCTGGCGGCGCTTCAAGCGCCACCGCCTCGCCGTGGTCAGCAGCTTCATCCTCGGCTTCCTGATTCTCGGCGTGGTCGTCGGGCCCTGGCTGTGGCCGGTCGCGATCAACGACATCGACTTCACGGCGCAATTGCAGGGACCGTCCTTCGCCCACCCGCTCGGGACCGACGATCTCGGCCAGGATATCCTGGCGCGCATGATGTATGGCGGGCGCATCTCGCTCTCCGTCGGTCTCGCGGCCATGGTGGTGGCGACCTTCGTCGGCGTGATCATCGGCGCGCTCGCCGGCATGTCGCGCAAGGTCGCCGACCCCGTTCTGATGTGGGTGACGGACCTGTTCCTGTCCCTGCCGCAGCTGCCCCTGCTGCTGCTCGTGATCTATCTCTTCCGCGAGCAGCTCAAGGCGCTCTTCGGCGTCGAGGGCGGCGTCTTCGTGCTGATCGTCGTCGTCATCGGCGGCCTGCGCTGGATGCCCGTCGCCCGGCTGGTGCGGGCGCAGTTCCTGTCGCTGCGCGAGAAGGAATTCGTCGAGGCGGCTCGCGCCCAGGGCGCGACCAAGCTCAGGCAGATGTTCGCCCATATCCTGCCCAACGCGCTCGGGCCCGTCATCGTCGCGGCGACGATCGAGGTCTCCGCGGCGATCATCGCCGAATCGACGCTCTCCTTCCTCGGGCTGGGCTTCCCGCCGGACATCCCGACCTGGGGGCGCCTGCTGTTCGACGCCAAGGACCATCTCGATTCCGCGCCGCACTGGGCGTTGTTCCCCGGTGCCGCGATCTTCCTCACCGTGTTGTCGATCAACTTCATCGGCGACGGCCTGCGTGACGCACTCGACCCGCGCCGCGTGATCTGATCCAGAGAAGGACCTGACATGACCTCCCCGATCCTCTCCGTTTCCAACCTGACCACCTCCTTCCGCGTGGAGGGACAGTGGAAGTCGGTCGTCCGCAACATCTCCTTCGACATCAAGCCGAAGGAGACCCTGGCGGTCGTCGGCGAGTCCGGCTCCGGCAAGAGCGTCACCGCGCTCTCGATCATGCGGCTGACCCCGCCCGGCTCGAGCAAGATCGAAGGCTCGATCAAGCTCAACGGCAAGGAGCTTCTGACGCTGCCCGACGCGGATATGCGCCATATCCGCGGCAACGAGATCGCGATGATCTTCCAGGAGCCGATGACCTCGCTGAACCCGGTGCTGACCATCGGCTTCCAGATCGCCGAGGCGCTGATCCTGCATCGCGGCCTGTCGCGCTCCGAGGCCGAGGCCGAGACGATCCGCCTGCTGGAGAAGGTCCGCATCCCCGCCGCGAAGTCGCGCTTCCACGAATATCCGCACCGCTTCTCGGGCGGCATGCGCCAGCGCGTGATGATCGCGATGGCGCTGGCCTGCAAGCCCAAGCTGCTGATCGCCGACGAGCCGACGACCGCGCTCGACGTGACCATCCAGGCGCAGATCCTGGAGCTGATCAAGACGCTGCAGGACGAGGAGGGCATGTCCGTCCTCTTCATCACCCACGACATGGGCGTCGTCGCCGAGATCGCCGACCGCACCGTCGTCATGTACAATGGCGACGAGATCGAGACCGGCCCGACCGAGGACATCTTCGCCCGGCCGCAGAAGCCCTACACCAAGTCGCTGCTTTCGGCCGTGCCGAAGCTCGGCTCGATGATCGGCAAGGCCCGGCCGATGCGCTTCCCGGTCGTCGACCGCGCCACCGGCGAATCCGACGTGCCGACCGAGACGCCCGACACCGTCCAGGCGGCCGAGCGTCCCGTCCTCGAAGTCGCCGGCCTCACCACCCGCTTCGAGATCCGCGGCGGCCTGCTCTCCTCGGTCAAGGGCCGGGTGCATGCGGTCGAGAACGTCTCCTTCAGCCTGAAGGCCGGCGAGACGCTGGCGCTGGTCGGCGAATCCGGCTGCGGCAAGTCGACCACCGGCCGCTCGGTGATGCGCCTGATCGAGCCGCTCACCGGCTCTGTGCTGCTCGACGGCGTCGACGTGCTGAAGCTCAACCAGCATGACCTGCGCGAGCAGCGCAAGCGCATGCAGATGATCTTCCAGGACCCCTTCGCCTCGCTCAATCCGCGCATGAATGTCGGGACCGCGATCGCCGAGCCGCTGCTGATCAACAACCTTGCCAGCCGCTCGGAGGCGCGCGACAAGGTGGCGGACCTGCTCAAGCGCGTCGGCCTCTCGCCCGACATGGCCAACCGCTTCCCGCACGAGTTCTCGGGCGGCCAGCGCCAGCGCATCTGCATCGCCCGCGCGCTCGCGGTCGAGCCGCGCCTGATCGTGGCCGACGAAGCGGTCTCGGCGCTCGACGTCTCGGTGAAGGCGCAGGTGGTCAACCTGATGCTCGACCTGCAGGCGCGCATGGGGCTGGGCTATCTCTTCATCTCGCACGACATGGCGGTGGTGGAGCGCGTCAGCCATCGCGTGGCGGTGATGTATCTCGGCGAGATCGTCGAGATCGGCCCGCGCGTCTCAATCTTCGAGAACCCGCAGCACCCCTACACCAAGCGCCTGCTGGCCGCCGTGCCGGTCGCCGATCCGGCCCGGCGCCTGATCAAGCGCCCGGTCTCGAACGACGAGATCAAGAGCCCGGTCCGCGCCCCCGACTACGAGCCGCCGGTGCGCCAGTACCGCGAGGTCTCGCCCGGCCATGCCGTGATGATCTGGGGCGAGGAATGGGAGAAGAAGGACCCGGCCGCGATCGCGGCCTGAGCCCTTCCAAGATCGAGACGATCAGCCCGCGGCGCGAGCCGCGGGTTTTTTGTTGGGGTGTGGCCGCTGCTTCAGCGGTCCTCGATTGGCCCTAATGCTTTGGCGGCTCAGCCTCTCCGACGCGATCCGCGATCGCCATGAGCAGCATCGTCAGCGCAAAGCCCAACATGATGGCGATGAGCCATCCGAGCTTCGTACTATCCGCGCTGTTCTCGATATCCAGGAACCACTCCAGAACGTTCACCGCCGCGATGGCGACGATGGATGCAAGCAGCCTTTGCTTCAGACCCGAAAACCCCACATTTGCCAGGCTGGTTGGCCAGGCCGGGCGTTGCTGGACGTCGATCGGCGCCAAGAAATTCTCGTAGCTCGAGCAGATCACGATGACGATCAGATTTGCCGTCAAGGCAATGTCGACGAGCTTCAAGCTGCCGACAATGATTTCGGACGGATCGGACATCCGGGCGCTCGTGAAAAAATCGAACAGCTTCAGCGCGAAATTGAAGAGCAGCGCCGCGAGGGTGAGGATCAGGCCAAGGAGAAAGGGCGCCAGGAACCAACGGGAATTTGCGATGATGGCTTCGAGCGTCAAGCGCAAGCGATTCATGACGAACTCCCTGTGGCTTCTGCCCCCGGGCGAACATTGTGAAAGCTGAATTTGCCAGAATGGCTCGGTCACGCCAATCGGAAGGTGTTGCCGAAGCGCCCTGCATCGGCTCCGCAAACACGCGCAAGCGGGCCAATCGTTCGGCCCGATGAAACGGAATGATCGCAACAATGCGATAGACAGCATAATTCTTCTCCGATTAGGTCCGCGGAGAAGAAGGTTCTCCCATGGCCGATATGCGCTCCGTCACTCCGTTGCCCGCGCCCTCCCCTTCAGCGCTGAGGGGCCTGGGGCGAATCCTGCCCGGCCTGGGGCTCTGCGCCGGCATCAGCGCGATCGCCTTCGCGCTGGAGCATCTCGAGGCCTTCGCCACGGGCCGCGCCTGGCTTGAAGCCCTGGTGCTGGCCATCCTGATCGGCACCGCTGTCCGCACGGTCTGGACGCCCTCCGAAATGTGGCGCGCGGGCATCGCCTTCTCGGCGAAGACCGTTCTGGAAATCGCCATCGTGCTGCTCGGCGCGTCCTTGAATGTCGCGATGATCATCGCCGCCGGACCTGCCTTGATTGCCGGCATCGCGGCGGTGGTGTCGGTCGCGCTCGTCGTCAGCTTCGTGCTCGGCCGGGCGCTGGGGCTGCCGAAGCGCATGGCCGTCCTCGTCGCCTGCGGCAATTCGATCTGCGGCAACTCGGCCATCGCCGCCGTCGCGCCGGTCATCGGCGCTGACGGCAAGGATGTGGCCGCCTCCATCGCCTTCACCGCGGTGCTGGGCGTTCTGGTCGTGCTCGGCCTGCCCCTTCTCGTCCCGCTCCTGAGCCTGTCCGAGACCCAATACGGCGTTCTCGCCGGGTTGACGGTCTACGCCGTCCCCCAGGTCCTTGCCGCCACCGCTCCGGTCGCGGCCGCCAGCGTGCAGATCGGGACTCTCGTCAAGCTCGTCCGCGTCCTCATGCTGGGGCCCGTCGTGCTCGCGCTCTCCATCCTGGGCCACAGGCTGCGGGACGATGTCAGCGCGACCGGCACAGGCGGCGTCAAGCCGGCGTCGCAACGCGTGGCCTTCAATAAACTCGTGCCGTGGTTCATCATCGCCTTCCTGGGGATGGCGGCGTTGCGTACGCATGGCTTCATCCCGGAAGTCGCGCTTGCGCCCATCGCCACGACCGCGACCATCCTCACCATCGTCTCGATGGCGGCCCTGGGTCTCGGGGTCGATATCCGCGTCGTTGCCAGAGCCGGCGGGCGGGTCACCGCCGCCGTCACCCTTTCCCTGCTTGCATTGGCGGCAGTCAGCCTCGGCCTCATCCGGGTGCTCGGCGTCAGCTGAGCGCCCCACCACCGAACCAAGGGCGGTCGGGCGATCCGCTCCGATCGCCGCTGCTTCGCTCAGTCCGGGATGCGCGCCCAATCGGCCAGCCACGGCGCCGCCGAAGCATCGCTCGGCGCACGCCAGTCGCCGCGCGGCGAGAGCGAGCCGCCTGACGAGACCTTCGGGCCGTTCGGCATGGCCGAGCGCTTGAACTGGCTCGTCTCGAAGAAGCGCCGGATGAAGACGCCGAGCCAGCGCTTGATCACCGGCAGGTCGTAGGCGACGCGCTTGCCTTCCTCCATATTGGGCGGCCAGGCGCCCTTGGCGGCATCGCGCCAGGCATGTTCGGCAAGGAAGGCGATCTTGCTGGGCCTGAAGCCGTAGCGCGTCGTGTAGAACAGGTTGAAATCCTGCAGCGCATAGGGGCCGACGAAATCCTCGGTCTTCTGCGCCGGCTTGTCGCCATCACCGGGCACCAGCTCGGGCGAGATCTCGGTGGCGAGGATGTCGAGCATCACATCCGAAGCCTCCGCGCCGAAGCGGCCGGACTGCGCCACCCAGCGGATCAGATGCTGAATCAGCGTCTTCGGCACCGAGCCGTTGACGTTGTAATGCGACATCTGATCGCCGACGCCATAGGTGCACCAGCCGAGCGCCAGCTCCGACAAATCGCCGGTGCCCATCACCAGCGCATTGTGCCGGTTGGCGAGGCGGAAGAGCACGGAAGTGCGCGCCCCGGCCTGCACATTTTCAAACGTAATATCGTAGACGGGCTCGCCCGCGGCGAAGGGGTGGCCGATATCGACCAGCATCTGCCGGCAGGCCGGCGTCATGTCGATTTCCTCGGCGCTGACGCCGAGCGACCGCATCAGGCGCCAGGCATTGTCCTTGGTGCCCTGGCTGGTGGCGAAAGCCGGCAGCGTATAGGCGAGGATGTTCTCGCGCGGCAGCCCGAGCGCATCAAAGGTATGGGCCGCGACGATCAGCGCCTGCGTCGAGTCGAGGCCGCCGGAGACGCCGATCACCACCTTGTCGATCCGCGTGCTTTCCAGCCGCTTGCGCAGGCCATGCGACTGGATGTTGTAGGCCTCGAAGCAGAGCTCGCTCAGCCGCGCATCGTCGCTCGGCACGAAGGGAAAGCGTTCCACGGCGCGGGCAAGGCCGAGATCGCTCTCCCGGTCCGGTTCCAGCGCGAAGTCGATGCGGCGGAAGGCGAGCTTCTCGCGGTGAACGTCGATGCTGTCGCCAAAGGTGTTCTGGCGAATGCGGTCCATCGCCAGCCGCTCGAGGTCGATATCGGCGAGGATAAGCTCCGGCTCGGCGGCGAAGCGCTCGGCTTCGGCCAGCAGCGCGCCGTTCTCGTAGATCATCGCCTGCCCGTCCCAGGCGAGATCGGTGGTCGACTCGCCCGTGCCGGCGGCGGAATAGGCATAGGCCGCGATGCAGCGCCCCGAATGGGCCTTGCACAGGGCATGGCGCCAGTCGGATTTGCCGATGGTGACGTTGCTGGCCGAGAGGTTCAGCAGCACGGTCGCGCCGGCGAGCGCGCCGAAGGACGAGGGCGGGATCGGCGTCCAGACATCCTCGCAGATCTCCATATGGACGATGAAGTCCGGGACATCGCTCGCCGCCAGCAGGAGATCCGTGCCGAAAGGCACCTCCTGGCCGCAGAGGTCGATATAGAGGGCCCCTGCCCGCTCGCCCGAAGCGAACTGGCGGCGCTCGTAGAATTCGCGATAGTTCGGCAGATAGGTCTTCGGCACCACGGCGAGGATGCGGCCGCGATGGATCGCGACGGCGCAATTGAACAGCCGCCCCTCGACCCGCAGCGGCGCGCCAACGACCGCGACGCAACGCAGGCTGCGGCTCTCCTCGACGAGTCGCGCCAGCGCCGCGCTCACCGCGTCGAGCAGCGCGTTCTGCTGCAGGAGGTCGTCGATAGCATAGGCGCTGATGCCGAGCTCCGGGAACAGGCAGAGCGAGGCGCCGCCTTCATCGGCCCGGCGCAGCAGCTTCACCGTCTCCGCGACGTTGAAAGCCGGATCCGCCACCTTCAGCCGCGGCGCGGCGCAGGCGAGGCGAACCAGGCCGTGCTCGTGGATATTCGCGAAACTCATCGAGACTCCGTTGGGCTCGGACACCGAAGACGCGGCACATCGCTTATCGCGCAGACGGCCTGTGCGGAGCAAGGCGGCCCCGGTCATGGCTGCCGCGACGCGGTCAGATGCCAGCAGTGGCTGCCTTCGATTCGCGCGACGCGATGCGGCTCGAACTGGGCCCGCCTCCCGGCTCAGACGCGGTAGAAATCGCGAAACCAGGCGACGAAGCGGGGAATGCCGACCTCGATCGGCGTATCCGGCCGGAAATCGACCGCGGCGGCCAAATCGGCCACGTCGGCATAGGTCGCCGGCACGTCGCCGGGCTGCGCGGGCAGGTGGCGCCTGATCGCCTTGCGCCCGCAGGCGGCTTCAACCACGTCGATGAAGTGCGAGAGCGCCACCGGGGTGTGGTTGCCGATGTTGTAGATGCGCCATGGCGCCGTGGATGTCGCCGGATCGGGGCGCCCGGGGTCGAAAGCCGGGTTCGCCGCCGCGGGCTGCGCGGCAAGGCGCACGATCGCTTCGCAGATATCATCGACATAGGTGAAGTCGCGGCTCATCTGCGCTTCGGCATAGACGTCGATCGGTCTGCCCTCGAGGATCGCCTTGGTGAATTTGAAATACGCCATGTCCGGCCTGCCCCAGGGCCCGTAGACCGTGAAGAACCGCAGCCCCGTCATCGGAATCCCGTAGAGATGGGCATAGGAATGCGCCATCAGCTCGTTCGCCCGCTTGGTCGCGGCGTAAAGGGAAACCGGATGGTCGGCGCCGTCATGCTCGCTGAACGGCACCTTCGCATTCGCGCCATAGACGGAACTCGAGGAGGCATAGACGAGATGGCCGACGGCATGCCGGCGGCTCGCCTCCAGCACCGAGAGAAAACCGTCGAGATTGGCGCTGGCATAGGCGCGCGGATTTTCAAGCGAGTAGCGGACACCCGCCTGCGCCGCCAGATGGATGATCGCATCGGGGCGGAATGCACCGATCGCAGCATCGAAGGCGTCATGATCGGCGATGTCGATCTGCTCGAAGGAAAAGCCGTTGCGGCCCAGCAGCCGGGCGAGGCGCGCCTGCTTCAACGCCGGGTCATAGTAGGGGACGAGCGCATCGACGCCCATGACCTCGACGCCACGCTCCAGCAGCGCCTCCGCGACATGAAGGCCGATAAAGCCCGCGGCTCCCGTCACGACGACACGGTTCAACGACAGGCTGTGATTCAACGGCGGCACTCATGAAAAGACATCGCAGCTCCTCTCATCGCAACTCGCCGGGCCTGGTGGCAAGAGGCCGGAGGGATAACAATCCTGTCCCGGACCGGTCGAACGGCATCAGGACGTCACGCCTTGATGACATTGTCCGCGAGCGCGCCGTTGCGTTCACAGGCATTGCGCGTGTCGACGACGAGGCGCGCCTCCGCAACGAGTCTCCTATAGTCGACCGCATCATGATCGGTCGCGATGAGCACTGCATCAAAACTGCCGATCGTCCCGGAAGCCAGCGCGATGGAGCGACGCCCGGCCAGGCTGCCATGCTCCCGCGTATGCGGGATGATGGGAACATGCGGGTCGTGGTAGGACGCCTGGGCGCCGCGTTGCTCGATCAGCTCGATCAGGCGCAGTGACGGGCTTTCGCGCATGTCGTCGACGTTCTTCTTGTAGGCGGCGCCGATGACAAGAATCCGCGCCCCATTCAATCCGCGCGCAAAATGCCGATCCAAACCCTGCGCCAGCCGTTCAACAACCAGATGCGGCATCGCCGTGTTGATTTCGCCGGCCAGCTCTATGAAGCGCGCGGTGATTCCGTATTCCCGTGCTTTCCAAGAGAGATAGAAGGGATCGATCGGGATGCAGTGCCCCCCCAGTCCGGGCCCAGGATAAAACGGCATGAAGCCGAATGGCTTGGTCTTGGCCGCGTCGATAACCTCCCAGATATCGATGCCCATCGCCGCATAGATCGACTTCAGCTCGTTGACGAGGGCGATATTGACCGAACGGAAGATATTCTCTGTCAGCTTGACGGCTTCGGCCACTGAGGTCGACGAGACCGGCACGGTCTGAACGACGAGTTCGCCGTACAAGGCCTGCGCTATCGCGAGCGCCTCAGGGCCGTCGCCACCGACGACCTTTGGGATCGAAGCGGTGCCAAAGCGCTGATTGCCCGGATCTTCCCGCTCGGGCGAGAAGGCCAGGTAGAAATCCGTCCCGCTTTTCAAGCCGGTACGTTCGAGGATCGGCTTGAGGACTTCCTCGGTGGTCCCTGGGTAGGTCGTGGACTCCAGCGCGATGAACTGCCCCTTCCGCAAACGTCGCGCTATCGCTTCCGCGGTCCGGACAATGAAGCTCAGATCCGGCTCGCGGTGGCGCGTGAGGGGCGTCGGCACACAGATGATGAGGCCATCGGGCTCGTCCAGCTGCGAAAAATCATCCGTGGCGAGAAAGCGCCCCGCCTTCGCTGCCCCCGCAAGATCGTCGGCCTGAATATGCTTGATGCCGGTCCTGCCCTCGTTGAGCTCGGAGACGCGGGCGGAGTTGATATCGAAGCCGAGCACCTGGAATCCGGCACGGAGAGCGGCCAGGGCGAGCGGGACGCCGACATAGCCCAGCCCGATGATCCCGACCCGGAAGCTGCGGTCCGACACGCCCTGCAGCAGTTTCTTCGCCGCCGCATCCGGCAGGATCTCAGTCATGGCGCTCATTCTCGGATCAACGGCAGCGGGAGCTTCGACGCCAGGGCCACGCCTTGCTTCCCGTCGCGAAACGGATGCATGCGAACGCCGGCCATCTCATCTTCGGCCACATCGTCGCGGCGATGACAAGTCTGCAGCGGTGGGTTCTGCAGGCAGAGCGAGACCGTTAACGCGCGTCCAGCCCGGCGGAACGCGATCCGCCCTCAGGGTCCGGGGCGCCGCAGAGAAGCAGCATGGATGTGCACAAGCACGCGCTGACACGGCGTTCCGACCTATGTCAGATTGCACATCCACTGCCGGCGAACAGGCAGGCTCGCAGCCGGATTCTTGGAAACGCCATGCCCGATACGCCTTCGACCGACCGCCGCCTGATCGGCACTTTCGACTATGTCGTCATCGGTGCGGGCTCGGCCGGCTGCGTCGTCGCCAACCGGCTGGCGGCCGACCCGAAACAGAAAGTCATGGTGCTGGAGGCCGGCGGCAAGGATGACTGGATCTGGTTCCACATTCCGGTCGGCTATCTCTTCGCCATCGGCGATCCGCGCGCCGACTGGATGTTCCAGACCGAGCCGCAAGCGGGGCTCGGCGGCCGGGTGCTGGCCTATCCGCGCGGCAAGGTCGTCGGCGGCTCGTCGGCGATCAACGCCATGGTCTATATGCGCGGCCAGGCGGCCGATTACGATGGCTGGCGGCAGCGCGGCCTCACAGGCTGGGGCTGGGACGATGTGCTGCCCTATTTCCTCAGACATGAGGACCATATCGCGCCGCCGCCCGGCGGGCTGCACAGGGCCGGCGGGGAATGGCGCGTCGAGCATCCGCGGGTGCGCTGGGCGATTCTCGACGCCATCCGCGACGCGGCCGAGGCGGCCGGCATCGCCAAGATCCCGGATTTCAACACCGGCGACAATGAAGGCTCCTCCTATTTCCAGGTGAACCAGCGGCGCGGACGGCGGCTGAGCGCCTTCAACGCCTTTCTGAAGCCGCTGCTCGACCAGCGTGACCGCAGCAATCTGCGGCTGGAGACGCGGGTGCATGTCGAGCGCATCGTCTTCGAGGAGGGCCGCGCGACCGCCGTCGAATTCACCCATGGCGCGGGCACGCCGAGCGCGGAGAAGCTCAGGGTGGAGGTGCGCGGCGAGGTGGTGCTGTCGGCCGGCGCCGTCGCCTCCCCGCTCCTGCTCGAGCGCTCCGGCATCGGCGGCGGCGCCCATCTCCAGTCGCTCGGGATCGAGACGCGGGTCGATGCGCCCGGCGTCGGCGCGAACCTGCAGGACCATCTGCAGATCCGGCCGGTCTACAAGGTCCATGGCGTCAAGACGCTGAACAGCGACTATGCGAGGCTCTGGCGCCGGCCGCTGATGGCGCTGGAATGGGCGGCGCTGCGCACCGGCCCCCTGACCATGGCGCCCTCGCAGGTCGGCGCCTTCGCCAAATCCTCGCCGGACTACGCGACGGCGAATCTGCAATATCATTTCCAGCCGCTGTCGCTGGATAGCTGGGGATCGGGCCTGCATCCCTTCGACGCCTTCACGGCGAGCGTCTGCAATCTCAGGCCGTCGAGCCGGGGCAGCGTGCATCTGCGTTCGGCCGATCCCTATGACGGACCGGTCATTTCCCCGAACTATCTCGATACGGAGGAGGATCGGCAGGTCGCAATCGATGCGCTGAAGCTGACGCGGCGGATCGTGGCGCAGGCGCCGCTCGCCCGCTTCCGGCCGGAGGAATATCTGCCGGGCGCGGCCGCCGATTCCGACGCGGCGCTGCTGGAGGCCGCCGGCAAGCTCGGCACGACGATCTTCCATCCCGTCGGCACGGCGAAGATGGGCCGCGCCGACGATCCCCTCGCCGTGCTGGACGAAAGGCTCAAGGTGCGCGGCGTGAGCGGGCTGCGCGTCATCGATGCCTCGGTGATGCCGGCCATCACCTCGGGCAACACCGCCAACCCGACCATGATGATCGCCGAGAAGGGCGCGGCGATGCTCAAGGAGGATGCGCGCCGCTGAGCGGGGCATGTCCCGGATGCGCCGCGCCGCAGGCTTTGAAACGCCATCAATTCAGGCTTATGAATCCGGCTGCGATGTCCGATCCGTTTTCGCCTCCGCCCGCGCCGAAGCGCGGCCCGCTCAAGCGCGGGCTGCTCGCGGTGCTGCGCGCGATCCTCGTCGTCTTCATCGTCCTCGACGAGCTGCTGCGGCCGCTCTACCGACCACTGATCCGCCGGCTTGCCGATTTGCGCGTCGTGCAAAAGCTGGAGGAGAAAGTCGCCGCCCTGCCGCGCCCGCTCGTGCTGCTGGCGCTGGCGATCCCCTTCGCGATCGCCGAACCGCTGAAGATTTTCGGCCTGCTGCTGTTCGCGCGCGGACAGTTCTGGCCCGGGCTCGTCGTGACCGCCTTCGCGCATCTGATGAGCTTCGTCCTGGTCGAGCGCATCTATGAGGCCGGGCGCGAGAAGCTGCTGAGCTATCGCTGGTTCGCCTGGATCATGGCGCAGGTGGTGCGGGTGCGCGACACCATGCTCGGCTGGGTCAGGGAAACCTCGGCCTATGGCTTCGCCATGCGGACGCGCGACGCCGCGCGCCGGTGGTGGCGCACCATGCTGGCCTGAAGGTTTACGCCGCACGGCTGCGGGCGAGCACGAAGAGGGCCGCCGCCGCCAGGGCGGACAGCACGATCAGCACCAGCGTCGAGACCGTGACGCCGCCGCGTTCCAGCGCGACGGCGAAGACGAGTGGCGCTGCCGCCTTGATGACGAGGCCGGGCGCCGCGAGCTTGCCCATCGTCGCACCGAAGCCGACCGGCCCGAAAAGCTGGAGCGGCACCGTGCCGCGCACGATCGAGCCCAGCCCCATGCTGATGCCGAAGGCGACCGCGAAGAGGCCGGCGACCGCCGGCAATGCGCCCCCGATCAACAGGAGCGCGAGGCCGAGCGGCATCAGGCAGGCCGAGACCCAGGCGGTGGTCACCGGCGGCACGGCCTTCCCGAACAGCATCTCAACGAGGCGCCCCGCAACCTGGGACGGCCCGAGCATCGTGCCGATGCCCACCGCCACGGCCGCGCTGAGCCCGAAACCGCGCAGCAGCGCCAGCAGATGCACGGCCATGGCGGAGACGACGAAGCCCTGCAGCGAGAAGGCGAGCGCCAGCAGCAGGAAAGCGCGACGGCGCGCCTCGCCCCCGAGATAGGCCGGCGCCGCGATCGCGCCGGCATTGTCCGGGATCGCCGCAGGCTGGGCGGCCGCACGGCGGACCCGGCCGGGCAGGAAGGCGAGATGCAGCGGCGCGCAGATGACGAGCTGCGACAGGCCGTAGAGCCGGTAGACGCCGCGCCAGTCGAGGATGGCGAGCAGGGTGCTGGTCAGAGGCCAGAACAGGGTCGAGGCGAAGCCGGCGATCAGGGTGAGCTGGCTGATCGCGCGGCGCGCCCGGTCGCCACGCGCCTGACTCAGCGCCGTGAAGGCGGCGTCGTAGAACACCGCGGTCGTGACCGCCTGGAGCACCACCATCGCCGCGACATAGCTGACGATGCCGCGCACCTCGGCGAGCGCCATCAGAGAAAGCCCAGCCAGGACAGAACCCAGCGTCATCACCAGCCGGGTGCCGTAGCGGTCGATCAGGCTCCCCGTCACCGGCGCGACCGCGCCGCCCAGCAGCAGGCCGACGGCGAAACCGCCGAAGGTCCATTCCGGCGCCCAGCCGAATTCGGCGCTGATGCGCGGCGCGAGCACGGTGAAGGCGTAATAGAGCGCGCCATAGCCAAAGATCTGGGTGACGCCGAGCGCGGGGATCAGCGCCGGCCCGCCCGGCCGGAAGAGATGCGGCGGCACGCCGCGATCCTCCCTAGACGACCTGGTTGCGCAGGCTCTGCTCGCCGCGCGCCAGCCTGTCGAGATTGTCGAGGAGCATGTCGACGACATTGCGCTCGTAGAGCCGCGTCTCGCCGGCGCTGTGGGGGGTGACGATCACCTGCGGCAGGCGCCAGAAGGGCGAGGCGGCCGGCAGGGGCTCCTCATGGAAGCAGTCGAGCCCGGCGCCGGCGATCTGGCCGCCCGCCAGCGCGCCGAGCAGGGCCGCCTCGTCGACGACCTTGCCGCGCGCGACATTGATGAGGAAGGCCGAAGGCTTCATCGCACCGAGGATGCGGGCGTCGATCAGCCCCTCGGTCTCGGGGGTGAGCGGGCAGGTCAGGGCGACGAAATCGGCCTCCGCCACGACCTCGGCGAGGCGGTCGGGCTTGACGATCGCATGGACATGCGGATGCGCCTCCGGATTGCGGCGCACGCCGATGACGCGCATGTCGAAGGCGCAGGCCAGCTTCGCGAGTCTCAGGCCGATCCGGCCGAGGCCGACGATCACCAGCGTCTTGCCGCCGAGCTCGTCCTCGCGCCGGGCGCGGTCGCCGATCATCGGGCGCCAGCGCTGCGCCATCTGGTTGTCGCGGGCGAAATGGATCTGGCGCGCCAGAGCCAGGATCAGCGAGATTGCATGCTCGGCGACGGCGCGCTCATTGCTGCCCTGGGCGCTCGCGAGCCGGACCCCGGCCGCCGCCAGCGCCGCCTTGTCGAACTGGTCGGTGCCGGCACTCACCGACTGGATGAAACGCAGTTTCGGCAGGCGCGGCAGGAGGTCGTTGCGCCAGAGGCCCGAGACGACCAGGACATCGGCTTCCGGCGCCCGCTCGCGCAGATCGTCGAGGGTGCGCACCTCGAAATGCTTCGCGCCGCGTCCGCGCGTCAGGAACTCGTCCTGCAACTGATAGGCGGCGTGGGCGAAGCCGATCGTCAGCTCGCTCTCCGCTGGCAACAACGTCATCTGTTCCGTTCCTCCCGAATCCGCATTTTGGGCGACGTTAGACGGCGCGCCGGCTGCTGTCCCCGCGCCCATCGCATGCAAGCTTCACGCTGACGGCGATGCCTGCCGGACATCGGCGGCCAGCGCCTGCTGCAAGCGCGACCAAGCAGCGTCATCGCCCGGCAGACCGAAGCGCAAACGATCCGGCGCATTCTGGAAGCGGCGAACATAGATTCCGTGGCGGCCGAGGCGGGCGAAGAGTGCCGGTGCTGCCGGCGTTTCGAGCAAACGGAACAGGCTCGTGCCGCCGACGACGCGGCCGTGCGGCGTCAACAAGGCATCGAGGCGCGCAGCATCCCGCGCCCGCGCTTCACCGGCATCGGCGAGCCAGGCGGCATCCGCCAAGGCCCGCGCGCCGAGATGCAGAGCCGGGCCGGCGACCGACCAGGGTCCGAGCGCCGCCGCGAGCCGTGCCATCAGATCGGGCGCACCAATGGCGAAGCCGAGGCGCAGACCGGCCAAGCCATAGGTCTTGCCGAAGGAGCGCAGCACCACCACACCGGCCGGCAGATCCGGCAGGATGCTGGTCTCCGGCGTGAAATCGGCGAAGGCTTCGTCGACGACGAGCAGGCCGCCGCGGGCAGCGCAGCGCGCCGCAAGCTCCGCGATTTCCGCCCGCGAGAGCAGCCGCCCGTCAGGGTTGTTGGGATTGACCACGACGAGGGTCGCCGCCGCCTCTTCGGGCCTTGCCGCTTCGGTGACGACATAGCCTGCCTTGCGCCAGGCATGGGCATGCTCGGCATAGGTCGGACCGAGGATGGCGACTGGACCCGCCGGCGCCAGACGGGGCAGCAATTCGATCAGGATCTGCGTGCCGGGCGCGGCGACGATACCGGCATCGCCCGGCACCCGATAGGCGGCGCGGGCCGCAGCGAGGAGCGCGGCCTCGTCATCGGCGCCCGGCAGGCGCGTCCACAGGCTTAACGGCAGCTCCGGAAGCGGATAGGGGATCGGATTGATCCCGGTGGAGAGATCGATCCAGGGCCCGGGCGCATCCGGAAAGAGCGCGCGAGCCGTGGCGAGATCACCGCCATGCCAGATGCCGTCCTCAGCCAAGTCTCCAGCCCCAATCGCGCCCGCGCTCCGCATGAACCTCTCCGCCAGCCTGCCGCTGCTCGTGCTTGCCCTCGCGATCGAGGCGGCCTTCGGCTATCCCTCGCGCTTCTATGCCGCAATCGGCCATCCCGTCACCTGGATCGGACGATGGATCGGCATGCTTGATCGAGTGCTGAACCGCGAGGCCGCCTCCTTCGTCACACGCAAGGCCATGGGCGCGCTGGCGCTGGCCCTGCTGCTCGCCGTCATCATCGCCTTGTCCGCACTGGCCCAGCGCCTGTGCCTCTCCTTCGGACTGCTCGGCCTGATCCCGCTCGCGCTCCTCGCCTCGACGCTCATCGCCCAGCGCAGCCTCCACGAACATGTCGCTCGTGTTGCCGAAGGGCTGGAGCGCGAGGGGCTGGACGGCGGCCGTCGAGCCGTCGCGATGATCGTCGGGCGCAATCCGCAGACGCTGGACGAGGCAGGCGTGTCGCGCGCCGCCATCGAGAGCCTCGCCGAGAATTTTTCCGACGGCATCGTCGCGCCGGCTTTCTGGCTCGGCGCGGGCGGATTGCCGGGCATCGCCGCCTACAAGGCGATCAACACCGCCGATTCGATGATCGGCCATCGCACGCCGCGCCATCTCGCCTTCGGCTGGGCGGCAGCCCGGCTCGACGATCTCGTCAACCTGCCCGCTTCGCGGCTGACGGCGCTGCTGCTGGTCGCCTCCACCGCTCTCGACCGGACAGCCGATGCCCGCAATGCCTGGGGGGCCGTGCGGCGCGACGCGGGCAAGCACCGCTCGCCCAATGCCGGCTGGCCGGAGGCGGCCATGGCGGGAGCGCTGGGCCTGCGCCTCGCCGGGCCGCGCGTCTATGGCGAGACCCGCGTCGAGGATCACTGGATGGGCGATGGCCGGGCCGAAGCGAATGCGGCCGATATCAGGCGAGCGCTTACACTCTATCGGCGCTCCTGCGGCCTGCTCTGGGTGCTTGCAGCGCTGCTCGCGGCAACAGCCATCCTGTGACCGCCTAGTTGGGAACGGGCACGGCTCTCCCCGCGATCGCCTGCAGATCGACGCCCTGCGGCAGCGAGCCGAAATGTCCCGACCAGCCGCCGGCCAGCCGCGAGGCGACGAAGGCGTCGGCGACCCCGTGCGGCGCGTGGCGGATCAAGAGCGAGGCCGACAGGGCCAGCGCCATCCGCTCGACGAAGCGTCGCGCCAGATGCTCGTGCCTGAGCACGTCGACGAGATCGGTCTCAAGCTCGGCGAGGAAGGCGTCGTAGCGCGGATCGTTGCCGCGGGCGGCGCGCAATTCGTCGAGCAGGGCCGGCACGCAATCGGGATAGCGGCGGATCGAGCGGAGCACGTCGAGGCAGACGACATTGCCCGTGCCTTCCCAGATGCCGTTGAGCGGCGCCTCGCGATAGAGCCGCGCCATCAGATGGTCCTCGATGAAGCCGTTGCCGCCATGGCATTCCAGCGCCTCGGCGACGACCGGCGTGACGCGCCTGCAATTCCAGTATTTCGCGATCGGCGCGCCGATGCGGCCGAGCAGCTTCTCGGCCTCGCTCTCGCCTTCGCGATCGAGCGCATGGACGAAGCGGAAGGCGAGCCAGGCGGAGGCCTCGGCCTCCAGAGCGAGATCGGCGATCACATTCGCCATGATCGGCTGGTGGATCAGTGCCTTCTGGAAGGCGCGGCGATGGGCCGTGTGATGCGCGGCTTGCGCCACCGCATGGCGCATCAACCCGGCCGAGCCGACGGCGAAATCGAGGCGGGTATAGTGGTTCATCTCCAGCCCGGCGCGGATGCCGTGACCGGGCTCCCCGATGAGGTGGGCGAGGACGCCGCGGAATTCGACCTCGGAGGAGGCATTCGACTTGTTGCCGCACTTGTCCTTGAGCCGCTGGATCTGCAGCCGGTTGCGCGAGCCATCCGGCAGCCAGCCCGGCACGACGAAGCAGGAGACCCCCTCCTCCGTCCGCGCGAGCGTCAGGAACACGTCGGAATGCGGGACGGAGAAGAACCATTTATGGCCGGTGAGGGAATACGTTCCATCGGCATTGCGCGTCGCGACCGTCTGGGTCTGGCGGAGATCCGAGCCGCCCTGCTTCTCGGTCATCGCCATGCCGACCGTGCCGCCGCGCTTCTGCGTGGCCGGCAGGGGGCGCGGGTCGTACTCCGACGAGGTGACCAGCTGGCCGAACTCGGCCCAGCGCGCGGAATCGCGCCGCAGCACGGGAATCGCCGAATAGGTCATGCCGAGCGGGCAGCAGATGCCGTTCTCGCCCTGGTTCCAGAGATAGGAGACGGCGGCACGCGCCACCTGCGCGCCTTGGCGCGGCTTGGTCCAGCACAAGGAATGGAACTCGTCGCGCATGGCGAGCCCCATCAATTCGTGCCAGGCCGGATGGAACTCGATCTGATCCACGCGGCGGCCCCAGCGATCATGCGTGCGCAATTCCGGCAGGCTGCGATTGGCCTGCCGCGCCAGGTCCTGCACCGCTTGCGACCCGACATGGCCACCGACCACGCCCGCCTGCTCGCGGAACCAGCCCGCGCCGAAGGCATCGAGAATGCGCCCAAGCGCCGGGTCGGCGGCATAGGCGTCATAATCCGCCAGCGCGGGTGCCTGGTTCAGCACCTCATGGGTGTCGTAGCCGTAAGCATCGAGCGTGGTCATGCGGCCTGTCCTTCACGGGAGATCAGCGCGGCGAGGGAGAGATCGGCGAGCGCAGCCGCAATCTCGCGGCCACGCTCGGGGCTGATCGAGCGTTCCGGCGAGAGCGGGCCGATCAGCGCCTCCATGAAGCCGCCGACGATCATCGCGGCGGCGGCATCCGAATCGACGGTACGGAAGACGCCCTGTCTCCCGCCTTCGACGACGAGCGCGCGAAAAATGCCGGCGATCTCGCGGCGATAGTCAAGCCGTGTCGCGTCGACCGCCGGGTCGGCAGGCTCGGCGATCATCGACCAGGCTAGGCGGCGATTGGCGAAGGCGCGCCGGGCGAAAGCCTCGACCGCGGCGGTCAGGCGCTCGGTGACGGGAGCATCGCTCGCGGCGATCTCGCGCAGCACGGCGAGCTCGCGCGTCGAGACGATAGCGACGATCTCGGCCATCAGCTCGGCCTTGGAGGAGAAATAGGAATAGACGCTGCCGGTCGAGACGCCGCTGGCGGAGGCCACCGCGGCGATCGAGGTCTCGTGGAAGCCGATTTCGGAGACGATCCCGCGCGCGGCAGAGAGGATCGCCTCCCGCTTCCCGGCCTTGCGCGGTTGCTTTGGCGTTCCGTCGGCCATGCGGGCTCCGAATTGAACTTGAATTCAGATTCAATTTGAGAGCGAATGCCGCCCTCGTCAAGGGGCTCGGGAACTCCTCTCCTGGAAAGGAGAGGAGTAGGGGTAAGGTGTTCCGAGCGAAAACGTCGGCTTGAACCCGACCCGCCGGGAGCCCTCACGGAACTGGTCCGACCACCCACACCTCGCCCTGCCCTCTCCTTCCAGGAGAGGGATCCTCGCGCCTCGACCGGGACCTCCGAAGTCACGTCCCAGAAAGACGACGCTTCCGGCTTCCCGTGCCAACCTGCGAGGCAACCTTAGAACTCGATGCCTTCCTGCGCCTTCACCCCGGCGGCGAAGTGGTGCTTCACCAGCGTCATCTCGGTGACGAGGTCGGCCGCCTCGATCAGCTCTGGCTTGGCGTTGCGGCCGGTGACGACGATGTGGAGGTCGGGGCGGCGGGCGCGGAGCACCTCGACCACCTCGGCGAGCGGCAGATAGTCGTAACGCAGGGCGATGTTGAGCTCGTCGAGCACCAGCAATCTGATCTCGGGATCGGCCATCAACTCCCTGACCTTGGCGAAGGCGCGCTCGGCGGCGGCGATGTCGCGGGCTTTGTCCTGCGTCTCCCAGGTGAAGCCCTCGCCCATGCTGTGCCAGCTCACTTGATCGCCGAAGGCTTCGAGCGCCCGGCGCTCGCCGGTCGACCAGGCGCCCTTGATGAACTGCACCACGCCGATGTGCCAGCCATGGCCGAGCGCCCGCAAGATCAGGCCGAAGGCCGCCGTGGACTTGCCCTTGCCGGGGCCGGTATTGACGATGAGCAGTCCTTTTTCCTGCGTCTTGGAAGCGACCTCGGCGTCCTGCACCGCCTTGCGCTTCTCCATCTTCGCCTTGTGGCGGGCGGCGTCTTCGCTGTCGGTCATCTTTTCATCCGCATCATTTCACGCGCATCGGCAATCCGGCGACCATGAAGACCACGCTGGCTGCGCGCGCCGCAAGCGCCTGATGCAGCCGTCCGGCCTCGTCGCGGAAGCGGCGGGCGAGCGCGTTCTCCGGCACGATGCCGAGGCCGACCTCGTTGCCGACCAGCACGAGCGGGGCGGAGGCGCGCTCGCAGGCGGCGATGAGGGCTTCGCGGGCGGCGGCCGTGTCACGCTCGGCGAGGATGAGGTTGGTCAGCCACAGCGTCAGGCAGTCGACCAGGATCGGACGGCCCGCCGGCTGGGCGGCGATGGCCTCGGCCAGATCGAGCGGTGCATCGACCGTCTGCCAGCCGGCGGGCCGGCGGGCGCGATGCTCGGCGATCCGATCGCGCATCTCGTCGTCATAGGCCTGCGCGGTGGCGATATAGGTCCAGGGCGCCGGCTGGGCCTCGATCAGCGCCTCGGCATGGCGGCTCTTGCCGGAGCGGGCGCCGCCGAGGACGAGGGTGAGATGGGGGATTTCGGCGGGCTGCATCGGCGGCTTCGCGTTCGTTCGGCGTCATCCCCGGCGACCGAAGGGAGACCCGGGATCCATGCCGGAGCGCTTCCGAAGAAGGTTCAGGCATGGATCCCGGCTCTTCGCTGCGCTCCGGCCGGGATGACAGCGTGTATGTGTCGGACCGTTCCTGCATTGCACAGCAGTCCGCCGAAGGCTAATGATCGTCGCTGACGGTGCCTCCGCGAGGAGGTGAAAAGGGAACGCGGTGCGAGACCGCGGCTGCCCCCGCAACTGTAAGCGGATGTCCTTCGCCATCGGCCACTGGAGCGCACGCTCCGGGAAGGCGGCACAAGGGCGCCAAATCCGCGAGCCAGGAGACCTGCCGTCGACCCGCAACGATCCAACCGGCTGCCGGCGGGGCGGCTACGGAGAACAGTCATGAATACCGTTTCGGTTTCCACCTCGCAGATCAGCGTCTCGGAGCGGGCGAAGGCAGTCGCCGCCGCCCTCATCGTCGGAATCGCATTGGTCTATACGACCGGTTTCGCGGCCTCGACGAATGTCCACAACGCCGCGCACGACACCCGCCACGGCCTCGCCTTTCCCTGCCACTGAGGGAAAGCCATCATGGTCACGCGTGTTCTCACGGTCAGCATCCTGGCCGGGCTCCTGGCTGGGCTAATCATCGCCGCCCTTCAGCATGTCACCACCACCCCGCTGATCCTCAAGGCGGAAACCTATGAAAACGCCATGCGCGACGGAGCGAGAGCGCATCTCGCCTTCGCGCAGGGCGAAGCCCGCATCATCCTCGTCCATGGCGGCGCCGATCACGCCGAAGGGGCGGAGCATGACGAATGGAAGCCGCAGGACGGCACTCAGCGCATGCTCTTCACCAGCGCCGCCACCATCGGAACCGCGATCGGCTTCGCGGCGCTGCTGCTGGCCGGCATGATCGCAGCCGGCGACAGCATCGACCCGCGCCGCGCGCTGATCTGGGGTGCCTGCGGCTTCCTCGCCTTCGGCCTCGCGCCGGGAATGGGGCTCGCGCCGGAACTGCCGGGAGCCGCCTCGGCCGCCCTGCAGGCGCGCCAGCTCTGGTGGCTCGCGACCACCATCGCCACCGCGATCGGGCTGTTCCTGTTCCTGCGCTACGAGGCGCCCTGGCTCAAGCTCCTGGCCGTCGTCGTGATCCTGCTGCCGCATCTCGTCGGGGCTCCGCATGCGCCGACGCCGGAGAGCAAGGTGCCGGCCGAGCTCGCGGCGCATTTCACCTCGTTGTCGCTCGGCATCCAGGCCGCGCTCTGGCTGGTCACCGCCTTCATGGTCGGGACGCTCTGGCCCTGGATGAGCCGCCGCGCGGCTGCGGCCTGAGGATAGCGGCGCCTTCGGGCGCCGCGCGAAAGGCAAACCAGATGTCCGAGGGCGACCTCACCATCCATGTCTGCACGGCCTGCCGCCGGGCCCGCGCCGACCTCCCCGATGGTTACGACCAGCCGGGGCTGGCGCTGGCCGAACGCCTCGCCGCGCAGCTCGCAGCCAAGGGCAGCACGATCCCCGTGCTGCCCGTCGAATGCCTCGCCGTCTGCAAGCGGCCCTGCACCATCGCGCTCAGCGCCGACGGGAAATGGACCTATCTGATCGGCGATCTCGACACCGACACCCATCTCGACGAGATCGTCGGCGCGGCGGAGGCCTATGCCGCCAGCGCCAACGGCATCGTTCCCTGGAAAGAACGACCGCAGTCCTTCCGCAAGGGCGTGGTCGCGCGCGTGCCGCCTTTGCCGGCGCGCCAGCAAGGATGACATCATGAACGCTCCGCAGACCGCCAATCTCGGCAAGACACCCTGCACGATCATCACCGGCTTCCTCGGCGCCGGTAAGACGACGCTGGTGCGCCACCTCCTCGAAAACGCGCAGGGCAAGAAGCTCGCCGTGCTCGTCAACGAATTCGGCGATCTCGGCTTCGACGGCGAATTCCTCAAGGGCTGCGGCATCGCCGGCTGCAGCGACGAGGACGTGGTCGAGCTGCCGAATGGCTGCATCTGCTGCACCGTCGCCGACGATTTCGTGCCGGCGCTGGAGAAGCTGCTGAATCGGCCGAACCCGCCCGAGCACATCCTGATCGAGACCTCCGGCCTCGCCCTGCCGAAGCCGCTCGTCACCGCCTTCAACTGGCCGGCGATCCGCTCGCGCGTCACGGTCGACGGCGTCATCGCCGTGGTCGACGGGCCGGCGGTGGCCGAGGGCCAGTTCGCCGATGATCCGGAGGCGCTCGCGGCGCAGAAGGCCGCCGACGCCTCGGTCGATCACGACAACCCGCTGGAAGAGGTGTTCGAGGACCAGATCCTCTGCGCGGATCTCATCCTGCTCAACAAGAGCGACCTCATCGACGAGGCCGGCCGGGCGCGGGTCAAGGCCGAGATTGCCGAGCATCTGCCCAAGGCAATCAAGATCGTCGAGACCGCCCATGGCAAGGTCGAGCCGGCGCTGATCGTCGGCCTCGGTGCCGCGGCCGAAAGCGACCTCGCCGCCCGCCCCTCGCATCATGGCGAGGGCGAGCACGATCACGACCATGACGATTTCGACTCGGTCGCCGTGCCGCTGCCGGCCGGCTTGTCCCCCGAGGAGCTCACGGCGCGCGTCGCCAGGGCCGCCGAGGCCGAGGGCGTGCTGCGGCTCAAGGGCTTCACCGCCGTGCCGGGCAAGCCGATGCGGCTCGTGGTGCAGGGCGTCGGCCGGCGCGTCGGCCATCATTTCGACCGGCCCTGGGGCGCGAGCGAGTCGCGCGACGGACGCCTCACCGTGATCGGGCTCAAGGGCTTCGATCTCAAGGCCGTGGAAGCGGCTCTCGCGGGGGCGTAACATCGGCCGATGCATCTTCTCCCGACCAGCGAGATCAGGCTCGACGACGGCGAAGACGCCGTCGATCTCGCCCTGCCGCCGGGAGATGTGCTTGTCCTGTCCTTCACCGACAGCGACCTCTCGGCGCTGGCGGTGGCGGCAGGTGACAGCAGCCTGTCCGTTCGGCTCGCGCCGCTCCGACGCTTGAAACACCCGCTCTCGGTCGACTTCCTGATCGAGAAGACGGCCGCGCATTGCCGCTTCGTGCTGCTGCGCTGCCTCGGCGGGCTGGACTACTGGCGCTATGGCATCGAGCAGCTCGGGGCGGCCTGCCGCGAGAAGGGAATCCCGCTCGCGATCCTGCCCGGCGACGAGCGCGACGATCCGCGGCTCGGCGAGCATGCGACGGTGCCGGCGGAGCTTGCGGAAGCGCTTCTGGCCTATTTCCAGGCAGGCGGCGGCGCCGAGAACATGCGGCGGCTGCTGGCGCGGATCGGGCTTCATGTTGCAGGGCGAGGACTTCCATCCGACCTTGTGCCGCTGGTCCTGCCGGCGTTCTTCGCCCTCGGCCCCAAAGGCTCGCCCTCGCCCTGGCGCGATGCACTCGCCACGCTGCCCGCCGGCCGGCCGCTCGTCCCGATCCTGCTCTACCGCTCCGGCGTCGCGGCCGGCGACACGGCTATGGCCGAGGCGATGACCGCCGCCCTCGCCGCCCGCGGCCTCGCGCCCCTGCCCCTAGCCCTGACCAGCCTGAAGGACCCGACCGTCACGGCGGAGCTCGCAGCGCTGATCGCGACCCGCAGACCCGAACTGATCGTCACCACCACCGCCTTCTCTGCTCGCGAAGGCACCGATTTCGTGCTCGACGCCGCCAATTGCCCGATCCTGCAGGCCATGCCCGTCGGCAGTCCGCGCGAGGCCTGGGACGCCTCGCCGCGCGGCCTTTCCGCCGCCGATCTCGCCATGCAGGTGGCGCTGCCGGAATTCGACGGACGCATCGGCGCCATTCCAGTCGCCTTCAAGGCGGAGGAGAATGACCCGGCGACCGGGCTTACCATCCGCCGGCTGGTGCCGGATGCCGAGGGCATCGCCGCGCTGGCCGATCTCGCGGCCGGCTGGATCGCTCTCGCACTGAAGCCTGCAGCGGAGCGCCGGCTGGCGCTGGTGATGTCGGACTATCCCGCGCGCGGCGGCCGGGCCGGCTTCGCCGTCGGGCTCGACACGCCGGCGAGCGTGACGGCGATCCGGGAATTGCTGGCCGAGGCGGGATATGAGGTTGGACCGTTATCCTCCATCGTCATCCCGGGCGACCAAACGGAAACCCGGGATTCATGCCTGAACCTTTCCGAGCGACGTTTTGGCATGGATCCCGGATCGACGCCGCTGACGCGTCTTGTCCGAGATGACAGCGCAGATATGAATGAGGGGGCT
Source organism: Allobosea sp. RCC_152_1 (assembly GCF_041360765.1). NCBI lineage: Bacteria > Pseudomonadati > Pseudomonadota > Alphaproteobacteria > Hyphomicrobiales > Alloboseaceae > Allobosea > Allobosea sp. RCC_152_1. Next base: position 229,928 of record NZ_JBFUPU010000004.1, read on the forward strand.
AGCTTGATGGCAGCCCTCACTACCGGGGCTGCCGAGCTGAGCATTCCGCTCACAGCCTATAGCGACTGGCTCGCCGCGATCCCTGCCCCCGCCCGCGAAACACTCCTCGCCGCCCATGGCGCGCCTGAGGCCGATCCAGCCTGCCGCGACGGCGCCTTCCGCTTCCGCGCCGTGCGCCATGGCAAGCTCATCGTCGCCCTGCAACCGCCACGCGATGCGACGCCCGACCGCAAGGCTGTTTATCACGACCCCGACGCGCCGCCCGGTCACGGCTATCTCGCCTTCTACCTTGCGTTGCGCCAGTCCGAAGCCATCGACGCGCTGATCCATCTCGGCACGCACGGCACGACGGAATGGCTACCGGGCAAGGCGGTGGCGCTCTCGGCCGGCTGCTGGCCGCGCCTGGCTGTCGGCGGGCTGCCGGTGATCTACCCTTATGTTGTCGACGATCCCGGCGAAGCAGCGCCCGCCAAGCGGCGGCTCTCAGCCCTTACGCTCGGCCATCTGCCGCCGCCGCTGGCCGAAGCCGAGGCCGCCGGCGAAACCGCGCTGCTGCGCGATCTCGTCGAGGAATTCTCGCAGGCGCAGGTGCTGGATCCGCGCCGCGCCGACGTCGCCGCCGCAGAAATCCGGGCGCGGGCCGAAGCGAGTGGGCTCGCGGCCTCCTGCGGCGTCGCGCCGGACATGTCGATGAGCGAGGCGTTGACGCGGCTCGACGCGCATCTCTGCGACATCGCCGAACTGCCCTTCCGCGATGGCCTGCATGTCTTCGGCCATTCCGACGCCGACCCGGCTTCCGCGCGCAACGAGCGCGAAAACCTGCTCGCCGCGCTCGACGGCCGCTTCGTGCCGCCCGGCCCAGCGGGCTCGCCGCATCGCGGCCGCCCCGATGTGCTGCCGACCGGGCGCAACCTCTCGACGCTCGACCCCCGCGCGATCCCGACACGTGCGGCGGCGAGGCTAGGCCAACTCGCGGCGCAGGCGGTGGTGTCGCGCCACCTGCAGGATCATGGCGATTATCCGCGCCGGATCGTGATGGATCTCTGGGCCTCGCCGACACTGCGCTCCGGCGGCGAAGATATCGCCCATGCATTGGCGCTGATGGGCGTCGAGCCGCTCTGGGACGCAGCTTCGACCCGCGTGACCGGTTTCAGCATCATCCCGCAGCCGAAGCTCGCCTATCCGCGCCTCGACGTCACCGTGCGCATCTCCGGCACCTTCCGCGACACGTTTCCAGGGCAGATCGCGCTGATCGACCAGGCCGCGCGCGCAGTGGCGGCGCTGGACGAGCCGAACGATTGGAACGAGCCGGCCGCTGCCCACCGTCGCGGCGGGCATGGCGCGCGCATCTTCGGCGCCGCGCCCGGCCGCTATGGCGCGGCCATGGCCGACCGCGCGCTTGATGGCGACTGGACCGAGCGGGCGGATCTGGGCGCCGCCTATCTCGCGGCTTCCGACCATGCCTATGGCGGGCCGGAAGGCGTGGGCATGCGCGATGCCGGCTTCGCCGAGCGCATCCGCACCTCCGACGCCTTCATCCATGTCAGCGACACCGCCGGGCGCGACATTCTCGAAGCGACGAGCGCCGCCGACGTCATCGGCGGGCTCGCCGCGGCAGCCAAGGCGCTCGGTGCCGATCCCGCCCTCTACAGCCTCGACAGCTCGGATCCAGAGGCGCCGAAGGCGCGTACGCTGGCCGAGGACATCGCCCGCATCGTCCATGGCCGATTGACACATCCGCGCTGGATCGCCGGCCAGCTCGCCCATGGCTGGCGCGGCGCGGCGGAGCTGGCCGAGGCGGTCGACACCCTCTTCGTCTTCGCGGCGAGCACGGATGCCGTCGCCGACGGGCTGTTCGACGCCGTCTTCCAGGCCTATTGCGCCGATCCGCAGGTCTGGGCGGCGCTCGAAGCCAACAATGCGCCGGCCGCCGCCTCGATCCGCTCGCGATTGGCGGAAGCGGCCCGCCGCGGGCTCTGGACGAGCCGCCGCAACTCGGTCGGCGCCTTCCTGGCGCGGGAGGCGGCGGAATGAGCGCGCTTCCCAAGGAAGCCCTGAGGCGCGGCTGGTGCCCCAGCGCCTTGCGGCCGATGGAGACCGGCGATGGCTGGCTGGTCCGACTGCATCCGCCCGGTGCCCGGCTGACTCCCATGCAATTGCGACAGATTGCGGCTCTGGCCGGCGAGCATGGCAACGGGCTGATCGAGATCTCGGCGCGCGCCAATCTGCAGATCCGTGGCGTGAAGCCCGAGAGACACCCGGCGCTGGTCGAGCGACTGCTGGCGGAGCGTCTCGTCGATGAACATGACGGCGACGGGCCGCAGCGGCTGACACTGGTTTCGCCGCTGGCGGGATTTAACGAGGCCGTCCTGCTCGGGCTCGACCCGAGCACCTCTTCGAAGAATTTCTCGGGTCGGCGCCATGCGCCGCCCGAGAATGACGGCCGGGGCTTGATCGATGCCTTCGCGCTGGCCGAGCAGATCGAAGGGCAGGCCCGCGTGATTCCAGGCCTGCCGGCCAAGCTCTGCGTCATCGTCGACGATGGCGGCCCCCAAGCGCTGGATGGGTTCGCTTGTGATATCCGGCTCGTCGGCATCGGCGCCGGGCGCGTGGCGCTGGGCCTTGCCGATCGTCTCTGGCGCGGCCCGATCCCCGGCGATGATGCTGCCGCAGCGGTTGAGGCCATCCTAGGCCGCTTTGCGAAGCTGCGAAGCGCGGCGCCCGACCGCATCCGTCGCCTGCGCGATCTGTCGCCTGAAGCACTGGCCGGCCTCACCGCCTTGCCCGACATCACCGCGCCGATGCGACGCCCTCCGCCGCGGCGCGCCGGGCTGTTCAAGCTGGCGGGGAAGCGTTTCGCGGCGCTCATCGGCCTGCCCTTCGGCCGCTGCGATGCGGCGGCGCTCGACAAGCTCGGCGCGGGCACCGAGGCGAGCCTGGCCGATATCCGGCTTTCGCCCTGGCGGGGGCTCGCCTTCCGCGATCTCGACCGCAGGGAAGCCGTGAACCTGCTCGCGCTGGCGGGTGATCTCGGGCTGATCACGCGCGACGACGATCCGCGCCTCTCCGTGCAGGCCTGCGCCGGCAGCCCCGCCTGCTCGCGTGCAGAGGCACCGACCATGGCGGATGCGGCCGTTCTCGCCGACGCGGCCGCCGGTCTCCTTGCGCAGGGCGTGACCCTGCATGTCTCCGGCTGCGTCAAGGCCTGCGCCCATCCCGCTGCCGCCGACCTCACGCTGGTCGGGCGACGGGGCGAATATGATGTCGTGCTCGGCGGCACGACGCGGGACAAGCCGCTTGCGACGCTTGACCTTTCGGCGCTGCTCACGCGATTGCAGCCGGGACAAGAGATTCACGCGCGCCTGACCGGGGCCGCGCGTTCAACAGGACCGCGCGGTTGAGCAGGGCATACGATTACATTCAGGACGGGGCGGCGATCTACGAACGCTCCTTCGCCATCATCCGCGCCGAGGCTGATCTCGCCCGCTTCGGCGGAGCGGCCGAGCGCGTCGTGGTGCGCATGATCCATGCCTGCGGCATGACCGATCTGCCTGATGACGTCGAGATGTCGGCGGATTTCGCCGAGGCTGCGCAAAGCGCTCTCAGGGCCGGCGCGCCGATCCTTTGCGACGCCAAGATGGTCGCCAATGGTGTGACGCGCGCACGGCTGCCGGCCGGCAACGAGGTGGTCTGCACGCTTGACGATCCGCAGGTTCCGGCCCTTGCCGCCGGGATGGGCACGACCCGCTCCGCCGCCGCGATGGAGCTGTGGAAGCCCCGGCTCGCCGGCTCGATCGTCGTGATCGGCAATGCGCCGACCTCGCTGTTTCGCCTTCTGGAAATGCTCGATGCCGGTGCGCCGAGGCCTGCCGCCGTGATCGGCATTCCCGTCGGCTTCGTCGGCGCAGCAGAATCGAAGGAAGCGCTGGCCAGGGACGGGCGCGTGCCCTTCGTCGTGGTGCATGGGCGGCGCGGCGGCTCGGCGATGGCGGCGGCAGCCGTCAATGCGCTGGCGCAGGACAAGGAATAGCCAGGTGAGCGGGACAGTGAAGAGCCTGCTCTACGGCGTCGGCCTCGGGCCGGGCGCACCGGATCTGATGACGGTCAGGGCCCGCGAGATCATTCTCTCGGCCGACCGGCTCGTGCATTTCTGCAAGCGCGGCCGGCGCGGCAATGCCCGCGGCACGGCCGACGCGATCATCGCGCCCGATCCGGCCCGCGAGATCGAACTCGCCTTTCCGGTGACGATCGAGGCCAATGTCGGCGAGCCCGATTATGACGGACCGATCGCCGCCTTCTACGAGGAGGCGGCCGAGCGCCTCGCGGCGGAGATGCGGGCCGGGCGGACGCTCGCCGTGCTCTGCGACGGCGACCCGTTCTTCTACGGCTCCTTCATGCATCTGTGGCGGCGGCTCTCCCCGCGCTTCCCGACCGAGATCGTGCCCGGCGTCACCGGCATGACCGGCGCCTGGGGCGAGGCCGGTGCGCCGATCACCTGGGGCGACGACGTCATGACCGTGCTGCCCGGCACGCTGCCGGAGGCGGAGCTGGCGCGCCGCCTCGCCGATACCGACGCCGCCGTGATCATGAAGCTCGGCCGCAACCTGCCGAAGGTGCGCCGGGCGCTTGTGGCCGCCGGGCTGGAAGGGCGCGCGATCTATGTCGAGCGCGCGACCATGGCGCGGCAGGTGGTGGCGCGGCTTACCGACAAGGTCGATGACGAGGCTCCCTATTTCGCAATGGTGCTGGTGCCCGGCGAAGGGCGACGCCTGTGACCGGCTCCCTCACCATCGTCGGCCTCGGCCCGGGCACGGCGGAGTGGATCACACCGGCCGCGCAGGCGGCGCTCGATGCCGCGACCGACATCGTCGGCTACGGCCCCTATGTCGACCGGGTGCCGGAGCGGGAGGGACTGACCAAGCACGCCTCCGACAACCGCGTCGAGGTCGAACGGGCCTCCCATGCGCTGCGGCTGGCGGCGGAGGACCGCAAGGTCGCGGTCGTCTCAGGCGGCGATCCCGGCGTCTTCGCCATGGCGGCGGCAGTGTTCGAGGCGCTTGAGGCCGGCCCCGCCGAATGGCGTGCACTTCCGATCACGGTGGAACCCGGCATCACCGCGATGCTGGCAGCGGCTGCGAAGGCCGGGGCCCCGCTGGGCGGCGATTTCTGCGCGATCTCGCTCTCGGACAATCTCAAGCCCTGGGACGTCGTGACGGCACGGCTCGGAGCCGCACTCGCGGCCGATTTCGTGATCTGCCTCTACAATCCGATCTCGAAGGCGCGGCCCTGGCAGCTCGGCAGGGCGCTGGAGCTGGCGGCGGAGCATCGCGCGCCGGAGGCGCCCGTGCTCTTCGCCCGCGCCGTCGGACGGCCGGACGAGAGCCTGCGCATCTTGACGCTGGCCGAGGCCATCGCGGCCACGGGCACGGCCGATATGGCGACCCTGGTGATGATCGGCGCGTCCAGCACGCGGTTGATCGCGCGCGAGGGCGGAGCCCCTTACGTCTACACGCCGCGCTCGGTGACGAAGAGCCCCTGCGTCACCAGCCAGGGCAGGACCTGATCGATATGATCGACGGTCTCGACATCGGGCTTGGGCGGGCGCTCAACCATCACCACCGGCAGGGAGAGCCGGCGCGCGGCCGTGAGCTTGCCGACGGTCGCCGGCCCGCCCGAATTCTTGCTGACCAGGACCTCGACGCCTTCGCGGCGCATCAGATCCTCCTCGTCGTCGGCATCGAAGGGACCGCGCTGCTGGATGACGTCGACATGCGGCACCGGCAAGCGATCGCCGATCGGCTCGATGGCGCGCACCAGATAGCGATGCTGCGGCGCATCGGCGAAGGCCGGCAATTCGAGCCGGCCGACGGTCAGGAAGACCCGCCGGGGTTCACGTCCCAGCGCCTGAACCGCCGCCTCGATGTCCGGCACGGACTTCCAGCGGTCGCCGTCGCGCGGTTTCCAGGAATCGCGCCGGATCGCCAGCAGCGGCACGCCTTCCGCCTTGCAGGCATGCTCGGCATGGAAGGGCATGATCGCAGCGAAGGGATGGGTCGCATCGACGACGGCGACGATGCCCTCCTCGACGAGGTAGCGCCTGAGACCCTCGATGCCGCCGAAGCCGCCGATCCGCACCGGCAGATTCGTCGGCCGGGGATCGACGGTATGCCCCGCCAGCGAGATAATGGCACGAATTTCGGGAGCCTGATCAGCCAGAAGCTGGTCAAGCGCAGCAGCTTCGCTCGTTCCGCCAAGGATGAGGACGGTCATGCCGGCAGTCTTACGTGAATCGGTTATTCTGTCGAGCCGCCCGGCTTCGCCCTGGCTCTCGCTGGTCGGCCTCGGGGAAGATGGCGCCGCCGGACTCTGCCGAGAAGCGCTCGCGGCGCTGAACGAAGCCGAGATCGTCTTCGGCGGCGAGCGGCATATCGCGCTGGTCGGCTCCGTCCCCGGCGAGCTTCGCTCCTGGCCGCAGCCCTTCCGCAACGCGCTGCCGCAGATCCTGGCCGAGCGCGGCCGCAAGGTCTGCGTGCTCGCGACGAGCGACCCGTTCCATTACGGCATCGGCAACAGCCTGAGCCGGGCGATCCCGCCCGAGGAGATGCGGATCATCCCGCAGCTCTCCTCCTTCTCGATGGCCTGCACGCGGATGCGCTGGCCGCAGGAGGAATGCGCGCTGGTCTCACTGCATGGCCGCACGCTCTACCGGATCGTGCCGCATCTCCAGCCCGAGGCGCGCATCCTTGCTTTGTCCTGGGACGAGACGACGCCGCGAGCCGTCGCCGACCTGATGACCGCGCGTGGCATGGGCGCAAGCCGCATCACCGTGATGGAATCGCTCGGCGGCCCGCAGGAGCGCATCCGCGAGAGCCGAGCCGATGCCTTCGCGCTCGACGATATCGTGCCGCTCAACCTGATCGCGGTCGAGGTCGCGGCCACCCGTGACTCGCGCATCCTCCCGCTGACGCCGGGGCTCGACGAGGAATGGTTCGCCCATGACGGGCAGATCACCAAATCGGAGATCCGCGCCATCACGCTGTCGGCGCTGGCGCCGCGCGCCGGCGAGCTGCTCTGGGATGTCGGGGCCGGGTCGGGCTCGGTCGCCGTCGAATGGTGCCAGCGACACACCCGCAACCGAGCCATCGCCTTCGAGGCCCGCGCCGAGCGGGCCGAGCGGATCGCCCGCAACCGGCTCGAGCTCGGCGGGCTCGCCGTCGAGGTGGTGGGCGCGGCGCCGGCCGGCTTCGTCGGACAGGAGGCGCCGGACGCCGTCTTCATCGGCGGCGGCCTAACGGAGGAGGGGTTGTTCGACGCCGCCTGGGCGGCGCTGAAGCCGGGCGGCCGGCTCGTCGCCAATGTCGTCACCCTCGAGGGCGAGGCGAAGCTCGCCGCGCTCCATGCCGAACATGGCGGCTCGCTCAGGCGCATCTCGATCGACCGGCTGGCGCCGGTCGGCGGCAAGCATGGCTGGCGCCCGGCGATGCCGGTGACGCAGTGGCGGGTCGAGAAGCCTTGAAGGCCGCTTCGCGTTCCCTCTCCTCCATCGACAGTCCGGACAAGCCGCAAAGCGGCGCCGATCCGGAATCCAGCGGAGGACTCGGCGTTCTACGATGGATTCCAGGTCTCCGCTTCGCTGCGCCCGGAATGACGGCGCGGGTCGAACGGAGTGCGCAACCATGACCGCCCGCCTCGTCGCCGGCATCGGCATCAGGCCCGGCACGGAGGCTGCCGACATCCTCGCCTGCCTCGACGAGGCTCTGGCGATCGCCGGGCTTTCCGGCATGGCGACGCCGCGCTTCGCCACACTGGCGAGCCGCGCCGCCGAGGCCGGCATGGTCGCGGCCGCCGCCGATCGTTCGGCCGAGCTCGTCGCCATCCCCGACGAGGCGCTGAAGGGATACGAAGCCGCCTGCGCCACGCGCTCGACCCGGATCGCCTCGCTCTACGGCGTCGGCTCGGTGGCGGAGGCCGCCGCGCTCGCCGGCGCCGGGCCGGGCGGCACGCTGGTGCAGCCGCGCATCGCGACCGGGCGCGTCACCTGCGCGCTCGCCAGGACAGCACCATGAAACCGCTCTGCGCATGACCATCCATTTCATCGGCGCCGGCCCCGGCGCGCCCGACCTCATCACCTTGCGCGGGCGCGATCTCATCGCGGCTGCGCCCGTCTGCCTCTATGCGGGATCGCTGATCCCGCAAGCCATGCTGGGCTGGTGCCCGCCCGGTGCGCGCATCATCGACACCGCCCCGCTCGATCTCGACGCCATCATTGCCGAGATGGAAGCTGCGCATCAGGCCGGGCAGGACGTCGCGCGCCTACATTCCGGCGACCTCTCGATCTGGAGCGCGGTGGGCGAGCAGATGCGCCGGCTCGATGCGCTGGGGATTCCCTATACGGTGACGCCGGGCGTGCCGGCCTTCGCTGCCGCGGCCGCCGCGCTGAAACGCGAATTGACGCTGCCGGGCGTGGCACAATCGCTGGTGCTGACGCGCACCTCCGGCCGTGCCTCTTCCATGCCGGAAAAGGAGACGCTCGCGACCTTCGCAGCTTCCGGCGCGACGCTCGCCATCCATCTCTCGATCCATGTGATCGAGCAGGTCGTGGCGGAGCTGACGCCCTTCTATGGCTCGGATTGCCCCGTCGCCGTGGTGTTCCGGGCGACATGGCCGGACGAGACGGTGCTCAGCGGCTCGCTTACGACCATCGCCGCGCAGGTGAGGGCGGGCGCGCTGGAGCGCACGGCGCTGATCCTGGTCGGGCCGGCGCTGGCAGCCGACGATTTCGCCGAGAGCGCGCTTTATTCAGCCGGCTACGATCGCCGCTTCCGGCCGGGGGGTGGCACGTGATCGCGCGCGGGCTTCTCATCGCCGCGCCGCGCTCCGGCTCCGGCAAGACGACGATCACGCTCGGGCTGCAACGCGCGCTCGTGCGGCGCGGACTCACGGTACGCGGGCTGAAATGCGGGCCGGATTATATCGATCCCGCCTTCCACGCCGCGGCGACGGGCGCAGCGAGCGCCAATCTCGACAGCTACGCGATGTCGGACGGGCTGCTCGGGCACATAGCGGGCGAGGCGGCGGATGGCGCCGACATCGTCATCGCCGAAGGCTCGATGGGGCTGTTCGACGCCGTGCCGGGCGCGGCCGGCCATACCGGCGCCAGCGCCGACATCGCCGCGCTGCTGGGCTGGCCGGTCGTGCTCGTCATCGACGTTTCCGGGCAGGCGCAATCGGCGGCGGCCGTTGCGTTAGGCTGCAAGCTCTATGACCCGCGCATCCGTGTCGCCGGCGTCATCCTCAACAAGGTCGCAAGCGCGCGCCACGAGCGACTGGTGCGGCAGGGTATGGAGCTGATCGGCCTGCCCGTGCTCGGCGCGCTGCCGCGCGAGGCGAGCCTCATCCTGCCCGAGCGCCATCTCGGGCTGGTGCAGGCCGGCGAGACGGCCGATCTGCATGCCAGGCTCGACGCCCTGGCCGAGGCCGTGTCCGCCGCTGTCGATCTCGAGGCCGTCATCGCGGCCGCCGGGGAGACGCGACTGCCACCGGCGGAGACGGCGACCCCGCCGCTGCCTCCGCCCGGCCGACGCATCGCAATCGCGCGCGATGCCGCCTTCTCCTTCGTCTATCCGCATGTCGAGGCCGGCTGGCGGGCGGCGGGCGCCGAGATCCTTCCCTTCTCGCCGCTGAGAGACGAGCCGCCGCCGGAGGATTGCGATGCCTGCTGGCTGCCGGGCGGCTATCCCGAACTCCATGCCGGCAGGCTCGCTGCCGCCGGCCGCTTCCTCGGAGGCTTGCGCCGCTTCGCCGAAACCCGCCCGGTCCATGGCGAATGCGGCGGCTACATGGTGCTGGGACGCAAGCTCACCGACGCCGACGGGGTGACGCACGCCATGGCGGGGCTGCTCTCGGTCGAGACCTCCTTCGCGAAGCGGAAGATGAATCTCGGCTATCGCCGCGCGGTGCTGGAGGCGGATGGTCCGCTCGGCCCGGCCGGCACGGCGCTGACGGGGCACGAATTCCACTATGCAAGCATCGTCGCGCAAGGCGAGGACCCGCCCTTCGCCACCGTCCGCGACCCGCATGGCTCGCCTCCCGCCGTCGCGGGAAGCCGCCGCGGCCTGGTGACGGGTTCGTTCTTTCACGCCATCGCGACGGCGGAATCGGCGTGAGCGGCCCCCCGGCCTTCGACCCGGGCTTCGCGCAGCAATTTGCGGAGCTGCTGCGCTGGCGGCGCGATGTGCGGCGGTTCAGACGGGACCCGGTCCCCGCCGGGCTGATCGACGATCTGCTCGCGCAGACGCAGCTTTCGCCCTCGGTCGGGCATTCGCAGCCCTGGCGCTGGCTCGCAGTCACGGAGGCAGCCCAACGCGAGGCGGTGCAGGAGAGCTTCCGCCGCTGCAACGCCGAGGCGCTGGCCGCCTATGAAGGCGAGCGGGCCGCTCTCTATGCCCGGCTCAAGCTCGAGGGTCTGCGCGAGGCCCCCGTGCAGTTCGCCGTGTTCTGCGACCACGGCACGCAACGCGGCCACGGCCTCGGCCGGCAGACCATGCCGGAAATGCTGGATTATTCGGTCGTCGCGGCGATCACGCAGTTCTGGCTGGCGGCGCGCATCCACGGCCTCGGCGTCGGCTGGGTCTCGATCCTCGAACCCGCCGAAATCGCCGCCGCGCTGGGCGCGCCGCCGGAGTGGAAGCTGATCGCCTATCTCTGCATCGGCTGGCCGGAAGAGGAATGCGCCGTGCCGGAACTGGTCAAGGCGGGCTGGGAAACCGGGCGATAAGCCAGGACCGCACGGGCGGAGCCCGAGGCGATCGGCGCGCGTCCCGAACCCGTCGACAAAGCGTCGCCCCCGGCCGGCCTACATAACAAAGAGCCGGCCCAAGGGCCGGCTCTTCATGTCCCGCTCAATCCCGTGCCTCAGCGGCCGCGCAGAATGCCGCCCATGATGGCGCCGCCGAGGATCGAGCCGAAGGCGGCCGCACCAGCTGAATCGCCCGTCGCGTCGCCGCGCTGCCGCACGCGGCCCTGATAGCCAGTGCTGGTGGTGCCGGCCCGCGGGGTGCCGGAGCTGGCAACGCCGCGCTCGCGAGCGAGGTCGCGCTGATACATCTCGTCACCCTCATAGGTGATCTTGCGGGTGGCCGCCGTGCCACCCTTGCGCTCGACCGTCCTGCTCTTCTTCTCGGTGGCAGCCTTCGCTTCATCCGCGAGCAGGCGCTGGTAGGCGGGCTCGCTCTGCGCGCGCAGCGCCGTCGCCTGCAAGGCCGTGAGGAAGCCGGTCTCCGGCACGCTGCGCGACTTCTGCCAGTCCTGGATCGCCTTGCGCTGGCCCGGCCCGAAATTCGCGGCGAGCTTGCCGGGCTGGAAGCCGGCGACGCGCAGGCGGGCCTGCAGCTCGCGCCGGCCCTTGGCGTCGAGCTTCATCGCAGCCTCGGTCTGGGCGGTGCCGATCTCCTTCTTCAGCGCCTCATCGGTCACGGCGGGAGCAGCGGCAGCGGCGGCCGTGGCGGCATTGGCCGGCGGCGTCGCCGCCTCCAGGCTCGCGAGCCGGTTGCGCGCGAAGGTGGCGAACTGGCCGGAGGGGAAGGCGTCGAGATAGGCGCGATAGTCGGCCGCGGAATTGCCGCGCTCCGCCACTTCCCAAGTCTTGATATCGATCTGGCCGCGGTCGAAGACCGGTGCCGCCGGCATGGTCGGCGCGGGCACCGCCGCATTGATCGCCTTGGCCGCGTCGGCGCTGCCGCCGGCCACGTCGGTCGCGGAGGCCGCGGCCAGCTTCAGCGTCGGGTTCAGCTTGAACTCACCGATGATCGAGGAATTGGTCCAGGGCTTCTGCTTCTTGCCCGTCGATTCCCAGACATCGGCGCGGACGCGGTCCATCACCGTGGTGATCGACACTTCGGGCGTCTCGATATGCTTCAGCAGCGCATCGGTGAAGGGGCTGTGCCCGTCCTTCTCACCGTCGAGCGCGGTCGCGCGCGGATCGGTGGCGAAGGCGATCAGGATGCCGGAGGCGGACTGCGTCTCGATCGGCGTCAGGCCACGGGTCACGGCGCGCGACCTGGCGGCAAGCTGGGACGCGAAAGGATTGTCGCGGCAGGCATCGAGGATGACGATGTTGACCCGCTCGTCACGCTGCATCTGGCGCAGGATGAGCTGGATATTGACGGCACGGAAATCGAGATCGGCCTCCGAACGCAGCGAGGCATCGACCGGAATGAGGTAGTTCTCATCGCCCACGGCGATGCCGTGACCGGCATAATAGACCAGCCCGGCCTTGGCGCCGTCGAGCCTCTGGGCGAACTGACGCACCAGATTGGTCATGTCGTCCATCTTGAGGTCGTAGCCCTCGACCACCTCGAAGCCGAGACGCTTGAGCGCCGCCGAGACACCCTTGGCATCGCGCATCGGGTTGGCCAGCGGCGGCACCGCCGAATAGGCGCTGTTGCCGATGACGAGCGCGACGCGGCGCTCGGGAACGGCGGCATGGGCTGCCGGGGCAAGCGCCACAGCACAGAGCACCAGCGCAAAGGCCACGGCCATTCGGGCACGGAACACCGAAATGCGAGTCGCGACGCTCACGACAACCTCCCAGCTCAATCATGCGCGCATCGCGGCCAACTGTGGCCACTCGCGCGACGGGACACGCCTAAAATATCAAAATAGCGGTGATCGAAGGCAGTCACATTTCTACCGCAATCACCCCGACCGGTAAACCAGCTTTCCCTTGGTCGCAGCCCATCCGCGATGGGTTCAAAGCGATGCCGGCCAACCACCCGGGAAATCGCGCGCAGCCTGCGCGTGCGGGCGCGCACCGCGCATCCTTCATTCGCATGACAAGGGCGGCATAAGACAAAGGGATGAGATCAGGCGCCAGACGGCGTCCAGGGCGGGAGCGAACGTTGACTTATGCCTGGAGCGCGGTGCAGCATGACATGCAAGGGGAAACGATAAACCAAGAAAGACAAAGCTGATGAAGGCCAGTATTCCGCATGCCTGAAGATATTATTTTGTCGACTTCAGGTTTGACCAAGGAATTCGCCGGCTTTACGGCGGTCAGCGGCGTCGACCTCAAGGTCAAGCGCGGCTCGATTCATGCGCTGATCGGGCCGAACGGAGCGGGCAAGACGACCTGTTTCAACCTGCTGACCAAGTTCCTCCCGCCGACGCGCGGGACGATCGTCTATAACGGTCGCGACATCACCGGCGAGAAGCCGGCCGAGATCGCCCGGCTTGGCCTCGTTCGCTCCTTCCAGATCTCGGCAGTGTTCCCGCAGCTCTCGGTGCTGACCAATGTCCGCATCGCGCTGCAGCGCAAGCGCGGCGACTCCTTCGATTTCTGGCGCTCGGAGCGCAGCCTGAAGAACCTCGACGCCGAGGCGCGGCGGCTGGTCGAGGCGGTCGGCCTCTCCCCCTTCCTCGAACTGACCGCGGGCGAACTCTCCTATGGGCGCAAGCGCGCGCTGGAGATCGCGACGACGCTGGCGCTCGAACCCGAGATGCTGCTGCTCGACGAGCCGATGGCCGGCATGGGCCGCGAGGACATCGAGCGGATCGAGGCGTTGATCCGCAAGGTCTCGGCCGAGCGCACCATCCTGATGGTCGAGCACAATCTCTCGGTCGTCGCCTCGCTCTGCGACCGCATCACCGTGCTGGCGCGCGGCCAGGTGCTGGCGGAGGGCGACTACGCCACCGTCTCGAAGGATCCGCGCGTGGTCGAAGCCTATATCGGCTCGGGAGGCGGCCATGGCCATCACTGAAGCCGCCCGGGCCCCGGCCGCCACGGCCGGCACCGCGCCCTTGCTGAAAGTGCGCGGGCTCGAGGCCTGGTACGGCGAGAGCCATGTGCTGCATGGCATCGACCTCGACGTCGCGCCGGGCGAGGTGGTGACGCTGCTCGGCCGCAATGGAGCCGGCAAGACCACGACGCTGAAATCGATCATGGGCGTCATCGGCAAGCGCAAGGGCTCGGTCGTGCTGGAGGGCAAGGAGACGATCGACCTGCCCTCGCGCGCCATCGCCCGGCTCGGCATCGGCTTCGTGCCGGAGGAGCGCGGCATCTATGCCTCGCTCTCGGTCGAGGAGAACCTGATGCTGCCGCCGCAGGTGCGCCCCGGCGGGCTGTCGCTGGAGCGCATCTTCACGCTGTTCCCCAACATCAAGGAGCGGCTGAAGAGCCAGGGCACCAAGCTCTCGGGCGGCGAACAGCAGATGCTGGCGATCGGGCGCATCCTGCGCACCGGCGCCCATCTCCTCCTGCTCGACGAGCCGACCGAGGGGCTCGCGCCGGTGATCATCGAGCAGATCGGCCGCACCATCGCGGAGCTGAAGCAGGAAGGCTTCACCATCATCCTGGTCGAGCAGAATTTCCGCTTCGCCCAGACGGTCGCAGACCGGCACTATGTCGTCGAGCAGGGCAAGGTCATCGACATGATCCCCAATGCCGAGCTCGACGCCAATATCGACAAGCTCCACCGCTATCTCGGGGTCTGACCCGCTCAGCGCCCCGCAATCAGAAAAGCGCCGGGAAACGCCGGCATCCACCTCAGGGAGAACGATGATGAAGCTGAAGACCTTCCTCGCGACGAGCGCGCTCGCCGTCCTATTGGCAAGCCCGGCCTTCGCCCAGCAGATCTCGGTCAAGGCCGGCGTGCTGAACGACCGCTCGGGCCTCTATGCCGACCTCGCCGGCGAGGGCTCCGTTGTCGCCGCCCGCATGGCGGTCGAGGACTTCAAGGCGGCCGAGAAGGGCATCAAGGTCGAGATCGTCTCGGCCGACCACCAGAACAAGCCGGATGTCGGCTCGACCATCGCGCGGCAATGGTACGATCAGGACGGCGTCGACCTGATCCTCGACGTGCCGACCTCCTCGGTCGCGCTCGCCGTCAGCCAGATCACCAAGGAAAAGAACAAGATCAACATCAACTCCGGCGCCGGCTCCTCGGACCTGACCGGCAAGGCCTGCAACGCCAACACCATCCACTGGACCTATGACACCTACGCGCTGGCGCAGGGCACCGGCGGCGCCATGGTGAAGGCCGGCGGCGACAGCTGGTTCTTCCTCACCGCCGACTACGCCTTCGGCCATGCGCTGGAGCGCGACGCGACCGCGACCATCACCAAGGCCGGCGGCAAGGTGCTGGGCTCGGTCAAGACGCCGTTCCCGGGCACTGACTTCTCGTCCTTCCTGCTCCAGGCGCAGGCCTCGAAGGCCAAGGTGATCGGGCTCGCCAATGCCGGCAGCGACACCACCAACGCGATCAAGCAGGCCGGCGAGTTCGGCATCGTCGCCGGCGGCCAGAAGCTCGCAGGGCTCCTCGTCTTCATCAGCGACGTCCATGCGCTCGGCCTGCAGGCGGCGCAGGGGCTGGTCCTGACCGAATCCTTCTACTGGGACCGCGACGACCAGACCCGCGCCTGGTCGCAGCGCTTCGCCAAGCTCAATGGCGGCAAGATGCCGACCATGGTGCAGGCGGGCGTCTATGCCGGCCTGCTGCACTATCTCAAGGCGGTCGAGGCCACCAAGAGCAAGGACACGGCGACCCTCATGGCCAAGATGAAGGAAATGCCGACGGACGACCCGCTCTTCGGCAAGGGTTCGATCCGCCCGAACGGCCGCAAGATGCACGACATGTATCTCTACGAGGTCAAGAAGCCGTCTGAGTCGAAGGGCCCGTGGGACTACTACAAGCAGATCTCCGTGCTGCCGGCCGAGCAGGCCTTCCAGCCTCTGGCCGAGACCGGCTGCTCGCTGGTCAAGTAACGAGCGCTTCCGGTCCCTCCACCGTCATCCCGGGCGCCCGCAGGGCGACCCGGGATCACGAAGAGGTTCGAGAGCCCACCCACAAGATGATCTGAGCCACGCATGTTCGAGCTTCTCGGAATCCCGCCACAAGCCTTGTTCGGCCAGGTCCTGCTCGGCCTGATCAACGGCTCGTTCTATGCGATCCTGAGCCTCGGGCTCGCGGTGATCTTCGGGCTGCTCAACATCATCAACTTCACCCATGGCGCCCAGTACATGATGGGCGCCTTCGTGGCCTGGATGGCGCTGAACTATCTCGGACTGAACTACTGGGCCGCGCTGCTGCTGGCGCCGATCGTGGTCGGCGCCATCGGGGTCCTGATCGAGCGGCTGCTGCTCAAACGCATCGCCCATCTCGACCATCTCTATGGGCTCCTGCTCACCTTCGGCCTGGCGCTGATCATCCAGGGCCTGTTCCGCAATTATTACGGCTCGTCCGGCCTGCCCTATGGCATCCCGCCGCAGCTTTCGGGCGGGCAGAATCTTGGCTTCATGTTCCTGCCGAACTACCGGGCCTGGGTGATCGTCGCCTCGCTCACCGTCTGCATCGGCACCTGGTTCCTGATCGAGAAGACCAAGCTCGGCGCCTATTTGCGCGCCGCGACCGAGAACCCGACCCTGACCCAGGCCTTCGGCATCAACGTGCCGCTGCTGGTGACGCTGACCTACGGGTTCGGCGTCGCGCTCGCGGCCTTCGCCGGCGTGCTCGCCGCGCCGATCTACTCGGTCAATCCGAATATGGGCGGCGACCTGATCATCGTCGTCTTCGCGGTGGTGGTGATCGGCGGCATGGGCTCGATCATGGGCGCGATCGTCACCGGCTTCTCGCTCGGCCTGATCGAGGGCCTGACCAAGGTGTTCTATCCGGAGGGCGCCGCGACCGTGATCTTCGTCATCATGGTGCTGGTGCTGCTGGTGAAGCCCGCCGGCCTGTTCGGCCGCCCGGCCTGACGCGAGAAGGACAACGACATGACCGATCTCGCCACCACCGAAGCCGCCAGCGGCGTCGCGCTCGCCGAGACCGACGACAGCACCGCGAAGCTGCACCGCAACCTGTTCATCGCCATCGCGGCGCTGCTCGTGGTCGCGCCCTTCGTCGCCTATCCCGTCTTCGTGATGAAGGTGCTCTGCTTCGCGCTGTTCGCGCTCGCCTTCAACCTGCTGCTCGGCTATGGCGGCCTGCTTTCCTTCGGCCACGCCGCCTATTTCGGCATGGCGAGCTATGTCAGCGCCTACACCGCCAAGAACTGGGGCCTCACGCCGGAGCTCGCGATCCTGCTCGGCACCGTGGTCGCAGCCCTGCTCGGCACGGTGTTCGGCGCGCTCGCCATCCGCCGCCAGGGCATCTATTTCGCGATGATCACGCTGGCGCTGGCCCAGATGGTGTTCTTCTTCTCGCTGCAGACGCCGCGCTTCACCGGCGGCGAGGACGGCATCCAGGCCGTGCCGCGCGGCAAATTCCTCGGGCTGATCAGCCTGGAGGACGACCGCGCGCTCTACTGGCTGGTGGCGGCGATCTTCCTTGGCGGGGTGCTGATGATCTACCGCATCATCCACTCGCCCTTCGGCCAGGTCTGCAAGGCGATCCGCGACAACGAGCCCCGCGCCATCTCGCTCGGCTACCGCGCCAACCAGTACAAGCTGATGGTCTTCGTGCTCTCGGCCACGCTCGCGGGGCTTGCCGGCGCGACCAAGGCGATCGTCTTCCAGCTGGCGTCGCTCACCGACGTCTACTGGACGATGTCCGGCGAGGTCGTGCTGATGACGCTGGTCGGGGGGCTCGGTACCGTCTTCGGCCCGATCGCCGGCGCGGTCGTCATCGTCGCCATGCAGAACTACCTCGCCAGCCTCGGCTCCTGGGTTCTCGTGGTCCAGGGCGGCATCTTCGTGCTCTGCGTCCTGCTCTTCCGCGAGGGCATCGTCGGCCTCGTCGCGAAATGGATCAAGAAGCCGCTGTGACGCTCGAGAGCGGCGGGATCAGCGGATCAGCTGCGAGATCGCCCTGAACTGCGGATGCTCGGCGCTCCGCAGCCATTCGAACAGCACCATCTCGGTGGTGACGATCTCGGCCCCATGCGCCGCGAGGCGGCGGATCGCGACAGCATGCGAGTCCGGCGCGCGGGAGCCGACGGCATCCTCCACCACCACGACGCGGCGACGATGCTCGAGCAGGGTGATGGCCGTCTGGGCGACGCAGACATGCGCCTCGCAGCCGCAGATGAGGATGTCCCTGTCGCCGCCCAGGACTTCGAGAACGGCGGGCTCGGCGCAGGCGTCGAAGCTCGTCTTGGCGATGGCAGGGGCGGCTCCGGCGAGTTCCGGAACGGTCGGGCCGAGCTTGGACGGGCTCTGTTCCGTGACGATCACGGGAATGTCGAGCAGGCGTGTCGCTTCGACGAGCCGGACCGCATTGGCCAGGACCCGTCCTCCGTCATGGATCGCCGGCACCAGCCGGGCCTGCAGATCGATGACCAGCAGCACGGCGTTCCCTGCATTCATGAGCGGCATCGGTCCGGTTCCCTGCGACAAGTGCGCCATAGGCATCTCACGCGGCAACGACCGTCAAGCCGGCAGAGCGTCGCTTCCGGCTTGACAGGAATCGTTGATATCAACAGAAAAGGATCATGACCGAACCACGAAGCGTCCCCTTCGAGACGACCCTGCTTGTCCGCGACTGTTGCCTGTGCCTGCATGTGCAGCGTGCGGCCCGCGCATTGGCGCGCCGCTTCGACGAGGCGCTGCGGCCGCTCGGGCTGACCAACGGGCAATTCTCGCTGCTGATGTCGCTGAACCGGCCCGAACCGCCCTCGCTCAAGCCGGTGGCGGAACTGCTCGCCATGGATCGCACCACGCTCACCGCAGCCCTGAAGCCGCTGGAACGGCGCGGGCTCGTCAGCATCGCGGCCGACCCGCGCGACCGCCGCAGCCGGCGGCTCTCGCTGACCCCGGCGGGGCTTGAGCTTCTGGCCGCGGCAGTGCCGATCTGGCAGCGGACCCATGAGATCGTCGATACGCAGCTCAACGACCCGCCTCGCTTCCGGCGGGAACTCGGCCGCATCGTCTGATTACCCTCGCTTCCCACTTCTGAAGGACAAGCCATGCCCCAGATGATCTTCCTCAACCTGCCCGTGAAGGATCTCCCGCGATCGATGGCTTTCTTCCAGGCGCTCGGCTTCTCCTTCAACCCGCAATTCACCGACGACACCGCCGCCTGCATGGTGATCAGCGACACCATCTTCGCGATGCTGCTGACCCACGCGAAATTCGAAAGCTTCTCGCCGAAGCCCATCGCCGACACCAATGAGAGCATCGAGGTCCTGACCTGCCTGTCGCGGGAGAGCCGGGCGGATGTTGACGCGATCGTGAAGGCCGCCGTCGCCGCCGGCGGCTCGACCTACAACGCGCCGCAGGACCATGGCTTCATGTATGGTCACGGCTTCCGCGACCTCGACGGCCATGTCTGGGAAGTGATGTGGATGGACCCGGCTGCGGTCCAGGGTTGAGCCGACCCGTCTCCACCGCAGAGCCGACCCCACGCCCCGCTCCTAGCGCATGATGCGTCGTGGAATTAACCTGTGGCCATTCCCCAGATGCAAGTTTGGCTGCAGGCTCCATGGACAAGCGGGTCGAGACACAGGCGCATGCCGCGCCGCTGACGCATGCGGATATCCGCTCGATCCTGATCGGCGTCATGGTTGCGATGTTCCTGGCCGCGCTCGACCAGACGATCGTCGCGACCGCGCTGCCGACGATCGGGCGCGAGCTCGGCGACGTCACCCACCTGCCCTGGATCGTCACCGCCTATCTCCTGGCCTCGACCGCGGTTACGCCGCTCTACGGCAAGCTCGCCGACATCCATGGGCGGCGCGTCGTGCTGCTCTCCGGCATCGTCGTCTTCGTGATCGGCTCGGTCGCCTGCGCGCTGGCGCCCAATCTCTGGCTGCTGATCGTCGCCCGCTTCGTGCAAGGGCTGGGCGGCGGCGGCCTGATCGCGCTGGCGCAGACCATCGTCGGCGACATGGTGCCGCCACGGGAGCGGGGCCGCTATCAGGTCTATTTCGCCAGCGTCTTCCTGTCCTCCTCGCTCATCGGCCCGGTGCTGGGTGGCGTGCTGGCCGAGAAGCTGCACTGGTCCGTGATCTTCTGGATCAACGTTCCGCTCGGCTTCGGCGCCTATTGGATGTCGAGCGCGGCGCTGAAGCGCCTGCCGCGGCATGAAAGGCCGCACAAGCTCGACGTTCTCGGCGCCATGCTAATGACGGCGGGAACGCTCTCGCTGCTGCTGGCCCTGTCCTCCGGCGGCACGGCCTATCCGTGGCGCTCGGCGCCGATCGCGGGGCTCATCGCGGCCACGCTGGTGTTGTGGAGCCTGTTCGCCTGGCGCCAGCGCACGGCCAGCGAGCCCCTGATCCCGCTCGACATCATGACCAACCGGGTGGTGCGCGCCGGCACGGTCGCCGCCGGCTTCGGCATGGGCACCTTCATCGGCCTGACCATCTATCTGCCGCTCTATTTCGAGACGGTGATGGGGCTGAGCGCGACCTATTCCGGGCTCGGCCTGTTGCCGCTGACCTGCGGCACGGTGATCGGCGCCACCGCCTCCGGGCGCGCGATGACGAAGCTCACCCACTACAAGCGCGTGCCCATGGTCGGGCTCGCCGTCGCGGCCGTGGGGACCGCGGTGATGGCCGTGTTTTCCGGCCGGATCCCGCTGGTGCCGTTCTGCATGATCCTGGCGATCGTCAGCCTCGGGCTCGGCACGCTGCTGCCCGTCGCGACGGTCTCGATCCAGAACGCCGTCAGGCCGCATCAGCTCGGCACGGTGACGGGCGTGGCGAATTTCTTCCGGCAGATCGGCGGCGCGCTGATCGTCGCCGCCCTGGGCGCCATCGTACTCGGCGGCGTCGGCGGCGAGACGGCCCAGCTCTCGCCCGAAGCGCTGAAGCTCGGCACGGTCGATCGCGACATGATGGTGACGCTGTTCCGCTACGTCTTCGGCGCGGCCTTCCTCGGCTTCGCGCTGGCCTTCGCTTTCATCACCTGGATGGAGGAATTGCCGCTGCGCGGCGGGGCGGCCGAGGCTGCGACGGCCGCCGCGGCGATGGAGTGAAGGAACCGGGCCGGCGGCGGCGCGTTTCCATCTGCCTGTCATCTGCCCGAGGCAGGCTCACCGCCTTTGCAGCAGGAGCGCCGCCATGTCCGATCTCGTCGTCATCGTCTATCCGACCGAGGCCCGCGCCGAGGAGATGCGCCAGAAGCTCATCGGCCTGCAGAAGGAATATCTGATCGAGATCGGCGACGCCGCCATCGCGGTGATGCATGAAGGCGGCAAGGTGAAGCTCAACCAGCTGCTCAACACCACGGCGCTCGGCGCGGTCTCCGGCTCGTTCTGGGGGCTGCTGATCGGCGCGATCTTCCTGATGCCGCTCTTCGGCGCCGCGCTCGGCGCGGCTTCCGGCGCACTCGGCGGCGCGCTGACCGATTACGGCATCGACGACAAGTTCATGAAGGACCTCGCCGGCAGCCTGCAGCCCGGCAATGCGGCGCTGTTCGTGCTGGTCAAGAAGGTGACCGGCGACAAGGTGCTGGAGGCGATCCGCGGCACCGGCGGCACCGTTCTCAAGACCTCCCTCGACCGCTCGCAGGAGCAGAAGCTGCGCGACGCGCTGGCCGATGCCCACGCGACCATGCCGCCGGCAGCCGACGCCGCGCCGGCGCCGCAGGGAACCGGCGCTCCCTCGCCCGTGGGCTGAGCGATCACCCTCCCGTCATGCTCGGGCTCGACCCGAGCATCTCCTGCCGGAGATTCCCGGGTCGAAGCTGCGCTTCGCCCGAGAATGACGGTACGCGTTCTCAGTCCCTGAGCAGCTCGTTGATGCCGGTCTTGGAGCGCGTCTGCGCGTCGACCGTCTTGACGATGACGGCGCAGGACAGTGCCGGGCCCGGCGTGCCGTCAGGGAAGGGCTTGCCCGGCAGCGAGCCCGGCACGACCACCGAATAGGGCGGCACCTTGCCGATATGGACCTGGCCGGTGGCGCGGTCGACGATCTTGGTCGAGGCCGAGATGAAGACGCCCATCGAGAGCACCGAGCCCTCGCCGACGATCACGCCCTCGACGACCTCGGAGCGGGCGCCGATGAAGCAGTTGTCCTCGATGATGGTCGGGTTGGCCTGCAGCGGCTCGAGCACGCCGCCGATGCCGACGCCGCCCGAGAGATGCACATTCTTGCCGATCTGGGCGCAGGAACCGACCGTCGCCCAGGTGTCGACCATGGTGCCGCTGTCGACATAGGCGCCGATGTTCACGAAGGACGGCATCAGCACGACGTTCGGCGCGATGTAGGAGCCCTTGCGCGCGGCGGCCGGCGGCACGACCCGGAAGCCGGCGGCGCGGAAGCGGTTCTCGCCCCAGCCCTCGAACTTCGACGGCACCTTGTCCCAGAACACGCCCTCGCCCGGGCCGTTGGCGATGATCACGTTGTCGGTGAGGCGGAAGGAGAGCAGCACCGCCTTCTTCAGCCACTGATGGACGATCCAATCCGCGCCTTGCTTTTCCGCGACGCGGGCCTCGCCCGCATCGAGCATCTCGATCGCCCGCTCGACCGCCTCGCGCACGGCGCCCTTGGTCGAGATGCCGATCTCGGCCCGGTTCTCCCAGGCGGCGTCGATGGTGGCGGCGAGATCGGCGAGGGACATGGGACACGGCTCCGGCGCTTGAAGGACGGCCGGAGCGATGGCGGATGAGGGCGCGTCCGTCAAGCCGCGACGCGACGGCGCAGCAGATAGGTGTCCATGATCCAGCCATGGCGGGCGCGGGCCTCGGCCCTGACACGGGTGATTTCGGCAAGGGTCTGCGCGAGCGGCCCGGCGAGCAGGATCTCGTCGGCCGTGCCGAGATAGGCCCCCCAGAAGATGTCGAGCCCGTCGGGAGCGATCTTGGCGAAGGCCTGTTCCCCGTCGAGCATCACCACGACGCTGTCCTGATCGACGGGGAAGCCGGCGGCCAGCCGCCGGCCGGTCGTGATCAGGATCGGCGCGCCAATGGTGTTCAACGGAATGCGGTGGCGGGCAGCCAGCACCTGGACGCTGCTGATGCCGGGATAGACCTGCCAGTCGAGATCAAGGCCGGAAGCGGCGACCCGCTCCATGATGCGCAGCGTCGAGTCGTAGAGCGCCGGATCGCCCCAGACGAGCAGCGCGCCGGTCTCGCCCTCGGCCAGTTCGCTCTCGAACAAGCCCCGGTAGCTGGCCGCGATGCGCGCATGCCAATCGTCGACCACGCCCTGGTAGTCGTCGCCGGCTTCGGCCCGCCTTGGAATGGTAACCGGCACGCTGCGATAGCCGGGCTTGCGGATGAAACGCGCGCAAATGGCCTCGCGCAGGTGGCGCAGCGCCGCCTTCTCCTCGCCCTTGTCGGGAATGAACAGCACATCGGCGCGGTTGAGCGCTTCGATCGCCTCGATCGTGACGTGGTCGGGATTGCCGGCTCCGATGCCGATGACGAGGATGTTGCGCATGCTGCTCCGAAGGCTCGCAGCGACTTACCATGAGCCCGGCCCGAAATGCGAGATCAGGCCCGGCCGGCCACCGCCATCCGCGCGAGGTCGGGATGCCGCGACAGCGCCGCGCCGCGCTTCAGCGCCCCCTCAAGCGCCTCCAGATCCGCCGCAGGACATGGCTGCCAGCCACAAGGGCACGGCCGATTGCCGCAATGAGCATCCGCCACCTCCCTGTAGATCGATCCCAGCGCCTCCGCCGTCAGCTCGACCAGCGCCAGGGGCGGCAGCCGGGTCCCCTGCAGCGCGGCGCAGAACGCCGCCATCATCGCCTCGCGGATGTCGCGCCCTGCCGCTTCGAGCACCTCGCCGTCCGACAGATCAGGCGGCACGGTCGATGCCCCGCATCGCCGCGGGACGATGGGGCGGCGGCGGCCCCTGCTCGGGCAAGGCGACGGCGAGCAGGTCGACAAGGCGCCGCATGCGCGCCGGCAAGGCGGTATGGGTGGAGAAATCGGCCGGCCCTTTGGCCAGGGCGAATGCGCGGCGCAGTTCCGGCCGGCTCGCGCCGGTGCGGACCACTTCCCGCATGATGATCTCGTCGATTCGGCCGATGACGGCCGCGACATCTGCTTCGGTGATGCCGGTCATGCTGGCACTTCCCTCCGTCGATTCCTTCAGCGGAAGGAGACATAGGTGAGCAGCGCGATTCGTTCAAGTCGTTGTTTTTATTGAATAAATAGAATGATTCGAATGTAAACGCACCCTTGTCGCCGATGCGCGTGACCAGATCATGACCGCCGGCGCCGCACGATCTCCAGCGGCGCGCCATGGCTCGCCCGCCGGTCAAGCGCGATGTCCTCGGCCCCGAAGAAGGACAGCGCGCAGATGCCCTGGCCGCGCGCCGCCAGATGCGACGAAGGCGCCTGGCCTGCGTCGCGGGGCGCGACGATGGACAATATCTGCTCGCCGATGCGGAACTGCGCGAGGCCGAAACCGAGCCCCGGCACGGTGCCGACCGCGACAGGCTCCTGCCTGAGCAAGGCGCGGTAGCGCGCCGTCGCGGCAGCCAAATCGCGCACGGCCACGGTTACGGCCGCCACGCCGGTCACACCGTTGGCATGGATGCGCGGCGCCCCTTCCGGCACACGCAGATGGCGCGGGGTGGTGTCCTCGACCAGAAACGGGATGTCCGGCTCCAGCGGGCGCGCCGAACGCCAGGCGATGCGGCTGCCGTCGGGCTGGAGCCGGCTGCCGTCGATCGGGCCCTCCAGCTCGATGCCGGCGGCACGCTGGCGCGCGATGTCCGCTTCGAAATCATCCGGAAGCAGGGCGTAGTCGACGAAGCCGGGGCCGGCCGCCCGGAACACTTCCCACCAGCGGAAATCCGGAACCGGGGTCGGGAAGGCAATGATCTCAAGATAGGCGCCATCCGCCAGCACCACGAGCGCATTGCGCGAGCCGCGCGGATGCTCGCCGCCGGGAAGAACCGTGAAGCCCAGCGCTTCATAATCCCGCGTCGCCTGGTCGAGATCGGCGACGGCGATGACGATATGGTCGATGGTGAAGGGCATGGCCGGTCCTGCTCAGGCATGGCTCGCGATGGCTTCGACGGCCCCGCGCCGCCAGATCGCCCGAAAGGCCCGGCTTCGGCAAGCGGCCTGCCGGCAAGGCTGGGCCTCGCGCAGCGCCTGTGCGGCCATACGGATTCCCAGCGGCCGGCGATTGCCTTATCGACAGGGACAGGCCGCCGGCGGAGAAGAACCATGAGCGACACCCATGAGATCGCCTCCGGCGGGCTGAAGGCGACGATCCGCGCGCAAGGCGGTGAAGTCGTCGCGTTTTCGGATGCGGATGGCCCGCTGCTCTGGCATGGCGGGCCGGAATGGCCGCGCCATGCACCGGTGCTCTTTCCCATCGTCGGACGATTGGCGGAGGACACGCTGATCCATCAGGGCCGCGCCTACCGCCTGACTCAGCACGGCTTCGCCCGCGACAGCCTGTTCGCATGGGTCGAGCGCAGCGAAAGCCGCGCCGTGCTGGAATTGCGGGAGAGCGAGGCGACGCTCGCAATCTATCCGTTCCGCTTCGTGCTGCGGATGATCTACGAGATCGCCGATGGCGCGCTGTCGGTGACGACGCATGTCACGAATCCAGCGCAGACCGCATTGATCTGCGGCGTCGGCGCCCACCCGGCTTTCCTCTGGCCCCTGGCCGAGGGCGTTCCGAAGGAGCGGCACAGGCTGACCTTCCCGCAAGCCGAACCCGGCCCCGGCCTCGGCGTCGCGGGTGGCTTGCTCGGCCCGGCGCTGCCGCTGCCCTTCGCCGGGCGGGAGCTCGAACTGACCGAGGGGCTTTTCGCCAATGACGCCATCGTCATTGCGGATGTCGCCAATCACGCCGTACGTTTCGCCGCTCTCGACGAAGCCGGGCGCGAGGTCCGGGCACTGAGCGTGAGCTGGGAAGGCTACAAGGACCTCGGCATCTGGTCGAAGCCGACGGGCGCGCCCTTCCTTTGCATCGAGCCGTGGTTCAGCATGGCGAGCCCGATCGGCTGGCAGGGCGAATTCGCGGACAAGCCGGGCGTGCTCAAGCTCGCACCCGGCGAAAGCCGCGATTTCGTCTGGCGGGCCGCGCCGCATTTCATTCCGACACGCGCGCCAGAATAAAATCCGGCCTCACTTCTTCTCGATGTTCCAGAACAGCATGACCGGCGCCGCCAGCACACCGCTGATATTGCTGCGGCGAGCATAGGGCTGATCGAACTGCCCGAGCACGCGGTAAGGCTGCACCTCCGCCAGCCGCTTGTGCAGCGCCTCGAGCGCAAGCTGCCGGCTGGCATCGTCGGGCGCATCGACGAAGGCGCCGCGCAGCTTCTCGGCCTCGGCATCGCAAGGCCAGCCGGCCCAGGCGCGCTCGCAGGCCATGTTGGTGCCGATATTGGTCAGCGGCGACTGCATGGTCGCGCCGGAGGCATAGGTGACGAAGAGGTTCCAGCCGCCCTGATCCGGCGGGCTCTTGTTCTGCTGGCGGGTGGTGACGGCGCCCCAATCGGCGAACTGGACCTCGACATTGAAGCCGACCTTCTTCAGCGAATCGGCCGCGACCTCGGCCATGCGGCCGATCGGCGCGATGTCATTGCTGGTCGAGAGCACCAGCTTCTCGCCCTTGTAGCCGCTTTCCTTGAGGAGCTGGCGCGCCTTCTCAAGATCGGGCTTGGCATAGGCTTCAGTCCCGATTTCGGTGCCGTTCGGGCTGCCGCAGACGAAATAGGCGTTGCAGCGCTTCCACCATTCCTCGTCACCGAAGCCGGCGGCGAGGAAATCGGCCTGGTCCGTGGCATAGGCGAGCGCGAGCCGGGCCTTGGGATTGTCGAAGGGCGGATAGAGATGGTTCGGCCGCAGCATCACCTGATTGGCGAGGTTGGAATAACGCTCGACCTTGACGTCGCGATTGGAAGTGATCGTCGGGATCAGGTCCTGGCTCGGCTGCTCCCAGATGTCGATCTCGCCGGTCTGGAGCGCGGCCGCGGCGGTCGCGGCATCCGGCATGATCAGCCATTCGACGCGATCGACCTTGACGACCCGCCCGCCCGCGAGCCCGTCGGCCGGCTCGGAGCGCGGCAGGTAATCGGGGTTGCGATCATAGACGATCTTCGAGCCGCTGCGCCATTCCGCGCGATTGAAGGTGAAGGGGCCTGAGCCGATCGCCTCGGTGATCGGCTTCATCGGGTCGCTCTTGGCATCGGCCTCGCGCATGATCACCGGGATCTGGCCGACAGCGGAGCCGAGCGCGAAGGGCACCAGCGCGAGCGGGCGCTTGAGCTTCAGCTTGAAGGTCCTGGCGTCGACCGCCTCCATGCCTTCGGTGTATTCGGCGAGCTTGCCGCCGATGGTGTCGCGCTTCATCCAGCGCGCGAGCGAGGCGATGACGTCCTTCGTCGTCACCGGCTGGCCATCGTGGAATTTGAGGCCGGGGCGCAGGGTGAACGACCAGGTCAGCTTGTCCGGCGAGGTCTCGAAACTCTCGACCATCTGCGGCTTGGGCAGGAGGTTCGAATCCCAGGCGAAGAGCGTCTCGTAGATCATCAGCCCGTGCATGCGGGTGATGACGATGGAGGCCGCGACCGGATCGAGCGTCTTGAGGTCGGCATGCGGCGCGACGCGCAGCACGCGGTTCGGCGCCGGCTGCGTCTGTGCCCGGGCGGCAAGGGGCAGCAGGGCCGTCGCCGCCAGGGCGAGAGCCGTTGCAAGGCGGGGTAGACGCATGGGAACCTCCTCCAGTCTTCGTCAGGCCGGCGCCTCCCCCTCAGGAGCGCCTAGCCGACACGCTCCATCTGCAAGATCCTCGCCCGGTGGCCGGCCACCCGCAAACCGCCGGTACTGTCGAGCCAGAGGCAAGGTCGCGCCCGCCAGGGTCCGTGCGCGAGATCGGCCAGCGCCCGGCCGTTGGGCAGCGGCGTCAGCCGGGTCGCCGTGCCGCCGGCCGGCCAGGGCCATAGCGCGGCGCCATCCGGCCGGATCGCGATCTCCGTGCCGAAATGCGGATCGCGCCAGCGGCCGATCAATCGCGCGTCGAGCGGCGTGTCGGCCGGCACGCGCCGCAGCGAACGCCGGACGCCGCCGATCAGGCCGGCGAGGCCGTCCGCCCCTTCCCGCCGCAGGCGGATGTCGAGATAGGCCGGCAGGCTGCGCAGGCCGCCCTCGCCATCGGCGACGAGGCGCTCATAACCGCCCATGAAGCTGATCGAATCGGCGGTCAGCTCGGCCCAGAACGGGCCCTCCTCGCTCGCGAAGAGCCCCGTGGGAGCCTCTGCCGCAGTGGGCAGCGGCTCTCCGAGCAAGGCCGCCAGCACCGTCAGCGCCGGCCAGAGCGCCTCCTCCTCGCGATTGGTCAGCACGACCACGCCGACGCCGAGCGCGGGCGCCATCAGGGCATGGTTGCGATAGCCCGGCAGGGAGCCGCCATGGCCGATGATGTCGATGCCGCCGAGACGGCTGCAGACCAGCCCGAGCCGGTAGACGCTCTCGCTGCCATCCCCGAAATGGCGCGGCGCCGTCAGCCGCTCCCGCATGCCGGCGAGAGGACCGCGGCCGGCGAGCAGAGCCGAAAACCAGCCGGCGAGGTCGGCGGCCGAGCCGGCGATGCCACCGGAAGCGGAGAAATGGAAGCCGTAATGGCCACGCCGCCAGGCCGCGCCATCGCGCCAATAGCCGGTGGCGAGGCCGGGCACGATCTCGACTCCGTCATAGGGCAGGCGGAAGGAGAGCCCGAATTCGCCCGACAGCGCCGCGACGGTCTCGCCATAGGGCTTGCCGGTCAGCTTTTCGAGGATGCGCTGCCCCAGCCTCCAGCCCGTGTTGGAATAGGCCATCTCGGTGCCGGGTGGCGCACTCAATGACGGGAAACGGCAGGCGAGCGCGTAGATCTCGTCGGCGCTCAAGGTCGCCGTGTAGGGCGCGCCTTGCTGCCAGAAGGCTTCCATCATGTCCGGCAGGCCGCCGGTCATGTCGAGCGCGCGGCCAAGCTCGACCTCAGCCAAGGGCTCCGGCAGTTCGGGCAGCCAGCGGCCGAGCGGGGCGTCGAGCGGAACGCCCTCGCGCAGCAGCGCCACGGCCAGCACATGCTTGCTGATCGAGGCGAAGCGGTTCGGCGTGGCGGGCGTGAAGGCCAGGCCGTGCTCGATGCTGGCGAACCCGCCGGCAAACGCCTCGCGAACCCCGTCGCGGTCGAAGAGCACGACGGCGCCACCCGGCCCGACTTCCCGGTCCCAGGCGGCGGCGATGTCGGCCGCGCGCGCGGCGGCCTCTGTCCAATGCGCTGCCATGACTCAGGCCGGCTGCGCTTCGCCGAGGAGATTGCGTAGCGCCCGCATGAAGACGCGCGCACCGGTGCCGATGGCGTCGTCCGGGAAGTCGAAATCCGGATTGTGCAGATGGGCAGTATCGCCCGAACCGAGCAGGAACATCGCCGATTTCGCACCACGGCCGAACAGGCCGAAATCCTCCGAGCCACGCGACGGCTTGGTCGGCCCGTGCGGGACGTTCTCCTCGTCCATCGCCCGGCGCAGCATGGCCACGGCCTCCGGCTCGTTCTCGCAATGGTGGAAGATGTCGTGATAGCTCATCTCGACCGTCAGCCGGCTCGCCTCCGCCGCCTCGCGCGCCAGCGCTTCCGCCGCCGCGCAGAGCGCGCCCATCTGCGCGTCGTTGACGGTGCGAAGCGTCGCCCAGAGCTCGCCATGGCCGGGCGCGATGCCAAAGGCCGGCTCGCCGATTTCAACATGGGTGACGGTGACCAGACGGAAATACTCGTCGAGCGGGCCGCCCGGCCCAAGCGCCGTCAAGGCGGGGATCAGCGTCGCGATGGCCGGCGCGGGCGAGCGGCCATGCTCCGGCGTCGAGGCATGCGAGGTTTCGCCGGTGAGCACGATCCTGATGCCCCGCGAGGCGCAGTTCGCCGCGCCTTCCGAGATGCGGGCATGGCCGACCGGCACGCCCGGGCGGTTATGCAGGGAAAAAGCGTAATCGGGGGCGATCGCGGCGAATTTCGGATCGGCGATGACGGCAGCCGCTCCTGCGCCGGTCTCCTCCGCCGGCTGGAACAGCAGGATGGCGCGGCCGCGCCTGGGCGGATTGCGGTGGAGCCCGCGCGCCAGCCCGGCCAGGATGGTCATATGGCCGTCATGGCCGCAGAGATGGCCCTTGCCGGGGATTTCCGAGCGGTGGTCGCTGCTGGAGAGTTCCTCGATCGGCAGCGCGTCGAGCTCGGCGCGGATCATCACCGTCGGTCCGGGCTCGGCGCCCTCGTAGATCGCCGCGACGCCGTGGCCGCCGAGGCCCGTGACGATGCGGTCCGGCTGCGTCGGCTCGATGAAGGCGACGATGGTGGCGGCGGTCTCGCGTTCCTCGCCGGAGATCTCGGGCCGGCGATGCAGCCGATGCCTGAGATCGACCAGATCGACCATGTCGCTGTTGCTCAGGAACATCCGCAAACCTCCCACGGCCAGCCGGCGATTCGGCCGGCTCTTTCCATCAGAGGTTCGACAATTCTGACGCCCCGGCAAGCCTCACGGAGGCCGGGGCGCCATGCAGCGATGGTTCAGTTGCCGAGCTCGGCCTCGATCTCGGCGTCGAACGCTTCGGCCAGCATGGCGCGGCAGGCTTCGGCCTGCTGGCGGGCGGAATCGAGGGCGATGTGGGGCATGATCTCGGCGAGGTCGCGCAGAGCGAAATCAACCGCCGACAACAGGCCCAGGACGGGCTGCCCGACCGGGGCGGGCTGCGGCGGACGACGGAACGCGATGACCTGGCCCATAAGCATACTCACACTGAAGGCGAATCGACGCCCAGTGTGCGGGCACAATTTTCAGAAAGTGGTTAACGGCGGAAACAGGGCTGGCGAAGCCTGCCCGCGACGCCTCAACCGAAGCCGTGCAGCCCCGCCCCATGGCGCTTCAGCCAGGCCTCGGCCTCCTCCGTGCGCGGGCAGAGCTTGTGCGTCAGCGCCCAGAAGCGGTGCGAGTGGTTCATCTCCTTGAGATGGGCGACCTCATGGGCGGCGAGATAGTCGAGCACGAAGGCCGGGGCGAGGATCAGCCGCCAGGAAAAATTCAGATGCCCCTGCGCGGAGCAGGAACCCCAGCGACTCGTTGTGTCGCGAATCGTGATCTTGCGAGCGGGGATGCCGAGATTGGCGGTGTGGCGGCGCACCGCCTTCTCGAGATCCTCGAGCGCGAGGCGCCTGAGGAAATCCTTGACCCGGCGCGGGACATGGGCGCCCTCGCCCGCCACCGCGACGATCGGCGCGCCATCCCTGTCCGTCGTCGCCTGCGTCACGCCCCGCGCCTTCGACCAGTGGACAATGCGATGCGGCACGCCGCGCAGCGGAATCACCTGCCCGGGTTCGAAAGGCACGGCGAGGGGGCGCTTGGCGATGCGGGCCGCGATCCAGCCGCCATGATTCTCGGCGAACGCCCGGCCGGCGGCGAAATCGGCCCGCTCGGGCAAGGTCAGGGTGACCTCGCCCGTCGCCTGCGAGACGCGCAGGGTCATGCGCCGCGCATTGGCGCGCCGCTTCACCAGCACGGGAAAACGCTGACCGGCATGGACCACGTCGATGCGGTCCGGGTCGGGCTGGCGCTTGAACAGGGAGATGCGCATGCGCGGTGATTGTGCGGGATTCGCGGGCGATGCGGAAGAGGCTGCGCGCCGCAGCCTCCGTCAGCCGGGAAGGCTCAGCCCGCGATCTTCAACGCCTTGCGCTGCTCGCCAGCGCTCTCGTCGCGGCGGTCCTTGGCGGCCTCCATGTCGAGGCTGACCATGAAATCGGAGATGCGCGGCTGGATCTCGGCACGGAAGCGCGAGCCGTTGAAGACGCCGTAATGGCCGACCTTGGGCTGGAGATAGTGGACCCGCTTCGCGTCGGGAATATTGACGCAGAGATCATGCGCCGCCTTGGTCTGGCCGACGCCGGAGATGTCGTCCAGCTCGCCTTCGACGGTCATCAGCGCGACGCGGCGGACGGCCGTGAGGTCGACCGGCTTGTCGCGATGCATCATCTCGCCCTTCGGCAAGGCGTGCTTGACGAAAACGGTGTCGACCGTCTGCAGGTAGAATTCCGCCGTCAGATCCATGACCGCGAGATACTCGTCGTAGAAATCCCGGTGCTTCTCGGCGGAATCGCCGTCGCCGGAAACGAGATGCTTGAACATGTCGTAATGGGCGGTGACGTGGCGGTCGATATTCATCGCCATGAAGCCCGACAGCTGCATGAAGCCGGGATAGACCTGCCGGAACGCGCCCATATGCGGGAAGGGCACGGTGGTGATGCAGTTGCGCCGGAACCAGTCGGTGCCGCGCTCCATGGCAAGCTGGTTGACCGCGGTGGGCGAGCGGCGGGTGTCGATCGGCCCGCCCATCAGCGTCATCGAGCGCGGCGCGCCGTTGTCGCCCTCGGCCTCCATCCGCGCGACCGCAGCAATAACCGGCACCGAAGGCTGGCAGATCGCCATGACATGCGTGTCGGGGCCGAGCTTGTGCACCATGTCGATGACGTAATCGATGTAGTCATCGAGATCGAAGCGGCCTTCCGAGAGCGGCACGAGGCGGGCATCGGCCCAATCGGTGATGTAGACCTCGTGGCCGGGCAGGAAGGCCTCGACCGTGCCGCGCAGCAGCGTGGCGTAGTGACCGGACATCGGCGCGACGATCAGCACCTTGGGCTGGGGCTTGCGGCGGCCGGGAATCTTGCGGTCGAAATAGACGAGCTTGCAGAAGGGCCGTTCCCAGACTACGCGCTCCTCGACCGGAACCTTGACGCCGTTGATCGTCGTCTCGTCGAGGCCGAAGGCCGGCTTGCCGTAGCGGCGGGTCATGCGCTCGAACAATTCGCAGGACGCAGCGACGCTGCGGCCCATCGGCGTATAGGTCAGCGGATTGGCGGGGTTCTTGAACGCCAATTGCATCGCGTCCGAGACGCCGCGCATCGGGCTCACCAGCATGTGAACCGCTTCATAGGCATGATAGGCAAACGACATGGCGGCCCCGTACATGCGATTTCGACGTCCTTCCGGCGGCGCAGCAAAACGATGATGCGTCGCAACAACGCACCTTACGTTGATTTTGTTCTCATTCAACCCGGCTAAAGGCTAAGATTCTCTGACATGTGGATGGCCAATGGCAGGAACCTCGCTCCGCAGCGGCGCGGACGGAGCCAGGACGGCAGCAATCGCAAGGTGTTGAACGGGGTGTCGAACGCGGTCTTAGGCGAGATTTTGGGCAAGGTCTTGGGCAAGGTTCTGGAACAGTGACGGCCTCCGACCTGACGACGCCTGCCCTGATGCGCTCCAACCGGCACCTGCGGCTCGACACGCTGGTGCGCCTGCGCTGGCTCGCCATCGCCGGGCAGAGCGTCGCCGTGGCGGGCGTCCATTTCGGCCTCGGCTTCCTCCTGCCCTTCGGCTGGTGCTTCGGCGTCATCGCGATCTCGGCCTGGCTCAACATCGCGCTGCGCGTGCGTTTTCCGCTGAGCCACCGGCTGAGGGACGCCCCGGCAACCGCGCTGCTGGCCTTCGACATCGTCCAGCTCGCGGCGCTGCTCTACCTGACCGGCGGGCTGCAGAACCCCTTCGCCATCCTCTTCCTGGCGCCGGTGCTGATCTCGGCGACCGCCTTGCCGCCGCAGCGCACGCTGGTGCTCGGCCTGCTCGCCGCGGCGCTGGCGACCGTGCTCAGCCGCTTCCACCTGCCCTTGCCCTGGGCCGGGCCGGACCGGCCGACCCTGCCGCCCTATTACCAGCTCGGGAACTGGGCCGCGCTGGTGCTGGGCCTCGCCTTCACCGGCATCTATGCCTGGCGCGTCGCCAAGGAGGCGCGCGACCTCTCCGATGCGCTGGCGGCGACCGAGCTCGTGCTGGCGCGCGAGCAGCATCTCTCGCAGCTCGACGGGCTCGCCGCCGCTGCCGCGCATGAGCTCGGCACGCCGCTCGGCACCATCGCGCTCGTCGCCCGCGAGCTGACGCGCCTCGCCCCGCCCGACGGGGAGATGGCGGAGGACATCGCGCTGCTGCGCGAGCAGGTCGAGCGTTGCCGCGGCATCCTCGCCAAGCTCTCCAGCCTGCAGGACGAAGATGCCGGCCCGCTCGACAGGCTGACGCTGCGCCTGCTGATCGAGGAAACGGCCGGGCCGCAGCGACCCTTCGGCGTGCCCTTCGAGATCACCATGCAAGGCGAGAAGCCGGAGCCGGTCTGCCGACGCAATCCCGGCATGATCTACGGCCTCGGCAACATCGTCGACAACGCCGTCGATTTCGCGCGCGCGGCCGTGACGATCCGTGCATCCTGGACCGCAAGCCATGTCACGCTGACCATCGCCGATGACGGGCCGGGCTTTCCGCCCGACGTGCTGATGCGGGCGGGCGAGCCCTATCTCTCGCGCGGGACTGCGGAGAACCGCGCCGGCGGCGGGCTCGGCCTCGGGCTCTTCATCGCCAAGACGCTGCTCGAACGCGGCGGCGCCTCGATCGAATTCTCGAACCGGCCGGCGCCGGAGAGCGGCGCCTCGATCCGGATCGACTGGCCCCGCGACATCTTCGAAGCCGACCTTCCGGCCTTCGGGGGTACCGCAGCCCCGCCATCCGCACTACATGAGAGGGGTTGAGCGCGGGGCCAAAGCCCTGCGAACAACCGAAACGATCCCAAAACCCGCGCAACCGCAGCGCGCATGGACAAGCGGCAAGGAGACCAGAATGCAGGATACCCAGAGCGAGATCGACAGGCCCGGAACCGGCGCCGACATGTCCCTGCTGCTGGTCGACGACGACAAGCCGTTCCTGACCCGCCTCGCCCGCGCCATGGAAGGCCGCGGCTATATCGTGCGCATCGCCGACAGCGTCGCGGCCGGCCTCGCCGCCGTGGAAGAGGCGGCTCCCGCCTTCGCGGTGATCGATCTCAGGCTCGGCGACGGCAACGGGCTCGACGTGATCGCCCGGCTGAAGGAGCGCCGCCCGGATGCGCGCGGCGTCGTCCTGACCGGCTACGGCAATATCGCGACGGCGGTCAGCGCCGTGAAGCTCGGCGCCTTCGACTTCCTCGCCAAGCCGGCCGATGCCGATGAAATCCACGCCGCGCTGGCCGCCGCCCGCGACGCCCGCCCCTCGCCGCCGGAAAATCCGATGTCGGCAGACCGGGTGCGTTGGGAGCATATCCAGCGCGTCTATGAGCTCTGCAACCGCAACGTCTCCGAGACGGCGCGTCGCCTCGGCATGCACCGGCGCACCTTGCAGCGCATCCTCGCCAAGCGCGCACCGCGCTGAACCCTCTGCGGATATGAAAAAGGGCTGCCGGACTCATCGTCCGGCAGCCCTTTTTTGGATCGGTCGGCAACCGCTCAGGCGCAGACTGTTCGCGCGGCCTTCCGATCCAACGTCAGCGCGACCGCCGCCAGCCCCAGCGCCGCGAGCGGCACCAGCGCGGCGACCGGCGCGATCGCGCCAAGGCCGGGGCCATGCGAGATCACCAGCCCGCCGAGCCAGGCGCCCAGCGCATTCCCGAGATTGAAGGCGGCGATGTTCAGGCTGGACGCAAGGCCCTGGCCGGCGCCGCCCGCCTGCTGGAGCACCCACATCTGCAGCGGCGCCACCGTGGCGAAGGCCGCCGCGCCCAGCACGAAGGCGGCGATCACCGCGCCGGTCTGGCTGTGGAAGGCGAAGCCCGACGCGAACATCGCCGCGGTCATCAAGGCGAGGGAACCGATCAGCGCCGGCGCCAGGCTCCGGTCGGCCCAGCGACCGCCGAGCAGGTTGCCGACGACGAGGCCGCCGCCGAAGACGAGCAGCACCGGCGAGACAGCGGCCTCGCTGAAGCCGGCGAGCTGGACGAGGATCGGCTGGATGAAGGTGAAGATCGCGAAGATGCCGCCGAAGCCGAGCACGGTCATGACGAGGCCGAGCTGGACCTGGGGCCGAGCGAGCACCTTTAGCTCCTCGGCGAGCGGCCCCGGGACGACGCGCTCCTTGTCGGCGGGGACGAAGGCCGCGAGCACGAGGAAAGCCAGGATGCCGATGGCGGTGACCGCCCAGAAGGTCGAGCGCCAGCCGAAGGCGAGGCCGAGCCAGGAGCCGAAGGGCACACCGAGCAGGGTCGCAAGCGTCAGGCCGGTGAACATGATCGCGATGGCGGAGGCCTTGCGCTCGGGCGCGACGAGGCTCGTCGCCACCAGCGAGCCGACGCCGAAGAACGTGCCATGCGCCAGCGCGGTCACGATGCGCGCCGTCATCAGCCAGGCGAAGCTCGGCGCCAGGGCGGCCGCAAGATTGCCGAGGGTGAAGATCGCCATCAGCACGAGCAGCGTCGTCTTGCGCGGCAGACCGCGCGTCGCGATGGTCAGGATGGGCGCGCCGACGAAGACGCCGAGCGCATAGCCGGTCATCAGCAGGCCGGCGACGGGGATGGACACGCCGAGATCGCCCGAGACCTGCAGCAGCAGGCCCATGATCACGAACTCGGTGACGCCGATGCCGAAGGCACCGACGGTCAGGGCATAAAGGGCAACGGGCATGGAAGCCTCCGGATACGATTTGTCCCGGAGATAGCCCCTGAAGCGGCTGTGAATTAGTATGAGAGACGGATCATCATCTGTGATATGAATTCACGATGGGGCGCCCCGCCACGCGCAACGCAGCCGTCTCCGACGCTCAGCCCGCGCCGGGCGGGTCCTCGAGCAGCGCCAGCCGCCCCGCCGCCAGCTTCGCGAAAGCGATGGTCAGCATCTTTCGGCGCGCCGGCGCGAGCGGATGGCGCGGCGGCTCGCGCAGCAATTCGCCGCCATAGGCGTCCGCGACGATCAGCCCGACATCATCAGGCAGGATCTCGCGCGGGAATTCCGGCGCCACGGCGAAGAGAAAGCCGTCGCAATAGTCGCGGTAATCCGGCCATTTGCCGTCGACCCGGTAATCGGCGAGCCCGGACTTGACCTCGACCACCCAAAGCTCGCCCGCGGGCGACAGCGCGACGATGTCGCCGCGTCGGCCATTGGCAAAGGTCATCTCCTTGACGATGGCATGGCCGCGCTCGCGCAGATGCCGGCTGGCGCCCCGGCAGACGGCGCGGGTGATATCCGGCCGCGCCGGCGGTGGGTTGAGAATGGCGTCGGTGAGAGACATAGCCCATGTTCTCTCTTTGTTTCCAAAAAGGCAACCCGCGAAGCTGCTTGACGGGATATCGGCCTGAGCCAGGCGGCCGAACGCATCGAGGTGCGTGCATGCCGAACGGGAGAACCCGACGTTACGGCTAGTCTCCCGGACCCACCCCGGCCTATAAGGGCTCAAAATACGATAAGCGGAAACGTCTCGATGGATGCTCACGGCGCAAGCCTGCCGATTTCGGCGGATGTTTCCGCGACCGCGCTTGGGCGCGCTGCCGCCCCTGTCGAGCGGGTGCTCGGCCTGCTGGTCGAGACGATCGCGGCGATTCTGGTCGTCGTCGAGATCTCGCTGCTCGGCGCCGGCGTTCTGGCGCGTTACGTCTTCCACGCACCGCTGGTGTGGTCCGACGAGCTCGCCTCGATCCTGTTCCTGTGGCTGTCGATGCTCGGCGCGGTGATCGCGCTCAGGCGCGGCGAGCATATGCGCATGACCGGCCTTGTCAGCCGCGTCTCGCCCGGCACCCGTGCGGTGCTCGAGGCGCTGGCCATCACCGCCGCGATCGCCTTCCTGCTGATGATCCTGCCGCATGCGCTGGAGTATGCGGAAGAAGAGAACTTTATCGTCACCCCGGCGCTGGGGATCTCCAATGCCTGGCGTGCGGGCGCGCTCCCCATCGGCATCGCCCTGATGCTCGTCGTCGCCTGCTTGCGCCTCGTCCGCTTCGGCTCATGGAAGCCGGTGCTGCTGGCGGGCGCCGTCACGCTCGCGCTCGTCGTCCTGTTCTGGCTCGCCGGCCCAATGCTGAAGCCGCTCGGCAAGCTCAACCTGATCGTCTTCTTCGTCGGGGTCGTCGCCCTCAACGTCTTCTCCGGCGTGCCGATCGCCTTTTCCTTCGCCCTCGCCACCTTCGGCTATCTCGCCTGCACGACCTCGACACCGATGCTCGTCATGGTCGGCCGGCTCGACGAGGGCATGAGCCATCTCATCCTGCTCGCCGTCCCCCTCTTCATCTTCCTCGGCGCCCTGATCGAGATGACCGGCATGGCGCGCGCCATGATCCAGTTCCTCGCCTCGCTGCTCGGCCATGTCCGCGGCGGGCTGTCCTATGTGCTGATCGGCGCGATGTATCTGGTCTCCGGCATCTCCGGTTCGAAGATCGCCGACATGGCCGCGATCGCCCCCGTGCTCTTCCCGGAAATGCAGAAGCGCGGCGCCAAGCCCGGCGACCTCGTCGCGCTGCTCTCCGCCACCGGCGCCCAGACCGAGACGATCCCACCCTCGATCGTGCTGATCACCATCGGCTCGGTCACTGGCGTCTCGATCGCCGCGCTGTTCACCGGCGGCATGCTGCCCGCCGTCGTGCTCGGTGCTGCGCTCTGCGTCGTCGTCTGGTGGCGCTGCAGGGGCGAGGATCTCAGCAACGTCACGCGCTTCTCCCGCCGCGAGATCGCCAAGCTCGCCCTGATCGCGGCACCCGCCATCGCGCTGCCCTTCGTCATCCGAGCCGCCGTCGTCGAGGGCGTCGCCACGGCGACCGAAGTCTCGACCATTGGTATCGCCTATGCGATTCTGGCGGGCCTCCTGCTTTACCGCCAGTTCGACTGGCGGCGCCTGCCGAAGATGCTGGTCGAGACCGCTTCCCTCACCGGTGCCATCATCTTCATCATCGGCTGCGCCACCGCCATGGCCTGGGGCCTGACCCAGTCCGGCTTCTCGCGCGACCTCGCCCAGGCCATGGCCGCCGTGCCCGGCGGAAGCTGGGGCTTCCTCGGCATCTCGATCGTCGCCTTCACCGTCCTCGGCTCGGTGCTGGAGGGCATCCCGGCGATCGTGCTGTTCGGGCCACTCGTCTTCCCCATCGCCCACCAGCTCGGCGTGCACGAGGTCCATTATGCGATGGTCGTGATCTTCGCGATGGGCATCGGCCTTTTCGCCCCGCCCTTCGGCGTCGGCTATTACGGTGC
Organism: Allobosea sp. RCC_152_1; assembly: GCF_041360765.1. NCBI lineage: Bacteria > Pseudomonadati > Pseudomonadota > Alphaproteobacteria > Hyphomicrobiales > Alloboseaceae > Allobosea > Allobosea sp. RCC_152_1. The sequence goes on from NZ_JBFUPU010000004.1 coordinate 268,832, forward strand.
CTGCGCCATCTCGAAGATCAACCCCGACGATGGCCTCAAATACATCTGGGCCTATATCGCGGCCCTTCTCATCGGGCTGCTGATCGTCGCAGCAGTCCCGTGGATATCGATCGGCTTCCTCAGGAGTTGAGGCTGCCGGTCAGACGACGATGTCGCGCTCCGGCACGGGCTCGCCGCGCGAGACATGCACCATGTTGGCGAACATGCGCTTGACCGTCGGCGCGAAATTATCGGCCGCCATGGCGGCGAGATGCGGCGTCACCACGATATTGTCGAGGGTCAGCAACTCGCTGTCCGGCGGCAGCGGCTCAACCGAATAGACGTCCATCGCGGCGCCCGCGATCTCCCGCGCCCGCAGCGCCGTGACCAGATCGGCTTCGTTGACCACCCCGCCGCGGGCGACGTTGACCAGCACCGCCGTCTTCTTCATCGCCTTGAGGGCGGCAGAATCGATCAGGTTCGTGGTTTCCGGCGTCAGCGGGCAGTGCAGCGAGACGACATCGGCCTCCGCCAGGATCTGCGCCAGCGAGGCATGGCTGACGCCGAGCTCGGCCTCCTCAGCGGCGCTGAGCGGCGTGCGCTTGCTGTAGAGGATCTTGCAGCCGAAGCCCTTGAGCAGCTTCGCGACGTTCTTGCCGATGGCGCCGAAGCCGACGATGCCGACCGTCTTGCCGGAGAGCATGTAGGTGTCGCTGGGCAGCTTGCCGGTCGCCCAACGGCCCTGTCTCAGCTCCTCATGGCCATAGGCGATGAAGCGCAGCGAGGACAGCATCAGCCCGAGCGCGAATTCGGCGACCGGAACGGCGTTGGAGCCGGTGGTGCGCGCGACCCTGATGCCGAGCTCCTTCGCAGCGGCGATGTCGATGTTGTCGTAGCCGACGCCCCATTTGTGCAGGAGCTTCAGCTTCCTGCCCGCCGCCAGCACCTCGCGCGAGACGCCGACCTGCCCGGAGATGGCATAGTCGGCCTCGGCGATGATCTCCTTCATATGCTCGTCGCCGCGCGCCGTGCCATGGGTCAGGACGAAGCCCGGCGGCAGGAGCGCGCGCAGGCGGTCGGCGCGCTCCGGCGTCGTCATATCGAGCAGGACGATGGTCTCAGACATCATGGGATTCCGGTCTTGAAGGCGAAGGTGTCGTGGGGGCTTCGGGACGAGGCGGCTCAGCCGTTCTGGGCCAGCGCGTCGAGCACCATCTTGGTGGCGCCGGAGATGTCGCCGAGCTTCTCGCCGGCCTTGACGCGGTTTTGCGTCTTCTCGCCGCGCTCCTGCCGGGCGATGGCCGCGTCGGCGATCGCCTCGGCCTCCTCGCGGGGCAGCACCAGCACGCCGGATTCGTCGGCCAGGATCACGTCCCCCGCCTTCACCGGCACATTGCCGCAGGAGATGGGATGGTTGAGCGTGCCGCCGAGATTGTAGAGGCGGGTGGTGATCGGCGACATGCCGCGGCACCACATCGGGAAATCGGAATCCTGGATCTCGGTCAGATCGGTGCAGGGGCCGTCGACGATGCCGCCGAGCGCGCCGGCCGCCTTGGCCGCGACGGTGACGCCGCCGCCCCAGCAGGCGTGCTTGTCGTCACCCAGGCGGTCAACGACGAGGATGTCGCCGGGCCGGAGCAGCCCGAGCGCGTGATGCAGCAAAGTCGAATCCTGGCCGGGAATGGCGAGCGTCACCGCCGCGCCGGCGATGCGCTTCGTGCGCAGCAACGGCTGGATGCCGCGATCCATGAAGCCCCAATGCTGGGAGTGGCCGACGGTCGCGGTCTCGACCTTCAGCAGCTTCTCCACGAGCGCGGCCGGAAGCTGCTCGGGCATGGGGGCGATGCGGTAATCGGGCATGGTGTCTTCTCCTGAGGCATGATGCCGAAAAGTGGGGACCGGTTTTCGGACGACATGATGCTTCCAAGCTATCGTCCGACGGCGCGGGCGACGCCGACAAGGCGTTCGACCGCGACGACGACGATCAGCGTGGCGATGATGAGAACGACCGAGAGCGCCGCGATCAGCGGGTCGGTGCGGCCTTCGACATAGCGCACCATCTCGACCGGCAGGGTCGAGGCGCGCGGGCCGGCAATGAAGAGCGAGATCACCGTCTCGTCGAAGGAGAGCAGGAAGGACAGGCAGGCGCAGGCGATCAGACCCGGCGCCGCCAGCGGCAGCGTCACGCGCCGCACCACCCGCCAGGGCGTGGCGCCGAGCGTCGCGGCGGCCGCCTCGATGTCGTGCGGCAGGTTGGCGAGGGCCGTCGCCATCATCCGGATGACGAAGGGCACCGTCACCGTCATATGGCCGAGGACGAGGCCGGGCAGCGTCGCGGTGAGCCGGAGCGGCGTGAAGAACAGCAGCAATGCGAGGCCGGTGATCAGCGTCGGCAGCAGCAGCGGCGCGAGGAAGAAGCCGGTCAGCGCGTCCTTGCCGCGGAACTCGCCCTTGGCCAGTGCCAGCGCGGCGGGCACGCCGACGAGGAGCGAGCACAGCGTCACCACGCTCGCGACCTGCACGCTCAAGCCAAGCGCCGACAGCAGCGGAGCATTGCCGGCGAGCGCCTGGAACCAGCGCAGCGAGTAGCCCGAAGGCGGGAACAGGATGAAATTATCCGCCGAGAAGGCGAGCGTGAAGACCACGACGATCGGCGCCAGGATCAGCGCATAGACGAGTGCCGCGATGCCGGAGAGGACGGGGCCGGCGCCGTTCATCGCCTCAGCCTCCGGGCCAGCAGGTTGGAGAAGGCGAGCAGCACCAGCAGGAGCACGAGCGTGTAGAGCGCGAGCACCGCGGCCGCCGGCCAGTTGGTGTTGGTCGTCGCCTGCTCGAAGATTTCGGTCGCCAGCACGAAGACACGCCCGCCGCCGAGCAGTTTCGGCGTGATATAGGCCGACATGGAGAGGACGAAGCCGAGCCCCGCCGCCAGCACGATGGCGGGCAGGCTGAGCGGCAGCGTCACGCGCAGGAAGGTTCGGAACGGCGAGGCACCGAGCGAGCGCGACGCCTCCTCCAGCGTCCGGTCGAGCTGGCCGAAGCCGGCGAGCAAGGCGAGGAGCATGTAGGGCATGATGCTCTCGGCCAGGCCGATGGTGACGCCGGTCCAGTTGAAGACGAGCTTCAGCGGCGCCGAGATCAGGCCGAGCCATTGCAGCAGGCCGTTGACCAGCCCGCGGTCGCCGAGAATGGCGAGCCAGCCGAAGACGCGCACGACACCGGAGATCAGCATCGGCAGGATGGCGATCACGGCCAGGATGCTGCGCCAGCGCGAGGTCGTGCGGAACAGGAAAAGCGAGAGCGGATAGGCCAGGGCCAGCGCGATCGCCGTCGCGACGAGCGAGAGCCAGAGCGAGTTCCAGGTCAATTCGAAGGTGAAGCCGTCGGCGAAGGTGTCGGCAGCCGTCTTCAGCGACCAGGCCTCGACCAGCGCGCCGGTCGGGCCGACTTCGTTGAAGGCGTTGCGCAGCAGGAGCAGGGTCGGCCAGGCATAGATGGCCAGCACGAAGAGTCCGGCCGGTACCAGCAGCAGCGGCAGTCGACGCGTCGCGCTCATGGCGCCTCGCGCGGGAAGGGCAGGCTGTCCTGCGCCCGCCAGATAACCGCGACCTCGGCGCCCTCAGCCAGCGCCGGGCTGCCCGACGGCATCTCGACCGTCAATTGCCCGCCCGCGCCCTCAACCAGCACCTCGACATGGTCGCCGACGAAGACACTGCGCAGGATGCGCCCGCTCACTCGGACATTCTCCGCGCCGACCGCCTCCGAACGCTGAACGATGCGCATGCGTTGCGGCCGCACGAAGACGTCGAATTCCCCGCTGGCGGGAGCGGTGACGGGCTGCGGTTCGTTCCAGAGCAGGACCTTGCCGTCTGGACCGCGCGTCGCCGGCAGGGCGTTGGCGCGTCCGACGAATTCGGCCACGAAGCGGGTCGCCGGGCGCTCGTAGATATCCTCGGCCGTGCCGATCTGGGCGATGCGGCCGCGATGCATCACGGCGATACGATCGCACATGGTCAAGGCCTCGACCTGATCATGCGTGACGAAGAGCGTGGTGATGCCGAGCGAGCGCTGGATCGAACGAATCTCGTGGCGCATCGCGTCGCGCAGCTTGGCGTCGAGGTTGGAGAGGGATTCGTCGAGCAGCAGCACGGAGGGGTGGATCACCAGCGCGCGAGCCAGCGCCACGCGCTGCTGCTGCCCGCCGGAGAGCTCGCGCGGGCGGCGCTGGTCGAGCCCCGCGAGACGGACGAGCGCCAGCGCATCCTCGACCTGCCGCGCGATCTCGGCCTTCGGCCGGCGACGCTCTTCCAGCCCGAAGGCGACGTTCCCAGCCACGCTCAGATGCGGAAACAGCGCATAGGACTGGAAGACATAGCCCATATTGCGCTTGTGAGCCGGCAAACTGGTAATCGCGGCGCCATCGACATGGATTGCGCCGCGATCGGGCTCGACCAGCCCCGCCAGCATCCGCAAGGTCGTCGTCTTGCCGCAGCCGGAGGGGCCGAGCAGCGCGACCGCCTCGCCCTTCTCCACGGCGAGCGAGACGTCGTCGACTGCGACAGAGGCGCCATAGCGCTTCTGCAGCCCGGCAAGTTCGAGATAGCTCATCGTCGCTTACCCGTTGCCCGCTCAGCGCGCCGCCGCGATGACCTCGCGCCGCCAGCGATTGTTCCACTGGTCGCGCACCTTGAGGATGTCGTTCCAGTCGAGCGGGATCATGGTGGAGCGGCTTTCCGGCGCGGCGGCGGTGCGCGCGACGGCCTTGGCGTCGATCTGGGCCTTGGCGTTGGTCGGCGCGTAGAACATGCGCTCGGTGAAGGCCTTCTGCGCCGGCTGGGAGAGGGCGTGTCTGACGAAGGCGGCAGCGGCGGCGCGGTTCTTCGAGCCGGCGCTGAGGTTGATGGTGTTGATCTGGAAGACCGAGCCCTCGGGCGGCAGCAGCGTGCGGATCTTGCCGTTCGACTGATCGCCATAGAGCTGCGAGCGGGCGTTCCAGCCGGTCGCGACCTTGACGACGCCGTTCAGGATCAGCGAGTAGCCGTCCGGATTGGGCTCGAAGGTGTTGACCGAGGGGGCGAGCTCCCTGAGCTTCTTCATCGCGGCGTCGATCGATTTGCGATAGTCGCCGCCTTCCATCTTCTCGACCATGGCGGTCAGGGCCAGGCCCTGGATGTTCGGCGGGGCCGAAAGGGCGATCTGGCCCTTCAGATCCGGGCGCCAGAGATCGGCGAGTTTAGCGAGCGGCGGGGTCAGCGCCGCATCATAGACCAGCACGAGATGGTCGAAGGTCACGGCCGGACCGAACTCGCCACCGGCCTTGCGCGCCTCCGGCAGCAATTCGTCGAGCACCGGGAACTCGGCCGGGGTGAGCTTCTCGAACAGGCCCTCGAGATTGCCGATGCTGGAGGTGGTGACGTCCATGATCGAGACGTCGATCTGCGGGTCGGCCTTCTGCGCGCGGATGGTGCCGACCATCTGGGCCGAGGTGCCACCGGGTACGAAATTGACCTTCACGCCCGGATTGGCCGCGATGAAGGGCTCGATCACCGCCTTGGTGTAGTTGTCCTGGAAGATGCCGGAATAGGATTGCAGGGTGATCTGACCGCTGAGGCCCTGCGCGCGCAGAACGGCCGGCATGGCGATGGTCGCAAGACCCGTCTTGAGGATGAGGCGGCGTGTCGGCATGGGGACCTCCTGCAACTGGCGAGTGCGAACGCTGGGCATGGGCGAGCCTGCCGCGGGCGACCGCGGCAGGCGGAATCGTCAGGCCGAGACCTTGCTGGCGAAATGCGCGATGAAACGGGCGCAGATATCGGTCAGCTTCTCGGTGAGGGCAGCGCCCGTCTCGGCCGAGCACAGGCGCGGATCGCCCTTGGCGACGCCGAGATTGTAGACCTCGTCGTATTCGTTGGGCATCGCGACCTCATGGCCCTCGAAGCTCGCCGTGCCGAGGCCGGTGAACTGCAGATCGAGAACCGGGTCCTTCTTCAGCGGCTTGCCCTCCGGGATCAGGTCCTTGCGGATCAGCTCGGGGAAGAGGTGCAGGCCGATCGAGGTCAGCGGATCGGAGCCGTGTCCGGCGACCGCCGCCGCCTTGTCGGCGCCGCCGAGGATGCCGGGCAGGAGGCCGTAGCCGATGCGCCAGAGATAGAGGCTCGGCAGCACGATCTGCTCGCGCAGATAGAGCTCGCGCGCGACCTCGGCGATCGGCCCGACATTGCCACCATGGCCGTTGATGACGATGATCCGCGTCAGGCCGTTGCGGTGCAGCGACTCGACCATCTCGGCGATGACCTGTGTCAGCGTCGCCTGCGAGATGGCGATGCCGCCGGTCATGGCGCCGAACCAGTCTGCCCCACCGAAGGGCAGGACGGGCGCCACCAGCGTGCGCGTGCCGGCCTTGGTGGCGCGGATGGCGGCGAGCTCGGCGATCTTCTCGGCGAGGAGATAGTCGCCCATCGGCGCGTGCGGGCCCTGATCCTCATGGCTGCCCATCGGCAGCAGGATGACCGGGTTCGCTTCGAGAATCTGGCGGGCCTCCCCGCCCGTGATCGTCCCCATGTGAACGAGGGGATCTGTCTTGGCGGCCATGGCTTCGTCCTTCCTTCAGGCTTGATCTTGATAGAGCGGTGAGATCAGTGCTCCGCCGTGCGCGGATCGAGCAGATCGCGCAAGGCGTCGCAAAGCAGGTTCATGGCGAGGATGGTCAGCGTCAGCGCGGCGCAGGGCCAGAGCAGCAGCAGCGGGGCCTGCTCCATCGTCGCCCGCGCGCCGCGGATCATCAGCCCCCAGGAGGGCGATGGCGGCACGACGCCGAGGCCCAGGAAGGACAGACCGCTCTCGATCACCACCGCCGCCGCGACCGCCAGCGAGAACTGCACCAGCAGAGGGCCGGCAATGTTCGGCAGCACGGTGCGGAATAGCAGATGCGTGGAGGTGGCGCCGAGCGCGCGGGTCGCCTCGACATAGTCGCGGCCCTTCACCGCCAGCACCTCGGCATAGGTCACGCGGGCGAAGCCCGGCACGTAGAGCACCGAGAGCACGAGCAGCAGCGTGCCTGCGCCCGGTCCGAGCAGCGTGACCACCAAGAGCGCCAGCAGTACCGGCGGAAAGCACATGATGATCTCGACGCTGCGCACGGTCAGGAAGGCGCCCCAGCTCCGGGTCCAGCCGCCGATCAGGCCGAGCGTGACCCCGAAGAGGCCGGCGACAACAGCCGAGGCGAAGGCGACGGAGAGACTGGTGCGCGCGCCCCAGATCAGGCGCGAGAGCACGTCCCGGCCGAACTCGTCCCGGCCCAGCCAGGAACCCGACATCGGGCCGGCGAGGCGCTGGGCGACATCCTGCCGGATCGGGTCCGGCAGCGGCAGGAGCGGGGCGGCGAGCGCGACGAGCACGATCAGGCCGACGACGCCGGCGGGCAGGATCAGGCGCCTCAGGCCCTTGGCGCGTGCGAGCCTCATGCCTGCACCCGCGGGTCGATCGCCGCATGGAGGAGCTCGACGGCGAGGTTGATCAGCAGGAACAGCACGGAGATCGTCAGGATGATGCCGACCACCATCGGATAGTCGCGCCCCTCGACCGCCCGCAGCAGCGGCGTGGAGAGGCCCGGCCAGTTGAAGACATATTCGACCAGCACGGTACCGCCGAGCAGCGTGCCCATCTGCAGGCCGAGCACGGTGACGACCGGGTTCAGGGCGTTGCGCAGGACATGCACCACGAGGACGCGGCGGGGCGACAGCCCCTTGGCGCGGGCGGTGCGGACATAGTCATGGGCGAGCGCATCGAGCGTCGCCGCGCGCGTCATGCGAAACAGCACCGCCGCCAGGCCTTTCGCGATCGCGATGGCGGGCAGCGTCAGCAGCTTGAGATGCTGCGCCGGATCCTGGGCGAAGGGAACATAGCCGCCCGCCGGCATGAGCCGCAGCGTCTGCGCCAGCAGCAGCACCAGCAGCGTACCGACGACGAAGACCGGCACGGCGAGCAGCAGCGCCGTGATCCAGGACGCCGCGCGGTCGAAGGCTCCGCCGCGATGGACAGCCGCATAGACCCCAGCCGGCACGCCGAAGATGACGGCGATGACGGTGCCGGCGAGGATCAGTTCTAGCGTGCGCGGCAGCCGCAGCCCGATCTCCTGCAGCACGGGGTAGTCATCGACGAGGGAGTTTCCGAGATCGCCGCGCAGCAGACCCGCGAGGAAGTTCCCGTATTGCGTGAGCAGCGGCAGGTCGAGGCCGAGCTTCTCGCGCAATTCCGCGACGGAGGCAGGATCGGGCGCCGCGCCCGAGGTCGAGAGCAGGAGCTCTGCCGGATCGCCCGGCACCATGTGCAGTGCCAGGAAGACGATGGTCGCGACCACCCAGGCCATCGCCAGCGTCAGCAGGACCCGCCGTGTCAGCCAGGCCGTGCTCATCCGAAATAGGTCTGCTCGAGCATGTTGCCGGAGGAGTTCGTCAGGGCGCCGGGCAGGTTGACGAAGCCCATCACGTTCTTGTCCATGCCATAGCCCTGCTGGCGCCAGGCGAGGCCGACCAGCGGCACCTCCTCCAAGGCGGCGGCCTGCATCTCCTTGTAGATCGCGACGCGCTTGGCCTGGTCGAACTCGGCCCGGCCCCGCGCGAGGGCCGCGATGGTGCGGGGCGCATCGACCTTGAAGGAGCGGCCATGCGCCGGCGACAGCGTGGTGTCGAGCACCACCGTCAGCCCGTCCGGATCGTTGTTGTCGGAGGAGACGCCGTGGATCGCCATGTCGTACTGGCCGCGCATGCCGCGGCTGACGCGGGTCGACCAGTCCGGCAATTGCAATTCGCACTGGATGCCGACCGCTGCCAAATGCTGCTGGACGATCTCGGCGGTGTCCTTGTGCATGCCGAACTGGGCGGTCGACAGCAGCGTCGTCTGGAAGCCGTTGGCGAAGCCGGCCTCGGCCAGCAACGCCTTGGAGCGGGCCGGATCGTAGTTCCAGCCATGGGCGAGCTTGTCGTCGTACCAGGGTGTGCCCTCGACGATCGGCAGGCCTTCGAGCGGCTTGCCGCGGCCGAAGAAGGCAGCCTTGACGATGTCCTCGCGGCGCACGGCATGGGCGACGGCGCGGCGCACGCGCGGGTCGTTGAAGGGCGGCTTGGTGCCGTTGAAGAGCACGTCCATGAACGGCCCTTCCTGGTTGTCGAGCTTGAGGCGCGGATCGGCCTCCACCGCCGCCATCGACTGCCAGGGCACGTATTCGATCATGTCGACATCGCCGGACATCAACGCCGCGTTGCGCAGGTTCTCGTCGGCATAGACGACGAATTTGATGCCCTTGAGCTTGGGAAAGCCCGGCTTGTAGAACTTGTCGAAGGCCGCGAGGTCGAGCGAGGTGCCGCGCTCCTGCCCGACCAGCCGGAAGGGGCCGGCGCCGATCGGCTCGTTCGCCGTCGATTTCCGCGAGAGGATGAAGGTGTTGTAGTTGCCGAACCAGCTCGGCAACGTCACCAGCGGCTCCTTGGTGACGAGACGGACCGTCGCCGGATCGGGAATCTCGACGCGCTCAATGCTCTGGAACTGGGCGCGCATATAGGCGGTCGATTTCTCGCCGGCGATCTGCTCGATCGACCATTTGACGTCGTCGGCGGTGACCGGGTCGCCGTTCTGGAAGACGCAGCCCGGGCGGAGCTTGAAGACCCAGGCCCCCTCGGCGTCACGCGACCAGGATTCTGCGAGCTCGCCGCGCAATTCCCCGTCCGGCCCGTAGGAGACGAGGCTGCGATGGATCAGCATCTTGACCGTGCCGGCCGAGGCGCCGGTCGAGACCCAGGGCTGGAGATTGGGCGGAAAGGCGGAAAGGCCGTAGCGGATGATGCCGTTCGCGCGCTGGGCCTGCGCGGACTGCCTGAACAGGGGCGAAACCAGTACCGGAGCGGCAAGACCGGCACCCAAGAGAGAACGGCGGGAGATGCTCATCGGCTGATCCTCTGCTCTGGCTGGCGCGCGTGCTGCTGATCTCCGCGTCAGCCCGCGATGTGCAATCGCCATGCCGTGCCCGGCCGACGGCAGCCGCTCGAATGCGGCGCCCGACAGGCCAAAACAGCATGAATCACAGTCGGCAGGTGCACGGTTTAACGTTCCCCGGCGCAAGTCGCGCGCCACAGAGGACGCGCCCTTCGCTTCTGATGCGTCACGTATACGTGGCGAATTTTTTGATGTCCACCGCCAACTCGGCATGGCATCATGTCGAAAAGGAATACGGTTTTCGGGACGATACGCTCATGGCGATGATCGAGCTTCAGGACGAGCCCGCCGAAGAGCGCGGCCGGCCGACGCGCGAGCGGGTCTATCTCTATGTCCGCGAGCAGATCCTGCGCGGCCGCTTCGTGGGGGGCTCCTTCGTCGAGGAAGAGCAGATCTCCTCGGCGCTGGGCGTCTCGCGCACGCCGGTGCGCGAAGCCTTCCACCGGCTCGAGGCCGAACGCTTCATCGATCTGCTGCCGCGCCGCGGCGCGCTGGTGCGGCAGGTGACGGCGCAGGAGCTCATCGATCTCTACGAAGCCCGGCGGATGATCGAGAGCCACGCCATCAGCCGGATCTGCCGTGAGGAAATCCCGCTGCCCGCCGAAATGGGCACCATCCTCGCGCAGCTCGACGAGCGGCCGGAGGGCGATTATTTCGGCCGGATCGAGCTCAACCGGAACTTCCATTTCGCCATGGTCGCCGCTGTCGGCAATGTCGTGCTGTCCGAGCTCTACCAGTCGCTCGGGGCGCGCCAGCAGCGCGTCGCGATGACGGCGATCAGCACGGATCCGAGCCGGATCGCGCGCATCCGCAAAGAACATCACGCGCTCATCGAGGCGCTGAGCGAGTATGACGAGGCGAAGGCGCTCGGCATCCTCGAGCAGCATCTGCGGCCCATCATGGGCGTGTTGTCCCAGCTTCCGAACCGGACCGCGCCGGAATCGCCCTGACCGGCGCGGAGTGCCAAGGCTCAAGAGGTCGCCCGGCCGCCCGACAGGTCGAAGACGCCTTCCGGCGCCGTGGCGTGATCAAGTATTAGGACGCCGTCAGAGCGACGAGACGAGGTGGCCGCCATCGACCTCCACGGTCGAACCGGTGATGTAGCTGCCGGCTTGCGAGGCGAGCAGGAGCAGCGCCCCGTCAAGCTCCTCGGGCCGGCCCAATCGCCGCTGCGGGATGCGGCGGATCAGGTTCTGGCCGGGCTCGCTGGCGAAGAAATCGCGATTGATGTCGGTCTCGATATAGCCGGGGCAGAGCGCATTGACCCGGATGCCGTCACGGGCCCATTCCAATGCCAGCGCCCTGGTGAGCTGGATCACGCCCGCCTTGGAGGCGGCATAGGCACTGACGCCGCCGGCGACGCGATGGCCGAGGATCGAGGCGATGTTCACGATCGCCCCGCCCCGGCCGGAGGCGCGCATGCCGCGCGCGACCGCCTGCGCCACCAGGAAGACGCCCTTGAGATTGGTGTCGAGGACGCGGTCCCATTCCTCCTCGCCCAGTTCGGCGGCCGGCGCGGCGCCGCTGATTCCGGCATTGTTGATCAGGATGTCGAAGGAATGGCCTTCCAGCGCTGTCCGGACGGAGCGCGCATCGGCAACATCGAGCGCGAGGCCCTGCGCCTCCCCGCCGGCATCAGCGATCTCCGCGCAGGCACAGTCGAGGGCAGCCTTGCGCCGGGCCGCCAGCGTCACGGCGACACCATAGCGCGCGAGCAGCCGCGCAAAATGAAGGCCGAGACCGCCGGAAGCTCCGGTCACGAGCGCGGTCTTGCCGGACAGGTCGCCGAAGAGAAGGACAGGTTCGCTCTCGCTCATCGGTCAACCTTCGGACGAGCGGAGCCGAGGATCAAGCGGCGGCGTTGCCGATAATATACCCGGATAAATTTCTTGCCCCATTAACATCCGGGTTATATTACGCATCCCGATCCCTCGACGAGGCCGGCCATGCGCAGTGAAGAGAAGAAGGCGGCCGTTGCCGCCTACAAGGAACGCAAGACGGCGGCGGGCATCTATCTGCTGCGCTGCGAGCCGAGCGGCCAGCGCTGGGTCGGCCGCGCGACCGATCTCGGCAGCATCGAGAACCGGCTGCGCTTCACCTTGCGCCACCGCAGCCATACCCATCGCGGGCTGCAGGCCGCCTGGGACGCGCATGGGCCGGAGGCCTTCCGGCTGGAGGAGCTGGAGCGGCTCGACGAGGAGAGCCTCTCCTATGTGCGCGACCGCCTTCTCAAGGAACGGCTCGGCCATTGGCTGGCGAAGCTCGGTGCCGAGGCGATCTGACATCCAGCCTGGATCGGTGGCGTTCCGGCATGGATCCCGGGTCAATCCCGGGATGACAATTCGGTTCCCGTGTGAAATCGATGCAATCTCAAAAGCAAAAGGGCTCCGGAGCGCCTCTGCTCCGGAGCCCTCATGCCGCATCGCAGCTTGCCCGGGAGGACCCCTCCCGGTCATCCGCCGCTCCGATCTGCGCTCAGAACGGCGAATCGGGGAAATAGAACTCGCTGGCATTCTCCTTGGTGACGAGCGTCGCGTCCAGGATGTAGCGGCCGCGCACCGGCACCTTGTCGTAGAAATTCGCGACGGTGAGCTCGAGTGCCGTCGCGATCATCGCCGGCGGGTAGAGCACGTTGACGGGGATCATCTTGTCGCCGTCGGCGACGCGCTTGATCATCTCCTTCATGCCGGCGCCGCCGATGACCATCTTGACGTCGGTGCGCTTGGCCTGGGAGATCGCCTCGAGGACGCCGACCGCCATGTCGTCGTCCTGGCACCAGACGGCGTCGATCTTCGGATATTTGGTCAGATAGTCCTGCATCACCTTGAAGGCGTCGTCGCGCGACCAGTTGCCGAACTGCTTCTCCAGCACCTTGATGCCGCTGCCGGCGATGGCCGCGTCGAAGCCCTTCTGGCGCTCCTCGTCGATGACGATCGGCAGGCCGCGGATGACGACGATGTCGCCCTTGCCGAGCTTCTCCTTGAGATAGAGGCCGGCGACGCGGCCGAGCTCGGGATTGTTGCCGGCGACATAGAGGTCCTGGATCGTCGGATCCGTCAGCGCCCGGTCGACCACCGTGACGAAGACACCCTTCTTCTTCACCGCCCGGATCGGGTCGGTGAGCTCGTCGGAATTGTGCGGCAGGGTGACGAGCGCGTCGATCTTCTGCGTCGTTAGGTCTTCCAGCGCATTGGCCTGGGAGGCGCCATTCGGCGAGGTCTTCACGATGATCTTGAGGCCGGGATGATTGGCCTGGAGGATCTTGGCGGCGCGCTCGGCGTGATAGACCACGCCGCCGGTCCAGCCATGGTCGGCGGCCGGAATCGACACCGCGATGGTGACGTTCTTCTGCTGTGCCTGGGCAAGCGTCGCCGTCAGAGCGGCGGCCGCGAGGCCCATCATGATCCTGCGCATTGTCTCACTCCCTTGCTTCTTGTGGTTATCGGGTTCGGGCCTTTGGATCGGAACCGGCGGGAGCCCTGTGCCGCCGGCCGTATCGGAATGCGGGCGTCAGCTCCTCCGCATCAGCGATTTCTGGACGAGCATGGCGATGACGATGATCACGCCCTGGACGGCGCCGATCAGGTATTCGCTGACCAGGCTCGACAGCACCATGATGTTGCCGACAACCTCCAGCATGAAGGCGCCGCAGATCGTGCCCCAGATCCGGCCGACGCCGCCGCGCAGCGCCGTGCCGCCGATGACGACCGCCGTGATCGCCTGCAATTCCCAGAGCAGGCCGGTCGTCGCGGTCGCCGCACCCAGCCGCGGCACATAGACGATGACCGCAATGGCGACGCAGACACCCTGGATGACATAGGTCAGCGCCCGCACCCGCCCGACATGGACGCCGGAATAGCGCGCGACATCCTCGTTCGAGCCGACCGCGATGACATGGCGACCGAAGGCCGTGCGGTAGAGGATGAAGGCGCCGACGAGCCCGACCACCGCCATGATCAGGACCGGCACGGGCAGGCCGAAGACAGTGCCGGTATAGATCGGCCGTAGCAGCCCACGGACGTCCGGGGATTTGACGGCGATCGAGCCGCCATCGGCGAGCCAGGTCGTGACCGAGCGGAAGATCGCCATGGTGCCGAGCGTGACGATGAAGGGTTCTATCCGCCCGAGCACCGTTACCGCGCCGTTGGCGAAGCCCGCCAGGCCACCGACGAGGATCGCGACGCCCATCGCCGCGCCGATCAGCAGCGTGCCACCATCGAGCCCGCCGCCATTCAGGAACAGGATCATGATGCCGGCGACCAGCGCCGCCGACGAGCCGACGGAGAGATCGAGCCCGCCGGCCGAGATCACGAAGGTCGCGCCCACCGCGATGATCGCGATGAAGGAGGAGCGCGTCAGCACGTTCATCAGGTTGTTTGTGGTGAGGAAATTCGGGTTGAGCAGCGCGCCAAGCAGGAGCAGGGCGGCGAGCGCGATGAAGGGCGCGACCGCCGCCATGTCGATCTCGCCGAAGAATCGGGCCAGGCCGCTGCGGCCGCCATCCTTGTCGAGGTCGAGTGGCCGGGCTTCGTCGGTCATGGCTGGGCTGCCCTCATGGATGCGTCACCCGCCATGGCGTTGACGCCGGTGGCATGGACGACGATTTCGTCCTCGGTCATCGCCTCGCCCGCGACCTCGCCGACGAGGCGGCCGGCGCGCATCACCAGGACGCGGTGGCAGATGCCGATCAGTTCCTGCATCTCCGAGGAGATGACGATGACCGCCTTCCCCTCCGCCGCCAGCTTTGCGATGAAGCGATAGATCTGCTGCTTGGTGCCGATGTCGATGCCGCGCGTCGGCTCGTCGATGATGACGATCTCGGGCGCGAGCAGCATCATCTTGGCGAGCAGCAGCTTCTGCTGGTTGCCGCCCGAGAGCTGGCCGGCGAGCATCTCCTTGCGCCTCGCCCGGATATCGAAGGCACCGATGGCGGCGTCGAGCTCGCGCTCTTCGGCCTGCCGGTCGATGAAGCCATGGCGCAGGAAGCGGCGCAGCGCCGCGAGCGTCAGGTTGACCCGCAGGTTCTGGCCGAGCAGCAGGCCCTTTCCCTTCCGGTCCTCGCTCAGATAGACGACGCCGGCCCGCATGCTCTCGCGCACCGATCCCAGGCGGATCGGCCTGCCTTCAACCGAGACCGCGCCGTGAGCGGGACGCAAGCCGGTGACGCCCTCGATCAGCTCGGTGCGGCCGGCGCCGATCAACCCGGCGAAGCCGAGGATCTCGCCCTTGCGCAAGGTGAAGGAGATATCGGCCGCGAAGCCGGGCACGGAGAGATCGCGAACCTCCAGGGCGATAGCGCCGGGCGGCGCCTCGCTGCGCTGGGGATAGAGCTGCGCCATGTCCCGGCCGACCATCAACCGGGCCATCTCGACGGGTGAGAGGGTGTCCGCGTCGCGCGTCGCGATCAGCCGGCCGTCGCGCAGCACGGTGATGCGGTCTGCGATGGCGGCGACCTCGGGCAGGCGATGGGAGATGTAGAGGATGGCGACGCCGCGCGCCTTCAGAGCGCGGATGACCTTGAGCAGCGCCTCGGTCTCGATGGGGGTCAGCGACGCCGTCGGCTCGTCGAAGATGACGACACGGTGGGGCACCGCGAGCGCGCGAGCGATCTGAACGAGCTGGCGCCGGGCGATGGAGAGGCGGGACACCAGCGCCCTCGGGTCGATCTCGACGCCGAGCTGGCGCAGCGCCGCGGCGGCCTGCGCGTTCATGGCGCGGTCGTCGACCATCAGGCCGCGCTTCAATTCGCGGCCGAGAAAGATGTTCTGCGCCACGGTGAGATGCGGCGCGAGCAGGATTTCCTGATGCACCAGCACGATGCCGCGGCTCTCGGCATCGACGGGGCCGGCGAAATGCACGGCCTCGCCGTCGATCTCAATCGCCCCGCGCGTCGGCGCGAGATGGCCGGAAATCAGCTTCATCAGCGTCGATTTGCCGGCTCCGTTTTCGCCGATGACGGCATGGACCTCGCCGGTCGCCAGCGCGAGCCCGACATCGGTCAGCACCTCGACCGGGCCGAAGGCCTTGGCAACGCCCCGCGCCGCCAGCACGGGCGGGCTGGCGCCCGGCGGTGCGCCACCGTGATGGATCAGAGGCTCGTCCATCGCCCGCCCGCCCTGGAGGAGGCGACCGCCGCCTCGATGAAGGCCATGCCGGCAAGCCCGTCCTCGACCGTCGGATAGGTCACGGCCGGATCGGGCTTGGCGCCGCCACGCGCGGCGATGATCGCGTCGGCCGCTTCGCTGTAGATCGTCGCGAAGCCTTCGAGATAGCCTTCCGGATGGCCACTCGGGATACGCGTCACCCGCGCGGCTTCGGAGAGGGCGCCGGCGCCGCCGCGCGTCAGCAGGCGCTTGGGCTCGCCAAAGGGCGTGAACCAGAGCTGGTTCGGGTTCTCCTGCGCCCATTCGAGGCCGCCCTTGCTGCCATAGACGCGCAGCTTCAGCCCGTTCTCGTTGCCGGGCGCGACCTGGCTCGCCCAGAGCGCGCCCTTGGCCCCGCCCTCGAAGCGCAAGAGGATCTGGACATCGTCATCGAGCGCGCGGCCCTCGACGAAGCTCGTCAGCTCCGCGCAGAGCTCCTTGAGCTTCAGCCCTGTGACGAAGCTCGCGAGATTATAGGCGTGGGTGCCGATATCGCCGAGCGCGCCACCAGCGCCGGCCTGTTTCGGATCGGTGCGCCAGGCGGCCTGCTTCTGGCCGGTCGCCTCGGTCTTCTCGGTCAGCCAGTCCTGGGCGTATTCGACCTGGACCAGACGGAGCGTGCCGAGCGCGCCGCTCGCGACCAGCGCGCGCGCCTGCCGCACCAGCGGATAGCCGGTGTAGTTGTGGGTGACCACGAAGAGCCTGCCGCTCTCGCGCACAAGGGCGGCGAGATCGCGCGCCTCCGCCAGCATCGTCGTCAGCGGCTTGTCGCAGATGACGTGGATGCCGGCCTTCAGGAAGGCACGCGCAACCGGCGCATGCATGTGATTGGGCGTGACGATCGAGACGGCCTCGATGCCGTCCGGCCGCGCCGCCTCGGCCTTGGCCATCTCCTCATAGGAACCATAGGCGCGCTCTTCCGCGAGGCCGAGCTCGCGCGCCGAGGCCTTCGCCCGCTCCGGCTCCGAGGAGAGCGCCCCAGCAACCAGCTCATAGCGGTCGTCGAGCCTTGCGGCGATGCGATGCACCCCGCCGATAAAAGCGCCCTGCCCGCCGCCGACCATGCCGAGGCGGATGCGGTGGCCGTGGCCCGTCTGCCTGCCTGCTTCGATGACCATGCGCGCCTCCTCAGCCGATGCCCAGCAGGCGGCGATTAGCGGCCTCGTCGGTGCCGGCACCGGCGAAATCGTCGAAGGCGCGCTCGGTGACGCGGATGATGTGGCTGCGGATGAACTCCGAACCCTCGCGCGCGCCGTCCTCCGGGTGCTTCAGCGCGCATTCCCATTCGAGCACGGCCCAGCCGGCGAAGTCGTTCGCCGCCATCTTCGAGAAGATCGACCCGAAATCGACCTGCCCGTCGCCGAGCGAGCGGAAGCGCCCGGCCCGGTCGACCCAGTTGGCATAGCCGGAATAGACGCCCTGGCGGCCGGTCGGGTTGAACTCGGCATCCTTCACATGGAAGGCCTTGATGCGCTCACGGTAGATATCGATGAAGGCGAGATAGTCGAGCTGCTGCAGCACGAAATGGCTGGGGTCGTAGAGGATGTTGGCGCGGGGATGCTGCCCGACATGGTCGAGGAACATCTCGAAGGTCGTGCCGTCGAACAGGTCCTCGCCCGGATGCAGTTCGAAGCAGGCATCGACGCCGTTCTCGTCGAAGACGTCGAGGATCGGCCGCCAGCGCTTGCCGAGCTCGGCGAAGGCGGTCTCGATCAGCCCGGCCGGGCGCTGCGGGAAAGGGTAGAGGAAGGGCCAGGCGAGCGCGCCGGAGAAGGTCGCATGGGCGTCCAGGCCGAGATGGCGCGAGGCGCGGGCGGCGCGCTTCAACTGGTCGACCGCCCAGGCCTGCCGCACCTTGGGATTGCCGCGCACCTCCGGGGCCGCGAAACCGTCGAGCATCTCGTCATAGACCGGATGGGCGGCGACGAGCTGGCCCTGCAGATGGGTCGAAAGCTCGGTGATGGCCAAGCCGTGGGAGCGGGCGATGCCGGCGATCTCGTCGCAATAGTCCTTGGAGTCCGAAGCCTTCTTCAGATCGAAGAGGCGCCCGTCCCAGCTCGGGATCTGCACGCCCTCATAGCCGAGCGATCCGGCCCAGGCGCAGATCGCCTCGAACGAGTCGAACGGAGCGGCGTCGCCCGCGAACTGGGCGAGAAAAATCGCCGGTCCCTTGATCGTTTTCATCCCTCGTCTCCTCCCGTCGGCCTTTCGGAAACTGCCGTTCCGCTCAGCCGTCACAGCACCTGCCCGCCTCTCGGTCTTATCGCCGGCTTTGCGGTGCGCACCTCAGATTGCCATGCTCAAGGCAAGTTGTCTCGCAAAAACACGTCAATGCGGATTCGCTCCTGCCCCGGCACGATCGGCGCGCCTTCGCGGGCCGATTGCAGCACGCGCGCGACGCTGCGGGCCATGTGACCGGCATCCTGGTTGATGATCGCGTCGATGGTGCCGCGCACCAGATGGCGCCGCGCAAGAGGCGTCAATTCATGGGCGATGAAGACGACCTCCCGCGCCCGGCCCGAGGCTTCGAGCGCCGCGACGACGCCGGACTGGCCGCCGCCGGCGCTGTAGATCGCGACGAGATCGGGATGGTCGGCCAGTAGGGCGCGGGCGGCGCTTTCGACGCGACTGTTGTCGTCTCGCCCTTCACGCAGCGGCAGCACCTGCAGATTCGGATATTCGCGGGCGATGACCTGCTCGAAGCCATATTGCCGCTCGATATGGTCACGCAGCGCCAGCGAGCCGGCGATCAGCCCGACCTTGCCCGACCCATGCACGAAACGGCCGATCAGATTGGCGGCGGTGCGCCCGGCCGCGACATTGTCGATACCGACGAAATGGCTGCGCCGGCTCGACGGCAGATCGGAAACCAGCGTCAGCACCGTGACACCCGCCGCGACCAGATTGTTGATCGCCTCGACGACGGCGGGATGATCGAGCGCCACCACGGCAAAACCGTCGATCGTCGCGGGCAATTCCTCGATGGCGGCGGCCAGCAGGGGGCCGTCGAAGACGTCGACCTGCTGCACGGAGAGCTTGATCCGCTCATGCCGCAGCCGCGCGCCGGTCTCGCGCAACTCGCCCTCCAGCATCTTCATGAAGTCGTTTTCGCCGGTGGGCAGGATGATCCGGAAATCGTAGTCGCGGCCACGAGCCAGCCGCGAGGCGTGGCGATCCGGATGAAAATCGAGCGCCTTCACCGCCGCCTGGACGCGCTCGACGGTGCGGGCATGGACGCCGGAACGGCCGTTCATCACGCGGTCGACCGTGGCGAGGCTGACCCCTGCCTCGCTCGCGACATCCTGCAGCGTGGTCCGCGCCATGCGCCACCCTCCCCTTCCCAAAGCGATAAAGACGGGATTAGATGTGCGCAACTCAAAATGATGGGTCATACCTGAAATATCGAGGCATTTCTCCAAGCCTCGCAGGTGAAGGCCCGAGCTTCCAAGCCGAGGGAACGCCATGAGCTATTTCACCGATCTGCCCGCGATCCGTTTCGAGGGACCGGAGAGCCGCAACCCACTGGCCTATCGCTACTACGAGCCCGATCGCCTCGTGCTGGGTCAGCCGATGGCGGAGATCCTGCGCCCTTGCGTGGCCTATTGGCACAGCTTCTGCTGGCCCGGCAGCGACGTCTTCGGCAGCGGCACCTTCGAACGGCCCTGGCTCGGCGGGCCCGATACGCTCGCCATGGCGGAGGCGAAGGCCGATGCCGCCTTCGACTTCTTCGCCAAGCTTGGCGCACCCTATTTCGCCTTCCACGATGTCGATGCCGTACCGCTGGGTCACAGCATCCGCGAAGGCTGGTCCAATCTCGATGCCATCGCCGACCGCTTCGCCGGGCATATGGAGCGGACGGGGGTGAAACTGCTCTGGGGCACGGCCAATCTGTTCTCGCATCCGCGCTATGCCGCGGGCGCCGCGACCAATCCCGACCCGCATATCTTCGCCCATGCCGCCGCGCAGGTGCGCGCCGTGCTCGATGTGACGAAGCGGCTCGGGGGCACGAACTACGTGCTCTGGGGCGGACGCGAGGGTTATGAGACGCTGCTCAACACCGATCTGAAGCGCGAACTCGACCAGCTTGGCCGCTTCCTCGCACTGGTCGTCGAGCACAAGCACAGGATCGGCTTCACCGGCACGATCCTGATCGAGCCCAAGCCCTGCGAGCCGACCAAGCACCAGTATGATTTCGACGCCGCGACGGTACACGGTTTCCTCTCGCGCTACGATCTCGTCGGCGAGGTGAAGCTCAATATCGAGGCCAACCACGCGACGCTCGCCGGCCACAGCTTCGAGCATGAGATCGCCTATGCGCTGGCGCATGATCTGCTCGGCAGTCTCGACATCAATCGCGGCGACCCGCAGAACGGCTGGGACACCGACCAGTTCCCGAACGACCTCAACGAGATGACGCTGGTGCTCTACCGCATCCTGCAGGCGGGGGGCTTGAAGACCGGCGGCTTCAATTTCGACGCCAAGGTGCGGCGCCAGTCGATCGATGCCATCGACCTGCTGCATGCCCATGTCGGCGGGTTTGATTTGCTGGCGCGAGCGCTGCTCAACGCCGAGAGGCTGATCGTGGATGGCGGCCTCGCCGATTTCGTCTCGCGCCGCTATGCCGGCTGGGACGGCGGCTTCGGACAGGACATCCTCGCCGGGCGGCTCTCGCTCGCGGAGATCGCCGAGAAGGCGGCTGCTGGACCGGAGCCGCATCCCGTGTCGGGGCGGCAGGAGATGCTGGAGAACCTCGTGCAGCGCTTCATCTGAGGCGCGGCGATGTTCCTAGGCATCGATCTCGGCACCTCATCCCTCAAGGCCGTGCTTGTCGACACGGACGAGCGCGTCGTCGCGGAGGCGAGCGAGCCGCTCACCGTCTCGCGGCCGCAGCCGCTCTGGTCCGAACAGAGCCCCGAGGATTGGTGGCAGGCGCTCGACCGGGCGCTCACGCGGCTCAAGGCCGGATGGCCGGCGGAGATGGCGGGGGTGCGCGGTCTCGGCCTCAGCGGCCAGATGCATGGCGCGGTGCTGCTCGATGCGCAGGAGCGGGTCCTGCGCCCGGCCATTCTCTGGAATGACGGGCGCAGCGGCGCCGAGTGCCGGTTGCTGGAGGAGCGCGAACCGCGCTCACGCGCGATCACCGGCAACCTCGCCATGCCCGGCTTCACCGCGCCGAAGCTGGTCTGGGTGCAGCGGCACGAGCCCGAGATTTTCGCCGGCATCGCCAAGGTGCTGCTGCCGAAGGATTATCTGCGGCTGCGCCTGACCGGCGAGCCGATCTCCGACATGTCGGACAGCGCCGGCACGCTCTGGCTCGACGTCGCCGCCCGGCGCTGGTCGCAAGCGATGCTCGACGCGACCAGGCTCTCCGAGACGGCGATGCCGCGCCTCGTCGAGGGCAGCGAGCCCGGCGGCGTACTGCGCGATACGCTCGCAACAGAATGGGGGCTGCCTAAGGGCGTCGTTGTCGCGGGCGGGGCGGGCGACAATGCGGCCGGAGCGATCGGAATCGGCGCAATCACGCCGGGACAGGGTTTTCTGTCGCTCGGTACCTCCGGCGTGATCTTCGTGACCAGCGCCGCCTATTCGGCCAATCCCGCGCAGGCGGTGCACAGCTTCTGCCATGCCCTGCCCGGCCTCTGGCACCAGATGGCGGTGATGCTGAGCGCCGCTTCGAGCCTGAGCTGGGTCAGCGGCGTGACCGGCACGACGGAAGCGGCACTGCTGGATGAGATTGCCAACGAGACCGACCAGCCGGGCGAGGTCGTCTTCCTGCCCTATCTCTCGGGCGAGCGGACGCCGCATAACGACCCGCAGGCGACCGGACTCTTCGCCGGGCTGACCCATGGCACGCGGCGCAGCGAGCTCGGCCGGGCCGTGCTCGAAGGTGTCGGCTTCAGCTTCGCCGACGGGCTTGCCGCGCTCGAAGCAGACGGGCCGCGCATCGAGACGCTGAGCGTGATCGGCGGCGGTGCCCGCTCGGCGCTCTGGGGCGAGATTCTGGCTGCGATTCTCGACCGGCCGCTGGAATACCGCGCCGGCGGCGAAAGAGGCGGTGCCTTCGGGGCGGCGCGATTGGCGCGGCTCGCCGTCACCGGCGAGGCGCCGGAGGCGCTGTGCAAGCCGCCCGCGCTGGAGAGGGTGGTCACGCCGCGCGCCGAGTGGAGCGAGGCTTATCAGCGGCTTTATGCGCGCTACCGCGCGGCCTATCGGCGCGAGAGCGTCTGACGCTTCCAGTCAACACCAGACCTCCGCGTCATCCCGGGCTTGACCCGGGATCCATGCCAGAGCGCTTGAGATAAAGCTTCAGGCATCGATCCCGGATCTCCGCTTCGCTGCGTCCGGGATGACGGTCGAGTTTTTGCTGGGAACGGCGAGCGCTACGCGCTCAATCGTCCATCTTGAGGGCGGCGATGAAGGCTTCCTGCGGGATTTCGACCTTGCCGAACTGCCGCATCTTCTTCTTGCCCTCCTTCTGCTTCTCCAGAAGCTTGCGCTTGCGGGTGGCGTCGCCGCCATAGCACTTGGCGGTGACGTCCTTGCGCAGCGCGCGGATGGTCTCGCGGGCGATGATCTTGCCGCCGATCGCCGCCTGCACCGGAATCTGGAACATATGCGGCGGGATCAGCTCCTTGAGCTTCTCGCACATGGCGCGGCCGCGCGCATCGGCGCGCGAGCGATGGACCAGCATCGAGAGCGCATCGACAGGCTCGGCATTGACCAGGATCGACATGCGCACGAGGTCGCCCTCGCGATAGTCGGTGATGGCGTAGTCGAAGGAGGCATAGCCCTTCGAGATCGACTTCAAGCGGTCGTAGAAGTCGAAGACGACCTCGTTCAGCGGCAGGTCGTAGACCACCTTGGCGCGCGAGCCGACATAGGAGAGGTCGGTCTGGATGCCGCGGCGATCCTGACAGAGCTTCAGCACCGAGCCGAGATATTCGTCGGGCGTGAAGATCGTCGCCTTGATCCAGGGCTCCTCGATGAATTCGATCTTCATCACGTCCGGCATGTCGGCCGGGTTGTGGAGCTCGATCGACGTGCCGTCGCGCAGCTTGAGGCGATAGACGACCGATGGCGCCGTCGAGATCAGGTTGAGGTTGAACTCGCGTTCGAGCCGCTCCTGGATGATCTCCAGATGCAGCAGCCCGAGGAAGCCGCAGCGGAAGCCGAAGCCGAGCGCGGCGGAGGTTTCCATCTCGTAGGAGAACGAGGCGTCGTTCAGGCGCAACCGGCTCATGGCGGCGCGCAGCACCTCGAAATCGGCGGCATCGACCGGGAAGATGCCGCAAAACACCACCGGCTGCACCGGCTTGAAGCCCGGCAGCGGCTCGGCGATCGGCCGTTTGTCGTCGGTGATGGTGTCGCCGACGGCGGTGTCCGCGACTTCCTTGATCGAGGCGGTGAAGAAGCCAACCTCGCCAGGGCCGAGTTCCTTGACCTCCAGCATCTTCGGCTTGAACACGCCGACGCGGTCGACGCCGTAGGACGCCTTGGCCCGCATCATGCGGATGGTCATGTTCTTCTTGAGCACGCCGTCGATGACGCGCACGAGAACGACGACGCCGAGATAGGCGTCATACCACGAATCGACCAGCAGGCATTTCAGCGGCGCGTCGGGGTCGCCCTTCGGCGCGGGCAGCTTCTGGACAATGGCTTCCAGCACGCCCTCGATGTTGAGCCCGGTCTTGGCCGAGATCGGCACGGCTTCCGAGGCATCGAGCCCGATCACGTCCTCGATCTGCTGCTTGATCCGCTCCGGCTCGGCGGCCGGCAGGTCGATCTTGTTGAGGACGGTAACGATCTCGTGGTTGGCGTCGAGCGCCTGATAGACGTTGGCGAGCGTCTGCGCCTCGACGCCCTGCGAGGCGTCGACCACCAGCAGCGAGCCCTCGCAGGCCGCGAGCGAGCGCGAGACCTCATAGGCGAAATCGACATGGCCGGGGGTATCCATCAGGTTCAGGATGTAGGTCTTGCCATCCTTCGCTTGATAGTCGAGCCGCACCGTCTGCGCCTTGATGGTGATGCCGCGCTCCTTCTCGATATCCATCGAGTCGAGGATCTGCTCGCTCATGTCGCGTGCGGCGACCGTGCCGGTCTGCTGGATCAGCCGGTCAGCCAGCGTCGACTTGCCGTGGTCGATATGGGCCACGATCGAGAAGTTGCGGATGTTGTCGATGGTACGGGTGCTCATGCGCGCGCCATAGCAGTGAAGCCGCGTTGCGCCAAGCGGTTGCGCGATTCAGGCGGCATCAAAGCCATGTGCTGGCGCGAGAACCACACCGGTCATCCCGGACAAGCCGCAAAGCGGGCCGATCCGGGATCCATCCCTGAACCGTCATCGGAAACGCCCCGGCATGGACCCCGGGGTCTCCCTTCGGTCGACCGGGATGACGGCGGAGGTTTTGGAGACTTAAGAAAGCATCTTGCCAATTCTAATATGTAAGAATTATTCTCACATTCATGGAATTCGAGAGCGACACCGATATCGACCGCCGGCTGGGTGAACGACTCAAGGCCGCCCGGCAGCGCCACGGCCTGACGCTGGACGAGCTTGCCCAGCGCACCGGCGTCAGCCGCGCCATGATTTCGCGGATCGAGCGCGGCGAATCGAGTCCGACCGCGACGGTGCTGGTCCGGCTCGGCTCCGGGCTCGGGCTGTCGCTCTCCGCCCTGCTGGAGGACGAGGCCGGCACCGGGCCGCTGTCGCGCCGCGCGTCGCAACCGGTCTGGCGCGATCCGGCAAGCGGCTATCTGCGCCGCAACGTCTCGCCGCGCGGAACCGGCTCCAGCTTCGAGATCGTCGAGGTGGAATTGCCGGGGGGTACTGAGGTTCGGCTCGACAGCGCTGCCGGGGCGCCGGCGCTGGACCAGCAGATCTGGGTGCTGCGCGGCCGGCTCGACCTGACGGTCGAAGGCACAAGTCACGCTCTCGCCGAAGGCGATTGCCTGCAGATGCATCTGCGCGGCCCGATCACTTACCGCAATCCGGGCGTCGAGCCCGTGCGCTACGCCGTCATCCTCACCGCGGGCAGCGGTACTTTTCCGGGACATGCCGCATGAACGCTCTCCCCACGACCACCGACATCGCCATCGACATCCTCGACGCTCCGGCCGCCGAAGCGGCCTTGCCGGCGCTGGCAGACATCCTGCGCGACTGCGTCGCCAACGGCGCCTCCGTCGGCTTCATGAACTGGAATACGGCCGCCGATTACGAGCGCTTCTGGCGCGATGTCGCGGCTGGCGTCGCGGGAGGACAGATCGTGCTGTTCGTCGCCCGCAATGCGGACGGGATCGTCGGCACGGCGCAGCTTCATCTGATCGGCAAGCCCAACCAGCCGCATCGCGCCGAGATCGCCAAGGTGCTGGTGCATTCCCGTGCGCGCCGGCAGGGGATCGGCGAGGCGCTGATGAGCCGGGCCGAGGCCATCGCCCGAGAAAGGGGACGCAACCTGCTGGTGCTCGACACGGATGAGAACGGTGCCGCGCGAAGGCTCTACAACCGGCTGGGCTGGACGGAGCTCGGCACCATCCCGCGCTTCGCGCTGATGCCGGACGGGGCCGAATGCGGCTCGACGTTTTTCTACAAGGATCTCGTCTGAGGACAGGCGTCATGCTCGGGCTAGACCCGAGCATCTCACGCCCGGAAGAGGCTCCGGCGTCCTCTGGGAGAGTTTCTCGGGTCACCGCTGCGCGCCCGCCCGAGAATGAAAGGCGGTCGCTCGGGCTGCCTCAGCCTTCCTTGGCCTCGCCGCGCACATAGGGCTCGACCGGGCCCTTGAGGGTGATCGTCATCGGCCGGCCGAAGCGGTCCTTGGCGGCGCCGGCCGCGACCTTCACCCAGCCTTCCGAGACGCAATACTCCTCGACATTGGTCTTCTCGACGCCCTTGAAGCGAATGCCGATGTCGCGTGCCAGCACGTCAGCATCATAGAAGGGGCTGTCCGGATTGACGGAGAGACGGTCGGGAAGCTGGTCGGACATGGCGGAACCTGCAATGCGGAAACGGTTGCTTTCCGCGCTCGATAGCCGCTTCCGCCCTCAAAGCCAACTCAGCGCTTCGCCCGGCCGCCCGCCTGCTCGATCAATTCAGCCACGGCTGCCTGTCCCCTCGCGCGAGCATGGGCAAGCGGCGTCAGGCCGTCGCGATCGGCGAGGTTCGGATCGGCGCCTGCGGCGAGGACGAGCCTCGCCACCTCCTGATGGCGCGGGCCGCCATCGCCGAGGATTACGATTTCCAAAAGGCAGGTCCAGCCGAGATCGTTGACGTGATTGACGTCGATGCCGCTGGTCAGGAGCAGCTTCACGGTCTCGACATGGGCGCGCTCGCAGGCCGGGATCAGCGCATTGCCGCCATAGCGGTTGCGCAAGCGCAGATCGGGCTTCAGCGGCAACATCGCCGCGATGATGTCCGTGCGGCCGGAGGCACCGGCGAGCAGCCAGGGCGTGTCGCGGTTGGCGGCCTGCGTGTTGGGGCTCGCACCGGCGGCGAGCAGGGCCCTGGCCATTTCGACATGGTTGCCGGCGACAGCGAGGAGGAGCGCCGTGCGGCCTTGCGAGTCGCGCATTTCGAGATCGGCTCCCTTCGCGATCAGGGCCTCCACCTCGGCCGTTCTTCCGGATTCGGCAGCGGCGAGCAGATCGGAGGCGGCATGAGCGGCAGCGGTCGTCATCAGGCAAGCTCCAAGGGCTAAAGCCCGCAGCCAGCGCGTCACCGGCTGCCGTCCAGCAGGCGGCCGACGACCTTGGCGGTATAGTCGACCATCGGGACGATGCGGGCATAGTTCAGCCGCGTCGGGCCGATGATGCCGACGACGCCGACGATGCGCTGCTCGGCATCGCGGAAGGGCGCCGCCACCATCGAGGAACCGGACATCGAGAACAGCTTATTCTCCGAGCCGATGAAGATGCGGACGCCGTCGCCTTCCTCGGCGCGGGAGAGCAGGTCGATCACGTCGGTCTGGGTCTCGAGATCGCCGAAGAGCATGCGGATGCGCTCCAGATCCTCCTGCGCCCTGAGATCGTCGAGCAGATTGGCCTGGCCGCGCACGATCAGGTGGCGATCGCCGCTCGGGCCCGAGGAGGTGGCGATGCCGCTTTCGACGAGGCGGGCGGTGAGCGCGTCGAGCTCACGCTCCATCAGCGCGCGCTGCGCCCCGATCTCGCCACGCACTTCGCCGAGCGTCTTGCCGAGGATGCGCGCGTTGAGGAAGTTCGCGGCTTCCGTCAGGGCCGAGGCGGGCAGGCCCGGCGGCAGGGCGAGCAGGCGGTTTTCGACCGCGCCGTCTTCCGAAACCAGCACCACCAGGGCACGGGCAGGATCGAGCCGGACGAATTCGATGTGCTTCAGCCGCGGATCGGCCTTGGTGGTGACGACGACGCCGGCGCCGCGCGAGAGGCCTGACAGCAGCGCGGAAGCCTCCGTCAGGGTCTGGTCGAGGCTGTGATGGCTCGCCGCCGCCCGGATCTGGGCCTCGATCCGCTTGCGCTCGTCGGATGTGAGGTTGCCGACCTCCATCATCGCATCGACGAAGAAGCGCAGCCCCCGTTCGGTGGGCAGGCGCCCCGCCGAGGTGTGCGGCGCATAAATCAGCCCGGCAAGCTCGAGGTCGGTCATGACGTTGCGCACCGTCGCGGGCGAGAGCGCCATCGGCAGCAGGCGGGCGATGTTGCGGGAGCCGAGCGGCTCGCCGGTCGTCAGGTAGCCGTCGACGATCTGGCGAAAGATCTCGCGCGAGCGCTGGTCGATCTCGACCAGGCTGCTCGTCGTCTCCGGGCGGGTTGTATGAGCGCTCATGAACCTCGGCTGCGAAATCGCGCACGTGCCCTATTGTCGGCATGGCGGGCGCGCGGATCAAGAGGGCTATATGGCTCGCCCTGCCTTGCCCGGTGACGTGGGAGAGCCTACAAGCCGCCTCTCCCCGCAAGACAGGATCATTTCATGCGACCCTCCAAACGCGCCGCCGACGAGATGCGCAAGGTCACGCTCGAACGCGGCGTGGTGCGCTATGCCGAGGGCTCCTGCATGGTGACGTTCGGCGAGACCAAGGTGCTTTGCGCCGCGACCGTCGAGGAAAAGGGTCCGCCCTGGCTGCGCGGCACCGGCAAGGGCTGGGTCACCGCCGAATATTCGATGCTGCCGCGCGCCACGCATGAGCGCACGCGCCGCGAGGTCACCTCCGGCAAGCCCTCCGGCCGTACCCAGGAAATCCAGCGCCTCGTCGGCCGTTCGCTCCGCGCCGTGGTCGACCTGACCGCGATCGGCGAGCGCCAGATCGTCGTCGATTGCGACGTGATCCAGGCCGATGGTGGCACCCGCACGGCCTCGATCACCGGCGCCTGGGTCGCGCTGCACGATGCGCTGAAATGGATGGAAGGCCGCAACCTGCTCAAGGGCACCAATCCGCTGAAGGACCATGTCGCCGCCGTCTCCTGCGGTATCGTCGCCGGGCAGCCCGTGATCGATCTCGACTACGTCGAGGATTCCGGCGCGCAGACCGACGCGAATTTCGTCATCACCGGCTCCGGCGGCCTCGTCGAGGTGCAGGGCACGGCCGAGGGCGCACCGTTCTCGGAAGAAGAACTGCTCGCGCTGCTCAAGCTCGCCAAGGGCGGCGTTTCCAAGCTCGTCGCGCTGCAGAAGGCCGCGGTGGCCTGACGATGACCACCCACCGCCTCCTCACCGGCAAGGTCGTGATCGCGACCCATAACCAGGGCAAGCTGCGCGAAATGCGCGACTTGCTGGCGCCTTACGGCATCGAACTGGTCTCGGCTGGGGAGCTCGGCCTGCCCGAGCCGGTCGAGGATGGCTACATGTTCTCAGAGAATGCGGCGATCAAGGCGGTCGCCGCGACCAAGGCGAGTGGATTGCCCGCGCTCTCCGACGATTCCGGCGTCTGCATCGACGCGCTCGACGGCGCGCCCGGGCTGTTCTCGGCCAACTGGGCCGGGCCGGGCAAGGATTTCGCCCCGGCGATCGCCCGCGTCCAGATGGAACTCGCCAAGCGCGGCGCCCATGCGCCCGAGCAGCGCAAGGCGCATTTCGTCTCGGCGCTGGTCATCGCCTGGCCGGACGGGCACCAGGAATTGTTCGAGGGCCGCGTCTACGGCACGATCACCGAGCGGGTCCGGGGCGCGGGCGGCTTCGGCTACGATCCGATCTTCCTGCCTGATGGCCATGACAAGACCTTCGGCGAGATGACGGCTGAGGAGAAGCACGGCGTCCCGGCCGACGGTTCGCCCGGCCTGTCGCACCGCGCGCGCGCCTTCCATGCGCTCGCCGCCGCCTGCCTGAGGAAGCCGGCGTGAGCGCCGGGGCCGCCCTTTCCCAGCGGCCACCGCTCCTGCATCCGACTGCGGATGCGGGCTTCGCCGTCTATGTGCACTGGCCCTTCTGCCTGGCGAAGTGCCCCTATTGCGACTTCAACAGCCATGTCCGGCTGCAGCCACCCGACCAAGCCCGCTACATCGCCGCCTTCCGTCGCGAGATCGCGCATCGGGCCGCGCTGGTGCCGGGCCGCACGGTGTCCTCGATCTTTTTCGGCGGCGGCACGCCCTCGCTGATGGAGGGCCGCACCGTCGGCGCGATCCTCGACGCCATCGGCGAGCATTGGGCGGTCGATACCAACTGCGAAGTGTCCCTCGAAGCCAATCCGACCAGCGTCGAGGCCGGGCGCTTCCGCGATTTCCGGGCGGCCGGCGTCAACCGCGTCTCGCTCGGCGTGCAGGCGCTGAACGATGCCGATCTCAAGGCGCTCGGCCGGATGCATTCGGCTGAGGAAGCGCTGGCGGCGGTGGCGATCGCGCACCAATATTTCGAGCGCTATTCCTTCGACCTGATCTATGCCCGCTCGCCCTTGCAGACTCCGGCCCTTTGGCGCGCCGAGCTGGAACTGGCGATCAGCCATGCGGCCGAGCATCTCTCGCTCTATCAGCTCACGATCGAGCCTGGCACGGCGTTCGAGCGATTGTTCCGGGCCGGCAAGCTCGCCATTCCCGACCACGATGCCGGTGCCGCGCTTTACGAGACGACGCAGGAGATCACGGCCAAGCACGGCCTGCCGGTCTATGAGATCTCCAACCATGCCCGGCCGGGTGCGGAATGCCGGCACAACCTCGTCTACTGGCACTATGGCGAATATGCCGGCATCGGCCCCGGCGCCCATGGCAGGCTGGTGACGGCGGAAGGCCGCATGGCGCATTCGACCGAGAAGCGGCCGGAAATCTGGCTTGAACGGGTCGAGGCCGAAGGCCATGCGCTGGTCGAGGACGAGCGCTTGAGCGAAGAGGCGCAGGGCGACGAATACCTGCTGATGGGGCTTCGCCTCGTCGAGGGGATCGATCCCACGGTGTTCAAGGCGCTGTCAGGACGCGAACTCAACGCCAAGCGCATCGCCAGCCTGATCGACGAGAAGCTGCTGATGCACCGGCAAGGCGGCCGGCTTGCGGCAACGCCGGACGGCGCATTGCTGCTCGATGCGCTGGTGGCCGATCTGGCGGCCTAAAACAGGGCATCATTCTCGGGCGGAGCGCAGCGCAGACCCGAGAAGCTCAGGCAGGACGAGACTCCGGAACCTCCGCGTCATGAGATGCTCGGGTCAAGCCCGAGCATGACGGCTGTGCCGCGCTCAGTCCTTCCCCAGCCGCACGCCCGTCTTCGGATCGAAGACATGGACCTTGCCGGGATCGACCGTGATCCAGAGTCGGCCTTCCTGCGCCGGGACGTCGCCCGTCGCCGCCTGCATCACGAAGGGCTGGCCTGCGAGCTTGCCGTGGAAGAGCTGGGTCGCACCGAGCTCCTCGATGAACTCGACGTCGAAGGGCAGCGAACCGGCATCATCGTCGGAGACGATCTCGATATCCTCCGGCCGCAGGCCGACCTCGACCGGCATCTGCGGCGGCAGGTCGTCGCGCAAATCATGCACCTGCAACACCGTGTCGCCCAGCGCGACGATGCCGTGGCCGTCGACGAGGCCCGGCAGGATGTTCATCGGCGGCGAGCCGATGAAGGTGGCGACGAACTTGCTCGCCGGCTTGCGATAGACATCCGCCGGCACGCCGATCTGCTCGACCCGGCCGGCATTCATCACCACGAGCTTGTCGGAGAGCGTCATCGCCTCGACCTGGTCGTGGGTGACGTAGATCGAGGTCACGCCGAGCGCGCGCTGCAGCTTCTTGATCTCGACGCGCATCTGCACGCGCAGCTTGGCGTCGAGGTTGGAGAGCGGCTCGTCGAAGAGGAAGACCTGCGGCTTGCGCACGATGGCGCGGCCCATGGCGACGCGCTGGCGCTGGCCGCCGGAGAGCTGGCGCGGCCGGCGCTCCAGGAAGGGCTCGATCGCGAGGATGCGCGCGGCTTCCCGCACGCGCTTGTCGATCTCCTCCTTCGGCGTGCCGCGGTTGCGCAGGCCGTAGGCCATGTTGTCGTAGATGTTCATATGCGGGTAGAGCGCATAGTTCTGGAACACCATGGCGATGTCGCGGTCGGCCGGCTCGATCTGGTTGACGACGCGCTCGCCGATCGCGACCTCGCCCGACGAGATCGTCTCCAGCCCGGCGACCATGCGCAGAAGCGTAGACTTGCCGCAGCCGGAGGGGCCGACGAGCACGCAGAAGCCGCCATCGGGGATGTCGAGGGAGACGCCCTTCACGGCCTCGACGCCGCCGGCATAGACCTTCTTGACGTTGCTGAGAGTGACCTGAGCCATTCGCGGATTACTTCTCGGTTTCCACGAGACCCTTCACGAAGAGCCTCTGCATGGCGATGACGACGAAGACGGGTGGCAGCATTGCCAGCATGGCGGTGGCCATGGCGAGCTGCCACTCCGTCAGGGCGTCGGCGGTGACGATCATCTTCTTGATGGCGATGACGATGGTCTGCATCGAGTCCTTCGTCGTCACCAGAAGCGGCCAGAGATACTGGTTCCAGCCATAGATGAACTGGATGACGAAGAGCGCCGCGATCGTGGTGATCGAGAGCGGCAGCAGCGTGTCCTTGAAGAACTTGAAGGGGCCCGCGCCGTCGATCTTGGAGGCTTCGAGCAATTCGTCGGGAATCGTCATGAAGAACTGACGGAAGAGCAGCGTGCCGGTCGCAGAGGCGATCAGCGGGATGGCGAGGCCCTGATAGGTGTCGAGCATGTTCAGATCGGAGACGATCTTGAAGGTCGGGAAGATGCGGACCTCGACCGGCAGCATCAACGTGACGAAGATGATCCAGAACGCCGTCATGCGGAACGGGAAGCGGTAATAAACCACCGCATAGGCCGAGAGCACGGAGATGAAGATCTTCCCCAGCGCGATCGCCATCGCCATGATGAAGGAGTTCAGCAGCATGTGCACCACCGGCTCGCGCGTCGTGCTGGACGTGCCGATGAACAGGATGCGGTTGTAGTTCTCGAAGAAATAGGGCCCGGGATAGAGCGGCATATGGCCGTTGATCACGGTCGAGGCGTCCCAGGTCGAGGCGACGAAGGTCAGCCAGACCGGGAAGGCGACGATCAGCACACCGATCGTCAGGATGATGTAGGCGAGCATGTCGCCCAGGCGGCGGTCCTCGACCATCAGGCGGCCCTCCCCATCTCGCGCAAGAGCCCGGCCAGCGCCTCGGCGCAGGCATCGAGGCAGGCCCGGCCCTTTTCCACGCTCGCACGGCGGGCATCGCCGATCACGCCGGTCTCGGTCATCTCACGGAAAGAACGGTGGCGCGACACGGTCGGGCGGCCGGGCGCGCCGTCTCGCGCGCCGTGAGCCTCGCCCAGCCTGTCGTCGCGGACCGAGCCTGGCGCCAGCACCATCATCATCGAGGTCTCGACCTCGCAGGCGTGCTGCACCCCCTGCTGGTCTTCCAGCAGCGACGGGAGCGCGTCCTGCGCCAGCAGGAAATAGGTGGTCGCCTCGACATGCAGCCGCGTCTCGCGGGCGAAGTCGGGCAGGAAGGCGGTGAGCGCGGCGATGTTGCCGCCATGGCCGTTGACGATCAGCACGCGGTGGAAGCCATGGCGCTCGATGCTCTTCAGTAGGGACAGGAGCACCGCGCGATAGGTCGGGATGTCGAAGGTGAAGGTGCCGCCGAAGGCCATGTGGTGCTCGGCCATGCCGCACCAGAGCGTCGGCGCGACGACGAGCTCGACATCATCAGCGCGCTCGGCCGCCGCCTTGCAGACGCCGCCGCAGAGCACCGTGTCGACGCCGACGGGCAGATGCGGGCCGTGCTGTTCGATCGAGGCGACCGGCAGGACGACGACGGCATCGACCGCCGCCTTGGCCCGCAACTCCTCGGCGGTCAGGTCCATCCAGAGCACGGAGGCCATCAGTAGCTCACCTTGCGCTCGATGAACTTGAACTGGACCGCCGTCATCGCGATGACCATGACCAGCAGCACCACGGACTGCGCCGCCGAGCCGCCGAGATTGGAGCCGCCCTTGCCGTCGGCGAAGACCTTGTAGACCAGCGTCTCGGTCGCGCCCGAGGGGCCGCCGCCGGTGACGGAGTCGATGATGCCGAAGGTGTCGAAGAAGACGTAGACGATGTTGACGGTGAGCAGGAAGAAGGTCGTCGGCGAGAGCAGCGGGAAGACGATGGTCCAGAAGCGGCGCATCGGCTTGGCGCCGTCGATCACCGCCGCCTCGATCACGCTCTTCGGGATCGACTGCAGGCCGGCGAGGAAGAACAGGAAATTGTAGCTGATCTGCTTCCAGGTGGCGGCCAGGATCACCAGCAGCATGGCGTGGTTGCCGTTGAGCCGCGGATTCCACGCAATGCCCAGGGATTGCAGGCCTCGCCCGAGCATGCCGAGCGAGGGATCGAACATGAAGAGCCAGAGCACGCCGGCGATGGCGGGCGCCACCGCATAAGGCCAGATCAGCAGGGTCTTGTAGATTTCGGCGCCGCGGATCTGTCGGTCGGCCATCACCGCGAAGAGCAGGGCGATCGACAGCGAGAACACGCAGACGAAGGTCGAGAAGATGAGCGTGTTGAAGAAGGCCCTGAGATAGCCGGGGTCGGCGAAGAGGGTCTGGTAGTTCTCGAACCAGACGAATTGCGTCGCGGTGCCGAAGGCGTCCTCGAGCAGGAAGCTCTGCCAGACCGCCTGGGTCGCCGGCCAGTAGAAGAACACGATGGTGATCGCGAGCTGCGGCAGAAGCAGCAGGAAGGGGATCGTCAGCCCCTTGAAGTATGCGTTCTTCTGCATCGGCTTCCCTGGAACGAGACGGCCATCCCGGACGGAATCGGTCCGGGATGGCCTTGGATATGCAAGCGCCGACCGCTCAGCGGGCCGCGGTCCGCTCGAACTGGCGCAGCATCTGGTTGCCGCGTTCGGCAGCCGCGTCAAGCGCCGCCTGCGGCGACTTCTGACCGTTCAGCGCCGCCTCCAGCTCCTCCGACCAGATGTCGCGGATCTGCACGAGGCTGCCATAGCGCAGGCCCTTCGAGTTGTCGGTCGGGGTCTTGTTGGTCAGCTCGAGGATCGGGGTCTCGAGATAGGGCTTGTCCTTGTAGAAGCCGGACGCCTTGACCTTCTCATAAGCGGCCTTGGTGATCGGCAGATAGCCCGACTCGGTGTGCAGCTTCGCCTGGCGGTCGACGTCGGAGAGGAAGGTGAAGAACTTGGCGACGCCCTTGTACTCGTTCGCCGACTTTCCGCCCATCACCCACAGCGAGGCGCCGCCGATGATCGAGTTCTGCGGCGCGCCCTGCACATCGGGGTAGTACGGCATCGGGGCGTTGCCCCAGTCGAACTTCGCATTGGCGACGACGTTGCCATAGAAGCCCGAGGAGGTCAGGAAGATCGGGCATTCGCCCGAGGTGAAGCGGCCTTCGCCATTGTTGGTGCGGCCGGAATAGTCATAGGTCTTGTCCTTCTGCATCTCGACCAGATTGGTCCAGTGCTTGAGGAAGACCGGGTCCTTGTTGAAGGTCATCACCGCATCGGTGCCGGCCATGCCGTTGACCTTGGTCGACAGCGCAATGTTGTGCCAGGCGCCGAACTGCTCGATATTGGCCCAGGTCGCCCAGGCGTTCGAGAAGCCGCATTTATCGTAACCGGCGGCCTTGAGCTTCTTGGCGTCCGCGAACACCTCCGGCCAGGTCTTCGGCGGCTTGGCGGGGTCGAGGCCGGCCTTCTTGAAGGCGTCCTTGTTGTACCACATCACCATCGAGGACGAGTTGAACGGCATCGAGAGCATCTCGCCCTTCGCCGTCGAATAATAGCCGCTGATCGCCGGGAGATAGGCGTTCGGATCGAATTTTTCGCCGGCTTCCTTCATCATCTCATGGACCGGCTTGATCGCGCCCTTGGCCGACATCATCGTGCCGGTGCCGACCTCGAAGACCTGCAGGATGTGCGGCGCCTGGCCGGCGCGGAAGGCGGCGATGCCGGCGTTCAACGCATCGGGATAGGAGCCCTTATAGGCCGGAACGACCTTGTATTCCTTCTGCGAGGCATTGAAATCATTGGCGAGCTTGACGACGACGTCGTTGTTGGCGCCGGTCAGCGCGTGCCACCACTGGATCTCGGTCTGGGCAAAAGCCGGCGAAGCACCGGCGAGCGCGAACGCCGCCGCGCTCATCAGGATACGGGATTTGATGCTCATGGGTCGATCTCCCTTCCGCGGGCGGACCCCGCCGCGGTTCTTGTCGTTGGTGCGCAAGCTAGCATGAAGCGCGGGCGACATTTCAATGACAAATCGATGACGCCCGGCGCAATCCACCTATGGTCGCGAACCGGCTTGCGCATTTGCGCATAAGCGGCTGTTCTCCGGCTACCGAACGATTTCTCTCCTGGACGACGCCATGCCCGATCTCCACCTCTCCGTCGCAGCGACCCTGCCGCAGGATGCCGCAACCGCCGTCCTGGCCGGCCGGGTCTGGCGGCCCGATCTCGGCGGCCCGGCGGTGGTCACCGTCCGCAACGGGCGGGTGATCGACGTCAGCGCCCATTTCCCGACCAGCCGCGATCTATGCGAATCGACCGATCCGGCCAAGGCGCTGCGCGCGGTCGAGGGCGAGGCGATCGCCTCGCTCGCCGACATCCTGGCTAACACGCCCGTGGATAGGCGCGACCCCTCGAAGCCCTGGTTGCTCTCGCCGCTCGACCTGCAGGCGGTCAAGGCCGCCGGCGTCACCTTCGCCGTCTCGATGCTGGAGCGCGTGATCGAGGAGAAGGCCCGCGGCAACCCGGCCGCCGCCGCGACGATCCGCGAGGAGATCGGCAAGCTCATCGGCGACGACCTGTCCAAGCTGAAGCCCGGATCGCCCGAGGCGATGCATCTCAAGGAGGTGCTGATCAAGCAGGGCGCCTGGAGCCAGTATCTCGAGGTCGGCATCGGTCCGGACGCCGAGATCTTCACCAAGGCGCCGGCGATGTCGACCGTCGGGACCGGCGTCGATGCCGGCCTGCATCCGGCCTCGAGCTGGAACAATCCGGAGCCGGAGATCGTGCTGATCGTCGCCTCGACCGGCACGATCGTCGGCGCGACGCTCGGCAACGACGTCAATCTGCGCGATGTCGAGGGCCGCTCGGCGCTGCTGCTCGGCAAGGCCAAGGACAACAATGCCGCGGCCGCGGTCGGCCCCTTCATCCGCTTCTTCGACGCGGGCTTCACGCTCGACCACGTCCGCAGGACGACCGTGACGCTGACCGTCGCGGGCGAGGACGGCTTCACGCTCGAAGGCTCCTCCTCGATCGCCAAGATCAGCCGCGACCCGGCCGATCTGGCGGCGCAGATGATCGGCCCGCATCACCAGTATCCGGACGGGGCGGCGCTCTATCTCGGCACCATGTTCGCGCCGATCAAGGATCGCGGTGCGCCGGGCGGCGGCTTCACCCATAAATACGGGGATATCGTCACCATCGCGGCGCCCGAGCTCGGCAGCCTCGTCAACCGGATGAAGCGCACGGATGAATGCGAGCCCTGGACCTATGGCGCCTCGCATCTGATGCGCCATCTCGCGAAGCGCGGGCTGCTTTGAGGCCATAACCTCGGGCGGCAGGGGGCCGTGTCGGCAACCGCGTCAGCTTGCTGGTAAGGTTTTTCTGTCAGAGAGCGCGCGACCAGGAGGTTGGCGTTGGCGGTGGGCGACATCAGGACCGGGCTCCCCCGCGGCGAGGGCGGCAACCTCGCCGGGCGCCTGTTGCGCAACCCTCTCGTCTGGATCGCGGCCTTCGTCGTCGCGGTCATCGCCGCCCTAAGCCTGCCGCTCAGGCTGCCGCTCGGCCCGAATGCCTGGGACACGGTCGTCTATCTCGACGCGATCCAGCGCATCCATGTCGGGCAGGCGCCGGGGCTGGACTTCTTCGCGCCGGTCGGGCCGCTCGGCTATTATCTCGCCGCCGGGCTCGATGCGCTCTTTCCGGCCGCGCAGCCGATGCTGCTGGTCAGCTGGGCGCTGCTGCCGGTGCTGCTGCCGCTCACCGCGCTGCTGATGGTCGATCTCGCGCCAAGGGCGCGCGGACAGGCGCTCGCACTGCTCCTGCCGCTGCTGATGTTCGCCGCGCTGCCGATCAACCTGCACGCGCTCTACCCGTCGCCCGGCTTCGACGGCTACGGTTATTACAACCGCCATGTCAGCCTGCTGCTCTATCTGCTGATCGCGACGCTGCTCTTCGCGCGCCATCGCGCCTTGCGGATCGGCCTCGTCGCCGCGCTGATGCTGAGCCTCTTCCTCGTGAAGATCACCGGCGCGGTGACGGGCACGCTCATCGTCGGCTATGCGCTGATCGCCGGGCGAATGCGCCTGCTCGACGTCGCCATCGCCGCCGGCCTCGTCATCGCGGCCTTGGCCGGGCTCGAGCTGGCGACGGGCATCGTCTCAGCCTATCTCGCCGACATCCTGCAATTGCTCGGCCTCAACACCGGCGCGTTGCTGCCGCGCTTCCTCACCGTCGCTTCGGTCAAGTTCAACGTGGTCGGCCCGGTGCTGCTGCTGCTCGGAGCGCTCGCCCTCGCATCCTGGCGGAGCGGCCTCCCCGCCTCCCTCGCCGGCTGGCGGGCGCTGGCCGACAGCCCCCTCGGCTGGCTCGCAGCGGGATTCGCGGCGCTGACGTTCTTCGAAACACAGAACACCGGCTCGCTCGAATTCATCGGGCTCTGGCCGATCCTGCTCAGCCTGCTCCGCGACTGGTGGCAGCGTCGCGACGACCCGATGCGCCCGCTGGTACTGGTGCTGGCGCTCGCCGTGAGCCTGCCGACGGCGGTGATCTATGTCGAGCGCAGCATGCGGGCCTTGCTGGGCGCGCCAAGCTATGCCGCGCTCGACCTGCCCGAACTCGGCCCGCTCGGGCGCGTCAGCGTGAAGCCGGACATCAAGGCGCGAGCCGTGGCCATGCTCGATCACTACGCGACCCATCAGGCGACCTATGACGATCTCGTCCGGCGCGACCTGCCGCCGTCCTATATCCTCTATTCCGAGATCGATTATCAGGCGACCTGGCTGCTGGAAGTGCAGCAGGCCGTGCGCGCCATCCGGAGCTGGGAGGCGGCGAACCGGCGCAAGCTCAACGGCTTCTTCACCCTCGACTTCGTCGATCCGATGAACCGCCTGCTCGACCGCACACCACCGCGCGCCGTGCCGGTCGGTGCCGATCCCGGTCGCAGCACGCCCGAACTCGACTCCGATACGCTCGCGGAACTCGCACGCACGGACGCCATCCTGGCGCCGAAATGCCCGCCGACCACGGCCCGCGCCATGCTGCGCGAGCATTTCGGCAAGGCGCTCGAAGGGCGCGAACGCATCGCGCTCGCGCCCTGCTGGGA
The DNA here is from genome assembly GCF_041360765.1 of Allobosea sp. RCC_152_1. Classification (NCBI taxonomy): domain Bacteria; kingdom Pseudomonadati; phylum Pseudomonadota; class Alphaproteobacteria; order Hyphomicrobiales; family Alloboseaceae; genus Allobosea; species Allobosea sp. RCC_152_1. The sequence continues at coordinate 307,701 of NZ_JBFUPU010000004.1, forward strand.
CATGTATCTGCGCAAGTAGCGCGGCTCAGCCGGCGGCGGCTTGCCCCGCCTCCCAGCCGAGGATGGCGCGCTTGCGCGTCAGCCCCCAGTGATAGCCGGTGAGCGCACCGGACTTGCCGATGACGCGGTGGCAGGGCACGACGAAGGAGATCGGGTTCTTGCCGACCGCCATGCCGACTGCGCGCGCCGCGCTCGGCTTGCCGATATGGCTGGCGACATCGCCATAGGTGGTGGCGCAGCCGACCGGGATCCTGAGCAGCGTCTCCCAGACCCGCACCTCGAAATCCGTGCCGATCAGCACGACGCGTAGCGGCGTCTCGGCCGCCCAGGCCTTGGGATCGAAGATGCGGCCGGCATAGGGCGCCGTCAGCGCGGGGTCGTAATGGTAATCGGCATGGGGCCAGCGCCGCATCATGTCGGCCAGAGCCTCGGCCCGGCCGCCGACGACCTTGCCGCCATCGACGCTGTTGGAGACCCAACCCAGACCCGCAAGGCCGCGATCCGTGACCACGATCAGCGCTTCGCCGAACGGCGAGGCATGGAAGCCGTAGGACAGCTTCAGCCCGTCGCCGCCGAGCTTCCACTCGCCGGGCGACATCGCCTCATGGGTGACGAAGAGATCGTGCAGCCGGCCGGGTCCGGAGAGCCCGACTTCCAGCGCCGTGTCGAGAACGCTGGCGGAGGAGGCGAGCAAGCCCTTGGCATGGTCGAGCGTGATCGCCTGCAAAAAGGCCTTGGGAGTGAGGCCGCACCAGCGCCGGAAGAGATGGTGGACATCGGTCGGCGTTGCGCCCGCCGCATCCGCGATCGCCTCGATCGTCGGCTGCTCGCGCCAGTTATGGGTGATGAAGGAGAGAATGCGCCGGACGGTGTCGTAGTCCGAGCCCGGTGCCGCGGCGGGGAAATCCGCCTCGTTGGGCATGGCTTCGGCCGCGCGGGACAGCACCGCATTGGAGAAGCGCGTCGGGGTCATCGCCGTTTTCATCGGAGCCTGGGCGTTCATGGCTAAATCCTCGCATCTGTCATCTTGATGCGAATCTAGGGCGCCAACCATGCCGCTCCCACCCGAAAGCTGACAAGGCCCGGCAGCCGAACCTCACCGAGGCGGATCATATTCCGGCCCGCGCCGCGCCCGCGCCAGCGCCGCGCCGAGCGCATCGGCGAAGCCCGCCCGCTCCTGCGGCGAGAGCGCGGCGGCGACCGGGACGCTGCGCCCGCGCGAGACGAGCGTGAGGCCGAGCAGGCCGTAATCCTCGTCGGCCTGTTTTTCGAGCCGGGTCCAGGCCGGATTGGAGCGCCAGACCGCCTCGCGGCCATGATGCGAGACCTTGCGCAGGAAGACCTCGAGCGGCGTCACGACGATGCGCTCGAAGGCGCGGGCATGACGGAAATTGACGTGGAAGGCGATGAACAGCGCGAGAACGTCGATGCCGAAGAAGCCGGCGACCGGCCAGGCGCCGAGCACGACGAAGGGAATCGAGGAGACCACACTCGCCAGACAGACCAGCGTCATCACGATGCGGAAGCCGTGCTGGCCGAGCGAGCGGTGCGGCGTGATGGTCGCGTCGAAGACCGGGCGCCGGGCGGCGTCGCGGCTGTCGTCGACGAGGCTCTTGTCGAGGTCCATCGGCGGATTATAACGCGGGCATGGATCAGCAGAACAGGCCCTTGCGCAAGGCCGCGCCCGCAAAGCGCATCACGTTACCGCGCGCCCGCAAGCCGGCCGAGATCCGCGAGATCTTCGAGCGTTTCCGGGCGGCCAATCCCGAGCCCAAGGGCGAGCTGGAATCGGTGAACGCCTTCACGCTGCTGGTCGCGGTGGTGCTCTCGGCACAGGCGACCGACGCCGGCGTCAACAAGGCGACGCGCAAGCTCTTCGCCATCGCCGACACGCCGGAAAAGATGCTGGCGCTGGGCGAGGAGACGGTGCGCGAGCATATCCGGACGATCGGGCTCTATCGCAACAAGGCGAAGAACGTGATCGCGCTCAGCGAGAAGCTGATCGCCGAATTCGGCGGCGAGGTGCCGACCACGCGCGAGGCGCTCGAAAGCCTGCCCGGCGTCGGCCGCAAGACGGCCAATGTGGTGCTCAACATCGCCTTCGGCGAGACCACCCATGCCGTCGACACCCATGTCTTCCGCGTCGCGAACCGGCTGCGGATCGCGCCGGGAAAGAACGTGCTGCAGGTCGAGCTCGGGCTGGAGAAGGCGGTGCCGCCGGAATTCGGCCGCCACGCCCATCACTGGCTGATCCTGCACGGGCGCTACACCTGCAAGGCGCTGAGGCCCGAATGCGGGCGCTGCATCCAGAACGACCTCTGCGACTCCGCGGACAAGCGCGTCACCTGACGCTTCGTCAGACCTCCCTTAGTCTGCTTGACAGCCCATCGGCGCTGGGCTGAGCTTCATGGGCCGGACGCCCTGGAGGCTCGGAGAAGCCTGAGAGTCTGCGGCAGAGGAAGCTCAGGAGGTCAGTGATGAAGCGTTTCGTCCTTGCGGCGAGCATCGCCGTTGCCGCCATGTCCATTCACGCAGGCGCCTTCGCGCAATCGAAAGGCCCCGTCGTCGGGGTCAGCTGGTCGAATTTCCAGGAAGAACGTTGGAAGACCGACGAGGCCGCGATCAAGGCCGCGATCGAGAAGGTCGGCGGCACCTATCTTTCCGCCGACGCGCAATCCTCCCCCGCCAAGCAGCTCACCGATGTCGAAAGCCTGATTTCCCGCGGCGCCAAGGCGCTGATCATCCTGGCGCAGGACGCGCAGGCCATCCGTCCCGCCGTCGAGAAGGCGGTGAACGAGGGCATCAGCGTCGTCGGCTATGACCGGCTGATCGAGATCCCGCAGGTCTTCTACCTGACCTTCGACAATGTCGAGGTCGGCCGGATGATGGCGCGCGAGATCCAGAAGGCGAAGCCCGCGGGCAATTACGTCTTCATCAAGGGCTCGAGCCAGGACCCGAATGCCGGCTTCCTCTACCAGGGCTCGGTCGAGGTGCTGAAGCCCGCCATCGATAGCGGCAAGATCAAGAATGTCGGCGAAGCCTTCACCGATGGCTGGCTGCCCGCCAATGCCCAGCGCAACATGGAGCAGATCCTGACGCGCAACCAGAACAAGGTCGATGCGGTGATCGCCGCCAATGACGGCACGGCGGGCGGCGCCATCGCGGCGATGGACGCGCAGGGGCTCGCCGGCTCGGTGCCGGTCTCCGGCCAGGATGCGGATCGCGCCGCGCTCAACCGCGTCGCTTTGGGCACCCAGACCGTGACGATCTGGAAGGATGCGCGCGAGCTTGGCCGCAACGCCGCCGAGATCGCAATCAAGCTCGCTGGCGGCAGCAAGCTTTCCGAGATTCCGAAATCGATGAGCTGGGACCAGGGACCGTCCAAGCAGAAGATGACCGCGCTGTTCCTGACGCCCGTGCCGGTGACGAAGGAAAACCTCAACGTCGTGATCGACGCCGGCTGGGCGCCGAAATCCGCGGTCTGCCAGGGCGTCGCGCCCGGCAAGGTCAAGGCCTGTGACTGAAGCCACCCCGGCGCCGGCAAACCCGGCGCAGGAGCGCCGCAGCCTTTCCGACCATCTGCGCGAGATCGAGTTCGATCCGCGCATGATCGGCATGGTCGCGGCGCTCGCCGTGATCTGGCTCGGCTTCAACTGGCTCTCGGACGGCGCCTTCCTGACCGCGCGCAATCTCTGGAATCTCCTGGTCCAGACCTCCTCCATCGCCGTGATGGCCTGCGGCATGGTGCTGGTCATCGTGACCCGCAACATCGACCTCTCGGTCGGCTCCATGCTCGGCTTCGTCAGCATGGTGGTCGGGCTGGTGCAGGTCAGGCTCCTGCCCGGCCTCTGGGGCTTCGAGCATCCGCTGACCTGGCTGGTCAGCCTGATCGTCGCCATCTGCCTCGGCGGCATGGTCGGGCTGCTGCAGGGAGCGCTGATCGCCTATCTCGCCATCCCCTCCTTCATCGTGACGCTGGGCGGGCTGCTGATCTGGCGCGGCGCGGCCTGGTGGGTGACACAGGGGCAGACCATCGCCCCGATGGATTCGCGCTTCCGCCCGCTCGGCGGCGGCGTCGAAGGCGCCATCGGCACCAGCGCCTCCTGGGCGATCGGCATCGTGGCCTGCATCGCGATCTGCGTCGCCGCCGCGCTGATCCGGCGCCGGCGCAAGCGCTTCGGCTTCACGCTGCGCCCGCTCTGGGCGGAAGCCCTGATCGCCGCCCTCGGCTGCGGCGCGGTGATCGCGACCGTGACGATGGCGAATTCCTACGCGCTGCCGGCGGGCATCGCGCGCCGCCTCGTCGAGGCGAAGGGCGGCATCTGGCCGGAGGGCGGGCTCACCATCGGCCATGGCCTCGCCGTGCCGGTGCTGGTCGCGCTCGGCGTCGGCATCGCCATGACCTTCGTCGCCAACCGTCTGCGCTTCGGCCGCTATGTCTTCGCCATCGGCGGCAATCCGGAGGCGGCGCAGCTCTCGGGCGTCAACACCCGCAAGGTGCTGATGCTGGTCTTCGGCCTGATGGGCGCGCTGGTCGGCATCTCCGCCTGCATTTCCACGGCCCGGCTGAACGCCGCGACAAATGCCGCCGGCTCGCTCGACGAACTCTATGTCATCGCCGCGGCGGTGATCGGCGGCACCTCGCTCGCCGGCGGCGTCGGCACCATCGTGGGCGCGATGCTCGGCGCGCTGGTGATGCAGTCGCTGCAATCAGGCATGGTGCTGATCGGCGTCGACGCGCCCTTGCAGAACATCGTCGTCGGCATCGTCCTGGTCATCGCGGTCTGGCTCGACGGGCTCTATCGCAAGCGTTTGGGGTGAGGAGGCGCCGATGAGCATCGCAGAGCCGGCCGATCTCGCCGACACCCATCCTGGCCAGGGCATCCCTCTCATCGAGATGCGCGACGTCTCGATCGCCTTCGGCGGGATCAAGGCGGTCGACGGCGCCAGCATCGACCTGATGCCGGGCGAGGTCGTCGGGCTGCTCGGCCATAACGGCGCCGGCAAGTCGACGCTGATCAAGATCCTGTCCGGTGCCTACCGGGCCGATGCCGGCACGATCCGGGTGAATGGCGAGGAGGTGACGGTCGCGAGCCCGCGCGACGCCAAGCGCCACGGCATCGAGACGATCTACCAGACGCTGGCGCTCGCCGACAATGTCGATGCCGCCGCCAATATCTTCCTCGGCCGGGAATTGCTGACCGGCTGGGGCACGCTCGACGACGCGACGATGGAATCCGAGACCCGCAAGGTGATGGGCCGGCTCAACCCGCATTTCCGGCGCTTCAAGGAGCCGGTGAAGGCGCTTTCCGGCGGCCAGCGCCAATCGGTCGCGATTGCCCGCGCGATCTATTTCAACGCCCGTGTGCTGATCATGGACGAGCCCACCGCCGCGCTCGGCCCGGCCGAGACGAAGCAAGTGGCCGAGCTGATCCTGCAGCTCAAGAAACAGGGCATCGGCATCTTCCTGATCAGCCACGATCTGCACGATGTCTTCGACCTCGCCGACCGCGTCACGGTGATGAAGAACGGCAAGGTCGTCGGGACGGCCCGCACGGCGGACGTCACCCAGGACGAGGTGCTGGGCATGATCATCTCGGGCAAATGCCCGCCGGCGGCGGTAGCCGGCCCCGGCGCGCTGCGGAATTAGACCGCGCGGGGGCCAGTTCCGCCAGGAAGAGCGCGAAGCTCCTCAGGCCGTTGCGTGCGGCTCGTGATGGTAATCCCAGACCGCCCAGGCCGAAACCGCCGCGGTCAGCAAACCGAGGACGATATGGGTCCGGAAGGCGGCGGGATTGCCGGTGAAGCCGAGCATCCAGGGCGAGGCCACCAGCCAGAGCCCGAGTGCCAGGTTCAGCCATTCCTCCCACTCGGCGAAGGCCGTGAGCGCGGCGACCGCGACCAGGGCGAGCACCACGGCGACGATCCAGGCATTGCGCGTCGGCATGAAGTCGCCGACAAAGCCCATGAACCAGGGTGAGAAGAACAGCAGCGCGGCAAGGATCAGGTTTAGCCAGTCCTGCGACCGTCTGATGTTCGTATTCGCGGTCAACATGATCACCTCCATCGGTGAAGATCATCCAACCACTACGCCTCGCGCACGAGGCGCTTGGTCGATTTATTATACGCCGAGCCGGCAATATTTCAAGAACAGACGAGGAACGACCGCGCCGACCCCGCGCACTGCGGTGCCGGCGCAGGCACGATCTCACTTCGCGTCGAGCAGATCCTTCACCGACAGCAGGACGAGTTCGTTGTCGTCGGCCTTCTTCGGGTCGCGCGAGGAGGAGAAGGGCAGGTTGTTGTCGTTGCCGACGACGATCACGCCATTCGCCCGGTCGACCACGTCGACGTTCTCGATGGTGAAGAACGGGAAGGTGAAGACACCGCCCTTCGTGCCCTGCTTCGCCTTGCCGTCGGGATCGGCGATCTTCATCAGGTCGATATAGCCGATACGGCGCACGGGCTTGCCGACATTGGCGTCGGTCATCTCGATCTTGACGATCCGCTTGTGCTTGGCGATGTCGTGGAAGCAGTCCGGGCCGCGGCTTCCCGGCGCGCAGGCCTTGTCGGCGGTGCCCTCGCCGTTGTCGCGCTCGATGATCAGGCCCGTCGTGGCATCGATCATGTTGAAGTCGCCAATGGCGAGACCCTTGGCTTCGAGCGGGAAGAACCAGGAACGGCCGGTCCACTTCTCGTTCTGGACGTCGAATTCGAGGATGCGGAGGACTTCCTTGCCGTCGACTTCCTCGTTGCCCTTGGTTTCCGCGTTCCAGAGCGGGCCTTCGAGCAGCGGGTAGAGGAAGCGGCCATCCGGCGACTGGGCCATGCCCTCGAAGCCCTTCGAGCGGCGGACATTGAACTCGACCGGCAGGTTCGGCGCGGCCGGGGTGGTGACGGCGTAGTGATCGGGCGAGCGGGCCGGCTTGCCGTCGACCAGCGTCTCGAACACGGCCTCGACCTTGCCATTGGCGTCGACGCGGATGAGATAGGGGCCGAACTCCTCGCCGATCCAGTATTTGCCACCGATCGGCTGGATCGATTCCGGATCGAAATCGGCGCCGGTCAGGTAGCGCTTCTCGGTGCCCTCATGGACGATGCGGAAGGGGACCTTCTTGTCGGGATCGTGCAGGAAGGTGGTCGAGACACGTTCGAGCGCGCCCTTGCCGAAATCGGCCTTCAGGCGATGAAAGAACAGCATCGCGTCGGGCGAGTTCACCTTGGCGCCGAAGCCGTTATCGGTCAGCACGAGGAACTCGTTGTTGCCCAGCGAACGGATGCCGGAGAAGCCCTGGACCGGCTGGCCGGCGAAGGGGGTCGAGAGCCCCGTCGGGCGCCCGCCCGAGGTGCCCATCACCGTGCTGACGGCCTCGACGCGCTTGCCCGGCGTGACGAACTTGCCGGAAACCTTGAGATCGGCCGGCGCATCGGCGGGGGCGGGGATGATCGTCTCGGCCGGCAGCAGCGCCTGGCTCAGAAGCTTCGCGGGAAATTCCTTCGGAGACTCCTGCGCTCCGGCGAGCATGGTGGACGACAGAAGCAGGATAATGGCGAGCGACGAGCGCATGAAATTCTCCGGGCTGAAAAGGACCAGCCGGCTTCGCGCGCCCGGATGGCACCCCGACAACAACGGGGTGACGGTTCGGTGAAGGCGCCAGATGGCGCTACGGCATCGGCCGCTTCCGAAAACCGGATTCGACTTTTCGGGCCAGTGCTCAGTAGCCCCGGGCCGGATCGACGGCATGCAGCAGCGGCTCGCCCGCCTCCAGCCGCCTGATCTGCGCCGCGACCAGCGTGGCGATCGCCTCCGGCTCGGACATCGCCGCGTTATGCGGGGTGACGGTCACGCCCGGATGGCTCCACAGCGGCGACTCCACCGGCAGCGGCTCGGTCTCGAACACGTCGAGCGTCGCACCCTTGAGCGTGCCGGCATCGAGCGCGGCGATGATGTCATCGGCAACCTGAAGGCCGCCGCGGCCCGGATTGATCAGGAAGGGCCCGCCGAGCCGGCCGTCCTGCGCGAGCCCCGCAAAAAGCCCGGCGTTGAGGATGCCGCGCGTCTCGGGCGTCAGCGGCACCAGGCTGACGAGGATGTCGGTCCGCGCCAGGAAATCCTTCATGCCATCCTCGCCGGAGAAGGTCTGCAGCCCTTCGACGCTCTTCGGCGAGCGGCTCCAGCCGGCCACGTCGAAGCCGATGATCTTGAGCTTGGCCACAGCATCGAGGCCGAGTTCGCCGAGCCCCATGATGCCGACACGGACGGAACGGGCCGCCGGCTGGTTGCGGTCGTCTTCCCAGAGCTTCGCCTGCTGCTGGCGCATGTAGCGATGCTGCTGGCGCAGATACATCAGGCAATGCAGCACGACATATTCGCTCATCCGCGTCGTCAGGTCGGGGTCGACCACGCGTGCGATCGGCACTTCCGGCAATTTGTCGTCGGCGAAGAGGAAATCGACGCCGGCACCGAGCGAGAAGATCGCCGCGAGGTTCGGCAGGCCGGTCAGGCTGCCGGCCGGATGCTTCCAACTCGCAACATAATGCACGGCGCGGCGGTCGAAGGGCTCGCCCGGCACCACGATCGGCATCTCCGGCAGCAGCGCCTGGAAGCGCGCCCGCCAGTCCTCGACATGCCAGCCCGTCATGGCCAGAAGCAAACTCATGCCCGTGTTCTCTCCGTGATCCGTCCGGCGACCAGCTCGCCCTGCGCCGCACCCTCTCCGATCCGATAGGCCTTGCGCAAGCGCTCGCTTGCCGCAAGGAAAGCGTCCTCGCCGCGCGCATGGACGATGGCGAGCGGACGGTCCGGCCCGAGCGTCGCGCCGATGCCGGCCATATCGGTGAGGCCGACCGCATGGTCGATGCCGTCCTGCGGCCGCAACCGGCCGCCGCCCAGCGCCACGACCGCGAGGCCGACGGCGCGGGTATCGATGCCCGAGACCATCCCGGCCGTCTCGGCGAAGACCGGCTTCACGACCGGCGCCGCGGCGAGATGCTTTGCCGGCGCTTCGAGCAGATCGGCAGGGCCGCCCAGCGCCACCACCATCCTGGCGAAGCGCTCGGCCGCGGCACCCGAGGCGAAGGCATCCTCGATCCTGCCACGCGCTTCGTCGAGGTTCGCCGCCAGACGGCCGAGCAGCAGCATCTCGGCGCCGAGCGCGACCGTGACCTCGTGGAAGCGCGGCTCGCGCCGGCGACCGGTCAGATGGTCGAGCGCATAGGCAACCTCGAGCGCATTGCCGGCGGCGCTGGCGAGCGGCTCGTCCATGTCCGTGAGCAACGCTGTGGTCGGCAGGCCGGAGTCGTTGGCGACGCCGACGAGCGCCTGCGCCAGGGCGCGCGCCTTCGCGGGTTCCGGCAGGAAGGCGCCGGAGCCGAACTTCACGTCCATGGCGAGGCCGTGCAGGCCAGCGGCGAGTTTCTTCGACAGAATCGAGGCCGTGATCAGCGGCAGCGATTCCACCGTCGCGGTGACGTCCCGGATGGCGTAGAGGCGCTTGTCGGCCGGGGCGAGATCGGCGGTCTGGCCGATGATGGCGCAGCCGGCCTCGCGCACCACCTTGCGGAACAGGGCGAGATCGGGCTGCGTCACATAGCCCGGCACCGCGTCGAGCTTGTCGAGCGTGCCGCCGGTATGGCCGAGGCCGCGGCCGGAGATCATCGGGACATAGCCGCCGCAGGCCGCGACCGCGGCTGCCAGCGGCAGGCTCACCGTATCGCCGACGCCGCCGGTCGAGTGCTTGTCGAGGGCGGGGCCGGGCAGATCGTCCCAGTTCAGCACCGTGCCGGAATCGCGCATGGCGAGCGTCAGCGCCACGCGCTCCTTCTCGGTCATGTCGTTGAAGAACACGGCCATGGCGAAGGCCGCCGCCTGCCCCTCGCTGACCGAGCCGTCGGTCAGCCCGGCGATGATCTGGCGGATATCGGCATCGGGCACTTCATGGCCGTCGCGCTTGGCCGCGATGATCTCCTGCGTCAGCCGCATCAGTAAGTCCCCGGTGCGGCCTCACCGGCCGCGGCGCCGTCGATCGCCGCGAGCAAGGCGCCATGCAGGCCGCTCGCGCCGAAGCGGAAGGTTCGCGGCGTCGCCCAGTCCGGCCCCATGATCGCATCGGCGAGGTCGAGATAGCCTTTGGCGTCGGCGAGTGTGCGGATGCCGCCGGAGGGTTTCAGCCCGACCGGCCGGCCGGCCATGGCGATGACGTTGAGCATGACGCGCGCGGCGGGGATGCTCGCCGAACGGGCGGTCTTGCCGGTCGATGTCTTGATGAAGTCCGCGCCCCAGGCGATGGCGAGCTCGGCCGCCGTCCTGACCTTTTCGAGATCGGGATATTCCCCGGTCTCAAGGATGACCTTCATCAGCTTGTCGCCGCAGCGCATCCTGACATTGCGAAGCATCGCGGTCGCCGCCGTCGTATGGCCGGCGAGCACGGCCTGCCAGGGCAGGACGAGGTCGATCTCGTCGGCGCCGGCCTCCAGCGCCTCCTCGGTCTCGCGGATGACCGGCGCGATCGGCGTCCCGCCCTCCGGGAAATTGACGACCGTCGCGATCCGCACCGGACCGTCGCCCAAGGCCTCGCGCGCCGTCGCGACGAAGCGCGGCCAGAGGCAGACCGCCGCGACCGGAACCGGTCCGGAGACGGCGCGGCGGCAGAGATCGCGGGCGCCGTCCTCGGTGGCGTCGTCGGCGAGGTCGGTCAGGTCGAGCAGCGCGAGCGCGCGTCTGGCGAAAGCGTCGTCCGACATGGTTCAAAGCTCCGACAGGAAGGCGCGCAGCAGGCGGCGCAGCGAGCGCGAGGCCACCGCGGCGACATCGCGCGTCTCGCCGTGGTGAGGGGCGCCACCATGGAGGCCGGCGCCCATATTGGTGACGATGGACAGGCCGGCGACACGGAGATCGTAGCGCCGCGCCAGGATGACTTCCGGAACGGTCGACATGCCGACGAGATCGGCGCCGAGCGTCTTCGCCATGCGGATTTCCGCCGGCGTCTCGAAGCTCGGCCCGGTAAACCACATATAGACGCCCTCGCCCAACGGCACGATCGCGTTCGCCGCGGCGCGCTTCAGCCGCCCGCGCAGCAACGGATCATAGGCATCGACCATCGGCACGAAGCGGCCGTCGCCCCGATCGCCGACGAGCGGATTGGGGCCGTTGAGGTTGATGTGGTCGGTGATGAGCGCAAGGCTGCCCGGCCCCATCGAGGGCGAAAGCGAGCCGGCCGCATTGGTCAGGATCAGCGGCGGCGAGCCGAAGGCGGTGAGCAGGCCGAGCGGCACGCGCATCACCGCGGAATCGCCGCCTTCGTAATAATGGGCGCGGCCCTGATAGATCAGCACCTTGCGGTCGAACAGCGTGCCGTAGCAGAGCTGGCGGGCATGGCCGGACACCTCGCCATGCGGAAAGCCCGGAATATCGGCATAGGGAATCGTGACGGCGTCCTGCACATCGTCGACGATCGAGCCGAGCCCGGTGCCGAGCACCAGGGCGCATTCGATCGGGCCGTCGATCCCCCTGTCGATCAACACCGATGCCGCTTCGTCGAAAGCCGGATCGACCGCCATGCAAACCCTCTCCCGGCCGTCCATGCGGCCGCCGCAAATCACCGCGGCAAATTGGCCGGTCCGAAGGACGCTGGCAACAACTGCTCCAGCGTGAAACGCGCGCGGATGCCTTCGGGTCCGGCGATGGCGACCGGAGTCTCAGGGCTCGCAAATTCGCGGATGCGCTGGCGGCAGGCACCGCAGGGCGTGACCAGCTCGTCCCCCTCGCCAAAGACGAGGATGGCGCGGATCGCCGTGCCGCCGGCCGCGATCATCGCGGCGATGGCGCCGGCCTCGGCGCAGGTCCCGGCCGGATAGGCGGCGTTCTCGACATTGCAGCCGGCATGGACCGTGCCGTCATCGGCCAGCAGCGCCGCCCCGACCTTGAAGCGCGAATAGGGCGCGTAGGCGCGCGGCTGGAGGCGGGAAGCGGCTGCAAAGAGCGCGTCGAAATCGGGATCGGCGGCCAAGTCAGCGGTCCTTCATGTCAGCGTTCCTTGACATAGGGTATCCCGGAAGCCTTTGGCGGTGTCGCGCGGCCGATGAAGCCGGCGAGCAGGATAATGGTCATCAGATAGGGCAAAGCCTGGATCGCCTCCACCGGAACCAGCCCGATGCCCGGCAGCGTCACGCCCTGAAGCCTGATCGCGACCGCATCGAGCAGTCCGAAGAGCAGGCAGGCGCCGAGCGCCGGCCAGGGCCGCCAATTGGCGAAGATCACGGCTGCGAGCGCAACGAAGCCGCGCCCCGCCGTCATCTGCGGCAGGAAGCCGGCCGATTGCGCCACGGCGAGATAGGTGCCGCCGATGCCGCAGAGCAGCCCGCAGATCGCGACCGCCGCATAACGCAAGCCGGCCACCGAGATGCCGGCCGTATCGACGGCGGCGGGGTTCTCGCCGACGGCGCGGATGCGCAGGCCGAAGCGGCTGCGCCTCAGCACAAGCGCGGTGGCCAGCACGCAGAGAAAGGCGAGATAGGCCGGCGCGGCATGGCCGGAAACCACCTCGTCATAGAGAAGGCCGAGCACCGGCACATGCTCGCGCGCCCATGGGCCGAAGGGCAGCGACAATTCACCGAAGCGGGCGGCCCCTTCGAGCGGCGGCGTGCGCCCGCCCTGCCCGTACCAGGCATTGCCGAGGACGACGGTGAGCCCCGCCGCCAGCATGTTGATGGCGACGCCGGAGACGATCTGGTTGCCGCGCCAGGTGATGGCGGCGAAGCCGTGCAGCAGCGCCAGCAGGACCGAGGCAAGAATGCCGGCGCCCAGCCCCACCCAGGCCGAGCCGGTGGCGAGGGCCGCGACCGCAGCGGCGAAGGCGGCGATCAGCATCTTACCCTCGAGGCCGATATCGACGACGCCGGCCTTCTCCGACCAGAGCCCGGCAAGCGCCGCGCAGATCAGCGGGATCGAGAGCCGGACCATCGAATCGAGCACGACGGCAAGGGTCTGGAGCCACTCCATCAGCCGGCTGCCCCGCGACCGAGCGCCGTCGCCACCAGCCGGCGGAACAACCCGTCGAGCGCTCCGGCGAAGAGGATGAGCACGCCGCCGATCACCACCACCATGTCGCGGGTGATCGCCGGCTTGTCGAAGGAAAGCTCCGCCCCGCCCTGGTAGAGCACGCCGAAAAGCAGCGCCGCCAGGCCCACCCCGACCGGATGGCCGCGCCCCATCAGCGCGACGGCGATGCCGACGAAGCCGTAGCCCGCGGTGAAATCGAGCACCAGCCGGTGCTGCACGCCGAGCGCCTCATTGACCGCGAGTCCGCCGGCGAGCGCGCCCGAGATCGCCATGGCGATCATGGTGACCGCGGCGGGCGAGATCCCCGCATAAGCGGCGGCGCGGGGATTGGCCCCGACGGTGCGGATCGCATACCCCAGCCGCGTGCGCCAGATCAGCAACCAGACCGCGACCAGCGCCATCAGGGCGAGCAGGAAGGCGCTGTTGAGCGGCGTCGGCGGCAGCTTGATTCCGAGCGGTGCGAGGAGCTGGTGCATCGGCGTCAGCACGGCCTGTGCCGGGAAATCCGCTGTCTCGGGCTGCATCGAGCCGATCTTACCGATCACTTCGCGCAGCAGATAGACGATCAGCGTCGCGGCGACGAAGTTCAGCATGATCGTGGTGATGACGACATGGCTGCCGCGCTTCGCCTGCAGCCAGCCGGGGATGAAGGCGTAAGCCGCACCGCCCGCAGCCGCCGCGAGGATGGCGAGCGGCGCGGCGAGGAAGCCCGCCACGGAGAGGAAACCCGGCATGGCCGAGAGCGCCCCACAGGCCAGCGCCGCGCAGATGCCGGCGACGGTCGCCTGCCCCTCGCCACCGATATTGAACAGCCCGGCATGGAAGGCGACGGCGACGGCGAGCCCCGTGAAGATGAAGTTCGTCGCGTAGTAGAGCGTGAAGCCGATACCTTCCGCGCTGCCGAGCGCGCCGCGCAGCAGCAGCGCCGTCGCCTCCAGCGGGTTCTCCCCGATGCCGAGGACGACGAGGCCGGCGACCAGCAGGGCCGCCGCCACCGAGACGAGCGGCACCAGCGCAGTGTCGGCCCAGCGCGGCAGTTCGACCGGGGCGGCGCTCATGCGGCTTCGTCCGTGACGCCGGCCATCAGCAGGCCGAGATCGCGCTCATCCGCCGTTTCTGCTGCGCGTTCCCCCGTGATCCGACCACCGCAGAGGGCGATGATTCGGTCGGAGAGCGCCATCACCTCCTCGAGCTCGACCGAAACCAGCAGGATCGCGACGCCGGCATCGCGCAACTCGATCAGCCTGCGGTGGATGAACTCGATCGCGCCGATATCGACGCCGCGCGTCGGCTGGCCGACGAGCAGCACCTGCGGATGCCGCTCGATCTCGCGGGCGAGCACGATCTTCTGCTGGTTGCCGCCGGAGAATTTCGCGGTCTTCAGGGCGGGATCGGGCGGGCGCACGTCATAGGCCGCGAAGGCCGTCAGCGCATGCGCCTCGATCCGCGACGGCGACAGGAAGGGCCCGGTCCGGAAGGCCGGATCGCCCTGATAGCCGAGGATCGCGTTCTCCGCCGCGCTGAAGGCGGTGACGAGGCCGCTGCGATGGCGATCCTCCGGGATATGCATGAGACCGCGCTCGCGCAGCCGCGCCGGATGACGATCCGCCGCCGCGAGGATCTGGCCGCCCAGGCGAATGACGCCACGCGTGGGCTGGACCAGCCCGGCGAGCACCTCCAGCAACTCGCTCTGGCCGTTGCCGGCGACGCCGGCGATGCCCACGATCTCGCCGGCATGGAGGGTCAGGCTCACATCCCGCAGTGTCTCGGTGCCGCGCGCGTCGCGGCAGGACAGGCCGACCGCTTCGAGAACGGCAGCGCCGCGCTCGCGCGGCGGCTTCTCGACGCGCAGCAGTACGCGCCGGCCGACCATCGCCTCGGCCAGCGCCGGCGGCGAGGTTTCCGCCGTCCGGAACCCGGCGACCATCTCGCCGCGCCGCATCACCGAGACCGTGTCGGTGGCGTCCATGATCTCGCGCAGCTTGTGGGTGATCAGGATCACCGTCTTGCCCTGCGCCTTCAGCGCCCGGAGCAGGGCGAAGAGCTGATCGGCCTCGGCTGGGGTCAGCACGGCGGTCGGCTCGTCGAGGATCAGAATCTGCGCCCCGCGATAGAGCGCCTTCAGGATCTCGACGCGCTGCTGCAGGCCGACGGACAAATCGCCGACCGTGGCATCGGGGTCGATCGCGAGCCCGTATTCGCGCGACAGGCGGGCCAGTTCCGCCCGCGCCTTCGCCAGCCCGCCCTTGAGGCTGACCCCGCCCTCGGCGCCGAGCACGACGTTGTCGACGACGCTCAGCGTCTCGACCAGCATGAAATGCTGATGGACCATGCCGATGCCGGCCGCGATCGCATCGGCGGGGGAGCGGATGCGACGCGGCTCGCCCGCGATCCTGATCTCGCCGGCATCGGCCTCGTAGAAGCCGTAGAGGATCGACATCAGCGTCGATTTTCCGGCGCCGTTCTCGCCGACGATGCCGTGGATCGAGCCGGCCGCGACCGCAAGCGAAACGTCCCGGTTCGCCGCGACCGCGCCGAAGCGCTTGGAGATGCCGACGAGCTCGATCGCGGGAGGGGAAGGCACGAGGCTCAAGAGTGCGGCCCGCGCCTCACATCGTGCATTTCTGGTCGGACATGTAGTCGTGGACCTGGACCGTTCCGGCGATGATGGCGGCCTTGGCCTTCTCGGCGGCGGCCTTCATCTCGGGCGTGATCAGCGCCTTGTTGTTGTCGTCGAGCGCCCAGTCGATGCCGCCTTCCTTGAGGCCGAGCACGGAGATGCCGGGCTTCCAGGAGCCGTCGCGCGCCGCCATGAAGGAGTTGTAGGCGGCAACGTCGACGCGCTTGAGCATCGAGGTCAGGATCTTGCCGGGATGCAGCGCGTTCTGGTTGGAATCGACGCCGATGCCGAGCTTGCCGGCATCGGTCACGGCCCGGAGCACGCCGATGCCGGTGCCGCCGGCGGCGTGGTAGACGACGTCGGCGCCGCGGTCGATCTGCGACTTGGCGAGTTCGCCGCCCTTCACCGGGTCGTTCCAGGCTGAAGGCGTCGAGCCGGTCATGTTCTGGAAGATCTCGGCGCCGGGCTTGGCCGCCTTGACGCCCTGGATGTAGCCGCAGGCGAATTTGCGGATGAGCGGGATGTCCATGCCGCCGACGAAGCCGAGCTTGTCGGTCTTCGAGGCCATCGCCCCGAGCAGGCCCACAAGATAGGAGCCCTCATGCTCCTTAAAGACGATCGACTGCACGTTGGGCAGCTCGACCACCATGTCGATGATGGTGAATTTCAGGTCCGGGAACTCGGCCGCGACCTTCTGCAGCGCGGTCGCCTGCGAGAAGCCCACCGCGATGATCGGCGAATTGCCGTCACGGGCGAAGCGGCGCAGGGCCTGCTCGATCTGCGCATCGTTCGTCGGCTCGAAATCGCGGAACTCGACGCCGGTTTCCTTCCTGAACTTGTCGGCGCCGATGAAGACGCCCTCGTTGAAGGATTTGTCGAACTTGCCGCCCTTGTCGTAGACGATCGCCGGCTTGATCGGCTGCTGCGCGAAAGCCGCCGCCGAAAACACCATGCCGGCCAGCGCCGCCGCGAAAGAACCCAAACGCATCGCATAGTCCCCTGTTGAAGCCGGGTGCCGTTAGCCGGCCCTCGATGGTGCCACGATGACATGGCTCGGCGGCGCGGCCAAGCTGGCGATGAGGTCAACTCTTTCGCAGGCGCGGCAACGCGATGCGATTGCCGAAGAAGGCCATCCGGTCCTATTCTGGGAGATGATGCTGAACGACGACGAGATCGAGCGCTATGCGCGCCATATCGTCCTGCCGGAGATCGGCGGGCCGGGGCAGCAGAAGCTGAAGAACGCCCGCGTGCTGGTCGTCGGCGCCGGCGGGCTCGGCGCGCCGCTGATCCAGTATCTGGCCGCGGCCGGCATCGGCAAGATCGGCATCGTCGACGACGACGTGGTCTCGCTCTCGAACCTGCAGCGCCAGACCATCTTCACCACCGACGACATCGGCAAGCGCAAGGCCGTGGCGGCCGCGAACTTCATCCGCCGGCTCAACCCGAATGTCGTGGTCGAGGAGCATGTCACCCGCATCGACCCGCACAATGCCCGCGCGATGATCGCCTTCTACGATGTCGTCGCCGAGGGTTCGGACAGTTTCGCCACGCGCTATGCCGTCTCCGACGCCTGTTTCCACGAGCACAGGCCGGTGGTGATGGGGGCGCTCGGCCGCTTCGACGGCTCGCTGACCACGATCCGCGCCCATGAAACCGGCCCGGACGGGCGGCCGAACCCGACCTGGCGCTGCCTGTTCCCGGATGCGCCGCCGCCGGGCGCGATCCCGACCTGCGCGGAGGCCGGCGTGCTGGGCGCGCTGCCCGGCATCATCGGCTCGCTGATGGCGCTGGAGGTCGTGCGTGCCGTCACCGGCTTCGGCGAACCGCTGGTCGGCAAGCTCCTGCTGGTCGATTCGCTGACGATGCGCTTCGAGACGCTGCGCTATGGCTGGGACGAGACGAACCCGCTGAACGGGACGAACGTCGCGGCCTGAACGCCATCAATTAACGGCGCCGTGATCCCGGACAAGCCGCAAAGCGGCGCCGATCCGGGATCCATTCCGGAGCGCTTCCGGCCGAGATTCAGGCACGGATCCCGGGTCTGCGCTTCGCCCGGGATGGCCATGTCAGAGGTCTAAGGGAACCTCTCAGCGTTTCGCTTGGATCACATCCCAGAGCTGCGCCGCCAGGTCCGGCCCGCCCAGCTTCTTGATGGCGCGCACGCCGGTCGGGGCGGTGACGTTGATCTCGGTGAGCTTGCCGTGGATCACGTCGATGCCGACCAGCAGCAGGCCGCGCCGGCTGAGCTCGGGGCCGATCGCCTCGCAGATCGCGAGCTCCTGCTTCGACAGATCGGTCGGCCGCGCCGCGCCGCCGCGCACCATGTTGGCGCGGAGATCGCCGACCGCCGGCACGCGATTGACCGCGCCCGCCGCCTTGCCGTCGATCAGGATGATGCGCTTGTCGCCTTCCGTGACCTCCTTGATGAAGCCCTGCACCACCCAGGGCTCACGGAAGAGATTGCTGAACAGGTCGAAGAGCGAGCCGAAATTCGGATCGCCCTTGCCGGTCTTGAACACGGTCGCGCCGCCATGGCCGTAGAGCGGCTTCATGACGATCTCGCCGTACTCGTCGCGGAAGGCCTCGATCTCGGCCCTGTCGCGGGTGATCAGCGTCGGCGGCATCAGCTCGGGGAAATGGGTGACGAAGATCTTCTCGGGCGCGTTGCGCACCTCGGCCGGGTTGTTGACCACCAGTGTTTTGGGGTGGATGCGCTCCAGCATATGGGTGGTGGTGACATAGGCCATGTCGAAGGGCGGGTCCTGCCGGAGCAGCACGACGTCGAGCTGGGAAAGGTCGACCTTCTCCTCGGCCCCCAGAGTGAAATGATCGCCCTCGACGTCGCGCACCGTGACCGGGCGGATCGGCGCCGTGACCTTGCCGTCGCGCAGCGAGAGCTTGTCGGGGGTGTAGGTGTAGAGCGTGTGGCCGCGCGCCTGCGCTTCCAGCATCAGGGCGAAGCCGGTATCGCCGGCGATCCGGATGCGCTCGATCGGGTCCATCTGGATGGCGACGGAGAGAGTCATGGGCGGGCTTCCTGTTGCGGCCCGTTCTTATCGGGCTGCCGGTCGGGTTCCTGCAAGTAGGTGGCCCTGCGTCACAGGACAAGCGCGAAGGCGGCCGGCACATGGCGCGGCCAGCGCCAGGGCGCCAGGAAGACCGCATCGGCCCTGAGATCGTAGCCCATCGCCCAGGGGTTGCGGGCGAGCCATTGCCGGACGCGCCGCTCGACGAGGCGCTGCTTTTCCGTTGTCACGGCCGTGAGCGCATCCTCGATTCGGCCGCGCGCCTTGACCTCGACGAAAGCGACGGTGCGCCCGCGCCGCATGACGATATCGATCTCGCCGCCCTTGCCGCCGAAGCGCCGCTCCAGCAGCCAATAGCCCTTCGCCATCAGCCAGAGGATGGCGAGCCATTCCGCCCGACGGCCCGAAAGGCCGGAACGCCGCGCCCGGCGGCTGCGCAATGCCGAGCGCGTCGCAGGTTCTGTCACGGATCGTCGCGGGTGAGTTCGAGGGCGCGCGCATAGACCTTGCGGCGCGGCTGGCCGGTCTCCGCCGCGACCTGCGCCACCGCCTCCTTCAGCGAGACCTTCGCCAGCGCCGCGCGCAGCCGTTCATCGATCGCCTCGTCGCTGGGAACGAGATCGACGGCGCCCGGCGGGCCGATGATGACGACGATCTCGCCGCGCGCCTCCTCCTGCGTCTCGTAATGCGCGGCCAGCTCGGGGAGGGTGCCGCGCCTGACCGTTTCGTAGAACTTGGTCAGTTCGCGCGCGACCGCCCCCGGCCTTGCGCCCAACACAGCGGCGGCATCGGCCAGCATCTCGGCGAGACGACGGGGCGATTCGAAGAAGACCAGCGTGCCGGGAATGGCGGCGAGCTCGGTCAGCCGGGTGCGGCGCCCTCCCGATTTTGGCGGCAGGAAGCCCTCGAAGAAGAAGCGGTCGGTCGGCAATCCGGCCAGCACCAGCGCCGCCAGCACGGCGGAGGGGCCGGGAATACCCGTAACCGGCAGGCCTTCCGCCACCAGTTCGGCCACGAGCTTGTAGCCGGGATCGGAAACGAGCGGCGTCCCGGCATCCGAGATCAAAGCGAGCTTGCCGCCTTCGCGCAGCTTCGCCAGCACCTTCGGGCGCATCTGCGCGGCGTTGTGCTCGTGATAGGGCAGGAGCGGCGTCGAGATGCCGTAATGCGCCAGCAGCGTCTTCGAGGTGCGGGTGTCCTCGGCCAGGACCGCATCGGCGGCGGCGAGCGTCGCGAGCGCCCGGAAGGAGATGTCGCGCAGGTTTCCGATCGGCGTCGCGACGATGTGCAGCCCCGGTGACAGCGGCTCGGCCTCGGCCTTGAGACCGAAGGCGGTGTAGCTGGCGGGGCGGGGCGGAGCGGCGTTCGACATGGCCGCAAGCTGCCACAGCGCCCCCGGCCGCGCCATGGCGTGCGTGCGACGGGCCCGATGCAACCCATAGTTAACAACTTGAAAATAGCATGTGGCACTGGCACGAGAGTCCCGCGGGGGGACTGTATCACCGGGCAAGGCTTTGCCGGCCCGGTCACGACTGGAGATCGCCCGTGTTGCACCATCGGCACTTCGTACCGGTTCTGCGGTTCAAGGCGGGCGCGCTGGCCGTCTCCCTGTCCTTGCTGCTCGCGAGCTGCAGCGGTGGCCCCGCCGGCCTGCCGGGCTTCGACGGCCCCGCCTCGACGGAACCGGCCGCGCCAAGCGGCCAGACCATCGGCACCGGCAAGGTCAAGGTCGGCCTCATCCTGCCGCTCGGCGCCGAAGGCCAGGGCGGCGTGGTCGGCAATTCACTCAAGAACGCCGCCGAGATGGCCCTGGCCGAATTCCCCAACGCGGACCTGACGCTGCTGGTCAAGGACGACCGCGGCACGCCGGAAGGCGCGCGCGCCGCGGCGCAGGAAGCGATCTCGGAAGGCGCAGAACTCATCATCGGGCCGCTCTTCGCCCCGACCGTGCAGGCGGCGGGACAGGTGGCGCGGGCGGCCAACCGGCCGGTCATCGCCTTCTCCAGCGATTCCAACGTGGCCTCGCGCGGCGTCTATCTGCTCTCCTTCCCGCCCGAGAACGACGTCAACCGCGTCATCGCCTATGCCGCGCAGCAGGGCCGCAAATCCTTCGCCGCGCTGCTGCCCGACACCGCCTATGGCAAGGTCGTCGAGGCCGCCTTCCAGCAGGCGGTGGCGGCACGCGGCGCCCGCGTCGCGGCGATCGAGCATTTCGGCTCCGACCCGGCCGCGATGCGCACAGCCGTCCAGCGCCTGATGCCCTCGCTGCAGCAGGCGGATGCGCTCTTCGTTCCGGCCGCGGCCGATGCGATGCCCGCCCTCGGGCAGGCGCTGCAGCAGGCCGGCTTCGACCCGCGCAAGGTGAAGCCGCTCGGCACCGGCGTCTGGAACGACAGCGGCATCGCACAGGTGCAGGCGATCCAGGGCGGCTGGTTCGCCTCGCCCGACACGGCCGGGTTCAACGCTTTCGCGGGACGCTACCAGCAGCGCTTCAACAGCAGCCCGACCCGCACCGCGACCCTCTCCTACGACGCGGTTTCGCTGGCGGCGGCACTGGCGCGCACGCAAGGCTCGCAACGCTTCTCCGAGGCGGTGCTGACCAATGCCTCGGGCTTCGCAGGAGCCGACGGCGTCTTCCGCTTCCGGCCGGACGGGCAGGTCGAGCGCGGGCTCGCGGTGCTCGAACTGCGCAACGGCCAGATCGTCACGATCAACGCCGCGCCGCGCGATCTCGGCCCGCGTTCGCAGTAGCCTGCTGCCGTATCGACAAAAAAGGCCGGGCAAATGCCCGGCCTTTTGCATTTGAGCGCTGACAGAGCTCAGCTCGCCGGCGCGTATTTCACTGCGCAGCCATAAGCCTTGGTGCTGGCCTCGGAGACCGGCTTGCCGGCCTTCAGCTCGGCGACCGCCTGCCGGACATAGCTCTTCGCGCCATTGAGGCTCGCGGGGTTCGAGGACGGCTTGTCGTCGATCGCACCCATATAGGCGAGCGTGCCCTTGGGATCGATGATGTACATGTGCGGCGTGGTCTGGGCGCCATAAGCGCGCGCCACCTGGCTCTTCGGGTCGAGCAGGATGCCGGCGGGGGCGGCGTCGCGCTGGACGGTCAGCTCCTTCGCCTTCGCCGCCTCGACATAGCCCTGCTCGCCGGGCGGCGAGGAGATCACCGAGAGCCAGACGATGCCCTCCTTGGCCATGTCCTTCTGCAACGTCTGCATGGTGGCGCTGTTGTAGTGCTTGCGGACATAGGGGCAGTCGTGATTGGTCCATTCGAGGATCACGGTCTTGCCGGCGAATTCCTGGAGATTGCGGGTCTTGCCGTCGATATCGACCGCCTGGAAGGCCGGCGCGGGCTGGCCGACGCGGGCGGCGCCTTCAGCGAAGGCCGCACCGGTCGTGAGCGAAAACCCGGCAAGAGCGAGGCCGGCGATGAAAGTCTGTCTGGTCAGGCTTTTCATGTCTGTCTCCCTGGTTGGAATCTACGGCGTGTTGGCCGCGGTCTTATCCCGGCCCGCCGCGCGTTCGGCGGCCGCGATCACGGCATCCGGCGTCAGGAGCTGCGGCAGGATCTCGGCCTGCCCGTCCTTGCGCGCCGGATAGAACAGATAGAGCGGCACGCCGGCGCGTCCCTGCTCGGCCAGCGCCTGGGCGATGCGGGAATCGCGGTTGGTCCAGTCCGCCTTGAGATAGGTGACGCCGAGCCTGGCAAAAGCATCCTTCACCTCCTGCCGCGAGAGCGCGACGCGCTCATTGGCGAGGCAGGTGATACACCAGGCGGCGGTGAAATTGACGAAGACCGGCTTGCCCTGCGCCTGCAGGGTGGCGACGCGCTCAGGGCTCCAGGCCTGGATATCCCCGGCCCGCGCCTCCGCATTGGTGCCCGGCACGGCGTTCTCGACCGTGAACCAGCCGGCGCCGAGCGCGACCAGCACGGCCAGCACAGTCCCGAAGGCGCGGCGCGGCAGGGAGCCACGGGTGACGCCGACGAGCCAGACGACGAAACCCGCCGCCAGCACGGCGACCAGCGCCGCCAGCACGCCCTGCGGGCCGGTCTGGACCGAAGCGACCCAGATCAGCCAGATCGCGGTCGCGAACATCGGGAAGGCGAAGGCCTGCTTCAGCACCAGCATCCAGCGGCCGGGCTTCGGCAGCAGCCTGAGCAGGCCCGGCGCGAAGGAGAGCGCCACCACCGGCAGAGCGAAGCCGAGGGCCAGCGCCATGAAGACCGAGAGCGCGACCGCCGGCGGTTGCGTCACCGCATAGCCCATCGCCGCGCCCATGAAGGGCGCCGTGCAGGGCGTGGCGACGACGACGGCGAGCACGCCGGTCATGAAGGCGCCGAGGCGCCCGCCCCGGCTGGCGAGCCCGTCACCGAGGCCGACCACCGAGCCGCCGATCTCGAAGGCGCCGATCAGATTGAGCCCGATCAGCACCATCACCACGGTAAGCGCGATCACCAGCAGCGGCGACTGGAGCTGGAAACCCCAGCCGACGCTACCGCCGAGCGCACCCAGCGCAATGACGGCTCCGGCCAGCACCAGGAAGGTCAGCAGCACGCCGCAGAGGAAGATCAGGCCCTGCTCACGCGTCTCAGTGCGGCTGCGATGCGCCGTCTGGGCGAAGCCGAGCGCCTTGATGAACAGCACCGGCAGCACGCAGGGCATCAGGTTGAGGATGAGACCGCCGGCGAAGGCGAAGGCCAATGCGGCGAGCAGCGTGAGGTCGGCGCCTTCCGCCGGGACGGGAATCCGCACGACCGCCGGGCGGGGCGCGTTGGAACCGGTCTCGGCCGCTTTGGAGACCAGCGCAGGATCGGCATCGGCCACCAGCGTCAGCGCACGCGGCACGCCATCCTGCCTGAAGGTCAGGACGCCGGAGATATCAGGCTGCTCCAGCTTGAAGGCACTGGAGCGGGTCAGCGTCAGGCCCGGCACATCGCCGGCTTTCATGGGCTGGTCGGCGGCGTGCTCGATCAGCGTGTCGGAGATCGGAAAGAAGCGCAGATCGCTCGCGCCGGCCGGAAGGCCGGGCAGTGCCAAGGCGAGGTTGTCGCCATCGGCACTCAGCCTGCCACGGAAGCCGGCCGGCTTCGGCAGGGCGGCGAGCGCTGCATCGATGCGCTGCTGCGCCGCCTCATCGACTGCGCTTGCCGCGCCGACGGCCAGGTCGAGCGTGAAGCTGCCTTCCTCGGGAATGCAGATCTTTTCGCAGACCAGCCAGGTCGCGTTCGCCTTGAGCGAAAAGGTCTCGCCGGGCCTGGCATCGGCCGGCACGGTGATCTCGACCGGCAGCACGACCTCGCCCTCGAAGCCGAAATTGACCAGCGGATCGACCCGGATCGCGCGCGGCGCCGGCCAGGCGATATCGCCGGCCTTGGCGCCGGCCGGCAGATCCCACTGGATCTGCGTCGGTTCGCCGGAATCGCCGGGGTTCAGCCAATAGGTATGCCAGTGCGGGGCAAGCTTCTGGGTCAGCGCCGCGTGGAAGCGCTCGCCGGGCGCAACCGTGTCGCGGCTCGACAGCAGGGTCGCGGTGACACGCTGGGAGGTAACGGGCGCCGATTCGGCCGCAAGCGCCGCGCCCGGCAACGCCAGCCCCAGAGCCAGCAGGGCGCCGGTCAGAAACCGCCGGGCCGAAACGCCGGGTCCCCTGTCAGGTCTTTCGGAATACGGCGCCATCATCCCACTTCTGTCTGATATCATCGGTCCCAGATGCCTCAAACGACCCGTTCATGCCAATGACAAGGCGGTGAGGCAGTGTCTCGGGCGATCCTGCGCCATCGCGCCGCCGCCCGCAGCGCGCCATGATGTCGCCGCGCACCACTCCTTATCTCCCGCCTCCGCTGAAATCGCGAGATCCGAGACCATGACGATCCACCCCGCCCTCATCGCCGCCAATACGGCCGTCATCACCGGCGGCGCCTCCGGCATCGGCTTCGCCGCCGCCCGCGCCTTCGCCGGCCTCGGCATGAGGGTCGCCATCGCCGACAGCGACGAGGAAGGGTTGAAGGCCGCCGGGCAGGTGCTCGCCACGCTGGTCGGCGAGCACAACGTGCTGGCGGTCGCGACCGATGTCTCGCATCGCGAGGAGGTCGCGGCGCTGCAGGAGAAGGTGCTCGCTCGCTTCGGGCGCGTGCATGTGCTGATGAACAATGCCGGGATGCAGCAGGGCAGCGGCATTTTCGGCCCGGCTGAGACGTGGGAACGCACCCTCGCGGTCAATCTCGGCGGCATCGTCAACGGCACGCAGATCTTCGGGCCGGGCATGGTCGCCCATGGCGCGCCGGCGCTGATCGTCAACACCGGCTCGAAGCAGGGCATCACCACGCCGCCGGGCAACCCGGCCTATAACGTCTCGAAGGCCGGCGTGAAGGTCTTCACCGAGGCGCTGGCGCATGAACTCCGCAACACCGAAGGCTGCAAGGTCAGCGCCCATCTGCTGATCCCCGGCTTCGTCTTCACGCCGCTGACGGCGCGCGGGCGCGTCGAGAAGCCGGAGGGTGCCTGGACACCGGAGCAGACCGTCGATTTCATGCTGGAGCGGCTGAAGGCCGGCGACTTCTACATCCTCTGCCCGGATGACGAGACGACGCGCACCCTCGACGAGAAGCGCATGGCCTGGGCGATGGGCGACATCATCGAGAACCGCCCGCCGCTCTCGCGCTGGCACAAGGATTATGGCGAGGCGTTCAAGGCGTTCGTCGCGAAGACCTAGATCGCCGCACCGTCCGTCACGATGTCCGCGCCGAGCCCCTGCCGGACGGCGCGGACGATCTCGGCCTCCGCCGCCGCGCCACGCCTGCGCGGACGGGCGGCGTCGATGCGGTGCTCGGCGATGATCTGGCCGGGCGCGCCCGAGAGGATCACGACACGGTCGGCGAGATAGGCGGCCTCGTCGATGTCATGGGTGACGAAGAGCACGGTCTTGCCGGTGCGCTGCCAGACGCGGATCAATTCGTCCTGCAGGTTCTCGCGCGTCAGGGCGTCGAGCGCCGAGAAGGGCTCGTCCATCAGCAGGATTTCCGGCTCGACCGCGAGCGCACGCGCCAGCGAGACGCGCTGGCGCTGGCCGCCGGAGAGCTGATGCGGCCAGCGTTGCGCGAGCCCGCCCAACCCGACGAGATCGAGCATCTCCTGTGCCTTCTTCAGGCGCTCGCCACGCGATGTCCGGCCTTCCAGGCCGAAGCCGACATTGGAAATCACCTTGCGCCAGGGCAGGAGCCGCGAATCCTGGAAGACCAGGGAGACAGGGCGACGCGCATTGTCCTTCGCGTGGATGACGACCTCGCCGCCGCTCGGCTTCGCAAGGCCCGCGATGACGCGCAGCAGGGTCGACTTGCCGACGCCGGAGGGGCCGACGATGGCGAGGAACTCGCCGCGCCCGACCTTCAGGTCGAGCTTGCGCAGCACTTCGGTCTGTTCGCCGTCGCGGGTGAAGGTCAGCGACAGGCTCTTGATCTCGATCACGCTTTCCAACGCAGCACCCATCTCTGGAAGGCGACGAAGGCCGTGTCGAGCAGCCCGTAGAGCGCCGCCATCGTCAGCATGTAGACCACGACGATGTCGGTCGCGAGCAGGCTGGACGCCTGCATCATGCGCTGGCCGACGCCGGCGACGCCGAAGATCTCGGCCGCGACCACCGCCATCCAGGCCTGGCCGAGCGCCGTGCGAAAACCGACGAGGATGCCCGGCATCGCCGCCGGCAGCAGGATCTTGAACAGGCGCTGCCAGGGCGAGCGGAAGCCGAAGGCGTCCGCCACCTCGACGAGGTCGCGGTCGACACCGCGGATCGCGCCCTGCGCCGCGAAGAAACTGATCCAGAACACGCCGATGGCGATGATGAAGACCGCCGCGCCCGGTGTGACGCCAAACCAGATGATGGCGAAGGGCACCCAGGCGAGGCCGGGCACGGGCCGCAGCACGCGCACGACCCAGGCCGTCGCCTCCTCGGCAATCCGCGACATGCCGACGAGCACGCCGAGCGCGATGCCGAGGCCCGCTCCGACGAAGAGCCCGACGAAATAATGCCAGAGCGAGCCGAGGATCGCCGCGAGCCAGGCGCCCGAGGACACCTCGCGCATGAAGGCCTTGGGCAGCGCGCTCGGCGGCGGCAGGAAGGCGGGGTTCACCCAGCCGAAATAGGGCACCGCCTCCCAGATCAGCAGGAAGGCGATCAAGCCCAGAAGGGCAAGGGCCGGAGCCCGAAGTCTCTTCACAGTGGTCAGCCGCCCGCCTTGATCGCGCGCTCGTAATACTGGGTCTCGAACAATCCGTCGAACGGCAATTCCTTGTCGAGCGAGCCAAGCTTGACCTGATAGGCCTGCATGGCGCGTGCGGGCTCGATGATCTTGCGCGGATCGATCTCGAAGACGCTCGCCGGCGAGCCCAACGCCTTCCGGATCAGCTCGGGATCGACGATGCCCTTGCCGAGCGCGGCGCCGACATGCGGCGCGGCTTTGGCCGGGTCGGCCTTGATCAGCGCCGCCGCCTTGACGAGGCTTGAGACGAGGTTCTGGACGGCGTCGGGGTTCTTCGTGGCGAAGGCGCCGGAGACGGCGACGACCGTGCCCGGCTGACCCGGGAAGACCTCCTCGCCGCCAGCGACGAGCTTGATCGCACTGTTGCGGCTCTGGAGGATGGTCAGCGCCGGTTCGCGCACGCTGCCGCCGTCGACCGCGCCGGCCAAGATCGCCTGCTGGGTCGCGTCGATGCCCATCGGCACGATCTCGACATCGGCCTTGTCGACCTTCGTGACCTCCCAGAGCCAGTATTGCAGCGTGGTGTTGGGCACCGAGCCGGCCGGCTGGGTGGCGAGGCGGGCCGGCTTGCCATTTGCCGCCTTGAACGCCTTGAAGGCGGCCGCAGCCGCGGTACCGGCCGTGAAGAACTTCGACAGCGACGGCGCGGCGACGACGACATTCTCGCCGATGGCGGTCGAGGCGACGACGCGGACGTCGATGCCGCGCGAGCGAGCGACGGCCAGCGGGGCCACACCGGCGACGTAGATGTCGAGCGTACCCGAGGCCAACGCCGAGATCATGTTCGGGCCGGATTCGAAGACGGTGACCGCGCTTTCGAGGCCGCCCTGCTTCAACCAGCCCTCGCCATTGGCGACGAAGAAGGGCGCGGTGCCGACGACCGGGATGTAACCGACCCGTGCCGTGACGGCCTGGGCACGAGCCGCGCCGGCGAACGGGGCCGCCGCTGCCAGGGTCGCACCCGCGATGAGAAACTGGCGGCGATCCATCGTTCAAATCCTCTCGCAAGACGGCGCCAAAACAGCACCCATTGACAGATGGAGAAAAGGATTTTCTATCTGGATGCAAGTGATCGACATCAAAAAGAAACTTATTCTCTTATGATCGCGATCAACGGAACGAATTTTCTCCTATGACGGATTTCAGAGAATGGATGCCATCGACCGCAAGATCCTGACCGTGCTGCAGAACGACGCCAACATCTCGATCGCCGATCTGGCGGATCGGGTCGGGCTCTCGCAGACCCCATGCTGGAAGCGTATCCAGAAGCTCGAACAGGCGGGCGTCATCCTGAAGCGCGTCGCGCTGGTTTCGCCGGAGAAGATCGGGCTCGGGCTCACCGTCTTCGTGCAGATCGAGACGGCCGACCATTCCGGCCCCTGGCTCGACAAGTTCGCGCAGACGGCCGCCGCCATGCCGGAGGTGATGGAATTCTACCGGATGGCGGGGGATGTCGACTACATGCTGCGCGTCGTCGTCGCCGACATGACCGCCTATGACACCTTCTACAAGAAGCTGATCGAGACGATCCCGCTCAAGAACGTCACCTCGCGCTTCGCCATGGAACGGATCAAGGCGACGACCGCCTACAAGGTGCCGGACCTGCCGCGCCCATGAGCGGCACGGGCCAGCCTTGCCGGCGCATGACAGGCCGGCGTCGCGGATGCTAGGAAGCAGCCCGACGCCCGCGCTGCCCGAGGAGCCGCCTTGTCCGCATCCCGCTCCGTTCTCCTGATCATCGGCGGCGGCATCGCCGCCTACAAGGTGCTCGAAGTGATCCGCCGGCTGAAGGATCGCGGCATCGCCTCGCGCTGCATCCTGACCAAGGCGGGCGAGCAGTTCGTCACGCCGCTCGCCGTGTCGTCGCTGGCGGGCGAGCGCTGCTTCACCGATCTGTTCTCGCTGACCGACGAGGCCGATATCGGCCATATCCAGCTCTCGCGCTCGACCGATCTCGTCGTGGCGGCGCCGGCGACCGCCGACCTCATCGCCAAGATGGCGAACGGCCACGCCGACGACCTCGCCTCGACCGCCCTGCTCGCCACCGACAAGCGCGTGCTGATCGCGCCCGCGATGAACCCGCGCATGTGGCAGCATCCGGCGACGCGGCGGAACATGGCGCTGCTCGAAAAGGATGGCATCCTCGTCGTCGGGCCCAATAGCGGCGCCATGGCCGAGCGCGGCGAGAGCGGGCTGGGCCGCATGGCCGAGCCCCCGGAAATCCTCGCCGCGATCGAGCTCGCGCTCGCCGGAGAGAAGCCCTCGACCCGCGCCATCGGCTTCCTCGGCCGGCTGCCCGGCGGCGACCATGCTCCGGCCGCCGGCTCGCTCGCCGGCAAGCACGTCCTGATCACCTCCGGGCCGACGCATGAGCCGATCGACCCGGTGCGCTACATCGCCAACCGCTCCTCCGGGAAGCAGGGCCACGCCATCGCGGCGGCGGCGGCCGCCGCCGGGGCCCGCGTGACGCTGGTCAGCGGGCCGGTCACGCTGCCCGATCCAGCCGGGGTCGAGACCATCCATGTCGAATCCGCCCGGCAGATGCTGGCGGCGGTCGAGGCGGCGCTGCCGGCCGATCTGGCGATCTTCGCCGCCGCCGTCGCGGATTGGCGCGTGGCCGACGCCCCATCGGAGAAGATGAAGAAGGACGGCGGAGCCCTGCCACCGCTCTCGCTGGTCGAGAACCCCGACATCCTCGCCACCGTCGCGCATCGCCCGAACGGGCGGCCGGGCTTCGTCGTCGGCTTCGCGGCCGAGACGCAGCACGTCATCGACTACGCCAGGGTCAAGCTCGCCAAGAAGGGCTGCGACCTGATCGTCGCCAACGATGTCGGCGGCACGGGCGTGATGGGCGGCGACGCCAACACCGTGCATCTCGTGACAGTCGATGGCGTCGAGACCTGGCCGACCCTGCCCAAGGAAGAGGTCGCGAGCCGCCTCGTCGCCCATCTCGCCCAGAAGCTCGCCGCCGCGAAGGCGGACTGAGCTCCAAGGGGCGCGCTAGATCACTGGCGCTGCTCCGCCCGGTCGCGCGCCCGCGCCTCGGCGCTGCGTTCCGAAGGCGGGCCGTAGCCGCCGGCGCCGGGCGTGATGATCTCGACGATCTGGCCCTTTTCCAGCGCGCCGTCGCCCTTGACGAAAGGCACGACGCCCTCGCTGAAGACGAAGGAGCCGCCCTGCCCCTCGCCGCCGCCCGCCAGGCCCCAGGGCCGCGAGGTCAGGCGCGAATTGTCGACGTTCAGCCGGCACGGCGCTTCCGCCCGGTAGACGCGGCGGAGCCCCATACCGCCGCGCTGGCGGCCGTCCCCGCCCGAGCCGTCGACCAGTTCGTAGCGCAGCAGCGTCAGCGGATATTCGAGTTCCAGCGCCTCGACCGGCAGGTTCGAGGTGTTGGTCATGTGGACATGGACGCCGTGGAGCCCGTCCTTGTTGGCGCGAGCGCCGGAACCGCCGCCGATCGTCTCCAGATAGACCCAGAGCTCGCCGCTGCCCGGCTGCTCCCCGGCAAAGGTCGCCGAGGCGACCGCGCCCGAACAGGCCGCGATCACACGGTCCGGCACGGCCTGCGCAAGGGCGCCATGGATCAGGTCGACGACGCGCTGGCAGGCGGCGATGCGGCCGTTGACGGCGGCTGGATGCACGCAGTTCAACACCGTGCCTTCGGTCGCGGTGACGGTGAGCGGCCGCGCGAGCCCCGCATTGGGCGGAATGGTCGGGTCAGCTACGGTCTTGACCGCGTAATACACGGTCGAGAGCAGCGCGGTGTAGACCATGTTGAAGCCCGCCCGCATCTGCGGCGGCGAGTCGAAGGCGAGCGTCATCTCCTCGCCCTTGACGGTAATTTCGACCGAGAAGGTCAGCGGCTCGTCGATCTCGGGATTGTCGAAGGAATCGGAGAAGCGATAGGTGCCGTCGGGGATCGAGGCGATGCCGGCGCGCATCTTGCGCTCGGCATAATCCTGCAGCGCCTTGCCGGCAGCGAGCACCGTGTCGCGGCCATATTTGCCGCAGAGCGCGCGCAGGCGCTCGACGCCGAGGCGGTTCGCCGCCATCTGGGCGCGCAGGTCCGAGAGGCGCTCGCGCGGGACCTGGCAGTTGAGCAGGATCAGCTCCTGCACGTCCTTCATCAGCACACCGCCGTCGTAGAGGCGGATCGGCGGGATGCGCAGGCCCTCCTGATAGATATGGGCGTGGCCGCGATCGGCGAAGTCGGAATGGTGGGCCGTGTTGACCGCCCAGGCGATCATCACGCCCTCGTGGAAGACCGGCTCGGCCAGCACGATATCGGGAAGGTGCGTGCCGCCGCCCTCATAGGCGTCGTTGCCGATGAAGACGTCGCCCGGCTTCATCTCCGCGACCGGATGGCGCTTCAGGATATGCGGGATGATGCCGATGAAGGAGCCGAGATGCATCGGGATATGCTCGGCCTGGCAGAGCGTCTGGCCCTCGACGTCGAAGAGCGCCGTCGAGCAATCGCGGCGCTCCTTGATATTGGTCGAGTAGCTCGCCTTGACCAGCGCCTCACCCATCTCCTCGGCGATGGAGGCGAAGGAGGAGCCGATGACCTCGACGGTGATCGGATCGACGCTGACGGATGCAGTCGCGGTCATCACGGCATCTCCAGGATCAGGTTGAGATAGGGCTCGACGGTGGCGGTCATGCCCGGCAGCAGCACGGTGGTCGAATCCATCTGCTCGACGATGGCCGGGCCGGTGAAGCGATTGCCGGATCTGAGCTTGTCGCGATCGTAGATCGGGCAGGCGACGAAGCCGCCGGCCTCGGGGAACCAGACCTCGCGGCTGCCGAGGATGGCGTGGGAGGCGTCCGGGCCGGCATCGGGCTCCGGCCGGAAGGCGGCCTTGGGCACGAGGCCGACCGCCTCGACGCGATAGGTCACGAGCTGGACCGCCTCGCCTTCCGCGACGAAGCCGTAGAGGCGCTTATGGGCGGCGGCGAAGCCTTCGGCCAGCGCCGTAATGGTCGCCCGTGTGATCGGCCCGTCCGGTACGTCGATGGAGAGTTCGTAGTTCTGGCCGTGATAGCGCAGATCGGCAGTGCGCTTCAGCCGACGGTCTGCCGAGACGACGCCCTCCTCCGCGAACCAGTGATCCGCCTGCTCCTGCAAGGCGACGAATATCTCCGCCATGTCCGGGACCAGCGTGTCGGAGAGCGTCGCGAGCCGCGTCGTCGCGAAATTGGCGCGCAGGTCGGTGAGCAGCAGGCCGAGCGCACAGCCGATGCCGGGATTGCGCGGCACCACGATGCGCTGCATGTCGAGCTCGCGCGCAAGCCGCGCGGCATGCAGCGGCCCGGCCCCGCCGAAGGCGACCAGCGCGTAATCGCGTGGATCATGCCCGCGCTGGACGCTGATGACGCGGATGGCCTTCGCCATGTTGGCGGTGACGACCGAGATGATGCCCTGCGCCGTCGCCATCAGGTCGAGGCCGAGTTCCTCGGCCAGCCGGCCGATCGCCTGTTTTGACAGGCTCTGGTCGATCGGCATGCGCCCGCCGAGCAGATGGGTTGGGTTCAGGGTCTGGAGCACGACATTGGCGTCGGTGACGGCGGGCTCGGTCGCGCCGCGCCCGTAGCAGACCGGGCCGGGATCAGCGCCGGCCGAGCGCGGACCGACCTTGAGCAGGCCACCGGAATCGATCGCCGCGAGCGAGCCGCCGCCGGCACCGACCGTATGGATGTCGAGCATCGGCGCCTTGATCGGGTAGCCGTGGACATTGGCCTCAGAGGCGAGCTTGGCCTCGCCGTTGCTGAGCAGGGCGACATCCGAGGAGGTTCCGCCCATGTCGAAGGTGATGAGGCTGGGTATGCCGATCATGGCGCCGATCGCCTGTGCCGCGACGACGCCGGTCGAGGGACCGGACAGCACCGTGCGCACCGGCAGGCGCGCAGCCATGTCGAAGCCGATCACGCCGCCATTGGACTGCGTCAGATGCGGCACCGCCTTGAGGCCAAGCTCCTTCAAACGGTCGGCAAGGCGGCGGATATAGCCCTGCATGACCGGGCCGAGATAGGCGTTCACCACGGCGGTCGAGATGCGCTCATACTCGCGGAACTCGGGCGCAACCTCATGCG
Source organism: Allobosea sp. RCC_152_1 (assembly GCF_041360765.1). Taxonomy (NCBI): domain Bacteria; kingdom Pseudomonadati; phylum Pseudomonadota; class Alphaproteobacteria; order Hyphomicrobiales; family Alloboseaceae; genus Allobosea; species Allobosea sp. RCC_152_1. The sequence goes on from NZ_JBFUPU010000004.1 coordinate 340,754, forward strand.
AGGCGCAGATGAAGGCCTCGGGGAATTCCTCGGTGACGATGCGCTTGGCCGCTTCCTCATGCTCCGGCCGGACGAAACCGTAGAGGAAGCCGATGGCGATGGCCTTGACGCCCTCCGCCTTCAACGCCCGCGCCGCCTGCCGCACGGCGTCCTCGTCGAGCGGCGTCTCGACCGTGCCGTCATGGCGGACGCGCTCGGCGACACCGAAGCGCAGATCGCGGGTGACCAGCGGCGGCGCCTTGTCGGCCTGGAGGTCGTAGAGGTCCGGCCGCTTCTGCCGGCCGATCTCGATCAGGTCGCGGAAGCCTTCGGTGGTGACGAGGCCTGTCTTCACGCCGCGATGCTGGATCAGGGCGTTGGTGCCGACCGTGGTGCCATGGCCGAAATACGCGATGTCGGCGGGGCTGGCGCCGACGCGCTCGACGCCTTCCTGCGTGCCGCGCGCGATGGCGCGGGAGGGGTCGTCAGGTGTCGAGGGCACCTTCCAGACCGCGACCATGCCGGTCGCATCGTCGAACAGGCAGACATCGGTGAATGTGCCCCCGGAATCGATCCCGATCCGCCACGCCATCTCTGTCGTCCTCCCTTATATCACCGTCGTCTCGGCGGGCGTCCACGCCACGCCATGGCCGAAGCCGCCCTGATAGCCGCAGACAACAGCCGCATGCTCGGCTCCCGCCGCCAGCGCGGCGGCGATGCCGGCTCCGTCCAATATGGCGAGCAGGCAAGCGGCGATGAAACCGTCACCGGCGCCGAGCGTGTCCACCACGGTTGCAGGGCTGGCCGGCTGTTCATGAAAGCTGCCGGCCACGAGCGCCAGCGCGCCCCTCACGCCGCGCGTCGCCACGACCGTGCCCGCACCCCAGCCGATGCAGCGCTCCAGCAGGGCCCGGCAATCCGCATCCGAAGCGGAAGGATGCGAGAGGAAGGCGATATCGACCGCCGGCAGCGTCGCGGCGAGGTTCTCGTCCGTCCAGCGTTCCGAGAAATCGTAGGACAGCCGCCGGGCCACGCCACGCATAGGGGGCAGCGCCTCGCCGAGCTCGCTGTAAATGCTGGAGTGAACGAGATCGTAGCCGGCTATATAAGACAGATCCTCGGCGTCGAACGCGCCCCATTCGCCGCGCACGCCGCGCTCGGAACGCAGGAAGCGCCGATCCTGCCCGTCATGGCCGATGAAGGCGCGGGCGTTCCGGCCGGGCCTGATCCGGCAGCGTGACGTATCGACGCCTTCCTGCCTCAGGACATCGCAGAGAAGCATGCCCGCTTCGTCCGAGCCGATACAGCCGAGATAGCCCGTCTCGGCACCGAGCCGCTTCGCCTGCACGGCAACGTTGACGGCATTGCCGCCGGGGAATTGAAGGCCGCGATCGACATAGGTGTCGACCGTGTTGTCGCCGAGCCCCAGCAGCCTCCAGGCCATCGCCGTCCCTTCCCGGATCAGTACGCCACCTTCCACATGTAGCGGCGGGTGGTGAGCGGCTGGTTGCGGAGCACCGAGAGATGCGCCGAGAAGCGCTTGAGCGCCGCCTGCAGGATATAGGGCGCGACGATCGGGCGGATCTCCGGGTCGATGCCCTTCATCGCGAAATTGCGGGAATCGTAGTTCATCACGCGCCCGGCATAGGTGTCGCAGAACTTCACGACCCGCTCCATCAAGGGCCGGCTCGGGTCTTCCCCCGTGATCAGGATCATCGGCGTCTGCTTGTCGACAATCTCGAAGGGACCGTGGAAGAACTCGGCCGCCTCGATCGGATAGCTGTGCAGCCAGAGCATCTCCATGAGAATGCAGACGCCGAAGACATAGGCCGTGGTGAAGCCCGGCCCCGAGGCGACGTGGTAGATGCTGTCGTCTTCCGCATAGGTCGCGGCATCGGCCGCGGCGCGGGCCTCGTTCTGCTCGGCCGCGTCGCACATCGCCGTCGGAAGCGCGTCAAGCGAGGCGATGAGCTTGGCGCCGAGCGGCCAGCCTTCCTTGGCGGTCATCAGCCCGCCGATCAGCGCCTGCATCAGCATGAACATGGCGGCGAAGGATTCGCTGGTATCGCCGACGAGGAAATGCCGCGGCACCGCCTGCGCCAGCGGCTTGTCGCCATATTGGCTGAAGGCGACGACCTGGCAGGGCCTATCCTTCAGGAAATGCGCCGCCGCCACGGTTTCCGGCGTCGTTCCGGATTTCGAAGCGAGCAGCACCAGCGTCCGGTCGTCGAGCCGCGGCGGGTCGATCGCCATGAACTCGGCCGGGAAATAGCGCCTGACCTCGATGCCCGGCGAAGAGCGCTCGAGCCAGTATTGGATGCCGAGCATCGCCCGGTTCGCCGAGCCGCAGGCGACCATGTAGACGCGGTCGATCTGCGGAGCGAGCTCCTGTCCGAGCGCGAAAGCCGCTGGCAGCGCCGCGCGCGTCGGCTCCAGCCCGGACAGGATTGCGCCGCGGTCGAAGGCGATGGACATGGAAGGCTCCGGACGGGCTTTCAAAGGGCGATGGAATTGGTATACACCAATTCCATATACCAATGACTGTCAAGCCTATTCCAGTTTCGGTGCACGCGCCCTTCGGACAGTAGCCATCCGCAGGTTTTTCGCCTTAAACACGAAGGAAGCGGCCTCGGCCGCCGTCGACGGGGCCCACGGTCGCCGAGAGAGACGCAACGCATAGAGATGCAGGGCATGTCCAAGCCGCTGAAGCGGGTGAAACCGATCTATGTCGAGGCCCAGGACTATATCCTCGACCTCATCGGCGGGCCGGATTACGGGCCCGGCGACCGGATTCCCTCGGAACGGACGCTCGCCGACACGCTCGGCATCAACCGCATGACGGTGCGCAAGGCGATCGACCGGCTGGTCGAGCGCAACGTGCTGGAGCGCAACGGCACCAGCGGCACGCGCATCCCGCTGGTCCAGGTGTCGCGGCCGATCGATGCGCCGGCCTCGCTGGGCATCACCCGCATCATCCGCAATGCCGGCGGCGAGCCCGGCAGCAAATTGCTGCATTTCGGCGAGGAAGGCGCGAGCGAGAGCGTCGCCCGGCGTCTCGAGGTGCCGCCGGGCAGCGAACTCATCATGGCGCGCCGCCTGCGCAGCGTGAACGACGAGGCCTTCTGCATCGAGACGAGCTATCTGCCGGCGCAACGCGTCCCGGGCCTCTCGGCCGAGGATCTGCTCGGCGGCCAGTCGCTCTACGAATTGCTGCGGCAGCGTTACGACATCGAGATCAGCATCCGGGACCGCGAGATCAGCGTCGGGACGGCGACCGAGCGCGAAGCCCAGCTTCTCGCGCTGGCGCCGGGCTCGCCGACGCTCGTGCTGCGGATCGTGGCGCGCGACGGCGACGGCCGGCCGATCGAATATATGCGGTCCATCAACCACCCCCACCACGTCGTCTTCCGCAGCGCGGCACCACCCGCGCAGACGTGATCGCAGCCCCGGTCCGGCCGACGCCGCCGCGGACGGCCGGTCAAGGCGCCTCCTCCTTCCTGCCGCCGGAGCCTTCGTGATGGGCATCACCATCGAGACCATAGAGCCGGACCCGTCCCTCCCCGCCGCCAGCGACGTCGTCGTCATCGGCGGCGGCATCATCGGCATCACCACCGCGCTCTTCCTGGCGCGCGAGGGCATCTCTGTCACCGTCTGCGAGAAGGGCGAGGTCGGCCACGAGCAATCCGGCCGCAACTGGGGCTGGGTGCGCATCATGGGGCGCGACCCCGGCGAGATCCCGCTCGGCCTCGAAAGCATGCGGCTCTGGTCGGAGATGGACCGGCTGGTCGGGGGCGATACCGGCTTCACCCGCTCCGGCATCGTCTATGTCGCCGACACGCCCGCCAAGCTTGCCGAGCACGAAGCCTGGCTCGACCACGCCAAATCCTATCAGCTCGACTCACGCCTGCTCAGCACGCGCGAGATCGACGCCGTGCTGCCGGGCGGCAAGCGCGCCTTCGCCGGAGCGCTGTTCACCTCGAGCGATGCGCGGGCCGAGCCGCAAAAGGCCGTGCCGGCCATGGCCCGGGCGCTGCGCCGCCATGGCGGGACCGTGCTGACACGCTGCGCGGTGCGCGGCATCGAGACGGCGGCGGGCCGCGTCAGTGGGGTCGTCACCGAGCGCGGCCCGATCGCCTGCCAGCGCGTCGTGCTGGCCGGCGGCGCCTGGTCGCGGCTCTTCCTCGGCAATCTCGGAATCGACCTGCCCGCTCTCAAGATCCTGGGTTCGGTGTTCCGGACCGAGCCTCTGGACGGTCCCCCCGTCCACGCCGTCGGCGCCTCCGATTTCGCCTTCCGCAAACGGCAGGACGGCGGCTACACCATCGCCCATCGCGGCGCGAGCGTGGCCGAGATCGCGCCGGACAGCTTCCGGCTGCTCTTCGATTTCCTGCCCTCGCTGGTCAAGCAGCGCCATGAATTGCGGCTCAGTCTCGGCCATCGTTTCCTCGACGAAGCCCGCACGCCGCGGCGCTGGTCGCTCGAGGCGGAAACGCCCTTCGAGCGCATGCGCATCCTCGATCCCAAACCCTCCGAAGCCATTCTGCAGGAGGCGCAACGCAACCTGACCGCCGCTTTCCCCGCCTTCGCCGGCCTGAAGGTGAAGGAGAGCTGGGGCGGGCTGATCGACGCGACGCCCGATGCCGTACCGGTGATCGGCGAGGTGCCGCGGCTACCCGGCTTCTTCATCGCCAGTGGCTTTTCCGGCCATGGCTTCGGCATCGGCCCCGGCGCGGGCCGGCTCACCGCCGACCTGGTCAGCGGTCGCACGCCGATAATCGATCCGAAACCCTTCCGGCTGGAGCGGTTTTCACGGCTGGAGCGGACGACGCGGGTGGGGTGAGCGAAGGGCGCTGGGGACGCGGTGTCATTCCGGACAAGCCGCGTCAGCGGCGCCGATCCGGAAGCCATCGTAGAATGAAGCGCGCTACGATGGATTTCGGGTCAAGCCCGGAATGACGGCGTGTGTCCATTGAAATGCGGTGCGCCGCAGCGCTTCACGCCAGCGCGGCCTCGTCGAGCGAATAGGCGGAGAAGAAATTCGTTCCGCCGGGATAGCATTTGAAACCGCTGAGGCCCTTCACCATCGCATAGCCCTGCGAGCGCCAGGCGAGGCCGACGAGCGGCGCCTGTTCCAGGGCGGACTTCTCCAGCTCGGCATAGATCGCCTTGCGCTTGGCGGGATCGAATTCGGCGCGTCCCTTGGCGAAGAGAGCGTGGATCTCGGGGGTCGGGATCTGCCAGCTCCGCGCCATGTTGGCCGGCAGGTCACCGTCGATCAATGGCGCGAGCCCGTCGGGATCGTTGTTGTCAGCCGTCGTGCCCTGCACCATGAAATCGTAACGGCCCTTGCCCGCCAGATCGACGCGCGCCGCCCAGTCGGGCAGATTGAGGCTTGCCTGAATGCCGATCTCGGCGAGATTGGCCTGCACGACCTCGGCCGTCGATTTGTGCATCCCATATTGCGCCGTCGAGAGCAGCGTGCAGGAAAAGCCGTTCGGCACCCCGGCCTCGGCCATCAGCCTCTTCGCCTTGGTCGGGTCGTAGTTCCAGTATTCTGAGCGGGCCTTGTCGAAATAGGGGCTGCTCGACGGGATCGGAATGCCCTCGAGCTTGCTGCCCCGGCCGAAAAAGGCGGCCTGGACGATATCCTCGCGGCGGATGGCATGGGCGACCGCCTGGCGCAGCCGCACATCCTTGAACGGGCCGGCGCCGCCGTTGAAGTTCAGCCCCATGAAAGGACCGTCGACGGCGATGAGCCGCAGGCGCGAATCCTTCTCGATCGTCCCCATGGACTGCCAGGGCACATATTCGATGAGATCGATATCGCCGGCCTGCAACGCAGCGACCCGCAGGTTCTCGTCGGCATAGGCGACGAGCTTGATGCCATCGAGCTTCGGCTGGCCGGGCTTGTAGTATTTGTCGAACTTCACGACCTCGATCGAAGCGCCACGCTCCTGTGCCTTGATCATGAAGGGCCCCGCGCCGACGCCGAGACCCGCACGCCCCTCGATCGAATCCTTGGCGATGATCGGCACATGGGGGCTGGCGAGCCAGATCGGCAGCGTCACGGTCGGCTGCTTCATGACGATGCGGACGGTGCGGGCATCGGGCGTCTCGATGCGCTCGACGCCGCCGAACTCGGCCTTCATGAAGGCCGTCGAATTGGGCGCCGCGATCTGCTCCAGCGTCCATTTCACATCCTCGGAGGTGACCGGCTTGCCGTTCTGGAAGCTCGCCTGGCGCAGCTTGAAGACCCAGCCGGTCTCGCCCTCGCGCTCCCAGCTTTCGGCGAGCTCCGGCCTGACCTCCCCCTTCTCGTCGAAGCCGGTCAGGCCGCGGAAGATCAGCAGCTTGACGGTCAGCGCCGCCGTACCGGTATGGAGCCAGGGCTGCAGACTGGGCGGAAAGCTCGACAGGCCGAAGCGCAGCACCTTGCCGGCAGCCTGGGCATGGGCTCGCAATCCCAGAAGAGGCAAGGCGGCACCGGCGGCGAGCAGATTGCGGCGAGAGATCGAGACCATCGCATACCCCTCTCTGTTCTGGCGGCTTGATCAGCCGAAAGCGCAGAATGATTTGGTATATACCAGCTTGTCAACGTGACTCGACCCGGCGCCGAAAGACGCGACAAGGCATAAGACACGCAGGGCGCGAACAGCCTGGATCACTCCCGCAAGCAGCGTATCCCGGTATCTTTTTTTGCGCGGGCGGCCTATTGTCAGGAAGATCGTTCCACGCCAGCCACCTCCATGGCATCGCTCTCGCCGGGCATCCCCATCCTTGACAGCCCAAAACAACTCGAATGGTATACACCAATTCCCGCAAGGGGATGCTGCCGGTCGGGACGCCCGGCAACGCAGGCCGCGCCTCCGGAGACTGCCATGAGCGAGATCGTCAAAGTCAAATCCGGCAGCAAATACGAGACGCTGAACAGCTATTCGCGGGTGGTGGTGGCGGGCGACATGATCTTCGTCTCGAACACGGCGGGGCGGGACTACAAGACCCGCGCCATCGCGCCCGACGCCAGGGGCCAGGCCGAACAGGCCTTCCGCAATATCGAGGGCGCGCTCGCCGCCGTCCGCGCCTCATTGAAGGATGTCGTCGCGGTCAAGGTCTTCGTGCCTGATATCGCCGATATGGAGGCGGTTAACGCGGTCGTCGGCCGCAAATTCAGGGGCATCGACCCCGCCAACACCACGACCTGCACACCGCTCGGCCAGCCCGAGCTCAAGGTCGAGTTCGAGGTCACCGCCTACAGGCGCCGCAATCCGGACGAGGCGGAGCAGCGCATCGACGTCGACCTCTCCTGAAGGCAGCGCGGCCATGCCGGATGTCGTCATCGTCGGAGGCGGGATCAGCGGCGTCTCAGCCGCCTATGAGATCGCGAAGGCCGGCCATTCCGTGACGCTGTTTGAGGCGCGCAATCTCGCGGCGATGGCGTCGGGCTGGACGCTCGGCGGCGTCCGCCAATCCGGCCGCGATCCCGCCGAATTGCCGCTGGCGAAGGCGGCGGTCGAGCGCTGGGGCGGGCTCGACGCGGAGCTCGGCGTGCCGACCGGCTATCGCCGCCACGGCAATCTGCGGCTGGCCAGGACGGAAGCGGAAGTCACGGTCATCCGCGAGCTGGTCGCGCAACAGGGCAAGCTCGGCCTGACCATCGAATACCTGCCCGACAACGCCTCCGTGCGGGACAAGGCTCCCGCGATCGGACCGAACATCCTCGCAGCCTCCTTCTGCCCCGGCGATGGCCATGCCGATCCGGTTCCGGCCGTGCGTGCCTATGCCGAGGCCGCCCGCCGGCATGGCGCGATCATCCGTGAAGGCGTGCCGATCCGGGCGCTGATCCGCGAAGGCGACCGCGTCACCGGCGTCGAAACGCAAGATCGCGAGACCATCGCCGCCGGTCGCGTCATCCTGGCCACGGGCATCCATGCGCCCGAACTGCTGGCGCCGCTCGGCCTCTCCCTGCCGCTGACCATCAGGCTGGTCTGCGTCATGCAGAGCGTGCCGCTGCCGCCTCTGCTCGCGCCGGTCTTCGGCGTCGCCAACGCCGATTGTGCCGGGCGGCAGGAGATCGACGGGCGGCTGCGCGTCACCACCGGCATCGGCGACTGGCCGCATGATCCCACGAGCTGGACCGAGGCCTCGCTCGCTCCGCGCAGCCGCGATATCGCAGCGCTGATCGCGCGCACGACGCAAATCCTGCCCACGCTGGCGGAGGCCGGCATCGCCCGGCTCTGGGGCGGGCTGATCGACCTCACGCCCGACGCCCTGCCGGCGATCGACGGCGAAACGGGCATCGACGGGCTCGTCGTCGCCGCAGGGTTTTCCGGGCATGGCTTCGGCATCGGCCCCGTCACCGGCGAGATCCTGGCCGACCTCGCCTTGTCGCGCCAACCGCGCTTCGATCTCTCTCCCTTCCGGCTGAACCGTTTCGCGAACGGCCGGAACAGCACCGCCGAACTCTCCCTGCACGGATAGGACATCGCCCGCCATGCTTGCTCCCGAGGGACGCGTCATCCTGATTTCCGGGGCCAATCGCGGCATCGGTCGCGCCGTCGCCGAGTTGCTGCACGCACAAGGCTACAGTCTGAGCCTCGGCGGGCGCGATCTGAACTCTTTGAAGACGATGAGCGCCGATTGGGACCCGGCGCGGGTCCATGTCGCCCGTTACGATGCCGGCGACTGGGCGAGCCATCGCGCCTGGGTCGATGCCGCGGCGGCCCGCTTCGGCAGGATCGACGGGCTCGTCAACAATGCCGGCATGCACAGCGCCATGACCCTGCGCGCGCCCGACGAAGCCGCGCTCGACGCGATCTGGGCGGCGAACTGCAAGGGGCCGCTCAACCTGATCCATTGCGCGCTGCCGCATCTCGAGGCCAGCGGCACCGGCCGCATCGTCAATGTCGCCTCGCTCTCGGGCAAGCGGGTGCGCAACGACCATGTCGCCTACAACATGACCAAGCATGCGATGATCGCGCTCAACCATGCGGCGCGGCGCATCGCCTGGGACAAGGGCGTGCGGGCAACCGCGCTCTGCCCCTCCTTCGTGCGCACCGACATGACCGCGTCGAGCACGGCGCTGCCGCCGGAGGCGATGACCCAGCCGGCCGATCTCGCCGAACTGGTTGCCACCGTGCTGGCCCTGCCCAACAATGCCGCCGTTGCGGAATTGCTCGTCAATTGCAGGCTGGAGGACACGCTTTAAGGCCAGGCGCTCGACGGGACGGGCACAGGCGCGGAAAGGCCAATTCCAGATCGAAATCACCGAAAATCAACGACAAAAGCAGGGGAAAATCATGAAGAGACCCGTTTCGATCCTCGCCGCCGTGTTGGCCGGCGCGCTGATGGCCAGTCCGGCCCTCGCGCAGAAGACCGTGCTCACCGTCGGCATGCAGAGCTCGGATGCCGGCGTGCTCGACCCGCACCTGAATTCCGGCACGCCCGGCAAGGCGATGCTGCAATGGATGTTCAACGGGCTCGTTCGCATCAAACCCGGCGAGCTCTCGCCCGAGTTCATGGAGCCCGATCTCGCCGAGAGTTGGACGTCTTCCGCCGACGGTAAGGAATGGACCTTCAAGCTGCGCCAGGGCGTGCAGTGCCATCACGGCTATGGCGAGTTCACCGCGGAGGATGCGGTCTATTCGCTGAAGCGGGCCTCATCCAAGGACAGCTCCGCCTTCTCGTCGGACTACAGCGCGGTGCAGTCGATCGAGGCGCCGGACAAGTACACAGTCAAGATTGCGCTGAAGGAGCCGATCCCGAGCCTGCTCGGCATCGTCATGAACTACCATGGCGGCAACATGGTCTGTAAGAAGGCCGCCGAGGAACTGGGCAAGGACGGCTTCGCCAAGAAACCGGTCGGCACCGGCCCGTTTATGTTCCAGGAATATGTGCCGCAGCAATACGCCAAGCTCGTCGCCAATCCGAACTATTTCCGCGGCAAGCCTAAGCTGACCGAAATCCTCTACCGGTTCATCCCCTCGGATTCCTCGCGCGATCTCGCCTTCCAGTCCGGCGAGCTCGATATGATGCTGGGGCGGCAGGAGCAGGCCTGGGTCGACCGGATGACGGCACTGCCCGGCGTCAAGGTCGTGGCGATGGGCCCGGCCGAGATGTCGGTGCTGCATCTCAACATGAGCCAGCCGCCGCTCGACAACATCAAGGTCCGGCAGGCCATCGCCTATGCCATCGACCGCAACGCGATCTGGCAGTTCCGCGGCAAGAACATCTCGCGCCCGGCCGTCTCGGTCGTGCCGTCAGGCTATCTCGGCACGGACGAGAAAGCCCCGCTCCTGCCCTTCGACCTCGCCAAATCGAAGGCGCTGTTGGCGGAGGCCGGCTTCCCCAACGGCGTCACCATCAAGGCGATCAACACCACCCTGCCCTCGATGCTGAGCTTCACCGAAGCGGTGCAGGCGCTGCTGAAGAAGGCGAACATCACCCTGGAGATCCAGCCGGTGGAGCACGCGACCTTCCACCAGCAGATCCGGCAGGATCTCTCGCAGGTCGTGCATTTCCAGGCAGCGCGCTTCCCGGTGGCGGATGTCTATCTCTCTCAGTTTTTCCACTCGCGGGCGATCGTGAAGACGCCGACGGCGGTGACGAACTTCTCGCATTGCAAGGTGGCCGATGCCGAGATCGACGCGGCGCGTTCGGAGACCGACAAGGCCAAGCAGCTCGCGCTGTGGAAGACTGCGCAGGAGAAGATCATCGCCGAGGTCTGCGCCATACCGGTCAACGAGATGATGCAGCTCTGGGCTTACAAGGACAGCCTCGACCTCGGCTACGAGCTCAAGGCCTCGCTCAATCTCGGCCCGCCGGTGCTGGAGACGACGCACTTCACGAAGTGAGGTCGGATTTTCCGATCTTACAAGGAACCCCGGCGTCATCCCGGACAAGCCGCGAAGCGGCGCCGATCCGGGATCCATCGTAGAGCACCGCGCCCTTCGATGGATCCCGGGACAAGCCCGGGATGACGGCCGGGTGTCCGTACCCAGCGATCCAGGCTTCTTGCCAGATCAACAGCTTCTCAACGACCGGCGGCATCATGAGCGCCTTCCTCGTCAAACGCCTCGGCTTCGCCATCGTCACGCTCTGGGCGGTGCTGTCGCTCGTGTTCGTCGTCGTGCGCATCGTCCCCGGCGACCCGGCCCAGGTGATCCTCGGCGACCAGGCCGATGCCGCGGCCATCGCCGCGATGCGCACGCGGCTCGGCCTCGATGCCTCGATGAGCGAGCAGTATTTCAGCTTCCTCGCCGGCGCCGTGCGCGGCGACTGGGGCGTCTCGCTCGTCACCGGCCGGCCGGTGATCCAGGAGGTGCTCGCCGTCCTGCCCTGGACGATCGAGCTCACCATCGTCTCGATGGCGATCGGCATCGTCATCGGCGTGCCGCTCGGTGTCTGGGCCGCCGTCAACCGCAACCGCATGCCGGACTATGTGACCCGCATCGCCTCGCTGCTCGGCCTCTCCTTCCCGCCCTTCGTCTCGGCGATCATCCTCTTGATCGTCTTCGCGATCATGCTGCGCTGGTTCCCGGTGATCTCGGCCGGCAGCGGCACGGCCTCAGCCTGGTTCCAGTCGATGGCGCTGCCGGCGCTCAATCTCGGATTGATCATGGCGGCCTACATCACCCGCGTCGCCCGCTCGGCCATGCTGGAGGTGATGCAGGAGGATTATGTCCGCAGCGCCCGCGCCAAGGGCGTGCCCTGGCGCGTCGTGGTCTGGCGGCATGCGCTGCGCAACGCGCTGATCCCGATCATCACGATCGTCGGCCTCTATCTCGGTATCCTGATCGGCAATTCGGTGCTGACCGAGATCGTCTTCAACCGGCCGGGCCTCGGCAAGCTGATCGTCGGTGCGCTGAACCAGCGCGACTACACCATGCTGCAGGGCATGATGGTGATCTACACGCTGATCGTCGTGCTCGTGAACATCGCGACCGACATCACCTACGCCCTCGTCGACCCCCGGGTGAAGCTGTCATGAGCACCTCCGTCCATGATGCAGCCCCCGTCGCCCCGCCGCGTCTGCGCTGGCTGAAGGCGACGATCGGCGCCTTCAATGCCAACAAGACGTCCTGGGTCGGGCTTGCCATCGTCGTCGCCGTGATCCTCGCGGCCGTGCTGGCGCCCGTCATCGCCCCGCATGATCCGCTCGAGCAGAACATCCTGTCGCGGCTCCAGCCGCCGCATGACGATTTCTATCTCGGCACCGATTATTTCGGCCGCGACATCCTCTCGCGGCTGCTCTACGGCGCCCGGATTTCGCTGGTGATCGGCATCGCCTCGACCGTCATCGCGATGGTCGTGGGATCGCTGATCGGTTTGCTTGCCGGCTATTATGGCGGGCGCTTCGACGTCGTCGTGATGCAGGCGATGGACATCCTGCTGGCCTTCCCCTCGCTAATCCTCGGCCTGATTCTGGTCGCGATGCTCGGCCCCTCGATGGAGAACATCACCATCGCGATCGCGCTGACCTCGATCCCCTCCTTCGCCCGCATCGCCCGCGCCCCGACGATCACGGTCAAGGAGCGCGACTATATCGGCGCCGGCCGGGCGCTGGCCTTCTCCGACGCGCGGATCATGGCCGGCCACATCCTGCCCAACATTTTCCCGGAAATCCTGGTGATGGCCTCGCTCTGGCTCGCCAACGCCATCCGCACGGAAGCCTCGCTCGCCTTCATCGGCCTCGGCGTGAAGCCGCCGATCGCGACCTGGGGCGGCATGATCCGCGAGGGCTTCGAGAACATCCTCGACAGCTACTGGCTGGTGCTGGCGCCGTCGCTCGCGATCCTGGTCGTCGTCTTCGCGCTCAACGTTCTCGGCGACGGCTTGCGTGATGCGATCGACCCTAAGCTGAAGGGCGAGCGATGAGCGGCCCCGTCCTCTCCGTCGAGAACCTCCAGACCGCCTTCCGCGTCGGCGGGCAATGGCGCTGGGCCGTCGAGGACCTGAGCTTCGACGTGGCACCCGGCGAGACCGTCGCCATCGTCGGCGAATCCGGCTCAGGCAAGAGCGTGACCGCGCTCTCGATCATGCGGCTGGTCTCGGCCGCCAACGGACGCATCCAGGGCCGCGTCGCGCTGGAGGGCCGCGACCTGCTCGCGCTCAGCGAGGAAGAGATGCGCAAGGTCCGCGGCAACGACGTCGCGATGATCTTCCAGGAGCCGATGACGAGCCTGAACCCGGTGCTCACCGTCGGCTTCCAGATCGCCGAGGCGCTGCGCTATCATCGCGGGCTGGATAGCGGCGCGGCAAAGGCCGAGGCGCTGCGCATGCTCGACAAGGTGCGCATCCCCTCGGCGAAGACGCGTTTCGACAATCATCCGCACCAGCTCTCCGGCGGCATGCGGCAGCGCGTGATGATCGCGACCGCGCTCGCCTGCAAGCCAAAGCTCCTGATCGCCGACGAGCCGACCACCGCGCTCGACGTGACGATCCAGGCGCAGATCCTCGAGCTGATCAAGACGCTGCAGGACGAGGAGCGCATGTCCGTGCTCTTCATCACCCATGACATGGGCGTCGTCGCCGAGATCGCCGACCGCGTCGTGGTGATGTGGAAGGGCAAGAAGCTGGAAGACGCACCGGCCTCACAGGTCTTCAACACGCCTGTCCACGGCTACACCAAGGCGCTGCTCGCGGCAGTGCCCAAGCTCGGCGACATGGAGGGCCATGCCCGCCCGTTGCGCTTTCCGCGCATCGACCCCGATAACGGCAAGGTCGAGGGCAAGCCGGTCGAGCAGCCCGACACGGTCGCGGCGACCGAGCCGCCTTTGCTCGAAGTCGCGGGGCTGACGACCCGCTTCGGCATCCGTGGCGGCCTGCTCGGCCGCTTGCGGGGCCAAGTCCATGCGGTCGAAGACGTCAGTTTCAGCCTGCGGCGCGGCGAGACACTGGCGCTGGTCGGCGAATCCGGCTGCGGCAAGTCGACGACGGGGCGATCGATCCTGCGGCTGGTCGAGCCCTCCTTCGGCACCGTCCGCTTCGGCGGGCGCGACGTTACCGGGCTCGGCAAAAGCGAACTGCGCGATGTCCGCCGCGAGATGCAGATGATCTTCCAGGATCCGTTCGCCAGCCTCAACCCGCGCAAGAGCGTCGGCAGTGCGCTGGCCGAGCCGATCCTCGTCCACGGCCTCGCGAAGGGAGCGGAAGCGCAGGAGCGCGTCGCGGAGCTGTTGCGCAAGGTGGGCCTCGCGCCCGAGATGCATGTCCGTTTTCCGCACGAGTTCTCCGGCGGCCAGCGCCAGCGCATCGCGATCGCCCGGGCGCTGGCGCTCTCGCCCAAGCTCGTGGTGGCGGACGAGGCGGTCTCGGCGCTCGACGTCTCGGTGAAGGCACAGGTGCTGAACCTGATGCTCGACCTGCAGGCAGAACTCGGCCTCGCCTATCTCTTCATCTCGCACGACATGGCCGTGGTCGAACGCGTCAGCCATCGTGTCGCGGTGATGTATCTCGGAGAGATCGTCGAGATCGGCCCGCGCGAGGCCGTGTTCTCCGACCCGCGCCACCCTTATACGCGCAAGCTGCTGGCGGCGGTGCCTGTGCCCGATCCCAGCCGCCGGGCGTTCAGGCGCGAGCTCGCCGTCGACGAGTTGCCGAGCCCGATCCGCAAGCTGGATTGGCAGGCGCCGCCGACCGCGCTGATCGAGATCGGCCCCGGCCATTTCATCCGCCAGCCCGTCGATGCGAGGGCATAGCGCCGATCAACCCGGCGCAGCTCCCCGGCCGACACGGTCCCATTCCGCCAGGGCCAGCACGAGATGATACAGCACGCGCACCGGGATCACGGTCTGTGCGGGCGCCCCGCTTCTTGTGACCTGATTGAACCAGAGCCCCGTATCGGGCGCGACGAAAGTGCGGAACAGACCGTCGAGATGGGGTTCGAGGCGCCGGGCCGCGTCGTCATCACCGAGCAATTCGATCCGGGCCAGAAACGCCTTGATCGCCTCGGTCTGCGGCCAGAGCAGCTTCGTCGGCGCGACGAGCTTTCCAGTCCGGTCGACACCGTCGAAGGCCGCGACGGGCCCCGCAACGCCATCATCCAGGCCGTGACGGATGGCGAAGGCGTAGAGCCTGTCCGCAAGGTCGCGCGCCGCCGCATCCCCGGTGAGCCGCCAGTGATGCAGCAGCAGCCAGGTCCATTCGAAATGATGCCCCGGCTCGCGCAAGGCGCCGGCGGCGCCGGGGACCGGTTGCCAGTCCTGCGTGAAATATTCGCCCAGCGAGCCGGTTTCGGTGTCGACCATGCGCTCGCGCGCCAGTCGGACGATATCGCCGGCGCGGTCGAGCCAGCGCTTCTCGCCCGTGGCCTCGGCAAGCGCGTGGAAGGCTTCGAGCAGATGCATATGCGGGTTCTGTCGGCGGGGCAGCGTGCCGAGCGTGTCCTCGGCGAAGCCGCCCTCCGGATGCGACATCTCGCGCTCGATGAAGCCGATGACCTCGTCTGCGATGGCGAGCGCCCGCCCGTCCCGCGTCGCCCGATGGAACCAGGCCATGGCGAAGAGGACGAAAGCCAGGTCGTAGAGATCGGTGCGGGCGTCGACCAGCGTGCCGTCCTCGCCGACGACATGGCGGAACCGGCCCTGCTCGTCGCGACAGCGGTCACGCAGAAACGCAAAGCCGTGCCGCGCAGCGGCGAGCGCCGGACCGGAAGGATCGAGCAGATGCGCGTGGCTGAACACATAGGTCAGCCGGGCCGTGACCAGCGTCGTCCTGACCGCACCGGCATCGTGCCTGGCCTCAGCCGGATCGAAATGCTCGACGAAGCCCGGCCGGCCGGGCTGCAGGGCCCGCTCGATCCAGCCGGGGATCAGAACCTGCGCCAGCCAGTCCCGCGGCGAGCCGATGGTCGCTTCCAACGCTTCGATGCGCTTCATCGATCGATATCCTCCCCGAGGAACGCCGGGGCCGGGCCGCGCGCGGCCGGTCCCCTCTCCTCGTTCGGGCACGAGCCCGATTCCGGGCAGCCCCGTCAAGGCGCCTCCGCAGCGGCCCCATTCCCCGGCCTGCAGATGGGTCGGGCGCAGGCACGTCGGGAGCTCAGGCAGCGGCCGGAATGGGAGTTGAACAGCGCCCTGCATGCGGCCTAGAACGGGGCGTCCGCGACGCGAGGGGTCATCTTGAGCACACTGCACGACAGCCCCCGCTTCGAAATGATGGTCCTCGACGACCGGATCTTCGATTGGGGCCTCCCGACATATCAGACGGACATGTCGGCCGGCATCGACCTTTTCGCCTGCATCGACGAACCGCTCGATCTTCAGCCGCAAGCCGACGCGGTCCTGATTCCATCGGGCATCGCGATCCAGATGAACGATCCCAACGTCGCCGCCTTCCTGCTCGCGAGGTCTGGGCTGGGCCACAAGAAGGGCCTCATCCTCGGCCAAAGCGTCGGGACGATCGACGCGGATTACCAGAACCAGATCTTCATCAGCGCCTGGCTGAGAACGCCGCCGGGAAGCGCGCCACTTCGAATAACCCCCGGCGACAGAATCGCGCAGCTCGTCTTCCTGCCCATCCTGCGGCCGACCTTCAAAGTGGTGGAAGCCTTCTCGGTTTCCACGAAAAGAGGGGGCGGCGGCTTCGGCTCGACGGGCATCGCCGGCGGCGAGGCTCCGGGAGGCCGGTCATGATGCTCCTCTCCCGCCGCAGCCTTCTCGCCATCGCCGCGGTGGTCGACATCGCACTGCATGCGCGACCCTCGCCGGTGGCGGCGAAGCTGCTCGCCGCGCGGCACGCCTTGCCGCCGCGCCATCTCGAGACGCTGCTGCAGGCGCTGGTGCGCGCCGGAATCCTCAAAGGCGTGCGCGGCCCGCGCGGCGGCTACGAGCTGGCACGCGAGCGCCGCAGGATCACGGCCGGAGACATCGTGCGCGCCGCGATGGAGGACGATGGCGAGGATGCGCTCGGCCCCATGCCGCACTCGGCCTTGATCGACGATGTGATCGCGCCCCAGGTCGAGGCCGCCTCCGCCGCCTTCCTGTCGTCACTGGAGGAGGTCACTGTGGAAGAGTTCTGCCGGCGCGCTTTGGACCGGGCGGCGGCTGCGGATGGCAGGTCCCACCCCGATTTCACAATATAAAGATGTGATTTATCTCTTTCTTCGACAGAACGTGTGAATTACGTTAGCTTCACCGGCCAAACGGCCCGATCCCAAAACGGCCCGACCCAAGGAGTCTCCCATGGCTGAAGCAGCGCAGAAATCCTCGACGCCCCCCGCCAAGGCCCCCGGTCGCGGCCGGATCTACAACTCGATCACCGACACCATCGGCGACACGCCGCTCGTCAAGCTGAACCGGCTTCCGGCCGAGCGTGGCGTCAAGGCGACGATCCTGGCCAAGCTCGAATTCTTCAACCCGATCTCGAGCGTGAAGGACCGCATCGGCGTCAACATGATCGATGCGCTGGAAGCCTCCGGCGCGCTCAAGCCCGGCGGCACGCTGATCGAGCCGACCTCCGGCAATACCGGCATCGCGCTCGCCTTCGTCGCCGCCGCGCGCGGTTATCGGCTCATCCTCGTCATGCCCGAGACGATGTCGCTGGAGCGGCGCAAGATGCTCGCCTTGCTCGGCGCCGAGCTCGTCCTGACGCCCGGCCCCGGCGGCATGCGCGGCGCCGTCGCCAAGGCCGAGGAGCTGAAGAGCGAGATTCCGGGCTCGATCATCCCGCAGCAGTTCGAGAACCCGCACAACCCCGAGATCCACCGCAAGACGACGGCCGAGGAGATCTGGAACGACACGAATGGCCAGGTCGACATCGTCATTTCCGGCGTCGGCACCGGCGGCACCATCACCGGCGTCGGCCAGGTGCTCAAGGCGCGCAAGCCGGGCGTGAAGATGGTCGCGGTCGAGCCCGAGGATTCGCCCGTCCTCTCCGGCGGCCAGCCCGGTCCGCACAAGATCCAGGGCATCGGCGCCGGCTTCGTGCCCGGCGTGCTCGACCGCGCCGTGATCGACGAGGTCGTCACCGTCGGCAACCAGACGGCCTTCGAAACGGCCCGCGCGCTCGCCAAGAGCGAGGGCATCCCGGCCGGCATCTCCTCGGGGGCAGCGGTCGCGGCGGCGCTTGAAGTCGGAGCGCGGCCGGAGAATGCCGGAAAGACCATCGTCGTGATCATCCCCTCCTTCGCCGAGCGCTACATCTCCAGCGCCCTGTTCGAGGGTCTGTGAGCGAAGGCAGCGTCCATATCGTCCGGCTGGCGGAAAGCCTGCCGGACGAGTTCGAAGCGCTGCGCAGCGAGGCGAGCGCCGAGAGTTTCGCTTTCATCGAGGGGCTGCGCGCGGAGTGGCTGTCCGGGCAATATAGCGGCGATGACGACCGCTTCGCCGCCTTCGCGGCTTACCGCGAGGGAGAGCTCGCCGGTATCGGCGCGGTGACGCCAGACCCTTACGACCCGGCGCCCGATCTGCTGCGGGTGCGGCATGTCTATGTCCGGCCGTTGCATCGCGCGGCCGGCGTCGGCCGGGTGCTCGCCACGGCCCTGATCCAGCAGGGGCTGGAGCTGGCGCCGCGGCTTTCGCTGCGGGCGGCCGACCCACGCGCCGCGGCCTTCTGGGAAGCGAACGGCTTCACGCCCGATAACGGCGGCACGCGCCGCTCGCATCTCCTGACGCGCTGAGCCGGCTCAGCGCGTCAGCACGAGCCGATTGCCCCAGGGGTCGGCGATGGACGGCACCCCGTCAGCCTCTTCGCCACCGGCCGCGATGATGCGCTCCCGCATGGCCGCGAAATCGGCCGTGTCGCGCGCCACGATCTCGAAACGGTCGAGCCCGGCCTCGCCGGCGCCGCGAAGGCCGGCGCCACGGCTACCCCAGATATTGCCGGCGATGTGATGGTGGTAGCCGCCGCTGGCAAGGAAGCTCGCGCCGGGATAATGCACCATCACATCGAAGCCGAGCAGGCCGTGATAGAACGCCTCGGCGGCGGCCGTGTCGCCGACGCGCAGATGGATGTGCCCCATGCCCGTCCCCTCCGGCATGCCGGCATAGGCGCCGGTTGCCGCCTCGGCCAGCAAGCGGTCGAGATCGAGCCGCTCGGTCGCCATGGCGATGCCGCCATCCGGCTTGCGCGGCCATTCCTGGCGCTGGCGGTCGCGATAGATCTCGATGCCGTTGCCTTCCGGATCGGAGAGATAGAGCGCTTCGCTGACGAGATGGTCGGAGGCGCCTTCGAGCCGGATGCCGGTCGTGGCGGCATGGCGCAGCCAGTTGGCGAGATCGCGCCGCGACGGCAGCAGGATGGCGAGGTGAAAGAGCCCGGCCGCCGAGGTCGGCTGCGCGGCGCCTTCGACGAGGCGGACCAGAACAGTTTCACCGACGCCGAGTTCGGCGAGGCCGGGAGCGTCCCGCAGGAGCTTCAGCCCGATGGCATCGCGATAATAGGCCGTGAGCTTCGGCAGATCGCGGGCCCGCAAGGTCACCGCGCCAATGTGATAGGGTGCGTCGTGAGCTTCGAGCCGCGTGGCCGCTCCCGCCTTGTCCTGAACTGCGAGCATGTCGTTGTCCTTCCTTGCGCGGCCAGGCCACGCTTCCAGGGAAGATGGTCCTTCGCGGCGCATTTGTCGCCATTCCGGTCGGCAAATGCGGGATTGCACCATCGCAATGACGAGACCGGTGAGAATGCGGATCTCAGGCCGGGCGTGGGCGGTCGATGGCAAAATGGCGAAACCAGCGTTCCTCCCCGCCGCGCAGCAATCCGCCGAGCAGCCTCGAAGCGAGGAAGCTGAAGGTGATGCCGTTGCCGCCATAGCCATAGGCGGCGAACAGGCGGGGCCGGCCGGGCACGCGCCCGATCAGCGGCAAGCCGTCCGCCGTCTGCCCGAAGGCGCCGGACCAGGCAAAGTCCACATCGAGCCGCGCCTGCGGCAGCAAGGCATGAAGGCGGGCGCGAAGGGCCTCGGTCTTGGCCGGGCCGAGCTTTTCGCGGCGGTCCGGATCGGCGAAGTCCTCATCCTCTCCGCCGAAGACGATGCGTCCCTCCAGGGTCGTGCGGCAGTAGGAATAATCTTCCGAAGCCTCCCAGACGAGAGCCGGCCCCGGCCAGAGCGCCTGCGGCGACTGCGGAACCGTTGCGATCGCCCAGCTCGAGGCGGTGCTGTGCAGATCGTCGTTCACGCAATCGGGCATGACGTAACCCGTCGCGAGCACGACATGGCCGGCCTCCACGGTGACGCCGCCGGAGAGCGAGATCGCCACCGACCGGCCGGCATCGTCGTAAGCAACGGCCTCGTCGCGGATCATGCGCGCACCGGCCCGCGCCGCCGCCGCGAGCAGACCATGGCAGAGGCAAAGCGGGTCGGCCTCGGCCGAACCGGGCGATACGATCGCGGCGGCGCGGTCGAAACCGAACGCGTTCAGCAGCGCGGCATGCTCGACGAAGCTGCCCGGCAACCCGGCCCTCTCGCGCAGAGTGGCTTCATCGCGCAGCTCGCGCGGCCCGACATCGCCTGCCGCCAGATAGATCGAATCGCGCCGGGCGAAGCTGCAGGGCAGGGCCAGCTTCTCGACGAGGGCCCCCAGTCCCGCGACGGCCCTGAAGCTCAGCTGATAGATCTCGGCCGCCCGCTCGAAGCCATAGAGCGCGGCGAGCTCGCGCAGGGACAGATCGATTTCCCATTGCAGCATCGCCGTCGACGCCGCCGTGCTGCCGAAGCCTCCGCGTTCCCGGTCGATCACCGCGACATCGAGCCCGATCGCGGTGAGATGCTCGGCGAGGAAAGCGCCGGTGATACCGGCACCGACGATGGCGACGTCGCAGCGCATGTCACGCTCGAGCGGGCGCCCCTGCGGGCGCTGCAAGGCCGGGCGCCAGGGGCCGGTGCCACTGCGCAGATCCTCATGGCGGGTCGTTTCCGGATCGAGCATCCTCAGCCGGCCCGTGGCGGGCCGACCCGGTCGGCCATCGTCGCGCCGCGCTCGCCGAGCGGCTTCGCCCGACCTGCGGTGGTGTCATGCGCGGTCTGGTGTTCCAGCTCGGCGTTGAGCTCGGCGCCGGCCAGCACGATCGTCGCCGAGAGCCAGAGCCAGGTCATGAAGACAACGACGGTCGCGAGCGAACCATAGGCCGCCGTGTAGTTGCCGAGCGTGCTGACATACCAGGAGAAGGCATAGGAGGCCGCGGCCCAGAGCAGCGCGGCAGCGACGGCGCCCGGCATCACCCAGACGAAGCGCATGCGCTCGCGGCTCGGACCGATCCAGTACAGGCAAGCGATCGAGAGAATCGCAACGACGAGGAAGATAGGCCAGCGCACCAGCCGGATCAGCCGCTCCAGCTCGGAATGGAACGGGAAGAGCGCGGTGACCACCGGCAAGCTCGCGATGATGACCAGCACCGAGGCGAGCAGGACGATGCCGCTCACCGTGGTGAAAAGCGAGACGGCGTTGAGCTTGAGGAAGCTGCGCTTCTCCTGCTCGCGATAGATGATGTTGAGCGCGTCGAAGATTGCCTTCACCGCCGCATTTGCCGACCAGGTCGCGACCAGAAAGCTGATCACGAAGGTCAGCGAGAGCGAAAAGCCGGACTGGCCCGAAAGCCGCATCGCCTGCTCGTGAATGAGCTCGCGCGCGGCTTGCGGAAACATGGCCGTGATCGCGTCGAGCTGGCCGGCGATCGTCGCCGGGTCGGTGAAATAGCGATAGATCGTGACCAGCAGCGAGAGCGCCGGCACCAGCGAGAGCAGGGTGAAGAAGGCGACGGCGCCGGCCAGCGAGGTCAGCCGGTTGTCGCCGACATTGCCGACGAAGCGCAGCAGCACATCCTTCCAGCCGAGCCAGGTCATCTGCAGCGGCGTCCGCGCCAGCCGGCCGCGCGCCGCCTCCCGCCTGCGGCGGACGCGACGGCTGGAGACGACCCCCGAGAGATAGCCGAGCGCGACGCCGATGCCCGCCGCGCCGGTGATCCGCTTCAGGAAAGCCATCTCGGGGTCCGGTCTCCGTTACGAAGAGTCTTCTGTCCTGCCGCATCGTCTTCACGCGAACCGGCGTCCGCTTCGCCGAAAATGCTCCGGGCCCAGCTTGCGGGCAACAGGTCCGGCCCGCAATTGTTCCCTGAAGGGCGGGCGAGAAGGCCGCCTTAGCCGATTGTTAACCTTAATGCTTCGTTATCGGCCGGCGCCGCCCTCGATGGGCCGGCGCTTGCGATTCAACGGAAGCCCGATGACGAAGCTGCTCAAAGCCGGCCTGACGAGCCTCGCGATCCTGCTCTCGGGAGCGGCCAGCGCGGCCGATCTGCGTGGCGTCGCGCTGCCGCCGGCGCCGGAGCTGCCGGCCTTCTATTCCTGGACCGGCCTCTATGCCGGCCTGCAGGGCGGCTATTCCTGGGGCAGCAACCGCGTCCGCATCGGCGGGCCCGTCGGCCCCTTCGCGCCGACGAGCTTCCGGGCCGACGATGATTCCGCCTTCGGCGGCGCCCATGCCGGCTTCAACTACCAGTTCGGCAGCGTCGTGCTCGGCATCGAGGGCGACATCGAGGCGCTCAACAGCCGCAGCCGCTTCGACGGCGTCGGCATCGCCGCGCGCATCGACCAGAACTGGCAGGGCTCGGCGCGGGCCCGCATCGGCTATGCCTTCGACCGGCTGATGATCTACGCCACCGGCGGCGCCTCCTTCAGCGAATTCGAACGCCGAGTCTTCGACCCGGCTGGCTTCGGGGAGCGGCTGAGCACCACGCGGACCGGCTGGAATGTGGGCGCCGGCGTGAACTTCGCCTTCACCGACAACTTGATCCTCGGCGCCGAATACCGCTACACCGATTTCGGCAAGAACCGCTTCGCGACCTCGGGCGCCCTGCCCGGCCTGAGCGGCGAGCAGGAGCTGACCACGCACAGCGCCCGCGCCAGCATCGCCTACAAGTTCTGAGGCTTGCCTGCGCCGCCATGCTCAGGCTCGACCCGAGCAGCTCGCGACATGGAGGCTCGTGCGCCTCTTTCGGCCTGAGATTCTCAGGCCTGTGCTACGCTCCGCCCGAGAATGACCGGAAGGCGCAAGCGCTTCCTCAAAACCCCGTGCGCTGGCGGATGGCGGCGGCCAATGTGCCGTCGTCGAGATAGTCGAGCTCGCCGCCGACCGGCACGCCATGGGCGAGCTTCGTCACCTTGACCGGCAGATGCGCCATGAGATCGGTGATGAAATGCGCCGTGGTCTGGCCGTCGACCGTGGCGTTGAGCGCGAGGATGACCTCCTTCACCGCCGGATCGGAGGCCCGCGCCACCAGCGCGTCGAGCGAGAGATGCTCCGGCCGCACCCCGTCCAGCGCCGAAAGCACGCCGCCCAGCACATGGTAGCGGCCGGAGACCGCGCCCGAACGCTCCAGCGCCCAGAGATCCGAGATATCGGCGACGACGACGATCAGGCTGTCGTCGCGGCGCGGATCGCTGCAGAGCCCGCAAGGGTCCCTGGTATCGACATTGCCGCAGGTCGAGCAGACGACGATGCGTTCGCGCGCCACCGCCATCGCCTCGGAGAGCGGGCCGAGCAATTGCTCGCGCTTCTTGACCAGATGCAGCGCCGCGCGCCGGGCCGAACGCGGCCCGAGCCCCGGCAGCTTGGCCAGAAGCTGGATCAGCCTTTCGATCTCGGGACCGGCAATGGCGCGGGACATGCTGCTTCTCAGAAGATGGGAGGCGTCATCCCGGGCGACCGCAGGGAGACCCGGGATCCATGCCGGAACGGTTCAGACATGGATCCCGGCTCTGCGTTCGCTTCGGCCGGGATGACCCGTGCGGATATGAAATCAGAACAGCTTCATGCCCGGCGGGATCGGCAGGCCCTTGGTGACCTCGGCCATGCGCTCCTGCATGACGCGCTCGGCGCGGCCGCGGGCATCGCCGGCTGCCGCGACGATGAGGTCCTCCAGGATCTCGCGCTCGTCCGGCACCATCAGGCTGGGGTCAATCTTCACGCTCCTGAGCGCGCCCTTGGCCGTCATCGTCACCGTGACCATGCCGCCACCGGCCGCGCCCTCGACCTCGATGGTCTCGAGCTCGGCCTGCATGTCGGCCATCTTCTGCTGCATCTGCTGAGCCTGCTTCATCAGACCCATCATGTCGCGCATCGGAAATCCTCCTCGGGAAACTGCAAACGATCGTGATCAGAAGTCGATGCCGTCGAAATCCGGCTCGGCATCGTCGAAGAGCGGTTCGGCATCGGGCAGGTATTCGTCGCCGGCCGGCGCTGCGGCATTCTCGGCCGCCTCGACGGCGCGCGGATCGCGGACATCGACGATGCGCGCGCCGGGAAAGCGCTCCAGCACCGCCTTGACGGAGGGATGCGCGGCGGCATCGCTCTCGCGCTGATCCTTGGCGGCGATGGCCTGCTCGCGCATCGTCGCGCCGCCCTCGGCGTTGACGACCGCGACCATCCAGGTCTGGCCGGTCCATTCCTTGAGCTTGCGCGAGAGATCCTGCGCCAGCGTGCGCGAGGCGCCCTCGACCAGCGAGAACTCGATGCGGCCGGGCTCGAAGCGCACCGGGCGGATATCGCGCTCGAGCGCGATCTTCAGGGTGATCTCGCGATGCTGGGAGGCCAGCGCCACCACATCCTCGATCGAGGCGACGATCGCCTGCGGGGCCGCCACGGCGCGCGGTGCGGCGACAGGCGCCGGATTGGCGCTGGCGAGGATCGGGCGTGCGGCCAGCGCGGTGTTGCCGCCGCCGGAGGGCGGACGCGGCGCGCCGCCACCATGGCCGTTTCCTTGGCCATTGCCGCTGGGGATGGCGCCCGCGCCGTCGCGCAGCATCTTCAAGGCTTCGTCCGGCGTCGGCAGGTCGGCGGCATGGGCGAGGCGCACCAGGACCATTTCCGCTGCCATTACCGGCCGGTCGGCCTGCTTCACCTCGGCAATGCCCTTGAGCAGCATCTGCCAGGTGCGGGCGAGCACGCGCAGCGAGAGGCGCTGGGCGAAGTCGCCGCCGCGCACGCGCTCGGCCTGGGCGAGCGTCGCGTCCTTGACGGCGTCCGGCACGAGCTTGAGGCGGGTGACGAGATGGGTGAATTCGGCGAGGTCGTTCAACACCACGACCGGATCGGCGCCGGCATCGTATTGCGCGCGCAATTCGCCGAGCGCAGCGGCGATGTCGCCCTTCATCACCGACTCGAACAGATCGATGACGCGCGCCCGATCGGCGAGGCCGAGCATGGAGCGGATGTCGTCGAGCGTGATTCGTCCGGCCGCATGGGCGATGGCCTGGTCGAGGATCGAGAGCGAATCGCGCACCGAGCCCTCGGCGGCGCGGGCGACGGCGGCAAGCGCCTCATCCTCGGCCTCGACACTCTCGGTGCGGCAGATGCCGGAGAGATGGTTCACCAGCACGTCGGATTCGACACGGCGCAGATCGAAGCGCTGGCAGCGCGACAGCACCGTGATCGGCACCTTGCGGATCTCGGTGGTCGCGAAGATGAATTTCGCGTGGGCCGGCGGCTCCTCCAGCGTCTTGAGCAGCGCGTTGAAGGCGGCCGTCGACATCATATGGACTTCGTCGATGATGTAGACCTTGTAACGACCGGAGACCGGCGCGTACTGGATGCCCTCGATGAGCTGGCGGACATTCTCGACGCCGTTGTTCGAGGCGGCATCGAGCTCCATCACGTCGATGTGCCGGCCCTCGATGATGTCGCGGCAATGGATGCCTAACTCGCGCAGATCGGTGGTCGGCGCGCCGCCGCCATCGGCCGTCTGGAAGTTGAGGGCGCGGGCGAGGATGCGGGCGGTCGTGGTCTTGCCGACGCCGCGCACCCCGGTCAGCATCCAGGCCTGCGGAATGCGCCCCGCCGCGAAGGCATTGGTCAGGGTGCGCACCATCGCATCCTGGCCGATCAAATCGCCGAAATGGGCCGGGCGGTACTTGCGGGCCAGTACGCGATAGGGCGTCGGCGCCGCGACGGCCGGCACAGGCGCGGGGTCGAAGCCGGCGAAGCCCGGCTCGTCTGCGGTGGCGGCGTCGATCTCGTCGGTCATGAAAACTGGTTTCGCCAATCGGGAGGCGAGGGTCAATGCCGCCGCGGGCCAGAAGGCCCGGTTACACGCGACTCGCATGAGGTGGGAGGCTGGACGAAGACCCGTTCGGTCTCGTTAGGGCTGCTTCCTTCCGGACCTGACCCGGTTGGCGAGTGAGACGTCCCTCGCCAACCTCCCGGGCGCTATATCGGGGATGTCCGTGCGAAGCGCAAGCCTGCCGGCGAGAGATCCGCGACCTCAGGACCGCTTCGCCGCCTCGGGCGGGCGATTCTCCTCCTGCGCCGCGAAGACGTTATGCGCATAGGCGTCGAGAATCGCTTCCGAGCGTTGAAGGCGCTCGGCCGCCTCCCCGGCACGGGGGGCACCGTAGAAATCCAGCTTGCGGATCTTCTCGATCCAGTTGCGGAATTTCATCAGCTCCTGTTCGTTCTCCTCGAGCTCGGCGAAGGTGAAATGCGCGTTGCGCGTCTCGTCGTCGATCTCGGCCTCGAAGGCGAGGCATTTCTCGATGAACTCCTTGTACTCGTCGTCACGGTCGGCGTTGAAGCGCGCGACGACCTTCTCCTGCTGCTTCTGGTCGAGGCCGACCGTCGCCAGCAGCAGCGCCTCGCCCTCGGCCTCGGCGATCTCGTTCTCGAGCATCTTGAGCCGCCGCAGATGGTCGTCCGTCTTCGGCAACAGGCAGACGCCGCCCTGCAGATAGACCGCGCCCATCCCCTTGAGCTTGCGCCAGATGGAGACGCGCTTGCGCGCCGGCTCGGCCGGGACCTTGTACGTCAGCAGCAACCACTCCAACGATGCCATGGAACTCCTTGAATGTTACCGTCGTTACAAATATGATCACGCCAAGGCCCTTCGAGGCCGACGCGATCGTGACAGCAAAAACCGCCGCTGTCGCCTGCAAGCTCGATCGTTCACGCGAGGTTTCCCGTGACCTGGACCATGGCTGCCCCGGCTCTCTCCGCCGCCTTCCTCGCCTCGCTGGTCGAGGTCGTCGAGGCCTTCACCATCGTGCTGGCCGTCGGCACCGTGCGCGGCTGGCGGCCGGCGCTGATCGGCACGGGCTGCGCGCTCGGGGCGCTCGCCCTGCTGGTATTGCTGCTCGGCCCGGCCCTGACGCTGATCCCGCTGCAGGCCCTGCAGCTCGTCATCGGCGTGCTGCTGATGATGTTCGGCCTGCGCTGGCTCAGAAAGGCCATCCTGCGGGCCGCCGGCTTCATCGCGCTCCATGACGAGGACGCGGCTTTCGCCAAGGAAACCGGGGCCTTGCAAGCCGGCGACAGCGGAACGGCGAGCCGCCGCGACTGGCTGGCCGGGCTCACCGCCTTCAAGGCGGTGATACTCGAAGGCATCGAGGTCGTCTTCATCGTCTTGGCCGTCAGCGCCGGCCGGGGCCTGCTCTGGCCCGCCAGCCTCGGAGCCCTGGCGGCCTGCGCGCTCGTGCTGGCGCTCGGCCTCATCCTGCGCAAGCCGCTCGCCCGCGTTCCCGAGAACACCCTGAAATTCGCGGTCGGCGTGATGATCTCGGCCTTCGGCATCTATTGGACGGGCGAGGGGCTCGGCGTGAGCTGGCCCGGCGCCGATCTGGCGATCCCTGCGCTGGCGGCGCTGCTGCTTGCCAGCGCGCTCACCCTCGTCGCGGCCTTTCGCGAGCGCTCCGTGGAGATGACGGCATGAAAACTATCGCCATGATCCTGCGCGAAATTGCCGCGCTGTTCGTCGATGACGGGCGGCTCGCACTCGCCATTCTTGCGCTGGTCGCGTTCTGCGCCGTGCTGGCGTTCGGCCTGCGCGGCCCCGCGTCCGGGATCGCCGGGGTGCTGACGGCGGGCTCGATCGTGATCCTGGCGTTCAGCGTCCGGCAGGGCGCGAGGCGCAAACCCCATTGAATGATCCGCGAAGCTCGCAGACAGCCGTTTCACGGATCATTCGGCATTGACTCGGTGTCGCCCATCCGTCATAAGCCCGCGACCTGCGCAGCCTCAGGGCGGCGCCGAACCCTATTGCATGACAGGCTCGATCGGCCACGCTTTCCCCGGAAAGCCGCAGTCGTCGCGCTGACCAAGGCCCCCGGAGACGGACCGTGAAGAGAACCTATCAACCCAGCAAGCTGGTTCGCAAGCGCCGCCACGGCTATCGCGCCCGCATGGCGACCAAGGGTGGCCGCAAGGTCATCGCCGCCCGCCGCGCGCATGGCCGCAAGCGCCTGTCGGCCTGACGACAGCGGCGCGTGACGATCACGCGCCCGTTCCGGAAGACTGGCCAACCGCCATGCGCCTCGCCCGTCTGACGCAACGCAAGGAATTTCTCGCGGCGGCCGAGCACGGCCGCCGTTTTCGTTCGTCCGTCTTCACCGTGCAGGTGCGCGACGCCACGGCTGAGGATGGACGGGACGGCAAAGCGGCCCGCGGCCTGCGCCTCGGCCTCACCGCCTCGCGCAAGACCGGCAATGCCGTGAAGCGCAACCGGATCCGCCGCCGCCTGCGCGCAGCTGCGGCAAAAGCGCTCGCCGCGCAGACCGACCGCCCCTGCGACGTCGTGATTATCGCCCGCGCCGAGGTGCTCGGCGCCGATTTCGGGCATCTGGTCGCCGATCTTTCTATTGCCATCGACAGGGCAAGGCCGCAAAAGCCGCAGGCCGACCGGCGCCGTGCAGGCACTGCGCGCGGCACGCCGCCTTCGTCTTCCGTTTCTTCCGCCTGAACCAGCCGGACCCGAGCGAGACCCGTTTCCGATCATGATGAAAGAAGACAACCGCAATCTGCTTCTCGCGATCGTCCTGTCCGTGGTCATTCTGCTTGGCTGGCAGTTCTTCTATGCCAAGCCGCAGATGGACAGGCAGCAGGAGATCGCCCGGCAGAACCAGCAGGCGCAGAGCCAGTCCGCTCCGGCCGGCGCCGCCAATCCCGCCGCGACCGCAGCGCCCCCCGGCTCGGCCGCTCCTGGCACCGTGCCCGGCGCCGCCGGGACGCAGGTCGCCGGCACGCGCCAACAGGCCCTGGCCGCCAGCCCGCGCATCAAGATCGACACGCCGAAGATCGCCGGTTCGATTTCGCTCGCGGGCGGGCGCATCGACGACGTCTCGCTCAAGGCCTATCACGAGACGGTCGACCCCAAGAGCCCGATCATCGTCCTGCTCTCGCCGGCCGGCGGGCCGGAAGCCTATTATTCGGATTTCGGCTGGGTCGCGGCGCCCGGCAGCAATGTCACGGTCCCGAATGCCAAGACCGTCTGGACGGCCGACAACCAGACGCTGACCCCGGCCAAGCCGGTGACGCTCTCCTGGGACAACGGCCAGGGCCTGACCTTCAAGCGCATCCTCAGCGTCGACGACAACGCCATTTTCACGATCCGCGACGAGGTCGAGAACAAGGGCTCGGCGGCAGCCACCCTCTTCCCCTACGGACAGGTCGTCCGGCAGGGCAAGCCGCACACGCTCGGCTATTACGTGCTGCATGAGGGCCTCGTCGGCTATCTCGGCGAGCAGAACGGCCTGCAGGAATGGACCTACGACAAGCTCGACAAGGAGCCGGCGCTGGCGCCCGGCACCGTCGGCCGGACCTGGAAGGATGCTGTCGGCGGCTGGGTCGGCATCACCGACAAGTACTGGGCCGCGACCGTCATCCCGGACCAGCAGCGCAAATATGAAGGCCGCTTCTCCTCGGTCCAGACCGGCACGGAACGGACCTATCAGGCCGATTTCCTCGGCGAAGGCGTCACTGTCGCCCCCGGCGCCTCGACCGCCTCGCAGTCCCGGCTCTTCGCCGGCGCCAAGGAGGTCGCGGCGATCAACGGCTATGAGGAAAGCCAGCAGATCAAGCGCTTCGACCTGCTGATCGACTGGGGCTGGTTCTATTTCTTCACCAAGCCGCTCTTCGTCGTGCTCGACTGGATCTACAAGCATGTCGGCAATTTCGGCGTGGCGATCCTGATCGTCACGGTGCTGCTCAAGACGCTGTTCTTCCCGCTCGCCAACAAGTCCTACGCCTCGATGGCGAAGATGAAGGCGATGCAGCCGGAGATGACGGCGATCCGCGAACGCTACGCGGACGATAAGATGAAGCAGCAGCAGGCTCTGATGGAGCTCTACAAGACGCAGAAGATCAACCCGGTCGCCGGCTGCTGGCCGGTGCTGCTGCAGATCCCGGTGTTCTTCGCGCTCTACAAGATCCTGTTCATCACCATCGAGATGCGGCACGCGCCGTTCTTCGGCTGGATCCACGACCTCGCGGCGCCGGACCCGACCAACCTGTTCAACCTGTTCGGCGCCCTGCCGTTCACGCCGCCCGCCATGCTGCATCTCGGCCTGTGGCCGATCATCATGGGCATCACGATGTTCATCCAGATGAAGATGAACCCGGAGCCGCCGGACCCGGTGCAGAAGATGATGTTCACCTGGATGCCGGTGTTCTTCACCTTCCTGCTCGGCTCGTTCCCGGCCGGCCTGGTGATCTACTGGAGCTGGAACAACCTGCTCTCGGTGACCCAGCAGGGCTTCATCATGCGCAAGAACGGGGTGAAGATCGAGTTATTCGACAACCTCAAGGGCATGTTCGGCAAGAAGCCGGCGACCACACCCGCCGTGCCCGCACCGCCAAAGCCTGCCAACGGCAACAAGAAGTGAGACAGCGAAGGGCGGGTTTCCCGCCCTTCGCCTTTTTCGGCGAGCCCGCGCGATGCCTTTGCCCGATCCGACCACGCGCCATCCCATTCCCGGCTGGAAGGGCACGGCCTTCCTGAAGGCGATCGTCGACCATCCGCTGATCGCGGTCGGCGACTACAGCTATTATGACGACTCGCGCGGGCCGGAGCATTTCGTCGCGCGCTGCGTGCGCTACCATTTCGACTTCATCGGCGACCGGCTGATCATCGGGAAATTCGTGGCCATCGCCCAGGCCGCGCAGTTCATCATGAACGGCGCCAACCATCCGCTCGGCGGCTTCTCGACCTTTCCCTTCCAGATGTTCGGCCTCGGCGATCCCGCGGCGCTGAAGCGTCCCGGCCCCAACAATCGCGGCGACATGGTGATCGGCAACGATGTCTGGATCGGTCGCGAGGCGGTGCTCATGCCGGGTGTGACGATCGGTGACGGCGCGATCATCGGCACGCGGGCGCAGGTGACGAAGGACGTGCCTGATTATGCGGTCGTCGCCGGCAATCCCGCAGCAATCGTCAAGATGCGCTTTCCGCCCGAGATCGTCGCGGAACTGCTGACGATCCGCTGGTGGGACTGGGATGCGGCGAAGATCGGCCGCAACGTCGACGCGATCCAGGGCGCGGACATCGACGCGCTGCGCGCGGCCGTGTAGGCAGGGGCCATGACATCCAGCACGACCAAGCCGTTCGCCGCGGACGAGATCGAATCCGCCCGCAAGCTCTTCGAGGGCCCGTGGGACTTCGTCTGGGCCTCGACCAAGATCGACGACCTGCCGCCGATGGTGGGGCAGGAGATCGCCTTCGCCGGCCGCTCCAATGTCGGCAAATCGAGCCTGATCAACGCGCTGACGCGGCGCAACGCGCTGGCGCGCACCTCGCATACCCCGGGCCGGACGCAGCAGCTCAACTTCTTCCGCCAGGTCGATCATGACGAGCGGCTGACCATCGTCGACATGCCCGGCTATGGCTATGCCGCCGTCGGCAAGGAGAAGGTCGCGGCCTGGACCCGGCTGATCCACGACTATCTGCGCGGACGCTCGAACCTAATGCGCGTCTATGTGCTGATCGACGCCCGCCACGGCATCAAGGATGTCGACGGCGCCGTGCTTGAGACGCTCGACAAGGCCGCCGTGTCCTATCAGGTCGTGCTGACCAAGGGCGATGCGCTGAAGCCCGCCGAGCAGCAGTTCATGGCGGAAGCGACCTATGACGAGATCAAGCGCCGCCCCGCCGCCTATCCCGAGGTGCTGCTGACCTCGAGCGAAAAGGGGCTCGGCATTCCCGAATTGCGCGCCACCATCGCGCGCGCGCTGTCCGAGCGGACATAGGCCGGGTCGAGCTCCGCAGAAGAAGCCGTCGGAGGGTCGATGTTCACATCCGTTTCGGACAGCGCCGCAGCCGCCGATGGCGGCTCGCTCGCCCTTTTCGTCGAACGGCTGGACGGGGCGTTGGAGACCTTCGTCATCAATCGCTCGATCGCGAGCCGCGGCTCGGCAAGCTACAACAAAGTCTCCTCCAGCTTGCGGACACTCTCGCCGGAGGACTATCCGGCCATTGCCGATGCGCTCGAACCCCTGCTGCCGGAAACGCCGAGCATCCACCCGCTGGCGGAATTCATCAGGACCTTGCGCGCGCAGAGCTGACTGACGGGTCGCAGCGCTTCACCATGTCGCGCGGCATCGGAGCCAAAGCCGATGGATCGCTGCCGGCCGATGCGCCATGACAGCAGAGCGAACCGACGACAGCGAGTCCCGATGACCGCCACGCGCATTCACCTCTTCCTCGCCGCCCTGATGGGGGTCGCCGGCGTGGCGCTGCTCGCCGCCGCCGCGCACATCACCGGCACGGCCAATGTCCAGACCGCCGGGCAGATCCTGCTGTTCCACGCTCCCATCGTGTTCGGAGCGACGGTTGCCCGCAAGGGCCGCTATCTCCATGACGCGCTCGCCCGGATCGCGCTGTCGGCCTTGATCCTGGGCGCCGCCCTCTTTGCGGCCGATCTGGCGCGCCGCGGCTTCGCCAACGAGGCGCTGTTCCCGCGCGCCGCGCCGATCGGCGGCTGGTTCATGCTGGGCGGCTGGCTCGGGCTTGCCGTCGCGACCGTGATGGCGAAGCGCGACTGAACGACGTCAAGCATCCTTCCGCCGCCGGGAAACTTCGGGTAGAAGCGCGCCGCACCTTCCTCGCGGCCGTGCGGAGCCTGCCCGAATGACCGACCACCCCCTTCTGACGCCGTCGCAATCCGCCGAGCTGCTCGTACAGGCGCTGCCGCATATGCAGCGCTACGATCAGGAGGTCATCGTCATCAAATATGGCGGCAACGCCATGGGCGACGCCGCCACCGCCGAGGATTTCGCCGAGGACATCGTGCTGCTCGAGCAGTCCGGCCTGAAGCCCGTCGTCTGCCATGGCGGCGGGCCGCAGATCGCGGCGATGCTGAAGAAGCTCGGCATCCAGTCCGAGTTCAGGCAGGGCCTGCGCGTCACCGACGAGGCCACGGTCGAGGTCGTCGAGATGGTCTTGGCCGGCTCGGTCAACAAGGAGATCGTCGGCTACATCACCCGCGAAGGCGGGCGCGCCATCGGGCTCTGCGGCAAGGACGGCAACATGGTCACCGCCCGCAAGGTGACCCGCACCATCGTCGATCCCGATTCCAAGATCGAGGAGGTGCTCGACCTCGGCTTCGTCGGCGAGCCCGAGAAGGTCAACACGACCGTGCTCGACGCGGTGCTGAAGGCCGAGCTAATCCCGGTTCTGGCGCCGGTCTGCGCCGCCGCCGACGGGCAGACCTACAACGTCAACGCCGATACCTTCGCCGGCGCCATTGCGGGGGCGCTCAACGCCAAGCGCCTGCTGCTGCTCACCGACGTGCCCGGCGTCCTCAACAAGGACAAGCAGCTCATCCCGGAGCTGACGGTCGAGGAATGCCGCCACCTGATCGCGGACGGCACGATCTCGGGCGGCATGATCCCGAAGATCGAGACCTGCATCTACGCGCTGGAGAAGGGCGTCGAGGCCGTGGTCATCCTCGACGGCAAGGTGCCGCATGCGGCACTGATCGAGCTCTTCACCGACACCGGCGCCGGCACGATCATCCGGCGGTGACGTCACGACTCCAGCCCGTCATTCCGGGCGGAGCGCAGCGGAGACCCGGAATCCATCGTAGAGCACCGAGCCTTATGATGGATTCCGGATCAGCGCCGCTACCGCGGCTTGTCCGGAATGACGGGGTGGAGGGCGTCGAGCGCGCCCGCGATTAAGCCTTGGCCAAGGACTTGCAGCGCAGACTCCGGCTCGCCACATCTCGGAGTCCGATGAAAACACTTCCTGACATCCCGGTCGCGACCCCGCCCCTGACGGCGGAAGGCTTCGCGCATGTCGATCACTGGGTCTTCGACCTCGACAACACGCTCTATTCGCACGAGGCCAAGGTCTGGCCGCAGGTCGACGAGCGCATCACCCTGTTCCTGGCGGAGCTGTTCGGCCTCGACGGCCTCTCGTCACGGGCCCTGCAGAAATACTACTACCAGCGCTACGGCACGACGCTGAAGGGGCTGATGGAGGAGCATGGCGTCGATCCCGACGACTTCCTCGACTTCGCCCACCAGATCGACCTGTCGCTGCTCGACCCCAACCCGGAACTGGGCGAGGCCATCGCCGCTCTGCCGGGCCGCAAGCTGATCCTGACCAATGGCTCGCGCGGCCATGCCGAGAACGTCGCCGGCAAGCTCGGCATCCTCCACCATTTCGAGGATATCTTCGACATCGTGCAGGCCGGCTTCCTGCCCAAGCCCGAACGCGCGACCTATGAGAATTTCCTGGCCAAGCACTCCGTCGATCCCGGGCGGGCGGCGATGTTCGAGGACATCGAGAAGAATCTCGTCGTCCCGAGCGCGCTCGGCATGAAGACCGTGCTGATCGTGCCGCGGACGCCCGATCCCTTCCGCGAGGCCTGGGAGCAGGTCGCGGTCGAAGCCGGCCATGTCCACCATGTCACGACGGATCTCGCCGGCTTCCTCAAGCCGCTCGGACGGCCTGCCGAACGCAGGAGCTGAACCCGGCGGAAGGATTCCCGCGCCGCGCGTTTCCCGAAAAGGAATTTCTGTTCTTCTTTACGAACAGAATGGAAGCTGCTACTGGCTCTGTCCGTTATAAAGAACGGATTGAGGCTGATCATGTCGACATCGGACAACGCCGCAGCGAAGCTGCATCCCGAGACGCGTCTGGTCCATGCCGGCACCATGCGCTCGCAGTTCGGCGAGACCTCCGAGGCGCTGTTCCTGACGCAGGGCCATGTCTATGACAGCGCCGAGCAATGCGAGGCGCGCTTCCTGAACAAGGATCCGGGCTTCCAATATGCCCGCTTCTCCAATCCCACCGTCGCGATGCTGGAAGGCCGCATGGCGGCCTTCGAGGGCGCCGAGGCCTGCCGTGCCACCGCGACCGGCATGGCCGCGGTCACCGCCGCCGTGATGGCGCAGGTGCGCGCCGGCGACCATGTCGTGGCGGCGCGTGCGCTCTTCGGCTCCTGTCGCTACGTCGTCGAGGACCATCTGCCGCGCTACGGCGTCGCGTCGACGCTGGTCGACGGCACCGATCTCGAGGCCTGGCGCAAGGCGATCCGGCCGAACACCAAAGTCCTCTTCCTTGAAAGTCCGTCGAACCCGACGCTGGAGATCATCGACATCGCCGCCGTCGCCGAGATCGCGAAGGCAGCGGGCGCGACGCTCGTCGTCGACAACGTCTTCGCCACGCCGCTCTTCCAGCGTCCGCTCGAGCTCGGCGCCGATCTCGTCGTCTATTCCGCCACCAAGCATATCGACGGGCAGGGGCGCTGCCTCGGCGGCCTGATCGTCGGCTCGAAGGCGCTGATCGAGGGCGATATCCAGACCTTCCTGCGCCAGACCGGCCCGGCGATCTCGCCTTTCAACGCCTGGGTGATGCTGAAGGCGCTGGAGACGCTGCCGCTGCGCGTTGCCAAGCAGGCCGAGAATGCGACCAAGGTCGCGGATTGGCTCGCCGCTCACCCGAAGCCCTCAAAGGTCATCTTCTGCGGCCATGAGAGCCACCCGCAGGCCGCGATCATCGCACGCCAGATGAGCGGCCCCTCGACGCTGATCGCCTTTGAGGTGCCCGGCGGCAAGGACGCCGCCTATCGCCTGCTCAACGCCTGCAAGCTGATCCGCATCTCGAACAATCTCGGTGACGCCAAGAGCCTGATCGTCCATCCCGCGACGACGACGCACCAGCGCTTCAGCCCGGAAGTCCGGGCCGATATGGGCGTCACCGACGGCATGATCCGTCTCTCGATCGGGCTGGAGCACGCCGACGACCTGATCGCCGATCTGGAGCAGGCGCTGGCAAAGGTGTGAGACGCCAGCCGTCATTCTCGGGCGAAGCGCAGCGCAGACCCGAGAATCTCTGGAAGGACGCAGCGCGGGAGCCTCATCCGTCACGAGATGCTCGGGTCAGGCCCGAGCATGACGCGTGTGACAGCCGGGGCACCGCGCCTGTGGCCATCCCCGCTTGCCCCTGCTAAAGCGAAGCCGTTTTCCAGCCTGCCCTGAGAGGCCAGCATGCGTTCGGGCGAAGTGAAGCGTCGCACCAACGAGACCGATATCGCGGTCTCGCTCACCATCGACGGGACCGGCAAGGCCGAGATCGCCACCGGCGTCGGCTTCTTCGACCATATGCTCGACCTGTTCGCCCGCCATTCGCTGATCGACCTCAAGGTCAAGGTGAAGGGCGACACCCATATCGACGACCACCATTCGGTCGAGGATGCCGGTATCGCGCTCGGCGAGGCTCTCAGGCAGGCGCTCGGCGACAAGAAGGGCATCCGCCGCTATGCCGATGTCCACTTGCCGATGGACGAGACGCTGACCCGCGTCGCGCTCGATGTCTCCGGCCGGCCGTTCCTGGTGTTCCGCACCGAGTTCAAGGCGCAGAAGATCGGAACCTTCGACACCGAGCTGGTGCGCGAATTCTTCCAGGCCTTCGCGATGAATGCCGGCATCACGCTGCATGTCGAGACGCTCTATGGCGACAGTGCCCACCATATCGCCGAGAGCTGCTTCAAGGGGCTGGCGCGGGCGCTGAGGCAGGCGCTCGAGGTCGATCCGCGCGAAGGCGGCCGCGTGCCCTCGACCAAGGGCGCGCTCTGAGGAGGCGAGGATGGCATTCTACACGGTGATGACGCCGCCCTCGGCCGAAGGCGGCGAGCGCGAAGCGGTCGAGCGGGCACGCCTCGTTCCCGACAGCTTCTCCTGGGGCGCGTTCCTGCTTCACGGGCTCTGGCTGCTCGGCCAACGGCTCTGGCTGGCGACGCTGCTGTTCGTGCTGGCCTGGGGTGCGATCTTCTTTCTCCAGACGCGCTTCGGCTTCCACCCGACCGCGCTCGGGCTGATCTACTGGACGATCGCGTTCTTCCTCGGCGTCGAGGGGCGCAATCTCGTCATCCGCAAGCTCACCCGCAAGGGCTGGCGCCTGGCGGATGTCGTCGAGGCGCGCTCGCTGGCCGAGGCCGAGCGCCGTTATTTCGAACGCGCGCTCGCCGATGAGCCCGTCGCGCCGCGGATCGCAACCGCAACGCCCGCCGCGGCAGCACGACCGAGCGGCGCTCTGCCGATCATCGGCCTCTTCCCGGAGGCGCAGGGGCGATGAGCCAATCCGTCGCGATCATCGACTACGGCTCGGGCAACCTGCACTCGGCCGCCAAGGCGTTCGAGCGGGCGGCGGCCGAGGCCGGCATTCCTTCGACCATTCATGTCACCAGCAACACCGATGTCGTGCGTGCGGCCGACCGTATCGTGCTGCCGGGCGTCGGAGCCTTCGCCGATTGCCGGCGCGGGCTCGACGCCGTTCCCGGCATGGTCGAGACGCTGGAAGAGGTGGTGCGGGGCAAGGGCCGACCCTTCCTCGGCATCTGCGTCGGCATGCAGCTCCTCGCCTCGCGCGGGCTCGAATACACGATAACCGAGGGGCTCGGCTGGATTCCGGGCGATGTCGCCCTGATCAAGCCGCGCGACGAGAGCCTCAAGATCCCGCATATGGGCTGGAACACGCTGCACCGGCAGAACGAGCACCCGCTGCTCGCCGGCATCGAGACCGGCCCGCAGGGACTGCACGCCTATTTCGTCCATTCCTATGCGCTGACGCCGGAACGGGCGCAGGACGTGGTCGCACTGACCGACCATGGCGGCCCGGTGACCGCAATGGTTGCGCATGGCAACGTCGCGGGCACGCAGTTCCACCCCGAGAAGAGCCAGGCGCTCGGCCTCAAGCTCATCGCCAATTTCCTGAGCTGGAAGCCGTGATCCTCTTTCCCGCGATCGATCTCAAGGAAGGCCGCTGCGTCCGCCTGAAGCAGGGCGACATGGCGCAGGCCACGATCTTCAACGACGACCCGGCCGCGCAGGCTGCGACCTTCGAGGCCCAGGGCTTCCAGTGGCTGCATGTCGTCGATCTCGACGGCGCCTTCGCTGGCAAGCCGATGAACGCGGCGGCGGTCGAAGCCATCCTGAAGCGCGTCGCCTTTCCCGTGCAGCTCGGCGGCGGCATCCGTGACATGAAGACGGTCGCCGGCTGGCTCGACAAGGGCATCGCCCGAGTCATCATCGGCACGGCGGCGGTGCGCGATCCCGGTTTCGTGCGCGAGGCGGCAAAGGCGTTTCCGGGCAAGGTCGCGGTCGGCATCGACGCGCGCGACGGCTTCGTGGCCGTGGAAGGCTGGGCCGAGACCTCGACATTGGCGGCGGCCGATCTCGGCAAGCGCTTCGAGGATGCCGGCGTGGCCGCGATCGTCTACACCGACATCGCCCGCGACGGCATGCTCCAGGGCATCAACTGGGACGGCACGATCGCGCTGGCGAAGGCGGTTTCGATCCCGGTGATCGCCTCGGGCGGCCTGGCCTCCATGGCCGATATCGAGCGCCTTTGCGCTGATGACGCCTCGATCCTCGAAGGCGCGATCACGGGCAGGGCCCTCTATGACGGTCGGATCGATCCGACGGCAGCACTCGACCGGCTGGCCCGGGCCGCCTGAGCCTCAGATCAGCTTCACCTTGCCGGTGGCGAGGTCGTAGACGCCGCCGACGACCGTCAGCTTCTTCTCGGCGACGCGCTGGGCGAGGATCGGAGCCGCCGTCTTCAGCCGCTCGACATTGAGCCGGACATTCGCCTCCGTCGCCGCTTCCAGCATATCGGCGGCGCCGGCTTTCTGCGCCTCGACGACGGCAGGCCGGATCGCATTGACCAAGGCAGGCAGGTGGCCGGGCAATTGCGTCCCGTTCTTCACTGCATCGATGGTCGCGGAAATCGCGCCGCAGCGCGTATGCCCGAGCACCAGGATCAAGGGCGACTGCAGGACGGCCGCGCCGAATTCGAGGCTCGCCAGCCCATCCTCGTTGACGAAATTCCCCGCAACCCGGACGACGAAGAGATCGCCGGCGCTCTGGTCGAAGGTCAGCTCGGGAGCAAGGCGCGAATCGGCACAGCCGACGATCGAGGCGAAGGGATGCTGCGAACTGGCGCGGGCCGCCCGTCCAGCCGAGAAATCCCGATGCCGGGGCTTGTTGGCCACGTAGCGGGCATTGCCCGCCATCAGCCGCTTCAACGCCTCTTCCCCGGTCGGCACATCCACCGGGCTCGCGGTCTGCGCGGAGGCCATCGAGACGCCGCCGGCCATCCCGCCCGCGAGCGCAAGCGCGGCGCCCAGGCCGAGGAGGGAGCGACGCGACGGGCGCGGCAACGGATGACGAGCGACGCAATTCTCGCACATGGCAGCGTTTCCCCCCGGAAAGCCGGCGGAGCCTTCCGCCTTGCGCCGCCACCGTATCGACAAGTGATGAAGAATGACTATCGGGGCGGACATCGAGCCCGCCCCCGCCGATCAGCTCCGACCGGGTCGCGCCGTCACCGCGCCGCCGGTTCCAGCCCCGGCAGCGCGACGAACATCCTCAGCGCACGAACTGGTCGTAGATCTTGGCGAACTCGCCCGTCGCCTTGGCGAGATGCAGCCACTGGTCGACGAAGGCCTTGAAGGTCGCGTCGCCGCGCGGGAGCATGTAGCCCATCTCGCCATATTGCAGCGGCTCGTCCGGATTGACGGCGCAGAGGCCGGGCTTGGCCTTCTCCTGCACCTTCACCTCGATCGACTCGGCGATCATCAGGTCGGCCTTGCCGGCGAGGATCTGGTCGAAGATCGTGACGTTGTCGGGGAAGACCTCGATCTTGGCCTGCTTGAAATTGGCGCGCACGAAACGCTCGTTGGTGCCGCCGGGATTGACGATGACGCGGGTCTCCGGCTTGTCGATGGCCGCGACCGTCTGGAACTTGTCCTTGTCGGCGCAGCGCACGATCGGCGCCTTGCCGTTGACGAGATAGGGCGCGGAGAAGAACACCTTCTTCTGCCGGTCGAGCGTCACCGAGATGCCGCCCATCGCGACGTCGCATTTGCCCGAGCCCATGTCGGTCAGCAGATCGGCCCATTTCGTCTGGACGAACTTGGCCTCGACGCCGAGCGCCTTGGCGAGCGATTTCGCCAGCTCGATGTCGATGCCCTCGAAGCTGCCGTCCTTGGCCAGCGTGAAGGGCTTGTAGTCGCCGGTGGTGCAGATTTGCAGGCTGCCTCGGCTCTGCACGGTGTCGAGCAGGCTCGCGGGCGTCTGCGCGTGGACGGCGCCGGCCAGGGTCAGGCCGAAGGACAAGGCCGGCAGCAGCAGGCCGGGGCGGAGCAGGGAGAACAGGCGCATGATCGGATGACCTCGGAGCTGTCGAAACCGCAGGCCAAGCAAGGAACGTGCGCGACGGACTGTCAACCGGCGCCGCAATGGTTTAGAGGAGCCGGTTTCCGGCGGCTTTTTCCAACGGCCTGGGCCCTGTCGACGATGACCTTGAAGACGCGCATCATTCCCTGCCTCGACGTCAAGGACGGCCGCGTCGTCAAGGGCGTCAAGTTCGTCGACCTCGTCGATGCCGGCGATCCCGTCGAGGCCGCCAAGGCCTATGACGCGGCCGGCGCGGACGAGCTCTGCTTCCTCGACATCACCGCAAGCCATGAGGATCGCGGCATCCTGTTCGACGTGGTGACGCGCACGGCTGAAGCCTGCTTCATGCCGCTCACCGTCGGCGGCGGGGTGCGCAAGGTCGAAGATATCCGCGCGCTGCTGCTGGCCGGCGCCGACAAGGTCTCGATCAACACCGCCGCCGTCACCAACCGGCTCTTCGTCAAGGAAGCGGCGGAGAAATTCGGCGCCCAGTGCATCACGGTCGCGATCGACGCCAAGCAGGTCTCGCCCGGCCGCTGGGAGATCTTCACCCATGGCGGGCGCAACGCCACCGGCATCGAGGCCGTCGCCTTCGCGCGCGAGGTCGTCTCGCTGGGTGCGGGCGAATTGCTGGTGACCTCGATGGACAAGGACGGCACCAAGTCCGGCTATGATCTCGGCCTGACGCGCGCCATCGCGGATGCGGTCTCGGTTCCGGTGATCGCCTCGGGCGGTGTCGGCGACCTCGACGATCTCGTCGCCGGCGTCAGCGAAGGCCATGCCTCAGCCGTGCTCGCCGCCTCGATCTTCCATTTCGGCACCTACACGATCGGTCAGGCCAAGGCCCATATGGCGGAAGCGGGCCTCAGGATGAGGCTCGATTGACATGGCCGGTTTTACCCTGACCGATCTCGAAGCCCGCATCGCCGAACGCGCCAGCGCCTCGCCCGAGGAATCCTGGACGGCGAAGCTCATCGCCGCCGGTCCCGAGCGTGCCGCCAAGAAGTTCGGAGAGGAGGCGGTCGAGGCCGTCATCGCGGCCGTGAAGGGCGACCGCGCAGAGCTGATCGCCGAAAGCGCCGACGTGCTGTATCATCTTTTGGTCGTGCTCAAGAGCCGCGATATTGCATTGCAAGACGTCTTGAGCCAGCTTGAAGCCCGTACGGCCCGGTCCGGACTGGCGGAGAAGGCGGCCAGATCCGGTTGAGTAGCGTCGAAGACCCGGCGAGGATGATCCCCCTTTGAACCTCGAATCCTGGATTGCGGGTCGCGTCATGGACCAGCGCCTCATCTCGACCCCGCCGGAACGCGACCTCGTCTCGCCCTATCGCATCTTCTCGCGCGACGAGTGGGCGCATCTGCGCGCCGATCAGCCGCTGACGCTCTCGGTCGACGACCTGACCAAGCTGCAATCGCTCAACGATCCGATC
Organism: Allobosea sp. RCC_152_1; assembly: GCF_041360765.1. Lineage (NCBI taxonomy): Bacteria > Pseudomonadati > Pseudomonadota > Alphaproteobacteria > Hyphomicrobiales > Alloboseaceae > Allobosea > Allobosea sp. RCC_152_1. Next base: position 382,536 of record NZ_JBFUPU010000004.1, read on the forward strand.
TCGCTCGACGAGATTGTCGCGATCTACCTGCCGCTGTCGCGCATGCTCTCGCTCTATGTCGCGGCGACGCAGGGGCTGTTCAAGGCGACGCAGCGCTTCCTTCTGGCCGAATCCGAGCCCAAGGTGCCCTATATTATCGGGGTCGCCGGCTCGGTCGCAGTCGGCAAGTCGACCACGGCGCGCGTGCTCAAGGCCCTGCTCTCGCGCTGGCCCAATACGCCGAAGGTCGAGCTCGTCACCACCGACGGCTTCCTGCTTCCCAACGCCGAGCTGGAACGGCGCGGGCTGATGCAGCGCAAGGGCTTCCCCGAAAGCTATGACGGCCAGGCGATCCTGCGCTTCCTCTCCGATGTGAAGGCGGGCAAGCCGCAAGTGTCGGCGCCGGTCTATTCGCACCTCGTCTACGACGTCGTGCCGGGCGAGACGGTGACGGTCGAGCGGCCGGACATCCTGATCCTCGAGGGGCTGAACGTGCTGCAGCCGAGCCGCATGCCGAAGGACGGCACGGTGATCCCCTTCGTCTCGGATTATTTCGACTTCTCGGTCTATCTCGACGCCGACGAGAACGATCTGCACCGCTGGTACGTTAACCGCTTCATGACGCTGCGCCACACCGCCTTCCGCGATCCGCGCTCGTTCTTCCGCAAATATGCCGAGATCGCGGAGGAGGAAGCCCTCTCCATCGCCGAGAAGCTCTGGACCGGCATCAACCTGCCGAACCTGCAGGAGAACATCCTGCCGACGCGCCAGCGCGCCAGCCTGATCCTGACCAAAGGCGCGAGCCACCGCATCCAGCAGGTCGCCCTGCGGCGGCTGTAGAATCCAGCCGCGATGTCGTTCCCGCCCCGGCCCGCCCTCTCCGGCTCCGCATCTTGATGGAAGCCTTCTGGTCGCTCGCCGGCATGGCGAGCGCGGCCTTCATTGCCGCGACCCTGCTGCCGGCGCAGTCGGAAGCCGTCTTCGTCGGGCTGCTGGCGGCGAAGAGCGTCGATCCGCTCGCCTTGTTCCTGACGGCGAGCCTGGCGAATACCGCCGGCTCGCTTCTCAACTGGTGGCTCGGCCGGCTCATCGCACAGCGCGGCGTCGAGGCGCTGCCGGTGCGGCTGCGGCCCGACCCGGCCCGCCTCGCCAAGGCACAGGGCTGGTTCGGGCGCTTCGGCTGGCCCTCGCTGCTCTTCGCCTGGCTGCCGGTCGTCGGCGACCCGCTGACCTTCGTCGCCGGTACGCTGAACTTCCCGCTCGGGCGCTTCATCCTGCTGGTGCTGATCGGCAAGGCGGCGCGCTATGCAGCGCTCTGGGCAGGCTGGACGAGCCTCGCCTGAAGCGTTTTGGCGCGAAACGGATGCCGGTTCGCACGAAGAAAACGCTCCTGCATCCTTGGCAATTGCGAAACCGGGCCGGCCGGGCTACCAGCGAGGCTATCCGTTCAAGGAGATTACACGATGAGCATCCAGCGTATCCAGCCCGGTCCCCGCATGTCCAAGGCCGTCGTGCACGGCGATACCGTCTATCTGGCCGGCCAGGTCGCTGGCGCCGCAGCGGGCAAGAGCGTGGCGGAGCAGACGGCCGACATCCTCGGCATCATCGACGGCCTGCTGGCCGAGGCTGGCACGGACAAGTCGAAGCTGCTGATGGTCAATATCTGGCTCGCCGACATGTCGACCTTCGCAGAGATGAACGCCGTCTGGGACAAGTGGGTCGTTGCGGGCGCCACGCCGGGCCGCGCCACGGTCGAGGCCAAGCTCGCCGCGCCGCAGTTCACGGTCGAGATCGCGGTCATCGCCGCGAAGTGAGATTGGACGCCCCCGGGCCGGCCGCGGAAGCCGCTTCCGGCCCGGGGACATGCATCGCCGCCATGAGCCCAGCGGGAGCATGGCGGTAGCCCTGGCGGGAGGCGGCTATCGGCCGTTTGGACGAGATCACACCGCTTCTGGCCCGGGTCGCCGGACGCCACGGATTGCCGCCGGTCGCGCTGGCCGCGATGGTCGGCGACTGGCTCACCGATGCCGGCAAGGCCTTGCCGAACGAGACGCTGCTCGACCGCAAGGCCCAGGACTTTCTTGCCTTGGCCCGTCGCCTCACATCGCCGCTCGACGATGCGGAGATCCGGCGGCTGCGCGCCGAAGCGGCGGCCGCCATCGCCGCCGGCCGGCTCGCCGAAGCCGACAAGGCGCTGGCGAAGGCCGAACTCCATCTGATCGGAAAAGTCACCGACCTCACCGCCCTGTCGGCGGGAAGCCGGGTGCGGATCGGCGAAAACCGGGCCGACCGCGCAGCACTCAGCTTCCTGCGCGCCGCGCCGGAAAGCTACCGCGAAGCAGCGGCGCGCTATGGCGAGGCTTCAGCGCTGATCGGGCTCGTCGATATCGAACACAGCCGCCGGGCCGCGCTCGACCAAGCCAGCGCGCTCGCCCGCATCAGCGAGGATTTCGGCGGCCGCGAGGGCTATGACGCCGCCGCGGCAGTGCTGCGTCGCCAGCTCGAAGGGCTGGACAGCCTGGAAGATACAACCGCCTTCGCCGAAGCCGAGGAAGCACTGGCCGGCGCCCTCGAAGGGCTTGCGCAGGTCACGGATGAGAAGTCGCTTCGCAGCGAGGCCCTGGCGCATTGCCGGCGCGCGCTGGAGCATCTCCAGCGCGACGAAGCTCCGCTGCTCTGGCGCGCGCTGAAGCTGCGCTTCGGCCGGCTCGCGCTCATTATCGGCAAGAGACAACACGACGAAGCCCTGCTGGAAGAGGCGATTTCCGCCTTCGCGACCGTGCTTGCCGCCTGGGACCGCAGCAGCGACGAGACGCGCTGGCTCGAGGCCGAGCACATGATCGCGCGCGCACGCGCGGTGCTCGGCAGCCACCGCAACGATCTGGCCCTGCTGGAACGCGCCTTCAACAGCCTCACCCGGGTCGCCGCGGCCGTCGACCGCGAAAAGGAGCCGCTGCGCTGGGCCGAGCTTCAAGACCAGATGGGCAGCGTTCTCGGCGCCATGGCCGAACGCTACACCGAACCGGTGGTGATCGAGGAGGCCATTGCGACATTTGCGGCCGCGCTGGAAGAGCGCCGACGCGAGACCGTGCCGCTGCTCTGGGCCCAGACGCGCGCGGCCCAGGCCGAGGCCATGCTCCAGCTCGCTCGCCGCGGCAAGGACAAGGACCTCGCCCAAAAAGCTCTGGCGCAGCTGGTCGAGGCCGTGGAAACCGCGCGCAAGGCCGACCCCGGCGCCGCCGCGGGTCTCCAGCAACGCCTGGCCGCGGCCGGAGAGCTGGCGACGCGCCTGCTCTCGGAATAGTCCCGAATCAGCCGCGCGGGCGCCGCTCCGCGAGCCGCTCCAGCGCCGCGTCGAGCGTCGCATCGCGCTTGGCGAAGCAGAAACGGACCACGTTCTTCACCGCACCTTCCGCATAGAAGGCGCTGACGGGGATGGCGGCGACGCCGTTCTCCGTGACGAGACGGCGGCAGAAATCGACATCGTCGCTCTCGCCGAGCGGCGCGATATCGAGATTGAGGAAATAGGTGCCCGCGCTCGGCAGCACCTGGAATCCCAGGTCGCGAAGCCCCGTGGCGAAGCGGTCGCGCGAGCGCTGGAAATCGGCCCGCATCCCTTCGAAATAGCCGTCTTCCTTGCCAAGCCCGTAGGCGACCGCGGCCTGCAGGTTCGGCGGGGTGGTGAAGGTGATGTATTGATGCGCCTTGGCCAGCACCCGCATGATCGCGGGCGCCGCCATGACCAGCCCGACCTTCCAGCCCGTCAACGAGAAGATCTTGCCGGCCGACGAGATCTTGACGGTGCGCTCGCGCATGTCGGGCCGCCCCAGCACCGGCACATGGCGGTGGCCGTCGAAGACGACATGCTCCCAGACCTCGTCGCAGACCGCAATCGCATCATAGCGGTTGCAGAAGGCGGCGAGCAGGTCGAGATCGGCCTCGCTGAAGATCGTCGCCGTCGGGTTGAGCGGGTTGTTGAACAACACGACGCACGTCTTCGGCGAGAAGGCTTTCGCCAGCGCCTCCTCGGTCAGGCCGAAATGCGGCGGCGTCAGCGTCACGAATTTCGGGATGCCACCGGCCCGGCGCACCAGCGGCACATAGGCGTCGTACATCGGCTCGAACAGCACGACCTCGTCGCCCGGCGTCACCAGCGCCATCAGCGCCCCGGCGATGGCCTCGGTCGCGCCGGAGGTCACCATGATCTCGCTGTCGGGATCGAGATCGAGCCCCTGCCAATGCTTGTAGTGGGTCGCGACCGCCTGCCGCAGTTCCGGCAGGCCCATCATCGGCGGATACTGATTCCAGCCATCGATCACCGCCTCGGCCGCCTTGCGCCGGACATCCTCCGGCCCGGGATCATCCGGAAAGCCCTGCCCGAGATTGACCGCGCCGGTCTCGCGCGCGAGCTGGGACATGACCTCGAAGACACTGGTCTGAAGGGCGGAAAAGATCGGATTCATCGGGATTTCGGCGTCCGGCAGGCTTTTGCTGGGCCCGGCTCTACCATGCCGTGGGAACGTGTGCATCCCCGTTCGGGGTCGTCGTTCCGGCGCCTGAAAATATCGAATGATGAATGTTGACATTCATCACCGGTCAGTGTCTATTCACTTTCAGCCGGTCTACGGCGGACGCCCGTTGCGACTTCGCCCCTTTGGCGCAGCAGGATGCCGCAGTAGGCCGGCGAATTATGTCAGGGGCCTCGCGACATCTGGCCCGTCGGCGCAAACGCCCTGCTTTGTTCGCAAAGCCTCTCCCTTTCCCTCGCAGATGATCTAAGCAGGCGCATGGACCGCGCCCGCACGCCCGCCATCATGATTCTCGGCACCGGCTCGAATGTCGGCAAGTCGCTGATCGTCGCCGGCTTGTGCCGGCTCTTCGCCGATCGCGGGCTGCGGGTGCGCCCGTTCAAGCCGCAGAACATGTCCAACAATGCCGCCGCCACCGCCGAAGGCGAGATCGGCCGGGCGCAGGCGCTGCAGGCGCGGGCCGCGCGGGTCGCGCCGCATCCCGACATGAACCCGGTCCTGCTGAAGCCCGAGGGCGAGCAGGGCAGCCAGATCATCCTGCAGGGCCGCGTCGCCGGCCGCCTCGCCTCGCGCGACTTCGCCCGGCGCGGCGATTTCCTGCCGCAGGTCCTGCAAAGCTACGAGCGGCTCTGCGCCGACGCCGATCTCGTCATCGTCGAGGGCGCCGGCTCTGCCGCGGAAACCAATCTGCGCGCCCGCGACATCGCCAATCTGGGCTTCGCCCGCGCCGCGGACGTGCCTGCCATCCTGATCGGGGACATCGACCGCGGCGGCGTGATCGCCAGCCTCGTCGGCAGCCATGCGGTGCTCGACCCCGCCGACCGGGCGATGATCCGCGGCTTCGCCGTCAATCGTTTCCGCGGCGCGGTCGAATTGTTCCGGCCGGGCGTCGAGACCATCGCCACAGCCACCGGCTGGCCCTGCCTCGGCGTGGTGCCCTGGTTCGCGGCGGCGCACCGGCTGCCGGCCGAGGATGGCCTCGATCTGCGTTCCGAGCGCAAGCCCGGTGCCCGCATCCGCATCGCCGTGCCCATCCTGCCCGGCATCGCCAATTTCGACGATCTCGATCCGCTCAAGCTCGAAGCGGAGGTCGATCTGGTGCTGGTGCCACCGGGACAGCCCCTGCCGATCGCCGATGTGGTGATCCTGCCCGGTTCCAAGACGACGCTGCGGGACCTCGCCGCGCTGCGCGCCGAAGGGTGGGACATCGACATCCTCGCGCATCACCGTCGCGGCGGGCATGTGCTCGGGCTCTGCGGCGGCTACCAGATGCTGGGGCGCGTCGTCCGCGACCCGTCGGGCATCGAGGGGCCGGCCGGAGAGGCGCCCGGCCTCGGGTTGCTCGATGTCGAGACGGTGCTCGACGCCGACAAGACGGTGCGCGAGACCCGCTTCACCCATGCGGCCAGCGCGGCGCAGGGACGCGCCTACGAGATCCATCTCGGCCGGACCGAAGGCCCCGACACCCGGCGCGCGCCCTTCGCAGTCGATGGCCGGGCCGAGGGCGCGACCAGCCCGGACGGCCGCGTCGCCGGCACCTATCTTCATGGCGCCTTCGCGTCGGATGCGATGCGGGCGGCCTGGCTCGGCGCGATCGGCGGCGGCACGCAAGGCTCGGATGTCCGGTTCGACGTGCTCATCGAGCAGACCCTCGACGATCTCGCCGCCCATCTCGCGGGGCATCTCGATGTCGAAGCCTTGCTGGAGATCGCGCGCCGGCACCGGGACGCTGCGATTTGAGCGAGGATCCCGTTCCTGCCCGTTGAGGAGAAGCATCCATCCCGCCGAAATCGTACGTCCCGCGTGCCGCGCGGAACTTATCGAGCCGCGCGCGATTGTTGCCACATGGGAGAAAAACTTTTATTCGCCATAGCGTTGACGAATGACGAAATTCGTCATAGCGATCAATACTCACCGCCTACACTAGAAAGCAAACAAAGCGGCCGCGCCGTGACCCACGCCGAACGCGATACCAGGCAGACCATCGTCGACACCGCCGAGCGCTTCTTTCGCGACATCGGCTACCAGAAGACGACCGTTGCGGACATCGCCAAGTCCCTGCGGATGAGTCCTGCCAATGTCTACCGCTTCTTCGACTCCAAGAAGTCGATCAACGAGGCGGTGCTGGAGCGCTACAAGCGCGAGCAGGAAGAGGCGATGATCGTCATCGCCGGTCAGGACCGGCCGGCCGCTGACAGGTTGCGCGATATCTTGGAGACCTCGTTCCGGCTCAATGTCGCTCGCTTCGCCGGCCATGTGCGAATGCAGGAGATGGTCTGCGCCGCGATGGAGGAAAGCTGGGACGCGATCATCGCCCATATCGAGCGCTTCGATGCCGTGCTGCGCCGCGTGGTGGTGGATGGCATCGCCAACGGTGAGTTCCGCGACATCGACCCGGTCCAGGCGACCGGCTGCATCCGCACGGCGATGACCCGCTTCATGCACCCGCTGCTCATCAACCAGTTCGAATGTCTGCCGGGCCCCTCGGCCGACGAGATGATCTCCTTCGTCTTGAGCGGGCTCGAAGCCCGACCGCCACGAGCCTGACCCGTTTTAGACCGGCTCGCGCGTTGACAAGCCGCCGAGGGAGCGGGATACCCCCGCTGACATGGCCATCCTGCCCAAACAGAACCTGAAGAAGTCCGCCATCGTCCTGCACGATCTGGTGATGACGGCGCTGGCGATCTGGCTCGTCTTCGTCGTGCGCTTCGAGGGCCGCCAGCTCACCGAGCATCTGCGCTATCTGCCGCGCTTCCTGCCCTTCTTCGTCGCCTATGCCGGGCTGGTCTACTGGTTCTTCTCGCTCTACCGCTCGAAATGGCGCTTCGCCTCGCTGCCGGACCTCTCCAACATCGTGAAGGCCGTCTCGGTCCTGACGGTGACGCTGCTTGCGGTCGATTATCTCCTCGTCGCCCCGGATTTCTACGGCGCCTTCTATTTCGGCAAGATCTCGATCGCGCTCTACTGGCTGGTCCAGATCGCCCTGCTCGGCGGCCCGCGCCTGGCCTATCGCTACTTCAAATATGCCCGCGGCCGGACCAATGCCGAGCGCGAGGCGGTGCTGCCGGCCCTGCTGCTCGGCCGCGGCGTCGAGGTCGAGATGGTGATCCGGGCCATGGAAGCCGGGACGATGCGCCGGCTGCGCCCCGCCGGCATCCTCTCGCCTCGTCACGACGATCTCGGCCAGTCGATCCGTGGCGTGCCGGTGCTCGGCCTGCTCTCGGAGATCGGGACGGTCGCAGGCGAGGCGGCGGACCGTGGCGAGGGCTATCGCCGCATCGTCGCGACGCCCTCCGCATTGGTGCCCGAGGCCCATCCGGAGAAATGGCTCAGCCAGACGCGCCGGCTCGCCGTGCCGATCTCCCGGATCGACGCCTCCGGCGAAGGCACGCGCGACACCGACGTCGCGCCGCTGGAGATCGAGGATCTGCTGGTGCGCTCGACCGTCACCATCGACCGTGGGCGTCTCGGCGCCTTCCTGAAAGGCAAGCGCGTCATCGTCACCGGCGGCGGCGGCTCGATCGGCTCCGAGATCTGCCTGCGCTGCGCCGCCTTCGGCGCGGCCGAGCTGCTGGTGGTCGAGAGTTCCGAGCCCGCCCTGTTCCAGATCACCGAGCTGCTCGCCGTGCAGGAGCGCGACACGGTCGTCTCCGGCGTGCTCGCCGATGTCCGCGACCGCGAGCGCATCATGCCGCTCTTCGCCGGTTTCCAACCCGACATCGTCGTCCATGCCGCCGCGCTGAAGCATGTGCCCTATCTCGAGGCCGACTGGAGCGAGGGCATCAAGACCAATATCTTCGGCTCGGTGAACGTCGCCGACGCGGCGATCGCCGCCGGGGCGAAGACCTTCGTGATGATCTCGACCGACAAGGCGATCGAGCCCGTCTCGATGCTGGGGGCGACCAAGCGCTTCGCCGAGATGTATGCGCAGTCGCGCGATGCCGAGTTCGTCGCGGCCGCCTCGGGCGTGCGCCTGGTCGCGGTGCGCTTCGGCAATGTGCTGGGATCGGCCGGCTCGGTCGTGCCGAAGTTCAAGGCGCAGATCGCGCGCGGCGGGCCCGTCACGGTCACCAGCCCCGACATGATCCGCTATTTCATGACGATCCGCGAAGCCTGCGATCTCGTGCTGACGGCAGCGTCCCATACCGGGGCCGAGGATACCGATTCCGAGCGGGCCGCCGTGTATGTGCTCAAGATGGGCCAGCCCGTGCGGATCATGGACCTGGCCGAGCGGATGATCCGGCTGGCCGGCTACGAGCCCGGCGAGGATATCGAGATCGTCGTCAGCGGCGTGCGGCCGGGCGAGCGGCTCAACGAGATCCTCTTCGCCCGCGACGAGCCCATGGCCGAGACCGGCCTCGACGGGGTGATGGCCGCCAAGCCCAGCTTCGCCGGGCGGGCGAAGATCCAGAGCTGGCTCGCGCAACTGGACGAAGCCATCAAGGCGAATGACCGCGCCGCCGCCAACGCCGTGCTCGACGAGGCGATCCCGGATTTCAGCCGGCGCGAGCAGAGCCCGCCAGCCGCGCCAGCGCCGCCCCGGTCTCTACCGGCGGCCGCCATCCAGCGCTGAGCAGGCCCTCGGGGCGCGCCACGAGGCTGCCCGCGAGCTTGAGGAAGGTCTCCTCCCGCCCCGCCAGCCGCGCCGCCAGCCGCAGCCAGCCTTCCGGCACCGGCAGCAAGCCGGATCCACGGCCGAGGCCGCTGCGCAAGGCCGTGAGCATCCCGGCGACGCTGACCGGCTCCGGATCGGCGACGATGTAGCTCCGCCGGGGCGGGCAAGCCGGTGTCAGGGCGAAGCGGATGGCCTCGGCGAGGTTCTCGACGGCGAGCAGCGAGCGCGGCGCCTGAAGCCCGCCGAGCGGCAGGGGCAGCGGCAGCTTCGCCAGCTTCAGCAGGGCCGCCATATTGGCCTTGACGCCCGGCCCGTAGATCAGCACCGGGCGCAAGGCGACCCAGTCGAGAGCGAGCGCCGCGAGGCCCTGCTCCGCAGCCAGCTTGGAGCGGCCATAGGCATCGTCGGGAGCGGGCGCCGCATCCTCGGTCAGCGGAGGCCCGTCGAAGGCACCCGACAGCGCCTTGATCGACGAGAGATAGACGAAGCGGCGCACCCCCGCCGTAACCGCCGCCTGTGCCAGCTCCAGCGTCGCCTGGGTGTTGATGCGCTGGTAGAGCGCCTCGTCGAGCCCCGGCCCTGCATGGGCGAGACCCGCCATATGCACGACATGGTCGACGCCGCGCAGCGCCTCGCTCCAATCCACCTTTTGCGCGAGATCGCCGATCGGAACCGTCTCGACGCCGGCAGGCACCGGGACCGGCCGCCGCAATGCGAGCCGCAGGCGCCAGCCCGCACCCGTCAGCGCCGCCACGACATGCGGCCCGACAAAGCCGCTGGCACCGGTGAGGAGGACGGTTCCCTCAGCCATGGCCAGCCCGTGGCGTCGCGAAGGCACGTAACAGCAGACCCGTCAGCACGGCCGCCAATGCCAGGCAGGCGCCTTGAACCCAGAGACCCGGCCAAGCGATCGAAAATCCCGCCAACGCCGCCAGGACGATGTTCAGCACCGCGACCCGTCCGACGACGCCGCGGACGCTGAAGCCGTTGACGGTGGCCTGCTGGTAGAAATGCGAGCGATGCGCTTCCCACACCTTCTCGCCGCGGGCGAGGCGACGCAGCAGCGTGATGGTGGAATCGGCGACATGATAGAGCGGCAGGATGAGCGCCGCCGCGAAGGCGCCCGTCCCGGCCAGCCGATAGAGCAGATAAGCGGTCAGGAGCCCGATCGGCAGGGAGCCGACATCCCCGAGAAAGAGCTTCGCCACCGGCCGGTTGAAGGGCGCGAAGCCGATGAGCCCACCGCAGAGGGCCGCCGCCAGCCAGCCCGTCGCCGGATCGATCACGCCCGCATTGCCGGCCAAGGCGAGGGCCGCCGCAAGCGGCACGATGCCGGCGACGGTGATCCAGTCGAGCCCATCCATGAAGTTGACGAGATTGACGAACCAGATGCCGGCGACGAGCGCCAAGGCCCGCTCGGCGGCAAGCGGAAGGAACTCCGGAAACAACCGCAATTCCGGCGCGGCCCGAAACAGCACGAATCCGACGCAGGCCGCCTGCAGCGCCAATCGCAGGCTCGCCGGCAGAGGCCGGATATCGTCCCAGGCGCCGACTAGGGCAAGCACTGTCGCTCCCGTTGCGACGACGAGCAGCGCACGCCCGGCTTCGGCCTCGACGGGACTCAGGCCGAAGGCCAGCGCGATGGCCAGGAACGCGCCGGCGAGCACGGCAATGCCGCCGCCCTGCGGTGTCGGCACCGTGTGGCTCGAGCGGGCGTTGGGGCGCGCCAGCGCGTAGCGTTGCAGCAGCGGACGCAGCAGCACGCAGAGCAGCGCCGCCGCGAACGCGGCGGCGACAGAGATCGCGAAGGGGACGAGCACGATAGCCAAGGTGGCCGCACCATAATCGAGGCGGCCCAAAAGCCTAGAGGCTATCGAACATCGAACCCGTATTCGCTACTGCTTGAAGCCGATCAGGACGCCGTCGGCGCCGAGCGAGAGCTGCAAGCCCTGCCGACGCGTGGCGAGGCGCAGGGTCACGCCCTTGTCGTTGCGCAGCCAGACGGTGCCACGGCCCTGGTCGCCGACGGCCCACCCCTCCTTGAGCTGGACATAGGCCCCGGCGAAGTCGCCGACCCGCTGCAGCCCGTAGACGGTGCCCGAGGCGGTCGTCTTGGAGGCACCGACCGTGCCGACGCCGAGGCCGCCGACCGTGATCGGATAGGAGCGGCCATGATAGCGCAGCGTGCCGCCACCGGCCTCGCCGCCGGCGATGAAGCCGGCCTGCACCTGCTCGATCCGCACCGTGCCGGTCGAGGGACCGAGATTGCGCTGCTGCGCCAGTGCCGGCGTGGCCAGCATCATCATGGCGGCCAAGGAAACTGCTGTCTGTCTGATCATCGTCATCGTCCTATTCCGCGCGCCGGTAGCAGCGCCGACGACTCAACGCGCGAGTGGGCATTTCGATCCCATGCCGACAAATCGATGCGTGGAGACCCCATCCGCGGAGCCCCGGAGGGCACGGCGCCATCGGGGCTGAGGCCCCGTCGCGGCATGGATTTACGGTTTCTTAACCACGTCGTCCTCCCCTTGACCTGTCCGGCGGGGCTTCTGGGGGCTCGGAAAGGACGATCAAATGCACGACCTCGAACATGAGCAGGCCGTCATGGACCAACTTGTCGGCTTGCCGGTTGCGGAGGTGGAAAGGGATCTGATTCTGGCGACACTGCGGGAGACGGATGGGAACAGGACCCATGCCGCGAATCTGCTCGGCATCGCCATTCGCACCTTGCGCAACAAGATCAACCTCTACGCCGCCGAAGGCTACGACGTGCCGGAACCGCCGCAGAGCGCGGCCTCGTAACGGCGCCGCCGCGCCTTTCCGTCAGCTTCCCTCCAGCAGCATGGCATAGATGTCTTCGCTGCTCGCGGCGCCGCGAATCCGATCGCAAGCCTCCGGCGCGCGCAGCCGCCGCGCGATGCAGGCGAGCGCGTCGATCCGCCCCTTGCCCCCGTTCTCGGGCGTCAGCACGAGGCAGACGAGATCGACCGGCCTGCCGTCGATCGCCTCATAGGCAACCGGCCGTTCGAGACGCGCCAGCAGGCCGAAAGGCTTCTCCAGCCCGGGAACGGGCGCATGCGGCATGGCGACCCCGCCGCCGACCCCGGTCGATCCGAGAGCCTCGCGCCGGATCAGCGCATCGAGAATGGCGGCCTGCGGCAGCGCGAGCTGTTCGGCGGCCGTTCGCGCGAGCGCCTGCAGCAGCGCGCCCTTCGAGCGCGCCGAAAGCGCGATGATGGAGCGTGGGAGGATGATGTCGGACGGGGTCATGCTTTGGTCTTCGTCACGTTCGGGCGGGGCTGAGTGCCGGAGGCCGGCTCACTCCGCCTCGCGCAGGCGATAGCCGACGCCGGTTTCGGTGGTGATGTATTGCGGCTGGTCGGGGACGCGCTCGATCTTCTGTCTGAGCTGCCGGACATAGACCCGCAGATACTGCACGTCGGCCGAAGCGCCCCAGACCTGCTTCATCAGATATTGGTGGGTCAGCACCTTGCCGGCATGCTGCACGAGGATGCGCAGGATATCGTATTCCTTCGGCGAGAGCTTCACCTCCCTGTCGCCCAGCCTGACGATGCGCTTGACCAGATCGACCGAGAGCTCGCCGGTCTGGAAGATCGGCTTCTCGCCCTGCTGCTGCAGCTTGTGACGCAGCGCGACCCGCAGCCGCGCCGCGAGCTCCTTCATGCCGAAAGGCTTGGTGACGTAGTCGTCGGCGCCGTTCTCGAGCGCCTCGACGATGCCGGCCTCGTCGGTACGACTCGACAGGATCACGATCGGCAGCGCCAGCGCCTCCTCCCGCCATTTCCGCAGCAGCTCCTGGCCGGGCATGTCCGGCAGGCCGAGATCGAGGATGACGAGATCGGGCAATTGCTCCGCGATCCGCTCGATCGCCTCGCGCGCCGTGGCGGCCTCGCGGATGGCATAGCCCTCGGTCGAGAGGCCGACGCGCAGCAGGCGGCGGATCGCCGGCTCGTCGTCGACGACCAGAACCTCGATATCCGATGTCGTCATGTCAGCGGCTCCAACCTGTCCTGCCGCGCCTCGCTGGGCATCCGGATCGTGAAGACCGCGCCCATGCGGTCCTGCCGGTTGCCGGCCTTGATCGTGCCACCCATCGCCTCGACGAAACCGCGGCAGATGGAGAGGCCGAGCCCGGTGCCGGCGCGAACCTGGTCGCCCTTCCTGACCCGGTAGAAGCTGTCGAAGACGCGCTCCAGGTCGGAGGGCGGCAGGCCCGGGCCCTCATCGGCGACCTCGATGGCGACCGCGCCGTCATCCAGCCGGGCGCTGATCGCGATCGTACTGCCGGCCGGCGCGTATTTGGCGGCGTTGTCGACGAGGTTGAACAGCACCTGCTCGAACAGCACGGGATCGAGCCTGAGCATCGGCAAATCTTCGGGAAGCCCGGTCTCGACGCGATGGCCGGCGGTGATCTTCGCGGCGCGGCGCAGCGCGCTGCCGACCACCTCGGCCACATCCACCGGCGCCGCATTCGGCTCCATCGCGCCGGATTCGATCTTGGTCATGTCGAGCAGATTGGCGATGAAGCGGTTGAGACGTTCGGATTCGTCGATCACGGTCGCGAGCAGGGCCGCGCGGTCGTCCTCCGGCAAGGCGTTGCGATAGTCGCGCAAGGTGCCGGCGGCGCCCATGATCGAGGCCAGCGGCGTCTTGAGATCGTGCGAGATCGAGGTCAACAGCGCCGAGCGCAGGCGGTCGGCCTCGGCTGCGAGCCTGGCCCGGTCGACATCGGCAACGAGCTGGATGCGCTCGATGGCGACGGCTGCCTGATCGGCCAGCGCATCGAGCAGGCGCTGCTGCTCGGGCGTCAGCAGCGGGCCTTCCCGGTCGTCGTCGAGGCCGATCACGCCGACAGCGGTCCGCCCCGTGCGCAACGGCAGATAGAAGCGCTTCGCGCCGGGCAGCGTATCGGCGCCGCGCCCGGCCGGACGGTTATGCTCCCAGGCCCAGCGCGCCGCGGCGATATCGGCATCGACCAGCGTGTCGTCGGGCGGATAGCCGGCGCGGACCGCGAGAGAGCCCTCCTCGGGCATGAGGATCACGACGCGCACCCGCAGCATCGAGGCGATCTGGAAGGCGCTCGCCCAGAGCACGTCGTCGAGCGTGCCCGTGCCGGCGAGCTTCTTGGAGAAGAGATAGAGATCCTCCGTGGTGCGGGCGCGCTGGCGGGCGGCATCGGCCTGGCGCTGGACGCGCGCGGTGAGGTTGCTCGCAATCACCGCGACGAGCAGGAAGAAGGCCAGCGCGACCGCGTTCTCCGGGTCGTTGATCGTCAGGGTGTAGAGCGGGGGGATGAAGAAGAAATTCAGCGCCAGCGCGCTCAGGACCGAAGCGAGGAGCGCCGGCCAGAAGCCGCCGGTGACGGCCGAGATCAGCACGCTCATCAAGAAGACCAGCGCGATATTGCGAAGGTCCATGACCTGGCTGAGCAGTTCGGCGACGCCGAGCGCGATCGCAACCGAGACGACCACGCCGAGATAGGGCCGCAGGCTGAACGGGCGCGGGCCGTCGGCTGCGAGCGGGCGGGCATCCTTCTCGCCTTCCGCGACCGAGACGACATGCACGCTGATGTCGCCGGCGCGGCGGATCAGGTCATGCGAGACCGAGCCGCTGAACAGCTCGCGCCAGCGCGGCTTGGCCGGCTTGCCGACGACGATCTGCGTGACGTTGTTCGCCGCCGCATGGCGAATGATCTCGCCGGCGACGTCCTGGCCGGGCAGGGTGACCGCCTCGCCGCCGAGCTGCTCGGCGAGCCGCAACGCGCCGGCCACACGCGTCTTGGCCGCCTCCGTCAGTGCGGCGGCGCGCGGCGTCTCGACATAGAGCGCGCTCCAGGGTGCGCGCAGCCGGTCGGCCTGGCGCTTGGCGAGGCGGACCAGGGCGGCGGAGCCGGCACCATCATCGATGCAGACGAGGATGCGGTCCCCCGCCGCCCAGGGCCCGGGGATCGCGTGCCTCTGCATATGGCTGAGCAGTTGCTCGTCGACCCGTTGCGCCGTGCGGCGCAACGCCAATTCGCGCAGGGCCGTCAGGTTGCCGGGCGAGAAGTAGTTCTCGATGGCGCGCCGGGCCGTATTGCCGAGATAGACCTTGCCCTCCTGGAGCCGCCTGATCAGGTCGGCCGGGGTCAGGTCGATGACCTCGATGTCGTCGGCGCGGTCGAGAACCGAATCCGGCACGGTTTCGCGCACCCGGATGCGGGTGATCTGCGCGACCACGTCGTTCAGGCTCTCGACATGCTGGATGTTCAGCGTGGTGTAGACGTCGATGCCTTGCGAGAGCAGTTCCTCGACATCGAGATGGCGCTTCGGATGGCGGCTGCCGGGGACATTGGTGTGTGCGAGCTCGTCGACCAGCACGAGCGCCGGCCGCCGGGCCAGGATGGCATCGAGATCCATCTCCTCGAGCTCGCGGTCCTTGTAGTCGACGCTCCGGCGCGGGACGATCTCGAAGCCGTCGACCAGCCCTTGCGTCTCCTTGCGGCCATGGGTTTCGACGATACCGATGACGACATCGATGCCCTCGGCCTTTCGGGCCCTGCCGGAGGTCAGCATCTCATAGGTCTTGCCGACGCCCGGCGCCGCGCCGAGGAAGATCTTCAGGCGGCCGCGCCCCTCCCGCCGGGCGCTTTCGAGCAGCGCCTCGGGCGAGGGCCTGGCCCTGATCTCGCGATGATTCTCGGCGGTTGGCATGTCGGTATCGCGGGGCAATGGCGGATCGGGAGCCGCCATTGCCTTTGTGTCAGCGCGAAGCGGCGCCGTCGAGGGCGAGGTTGAGCGCGAGCACGTTGACGACGGGCTCGCCGAGGAAGCCGAGCTTGCGCGGTTCGACATGGGCGTCGACCAGCGCCTTGATGCCCGCAGGGTCGGCATTGCGCGCCTTGGCGACGCGGGCGACCTGGAAATAGGCGGCCTGCGGCGAGATATGCGGGTCGAGCCCGCTGCCCGAGGTCGTCACCAGATCCATCGGCACCGGCGCGCCGGGATTCTCGGCCTTGAGCTTCTCGGCATCGGCCTTGATGCGCTCGACCAGCTTCTGGCTGGTCGGGCCGAGATTGGAACCGCCGGAGCTTGCGGCGTTGTAGGGCGCGTCGATGGTCTTCGTGCTGTCGTTCGGATCGGTCGCGACCGTCGCCGAGGGGCGGCCGTGGAAATAGCGCTCGCCGGTGAAATTCTGGCCGATCAGGCTGGAGCCGATGATCTTGCCGCCCTTCTCGATCAGGCTGCCATTGGCCTGGCGTGGGAAGACGATCTGGGCGATGCCGGTCATCGCCAGCGGGTAGACGAGGCCGGTGATCGCCGTGAGGGCGAGGATCATCACCAGAGCGGGGCGGATCTGCTTGAGCATGGTGGCGGCTCCTTAGACGAGGTGCAGCGCGGTCACGGCCATGTCGATGGCCTTGATGCCGATGAAGGGCACGACGAGCCCGCCGAGCCCGTAGACGAGCAGGTTGCGGCTGAGCAAAGCGCCGGCGCCGACGGCCCGGTACTTCACGCCCTTCAGCGCGAGCGGGATCAGCGCGACGATGATCAGCGCGTTGAAGATGATGGCCGACAGGATGGCGCTCTGGGGCGTCTGCAGCCCCATGATGTTGAGCGCGCCGAGCTGCGGGTAGAAGGCCAGGAACATCGCCGGGATGATGGCGAAGTACTTGGCGACGTCGTTGGCGATCGAGAAGGTTGTCAAGGCGCCGCGCGTCATCAGGAGCTGCTTGCCGATCTCGACGATCTCGATGAGCTTGGTCGGGTCCGAGTCGAGATCGACCATGTTGCCGGCCTCGCGCGCTGCGACCGTGCCCGTGTTCATGGCGACGCCGACATCGGCCTGGGCGAGAGCCGGCGCGTCGTTGGTGCCGTCGCCGCACATGGCGACGAGCTTGCCCTTGGCCTGCTCCTCGCGGATCAAAGTGAGCTTGTTCTCCGGCGTCGCCTGGGCGAGGAAGTCGTCGACGCCAGCCTCGGCCGCGATGGCGGCGGCGGTCATCGGGTTGTCGCCGGTGATCATCACGGTGCGGATGCCCATGCGGCGCAGTTCCGCGAAGCGCTCGCGGACGCCGCCCTTGACGATGTCCTTGAGGTGGATGACGCCGAGCAGGCGCCCATCCTTCGCCACGGCGAGCGGGGTGCCGCCGGCCTTGGCGATCTCGGCGGCGCTGGCCTGGACCTCGCGCACCACGCCGGCCGCCGGGCGTGACCCGATGGCGCCGGCCTCGACATGGTTCAGCACGGCATCGACGGCGCCCTTGCGGATCTGCGAGCCTTCGAGATCGACGCCGCTCATCCGGCTCTGCGCGGTGAAGGGCACGAAGCTGGCATGGAGGGCGCCCATGTCACGGGCGCGGATGCCGTATTTCTCCTTGGCGAGCACGACGATCGAGCGGCCCTCCGGCGTCTCGTCGGCGAGCGAGGCGATCTGGGCAGCGTCCGCAAGCTCCTGCTCGCTGACGCCGGAGACCGGCTTGAACTCCGTCGCCTGGCGGTTGCCGAGCGTGATCGTGCCGGTCTTGTCGAGCAGGAGCGTATCGACGTCGCCGGCGGCCTCGACGGCGCGGCCGGACATGGCGAGCACGTTGAAGCGCACCAGCCGGTCCATGCCGGCGATGCCGATGGCCGAGAGCAGCGCCCCGATGGTGGTCGGGATCAGCGTCACGAACAGCGCGACCAGCACCACGACCGGGATATAGCCCCCGGCATAGGCGGCGAAGCTCGGGATCGTCGCGGTGGCGAGCACGAAGATCAGCGTCATGCCGGCGAGCAGGATGTTGAGCGCGATCTCGTTGGGCGTCTTCTGGCGCTCTGCGCCCTCGACCAGCGCGATCATGCGATCGATGAAGGTCGAGCCAGCGGCCGCGGTGATGCGCACGCGGATCCAGTCCGAGAGCACCTGCGTGCCGCCGGTCACGGCCGAGCGGTCGCCGCCGGATTCGCGGATGACGGGCGCGGATTCGCCGGTGATCGCGGCCTCGTTCACCGAGGCGACGCCCTCGATGACCTCGCCATCCGAGGGGATGATGTCGCCGGCCTCGACCAGCACGACATCGCCGACCTTGAGCGAGGTGCCGGGCACGAGCCGGAACTGGCTGCGATCCTCGCCCGAAAGCAACTTGGCCTGCGTTTCCGCGCGGGTCTTGCGCAGCGAATCCGCCTGCGCCTTGCCTCGCCCTTCCGCGACCGCTTCCGCGAAATTGGCGAAGAGCACGGTAAACCACAGCCAGATCACGATCTGGAAGGAAAAGCCGAGATGGCTGCCGCCGGTGACGAGGTCCCGGAGGAAGAGAATGGTGGTGAGCAGCGACACCACGGCGACGACGAACATCACCGGATTGCGGGCGAGGCTGCGCGGATCGAGCTTGCGGAGGGCGTCGCCCAGCGCCGGCACGAGGATGCGGGCGTCGATCAGGCTCGCGGATTTGGACTGGCTCATGAGAGACTCCAGCGAAGAAGGGGCTGCCGGTCAGGCGCCGGCAAGCAGCGCGGCCAGCGCCCGGGCGACCAGCACGAAGAGCGCGAGCCCGGCCGTGGCGGCGAGGATGAGGGTGGAGGGACGTAGGCCGGCCTTGCCGGCTCCCGCGCCGTCGGCACGGTGGGGCGGCAGGGCATCGCGGCGCAGATTGCGAAGACAGCTCGACATGGGCGGCCTCCTCAGAAGCTCTGCCCGGCGAGCATCGCCAGATGCTCGACGATCGGGCCGACCGCCAGCGCCGGGAAGAAGGTCAGGCCGCCGACGATCACGATGACGCCGACGAGGAGCCCGACGAAGAGCGGGCCGTCCGTCGGGAAGGTGCCGGCGGAGGCGGGCACCGACTTCTTCGCGGCGAGCGAGCCGGCGATGGCGAGCGCCGGGACGATGACCAGGAAGCGCCCGACCAGCATGGTGATGCCCAGGGTGAGGTTGTACCAGAGCGTGTTGGCCGAGAGGCTGGCGAAGGCCGAGCCGTTATTCGCCGCCGCCGAGGTGTAGGCGTAGAGGATCTCGGAGAAGCCGTGCGGCCCGCTATTGCCGACGCTGGCGACGGCGCCCGGCAGCACCGCGGAGATGGCGGTGAAGGTCAGCATGCCGGCCGGCAGGCACAGCACGGCGAGCATCGCCATCTTGACCTCCTTGGCCTCGATCTTCTTGCCGAGATATTCCGGCGTGCGGCCGACCATCAGCCCGGCGACGAAGATCGCCAGCACGACGAAGAGCACGATGCCGTAGAAGCCGGCGCCTACGCCGCCGACGATGACCTCGCCGAGCTCCATGTTGATCAGCGGGATCAGGCCGCCGAGCGCGGTGAAGCTGCCGTGCATGGCATTGACCGCGCCGCAGGAGGCCGCGGTGGTGACGACCGCGAAGAGCGCCGAGAGCGGGATGCCGAAGCGCATCTCCTTGCCCTCGAGATTGCCGCCCTGCAGGCCGAGCGCCTGGACGAGCGGGTTGCCGGCGGCCTCGGCCCAGTAGCAGACGATGACGCCGGCGATGAACAGCGTGCCCATCGCGGCGAGGATCGCCCAGCCCTGACGCTCATTGCCGACCATGCGGCCGAAGACATTGGTGAGGGCCGCGCCGATCGCGAAGATCGAGACCATCTGGAGCATGTTCGAGATGGCGTCGGGATTCTCGAAGGGATGGGCGGCATTGGCGTTGAAGAAGCCGCCGCCATTGGTGCCGAGCATCTTGATCGCGACCTGCGAGGCGACGGGGCCGCGCGCGATCGTCTGCTGCGCGCCTTCGAGCGTCGTCGCCGTGACGGCGGCGTCGAGCGTCTGAGGCATGCCCAGCGCGACATAGGCCAGCGTCAGCACCACGCAGAGCGGCAGGAGGACGTAGAGGATGGCGCGGGTCAGATCGACCCAGAAGCTGCCGACCGTCTTGGCCGAGGCGCGGGCGAAGCCGCGAATCAGCGCCACCGCGATCGCGATGCCGGTCGCCGCCGAAACGAAGTTCTGCACGGTGAGGCCGAGCATCTGCGTCAGATAGGACATCGTGCTCTCGCCGCCGTAGTTCTGCCAGTTCGTGTTGGTCACGAAGCTCACGGCGGTGTTGAAGGCGAGATCGGGGGCGACCGTCGCCATGCCGTCCGGGTTCAGCGGCAACCCAGCCTGGACGCGCTGCAGCCCGTAGAGCAGCAACAGGCCGGCGAGGTTGAACAGCAGCAGCGCGACGGCGTAGCCGCTCCAATGCTGCTCCTCGCGCCCATGCGTGCCGGCCAAGGCATAAAGCCCGCGCTCGACCGGCGCGAACAGCGGCGAGAGGACAGTGCGCTCGCCGTTGAAGACGCGCGTCATATAGCCGCCGAGCGGCTTGGTCAGCGCGAAGACGAGCGCGCAGAAGACGAGGATCTGGATCCAGCCGTAGAGAGTCATGGCAAAAGCTTCCGGTGGCGCAGCGCGGTCAGAACCGCTCGGGGCGGAGCAGCGCATAGGTGAGGTAGACCAGCAGAATCGCGGTCACGGCCCCACCGAGGAGGTAGTCGAGGATCATGGCGCGGTTCCCCGACTCAAAGTGCGTCGCAGGTGGCGACATAGGCGAGGGAGGCGGCGAAGAAGGCCAGGCCCAGCCCGATCATGACGATATCCATTGCCGTGGTCCCTTTGGCCGAGGCATTGCGGGCGAACCCCGGCTGCCGCCGCGCCTGCTTTCCAGCGGAAAGGGGCGTGGACAGACGGATCGACCGTGCAGGGGATTATCGTGAGGCCGGCATAGCCGTTCGAGACGGGCGGGCGCGTCTCAATATAGGAATCTTATAGGAATTCCGCGGCTCGCCATGCGCGAGAGGCCCGCCGGGCGCCGGCATCAGCCGATACGTCCCAAGCCGGGCACGATCGTCCGCGCGGAGCAGACCCTCCGCATCATCCCTATCGAAAGGCGAGGCGCGCGGTATGATGAGCGCCATCTGTCGCACGATCCCAGACAGTCCCTTGCGAGGCGGTGCAACATGAAGAAGCTTTTCGCAGTCGCGTGCTGCCTGCTCCTGACGGGGTGCGGAGGGTTCGTGTTCCCCGGCCCGGAGCAGAGCGCTCCGATGGAGTGGGGAGGCCAACCCCAGGCGCCTCAAGGCGCCAACGACTTTCAGCCATCCCGTGCCGACAATCAGATGACCTCGTCCTGCACGATGAGGGGGCAGGGCGTCGTTTGCAGGTGAGGCGCCTGCGAAGCCGTCGCGGGGCAATGATGCCGCGACCGCGCAGACGGGTCGATACCGCCGCGGAGCCGGGCCTTGGCCGAATCACGCTTGGCGCGAGCGCTCTTCAGGCCGATCTAGGATAGGGACGATCGTCCTGGCTCCCAATGGCGCCCTGCGGACGCTCCTGACACGAGGACAGCAAAAAACCGGCCTTTGCGGGGCCGGTTGCGGTGATCTGCGGTCTTCCGTGAAGGAGGAGATGGTGGAGCCAGGCGGAATCGAACCGCCGACCTCTTGAATGCCATTCAAGCGCTCTCCCAACTGAGCTATGGCCCCACACGAGACGACCGAGTTGGGATCGGCCGTCAAACGGACTTTATTCAAACCGCCTCGGCGGTTCCGTCCGGGCCGCCTGCCGGCGACGCAGCGCTCTATAGGCGGCCCGGGCTGAAGACACAAGCGCCTAATGTCGCCTTGCCGTCATCTTTTTTGAAGGCTGTGGATCAGTTGTCCTCGTCGCCCTCGATGTCGCCGTCGATCAGATCGGAAACATCGTCGTCGCCTTCCTCGTCCTCTTCCAGGAAGGTGTCGTCATCGTCGTCGGCGACGATGTCGTCCTCGACCTCGATGTCGTCCTCGCTGGTGACCACGACGTCCTTCTCGCTCGCCTCGGCGTCGGCATCCTCGAGCGAGACGAGCTCGACCGCGCCATCGGCGACCTCGACCTCGTCCTCATCCTCTGCCGGCTTTGCCGCCACGGCCGCAGCCGCCTTGGCCTGCGGCTCGAACATCGCGCGCGGATACGCCTGCCCGGTATAGGGGGAGACGATAGGGTCCTTGTTCAAATCGTAGAACTTGCGCCCCGTGACCGGGCAAACGCGCTTCGTTCCGAGTTCCGGTTTCGCCACTGCGTCGGACCTTCAACCATCATGTTCTGAAAAGCAGGCGCGTCCGTTAATCGGGGCGGACGGCGCTGTCAAATGCTGATTTGCGCGATGTGATCACCCCGCGCAAGTCCAATGCGTTTTCCAGAGCCCCTGCGCGCGCCCCGGACGCGCGCATTGGCGCGGCTCGCACGGGCATGCTAGGGCGGGCGCGCAGCTCGTTTGGCCCAAAGCGCAGAGATTCCGACCCCGTGTCCCACGACCATGACCCCGTCCCCGTCACCGCCCGCGCTGGGGGCCCGCTCAAGGGCCGCGTCCGCGTGCCCGGCGACAAATCGATTTCCCACCGGGCGATGATCTTCGGCCTCCTGGCCATCGGCGAGACGAAGGTGAGCGGCCTGCTCGAAGGCGAGGATGTGATGCGCACCGCCGCCGCCGCGCGCGCGCTCGGCGCCGTCGTCCATCATGACGGGCCGGGCGCCTGGCGCGTGCAGGGTGTCGGCGTCGGCGGCCTGCACCAGCCGGCGGATATCCTCGATTTCGGCAATGCCGGCACCGGCTCGCGCCTGATGATGGGCGTCTGCGGCTCGCATCCGATCACCACGACCTTCGACGGCGACGCCTCGCTGCGCAAGCGGCCGATGCGGCGCATCCTCGACCCGCTCGAGCAGATGGGCACCGTCGTAGTCTCGCAGCAGGAGGGCGGCCGCGTGCCGCTGACCCTGCGCGGCCCGCAGGAGGCGATCCCGATCGTCTACGCTCCCCCGGTCGCCTCGGCGCAGATCAAATCGGCAGTGCTGCTCGCGGCGCTTGCCGCGCCCGGCGAGACCACGGTGATCGAGGCGGAGGCGACGCGCGACCACACCGAGAAGATGCTGGCCCATTTCGGCGCTGAGATCACGGTGACGCCGGAAGGCGCGCATGGCAGGCGCATCGTGCTGAAGGGCCAGCCCGAATTGCAGGCGGCGCCGATCGTCGTGCCGGCCGACCCCTCCTCCGCCGCCTTCCCGCTGGTGGCGGGGCTGATCGTGCCCGGCTCCGACATCCTGCTCGAAAGCGTGATGACCAATCCGCTGCGCTCCGGCCTGCTGACGACGCTGATCGAGATGGGCGCCGACATCACGGTCGAGCGCGAGGCCAATGAAGGCGGCGAGACCGTCGCAGACCTGCGCGTGCGCGGCTCGCAGCTCAAGGGCGTGACGGTGCCGCCGGAGCGCGCGCCTTCGATGATCGACGAATATCCGGTGCTGGCAGTCGCGGCCGCCTTCGCCACCGGCACGACGCGGATGCGCGGCCTGCAGGAATTGCGCGTCAAGGAATCCGACCGCCTCGCCGCGGTCGAGGCCGGGCTGAAGGCCGCGGGCGTGACCTGCTGGATCGAGGGCGACGATCTGATCGTCGAGGGCTCGGGCGGCGCACCCGCGCGCGGCGGCGGCCCGATCGCGACCCATCTCGACCACCGCATCGCCATGAGCTTCCTGGTGATGGGCCTTGCGACCCAGAATCCCGTCGTGGTCGATGACGGCTTGATGATCGCGACGAGCTTCCCGAGCTTCACCGCTCTGATGATCGGTCTCGGAGGCCGGATCGGATGAAGCCAGCCACGGGCGACCTCGTCATCGCCGTGGACGGCCCCGCCGCATCGGGCAAGGGCACGCTGGCGAAGCGGCTCGCCGCCCATTACGGCCTGCCCTGCCTCGATACCGGCCTGCTCTACCGCATGGTGGCGCGCGCCATGCTCGATGCCGGGCACGACATCCATGACACGGCGGCGGCCGAGCACCTCGTCGGCAGCTTCGACGAGACCGGTTTTCCGGAGGAGCGCCTGCGCGGCGGCGAGATCGGCGAGGCGGCTTCCGTCGTCGCGGCGATGCCGGCGGTGCGGGCGGGGCTGCTCGCCCGGCAGCGGCGCTTCGCCGCGCAGCCGGGCGGAGC
Source organism: Allobosea sp. RCC_152_1 (assembly GCF_041360765.1). Taxonomy (NCBI): domain Bacteria; kingdom Pseudomonadati; phylum Pseudomonadota; class Alphaproteobacteria; order Hyphomicrobiales; family Alloboseaceae; genus Allobosea; species Allobosea sp. RCC_152_1. The sequence goes on from NZ_JBFUPU010000004.1 coordinate 406,605, forward strand.
CGTGCTCGACGGGCGCGACATCGGCACGGTGATCTGCCCGGACGCTCCCGCCAAGCTCTTCGTCACCGCGACGCCGGAGGTGCGCGCGGCGCGGCGCCACAAGGAGCTCCTCGGCCGGGGCGAGGATGTCGCCTTCGAGAGCATCCTCGCCGATATCCGCCGCCGCGATGCGCGCGATTCGGGCCGCAGCGACGCGCCGCTGAAGGCGGCCGAGGACGCGGTCATTCTCGACACCTCCGCCTTGACCGTCGAGGAAGTGGTCGCCGCCGCCATCGGCATCGTCGAGCGGCGACGCGCGGCCTGAGGCGCTTTCCCGCCCGTTCTCGCGAGATTGCTATCTAAACAGGCCTGAAAGCCGGCTTTTCAGCCTTGGCCTCGTCGAGAAGCCGGCGCACACTCACCACCGCGACGGGATGGCGGAGGTGGCGATGCGGCGCTGGCTGTACGGTCTCTCAGGTCTGGCTGCGATGGCGCTGTGGAGCCAGGCCGCGCCGAATGCGCAGCCGGCGAATGCGCCGCCCGAGGAGGTTGACGTCGCACTCGTGCTGGCGGTCGACATCTCCTATTCGATGGATCTCGACGAGCTCGCCTTGCAGCGCAACGGCTATATCGAGGCCTTCCGCTCCAAGCCGCTGCAGGACGCCATCAGCAATGGCGCGATCGGCAAGATCGCCGTGACCTATGTCGAATGGGCCGGCGGCAATTTCCAGCACATCGTGCGGCCCTGGAAGATCATCGACGGCCCGGCCGCCGCCAATGCCTTTGCGGAGGAACTCGGCGAGGCGCCGACGCGGCGCGGCCGGCGCACCTCGATCTCGGGGGCGATCGATCTCGGCGTGCAACTGCTCGAACAGTCCAACGTCACCGCGATGCGCCGCGTCATCGACATCTCCGGCGACGGCGCCAACAATGACGGGCGCCCCGTCACCGCCGCGCGCGACGAGGCCGGGGCCAAGGGCATCGCCATCAACGGCCTGCCGGTGATGCTGAAACAGGCGGGCTATTTCGACATCGACAATCTCGACGTCTACTACAAGGACTGCGTCGTCACCGGCATCGGCGCCTTCGTCATCCCGATCCGCGAGAAGCACCAGTTCGTCGAGGCGACGCGGACGAAGCTCTTGCGCGAGATCGCCGCCGTGCCGCCGGATGCAACGGTCCAGAAGGCGCAAGCCGGCGACCCGTCGACCTGCCTTGCCGGGGAACGGCAATGGCGCGACCGGATGGGGAATTGAGGGTAGGTCTCAGGTCCCCCGTGGCTTCGCCCGCGTCGTCGGCAAGGCGGCGGCGGGCTCGTCGGGCCAGAGATGGCGGGGATAGCGGCCCTTCATCTCCGATTTCACCGCCGCCCAGGAACCGCGCCAGAAGCCGGGCAGGTCGCGCGTCACCTGGATCGGCCGATGCGCCGGCGAGAGCAATTCGAGAACCAGCGGCACGCGCCCGCCGGCCAGCGCCGGATGGCTCGCCAGCCCATAGAGCTCCTGAACGCGCACCGAAATCGTCGGCCCGGCCTCGGCGGCGTAGTCCACGGCGAAAGAGGAGCCGGTCGGGGCGGTGAAATGCGTCGGGGCCTCGGCATCGAGCCGGCGCTTCAGCTCCCAGGGGACGAGGCCCGCCAGCGCCGAATCGAGATCGGCCGGCTGGATCGCCGCGAGCGAGGCACGGCCGAGGATATGCGGCGCGAGCCAGTCTTCCGGATTCTGCGCGAGCCCTTCGTCGGAGAGATCGGGCCAGCCCTGCTCGGCTTCGGCCTTGCGCAGGAAGGCGACACGCTCGCGCAACTGATTCTGCCCCTTCGTCCAGGGCAGCAGGCCGATGCCCAGCGCGGCGATGCCTTTCGCCAACGCCCCAGCATTCTCAAGCGTCCCGGCGACGGGCAAGGGGCGTTCCGCCAAAGCGAGCGCGCCATAGCGGCGCACCGCTCGTACCCGCAAGGCGCGGGCGGCCCGGTCGAAGCTCTCCTCCTCGCGCTCGGTGATGGCGTAGGGCGCGAGGCCATGGCCGACGAGCGTGCCGATTTCCGCTTCGCTGATCGCTGCGGCGGCCATGATCCGGGCCTGCTGCGCCGACCCCGTCATCTCCGCGACGACGATGTAAGATTCGCGCGCAAGGCGCTGCGATGCTTCAAGCGCGCCGCCGCGGCCATTGGCGAGAAGATACTGGCCGGAGCCCGGCGCACGCGCCCTGGCGACCCGGTCGGGATAGGCGAAGGCGAGCAGGAGGCCGGGCGAGAGCGGCTCGCCCGCCGCAGCCTTGTCCGTCCGGGCATGGCGTTCGGCGGTGCGGGCCCAGCCCTCCGCCAGACGGCGCATATCGCCGGCCCGGCCGCCGCGCTCGCGGGAAAAGCGCTCCAGCCGCTCGGCCAGATCGATCGCATCGCCGCCAAGGCCGCGCTCGACCAGCACGGCGGCGAGATCGGCGGCGGCGCCGGCTTGCCCGAAGCGGGCGGCGGCCACAACCATGCGCGCGAGACGGGGCGGCAAGGGCAGAGCCTGCAAGGCGCGACCGTCCGGCGTGATGCGGCCGGCAGCATCGAGCGCGCCGACCGCCTCCAAAAGGCTGCGCGCCTCCTTGAGGGCGGGCGCGGGCGGCGGATCGAGGAAGGCCAGCGTCGTCGGGTCGGCCACGCCCCAGGCGGCGCAGTCGAGCAACAACGGGCTCAGATCGGCAGACAGGATTTCAGGCCGGGCGAAGGGTTCGAGCGCGCCCGTCGCGGCCTCCTCCCAGAGACGATAGCAGATTCCCGGCTCGGTGCGGCCGGCACGGCCACGACGCTGGTCGGCGGCGGCGCGGCTGACGCGGCGCGTCTCCAGTCGCGTCACGCCGATATCGGGCTCGTAGACGGGTATGCGGGCGAGGCCGGAATCGATCACGACGCGTACGCCCTCGATGGTCAGCGACGTCTCGGCGATCGCCGTGGCGAGCACGACCTTGCGCCTGCCCGCAGGCGCCGGCAGCACGGCCCGGTCCTGCTCGCGCTGGTCAAGCGCGCCATAGAGCGGAGCGATCTCGACAGCTGGATCGCGCAGCCTTTCGCGCAGGCGCTCCTCGACGCGGCGGATCTCGCCCTGCCCCGGCAGGAAGACGAGCTGCGAGCCGGGTTGCTCGTTCAGCGCCAGCAGCACGGTTTCGGTGACCTGATCCTCGATGCGCTTCAGCGGATCGCGGCCGCGATAGCGCGTCTCGACAGGATAGGCGCGGCCCTCGCTCTCGATCACCGGCGCATCGCCGAGCAGCCTCGCGACGCGGGCGCCGTCGAGCGTCGCGGACATGACGAGGATGCGCAGATCCTCGCGCAGGCCGCCCTGGGCGTCGAGCGCCAGCGCCAGGCCGAAATCGGCGTCGAGCGAACGCTCATGGAATTCGTCGAAGAGCACGGCCGCGACGCCGTCCAGCGCGGGATCGTCGAGGATCATCCGGGCGAAGACACCCTCGGTCACGACCTCGATGCGCGTCCTCGGACCGATCCTGGAGCCGAGGCGCACGCGCAGACCGACCGTCTCGCCGACCTGCTCGCCCAGCGTCTGCGCCATCCGGTTCGCCGCGCCGCGCGCCGCCAGACGGCGCGGTTCGAGCAGGATGAGCTTGCCGCCCTTCGTCCAGGGCTCGTCGAGCAAGGCAAGCGGCACGCGCGTCGTCTTGCCGGCGCCGGGCGGGGCGACCAGCACGACATTCGGCCGTGCGCGCAAGGATGCGGCGAGGTCGTCGAGGACGGCATCGATGGGCAGGGCTTGGTCGAAGGCGCGCATGTCCGGCCGATGTGGCGCAGCCGCGGCCCGCACGCAAGCGGATCGCGGCTTCCGGCCCGCAGGATCAATCCGCAGCGCGGTCCTGACGGCGCGCGAAGAAGCTCACCATGGTCTCGACGAGCTCGCGCGGACGTTCTTCCGGCACATAATGCCCGCAATCCTTGATGATGGCGCCCTCGGGCTCCGTCGCGACGCGTTTCATCGTGTTCAGGGCTGCCTCGCCATAGCCATGGTCGCCACCCACGGCCAGCACCGGACAGAGCAGGGGCGATGCGCCGAGCCTGAGATTGTCGTCCCGGTCCTGGGGGATCAAGGCGCGGTAATGCGCGAACATTCCCCGAAGGCCACCCGGCGCGGCCGCCGCGCGGGCATAATGGCCGATATCCTCCTCGGTGATGCTCGTCGGATCGAAAGTGCCCACGTTCTCGCGGCGGATCATCGCCTTGATGAAGAGATGCTCCCGGCCGCGCACGAGTTCCTCGGCAATGTCCCCGGCGCGGTTGAAGCCAAAATGCCAGCTTCCGCCATTTGCCACATCCATCGCCCGTTCCTGCCCGAAGCCCGGCAGACCCGATTCGATGAAGACGAGCCCGCGCGTCCGCTGGGGCCAATTGGCGGCCAAGGGATAGGCGACCTGGCCGCCGAGATCGTGACCAACGACCCAGGCCGTCGCGATGCCGAGACGATCGAGCATCGCCACCAGGTCCCCCGCCACGACCAGCTTGGAATGAACGCCTTCCGGCTTGCCGCTGTCACCGAAACCACGCAGATCCGGAGCAATGACGCGAAACCCCGCTGCCGCAAGCAGGGGAATGACCTTACGCCAGGCGTGGGAGGTCTGCGGCCAACCATGCAACAGCAGCACGGTCTCCCCGTGCTCGGGCCCGGCGAAAACCGCATGCAGACGTAAGTCCGCCGCGATGCGGATGGTGCGATGTTCGAGCATGATGGAAACGACGTGATCCGGCCTTGTGGCGCCCTCCCCCAAGCGATCATGAGCGCCAGCCGAAAGCAAGGCTGCGCCCCCGGATCCGGCATGCGGCGAGGTGAGGGCGAGAGAGCCACTCGCCAGCCCGCGCGCGTCATGCTAACCGCTGACCTCATGACTGAGACCGGCCAGACCCGCATCCAGAACCGCTTCCAGGCCTGCGCCCGCGAGGGCCGGGCCGCGCTCGTGACCTTCGTCACGGCAGGCGACCCCGATTTCGAGACCGCGAGCGCCATTCTCGCCGCCCTCCCCGCGGCCGGCGCCGATGTGATCGAGCTCGGCGTGCCCTTCACGGATCCGATGGCGGACGGCGTGCCGGTCCAGCTCGCCGGGCAGCGCGCGCTCAAGGCCGGGCAGACCTTGCGCAAGACGCTCGCCATGGTCGAGAGCTTCCGCAAGGCCGGCCATGACACGCCGATCGTGCTGATGGGCTACTACAATCCGATCTGGGTCTATGGCGTCGAGGCCTTCCTGGCCGAGGCGCGCCGTGTCGGTGTCGACGGGCTGATCGTGGTCGACCTGCCGCCGGAGGAGGATTCCGAGCTCTGCCTGCCGGCGCTGAAGGCGGGCGTCTCCTTCATCCGCCTGGCCACGCCGACGACCGACGACAAGCGCCTGCCCAAGGTGCTGCAGAACACCTCGGGCTTCGTCTACTACGTCTCGATGACCGGCGTGACCGGCGGCGCCATCGCCGATTACGGCGCGGTGGGCGATGCCGTCACCCGCATCAAGCGCCACACCGGCCTGCCGGTTGCGGTCGGCTTCGGCGTGAAGACCGCGACTGACGCCGCCACCATCGCCAAGAGCGCGGACGGCGTCGTCGTCGGTTCGGCGCTTGTGGAGCGCGTCCGACTTTCGCTCGACGCCGAGGGCAAGGCCACGGAAAAGACCGTTTCGGCTGTCACCTCGCTGGTCGCCGAACTCGCGCAAGGCGTGCGCTCGGTGGCGAAGGCCGCGTGAACGGGCTTGCACGCCGGGCCTTTGCCGGCGAAAAGCCAATCCCCATCTCTCGCCTGACGGCGCATGCCGCCGAAGGCCCATCAGGGATGATCCGATGAACTGGATTTCCGAAGTCGTCCGGCCGCGCATCAAGACGCTGTTCAAGCGCGAGACGCCGGAAAATCTCTGGATCAAATGCCCGGATTCCGGGCAGATGGTCTTCCATAAGGATGTCGAGGCCAATGGCTACGTCATCCCCGGCTCCGAGCATCATATGCGCGTCACCGCGCCGGAGCGGCTGCGGCTGACCTTCGACGAAGGCAAGTGGCTCGACGTCGCGCTGCCCGAGGTCGCGATCGACCCGCTCAAGTTCCGCGACGAGAAGCGCTATGTCGACCGGCTGAAGGATGCCCGCGCCAAGACCGGCGCACAGGACGCCTTCAAGGTCGGCTATGGCCGGGTCAAGGGCCTGCCGATGACCATCGCTGCGCAGGATTTCCACTTCATGGGCGGTTCGCTCGGTATGGCGGCCGGCGAGGCCTTCATCAAGGGCGCAGAGACGGCCCTTGAGAAGAAGACGCCCTATGTCGTCTTCGCGGCTTCCGGCGGAGCGCGCATGCAGGAAGGCATCCTCTCGCTGATGCAATTGCCGCGCACCACCGTCGCGATCCGGCGCCTGCGCGCGGCAGGCCTGCCCTATTTCGTGGTGCTGACCAATCCGACCACCGGCGGCGTCACCGCCTCCTACGCGATGCTCGGCGATATCCACATCGCGGAGCCCGGCGCGCTGATCGGCTTCGCCGGGCCGCGCGTGATCGAGCAGACGATCCGCGAAAAGCTGCCGGACGGCTTCCAGCGCTCGGAATATCTCAAGGACCACGGCATGGTCGACATGGTCGTGCATCGCCGCGACCTGCCGGAGACGCTCTCGCGCCTCGGCCGCCTGCTGATGAAGCAGCCCGCGGGCGAAACCGGCAAAGCCGCACCGGCTCTGCCGCCGCAGCCGGTCGCCGAGGCGGTCTGAGGCTCGTTCGACCGAGGGCGCGCGCATCATGGGGTCTTCCGACACGCTGCTCGCGCGCTTCATGGCGCTGCATCCCAAGCTGATCGACCTTTCGCTCGGCCGCATCCTCACCCTGCTGGAGCGGCTGGGCGATCCCCAGAAAAAGCTGCCGCCGGTGATCCATGTCGCCGGCACCAACGGCAAGGGCTCGACCATCGCCTTCATGCGGGCGATCCTCGAGGCGGCGGGCCTGTCGGTGCATGTCTACATCTCGCCGCATCTGGTGCGCTTCCATGAGCGCATTCGGCTGGGCGCGCCCGGCGGCGGGCGCTTCGTGGAAGAGAACACGCTGGTCGAGGCGCTGGAGCGCTGCGAGGCCGTCAATGCCGGCGATCCGATCACCTTCTTCGAGATGACGACGGCCGCGGGGCTGCTGCTCTTCGCCGAGCATCCGGCCGACGTGCTGCTGCTCGAGGTCGGGCTCGGCGGTCGCTTCGACGCCACCAACGTCATCGCCCATCCGGCCTGCACGGTGGTGACGCCGGTCTCGCTCGACCATTCCGAATATCTCGGCGACACCGTGACCAAGATCGCCGGCGAGAAGGCCGGCATCTTCAAGCGCGGCGCCCCGGCCGTGATCGCGCCGCAGGAGCCCGAGCCGACCGCGGTTCTCGAAGCCGCCGCCGAACGTGCCGGCGCCTCGAAGATCCTGATCGGCGCGCAGGACTTCAACGTCCACGAAGCCGGCGGGCGACTGGTCTACGAGGATCAGGACGGTCTGCTCGACCTGCCGCTGCCGCGTCTCGCCGGGCGCCACCAGCACATCAATGCCGGCACGGCGATCGCGGCCCTGCGCGCCGCCGGTTATGGCGGGCTGCCCACACGCGCCTTCGAGGACGGCATGCGCAACGCCGACTGGCCGGCGCGCTTGCAGCGGCTGGCACGGGGACATCTCGCTGCGCTGGTGCCGGAACGCGCCGAGCTCTGGCTCGATGGCGGGCACAATCCCGATGGCGGGCGCGTGCTGGCGCAGGCCATGGCCGATCTCGCCGACCGCAACCCGGCACCGCTGGTGATGATCGCGGGCCTGCTCTCGACCAAGGACGCCGCTGCCACGCTCGGCCATTTCAAGGGCCTGGCCCAGATGCTCTACGCCGTGCCGATCCAGAACTCGCTCGCCGCCCGCCCGGCCGAGGAAGTCGCGGAGGCCGCGCGCGGCGCGGGCCTGCCGGCCGAGACCGCCAGCTCCGTCGAGCAGGCGCTGCGAACGATCGCCGCCGGCGATTGGCCCGCGCCGCCGCGCATCCTGATCTGCGGCTCGCTCTATCTGGCCGGCGAGGTGCTTTCGGCCAATGGCACGCTGCCGGCTTGAGCCGCCACAGGGGAAGGTCGGCCCTGCACTGCCGCTGAGGAAACATCCATGCCCATTCCCGGTCTGACGATCCTGGCCGCGACATTTCTCTGCGGCCTGCTCGGCGGCTGCGTCACCTCCGGCGGCACGACCGCGTCCGAGGAAGGCGCCGAACGCGTGGCGGCCGGCAAGCCGACCTTCCTGCGGCAGACCTATATGACGATGGACGAGCACTGCCGACCGGTGAAGCGCCCGTCCGGCGTGCTGACCGAGCCGCCCGTTCACGGCAAGGTCCGGATGGCGACGAAAAACGCCAAGGCCGAATACGGGCCGGGAGACCATCAGCACTGCGACGGCAAGCTCGGCCCCTCGCTCGCCTTCGAGTACACGGGACGGCCGGGTTATCGCGGCCCGGACAGCTTCGGCGTGCGCGTGCGCTACAATGACGGCGAGATCCGCCAGGCGCGGTTCAAGGTCGAGGTCTACTGAACAGCGAAAGGCGGTCCCCCATGCAGCGCAGCTTCGGAGCCGGCGGACCGGCCGTTTCCACCATTGGCCAGGGAAGCTGGTATATCGAGCAGGGTGACCGGCGCGCGGCCATCGCGGCGCTCAGGCGCGGGCTCGATCTCGGGCTGAGCCATATCGACACCGCCGAAATGTATGGCGACGGCCGTTCCGAGGCGATCATCGGCGAGGCCATTGCCGGGCGGCGCGATGAGGTCTTCCTCGTCTCGAAGGTGCTGCCGCACAACGCCTCGGAAGGGCGTGCGCGCCGCCTGCGAGCGCTCGCTACAACATCTGAAGACCGACCGGCTCGACTGCTACCTGCTGCACTGGCGCGGGCCGCATCCGCTGGCTGAGACCTTCGCTGCCTTCGAGGCGCTGAAGCAGGAGGGCAAGATCCTGTCCTGGGGTGTCAGCAATTTCGACGAGGACGATCTCGACGAGGCGCTGGCCGCCGTCGGCAAGGGCAAGATCGCCTGCAACCAGGTGCTCTATCACCTGCGCGAGCGGGCCATCGAGCACGCCGTAATCCCATGGTGCGAGCGGCACGGCGTCGCCGTCACCGCCTACAGCCCCTTCGGCCATCACGACTTTCCGGAACCGGGCAGCGCGCAGGGCAAGGTGCTGGCCGAGATCGCGCAAGCGCATGGCGCGACGCCCCGGCAAATCGCGCTCGCCTTCCTGACGCGAAGGCCCGCCGTCTTCGCCATCCCGAAGGCCGGCAGCGCCGCCCATGTCGAGGACAATGCCGGCGCGCTGAATCTCACCCTGTCGGAAAGCGACGTCGCCCGGATCGATGCCGCCTTCCCGCGCGGGCGCAAACCATCCTCGTTGCCGATGATCTGAGGGCGCTGGAAACCACGATCCGCCTTATCGCTTTACAGGCCTGCCTGCCCGCGCTTTCCTAGAGTCAAGGGCAAGGCCGTCACAGAGCCCGCGAACGCCCGCTCGACAGTTGTTGCGTTTTCGGAGTCTCGGCCATGCGTCGCTTTCTCGGCATTCTTGCCGTTCTGTTCCTGTCCGTTTTCGGTGCCGCCAAAGCCCAGGCCGGCGTCGATGTGAAGGTCGACATCGCCGCGCAGCGGATGACGGTGACCGCTCCCAATGGCGAGACCTATGACTGGAAGATCTCGTCAGGGCGAACCGGCTTCCGCTCGCCGAACGGCGTCTACCGGCCGACGCGCCTCGAAAAGAACTGGTACTCGCGCAAATATGGCGGCGCGATGCCCCATGCCGTGTTCTTCCGCGGCGGCTATGCCATCCACGGCACGACCTCGATCGCCGCGCTCGGCCGCCCGGCCTCGCATGGCTGCATCCGGCTGCATCCGGCCAACGCCGCCAAGCTCTTCGCGCTGGTGAAGAAATACGGCGCGAGCCAGACGCGCATCGCGCTCAACGGCGCCGCGCCCGACAATCTCTCGCGTTTCGCCAAGGCCTCCACGCACAAGGCCAAGGCCGCCCATGTCGCCAAGCTCGGCGGCAGCAAGGCGAAGGTCGCCAAGGCCAAGACGCAGCACAGCCCGGCCGTCGCCACGGCGCGGCAGGGCGGCAGCCATGGCTGGGAAGCGGCACGCGGCCAGATCATGCTGCGGCCCGCCATCCCCGCCGACGCCTATGGCTATCAGCCCTATTATCCGAGCGGCTACGGTTACGGCTGGCGTTGAGGCGCGAGCGCCTCGGGCGCGATCCTCAACCAGCCCTCCAGCGTCTCGCCCGGCTGAAGCCGCTTCAGCGGCGCAGCAGTGCGGGCCGCCGGCTCGCTCGGCGCGCCGATGGCGTGGCTCTGCGGCTCGACGCAGAGGAAATCCGCGCCCGCCGGGGCCCAGACCACCGGGCAGTTCAGGCTCTCGCTCGCGGTCAGCGTGAGCGCGAGGCCGGTCGAGGGCGTCTCGATCCGCGCCGTCCCGTCCCAGTCGAGAAAGCTCCAGGCGGTGACGTCGTCGCGGCGAAAGGGTTTTGGCGCGACATAGGGTCCGCCATCATCGAAACTCTGCTGCCCGGTCGCGCGGAAGGCTTCGCCGAAGACGAGCGCGCCGGCGGCCCGCATGACGAGGCGCGTATCCGCGGCGCAGGGAAACCAGGGATGGTGCCCGATTCCGTAAGGGAGTGCCGTGTCCGCCTCGTTCTCGATCGACAGGCGAATGGTCATACCGTCCTGGCCGAGCGCAATCTCCTGCCGGGCCCGGTAACGATAGGGGTCGGGACCGTCGGTGCGGCGATGCTCGAGCACGGTATGGCTGCGGTCATACCGCAGCACCTGCCAGTCCGCCTGCCAGCCGAAGCCGTGGATCGTACCGCCGCCGCCCGGATCGTTGGACGGGACGAGGAAACGCCGCTCGCCATCGTCGACCACGCTCCCGAAGGCGCGATTGGCGAAGGGCAGTAACGCCCATGTTCCGCAGAAGATGGGCGAGGCCGTCGAAAGCGGTTCGTCGCCGGACGGCTTCAGCAGAGCGTGCAGGCGCCCGTCCGGCCCAAGCCAGTCGAGACGGGAGACGATGCCGCCCGCCTCCGGAACGATCATGGCCTTCAGGCCGGCGGCTTCGAGCTCGAGCATCGGGATGTCCAGAATCAGGGAATGCGCGATGGAGATTCGCGCCATGGCGGTCGGCATACAAGTCTCGCCATGGGGCTCTTGACCGGGCCTCGCGCCGCGAGGACATTGCGCTCCCTTCTGGAGCCTGCCATGCCCAAACCACTGATCGCGCTCGACTGGGGCACAACCCGCGCGCGCGCCTTCCTGATCTCCGAAGCCGGTGAGGTCGCGATGCGGCGCATGGCCGATCAGGGCATCCAGTCCGTGCCGGCAGGTGGCTATCCGGCGGCTTTCGAGGCGCTCGCGGGCGATCTCCGGCGCGCCGCGCCCGAGGCGGCGATCGTGCTGGCCGGCATGGTCGGCAGCCGCAATGGCTGGGTCGAGGCGCCCTATGTCGCCTGCCCGGCCTCGCCTGAGGCGATCGCCGCCGCCGGCATCACCGTGGAACTCACCGCGGGCACCCATGCGACGATCCTGCCGGGGCTGAGCTGCGACGATGGCAGCTTCGACGTGATGCGCGGCGAGGAGACGCTGGTCGTCGGGCTCGGTCTCACGGACGGGCTTGCCTGCCTGCCGGGAACCCATTCGAAATGGGCGGAGGTCAAGGGCGGGCGGATCACGCGTTTCGCCAGCTTCATGACCGGCGAGATCTATGGGCTGCTGCGCAACCAGTCGATCCTCGCGCGGCTTGCCGAGGAGCCCGCCGGCGACGACGCCAACAGCGGCGCCGCACGCGGCTTTGCTGCGGCGAAGCGCCCCGCCGGCCTGCTCAACGCCGCCTTCGGCGCCCGGACCGAGGTGCTCGCCGGCCGGATGAAGGGCGGCGAGGTCGGGCCGTTCCTCTCCTCGCTGCTGGTGGCGCAGGAGATCGCCGGGGCGCAGGCGCTGTTCGGCGCCGCCAACCACATCCATCTCGTCGCGGACGGCGTCATGGCGGAGAGCTATGGCGCCGGGCTCGCAGCGGCGGGCATCGCGGCCGTCGTCACGACCCCGGAAGCCGCCTTCGTCGCCGGCGTGCGGCGCCTCGCAGCAGGCCTCACCCGATGATCCTCGTCTTCGGTTCGATCAATATCGATCTGGTCACGCCGGTCGAGCGCCTGCCCGGCGCCGGCGAGACGGTGCTCGGGCCGGATTACGCGGTCCACCCCGGCGGCAAGGGCGCCAACCAGGCGCTGGCAGCACGGCGTGCCGGCGCCGCCGTCACCATGGTCGGAGCGACCGGCCGGGACGGCTTCGGCGAAACGGCCCTGTCGCTGCTGGCCGCCGACGGCGTCGACCTCGCTTATGTCGCGCAGGTCGATGCGCCGACCGGCGCGGCCTTCATCGCCATCGACAGCGAGGGCGCCAATCAGATCATCGTCGCCGCGGGCGCCAATGCGCAGGCCAGCCCCGACGCCCTGAAGCAGATAACTCTGGGCTCCGAGGACATCCTGCTGCTGCAGCGGGAGGTGCCGGAGGATGGCTGCCTCGAGGCCGCGCGGCTGATGAAGCACGCGGGTGGCCGCGTCATCCTCAACCTCGCACCGGCCGGGGCGCCCGCACCGGCGCTGCTCGATCTCGTCGACATCCTGATCGTCAACGAGCATGAAGCGCTCGTCCTCGCGCAGTCCCTCGGCTGGCCCGAACGCGACCCCGACGCCATCGCCCAGCGCCTCGATGCCGAACGCGGCATCATCGGCATCGCCACCTTGGGCGCTGCCGGCGTCGTCGGCTGGCAAAGCGGGGTGCGGCGGCGCCTCGAAGCGCCCCGCGTCACGGTCGTCGACACGGTCGCCGCGGGGGACAGCTTCACCGGCGCCTTCGCCGCCGCGCTGGCGGCAGGCTATGGGCTCTCGGGCGCGCTGCAGCGCGGGCTGGCGGCCGGGTCGCTCGCCTGCACGCGGGCCGGCGCGCAGCCAAGCATCCCGCGCGCCGAGGAGATCGCCACGCTCGTCGGGCAGTCCTTTCTATGAATGCGGTAAGCCCGGGTTAAGCCTGACGGCGACAAAGGCGCGCTCCATTCGCGATTTCCGCCGATTTCGCGGCTCGCCGTTCATGCTTCGTCAGGCTTGCCGGCGTGATGCTCCGCCCCGAGCAGTGCCGCCGCCCCATGTCGCGGGAGGCCCTGCTTGCGAGAAGCGGAGCGAGGAGCCGTGGCGAATCCGTCGAGCTGGGCTTTGGGCGTGGCAGCAACCGCCATCGGCGTCGCGCTATCCTATACGCAATGGCTCGCCCCCAAGGTCGAGGCCGAGGTTCCCGCAGCGGCAACCGCTTCGCGCGCCGCGGCACCGCGCGGACCGACGACACTCGCCGTCGCCGCCGATTATCGCGGCCACTACATCGTCCATCCGACGATCGACAACTACCGGGTCAAGATGATGGTCGATACGGGGGCCAGCATCGTCGCGCTCACGGCCGACGATGCCCGGGCGCTCGGGATCAAGCCCGACAGGCAGGGCCGGCGCATGATGCTGAACACCGCCAATGGCGCGGTGGCCGCGACCAGCACCATGCTGCGGGAAATCCGGCTCGGCGAGATCATCGTCCGCAATGTCGAGGCGGTGGTGATGCCGCCCGGAGCGCTCTCGATGAGCCTGCTCGGGAACTCCTTCCTCGGCAAGCTGCAAGGCTATGAGGTCCAGACCGGGCGGATGGTGCTGCGCGGCTGATTATCTCGCCGCGACGGTTCGCAAGGCGCCCCGCGCGCCGAAGAGGCGGCGGTAATCGGCATTCGCCAAAAGCTGCCGGCGGCCGAGCCCGGACAGGAAATCGACCTCGTCCGCTTTCAGCGACAGCTTGTAGCTGAGTTGAAGGATACGGGCTTTCTCCGCCGCGTCCCGCACATCCGCCAGCGACAGCCGCACCACCGTGACATCCAGCCTGTCGCAATCCCGCTCCGCGTCCTTGCCGCCGCAACGCCACCGTATCAATCGCTCGCGCCAAAGCCCGGCTTCGTGCTCGAGCATGTCGAGACCGGTACGGCTCCCCGTGTCGATCATCGCATCGATCGAAGCGGTGATCGTGTCCAAAGCGCCGGGCCCTTCCACAGTCTTCGAGAGGTCGCCGCCGATGCGTAGCGACGCGTCGGCGACAATGAGGATGACGCGCCGGAGGTGGCGGGCCGCGCCGGCACGCAAAGGGGCCGGAGTGGGCCGGTTCATGGCCCTGACGAGGTTGTGGACCGCGAGATTGTCGACCAGGCCGCCATCGAGCAGCTTGAGATAGCGCAGATCCGCTTCGGTTTCGTAGCGCTTCTGCGATTCCTCGACATGGCGGGCGAGGGTCGACCTTCCGGGCGTCGCTGCTTTTCGGGCCGAAAGCGGACAGTCCGGACTGAAATTCTCCAGAACGACCGGCGCGAACAGGACCGGCACCGCGGAGGAGGCGGCGACGGCATGGGCCAGCGGAAAGCTGTCATAGTCGCTGCAGATCGCCCGGAAGCTTGCGCGATCGAACGCGAAAGGCGCGCGGTTGTAGAGATCCGTCGCGTGCAGCAGGAGGAGGGGGCCCTTGCCACGATCGAGGCTCCCCAAGGTCGCACCGTGATAGAGGTGTGTGTCGAGCCAGGCCCCGAAGCCGGTCAGATCGTTGACGCCGCCGCGATAGCCGCGCAGCAGATTGACCGGTGTGATCGCCGTCCGCAGGGCCGCCTCGGGATCCTGGTCGAGATAGTCCCGCCTGAAGGCGCCGAGCCCCGCCGGGCCGTACAAGGCGAAATGAGCGGCGAGGATGCCGCCGCCGGAAACGCCGGCCACCGCCGCGACCTGATCCGCCAGCGTCAGCGCCGTTCCGTCGCGCGCGGGCTGCTCCGCCAGGGCCGACAGCACGCCATAGCCGAAGGCGGCCGAACGCGCTCCGCCCCCGGAGAAAGCCAGAATGATCGCGGTCGATCCCGTCTCGTCCGGGAAAGAGGACGTGTGGAGCGACGCCGTCGTTTCCGCCAGCGGCAGATTGGAGGGCTGGTTCGACGGGCTCGTGCAGGCACAGAGGCTGAGCGCGAGCATCATCGTCATGACGCGAGCGCATTTTCGAGCAAAGCGGGCCCCGGCTTGCTCGACGAACATGCGATGGAACAGGGCGAGGGAGCGTTCCCGCGCTTCGGAAACATGCGGAATGTCTCCGGAGGCGAGAGGGCATTGCTTTCGCGTGTCGTCGGCGCCCGGTCGCCTGAGCGATCTTGAAACCATGTCGCGTGCCATCTCCGCCGCGACAGGTCCTCATCATCGGGATTGCGCGGGCGATCCGGCATCGCCTGCGTCGATTATCCCAGCATTATCCACGTCGGCCCGGCAGTGCGGCACATGGTCGTCAGCAAGCAGGTCGGGGCAGGCTCAGGCGAAAGCAGGCCCCGAGCGGGCGATCCAGCACGGCCACGGACCCGCCATGGAGCCGGGCGATTTCCTGCACCAGATGCAGGCCGAGGCCAGCGCCGCGATCCCGCGGCGCCATGCGCGAGAACGGCTCGAAGATACGCTCCCGCTCTTCGGCAGGGATTCCCGGCCCATCATCGGTGACATCGACCGTGCGTTCGTGGCCGACCCGGATGGTGATCGTCCCGCGCCGCCCGCCATGCTGGATGGCGTTCTGCACCAGATTGGCCAGAGCCCGCTCGAGCGCGGCCCGATCGCCAAAGACGTCAACAGGTTCGGCCTCCGCCTCGAAAGCCAGTTCGTAGCCCCCGGCGATGGCGAGAGGCGCGAGATCGACTGCGACGCGCCGCCCCAGCGCGACGAGATCGAGCGCGGCGAAGACCTCCCGATCCCGCTCCAACCGCTGCAGATCGAGCAATTGCTCGGCCATGACGGCAAGCCGCGCGACATCCTCCAACAGCCGCACACGCTGCGGCGTGTCCTCGAGCGTTTCCAACCGCGTCTGCAGGATCGCGATGGGCGTGCGCAATTCGTGAGCCGCGTCGGCGAGGAAGCGCTTGCGCCGGGCATGGCCCTCGTCGAGCCGTTGCAAGGCGCGATTGACCGCGTCGACCAGCGGCGTCACCTCGCTCGGGGTGAAGGTGGCGGTGAGCCGCGCGCCCTGACGGTCGAGGTCGATCTGCTCCGCTTCCCCGGCGACGGCTTCGAGCCCCCCGAGCGCGCGACTGACAACCGCCGGCGTCCCCACGACGGTGGCGAGCGCCATGACCGCAAGTGCCGGCAGGACGAAGCTTGCGAAGACGATCAGGACGGCCTGTATCAGCCAGCCCAGCGGCGCTTCGGCCCCGGGCCCGGTCACGACCTGGATTTCGCCGGCAGCACTCGCGATCCAGCGCATCTGGGCGTTGGCTCGCGGCGGATCCCCCAGGTTCCAGCCCAGACGTGCATTGCCGACATCGTCCAGACCATTGCCCATGCGCGCGAAATGAGGCGGCGGCGCACCCTCGGTCAGCTTATGTCCCTGCCGATCGCGCACGATGAACCAGAGGTCGGGCACGGTGGAGCGCAACCGCTCGAGCTCCGGCGTCGCCTGCAATGCGAGACCACCATCGGTACCGCGCACGACCGCGGTCTTCAAGGCATCGATGGTGACATCCTCGGATTCGAAATTGAACAGATGACCGCCGAGATAGAGCGCCCCAACGATCAGCAGCACGAGAAGCGACAAAAGCGCCGCCTGGAGGGCGAGCAGGCGCCGGACAAGCCGCCATTTCAAGGAATATGAAGGAGGGACGGGCCGGATCATGCCGCCCGCTTCAGCAGATATCCGATGCCGCGAATGCCGTGGATTTCCAGCTTCGCCCCGGCCTTCGCCAATTTGTGCCGGAGACGCGAGACATGCATGTCGAGGGCATTCGACTGAATCTCGTCATCGAAGCCATAGACGGCCTCTTCCAGGGCGGAGCGCTGGACGGTTCGTCCATGCCGGCGCAACAGCGTTTCGAGCACCAGCAATTCGCGACGCGGCAATTCGAGCACGCGCCCCTCGACGGTGGCGCAGCGATGGCGCCAATCGAATTCGAGGCCGCCGATGCGCAGGATGTCCGGCGCCAGATCATGAGGCCGGCGCAGCACGGCACGCAGCCGCGCCAGGAGCTCCTCGACCGCGAAGGGCTTGGCCAGATAATCATCCGCCCCGACGTCGAGGCCCCTGATCCGCTCGCCGAGCTCGCCGCGCGCGGTGAGGACGATGACGGGTGCCGTCGATTTTCGGGCGCGCAGGCTGGCCAGCAGCGTCAGGCCGTCGCCATCGGGCAGGTTGCGATCGAGCAGCACCGCGCTGTGGACGCTCGCCGCGACCGCCTCCTCGCCTTCGGCCAAGCTCGATGCATGATCGACCACCATGCCGTTCTGGCCGAGGGCGGCCCGCAGCGCCGCCGCCATCTCGGGCTCGTCCTCGACAAGGAGAATACGCATCGATGCGACCCGGTTGCTACGTTGCGACGCAGCGGTCGCATGTCCGGCCCAGGCCGTAAAGTGCCCGAGACGCCCTAGCCCTCGCTGGCCTGCGGCGCCGCGATGCGATCCTCAGAAGATCGGGCAGGGGGGCGTCCCGGTCTGGACGACCTGCTCGATGCTGGCTGAGCCGACCGCCTGGCCCGAGCGCGGGCGCGTATAGATCGGATCGTCGCCAAGCGTGAAGGTGCGGGTCAGGACATAGCCGACCATCGGCGTGTATTTGTAGCTCGCCCGCGCCATGATCACAGAGGTGCTGGGCACGCGAATACTGTCCGGCAACGTTACCGTCGTTCCGCGCGCCAGCGCCTGGCCATTGCGCTGATTGCTCCAGCAGACCTTGGCGATGCCGCCGGCATCGATGACGACGCTGGAGATGACCATGCTTATGTTCGCGGAGTCGAACGGCATCAGCACGGCCTGAGCCGCATTGAAGATATTCTCGATCTCGTCGGGAGGGAGCGGCGAGCGCCGCGCGCTCAGGTCGGCCAGGGCCAGGGTCAACTGCGTCACCTTGCGATTGGCCATCACCATCTGCGCGACATCGACAGTTCCGCAATAGACGACCAGCATCACCGGCAACGCCAGGGCGAACTCGGCCAGCGCGAAGCCTTCCGTATCGCACCGAAAGCGGTGCCAGCTCCGCGCTTTCGAAGATGTCGTCACGTGAAAGGCTCCGCCCGGAAGGTCGTCGTCGCCACCAGTGCACGGTGACCGGCGCCAATATTGGCCAGCGACGTCGAGGGCCAAGCTGTCAGGAACAGGCGATAATCGAGCACCGCACGGGCCACGACGATCTGGTCGGGCTGCGGCTGATTATAGGAAAAGCCGTTGGTGTTCAGCACGCCACCAGCGGCGGGGTTGGTCGTGCCGTTCCTAGCGTCGGTGAAGTTCGTGTAGATCTTGATGTCGACGAACAGCTTGGAACAGTCGATCAACCCCATCGGCGCTAGGGCGCAGATGTCGTTGCGGAAGGCCTGGGCGTTCAGGGCCGGATTCGTCGAGGTATAGCGATTCTTCGACTGTCCAGTGAGCAGGAGACGCGAAGCCTGGGAGAGCGATTCCTCAAGTACCTGGTTCGTCCAGAACATCAGCGCCGTCTCGATGATCGCGAAGAGGAAGGCGAAGAATGGCAGCGCGACGATGCCGAACTCGATGGCGGCAGCACCGTCCTGCGCGCGCCGGAACCTCCCGATCAGCCGCATCCTGCCGCGCCCGCGGGGCCCATCGTCACCGGCATCAAAAGGAAGAGACGTCATCCGATCCGCAACCCGCTGCTGCTCTCGAGCCCTCGCCCGATGCGGACGTCTTACAGCCAAAGAATTTCGGATCGGTTAGAGCCCGACGAGCTTCCTCGAAAGCAGCAGGAAGACTTCGTTTACCAAAGGCGGTCGGCCCGCCGGCCGCTCATTGCGCAGGCGCGCCGCTGCGGCCCGTGGCCAGCGCGTTGCGGCTCGACGTCTGCGCCCCGGCCTCGCCGAAATATTTCGGCGCATCGCCGAGCTGCACCGATGGCTGGCACTCCGGCGTGCAGGAATAGCTCTCGCGATCCATGCCACGCTGGACGGTCAGTACGGAATCGGAAGCTGCGCTCACGCGCACGAGCGATTCCGCGAGAAGGGAGCCGCCGGCATCGAGCGCGATGAGATTCGTGACCCCGAAGCTCTTGCCGGTTACGACCATCACCCCGTTGCGCTGAACGGCGACATCGGCAATCGCCGGATTTCCGACGATGACGGTCTGCGCCCTTTCCGGCAGGCGGACGACCTTGGCATGGTCGACCAGCACCACGACGCTTTCCAATGTCACGGATTGCGGCGCCGCGAGCACGGCCTGGGCCGACAGAAACGGCACAAGCAGCAGGCCTGCGAGGGTCCGGCACATGCGGGAACAATGTCCTGCCGAGCTCCGGAAAGTGAACATGGGCGGCGCCTCGAAGTTTGCGACCCGGCCAGCAAAGCGCAAAATGATGAACCAAACCCTAAACCCCGCTGGCGCAAGGTTCTCAGGGGAGACCGCCGAGATTGACCAAGGGGAAAAAATTGCGAGAGGCTTTTCGTTACGGGAAATTCCCGGGATTCAATTCCGATTTTGAAAATGCTTAAATTGGATATTTACCGAAATCGATTTCGACTTACTTGTATAAAATTTCCAAAGCCAAGTATCAAATCTTGTAAATCACGCGTTAACCACGGAACAATTGCCTTTTATTCGAACCGAATTCTTCGTTTCGTTTAACCGTTCGGCAAGGCGCTCCCGCTAACGTCGTTCCTGTCGCTGACCGAAGCCAGCTAGAGCGAAGGCAGCCGTCAAACCGTGGTAAGAGGAGTTCTCACATGACCAATGTTTTCGCTCGCTTCGTCAAGGACGAGTCCGGCGCCACCGCCATCGAGTATGGCCTGATCGCTGCCCTGATCGCTGTCGCCGCCATCGGCGCCATGACCCAGATCGGCACCGACCTGAAGGGGCTGTTCAACGGCATCGCCGGCAAGCTCTCGGCGAACACGCCGGCCTGATCGGCCGGGCGGCTTTTCCGAAATTGCAAGGAACGCCCCGGCCCTGCCGGGGCGTTCTGCTTTCAGAGTGCGTTTTCGCAATAACCGTAAGGCTTTGGTGAGACCTCTCGGTTATGCCGGACCTGCGTCTGGAGTCCCTCTGCATGTCGCTATCCATCGTCATCCTGCTCGGCCTGTTTCCGCTGGCCATGGCCTACGCCGCCGCCAGCGACCTCGTCTCCATGACGATCTCCAACCGGCTCTGCCTGGCCCTGATCGCCGGTTTCGCGATCTGCGCAATCTCGCTGGGGCTCGGCCTCGCCGAGATCGGCTGGCATCTGGCTGCAGGAGGGCTCGTGCTTGCCGTTGCCTTCGGCTTCTTCGCGGCCAGCTGGATTGGCGGTGGCGATGCGAAGCTCGCCGCTGCCACAGCTCTCTGGTTCGGCTTCGATCAGCTGATAGCCTATCTCGCGATCGCCGGCCTTCTGGGCGGCATTTTGACTGCCGCGCTCCTGATGCTGCGCGCACGACCATTGCCGGCACCTGCATCGGACTGGAGCTGGGCCCAACGGCTGCACCGCGCCAATGAGGGTGTGCCCTATGGCATTGCGCTGGCGTTCGCGGCACTTCTCGTGCTGCCCGATACGGCCATCTGGCGCGCGGCGATCGGCTTGTGAGGGCTGCTTTCTTCCGCAAGGGCAGAACGGGCGAAACGTATACGGCTCATTAACTATAAATTGACGTTTCCCGAAGACGATCCAGGACAAGGGCCAGCTTCGATTGGCCGAGGATCAAACGTCAATGAGCCCCGCCCGCATCATCATTCTCGTCGTCGCGCTGGCCGCCGGCCTGGGCGCCGCGCTCCTCGTCCAAAAGCCCTCGCAAGCGCCTGCTCCCATCGCCAAGGTCGAACCGGCGCCGACCGTGCCCGTGCTGGTGGCCGCAGCGGACATCCCGATCGGCAACACCGTCTCCCAGAACGATCTGCGCTGGCTCGACTGGCCGCTCGCCAGCGTGCCGGCCGGCGTCATTCGCAAGGACGAGACTCCGGAAGCCGAGAAGGAGATCATCGGGCAGCTCGCGCGCTATGCCGTCCTCGCCGCCGAACCGATCCGTCGCGAGAAGCTCATCAGGACCGACGGAACCGGCTTCCTTTCAGCCGTCCTCCCCACGGGCATGCGCGCGATCGCGATCTCGACCGACAGCCGCGGCGCCAGCACGGCCGGCGGCTTCATCCTGCCGAACGACCGTGTCGACGTGATCTGCACCTGGAAGGGTGAATCGGCCAACGGGCGCGGGGCCGAGGCGTTCGTCAGCGAAACCCTGCTGCGGAACATCCGCGTCCTTGCCATCGGCCAGAACGTGCAGGAACGCAACGGCGAGAAGGTCGTCGTCGGCGAAACCGCCACCCTCGAGGTCGACCCCGGCCAGGTCGAGACCCTGATCCAAGGCCAGAAAACCGGAACGCTCTCACTGGCCCTGCGCAGCCTGAAGGACGCCGGCGACAACGCTTCGCAGCCTGCCCGCAACAACGACAATGCGATGACCCTGGTGCGCTACGGCATCACCACCAAGAGCGTGAAGCCATGATCCGACCGCCCACCCGCCTAACCTCCGCCAGCCTCGCCGCCGCGCTCCTGCTGTCGGCTTCGCATGCCTTCGCGCAGGCGACCGGGCCGGCGCCCGTCCTGAATGTCGGCACCAGCGAATACGCGCTCTCGCGCAAGCTCGACCTCTCGATCGGCCGGTCGCTCGTCGTGGAACTGCCGCGGGACGCCAAGGAGGTCTTCGTCGCCAACCCGAAGGTCGCCAACGCCGTGGTCCGGACGGCGCGCAAGCTCTTCGTCATCGGCATCGCCGACGGAGCAACCTCTATGTTCGTGATGGACAGCGAGGGGCGCCAGATCACCGCGCTCGAGATCAATGTCGGGCGCGACCTGAACGTCCTGCGCCAGACGCTGCGGACCGCCCTGCCGAACTCGCAGATCGAGATCAAGCCGGCCGGCGACTCGATCCTGCTGGTCGGCACGGTGCCCAACGCTTCCGAGGCGACCCAGGCCGTCGACATCGCCAACGCCTTCGTCGGTGTCTCCGACAAGTCGGACAAGAAAGGCTCGGTGATCAACTCGCTGACGATCCGGGATCGCGACCAAGTCATGGTCAAGGTCGTGGTGTCCGAGGTACAGCGCAAGGCGATCAAGCAGCTCGGCATCAACTCCACCGGCGAATGGAAGCTGGGCAAGTTCTCGGTCACGCCCTCGATCGACAATCCACTGCCGCTCCAGCCGCAGGCGCTCTCCGCCACGGCGATCACGGCCGGCCTCGGCAACGCCCAGAACTTCACGCTGCGCGCGCTGGAGCGCGCCGGCATGGCGCGCGTCCTCGCCGAACCGACGGTCACCGCGATTTCGGGGGAGACGGCGAAGTTCACCGCCGGCGGCGAGGTTCCGGTCCCGAAGGGCCAGAACTGCTCCTACGACACCTTCAATCGGCGCAGCTGCCAGATTCAGATCGAGTACAAGCCTGTCGGCGTCACGCTCAATTTCACGCCGATCGTCCTGTCCGACAACAAGATCAGCATGCGCATCGCCACGGAGGTCACCGAGCTCGACTTCGAGAACCAGCTGCGGTTGGGCGGCTCCGACGATGCGGGCCTCAATATGCCGGCCTTCCGCGTCCGCAAATCCGATACGACCGTCGAGCTCCCCTCCGGCGGCACGCTGGCCACGGCCGGCCTGATCCAGCGCGTCACGAAGCAGTCGCTGAACGGCCTGCCCGGCCTGATGAACCTGCCGGTCATCGGCACGCTGTTCCGCTCGCGCGATTACCAGCGCGAGGAGACCGAGCTGATGATCACGGCGACGCCCTACATCGCCAAGCCGATGCAGCCGAACCAGGTCCAGCGCCCCGATGACGGCTTCGTCGAATCCCACGACGCCCAGGCGATCCTGCTCGGCCGTCTCAACAAGATCTATGGCAGCGGTGGCGGCGCGGTTCCCCAGGCCTATCGGGGCCGGGTGGGCTTCATCGCCGACTGAGCGCGTCACAAGAAGTGGATGGCCTGACGATGACCGCACCCTCCCGATCCGGCTCCCCGTCCTCCGCGCGGATGGTCGCCGCTCTTCTCGTCACCGGTGCACTGGCTGCCGGATGCGCCGGCAAGGCCGAGACGACAGCCTCGCTCGCCCCCATCGACGTGCGCGAAAGACATCCCATCGTGCTGAAGGACGCTCCCCGCTCCCTCGACGTCTTCGTCGGCCGTTCGGGCGCTGCGCTCGACCACCGCCAGAGCGAGGACGTCGCCGATTTCGCCCGCGAATATCGCCGCTCCGGACGGGGCGGAATGGTCGCCGAGGTTCCGACGGGCGATCGGCGCGACCTCGCGGCCCGCGACACGCTGGGCGGCATCCGCGCGGCGCTGGCGCGCGGCGGCGTCTCGCCCGGTGCGCTCTCCGTGCGGACCTATCCGGTCCGGGATCCCGGCCTGGCCTCGCCGATCCGGCTGACCTTCGCCTCGCTGCAGGCGACGCTGCCGCATGAATGCGGGCAATGGCCGACCGATCTCGGCAGCTCGGACTTCAAGTTCTCCGCCTCCAACGAGCCCTACTGGAACTTCGGCTGCTCGACGCAGGCGACGCTCGCCGCGCAGGTCGCGGATCCGATTGATCTCGTGCGCTCTCGCAACGAGGGCCGGCCCGACATCGTCAAGCGCATGGGCGCCATCGCCAAGATCCGCGAAGGCAAGGATCCGTCGACGGAGTACCGGTCGACGACGCCGCAGATCAACTCCGCGGTCGGAGGCGGGACATGACGTTTCCCGAATCGGGCGAAATCCAGCCGGGCGTGCCCGGCGGCGAGGAGATCGTGGCGCCGCTGCCGCGCATCACACTTCAGGCCTTCTGCGAAACGCCGGCGGTGGCTGCCGCCATGCAGGGGGTCGTGGCGGACCGGCGCATGGACAAGGCCCATGCCCGCATCCAGATGGGCGGCCCCGCTGCGGCGGTGGAAGCCTTCCGCGCCGCGCCCACGCCCAATGTCATCGTGCTCGAAACCGTCTCCGATCCGGCGACGCTGGTCGCCAATCTCGACGCGCTGTCGGAGAGCTGCGATGCCGGCACCAAGGTGGTCGTCATCGGCCATGTCAACGACGTCCAGCTCTATCGCGACCTGATCCGTCGCGGCGTCAGCGAGTATCTCATCGCGCCGCTCGAAACGCTCGACGTGCTGCGCACCCTGTCGGAGCTCTATATCGCGCCGGAGGCCCGCCATCTCGGGCGCGTCATCGCCGTGACCGGCGCCAAGGGCGGCGTCGGCGCTTCGACGGTCGCCCACAACATCTCCTGGGCGATCGCCCGCAGCCTCGACGCCTCGACCGTCATCGTCGATCTCGACATCGCCTTCGGGACGGCCGGCCTCAACTTCAACCAGGATCCGCCGCAAGGCATCGCCGAGGCGGTCTTCGCTCCCGAGCGCCTCGACGCCAATATGCTCGACCGGCTGCTCTCGCGCTGCAGCGACAACCTCGCGCTGCTCGCGGCGCCGGCGATGCTCGACCGGACCATCGATCTCGGTGAGGAAGCGCTCGAGCAACTGCTCGACCTGCTGCGCGCGAGCGTGCCCTACATCGTGCTCGACGTTCCACATCAATGGGGCGCCTGGGTAAAGCGCACCTTGCTGGGCGCGGACGAAATCGTGATCGTGGCGGAGCCTGAGCTCGCCTCGCTGCGCAACGCCAAGAACTTCATCGACCTCGCCCGCGCCGCGCGCCCCAACGACACCGGCGCCAGGCTGGTGCTCAACCAGGTCGGGATGCCGAAGCGGCCGGAGATCGCCGCCGCCGAATTCGCCAAGACCCTCGGCGTCGAGGTGCTGTCGACGATCCCCTTCGATGCACAGCTCTTCGGAACGGCCGCGAACAACGGCCAGATGATCGCGGAGGTGCAGGCCGGCAGCAAGGCCAACGAGGCCTTTACCCAGATCGCCAGCGCGCTCACCGGACGTGGCGAGGCACGGCGCGGCAGGCGCAGCCTGCTCGAGCCGCTGGTTTCCAAGCTGAAGCGCCGCAAAGCCTCATGACGCGCCGCGACCTCCCAGATTTCGACGTCATCGCGGCGCCGGGCGCCGCGAGCGCCCGCGCCGGAGACAATTGAGATGTTCGGCAAGCGATCCGCAGGCCCTGCGACCGCGCCGGCCCTGGCCCCGAGAGCTCCTGCCGCCGCCACGGCGCCGCGCAAGCCGGAGCCGGTCGCGGCCCTGTCGGAGGACCGCAAGGTCGCGGCCCAGGAGACGCCGCGCTCCGAAGAATACTACCAGATGAAGAGCATGATCTTCGGGGCGCTGATCGAGGCCATCGATCTGTCGCAGCTCGCGAAGCTCGATGCCGAATCGGCGCGGGAGGAAATCCGCGACATCATCAACGAGATCATCTCGCTGAAGAACGTCGTGCTCTCGATCGCCGAGCAGGAGGAACTGCTCGACGACATCTGCAACGACGTGCTCGGCTACGGCCCTCTGGAGCCGCTGCTGGCGCGCGACGACATCGCCGACATCATGGTCAACGGCGCATCCCGCACCTTCATCGAGACCGGCGGCAAGATCCAGCTCACCAACATCCGCTTCCGCGACAACGCGCAATTGATGAACATCTGCCAGCGCATCGTCAGCCAGGTCGGCCGGCGCGTCGACGAGAGCTCGCCGATCTGCGACGCGCGCCTCGCCGACGGCTCCCGCGTCAACGTCATCGCGCCACCCCTGGCCATCGACGGGCCCGCGCTCACCATCCGCAAGTTCAAGAAGGACAAGCTGACGCTCGACCAGATCACCAAGTTCGGCGCGATCTCGCCGCCGGGCGCGGAGATCCTGAAGATCATGGGCAAGGTCCGCTGCAACATCGTCATCTCCGGCGGCACGGGCTCCGGCAAGACGACGCTGTTGAACTGCCTGACCAACTATATCGAGCATGACGAGCGCGTCATCACCTGCGAGGACGCCGCCGAGCTTCAGCTCCAGCAGCCCCATGTCGTACGCCTCGAGACCCGCCCGCCCAATCTCGAAGGCACCGGCGCGGTAACGATGCGCGATCTCGTGAAGAACTGCCTGCGCATGCGCCCCGAGCGCATCATCGTCGGCGAGGTGCGCGGGCCCGAGGCCTTCGACCTGCTGCAGGCGATGAACACCGGCCATGACGGCTCGATGGGAACGCTGCATGCCAATACGCCGCGCGAGTGCCTGAGCCGTATCGAATCGATGATCACCATGGGCGGCTTCTCGCTACCCTCGAAGACGTTGCGCGAGATGATCTGCTCCTCGATCGACGTGATCATCCAGGCCCAGCGCATGCGCGACGGCTCGCGCCGCATCACCCACATCACCGAGGTGATGGGCATGGAAGGCGAGGTCATCATCACCCAGGACCTGATGACCTACGAGATTCTCGGCGAGGACGCCGCCGGAAAGCTGATCGGGCGCCACCGCTCGACCGGCGTCGGGCGACCCCGCTTCTGGGAGCGCGCCCGCTATTTCGGGGAAGAGCAGCGCCTGGCCGCCGCCCTCGACCAGCTCGAACAGATGGGCGAGGGCCATGTCACCTGATCGCAGCAGCCCCGGCAGGATGGGCAGGCCATGAACACGAGCGTCCTCGCCGTCGCCGCTCTGGCCATGCTCGCGGTCGGCGGCGTGTTCTACGCGCTGTTCTACCCGATGCTCAGCGGCGAGAAGCGCGCCGAGAAGCGACGCAAGGAGTTCGCGACCCCGGTCGCGGCGCGCGGCATGGACCGGGAGACCCAGGCGCGGATGAAGCGCGGCCAGATCGCGCAGAGCCTGAAAGAGATCGAGAACCGGGAAAACGCTCGCCATAAGGTCACGCTCGAAACCCGCATCGCCCAGGCCGGCCTGACCTGGTCGCGGAAGAAATACTACGTCGTCAGCGCAGCCTGCGCGGCGGGGCTGGGTTTCCTGTTGTTCATCGCCAGCGGCAACCCGGTCCTCGGCGTCGTCGGCCTCTTCATCGGCGGTTTCGGCCTGCCGGTCTGGTTCCTCAAGCGCTGCAAGGTCCGGCGGCTCAAGAAGTTCGGGATCGAGTTCCCCAATGCCATCGACGTGATCGTGCGCGGCATCAAGGCCGGGTTGCCCGTCAATGACTGCCTGCGCATCATCGCCAGCGAGGCGGCCGAGCCGGTGCGCGGCGAGTTCCGCCAGATCATCGAGGCGCAGGCGCTCGGCCTTCCGCTCTCGGAAGCGACGGTGAAACTGTTCGAGCGGATGCCCTGCGCCGAGGCGAATTTCTTCGGCATCGTCATCGCGATCCAGCAGAAGACGGGCGGCAACCTGTCCGAGACCCTCGGCAACCTCTCGCGCGTGCTGCGCGAGCGCCGCAAGATGCGCGACAAGATTCAGGCGGTGTCGATGGAGGCCAAGGCATCGGCGGCGATCATCGGGTCGCTGCCACCGGTGGTCGCTGGGCTCGTCTATCTGACGACGCCGAAATACATCGAGTTGCTCTGGCTGACCCAGGCCGGCAAATTCGCGCTGGTCGCCAGCGGCATCTGGATGCTCATCGGCGTGCTGGTGATGCGCAAGATGATCAATTTCGACATCTGAGGCGATGCGATGCTGTCCCTGATCATCGCCAAAGTCACCGATCCGCAGTTCCTGCTGGCCTTGCTGGCCGCCGTCGCGGCGGCGGCCACGGTGCTGACCATCGCGATCCCGCTGACCGAGGGCAACAGCCTGCAGAAGCGGATGAAGAACGTCGCGACCGAACGGGACAAGATCCGCGCGCGCGAACGCGAGAGGCTGAACCGCCAAGGCGAGAAGGTGAGCCTGCGCCAGGAACCCAAGGCCTATATGCGACGCATCGTCGAACAGTTCAAACTGGGCGACTGGCTCGGCACCGAGACTGCCAAGCGGCAGCTCTCGATGGCGGGCTACAGGGGTCCGCAGGCGGAGATCGGCTTCCTGTTCTTCCGGCTTGCCGTCCCGGTCGGCCTCTTCCTGTTCACCCTCCTCTACGTCTTCGTGCTCAACGATTTCGGCCAGTCTTTCATGGTCCGGTGCGGCATCGCCATCGCAGCCGCCTATCTCGGCATCAAGGCTCCCGAGCTGTTCCTGTCCAATCAGATCAGCAAGCGCCAGGCCTCGATGCGCCAGGCCTTTCCCGATGCCCTCGACCTCCTGCTGATCTGCGTCGAATCCGGCATGTCGATCGAGCTCGCCTTCCGCAAGGTCTCGACCGAGATCGGCAGCCAGTCCGTGGCGCTGGCCGAGGAATTCGCGCTGTGCACGGCCGAGCTCTCCTATCTCGCCGAACGCAGGCTCGCCTATGAGAACCTGGCGCTGCGAACGGGGCTCGAGGGCGTCAAATCCGTCTCGACCGCCCTGATCCAGGCGGAGCGCTACGGCACGCCGCTCGGCACGGCGCTCAGGACGCTCGCTCAGGAAAGCCGGGACCAGCGCATGAACGCCGCCGAGAAGAAGGCCGCCGCGCTGCCGCCGAAGCTCACCGTGCCGATGATCCTGTTCTTCCTGCCGGTGCTGTTCGTCATCATCCTGGTCCCGGCGCTGGTGCAGGTCTTCAAGTGGCAGTAAGCGCGCCGGGGCCAGGCAAGACCTCGTTGTAGGATCTCACTGAAAATGAGCCTGTCCCATTCGATTTGAGCCTGACGATGGCGCATTTGAGCGTGATATGCGCAGAATACTCCTTCTGGCCGTCACGGGCCGAGCGACGCGCATCGAACAGGCTCTGCTCGGCCGCGATCAGCTCCGCGCCCCCCCTCTCGCCGTGGCGATCACGTTGGCACCATCGGACGTCGCACACCGGAGCGAACTGTCACTCGTCTCGCATGGTTACTCAGCCGCATGCGCATAGGCGAGTGGCGAAGTCTCGACGCTCGGCGCGGCTTCAGCCTCATGGGCGGTCGCGACCGTCGGCTTGATCCGGAACCACGCAGCATAGAGCGCCGGCAGGAAGAGCAGGATGAGCACCGTCCCGACCGCCGTGCCGCCGATCAGCGTATAGGCCATCGAACCCCAGAAGACGGAGTGGGTCAGGGGAATGAAGGCCAGAACCGCGGCGAGCGCCGTCAGGATGACCGGCCGCGTGCGCTGAACCGTCGCTTCGATGACGGCATGATAGTCATCGAGCCCCGCGATCTGGTTCTCCTTGATCTGGTCGGTCAGGATCAAGGTGTTGCGCATCAGGATGCCCGCCAGCCCGATGAGGCCCAGGATCGCGTTGAAGCCGAAGGGCTGGTTGAAGGCCAGCAGCGTCGGCACCACGCCGATCAGGCCGAGCGGGGCTGTGAACAGCACCATCGTCATCATCGAGAACGACCGCACCTGGACCATGACGACGATCAGGGTCACGGCGATCATCAGAGGAAAAATCTTGCCGAGAGCATCGTTCGCCTTGGCTGCCTCCTCGATCGAGCCGCCCATGTCGATGCGATAGCCGGCCGGCAGCGCGTCGATCAGCGGCTGGAGCGCGGCCCGCACCTGCTTGGAGACCTCTGGAGGCTGCGTCGCCTCGTTAACTTCCGAACGGACCGTGATCGTCGGCATCCGATCGCGCCGCTTCAGCACCGGCTCCTCGTAGCGGATCTCGGAGTGTCCGATCTGGTCGAGGGGGATCTGCCGCCCGTCCCGACTCATCAGGGAGAAGTCGGCAAGACGCGTCGGGTCGAGACGTTCGGCGCCGGCGCTGCGGGCGATGACCGGCACGTTGCGGATGTCTTCCCGGACCTGTGTGACCGGCACCCCGCTCAGCAGGAACTGGAGCTGCTGGCCGACCTGCGCCGGCGACAGGCCGATCAGGTTGAGGCGGTCCTGGTCCGGCACGAAGCGCAGGACCGGCGTGCGGTTGCCCCAGTCGCGGTTCGCTTCCCGGACATCGGGGATGCCCCGCATGACCTGCAGGGCCTGTTCGGAGATCTTGTAGAGTTCAGCCGGGTCGGGACCGACGATGCGGAACTCGACGGGGAATACCGAGGGAGGCCCGAAGACGAATTGCGTGGCGCGGACATAGGCCTCGGGCGCGAGCCCGTTCGAGATCTCCTCTCGCAGCCGAAGCTTGAGCTCTTCACGCGCATGGGCATCCGGCGTCAGCACGACGATCTTGGCGAAAGCCGGATCGGGCAGCTCCGGCGAAAGCGCGAGGAAGAAGCGCGGCGCGCCCTGACCGACATAGCTGGTGACAATCTTGGCTTCGGGCTGCCGTTCGAGCCAGCGCTCGACCTTTTGGACTGCGGCGGTCGTGGTCTCGATGCTGCTGCCTTCCGGCAGGCGGATTTCAACGAGCACCTCGGGCCGGTCGGAGGTGGGGAAGAACTGCTGCTTCAGCCCGCCCATGCCGACGCCGGAGAGAGCGAAAGCGATGCCGACGATCGCGCAGGTCAGAAACTTGTGGTCGACCGCGAAGGTGATGAGCCGCCGCAGACGCCGATAGTTCGGCGTGTCGTAGATCGCGTGCGTACCGCCTTCGATCGGCTTGATCTCCGGCAGCATCTTGACGCCGAGATAGGGCGTGAACACCACCGCCACGATCCAGGACACGATCAGCGCGAAGCCGACCACCCAGAAGATGTTGCCGGCGTATTCGCCGGCCGTGGAAGAGGCGAAGCCGACGGGCAGGAAGCCGGCGATCGTCACCAGCGTGCCCGAGAGCATGGGCGCGGCAGTATGGCTCCAGGCATAGGCGGCCGCCTTGATGCGGTCCATGCCCTCTTCCATCTTCACGACCATGACCTCGATGGCGATGATGGCGTCGTCGACGAGGAGGCCGAGCGCCAGGATCAGCGCGCCGAGCGTGATGCGGTCGAAGAACCGGCCGGTCTCCAGCATGATGAAAAACACGGCCGCGAGCGTGATGGGGATCGCCGCTGCGACCACGATCCCGACGCGCCAGCCGAGGCTGAGCAGGCTGACGAGCAGCACCACGCCGAGCGCCATCGCGAACTTCATCATGAACTCGTCGACGGACCCGGCAATGTTGACGGCCTGGTCCGTTACCTTTTCGAGCGACATGCCGAGCGGCAATGTCCGGCCGATCGCGGCGGTCTTGTTCTCGAGATCCTTCCCGAGCGTCAGCCCATTCCAGCCGTTCTGCATCACTGCGGCAAGCATGAGACTGGGCTCGCCCTGATGCCGGATGATGAAGCTCGGCGGATCCTCGTAGCCACGGCGGACATCCGCGATATCGGACAGCTTGAGGGTCCGGCCTCCGGCGACGATCGGCGTGTCGGCGATGGCCTGGACGCCCTCATAGGCGCCGTCGACCCGGATGAAGACGCGCGGGCCCTTGGTGTCGACCGAGCCCGCCGCCGTGACCGTATTCTGACGCTGCAGGGCGGTGACGATGTCCTGGGCGGAAACGCCCAGCGTCGCGAGCTTCGCATAGGAAAACTCGACGAAGATCTGCTGGGGGCGCTCGCCGAGGATGTTGACCTTCTTGACGCCGGGAACGTGCAGGAGATCCTGCCGAATGGTTTCGGCTTGCCGCGCCAGCTCCCGCATGGGCAGACCCTGCGCCTTCAGCGCATAGAGCGCGAAGCTGACGTCGGAATACTCGTCGTTGACGAAGGGACCGAGCACGCCGGGCGGCAGGTTGCGCGCCTCGTCGGCGAGCTTCTTCCTCGCCTGATAGAACTCCTCCTGCACCTTGGAAGGCGGCGTGGCGTCCTTCAGGTTGACCGTGAGGTAGGCATAGCCCGGTCGTGTCGTCGTCTCGACGCGGTCGTACCAGGCGAGCTCCTGCAGCCGCTTCTCCAGCGGCTCGGCGACAAGGTCCTGCATCTCGCGGGCCGTCGCGCCAGGCCACACGGAGGTGACCGTCAGCGTCTTGATGGTGAAGCTCGGATCCTCGGCACGCCCGAGCTTGACGAAGGCGTAGGCGCCAGCCGCGACGAGCAGGAGGATCGTGAAGAGGGTGACGGCGCGTTCGCGGACCGCGATGGCCGAGAGATTGAAGCTCATCGCGAGACCGCCTTGACGTTCGAGGAAGTCCGGACCGGCTGGCCTTCGCGCAGGAGATGCGCCCCGAGCGACACGATCTGGCGGCCGGCCTGCAGCCCCGAGACGACCGCCGTTTCGCTTGTGACGCGAACGAGACGCACGGGTTGGAACGTCACGGCGGAGCCCGCATCGTCGAGAAGCCAGACGCCGGTCTTCTGTCCGTCGTCGAGAACTGCTCCGAGCGGAATCTCCGTCTCGGCGTCAGTCGCTATATCGGACAAGCGGACCGTAACGGTCGCGCCCAAAGGCGCCAGCGCAGCCTCGCTTTCGAGGACATAGCGAGCCTCATAGGTCCGGGTCTGCGGATCGGCCGAGTCGGACAGCTGGCGCAGAGTGGCGCGGAAGCTGCGCCCCGCGACGCCGTAGAGCGTCGCCTGCGCGGCGGAGCCGATCGGGGGCCTGACCGTTTCGGGCAGGACCACCAACGCCTCTCGGGGGCCCGTCTGCGCGAGGCGGGCGACCACCTGCCCTGACGCGACGACCTGCCCGGGCTCCGCCAGGGTCTCGACGATGATCCCGTCCGCGTCGGCGACCAGCACGGCATAGTTGAGTTCGTTTTCCGCGACATTCGCCTCGGCTTCTGCCGCGGCGGCCTGGGCCTTGGCGGTGTCGAGCGCGGCCTTCGCCTGCTCATAGCGCTGGGGGCTGGCGGCGAATCCGTTCTTCACGAGCACCGCGTAGCGCGCCTCGTCGGCCGTCGCCTGCGTCAGCACGGCCCGGGCGGCGATGGCCGCGTTGCGCTTGGCGGTGAGCGCCAACCGCAGATCGGTCTCGTCAACCCGCAGCAGCGGCTGTCCCGCCTTCACGGACTGGCCGATATTGACCAGCCGTTCGACGACCTTGCCCGGGACGCGAAAGCCGAGATTGCTCTGGACGCGTGCCGCAATGACGCCCGTAAAGCGCCGGTCGGCGCCTGTGACCGGGCTTGCCGTCGACACGCGCACGATCGGCGGTTCCTGCCGGGAGTCGACAGCCGCCAAAGGAGCGGCTTTGTGCCCGATCAGCATAACGGCGCCCCCGATCCCGGCGGCGACCACGATGCCCCCGACTGCGAGCAGGGCGAACCGGGATTTCCTTGTCATGATGCTTACCAAATAGATTGCGTCCGACATCTATGACGGTTATAGAGTGTGAACGCAATCTAATTTTTTGGAGCACGGCATGCGGGTCTCCCGAGAGCAAGCGGCACAGAACAGGGAGCGGGTGATCGAGACGGCGAGCCGGCTCTTTCGCGAGCACGGCTTCGACGGCATTGGCCTCAAGGACCTGATGGCCGGAGCCGGCCTGACGCAGGGCGGCTTCTACAAGCAGTTCGCCTCGAAGGATGAATTGACAGCGCTGGCATCGCGGCGAGCGATCGCCAGTTCGGCCGAGCGCTGGTCGTCCGCAGCCGCCTCTCGCCCGGACGACCCGCTCTCGGCCGTGGCGGAGTTCTACCTCAGCCCGGAGCACGTCGCGGAGCGCGCCGAAGGATGCGCGTTCGTCGCGCTCGCATCCGACGCGGCCCGGCAGGGCCCGGAGGTGAAGGCCGAGTTCGAAGCCGGCATCCGCGCGAACCTCGACATGATCGCAAGCCTGTCCGGTGAGGAGAACAGCGATGCGCTTCTGGCAAAACTGTCGATGATGGTCGGTGCGGTCCTGCTGTCGAGGACGGTCAACGACGAAACGCTGGCGCGCCGGATCCTGAACGCAGCCGGCTCCCAGCTTGACGGCCATACGAAAACGACCAAAGGCGCGCAGTAAGCGCAGCAGAAACCGCGCTCGACGGACCGCGGCTGGCTTCGCAATCGGGCGTCGATCCGCTTCGATCCGAGGTCCACGTCGTCAGTGGCCCCATCGTCCTGCTTCCCGCGGACCCGGCCGCCCTCGGCATGCTGGCGGGCCTGCCAGTCCGCCATGCCGCGCCAGGTACCGTGCGACTTCGCCACCACCGGTATAGCAGATATCGCCGAACGGTTTTCCCAATCGGACGGCGAACATGGGGTGTCGGTGTTGAGCGGAAGCGATTGATCCTCGATGCGGATCGCTCGTAAGCTCGCAACGGGACACAGCATCGATCGCACGGACTATGCCGACGCCTCCGGTCGGCCGGGGCATCGGCAAAAGCAGAGCTGCTTTTTCGACACTGGTCGGGCTCGGTTTGCAGATCTTCCGTCGACTCGGGCTGAATTATCGCACACAGGCAGCGGTCAAATCGGCAATCTCATGAGGCCACTCCACAAATATTCGCTCGATGGAGACGAACGCCTCTCGCCATGCGGGGCCACGAACAGCCGCATCTGAAAGGCAGCGTCATGGGACTTCGCTTCATCTTCATGCTGACGCGCAACGACCGCACGGTCGAGGACGCCGCGCAGCAGCTGCAGACTGCGCTCAGCCTCGGCGTCCGCCATATCGGCTTCAAGGATATCGGTCTCCCGATCTCGCAGCTCAAGGCACTGAACGCTGCGATCAAGGCGGGGGGAGCGACCTCCTATCTCGAGGTCGTCTCGCTCGACCGCGACAGCGAGACCGCATCGGCCAGGGCCGCCCTCGACATCGGTGTCGACATGCTGCTCGGCGGCACTCACGCCGAGGATGTGCTGCCGATCATTGCAGGCTCGTCGATCCAATACTGCCCCTTCCCTGGGCGCATCGTCGGCCACCCAAGCGTGCTGGAAGGCAGCATCGAGGAGATCGTCGACAGCGCGAGGTCGCTCGCCGCGCGCGACGGCGTGCATGGGCTCGATCTCCTCGCCTATCGCTCCAAGGGCGACGTTCCAGCTCTGATGATGGCGGTCTGTAAGGCGGTCTCGAAGCCGGTCTACATCGCCGGGTCGATCGACACGCCCGAGCGCATCGCCATCGTGAAGGAGGCTGGTGCAGCCGGCTTCACCATCGGCACTGCCGCTCTTGACGGCAAGTACCCCGCCGGCAGCAAGTGCGTGCCCGACCAGCTCTCCGCCATCATCCGCGACGTCGCGCGGCTGAACAACCATCTCTCGCCGTTCAGCAAGAACAACCTCGCCGCCTCCTTCGCGGGGCTGCCGACCTCCGGCGAGGCCATCGTCCCCGGCCGCATCAACGGAATGGCGATCAAGCTCGTCCGCATCGAGTCCCCCTCGGCCTGGCGCTTCGAGCTGAACGACGACAAGCTCGTCTTCGTGCACAGGGGCACCCTGCTCATGGAGTTCCGCGATCGCGAGGAAACCGTGCGCGAAGGCGAGTTCATCGTAATTCCGCACGGCGTCGAGCATCGGCCGGCTGCGTCCGCGGGCTCCTGCGAGGCCGTGGTCATCGCGCCGGCTTGAGGCCCGCCAAGGCGTTGGACGACCGCGATTGGCATACCCGCCTCGCGGAGGTCGCTTTTATGATCGCGTGACCGAAGGCACGGTCCCTGACCTAAGCGAAACCCGAAAGCTCATGGGCGACATAGGGCTCCTCCAGGGCGGCGATATCCGTCTCGGAGAGCCTCAAAGGCAGCGCCGCCAGCGCATCGTCGAGCTGCGCCATCTTGGTGGCGCCGATCAGAGGCGCCGTGACGCCGTTCTTGTGCAGCAGCCAGGCCAGCGCGATCTGGGCGCGCGGAACCCCGCGCTGTTCTGCGATGTCCCCCACCCGGTCGACCACGGCACGGTCGGCGCTCTTTGACTTGTCGTAAAAGCCCTTGCCGACCTCATCGGCCGCGGCACGCGCCGTCGCCGGCTCGTCCTGCCAGGGCCGCGTCAGCCGGCCGCGCGCCAGCGGCGACCACGGCACCACGCCGATGCCCTCGGAGCGGCAGAGCGGCAGCATCTCGCGCTCCTCCTCACGGTAAAGGAGGTTCAGATGGTTCTGCATCGAAACGAACGGCGCCCAGCCATGCTGGCGCTGCAAGCCCAACGCCTTCATGAATTGCCAGGCATGCATGGAGGACGCGCCGAGATAGCGCGCCTTGCCCGCCTTCACGACGTCGCTCAGCGCCTCCAGCGTCTCCTCGATCGGCGTCTCATAATCCCAGCGATGGATCTGGTAGAGATCGACATAGTCGGTGCCGAGGCGCTTCAGGCTGGCGTCGATCTCGGAGAAGATCGCCTTGCGCGATAGGCCCTGGCCGTTCGCGTCGGGACGCATCCGGCCATAGACCTTGGTGGCAATGACGACCGCCTCGCGCGTCGTGAAGTCGCGGATGGCGCGGCCGAGCACCTCCTCGCTGGCGCCGTCCGAATAGACATTCGCCGTGTCGAAGAAGTTGATGCCGGCTTCCAGCGCCTTGCGGATGAAGGGGCGCCCCTCCTCCTCGCCCATCACCCAGCTATGGTTGCCGCGGGTCGGGTCGCCATAACTCATGCAGCCTAGGGCGATGCGCGATACTTTGAGGCCGCTGCGGCCGAGATTGCGATAGTCCATGATGTCCTCGGAACGGATCAAAGGCCGGTTCAGTCGGTGAAGATCGCGCTGTCCATGAGCTGCGGATCGCGGGGAATGAGCGGCATGAAGTCCATCCGCTCGAGGATGTCGCGGCGGATATCGACGCCGGGCGCGACTTCGCTCAGGACGAGCCCCTCGTTTTCGAGGTTGAAGACAGCCCGCTCCGTCACGAACACCGCCTTGTGGCCGCGCTTCAGCGCCTGTTTGCCGGAATAGGTGATCTGCTCGACCTTGCCGACAAGTTTTTGCACATGGCCGTGCTGTGCGATCGTCAGCTTGCCGTCACCGAGCTGAAGCTTGCTGCCCTTGGTATCGAAGGTTCCGCAGAACACGACCTTCTTCGCGTTCTGGGCGATGTCCATGAAGCCGCCCGGCCCAACGGTGAGACCGCCGAGCTTCGAGACGTTGACGTCCCCCGCCTCGTCCAATTCGCCGAAGCCGAGGAAGGCGGTATCGAGCCCGCCGCCGGCGTAGAAGTCGAACTGCGAGGGGCCGTCGATCATCGCCGAGGCGCTGCGCGCGAAGCCGAAGAGCAGCCCGACGAGCAGCGAGCCACCATAGGTGCCGTGCTCGATGGTCTGGTAATAGCGCCCGACCTCGCCGCGTTCCGCGACCATCTTGGCGACACCCTCACCGATGCCGACGCCGAAATTGATGACGTCGCCCTCGGTCAATTCCTGGTAGGCGCGCCGGGCGATCAGCGAACGAATGTTGAGCGGCTCAGGCGGATCGAGCGGGGTGGGCCCGCGGCGCTCGCCGGAGATCAGCGGATCATAGGGCAGGTCGTAGCTCATGCGCTGGTCGGGATCGACCACCACTGCGTCGACGATGGCGCCGGGAACCCGGACCGATCGCGCCGGAAGCGAGTTCACATCCACCGCCGTGCGGACCTGCGCGATGACGATGCCACCGGAATTATGCGCCGCGAGGGCCGCCGCATAGACATCGACATTCGCGGCCTCCTGGTCGAGGCTGATATTGCCGTCGGCATCGCCGAAGGAGCCGCGGATGATCGCGACATTGATCGGGAAGGATTTGTACCAGAGCAGTTCCTGCCCGCCGAGATTGACCACCTCGACCAGATCCTCCTTGGCGGAGGCGTTCATCTTGCCGCCCTGGTGCCGCGGATCGACGAAGGTGCCGAGGCCAACATGGGTGAACAGGCCCGGCCGCTGCCCGCCGATCTCGCGATAGAGCTGCATCACGCAGCCGCTGGGCAGGACATAGGCCTCGATCTTCTCGTCGCGGGCCATCTCCTGCATCTTCGGCGACCAGACCCAGTGGCCGCCGATGACGCGCTTGACCAGCCCCTCATGGGCGAAGTGGTTCATCCCCTCGCTCTTCTTGTCGCCGATCCCAAGCGCATGGAGCACAGTGAGCTGGCGCGGATAGCCGGTCGAGAGAAAGCGGCGCGAGACCGCGCGGAAGGTATGCGTCGCCTCCATCAGGCCGCCGCCGCCGCCGACGAGCGCGACGGTGTCGCCATCCTTGATCAGTCCGACGGCCTGATCGGCGCTCATGAACTTGTTGCGGGCCATCAGTTGGCCTCCGCTTGGCCTGCGTCCGGCTTGCGCGGCACCATCAGCCGGTGCTCGCCCTCCTGGACCACCTCGCCATGCTGGTTGAGGAGCGCGATGGCGATGGTCAGGATACCCATGTCGCTGCGGCTCTTCGGAATGCGCATATCGGCGACGCGGAACTTCACCTGCAAGGTATCGCCGATCCGGATCGGCTTCTTGAAGTTCCAGCTCCAGCCGAGCGCGATGCCGTCATGGAAGAAGCCGGACTGCACCTTCATGCCGTCGGTCAGCGACAACCCCATCAGCCCATGGGCGATGCGCCCGCCGAACACCGTCGACTGGGCATAAACCTCGTCCATATGGATCGGCGAGAAGTCGCCGGCGACGCCGGCATAGGCCAGGACATGGCCCTCGGTGACGGTGACACGCGGCGTCAGGCGTTCGTCGCCGATCTGGATCTCTTCGTAGAACTTGCCCGGAAGCATGATGGGTCCCTTTGGAAAACGTCTGCGGCGATGGGCACTGCCCGCGCGGCTTGCGATGCGTCAGTGCAGGAGCTGCCCGAGGAAGGCTTGCGTCCGGGGATTCTGCGGGTTCGCGAAGAAGGGCTCAGGCTTGCCCATCTCGACGATCTGTCCGGCATCCATGAAGATCACGCGGTCGGCGACCTTGCGGGCGAAGCCCATCTCATGGGTGACGCAGAGCATCGTCATGCCGTCCTCGGCGAGGCCGACCATGGTGTCGAGCACCTCCTTGACCATCTCGGGGTCAAGCGCCGAGGTCGGCTCGTCGAACAGCATGATCTTCGGCGTCATGCAGAGCGCGCGGGCAATCGCGACGCGCTGCTGCTGGCCGCCGGAAAGCTGCGCCGGATATTTCAGCGCCTGGTCGGCGATCCGCACGCGGGTGAGAAAGCGCATCGCCAGCTCCTGCGCCTCCTTCTTCCGCGTGCCGCGCACCTTCATCGGCGCCAGCATGCAGTTCTCCATCACCGTCAGATGGGGAAAGAGGTTGAACTGCTGGAACACCATGCCGACTTCGGCGCGCACGGTGTCGATGTTCTTCTGCCCGGCGCCGAGATCGTATCCGTCGACGATGAGGCGTCCTTCCTGATAGCGCTCGAGGCTGTTGACGCAGCGGATCAGCGTCGATTTGCCCGAGCCCGACGGCCCGCAGATGACGATCCGCTCACCGCGCGCAACGGTCAGCGCGATGTCCTGCAGGACCTGGAAGGTGCCGAACCATTTCCGCAGGCCCGCGATCTCGATGATCGGGGCGTCGGCGGATGCGCTCGCGCGGCTTCGTTGATCGGGATTGACTGACATGGTCTTGCTCATTCCGAAGAGTGGCGGGCGGCGGGGAGGCCGCCCGCGCGCGGTCACTGCACCATCGAAACCGGGAGCGCGGCTTCGCCCTCGCCCGTCTTCGGCATCTCGGCGAGCTCGCCGCCGATCCACTTCTTGTACAGGGCGGGCAACTCGCCGCTCGCCAGCTTGCGGGCGACGAAATCGCTGAGATAATCGGCCCATTCGCGCGAGCCGGGCCGCACCGCGAAGGCGTTATAGGCGCGCGCCACGATGAACTTCTGCTCGAACTTGCCGGGACCGGCCACCTGGGCGATGTTCGGAACCTGGGTCGCGGCGCCGCCGATCATGTCGACCTGTCCCGCGATCAGCGCCTGCACGGTCGCGGCGTCGTCGTCGAAGCGCTGGATGGTGGCACCCGCCGGCGCCGCCTTGGTGATGGCGATGTCCTGCGGCGTGCCGCGCGGAACACCGACCCGGACGCCCTTCAGGTCGTTCCAGCCTTTGATGTTGGCCGAGGCCTTGCCGATATAGATCGTGTCGTTGGTGGTGTAGGGCCGCGAGAACAGCACGACCTTCTGCCGGTCGGCGAAGATGCCCATCACCGCCGCCAGCACGTCGACCTGCCCGGTCAGCAGCGCGGCGACGCGGTTGCTCGACGTGACCGGCGTGACCTCGGCCTTCACGCCGAGATCCTTCGCCAGCATCTCGCCGAGCTCGATGTCGAAGCCCGTCAGCTTGCCGGAAGCATCACTGAAGCCCCAGGGCACCTGGGAGACCTGCGAGCCGATCTTGAGCACGCCGCCCTTCTTGATCGACTCCACCGTCTGCGCCGCAGCGGCTCCGGCCATCGCGGATGCGGCTGCCAGCACGATGGCCGAAGCCAGCGCCGTACGCCGGAACGTCTGAATCCAGTTCATGGGTGTTTCCTCCGGTTGATGTTGTTTTCAGGGGTCGTCAGGTCTTCACGGCGAAGCGCTTCTCGAGGCGCATGCTCAGGCGTGAAAGTGGGAAGCAGAGGACGAAGTAGACGATCGCCGCGCAGCCATAGGCGAGCAGCGGCTTGTAGGTCGCGCTGGCGATGATCTGGGCGGCGCGGGACAATTCGACGAAGCCGATGATCGCGGCGAGCGAAGTGCCCTTGATGAGCTGCACCATGAAGCCGACGGTCGGCGCGACGGAGATCCGCATCGCCTGCGGCAGCACGACGTTGCGCATGCGGGAGGCATAGCTCAGGCCCAGAGCATAGGCGGCCTCGGTCTGCCCGCGCGGCACGGCCTGGATGCTGCCGCGCCAGATCTCTCCGAGGAAGGCGCTGGCATGCAGCGTGAAACCGATGGCGACGGCGATCCAGGGGTTCACCTTGTAGCCGAGCACCGGCAACCCGTAGAATACGAGGAAGAGCTGCATCAGCAGCGGCGTGCCCTGGAAGAAGTCGATATAGAAGCCGGCGCAGCGCTGCAGCCATGTCCGTTCCGAAGTGCGCATCAGCGCAACCGCGAGCCCGACGACACCGCCGCCGACGAAGGCGATCAGGGAGAGAAGGATCGTCGCCTGCACACCCGAGAGGATGGCGAGCGCTTCCGGCAGACCGAATTGCCTGATCATGGCGCCCTCACT
The DNA here is from genome assembly GCF_041360765.1 of Allobosea sp. RCC_152_1. Classification (NCBI taxonomy): domain Bacteria; kingdom Pseudomonadati; phylum Pseudomonadota; class Alphaproteobacteria; order Hyphomicrobiales; family Alloboseaceae; genus Allobosea; species Allobosea sp. RCC_152_1. Next base: position 447,374 of record NZ_JBFUPU010000004.1, read on the forward strand.
TCACCGGATAGGAGAAATAGACGCGGTCGATCAGCTTGAACAAAGTCGCGAAGCCGAACGACATCGTCAGGTAGAGGATCGTCGCGACGATGTAGATCTCGAAGCTGCGGAAGGTCAGCGTATCGATCGACTGGGCGATCGAGGTTAGCTCCTCCGCCGAGATCGACGAGACGATGCTGGTCGTCAGCAGCGTCAGCACGAACTGGCCGGACAGAGCCGGGAAGATGATCCGCAGCGCCGGCTTCAGGACGATGTGGCGGAAGATCTGCAGCGGCTTGAGGCCGAGCGCCGTGCCGGCCTCGTACTGGCCGCGCGCGATCGCGTCGATGCCGCCGCGGATGACCTCCGCCGAGAAGGCGCCGCAGTTGAGGCTCAGCGCCAGGATGGCGGCGCTCCAGGGCTGGAAGCTGATGCCGAGCGCCGGCAGGCCGAAGAAGATGAAGAAGACCTGCACCAGGAACGGCGTGTTCCGGATGATCTCGACATAGGTGCCGGCCGCGATCCGTGCCGTCGTGAACCGGCTTCGCTTGGCAAGCGCCGTCAGGATGCCGATCGTGAGCCCGGCCGAGATCGAGATCGCCGAGAGCAGGATCGTCAGCCAGCAGCCGCGCAGCAGCTGCTCCCAATAGGGAAGCAGGACCGAGAAATCGAACTGATACGTCAAGGTTTCCTCCAGGCGCCCCGGTCTTTCGCCGGGGTCGGTGTCTCAGGGGATGCGGAAGAACTCCCGGTAGAGGGGAATCTGCTCGTTCAGCATCGGAAGTCCGGGATGCGTCCGCAGGCCGCGCGCCGCAGCCTCGCGCAGCAGCCGCGTCTGCGCCGGCTTCATGATGATGTCGGCAACGATGGCTTCGGCGCGCAGGCCATCCAGCGCGAAGGGCAGCGGATCATCCTCGCGCAAACCCAGCGGCGTGGCGTTCACCACCACGTCGCTCGCCGGATCGGGGGAGCTTGCGGCCCGCGCAAGACCCGGCCAGCGCTCGCCAAGACGGCCCGCGAGCGCTTCTGCCCGCGCCGGATCGATGTCGACGACCGACACTGCCGATGCCCCCGCCTGCAGGACCGCGGCGGCGATCGCGACGCCCGCCCCTCCCGCGCCGACGAGCGTGAGGCGCCTGCCCGCGATGGCGTGGCCGGCGCCGAGAAGACCCCGCACAAAGCCCGCCCCGTCGAAATTGTCACCCGACCATGTGCCGTCGGCCTCGCGCCGCATCGCATTGACGGACCCCGCCAGCCGCGCGGCCTCGCTCAGGCGATCCGCCTGACTGATGACCGCGAGCTTGTGCGGCACCGTGACAAGGAAGCCGTCGAGATTGCCGATCCGCTTCAGACCTTCGACGACGGCAGCCAGATCGCCCGGCGACACCTCCATCGGAACCAGTGCGGCATCCACGCCCCGCTCGCGGAAGAGTCGGTTCATCATGGCCGGCGCCATGACCTGCGCCACCGGATCGCCGAGCACGGCGAAGAGGCGCGTGCGACCGGTGATCGACTCCACGGCTGGAGCATCGCGCTTGTCGTTGACGAAGGAGGCTACCGCCACGGATCGGGCCCGTTCGATAAAGTGGAACTGGTTCCATAGATATCATAGTTCCACTGCGGTCAAGAGAAGTGACACTGCGTTCCAATTTGAATAAGCTTCCAATTGGAATGGAGGCGCCATGGATCGGGCGATCGCGATTATCGAGATGCTGTCGCGCCACGCCGGCGGCCTGCCGCTGATGGCGATCGCCGACGCATTGGCGATCCCCCGCAGTGCGACGCATAGGCTGCTCGCCGATCTCAAGGATGAAGGCTATGTCCGCCAGGAGTTCGAGGGCGGGGCCTATCGGCTGACGGCCAAGATCGTCGCGCTCGGCTTCAGCCACCTGGCTTCCGCCGGGGTGACCACCCGGATCCAGCCGCTTCTCGACCAACTCGCCGACAAGACCGGCGAGCTGGTGACGCTGGCCGTGATCCACGACGAGAAACTGATCCGCGTCGCGAAGGCGCAAGGTGCGCGGCGCGGGCTGCTCTACAACCCCGATGAAGGCGCCGAGGTCTATCTGGCCGCGACTTCGAACGGCCATGCCTGGTTGTCCTGCCTGGACGAGGACGAGGCGCTGCAATTGGCGGCCCGGCAGGGCCTGAAGCGCGAGGGATACGGCCCCAACGCGCCGCGGACGATGCGCGAGCTGCTGGGCTTCGTCGAGACCGCGCGGGAACTGGGCTACGCCAAGATCTTCGAAACCTACGAGCCAGGAACCGCGGCCATCGCCGTCGCGGCTTTCAGCGAGCGCTCGAAACGCCCGATCGGCACGATCAGCGTTGCCGGCCCCGTCATCCGCATGACGAGCGAAGCGATGGATCGCATCCTGCCGCCGCTGCGCGAAACGGCGGAGGCGATCGCCAAGGCCAGCGAGGAACTGCCCTTGTTCCCCGGGACGGCGCACTGACATGTCCAGTCGAATCCGGGCTCTCGGCATGCTTGAAACATTGGCGCAGTATCCGAACGGCCTTGCCCCGCGCGAACTGGCGCAACTGCTGAAGATTCCACAGGCCGCAGCCGAGCGGACGGTTCAGGGGCTCGTCGAAGGCGGCTTCGTCTTCCGCTCGCCCGATGGCGCGGTGCGTCTCAGCGTCAAGCTCGCGGCGCTGGGGCTCGCCTATCTCGGAACCAGCGGCATCACCGACCTCGTCCAGCCCATTCTCGACGACCTCGCCAAGCGAACGGGGGAATTGGTGAGGCTCGCGGTCGTCGAAAGCGACCATCTGACCTGGGTCGCCAAATCCCAGAGCGCGCAAAGCGGACTGTTCTACGTCCCCCATACCGAGACCGAAGTCTATCTTGCCGCCACCGCGAACGGGCAGGCCTGGCTCGCGAGCCTCGACGATGCGCAGCTGCGGATGGTGGTCGAAAGACAAGGCTTGCATCGGCCGGATCTGGGGCCCAACGCGCCGCGTACGATCGATCAGCTGCTCGAGCAAATCGAGCAGACGCGCAGGCTCGGCTACGCCTGCGTGACCGAGGCCTACGAGGTCGGCACATCAGCCATGGCCACCGCGATCCGCAAGCGCGGCGTCGGGCATCCGGTCGGAACGATCAGCGTAGCAGGCCCGACGATCCGGATGACCCGGGAACGGATGGCCGAGATTGCCCCCTGGCTGCAGGCGAGCGCCAACGAACTCGGCGCGGCGGCGGCTTCATCACCCTTGTTCAGTCTTCATTAGCTGGCCCTGATCGGGCCACGCTCATAGTCGGCCGATCGCCGGCGTCCTCCTCGACAGGGTCAGCCTTGATCCTGTGTGCTGGCCGCGCCCGGCCCTCGCGCCAAGGGCGGCTTCGGCGCCGGTTGCACGCGGGCTTTTCCCTTCAGCAGCTCCCAACTGTTCTGCTGGCTGACGCTGCGCTTGAGATAGGCGATGGCCGCCGCCGCTTCCGCCGGGCTCTGGTCCTGGCGGGCGAGCGTCTCCGCCTCGCCGAAGCGGCCCTGCAGCCCGAGGACGAGAACCAGATTCTGGCGGACGCGCGCATCGGCCGCGGGCGTAGCCGCCGCCTGGCGCAGGACGCGCTCCGCCTCCGGCAGGTTCCGCGACAGCGCCAGCGAGAGGCCGAGATTGGACATCACCGTCGGCTCGTTCGGCACGAGCTTCAATGCGGTCTGGTAGAGCTGCTGCGCCCGGTCGTGCTCGCCGAGCTGGTCGGCGACGGTGCCCTGGGCCGAGAGGATGCGCCAATCCGGCCGCTCCGGCGAATGCGCGCGGGAGAGCACTTCGTCGGCCTCGCGCAGGCGGCCATTGTCGGCGAGCGAACGGCCATAGGCCCCGAGCAGTTCGCGATCGTCCTGATGCACGAGCACCGCGTTCTGCAGAACGGCGAGGGCCTGGGCATGTTGTTCGGAGGCGCGCAAGGCACGGGCATAGTAGAACGCCGCGTCACGGTCCTTCGGATTGGCGTCGTAGCGCCTGGCCCAACTGTCGCGCTCGGCCTGCCAGTCGGAGGCTGTGCGCGGCTGAGCCGGCTGGCTGCGGCCGATCGAGCCGGTGATGTCGCCAGGGCCGCCGCGGCTCTGGCAGCCGGCGAGCGCCAGCGCCGCAAGGCCAACGGCGAAACCGAGACCGGCACGCCGGCGACGCGGGAACGGAGGGCGGGAAGCGGGCTGTGTTTGCGACATGGGCCGGATAGCCTCGCGGACTTACGTCCTGATGGGTTCGTCTGGTCGCTCCGGTGATAAAGCGTTAACCCTAATGCATTGTTAACCAGCCACTCCCGCCGCCCCGAAACCGGTTCCCGCCCGTGCACAGCCTCCTGACCTCCGCCGCCGCCGCCGCGATCCCCGTTCATGCCGTTTCCGCGCCGGGCTGGCCCGATCTTCAGGAACGCCTGACATCCGAGCAGCGCAGCTTCGCGCTGGCGCAGGGCTTCACGGCGCGGACGGGGCAGCATTGCTTCCTGCCGGATGCCCAAGGGCGGCTCGCCGCCGTGCTGCTCGGCCTCGACAGCCCGGGCCGCAACCGCGATCCCTTCGCGCCCGCGCGGCTGGCGGCGCAATTGCCGGCGGGGGACTATGCGCTCGCGGGAGAGATCGACGATCCCGACCTGGCCACGCTCGGCTGGCTGCTGCAGGGCTACCGTTTCGACCGCTACCGCAAGCCTGCGCCGGCGAAGGCCCGGCTCGTCCTGCCCGCGGGCGTGGACGGGGCGGAGATCAGCCTGATCGCCGAATCGGCGATGCTGGCGCGTGACCTCGTCAACACGCCGGCCAACGACATGGGCCCCGACGAGATCGAGGCGGCGATCCAGGTGCTCGCGGCCGAATGCGGCGCGAGCGTCACCAGCATCGCCGGCGACGAGTTGATCGCCGAGAACCTGCCGATGATCCATGCGGTCGGCCGGGCCTCGCCACGGGCGCCGCGCCTCATCGATCTGGTCTGGGGCGATCCGGCCCATCCGAAGGTCACGCTCGTCGGCAAGGGCGTCGCCTTCGACACCGGCGGGCTCGACATCAAGCCCGCGGCCGCCATGCTGCTGATGAAGAAGGATATGGGCGGGGCGGCCGCCGCCATCGCCGCCGCCCGGATGATCATGCTGGCGAAGCTGCCCGTGCGCCTGCGATTGCTGGTGCCGGCGGTCGAGAACGCGATCTCCGGCTCGGCCTTCCGCCCCGGCGACATCCTGCCCAGCCGCAAGGGCCTCACCGTGGAGATCGGCAACACCGATGCGGAGGGGCGGCTGATCCTCGCCGATGCGCTGGCGCTCGCCGACGAGGAGGCGCCGGAGCTGCTCATCGACTTTGCCACGCTGACCGGCGCGGCCCGCACGGCGCTGGGGCCGGAATTGCCGCCCTTCTACACGCATGACGAAGGGCTCGCCGCCGAGATCGCGCGGATCGGCCTCGCGGTGAACGATCCGGTCTGGCGACTGCCGCTCTGGGCTCCCTATGACCGCATGCTCGATTCCAAGATCGCCGATGTGAACCATGTTTCGAGCGGCGGCATGGCCGGCTCCATCACGGCGGCGCTCTTCCTCAACCGCTTCGTCGAACGCACGCAGTCCTACGCCCATTTCGACATCTATGGCTGGAACCCCACAACCAAACCCGGCCGCCCGGAAGGCGGCGAATGCCAGGCGGCGCGATTGAGCTACGCGCTGGCGAAGCAACTCTACCCGGCCGGTTAAGGCTGATCGGCGAAGCCGATTGCGCCTTTCCCCCTGCAGGATAATGATACGGGTCCGTAACGATCTGGAACCCCGTCCGCATGCCGTTGGAGATCAGGCCCTCGCAGGCACTCAGGCTCTGGCGGCAGGTGCATCTCGATCTGGTGCGGGACGGGCAGGCCGACCTCTCCGCCCGCCAGACCGCGATCCTTCTCACGGTCTATCTCGAATTGCCGCCGCATACGGTCAGGGGGCTGGCGAGGCAGCTCGGCGTGACCAAGCCGGTCATCACCCGCGCGCTCGACACGCTCGGCAAGCTCGGCCTGCTCACCCGCAAGCGCGACGAGGAGGACCGGCGCAATGTCGTGATCCAGCGCACCGTCGCAGGGGCGTTGGCCGTGGAGCGGCTGGGAGACCTCGTCACCGAGCATGCGAAGGAGATCGGGGCGGGTTGAGGCCTCCTCCGCCCTGAATCGCTTCGGTGCCTGCGCTCCCGCAATGACGATCTCGTCCGACATGCTCTAGATTGCCGCCATGACCGTGATTCTCGACCGTCGCATCACCGCTTTCCGTCCCGATCTCGCCGCCAGCCATCTGCGCGGGCAGGTCAAGGCACCCGCCTTCGCCGAGCCGCAGCCGATGCGCGTGGTCGCAGCCTCCGCGCCGCTGCGGCGCGAACCGCGACCGGACGCGGCCCTCGATACCGAGGCGCTCGCGGGCGAGCTGGTGCAGGTCTATGAGCGTTATGAAGGCTGGGCCTGGGTTCAGCTCGCAGGCGACGGCTATGTCGGCTATCTGCCGGATGATTGCCTGCGGGCCGATGCTCCGGCTCCGACGCATCGTGTCAGCGCGCTCAGGACCTTTGTCTATCCCGGCCCCTCGATCAAATTGCCGCCGCTCGCGGTGCTCTCGCTCAACGCCGCGGTCACGGTGGCAGGAGAAACGGGCGATTTCGCTGTCCTCAGCGATGGCGGCCATGTCTTCCTGAAGCATCTTGCCACGCTCGACCGCTTCGAGCCCGATTACGTTGGGGGCGCCGAGCGCTTCCTCGGCGTGCCCTATCTCTGGGGCGGCAAGACCAGCCTCGGGCTCGACTGCTCCGGGCTGACGCAGCTCGCGCTCGCGGCCGCCGGCATCGCCGCGCCGCGCGATTCCGACATGCAGGAAGCCGGGCTCGGCACGGCCGTCGCCTTCGACGAGAGCCTGTCCGGGCTCAAGCGCGGCGACCTGGTCTTCTGGAAAGGCCATGTCGGCATCCTGACCGCTCCCGACACGCTGCTGCACGCCAATGGCCATACGATGGACGTGCATCGCGAGCCGCTGCGCGAGGCGCACGACCGCATCCGCGACAAGAGCTTCGGCGCGATCACCAGCATCAAGCGGCTGGGATAGAGCAGGCTTCAGGCCAGCCCCTTCAGCCGATAGAGCGCTTCCAGCGCCTCGCGCGGGGTCATCTCGTCCGGCTCGATCCCGGCCAGTTCGTCGCGCAAGCCGTCGGGCTGATCTTCCGTGACCACGGCCGTCGGGCGCCGGAGCGGCGCGGCGAAGAGCGGGAGGTCGTCGACCAGCGAAGCGACCGGCTTCTCACGCTCGGTCTTCTCCAGCTCGCCGAGAATGGCGCGGGCGCGCTCGACCACCGCCGGCGGCAGGCCGGCGAGCTTGGCGACCTGGATGCCGTAGGAGCGATCGGCCGCGCCCGGCACGACCTCATGCAGGAAAACGACCTCGCCCTTCCATTCGGTGACGCGCACGGTCGCGTTGGCGACGCGGTCGAGCCGGTCTCCCAATGCCGTCAGCTCGTGATAATGCGTCGCGAACAGGCTGCGGCAGCGATTGACCTCATGCAGATGCTCGATCGCCGCCCAGGCGATGGAGAGGCCGTCGAAGGTCGCGGTGCCCCGCCCGATCTCGTCGAGGATGACGAGCGCGCGCGGACCGGCCTGATTCAGGATCGCGGCGGTCTCGACCATCTCGACCATGAAGGTCGAACGGCCACGCGCCAGATCGTCGGCGGCGCCGACGCGCGAGAACAGACGGTCGACGATGCCGATATGGGCTTTTGCCGCCGGCACGAAGGAGCCCATCTGCGCGAGAACCGCGATCAGCGCGTTCTGGCGCAGGAAGGTCGACTTACCGGCCATGTTCGGGCCGGTGATCAGGCAGATGCGCCCGCCGGTCGCCTCGGAGCCGGGCGGCGACAATTCGGTATCATTGGCGACGAAGGGCTTTCCGTCGCGCTTCAGCGCGGCTTCGACGACCGGATGGCGGCCGCGCTCGATGGAGAAGGCCGCGCCCGCATCGACGATGGGTCGGCTCCAGCCCTCGCGGGCGGCGAGATCGGCCAGCGCCGCGACGACGTCGAGCGCCGCCAGCGCCAGCGCCGCCGCCTTGACCGGCTCGGCCTGGGCCAGCACCGCCTCGGTCAGCCGGGCGAAGATGGCGAGCTCGAGCTTCAGAGCCCGGTCGGCGGCGGAGGCGATCTTGGCCTCGAGCTCGCCGAGCTCGACCGAGGAGAAGCGCATTGCGTCCGACATGGTCTGGCGATGCACGAAGGTCGCGCGCCAGGGGTCCTTCAGGAACTCCTCGCCGATCGCCTGGGGCACCTCGACGAAATAGCCGAGCATGGCGTTGTGCTTGATGCGCAGGGTGCGGCAGCCGGTCTCGGTGGCGTAGCGCGCCTGGAGCTGGGCGATGACCTTGCGCGAATCGACCTGCAGCAGGCGCAATTCGTCCAGCGCCGCATCGTAGCCCTCGCGCACGAAACGGCCGTCGCGGCGGTTGAGCGGCAGCTCCTCGGCAAGCGCCTCGGTCAGACGCAGGGGCAGGTCGGGATCGGTCTCGCCGAGCGCCCGGATGGCGCGGGTGAGTTCGTCGGGCAGATCGCCGCGGCGAAGGAGCAGGGCCGCGACGTCGCGCGCCGCGGTCAGGCCGGCCCCGAGCGCGGCCAGATCGCGCGGGCCGCCCCGGTCGAGCGAGAGGCGCGCCAGCGCGCGCGCCACATCCGGCACCTTTTCCAAAGCCCGCCGCAGGTCCTCGCGCAACGCGCCATCCGCGACCAGCAGCTCCACGGCGTCATGGCGCGCGGCGATCGCACCCTGCTCCGTCAGCGGCCCGGCGAGCCATTCGGCCAGCAGGCGGGCGCCACCCGGCGTCACGGTGCGGTCGATCGCGGCGAGCAGGCTGCCCTGGCGCTCGCCGCCCAAAGTGCGGGTCAGCTCCAGATTGGCGCGGGTCGCCGCGTCGATCAGCATCGTCGCGGAACCCGAATCGCGCACCGGGGCGGAGAGCGGCGGGCGGGCACCGAGCTGGGTGCGCTCGACATAGGCCAAGGCCGCACCGGCCGCCGCGATCTCGGCGCGGCTGAAGCTGCCGAAGGCGTCGAGCGTCGCGACGCCGAAGAATTCCTTGAGGCGGCGCTCGGCGGAAGCCGCATCGAGCCCGTCGCGGGCGAGCGGCGTCACCGGCACTGCGATCTCGCGCCAGAACTCCTTCAGCTCGGGATCGTCATGGATCGCATCGGGGCAGACGATCTCGCGCGGCTCCAGACGCGAGAACTCGATGGAAAGCCGTTCCTGCGGCGTCTCCATCACGGTGAAGCGGCCGGTCGAGATGTCGATGGCGGCGACGCCATAGAGGGCGGCGGCCTCGCCGGTCTTGCGGCGCGCCACGGCGACGAACAGGCTGGCACGGCCGGGCTCGAGCAGGCGCTCCTCGGTGATGGTGCCGGGCGTGACGAGGCGCACGACATCGCGCTTCACCACCGATTTGTTGCCGCGCTTCCTGGCCTCGGCCGGATCCTCGGTCTGCTCGCAGACGGCGACGCGATGGCCAGCGGCGATCAGGCGCTGGAGATAGTCGTCGGCGCGGTCCACGGGGACGCCGCACATCGGGATGTCATCGCCCTGGTGCTTGCCGCGCTTGGTCAGGACGATGCCGAGCGTGCGCGAGGCGATTTCCGCGTCCCGGAAGAACAATTCGTAGAAATCGCCCATCCGGTAGAACAGCAGGCAGTCCGGATTCGCGGCCTTGATCTCGACATACTGCGCCATCATCGGCGTGACGCGCTCGGGCGCAGCCTCGGCCGGGGCGGCGGAACGGGTGGCTTCGCGGGGAGGGCTGTGACGCATGGGCCGCGCAAGCTAGCAAAATGCGCGGCCAAGGCCATCCGTTAGGACGGCTTTCAACAATTGAAAGCAGGGTGGCTCCATCGTTTCCGGCGGAAGGCCGCCCGCTTGCTGATCAATCTCGTCCAGAGCCTGTTCTTCCTGCTGTTCGCCGGGCTGGTGCTGACAGTGATCGCTCCCTGGTTCGCCGGGCGGAGCTGGCTGCGCTCCTGCGTCGTCGGCCTGCTCTTCGCGGGCGGCGCGCTCGTCAGCATGGCCAACCCGGTCACGCTCCAGCCAGGGCTGGTGGTCGATTCGCGCAACACCTTCGCCATTCTGGCAGGCCCGATCGGCGGCCCATGGGCCTCGGTGCTGACCGCAGTGCCCCTCGTCATCGCGCGCTACCTGACGGGCGGCGTCGGCGTCACCACCGGCATCAGCGGCATCGTGATGCGCATGCTGATCGGCATCGCCTTCGCGATCTGGCTGGCACGGCGCAGGCGCCCGCTGATGGCGCGCGACCTGATCCTGCTATGTTCGCTCGATGCCGTCTGCCTTCTGGCCTCCGTGCCCCTCATCCCGGGCGAGGCGGGTGAGCGCTTCCTGCGCGAGGCCGTGCCGGCCATGATCCTGGTCAGCACGGTCGGCATCATCCTCACCGGCATCGTCGTCATCCATGACAATGATCGCCGCGAAACCGCCTATCGGCTGCGGACGCTGATCCGGCGCGCCCCCGGCACGCTCTACCAGTGCATCCTGAAGCCGGATGGCAGGCTGTTCTATCAGTTCGCCTCCTTTGCCATCGACAAGGCCCTCGGCATCACGCGGGAGGAGGTCGAACGCGATCCGGAGGTCTGGCTCGGCAAGATGTTCGCCGAGGACCGCGCCCGCTTCGACGGCCAGCGCCGCGAGGACATGACCGATGACGGGGTCTGGCGCTTCGAGGGGCGCTATCACGCCCCCGATGGCGGCACGGTCTGGCTGCGCAGCGAATCAACGCGGCGCAGGCTTCCCGACGGAACCTATGTCTGGGACGGCATCCTGCTCGACGTCACCGCCGAGAAGACGCTGGTGACGCGCCGCGACGAGATCGAAGCGCTGCGCCGGACCGCGCTCGACGAGCTCGCCGGCGACCTCGAACGCACGGTCGGCAGGGCGCTGGGCGATGTCAGCGAGGCGATCCACGACATGCATCAGGCCGCCGGCCAGATGGTCGACAGCGCCAACAAGACCACCCACCGCGCCGACGGCGTGACGCAGGAGGCGGGCACGGCCTCCCTGCGCGTCGGCAGCGTGGCGCGGGCGGCCGAGGAGATCGAGGCCTCGATCCGCGAACTGACCCGCCAGACCGGCCATGCCGACGAGACGGTGCGCGCCGCCGCCAGCTATGTCCGCAGCACGCGCCAGGACGTGGCCGGCCTCGCGGAAGCCGCCGACAAGGTCCGCGCCGTGCTCGACTTCATCGAGGAGATCGCGGCCCGCACCAATCTGCTCGCGCTCAACGCCACGATCGAGGCGGCCCGTGCCGGAGCGGCCGGTCGCGGCTTCGCGGTGGTCGCAAGCGAGGTGAAGACGCTGGCCGAGCAGACGCAGAAGGCGACGCGCGACATCGCCGCGACGCTGGGCGAGATCCGCCACGCCGCCGCCACGACCTTCGAAGCCGTGGCCCATATCCAGGATACGATGACGACGATCGAGGAAACCTCCGGCGCCATCGCCAGCGTGGTCAATCGCCAGGCCGACATCGCGACCGGCATCGCGGCCGACGCCCAGGCCGTCGCCGCGAGCGCGAACACCGTCAGCGCCAATATCGGCGCCGTGGGAACCGAGGCGCGCGTCACGGGCGACGCCGCCATCCGGGTCGCCGCCGCCGCGCGCAAGGTCGACGAGCAGACCGAGGCGCTCGACCGCTATGTCGGCGAATTCGCGCGGCGCGTCCGCAGCAGGCTCTGACCCCTCCGCGATTTTATCCATTCCGGCATGGGTATTGTCGAACGGCGCTGCTTGTGGTGCGGCGGCGCGCTGCCCTATGGTCGCGGCCCCTGAGGAAACGCTCAAGAACAAAGACGCCTTTCATGACCGACCGACCGACGAAGCGCTCACGCCCGACCTTCACCGACCAGGAGGCGCTGCTGTTCCACTCGCAAGGGCGGCCCGGCAAGCTCGAAATCGTTCCCACCAAGCCGATGGCGACGCAGCGCGACCTCTCGCTCGCCTATTCGCCGGGCGTGGCCGTGCCGGTGCTGGCGATCGCGGAAGACCCGTCGCGCGCCTATGACTACACGACCCGCTCGAACCTCGTCGCGGTGATCTCGAACGGCACGGCCATCCTCGGCCTCGGCAATCTCGGGGCGCTCGCCTCGAAGCCGGTGATGGAGGGCAAATCCGTCCTGTTCAAGCGCTTCGCCGATGTCGACTCGATCGATCTCGAGGTCGATACCGAGGATCCGGACAAGTTCATCGACGCGGTGCGCTATCTCGGCCCCTCCTTCGGCGGCATCAATCTCGAGGACATCAAGGCCCCCGAGTGCTTCATCATCGAGCAGCGCCTGCGCGAATTGATGGACATCCCGGTCTTCCATGACGACCAGCACGGCACCGCGATCATCGCCGCTGCCGGCCTGATCAACGCGCTCGACCTGACCGGGCGCGACATCACCTCGGCGAAGCTCGTGATCAACGGCGCGGGCGCTGCCGCCATCGCCTGCATCGAGCTCCTGAAGGCGATGGGCTTCAAGCCCGACAACGTCATCCTCTGCGACACCAAGGGCGTGATCTACCAGGGCCGCACCGAGGGCATGAACCAGTGGAAATCGGCCCATGCCGCCGTCACCGACCGGCGCACGCTGGCGCAGGCGATGGAGGGGGCGGACGCCTTCTTCGGCCTGTCGCAGAAGGGCGCGGTGACGCCGGAGATGGTCGCCTCGATGGCACCGAACCCGATCATCTTCGCCATGGCCAACCCCGATCCGGAAATCACGCCGGAGGAGGTCCATGCCATCCGCGACGACGCGATCATGGCGACGGGCCGCTCGGACTATCCCAATCAGGTCAACAATGTCCTCGGCTTCCCCTTCATCTTCCGGGGCGCGCTCGACGTGCGCGCCACCACCATCAACATGGAGATGAAGATCGCCGCCGCCGAGTCGCTGGCGGCGCTCGCCCGCGAGGACGTGCCCGACGAGGTCGCCGCCGCCTATCAGGGCACCCGTCCGCGCTACGGCAAGGATTACATCATCCCGGTGCCGTTCGACCCGCGGCTGATCCATGTCGTGCCGATGGCGGTCGCGAAGGCCGCGATGGATTCCGGCGTCGCCGGCAAGCCGATCGTCGACACCAAGGCCTACAAGGCCCAGCTCTCGGCCCGTCGCGACCCGATCGCGGGCACGCTGAACGGCATCTTCGAGCGTGTCCGGCGCTATCCGAAACGCGTGGTCTTCGCCGAGGGCGAGGAGGAGCAGGTCATCCGTGCCGCCGCCTCCTTCGTCAATCAGGGGCTCGGCCAGGCCATCCTGGTCGGCCGCGACGAGCGCATCTACGAGACGGCGACCTTCCTCGGCGTCGATCTCGAAGGCAAGGGCATCGAGGTCCAGAATGCGCGGCTCTCGCACCGCAATTCGGCCTATGCGCAATATCTTTACGAGCGTCTGCAGCGCGAAGGCTATCTCTTCCGCGACTGCCAGCGCCTGATCAATCAGGACCGCAACCATTTCGCCGCCGCGATGGTGGCGCTCGGCGATGCCGATGCGATGGTGACGGGCGTGACCCGGAACTATTCGATCGCGCTCGACGAGGTCCGCCGCGTCATCGACGAGAAACCCGGTCATCGGCTGATCGGCGTCTCGGTGGTGATCTCGCGTGAGCGCACCGTGCTCGTCGCCGACACCGCGATCACCGAGATGCCGACGGCGCAGGAGCTGGCCGAGATCGCGATCGAGGCCGCCGGCGTCGGCCGGCGGCTCGGCTACGAGCCTCGGGTCGCGATGCTCGCCTTCTCGACCTTCGGCCATCCGGCCGGCGAACGCTCCGAGAAGGTGCGCGAGGCCGTGAAGATCCTCGACGGCCAGCGCGTCGATTTCGAATATGACGGCGAAATGGCCGCCGATGTCGCGCTCAACCGCGAGATCATGAGCCAGTATCCGTTCTGCCGCCTCTCCGGGCCGGCGAATGTGCTGGTGATGCCGGCCTTCCACTCCGCCTCGATCTCGACCAAGCTGCTGCAGGAGCTCGGCGGGGCGACTGTGATCGGCCCGCTGATCGTCGGCCTCGACAAGCCGGTGCAGATCGTGCCGCTCGGCGCCAAGGATTCCGACATCGTCAACATGGCTGCGCTCGCTGCCTTCAATATCGGCGGCTGAGGCCCAACGCGTGGGGCGGGCCGGCGCCCGCCTCATGCGCTCCATTCGCTTCGACGGCTTGTGCATCGCCGTCGAAGCGCTATGTCTCGGGCCGGGACGCCATCGGCGACCTCGCTTCCGCAACCGCGCCGCCTTCCCCGCCGGCGGCGCGCAACCGACCAAGAGAGCGTATGTCCTTCGGCCCGCATGAGCCAGGAATGCACCTGCGCAGGCGCAGCCGCTGGTGGTGGCTCGGGCCGCTGGCGAGCATCCTGATCTTCGGCGCCTCGCTCGCGGTTCTCTGGCACATCATCGGCCAGATGAATCCGGGCGATCTCGCCGCGGCCTTCTCCAACGCCAGCCCGCGCCAGCTCGGCCTCGCCGCCTGTTTCACGGCGCTGAGCTATCTGCTGCTCACCGGCTACGACGCCCTGGCGCTGCGCCGGCTGGGCTTGTCGATCCCCTACCGAACCACCGCGCTGGCCTCCTTCACCAGCTACTCGGTGTCCTTCACGCTCGGCTTCCCGATCGTGACCGGCGGCACGGTGCGCTACTGGATCTATGCGCCCAAGGGCGTGCGCGCCTCGGAGGTCGCGAGCCTGACCGTGATCGCCGGGCTCACCTTCTGGCTCGGCCTCGGCGCCATCCTCAGCGTCAGCCTGTTCTATTCGGCCGATTCGGTCGCGATGCTGGCGCGGACCTCGCCGCTCGTCGTCCAGGCGGTGGGCGGGCTGATCTCGGCCGGCATCCTCGGCTATCTCGTCTGGGTCGCGACCGATGAGCGGACGCTGCGGGTCAAGGGCTGGAACCTGCACCTGCCCGGCCTCGGCACGACGCTCGGCCAGATGGCGCTCGGTGCCAGCGAGGTCTGCGCCGCCGCCGCCGTGCTCTTCGTGCTGCTGCCGGGCGGCTACAATCTCGACTACCCGACCTTCCTCGCCGCCTATATCTTCGGCTGCCTGATCGGCATCGCCAGCCATTCGCCGGGCGGGCTGGGCGTGTTCGAGGCGACGATGCTCGTCGCGCTCAACCGGTTGCCCTTCGAATATGTGCTGGGCGCGCTCTTGCTGTTCCGGGTGATCTACTACCTGCTGCCCTTCATCCTCGCGCTGGTGCTGCTGGCGCTCAACGAGATGATCCGCCGCATCCGGCGCCGCGAGCGCTGAGATCTATTTCATCGCGATGATGATCAGCATGAAGGCCAGAACGAGCAGGAGCTGCTTGAGGCTCCAGTTGATGCGGCGGAGCTGGTCGGCGCTGTCATCCAGATGGTGGTCCTCCGACTCGGCGTGATCGAGCGGAGCCGCCGGTTCCGATCCGGCCGGATGAGGCGCCTCAGGGGCGACGGCAACGGCCTGGCGCCACTCGATGCTCTCGATGAAGCCACGGGCGGGCGCGCTGCCCTGCCCATCCGCCGCCGGCCCCAGATACCAGTCGACCGGTTGCCCCGCCGGGGTGTCACGGTCCTCCTCGCGAATCCAGAGGCTGGTCGTCGCCTCCAGCGAGAGCTCCTGCGCGAGGCCGCTCAAGATGTCGGCTTTCAGGGCCTCGAAGACGGAAGGCGCGAGAAAGCCCTCGGCGAAAGGCTCGGCCTCGCCGTTCTCGTCGCGATAGCCGAGCAGCAGCAGGAGCCGCGCCGCCTCGCTCGAGGTCGCAAGCGGGCGCAGCGTCAGATGCAGCTGGCCCACCGCTCCATCCAGCCCGGCTCGGCGCAGCGCGCCCCCGACGATCCGCGCCTCCGCCTCGAGCCGCTGCACATCCTCGAGCCGCCCGTCGCGGCTGGCATAGCCGCGGATGACGCGCAGCGCCGCTGCATCGAGCCGGAAACGGCGCGCCGCGCCCTGCTGATACCGATGCGGCAGCCCATCGATCGTCATCCATCCATCGCTGACGGAGACGCTGGGTATTGGCTGTGATTCGTTCATGCTCCCGCCCTGCTTCGCGCGCAGACTAACAGTTCGGCACCGGCGCGTCAGGCACGCTCCTGACAGGAGCGTGTCACTATCGCAGGATAGAAGCCGCGCGATCTCTCAGGAGCGGAACCCATGTCCGACGAACTCGTGCTCTACACTAACCCGATGTCGCGCGGCCGCATCGCGCGCTGGATGATGGAGGAGCTCGGCCAGCCCTACCGTGCCGAGATCGTCGGCTTCGGCGGGCCGATGAAGGGCGCCGCCTACAAGGCAATCAACCCAATGGGCAAGGTGCCGGCCCTGGTGCACGGCGCGACGGTCGTCACCGAATGCGCCGCGATCTGCGCCTATCTCGCCGACGCCTTCCCGCAGGCGGGGCTTGCGCCCGCGCCCGGCGACCATCGGCGCGGACCGTATTACCGCTGGATGTTCTTCGCCGCCGGGCCGGTCGAGGCTGCCGTGACCAACAAGGCCTTCGGGCTGGAAGCTCCGCCCGAACGGGCAAGATCGGTCGGCTATGGCACCTATGCCGATGCGATGGACACGCTCGAATACGCGGTCTCGCAAAGCGAATATATCGCTGGCGACCGCTTCAGCGCGGCGGATGTCTATGTCGGCTCGCAGGTCCTGTGGGGGTTGCAGTTCGGCACGATGGAGAAGCGCCCCGCCTTCGAAGCCTATGGCGCGCGGCTCGCCGCACGGCCGGCGGCCCTGCGGGCCAAGCAGATCGACGACGAGCTGATGGCGCAGATGCAGAAGGCCGGATGACGCCCGGCCTCGCGCCCAGCGCATGGCGCGCCGCCGACATCGCGGGTTGCCGCGTCTTGCCGGCCGATTTACACGGTGAAGGCAAGCTGGGCAGCTTGCCTTTGCGCGCCATTTTGCGCGCCTACCTCGCAGTTTCGCCATGAACGACATGACAGCCATCGTCCGGCCGCGCCACGGCATGGGCTTTTATCCTTTCGTAGGGCTGACCGCCGCGCTGATGGCGACGAACGCGCTCGCGATCGATTCCATGCTGCCGGCCCTGCCGGAGATGGCCGAGGCGCTCGGCATCGCCGCCGCCAATCAGCGGCAATGGATCATCACGGCCTATCTGCTCGGCTTCGGCGTCTCGCAGATCTTCTACGGCACGATCTCCGATCGCTACGGACGGCGGCCGGTGCTGCTGTTCGGGCTCAGCGTCTATGTGCTGGCGAGCATCGGCGCGGCCCTGTCCGGCTCCTTCGAAGCGATGATGATCGCCCGGGTGGTGCAGGGCATCGGGGCGGCCGCGACGCGCGTCCTCACCGTCTCGATCGTGCGCGACTGCTATTCCGGCCGCGACATGGCGCGGGTGATGTCGCTGGCCCTGATCGTCTTCCTCGCCGTGCCGATCCTCGCCCCCTCGATCGGCCAGGCGATCCTGCTGGTAGCGCCCTGGCGCTGGATCTTCGGCATCCTGACGGCGTTCGGCGCCGCGGTGATGATCTGGGTGATGTTCAAGCTGCCCGAGACGCAGCACCCGGAGGACCGCAAGCCGATCGACGTCGCCAATGTCTCGGCCGCCTTCCGCACCACCCTCACGAGCCGCATCGGCGTCGGCTACATGCTGGCCATGGCCTTCGTGCTCGGCGGGCTGTTCGGCTTCATCAACTCGGCGCAGCAGGTCTTCGTCGACGTCTTCAACGTGCCGCACCTCTTCACGATCGTCTTCGCCGGGATCGCGCTGTTCATGGCCGCCGCCTCACTGCTGAACTCGCGCATCGTCGGGCGGCTCGGCATGCGCCGCGTCTCGCATGGCGCGCTGATCGGCTACATCCTCTTCACCGGAACTCATGCGCTGGTCGCGCTCTCGGGCCATGAGACGCTGCTGCTGTTCGCGCTCTTCCAGGGCGGCGCCATGTTCTGCTTCGGCCTGATCGGCCCGAATTTCGGCGCACTCGCCATGGATCCGCTCGGCCATGTCGCCGGCACGGCTTCCTCGGTCCAGGGTTTCGTGACCACGGTGGTCGGCGCGCTGCTCGGCTTCTATATCGGCCAGCATTTCGACGGCACGGTCGTGCCGATCACGCTCGGCTTCTTCCTGTGCGGGCTGGTCGCGCTCGGCATCGTGCTGATCGTCGAGAAGGGCCGGCTCTTCCATCCGGCGCCCGGGCGCTCCTGAGGCGCCTCCCCTTCGTTCCGCCGCCATAGGCGACGGACAGGCCCGGAATCCTAGCAATCGAATCCGTGCGATCGAGATTCGCCGTGGCTTGGGAAACGATGCCGCCGCCGCCCGTCTTCCCGTAGTCGTTGGTCGCTAGATCGCCATGCGCCCTTATCAGGCGCAAACTGGCGATCTATCCTGTTGTTTCAGCGCCGGATGTCTCCGGAAAGCGGATTGCGCTTTCCGGTCCGCCGCTTCAGGCTACCTTCAGATTGACCGCCGAGCTCTTGCCGGTCTTGCGATCGGGCTCGAGATCATAGCTGATCTTCTGCCCCTCGTTCAGACCGCGCAGGCCCGAGCGCTCGACAGCGCTGATATGAACGAAGATGTCGCCGCCGCCCTGATCAGGGGTGATGAAGCCGTAACCCTTCGTCTCGTTGAACCATTTGACGGTTCCCGTGCTCACGTGTGTTCCCTTCCTATACGCGTCAGCCGGATCGACCCGGCGCGACACTGTAGGGGGCATTTCGCCGAGGTTGCAACGACGCGGTGCACAAAACCTTGCCGCGAGAGCGAAAAGCCCCTCGATCTTTAGGCGCAATGCCTCCCGCGCAGGCCCGTTCCCGGAACGGGAGCCCTTGCGGCAACGCGGCCGCTCCCGCATGAACGGCGCGGAGATAATCGAGAGGGAGACATCCGATGAGCAACTATGTGATCGACCCGCCGGCGATCACCGCCGTGCCGGTTGCCGGCGGCGGCTCCTTCCCGGTCCGCCGCGTCTTCTGCGTCGGGCGCAATTATGCCGAGCACACCCGCGAGATGGGCGGCGACCCCGACCGCGAGGAGCCGTTCTTCTTCACCAAGCCCGCCGACGCGCTGCTGATCAACGGCGCCGACATGCCCTATCCGACGAAGACCGGGGATCTCCACCACGAGATGGAGCTCGTCGTCGCGATCGGCACCGGCGGCAGGGACATCCCCGAATCCGAGGCGCTCGCCCATGTCTACGGCTACGCCGCCGGGCTCGACATGACGCGGCGCGACCTGCAGAACGCGGCGAAGAAGACCGGGCGCCCCTGGGACATGAGCAAGGGCTTCGACCTGTCCGGCCCGGTCGGCGAGATCGTGCCGGCAAGCCAGGCCGGCCATCCCAGCGCCGGCAAGATCGCGCTCACCGTCAATGGCGTCGTGCGCCAGAGCTCCGATCTCGCCAAGCAGATCTGGAACGTCGAGGAGACGATCGCCTATCTCTCCGGCCTCGTCGAGCTCAAGCCCGGCGATCTGATCTTCACCGGCACGCCCGAGGGTGTGGCCGCGGTCGCCAAGGGCGACGTGCTCGAAGGCGAGATCGCCGGCGTCGGCACCGTCCGCACCCGCATCGTCTGATCACACGCGCAGGACGAGGAACCATCATGCCGCTGACCTCCGACGCCTCGGGCGTCTTCCCGATCGCGCCGACCCCGTTCAACCCGGATGGCAGCATCGACTGGGCCTCAGCCGACCGGCTGTTCCAGTTCTATCACGACATCGGCTCGGACGGCGTCACCGTGCTCGGCATCATGGGCGAGGCACCCAAGCTCGAGCCGGAGGAATCGGTCGAGCTGGTCAAGCGTTGCGTCGCCAGGATGGGGGCTAAGCCGATCATCGTCGGCGTCTCGGCACCGGGCTTCGCGGCAATGCGCTCGCTCGCCCGGCAGGTGATGGATCTCGGCGCCGGCGGCGTGATGATCGCCCCGCCGCCTTCTCTGCGCACCGACGACCAGATCACCGGCTATTACGCGCAGGCCGTCGAGGCGATCGGCACCGACATCCCCTTCGTCATCCAGGACTATCCGCTGACGCTCTCGGTGGTGATGACGCCGGCGGTGATCCGCAAGATCGTCATGGACAATCCCTCCTGCGTGATGCTGAAGCACGAGGACTGGCCGGGGCTGGAGAAGATCTCGACGCTGCGCAAATTCCAGAAAGAGGGATCGCTGCGGCCGATCTCGATCGTGACCGGCAATGGCGGGCTCTTCCTCGATTTCGAGATGGAGCGCGGCGCCGATGGCGCCAATACCGGCTATGCCTTCCCGGAATTGCTGATCGACGTGGTCAGGCTGCAGAAGGCCGGCCAGCGCGATGCGGCGCATGACATCTTCGACCTGCATCTGCCGCTGATGCGCTACGAGCAGCAGCAGGGCGTGGGCCTGGCCGTGCGCAAATATGTGATGGCCAAGCGCGGCATCCTGGCCCATGACGCCCAACGCAAGCCGGGCTCCGCCTTGAGCGCGGCGGCGAAGGCCGAGGTCGACTATCTGCTCTCCCGGATCGCCAAGCACGACCCGCGCGCGAAGATCTGAGACGACAGCGTCATTCTCGGGCGCCGCGCCGCCGCGGCCCGAGACTCTCGTCGGGGAGATGCCCGGGTCGAGCCCGGGCATGACGGCTGAAGCTTGACTCAGTGCCCCTTGTGCTCGCCCTCGCCGCCCTTGGCGGCGATCGAGTCCACCTTGAACTCGACATCGACCGTGCCGGCCTTCTCGAAGGTCAGCGAACCCTTCATCATCTCGCCCTGCTTCAGCGGCTGCTTCAGCTCCATGAACATGATGTGGTAGCCGCCGGGCTTGAACTCGACCTTGCCGCCGGCCGGCACCTCGATGCCGTTCTCCAGCGGGCGCATGGTCATGATGCCGTCCTTGGTCGCCATCTCGTGCATTTCGGCGCGCGCGGCGAAGGGAACCGCGATCGAGACCAGTCGGTCCGGCGTCGTCCCGGTATTTTCGAGGGTGAGGTAGCCGCCGCCGACCTTGGCGCCAGCCGGCGTGGCACGCGACCAGGGATGGCCGATCTTGAGCGGCCCGACCTTGAAATCATGGGCGGAGGCGAAACCGGCCGAGAGCGCCAGCATGGCGGCGGCGAGGGAAAGCGAGAGCTTCATCGGAATGGTCCTGCGGAACGGCGGCCGGCGCGACAGCGCTTTCGGCGGCACTTCGGCATCAAAGGGAATCACGAAAAGAAAAGACGTGCCGCTCAGATGGCAGGCGGCGCACGCGACGGCGGCAGGCCGGTCGCGGCGACGGAGAGCTGACCCTCATCCCATTGCCGCGAAAGCGCCTGACGGACACCCGGGCGCGCAACGAGAAGCGCCGCGAGCACGGGAGGGGCACCGAGAACGGGATTATGCGGACAGCCCTTGCAATGGGCGAGATCGCCGAGCGGCGTCGCGGGGATCTCCGAACGGCCATCCGGCGCCGGCACGCCCGAGCAGAGCAGAACGCCGCCGGGCAGCCCGAACGCGACGGAAGGCGTCGGCGCCAGAGCGAGCGCCAGCACCGTCAGCGCATAGGCGGCAGCGAACCACGCCCCGAGAACGGAGCGGCGCAGCCGTTGGAAAAGGCGGGCACGGGCCGGCATGCGGCATGCATGGCGCTCGTTCGAGGCGGTGGTCAAGCCCACCTCTTGCCGCAGCGTGCCTGCCCCGGCAGCGTTCGCCCTCTCGTCGCGGAGAAGATTATTCTCCGACGGCTCGTTTCTTTAAAAGAACGGAGCGATTGACAAACAGGACTTCCTGAACCAGATTGGCGGTGCTTCCGGCGTGCCGGGAGCCGCGGAGATTTGAGCAGCAGCTTGCGCCGCGTCACCAAACGCTAAAGCGCCACGACTGGGTCGTGGGCTCCAGATCGAGGAGACTGACATGACCGACGCGAACGACCTCCGGAACCGACCGCGCTTCCGTTCCCCGCTCTGCCGCTGTCGACGCTGAGACCATCGGGCGCCTCAAGCCCCTTCGTTCCATCGTCACCTTCAACGCCGCAACGCGGCCCGAGAGCAGAGCCATGTCCCTTCCATTGCCATCCGCCGGCCGGCACAGCCCGGCCCAGCAAGCCTATGTCATCGAGGTCGGCGAGACGCAGGCCGGCCTCGTCAACCGGCGCGCCGATGAGCGCTTCTTCACCTTCATCGCGGCGAGCGCCGCCTTCCGCGCCCTCGACGGCCACCGCTTCGCCACCCCTGGCGCGGCGGAGCTGGCCGCGCGCATGCTGGCCGGGCCCCGCCGGGGTACGCCGGCCTTTCGCCTGGCGTCGTAACGGCCATGCGGATTGTCTTCTCCCTGTGGCAGGCGCTCAGTGCCTGGTTCCGCCGGGCGGTTCCGGAAACGGGGCCGGCCGGCAATGAGGATCAGCGTTGCTCGGTGCAGGCCGTGACGCTGGAACAGCTCGGCATCAGCCACTGGTCCTGCCATCCGCATTTCTGAGGACATGATGAACGCCCCCGTCAAACCCGATGCTCTGGGCATCGGCGCACGGCCTTTTGCCGTTCCCGATCCGATCATCCGTTTCGAGCAGGTCGGCAAGACCTATGCCGGCCGCAACCGGCAGCAGGCCGTGGCCGCATTGTCGGGCATCGACCTCACCGTGCCGGCCGGCGCCATCGTCGGCGTCATCGGCCGCTCCGGCGCCGGCAAATCAACGCTGATCCGGCTCGTCAACGGGCTGGAGCACGCCACCGCGGGCCGGATCCTGATCGAGGGCGAGGACGTGACCGCGCTGAACGAGGCCGGATGGCGTCGCCGCCGGCGCGAGATCGGCATGATCTTCCAGCACTTCAACCTGCTGTCCTCGCGCACGGTGTTCGACAATGTCGCCCTGCCGCTCGAGATCGCCGGCACGCCGAAGGCGACCATCGCCAGCAAGGTCGAGAAGCTGCTGGCGCTGGTCGGGCTCGCCGACAAGAGCGGGCGCTACCCGGCCGAGCTCTCCGGCGGGCAGAAGCAGCGCGTCGGCATTGCCCGCGCGCTCGCGACCGACCCGAAGCTGCTGCTCTGCGACGAGGCGACCTCGGCGCTCGATCCCGAGACGACGCAATCGATCCTCGCGCTGCTGCGGCAGGTCAATCGCGAGCTCGGCATCACGATCCTGCTGATCACCCACGAGATCCCGGTGATCAAGGAAATCTGCGACCGCGTCGCGGTGATCGAGGGCGGCCGGATCGTCGAGGAGGGCGAGACCTTCGCCGTCTTCACCAACCCGCAGCATCCGACGACGGCGCGCTTCGTCGAGGCCGTAACCGGCGTCGAGGTTCCCGCCCATCTCGCGGATCGCATCCGGCCGGAGGCCCGTCCCGGCTCCGAGATCGTGCTGCGCGTCACCTTCACCGGCGAGAATGCCACTGCGCCCGTCATCAGCCGGCTGAGCTCAGTGGTCGGGGTCGACGTCAACATCCTGGCCGGGCGGATCGACGCCATCGCCGGCAAGCCTTTCGGCAGCCTGCTCGTCTCGGTGCCGTCGCGCATCCCGGAGAGCGAGGCCGTGCTCGGCGCGCTCCGGAATCTCGGTCTCAAGGCGGAGGTGATCGGCCATGTCTCCTGAAATCCTGCGCCTGATCGGACAGGCGACGCTCGACACGCTGAGCATGGTCGCCGTCGCCGCCGGCATCGGCACGCTGCTCGGCCTGCCGCTCGGCGTCTTCCTCGCCACCAGCAAGCGCGGCGAGCTCTTCGCGGCGCCCGCCCTCAACGCCGCGCTCGGCGTGCTGGTCAACGCCACGCGCTCGACGCCCTTCATCATCCTCGTCGTCGCGATCATCCCGTTCACGCGGCTGATCGCCGGCACCTCGATCGGCACCACGGCGGCGATCGTGCCGCTGACGGTCGCATCCGTGCCCTTCATCGCGCGGCTGATCGAGGGTGCGGTGCGCGAGGTCGACCAGGGGCTGGTCGAGGCGGCGCGCGCCATGGGGGCGACGCCCCTCCAGATCGTCAGAAAGGTGCTGGTGCCGGAGGCGCTGCCCGCCATCGTGCTCGGCCTGACGCTGGCCATCGTCAGCCTGATCGGCTTCTCGGCCATGGTCGGCGCGGTTGGCGGCGGCGGGCTCGGCGATCTCGGCATCCGCTACGGCTATCAGCGCTTCATGCCCGAGGTGATGGCGACCGTCGTCGCCGTGCTCATCGTCCTCGTCCAGTTCGTGCAGAGCTTCGGCGACCGCCTGGCGCGCCGCCTCAACAAGCGCCTGCGCCAAGCCTGATCACCGCCAAGCCTGATTCCAGCCATCCCGTCTTCCATCCAAAGGACCATCGACCATGACGATCTCCCTCACCCGCCGCCTCACGCTCGCCGCCGGCCTCGCCTTGGCGCTCGGCCCGGCCGTGCCCGCGCTCGCCCAGCAGAACCAGGTCGTCCGCATCGGCGTCTCGCCCGGCCCCCATGCCGAGATCCTGGAGAAGGTGAAGCCGCTGCTGGCCAAGCAGGGCGTCGAGCTCAAGATCATCGAGTTCTCCGATTACGTCGTGCCGAACCAGGCGCTCGACGCCGGCGAGCTGGAGGCCAATTCCTTCCAGAACCAGCCCTATCTCGACAATCAGGTGAAGGATCGCGGCTTCAAGATTGAGACGGTCGGGCTGACGGTGAACTTCCCGCTCGGCATCTACTCGTCGAAATACAAGAGCTGGAGCGAGGTGCCGGACGGCGCGAGCGTCGCGATCCAGAACGACCCGACCAATGGCGGCCGCTCGCTGCTGCTGCTGCAGGACAAGGGCATCATCAAGCTGAAGGACGGCGTCGGCTTCAAGCCCACCGTCGCCGACATCACCGCCAACCCGAAGAAGCTCAAGATCATCGAGATCGAGGCCGCCCAGACGCCGCGCTCGCTCGATGACGTCGCCGCCGCCGCGATCAACACCAACTACGCCGTCGACGCCAAGATCGACCCGGCCTCCGCCATCCTGCGCGAGGATGCCAAGGGTCCCTATGTCAACGTCATCGCCGTGCGCAGCGCCGACAAGGACAAGCCCTGGGTCAAGACCCTGCTCGGCGCCTACCACACGCCCGAGATCAAGGCTTTCGTCGCCGAGCGCTTCAAGGGCGCCGTCCTCGCCGGCTGGTAACCCTCTCCTCCCACCTGGCTTTTCGATCATCAGCCAGGCACCTGCCCGGATGCCCATGCATCCGGGCTTTTTTGTTTGCGCGTCATGGTCGGGCTTGCCTGGGGCATGACGCGCTGGATTCGTTCAGTTCCCGAGCTTGCCGAAAGCGAAGAACTGCGTCTCGCCCGAGGAATCCTCGACGCCGTCATTGTCGGTCACGACGAAGAGGTGGCCGGCCTTGTCCACCGCCATGCCCTCGACCTTGTCGAGACCGTAGCCGCCGGCCTTCATCAGGTCCGGCGTCAGATCACGCAGCAGGGTCTTGGAGACGGTCGGGATCTCGCTTGCGCCGATCGCGGCGGGCTTGAGCCCCTTCACCGAGAAGGCCTGGATCGTCTTGAAGGCCTTGGCTCCGAAGGCGTTGTCGCGCTCCAGCACGGCGAAACGGTCGTCGCCGAGCGCGACGAGCTCCGAGAGGCCCATCCAGTGCCCCTTCGCCGGCTGGTTCAGCGGATAATGCAGCACGCCCCATTCCCTGGTGGCGGGCTTGTAGGACAGGATCTTGGTCTTGCCCTTCGGATCGTCCTGCCATTCGCGCTGCACGGCGAGCCAAACGGTCTCATCCGCGCCCGTGCCGGTGACGGTGACGCCCTCGAAGCCGAAGCGCACGGCGTGCTTCGCCAGCGCCTCCGGCAGACGGATCTCCTCCTCGACCTCGCCCTTGGCCGAGACGCGCAGGAGCAGGTCGGGCAGGACGGCATCCTTCTTCTCCGGATTGCCCTCGGACGCGAGCCAGAAGCCGCCACCGCTGCGCGTTGCGATGCCTTCGAGATCATAGGAGGCGGGCTTGCCGTCCTTCGTCACCGTGATCGCGCCGGCGATGCGGGCGGGCTTCGCCGTCGCGTCGATCTCCAGGATGCGCGAGGGCGTATAGGCGCTGTCGGTGATCGAGAAGAGCTTGCCGGGTTCATCCGCGCGGGCCGCAAGGCCGGAGAGCGCGCCCCAGCCGATCGGCAGGCCGTTCTCGTTCTGCGACTGGATGGTCGGATAAGCGGCGGTCTGCTCGGCGCGACGATAGATCATCACGGCCGAACGCGCCCCGCCCTTCTCGCCGACATCGGTTTCCGACGCCGAGACGAAGAGGTCGCGCTGCGGGATGGCGAGCAGGCCTTCCGGGCCGATGCCGGTCGGCAGCGCCTGCAAATAGCGCGGCGCCTTGCCCGGGCCTTCGTCCTTGTAGACCAGCACCAGCGAGGCACGCTCCAGCCCGACGAAGATCAGCCGGTCGTTGCCGTAGGTCGCGACCTCGATGCCCTCGGGCTCGCTGCCCTTGGCGGCCGAGCGCCGCTCCGGGTAATGGCCCAGCCGCATGGCGAGGTGGTCGACATCCGAGGCGGAGTCGAACTCGACCGTGCCGTCCTTGCGGAAGATCGTGAAGCCGCGCGAGCCGCCCTTCCAGTCGCCTTCATTGGCGGTGACAAAGCGATCATTGTCGAGCCAGCGCACGGCGTCCGGCTCGCGCGGCACACCCTTCAGCTCCTCGGTCGGGCTGATCTTGCCGTCGCGGGTCTTGTCGATGTTCTTGAGATCGACCGTTCCGGCCGAGAAATGCGTCACCACCTTGCCGGTCTTGCTGTCGACGATGACGAGGTGATTGTTCTCCTGCAGCGTCACCACGACGAGGCCGTCCTGGTTGGCATCGACGAATTCCGGCTCCGGATCGGTCGGCTCGACCGTGGCGAGGCCGGTCACATCGACGATTTGGCGCGAGGCGCAGTCGATGGCGCCGTCCTTGATGCCGATCAGCGTCAGGTTGCCGGCCGGAAGCTGCGGCAGGGCGCCCTTGTTGAGCTTCTCGTCGCGCTCGTTCTCGATGGCGATGACGATCTTGCCCTTGTCCTTGGTCAGCGTGACCGAATCCGGCTGGCCGCCGAGGTCGCATGTCGCCACGACCTGCTTCGTCTTGAGATCGACCGTGGCGAGATGGCCGGCCGGCTCCTTGAAATTGTCGCCGGAGGTGACGACGGCAACGAAGGCCTTGTCGCCGAGGACGGTCACAGAGGTCGATTCACCTTCCAGCGACACGAAGCCGGCGGGCTTGGGATTGGCCGGGTCGGCGATGTCGATGAGGCCGAGCGCCTTCTGCTCCGCGTCGGTGTAAGCGAGCAGCATGCCGTCCTCGCTGACGGCGATGATCTCGGAGACGGTCTTCTTGCTGCGATCACGGTCGGCCGGAAGGTTGTCCGGCACCGAGAAGGTCGCGATGCGGTTGAACAGCGGCTCCGCGCCGGCGGTACCGGCGAGGAGCAACGAAGCGAGAGCCGCGAGGGCGAGGGGCTGGCGCATGGGTCGGATCCGCTGGCTGAAGGGGAAACCCGTCGGCTAGTGGGCCTGTGCGACAGCCGCGTGACGGATCCTCAGGCCGGGATCATCGGAGCCGGAACCTCAACCGAACGCTTCAGGCCGATGACCTCCAGCTCCGTCACGACCGCGACGGCGAGCGCCTGCCCCAGGACGAAGGCGATGCCGAGCGAGGAGGGGGCGAACCAGCCCGCCAGCAGGATCAGGACACTGTCGGCGATCCAGATCAGATTGACCGCAACGACGAGATGGATCGCCCAGCGCGGCAGCGTCTCGCGGCTGGCGAACCAGGCGAGCAAGGCCGCGCAAGGCAGCAGGACAAGCCCCGCCCCACGCAGGAAGCCCGTGGGCAAGCCGAGCGGGCCGGCAAGCGCGCCGGCGGCGCCGGCGAGCACGAGGCCCATGCCGGCACAGGCGGCGGCATCGAGGGCCAGGGCGTTGCGCAGGAAGCGCAAGGAGCGGATCGTCGACATGGCAGTCTCCTTCTCGTCTGGGCCGAATGCCCGTTGCGATGAGGAAATGCTGGCGCCTTCACGGCAGCCCGTCGATTAAGCGGGAGGTAATTGGAACCGGCCGGCCGCCCGGCTAGCTTGTCGGCATGACGACACATCACGCTCCGCCCATCGGCTCGCTGCTGCGCGACTGGCGCCAGCTTCGCCGCTTCAGCCAGCTCGATCTCGCGCTGGAAGCCGAGATCTCCCAGAAGCATCTGAGCTTCATCGAAAGCGGCCGCGCCCGGCCAAGCCGCGAGATGGTGCTGCTGCTGGCTGAACACCTCACTGTCCCGCTGCGCGAGCGCAACGCCCTGCTGCTGGCGGCCGGCTATGCCCCGGTCTACCGCGAGCGGTCGCTGGAGGATCCTTCCTTGCAGGCCGCCCGCACGGCGATCGACCTCATTCTGAAAGGCCACGAGCCCTATCCGGCGCTCGCGGTCGACCGGCACTGGAACCTGCTGGCGGCCAACGGCGCCGTGGCCGGCTTCCTCGGCCTTGTCGCGGAGGCGGAATTGCTGGAGCCCCCGGTCAATGTCCTCAGGCTTTCGCTGCATCCGGGCGGGCTCGCGGCCTTCATCGTCAACTTCGCGGAATGGAAGGGGCATCTGCTCGCAAGGCTGCGCCAGCAGGTCCGGGCTACGGCGGATACGCAACTCGGCGCCTTGCTCACCGAGCTCTCGGCCTATCCCGATCCGAAAGGCTCTGCGCCGCCCCAGCACGATGCGGGCACCGAGCCCGCCATCGCCGTGCCGCTCAAGCTCAGGCTCGGCGACGCCACGCTGTCGCTGATCTCGACGACGACGGTGTTCGGCACGCCGGTCGACGTGACCCTGTCGGAGCTCGCCCTGGAAACCTTCTTCCCGGCCGACCCGGCGACAGCCGAGGCCTTGCGCGTGCTGGCGGCGACGGGCGCGGGACGCGCTTGAGAACCGGGCCGGAACCTTTCGCGGCAAGCCCGGTTGCCTATGCGAAGGCCGCGCGAGCGGCATCGACATCGAAAGGATCCCACGCCATGGGCAGCACGACCGACAAGATCAAGGGCCTGGCCAATGAGGCCGCCGGCAACATCAAGCAGGCCGCCGGCAAGGCGGTGAACAAGCCGGAATGGGAAGCCGAGGGCAAGGCGCAGGAGCTCAAGGGCGAGGCCCAGCAGGCGATCGGCAAGGGCAAGGACGCGATCAAGAAGGTCGTCGACAAGGCTTGAGGCGCAAGCCCGCAGAAACGGAAAGGGCCGCCCCGAGGGCGGCCCTTTTTTCATGCCTCGCTTCGGCGTGGCTCAGGCCGTGCCGCCGAGCCCGCCGAGGAAATCCTTGACCCGGCCGAAGAAGCCCGCGGTCTCCGGATGGTTGTTGTGCGAGCTCTCGCGCTCGAACTCCTCGAGCAGTTCGCGCTGGCGCGCCGTCAGCTTCTGTGGGGTCTCGATCACGACCTGGATATAGAGGTCGCCGACCTCGCGCGAGCGCAGCACGCTCATGCCCTTGCCCTTGAGGCGGAACTGCTTGCCGGTCTGCGTGCCCTCCGGGACCTTCACCCGGGCCTGTTCGCCCGACAGCGTCGGCACCTCGATCTCGCCGCCGAGCGCGGCCGAGACCAGGCCGATCGGCACGCGGCAGAACAGATCAGCACCGTCGCGCTGGAAGATCGCGTGCGGCTTGATCGACAGGAAGATGTAGAGATCGCCCGCCGGGCCGCCGCGCAGGCCGGCCTCGCCCTCGCCGGCCAAGCGGATGCGCGTACCGTCTTCGACGCCGGCGGGGATGTTGACCGAAAGCGTGCGCTCGCGGGTGACCCGGCCCGAGCCCTGGCAATTCTTGCAAGGGTCGTCGATGACCTCGCCACGGCCATTGCAGGTCGGGCATGTCCGCTCGACCGAGAAGAAGCCCTGATTGGCGCGCACGCGGCCATGGCCGCCGCAGGTCGGGCACTGGCGCGATTTCGAGCCGGGCTTGGCGCCGCTGCCGGTGCAGGCCTCGCAGGAAACCGAGGTCGGCACGCGGATCGAGGCGTTCTTGCCGGTAAAGGCGTCCTCCAGCCCGATCTCGAGGTTGTAACGCAGATCGGCGCCACGCTCGCGGGCATTGGCTCCCCGCGGCCCACCGCGACGGGCGTCGCCGAAGAAGGAATCGAAGATATCCGACATGAAGTCGGAAAAATCGGCCCCGCCGGCGGCTCCGCCGCCATTCTCGAAAGCCTGATGGCCGAAGCGGTCATAGGCGGCGCGCTTCTGGCCGTCGGAGAGGACCTGATAGGCCTCGTTGATTTCCTTGAACTTGACCTCGGCTTCGTGGTCGCCGGGATTCTTGTCCGGATGATGCTGCATCGCGAGCTTGCGGAAGGAGCCCTTGAGCTCGACATCCGTCACGGTCCGGCTGACGCCGAGGATCTCGTAGTAATCGCGCTTCGACATCGAAACGTTCTGTCCCTGTGGTCCCGACGCAAGACGGCCGGACTCGAAAGCCCGGCCATCCGCGCGTCAAGCGTCGTCAGTTGGCCTCAACGCCATTCCCGAACGTGGTGGCCGGGTCAAGCCCGGCCATGACGTCGTCATCCCGAGCGCGCGGTTACGCGCTCTTCTTCTTGTCGTCCGAGACATCCTTGAAGTCGGCGTCGATGACGTCGTCCTTCTTGGCTTCCTCGTGATGCTCGCCCTCGGCGGCAGCGCCTTCGGCCTGGCTGGCCGCATACATCGCCTCGCCGAGCTTCATCGAAGCCTGCATCACCTCGTTGGTGCGGGCCTTGATCGCCTCGGCGTCCTCGCCCGTGAGCGCGGTCTTGAGCGCCTCGACCGCCGTCTCGATCGCCGACTTGTCGGCTTCCGAAACCTTGTCGCCGAAGTCCTTCAGCGACTTCTCGGTCGAATGCACCAGGCTCTCGCCCTGGTTCTTGGCCTCGACCAGCTCGCGGCGCTTCTTGTCCTCGGCGGCATTGGCCTCGGCATCCTTCACCATCTTCTGGATATCGGCCTCGGAGAGACCGCCCGAAGCCTGGATCTTGATCTGCTGCTCCTTGTTGGTGGCCTTGTCCTTCGCCGTCACGGACACGATGCCGTTGGCGTCGATGTCAAAGGTCACCTCGATCTGCGGCATGCCGCGCGGGGCCGGCGGAATGCCCATCAGGTCGAACTGGCCAAGCAGCTTGTTGTCGGCCGCCATCTCGCGCTCGCCCTGGAAGACCCGGATCGTCACCGCGTTCTGGTTGTCCTCGGCGGTGGAGAAGACCTGGCTCTTCTTGGTCGGGATCGTGGTGTTGCGGTCAATAAGACGCGTAAAGACTCCACCCAGCGTCTCGATGCCGAGCGAGAGCGGGGTCACGTCGAGCAGCAGCACGTCCTTGACGTCACCCTGGAGCACGCCGGCCTGGATCGCGGCGCCGATGGCGACGACCTCGTCAGGGTTCACACCCTTGTGCGGCTCCTTGCCGAAGAACTGCTTCACGACCTCCTGCACCTTCGGCATGCGGGTCATGCCGCCGACGAGGACGACCTCGTCGATCTGGCCCGCCGAGAGGCCGGCATCCTTGAGCGCCTTCTTGCAGGGCTCGATGGTGCGCTGGATCAGGTCGTCGACCAGGCTCTCGAACTTGGCGCGCGAAAGCTTGATGGCGAGGTGCTTGGGACCGGAGGCATCCGCCGTGATGTAGGGCAGGTTGATTTCGGTCTGCGCGGCGCTCGACAGCTCGATCTTGGCCTTCTCGGCCGCTTCCTTCAGGCGCTGGAGGGCGAGCTTGTCCTTCTTCAGGTCGATGCCCTGCTCGCGCTTGAACTCGTCCGCGAGATACTCGACGAGGCGCATGTCGAAATCCTCGCCGCCGAGGAAGGTGTCGCCGTTGGTCGACTTCACCTCGAAGACGCCGTCGCCGATCTCGAGGATCGAGACGTCGAAGGTGCCGCCGCCGAGGTCATAGACCGCGATGGTGCCGGACGACTTCTTCTCGAGACCATAGGCCAGCGCGGCCGCAGTCGGCTCGTTGATGATGCGCAGGACCTCAAGGCCGGCGATCTTGCCGGCATCCTTGGTCGCCTGGCGCTGGGCGTCGTTGAAATAGGCGGGAACCGTGATGACGGCCTGGGTGACGGGCTGGCCGAGATAGGCCTCCGCCGTTTCCTTCATCTTGGTCAGCGTGAAGGCCGAGATCTGCGACGGCGAATATTCCTTGCCGTCGGCCGAGACCCAGGCGTCGCCGTTCGGGGCCTTGACGATCTTGTAGGGGACCAGCTTGAGATCCTTCTGCGTCATCGGATCGTCGTAGGTCCGACCGATGAGGCGCTTGATCGCAAAGAAGGTGCGCTCCGGATTGGTGACGGCCTGCCGCTTCGCGGGCTGGCCGACAAGGCGTTCGCCGTCATCCGTGATGGCGACGATGGAGGGCGTGGTGCGCGCGCCTTCCGAATTCTCGATGACCTTCGGTGTAGAGCCTTCCATCACTGCGACGCAGCTATTGGTCGTGCCAAGGTCGATACCGATGACTTTACCCATGGATGGGATCCCTTTCGACTGAGCAGATCGCCGACCTGCGACGCGTTCACGCCGCCTGCCGGCCCATGGACCGGCTCGCACCCGCTTCAGCGGCGAACGACCCGGCATTCCACGTTTGACGGTGGTGAAACCGCCCCTTGGGCGCGTATATAGTGAGGGTGTTCCCGCCCTTGCAAGACAGGCGAGCCGATTAAGAATCGGGGATTACACATTCCCGAGTATGCGGCGGGACTTGCCCTAACGTTATCTTTGCGGCGCTTTCCCGGCCGAGTGTGGCCTTTGCGTCCTTGCGCACGCCAAAAGCACGGCTCATTCAAAAGGCCGTTTGGCTTGACATGAACCCGATGAAAGCACGCAAGCGCATCGTCCTCGGCCTCGCAGCGCTGCTTCAGGCAGCCGCCGGCACCGCCGCATGGGCGCAGCCACTGCAACTGCCGGGCGCCCAGCCCTTCAACGCTCCGGGAACCCACCAGGCCGCCCCGCCGGCGGCGGGCGCGCCTGCGGCGCCGCGCCAGCAGAGCCTGCCGGCCCTCAAGATCGCGGGCGAGGAGGCGATCCTCGGCAAGACCCTGCATCTGAACGGCCACCATGGTACCGCCGTCTTCGAGAAGCTCGGCAGCGGCTACGGGCTGAAGCTCAATCTCGACGGCTATCAGGCCGCCAATCTGGTCGAGCCCTGCGCCGTTTCTTTCGGCGATGCGCCCCTTCCCGTCACCCCCCTCGGCAAGCCGGCGGGCCTGCCACGCTACAGGCTGGAGGCGCCGATTTGCCCGATCGTCTTCGACGTGCTCGACGGCGCCCTGCTGGTGACGGAGCCAGCCGCGCCCTGCATCGTCGAAGCCGCGCAATGCCGGATCGATCCGCGCGGGCTCTGGGGGCCGGATCAGGGTGTCGTCGCGAGCCAGGCCAAGGCGATCGAACGTGCGCGCGGCGCGGCCGAGCGCGCACTGCGCGACGGCTACCGGACGCTGACGGCGAAGGCGAACGCGGTCGACCAGCGGACGCTTGCCCGCGAGCAGGCCGGCTTCTCGGGCGAGCGCGAGATGATCTGCCGCGATTTCCAGCGCGAGGGCCAATACGGCTTCTGCGCCGCGCGGGTCACGGAGGGGCGCGCGGCCGAGCTGCGGGCGAGGCTCGGGCTCGGCACCGAGCCGAAGCAGGCGGCCAAGCCGAAACCGCGCCCGGCAGCGCCGAAACCCGCGCCGCTCCCGCTTACGCCCACGCAGTAGCGATTTCCCGGTCCGCGACAGCCGGCGGGTTATTCCGGCCGCCCGAAGGCCGCAACGCGAGCCGCGTCGCGACCTCCGGAGGCTCTGTTCACTCCGCCGCGGGGAGGTAGATGCTGCCGCCCTTGTCGAGGAACTCCTTCGACTTGGCCGCCATGCCTTCATCCGCGAGCGCTTCGAGCGCCTTGCGCTCGTTCTCGCCCATCGCCAGAACCTCGGCGCGCAGATCCTGCGTGATCTTCATCGAGCAGAATTTCGGCCCGCACATCGAGCAGAAATGCGCGACCTTGTGGGCGTCCTTCGGCAAGGTCTCGTCGTGGAACTCGCGCGCCGTGTCGGGGTCGAGCGCCAGGTTGAACTGGTCCTCCCAGCGGAAGTCGAAACGGGCGCGGGAGACCGCGTCGTCCCGGATCTTCGCGGCCGGATGGCCCTTGGCGAGGTCGGCGGCATGGGCCGCGATGCGATAGGTGATGACGCCGGTCTTGACGTCGTCGCGGTTCGGCAGGCCCAGATGCTCCTTCGGCGTGACGTAGCAGAGCATGGCGCAGCCATACCAACCGATCATCGCAGCCCCGATGCCCGAGGTGATGTGGTCGTAGCCCGGCGCGATGTCGGTGGTCAGCGGTCCGAGCGTATAGAAGGGCGCCTCGCCGCATTCGCGCAGCTGCTTGTCCATGTTCTCCTTGATCTTGTGCATCGGCACATGGCCGGGGCCCTCGATCATCACCTGGCAGCCCTTCTTCCAGGCGACCTGGGTCAGCTCGCCCAGCGTCTCCAGCTCGGCGAACTGGGCGCGGTCATTGGCGTCGGCGATCGAGCCCGGACGCAGGCCATCGCCCAGCGAGAAGGAGACGTCGTATTTGCGCATGATGTCGCAAATCTCGTCGAAGCGCTCGTAGAGGAAGCTCTCCTTGTGATGCGCCAGGCACCAGCGCGCCATGATCGAGCCGCCGCGCGAGACGATGCCGGTAACTCGCGATGCCGTGAGCGGAACATAGGGAAGTCTGACGCCGGCATGGATGGTGAAGTAGTCGACGCCCTGCTCGGCCTGCTCGATGAGGGTGTCCTTGAACACCTCCCAGTCGAGCTTGATCGGATCGCCGCCGACCTTCTCCAGCGCCTGATAGATCGGCACCGTGCCGATCGGCACCGGTGAATTGCGCAGGATCCAGGAGCGGATGTTGTGGATGTTGCGGCCGGTGGAGAGGTCCATCACCGTATCGGCGCCCCAGCGGATCGCCCAGACCAGCTTCTCGACCTCCTCGGCCGCGCCGGAGGTGACGGCCGAGTTGCCGATATTGGCGTTGATCTTGACCAGGAAATTGCGGCCGATCGCCATCGGCTCGAGCTCGGGGTGGTTGATGTTGGCCGGGATGATGGCGCGGCCGCGGGCGATCTCCTCGCGGACGAATTCGGGCGTGACGAATTCCGGCACGCTGGCGCCGAAGCTCTCGCCATCGGCATGACGCTCGCGCGCGCCTTCGAGCATCGCGGCGCGGCCGAGATTCTCGCGATGGGCGACATAGATCATCTCGGGCGTGATGATGCCGGCCTTGGCGAATTCGTACTGCGTCGCCATCTGGCCGGGCTTCGCCTCGAGGATCGGGCGCTCAGCCGGGCAGGCCGGAACCAGCTGCGCTTCGCTGATATGGCCGTTATCGGCGGCGGTGACCGCGCGCCCGGCGACCCGCTCGAAGCCGCGGGCGTCGAGCCAGGCACGACGCGGCTGGGGCAGGCCCGCATCGAGGTCGATCTTCGCGTCGGTCTCGGTAAAGGGGCCGGACGGGTCGTAGATCCGCACCGGCGGTTCGGCGTCCGTGGTGAGCTGCACCTCACGGAACGGCACCCGGATCGAGCCATCCTCGGGTGTCGGCACATAGATCTTGCGCGAGCCGATGATTGGCCCCGTGGTCACGCTTTGCGGCGCGGTCTTGACGCTGTTCTTCTGCGGCTTGGTATGGGCGTTCATGCGGGATCTCCTCCTTGGTCCAAGGTTCAGGAGATCCGGGTTTGGAAGCGGTCCAGTCGCTGTCTGCGGATAAGGTACGGCCCGACCCGCGTTCCAGTCCCTCCGCCGGTATGACCCGGATCAGGTTCGACGGGTTCGGCCTCATCAGCCATCTCAGCCCTTGCGAGCACCCCTCGGAACGATTCCAAGGGTAGGGCTTCGACCGGGGAGACGCAACCGGCAAAGGAAAGCCGGCACGCAGGGGCCGGCATGCAAAAAACGTCAGGCCGTGCGATCGACCTGCAGGCCCTGGCCTGCGGGGAGGACGGCCTTCGCCTGCTCAGCGCCCTGCTCGAGCATGGCGACGACGCCGCGCTCGGCCTCGGCATTCTGCCGCAGCATCTCGGTGCCGAGGGCCTGCTGCGTCGAGGCTGACTGCATCGAGACGAGGCTTTGGGCGATGGCGGCAACGTCACTCATGCGGCGATGCTTAGGCCGCAAGCGTTGAACAATCCTGAACGCCTCTCAGGGCGCGATGATCGAAGGCACGCCGCGCGGCATCGGCAGATCGCGATTGGCCTCCTGCGCCGCGCGTCCGTCCTGCGCCACGCGCCCGTATTGATGGAACAGCCCTCGCTCCTCGGACCGCAAGCGGGAAACCTCCCCCGGTTGCGGGGCGATCGGCACGCCGGGCGCCCGCTGCTTGACCGCAGGGCCGGGCGACGAGGTGCTCTGGGCCTGCGCGGCCGGCGCCAGAAGCGATCCGGCCAGAAGCAGGCATGCCAGCATCAAGGAGAGCTTCTTCATGGCTTCATCTCCCTTCGGACTACTCCTCCGGAACATAGAACTGGCGAAACGAAGCGGCGGTTCCTTGCTTCCGACGAAGAGCGGGGCTGCACAAAGTGCAGCCCCGCTCTGTGCGATAGCGGCGTTTCGACGCCGCGCCGGTCAGCGACTCTGGCCCGTCAGCAGCGGCGTGATGCGCCTAAGCGTGACGCGCCGGTTCTCGCGCGAGGCAGCTTGCGTCTGCACCTTCAGATACTGCTCGCCATAGCCCTGGGTCGTCAGGTTCTCGGGCGGGATCTGGAAGTCGCGCGTCAGGATCTCGGCGACGGACTGGGCCCGGCGGTCGGAGAGCGAGAGGTTGTCGATGTCGGAACCCACGGCATCGGTATGGCCCTCGACGAGGAAGACCTCGTTCGGCGAGCCCTGCAGCACACGCCGCACCGAATCCGCGATCACCGCGAGGCGCTGCGCCTGGTCGGCCGTGACCTGCCAGGAGCCCGTCTCGAAGTTGATCGTGTCGATATCGACGCTGCGCATGCGGGCACGCAGGTCGGGCGAGTAGCGGACCTCGTCCAGCGTGTAGCGACGCGGGATCGCGGCGATCGGCGGGGCCATGATCGTTTCGTAGATCAGGCTCTCATCGGCCTGGTCCGCATTGACGATATAGCGCTCGCGCGGGATCGGCAGCGGCGGCGGGGGCAGCACCACGACATCGTCCGCAAAGCGCCCCGGACGGTCCCGCAGCGTGTTGTCGATGATGATCACCTCGCGATCGTCGCGGCCGATGCGGCTGCGGCGGATCAGCCGGCCCTCCTCGTCGGTGACGGTGACGATGCGCGTTCCGTCGGGCCGCTCGAAGACGGTGCGCGTCTCGCCGTCGCGGCGCTCGGCGCGGCCCTGCCAGCCGAGATCCCGGAAGCGCTGGTCCTCGTCGCGGCGGATGATGGCGCGGCCGTCATCGTCGCGGATGATGGTGCGGCCGGGTTCACGGATGATGGTGAGGTCACCTTCGCGCTGCTCCTGCCGTTCCCTGCGGATGTCGTCGAAGCGCTCGGCGCCCTGGGTCGCCATGATGCCACCGATGACGCCGGCGCCCAGGCCGATCGCCCCGGCGACGCCGGGCGAAATGCCGCCGCGACGCCCCTCACGCTGGGGCGGCTGACCGGGAAGTTGGCCGGGAAGACCTGCCGGCGGCTGACCCTGCACGGCGCCGGGCGCAGGCGGGGCGACACCGGGACGGCCGGGCACGGCGGCACCGGGCGCAGCTCCGGGCGGCACGGCCGGGTTCGGCTGGCCCTGAACCGGGGCCGCAGCAGGAGGAACCGCACCCGGTTGAGCCGGGGTCGAGGGCTGGCCGGGAACGGCGGGCGGATTCGGCGGCACGGGCCGCTGATCGGGCCGGGCGCCGGGCTGGGTTGCGCCGGGCGTAGCGGCGTTCGGCTGTGTCGGCGCTCCCAGAGGCGGCAGGGGACGCTGCGTCGGCTGCGCGCCGGGTTGCGGCGCAGGCGCAATCGCGCCGGGGGCAGCCGGACGCTGATCCGGCCTGAGGCCGGGCTGGGGCGCGCCCGGCGTCGCCGCGTTGGGCTGGGCCGGAGCCGTCGGCGCGGGCGGAGGCACGGGCCGCTGCACGGGTGCTCCCGGCGGCGGCAGGGGGCGCTGTGACGGCTGCGCGCCGGGTTGCGGCGCAGGCGCAATCGCACCGGGCGCAGCCGGGCGCTGATCTGGCCTGAGGCCGGGCTGGGGCGCACCGGGCGAAGCCGCGTTGGGCTGGGCCGGAGCCGTCGGTGCCGCGGGAGGCACGGGTCGCTGGGTCGGCTGAGCGCCGGGCTGCGGCGCAGGCGGAACGGCCGGACGCTGCACCGGGGGCACGCCGGGCTGTGCTGCCGGCGGCGGCACGGGCGCAGGCCGCGACGGCGCAGGCGCGGCAGGCGGCGCGAGGCGTTCCTGAGGAGCCGGCGCGGCGCTCGGCGGCGCCGGGCGCTCGGGCCGGGGCTGCAGGGCCGGCGGCGCAGGCCGTGGCTGGCTCTGCGGCGGAGGCGGCGGGGCGGTCCGCTCGGCCGGTGCCGGCGCGGAAGGCATGGGCGGGCGGGGCGCTGCGGGCGCGCGCTCGCCAGGAGGTTGTCCCGGCTGTCCCGGGCGGCCGGGCTGGCCGGGTTGACCGCCGGCTCCGGCACGCCCCGGCTGGCCGCCGGCTCCTGGATGCCCCGGCTGACCGGGCTGGCCTCCTCCGGGACCGGGCTGGCGCTCACGCTGGCCGCGGCCACGATCGTCGTCGCCTCCCGGCGCCTGGGCGAGCTGGACGCCCAACGGCGCGAAGGCCTGCCCCGCCTGGGAGAGGATAAGGGCCGGCAGGACCGTTCCGACCAGCAGCAAGCGTTTCGTGCGCATCGCGATTCCCGTCATTCGTTCAACCTGCGCGGTATCAGGGCCCTTGCGGCCTGAACCGGCGATGAAGCGAAAACGGCGGGAATCGGGCAGCGGTTCCACCGCCCGAGCGGGTCAGATGCCGGCCTCGTCCTTCACATAGGCCGCGATCTCGGCATGGGTCGCGAACCAGCAATCGCCCTTGGCCTTGGCGAGGCGAACCAGCTCCTCGAGGATCCAGAAGCGCGAGCGGTAGGTGATGACATGCGGGTGCATGGTCAGCAGGAAGAGCCCGCCCTCGGCATAGGCGCCCTCGAATTCGCGCCGGAAGATGTCGAAGACCGCTTCCGGCGGCGTATAGGGCCGGAGCGCCTGGAAGCGGTTCATGCTGAGATAGGGCGCGTCGTCGCGAATCCACTCGACCGGCAGTTCGACGATGCCGGTGGGCTCGCCCTTCTCGACGATCTCATAGGGATCGTCATCGGCAAAGAGCGAGGAATCGTAGAGCAGGCCGAGCTCGCGCTCGATCGCGAGCGTCACGT
Source organism: Allobosea sp. RCC_152_1 (assembly GCF_041360765.1). NCBI lineage: Bacteria > Pseudomonadati > Pseudomonadota > Alphaproteobacteria > Hyphomicrobiales > Alloboseaceae > Allobosea > Allobosea sp. RCC_152_1. The sequence goes on from NZ_JBFUPU010000004.1 coordinate 486,533, forward strand.
CGGAGAAATCCCAGGACGGCGTGCGCATGCCGACCGGGCGGACACCGGTGACCTTCTCCAGCGTATCGGCCGAGCGCAGGTGCAATTCGCGCTCGTTCTCAGGTGGCACCGCCGTATTGACCTCGTGGATCCAGCCATGAAGGCCGATCTCGTGGCCGGCACCGATGATGCGGCGCTGCTCTTCCGGATAGAGCAGGGCCGTGACGGCGGGCACGAAGAAGCTTGCGGGGATATCCTGCCGCTTCAGCAGGTCGAGGATGCGGGGCACGCCGACGCGGTTTCCGTACTGGCCCCAGGAGAGGCGCCCGACCGACTTGCCGCCGTCGCGCAGTTCGTTGGTCTCGTGATCGACATCGAAGGAGAGGGCCACGGCGCAACGGGCGCCGTTCTTCCATCTGGCCGGCTTGAGATTGCGGCCGGCGCGAACCTGCTCGACCTTGCCGCGCCAGACCTCTTCCGGCCATTGCCAGGGCAGGAGTTCATCGGACTGGCTTGTCATGGTCGCTCTCCTCAGGTCGTCACAGCGCCCGGTAGCACCGGCACGGCGGCGAGCAGGCGCTTGGTGTAGTCGTGCTGCGGATGATCGTAGACCTGGCCGGCCGGGCCGCTCTCGACGATCTTGCCGCGATACATGATCGCGACGCGGTCGCAGAGATGGCGGACGACCGAGAGGTCATGCGAGATGAAGATCAGCGTGAGATCGAGCTCCTGCCGCAGGCGGATCAGCAGGTTGATGATCTGCGCCTGAATGGAGACGTCGAGCGAGGCGACCGGCTCGTCGCAGACCACGACATCGGGCTGCATGGCGAGCGCGCGGGCAATGGCGACGCGCTGGCGCTGGCCGCCGGAGAACTGGTGTGGGTAGCGGTCCGCGAAATCCGGATCGAGCCCGACCGCCGCCAGCCATTGCCGGACGTAAGTCTTCGCCTCGCCGCTTTTGATGAGCCCGTGCGCCAGCGGACCTTCGGCGATGCTGTCACCCACCCTCATGCGGGGGTTAAGCGAGGCAAAGGGGTCCTGGAAGATCGTCTGGACGCGGGTCGTGACCTTGTGCGGATGGTCGCCCGCGCTCATCACCGGCGCATCGTCGATGCGCACGAAACCACTGTCCGGCGCATAGATGCCGGCCGCGACGCGTCCGAGCGTCGATTTGCCCGAGCCGGATTCACCGACGAGACCGAGCGCCTCGCCGCGCTTGAGCACCAGCGTGACGTCGTCGACGGCCTGCACAGCGGCCGGTGCCTTCGACAGGCCGGCCTTCTGCGCGAGCTTCCGGAACAGGCCGGGCGTCTGGGCAAAGCGCTTGGCGACATGCTCGATGCGGACGTAATGCACGGCGTCGCCGGTTTGCGGTGCGGTCTCCTTCGCGACACGTGGTGGCGGAGCAGCCTCCGCGCCGGCGCCGCCAGCCAGCAGTGTTCCGGGCTCGGAGCGGGAGGGCAGCGCATCGAGCAAGCCCCGCGTATAAGGATGCTGCGGATGGGTCAGGACATCGAGCGTCGGCCCGGCCTCGACGATCTTGCCGTAGCGCATGACGCAGACATGGTCGGCGAGCGAGGCGACGACGGCGAGGTCGTGGCTGATCCAGATCAGCGCCGTGCCGAGCTCGGCGACGAGCTCCTTCATCTCGACGAGAATCTCGGCCTGGACGGAGACATCGAGCGCGGTCGTCGGCTCGTCGCAGATGATCAGTTTCGGCCGGTGCAGCAGCGCGATGGCGATGGCGACGCGCTGGCGCATGCCGCCCGAGAACTGGTGCGGGTAGAAATCGACCTTGGCCTCGGGATCGGGAATGCGGACCTGCGCCAGCGCCGCGACGGAGCGGCGGCGGGCCTGGGCACCGGAGACCGTTTCATGCGCTTCCAGGGCGAGCCGGATCTGCGTGCCGATGGTCAGCATCGGGTTCAGCGTCATCATCGGGTCCTGGAAGACCATCGAGATCTGCTTGCCGCGGATTTTTCGCAGTTCCGCCGAAGGCAAGCCGACGAGTTCGCGCTCCTCCAGCTTCACCGACGAGCCGGTTTCAACGCGGCCGGGCGCGTCGATCAGCCCGATGATCGAGAAGCCGGTGATGCTCTTGCCCGAGCCGGACTCGCCGACGAGCCCCATCACCTCGCCGCGCTTCAGCGCAAAGGAGACGCCGTCGACCGCCTTCACCACGCCGTTGCGGGTGTGGAAATGGGTGGCGAGGTCGGTGACCTGAAGGAGAGGCGCGTCGCTCATCGCTTCAGCCTCGGATTGACCTGGTCGCGGATGCGGTCGCCGACGAGGTTGATGGCGACGATCAGCACGATGAGCGCGATGCCGGGATAGATCGAGATCCAGTAGCGGCCGGACAGCATGTACTGGAAGCCGTTCGAGATCAGCATGCCAAGCGAGGGCTCCGTCACCGGCAGGCCGACGCCGAGGAAGGAGAGCGTCGCCTCCAGCGCGATGGCATTGGCCACTTGCACGGTCGCGACGACGATCAAGGGCGGCAGGCAGTTCGGAAAGATATGGCGCAGGACGACGCGCCAGCCGGGCAACGGCGTCGAGAGCACGGCCTCGACATAGTCCTTGCCGCGCTCGGCCGAGGCCGCGCCATGGGCGGTGCGGGCGAAATAGGCGTATTGCGCGCAGGCCAGCGCCGCGATGAGCTGGAGCTTGCCCTGGCCCAGCAGCGCCGAAAGCACGAGCGCCAGCAGGATCGCCGGGAAGGCGAGCTGCAGGTCGATGACGCGCATGATGAAGGCTTCCCAGCGCCCGCCGATATAGGCCGCGCCGATGCCGAGCGCGACGCCGAGCGTGAAGGCGAGCGCGCCCGCCACCAGGCCCATCTCCAGCGAGATCCGCAGGCCGTAGAGGATGGCCGAGAGGAGATCGCGCCCCTGCGCATCCGTGCCGAGCCAATGGGTATAGCCGCCCTCGCCGACGAAACCCGGCGGACGGCGCGCATCGGAAAGCGAGAGATTGGCGAGGTCGTAAGGGTCCTGCGGCGCGACGAGCGGTGCCAGCAAGGCGATGCCGATCATCAGCACGACCACGGCGAGCGCCACGACCGCGACCTTGCTCTCGCGGAACTCGGCCCAGAAGCGGGCTGCTGGAGAAGCGTCGGTCATCGCGCGCCCCCCTTCCTGAGTCGCGGATCGAGCCCGACATAGGCGAGGTCGACGAGGAAGTTGATGGTGATGAAGACGAAGGCGACGAGCATGAGATAGGCGACCATCACCGGCCGGTCGAGCGACTGGATCGAATCGATGATCAGCTTGCCGATGCCCGGCCAGGAGAAGATCGTCTCGGTGACAACGGCGAAAGCCAGAGTCGAGCCGAATTCGAGGCCGAAGACGGTGACCAGCGGGATCGCGATCAGCCGCAGCACATGGCGGCGCAGCACGGTCCACTCGGACAAGCCGGCTGCTCGGGCGAATTTCACGGTGTCGGAGAGCATGGTCTCGCGCGTTCCGGCCCGGGCGAGGCGCGTCATCAGGGCGAGCTTGAAGAGGGCGAGGTTCAGCGCCGGCAGCAGGAGGTGGCTCAAGCCGTTCAAGGTGAGGAAGCTCCACTCGACGCCGAAGACGGAAACGGTATCGCCGCGCCCGCCGGCCGGCAGCCATTGCAGTTCGACGGCGAAGGCCATGATCAGCACGAGGCCGATCCAGAAGGTCGGCACCGAGAAGCCGAGGATCGAGACCGTCATGATTAGCCGGGAGGCGAAGCTGTCTGGTCTGTAGCCCGCATAGATGCCGGCGGGGATGCCGATCAGCGCCGCGCCGCAGACCGCAGCCAGCGTCAGTTCCAGCGTCGCCGGCAGGCGCGACAGGATGAGATCCATCACCGGCATGCCGAAGACGAAGGAGCGGCCGAAATCGCCGTGCAGCACGCGGCCGAGGAAGGTGAGGTACTGCTCCCAAAGCGGCCGGTCGAGCCCGTAATGCGCGATGGTCTGGAGCCGGAGCTCCTGGCTGACATCGGGGCCGATCAGGACATCGATGGGATTGCCGATCGCGTAGACGCCGACGAAGACCAGCACCGACATGACGAGCATGACGACGAGGGCCTGAGCCAGGCGGGAGGCGATGTGGCCTAGCATGCGTGAAGCCTTCGGCGCGACGTCACGGCCAGTTCTCCACCATCGCTGCACGGGTCTCCTCGACGCCGACCTGCCAGAGCTCCAGCATTTCCTCATCCGGCCGCTGGTAAAGGCCGTGGAAATTGCCGTCTCCGAGGATCTCGCGCCGCTTCGCCGGGCTGGCGGCCTGATATTCGGCGGCGTTGAAGGGCGGCTTCAGCGTATCGGGCATGGCCACGCCCGCAAGCCGCGTCCAGGGGAAGTTCTCCATCCAGGAGGCGTGCGAGGCGGCCGGATCGACCGCCTTGACCGCCGCCTGGAATTGCGGCGCCGCCCACCAATTATGCAGGCGGATGCTGGCATCCGGGTGCTTGTCCAGCCATTCGGTCGCGAAGTTGAGAGCCGGCGAATTGCCGCCATGGCCGTTGACCAGCACGATCCGGCGGAAGCCCGAGCGGTAGAAGCCGTCGAAGATGTCACCGAGCAGAGCCGCATAGGTGCTCATGCGCAGCGAAATACTGCCGGGGAAATTCAGGAAGCCCGGCGTCAGCCCATAGGCGAGCACGGGAAAGACGGGAATGCCGAGCGGCTCGGCCGCCTCCTGTGCCACGCGCTCGGACAGGATCACATCGGTCGCGAGGCTGAGATAGGCGTGCTGCTCGACGCTGCCGAGGGGCAGGACGCAGCGATCGTCGCGGCGCGCCTGCGCCTCGATCTGCATCCAGTTCATCTCGGCAACCAGCACGGTGCGTTCCTTGCTTGGGTCATTGGAGCGACGGACAAACTACTAATGCGATAGACTAAATGGATTGCGATGGCGCGATCCCGACACTACCCTTGACTCCGTCCCAAGATATGGTCAAGTTCCATCTGGAACTAATTTGACCGAAGAGACAGCCGTCATGAGCCGCTCTCCGAGCCCCCTTTCGCCTGTCGATCCCGCACGCGAAGCGGCGCTGGGCGCGCTCGATCCCTTGATCGTGACCAAGCTCTGGGAAAACCCCTGCTGGCTGTCCTTCAGGCTGAACTTCGTCGCCTTCCGCTTCAACGACCCGGTCTATCGCTGGATCGAGACGCGCTACGGCCTGGTCCGGCCGGATTTCGTCGCGCTCTATGCGGTCGGCCTCAAGGAGGGCGTGGCGGCGAAGAACATCGTCGCCTCGGCCGGCCTGCCGAAGAACACGCTCTCGCGCGCGATCCAGAAGCTGCTGCAGCGACGCCTCCTGAAGCGCGAAAGCGACCCGGCCGATCTGCGCAGCTACGTGCTGCATCTGACCCCGGCCGGCCGCAAGATCTTCGACGAGACCATGCCGCTGATGGTGGAGCAGCAGCAGGCCATGCTCGCCTGCCTCAGCTCCGAAGAGCAGCGCCAGCTCCGCACGCTGATGGACAAGCTCGTCATCGCCTCGCCCGACTGGCCGCAAGAACTCTAGACGACATCAACGCCAACAACAGGGGATCCATGATGAATCTGGCACGCAGCTTTCGTCTCGCCGCCTTCGCCGCCCTGCTCGGCGCCACCGTCTCGACCGGCGCGCTGGCCCAGACGCTGACGATCGGCGTCCGCGCCGGCCCGGAATCGATCGACCCGCACTTCACCGCGACCGGCACCCATGCCGAAGCGCTGAAGCAGGTCTTCGACACGCTGATCTGGTCGGGCGACAAGCTGCAACTCGAACCGCGGCTCGCCACGAGCTGGAAGGCGATCGAGCCCAATGTCTGGGAGTTCAAGCTGCGCCCCGGCGTGAAATTCCATGACGGCTCGGACTTCACGGCGGAGGACGTGAAGTTCTCGATCGAGCGCATTCCGGTCGTCGCCGGCCCGAACCCGACGACGATCTATGTCCGCCGCGTCAAGGATGTGAAGATCGTCGATCCGCTGACGGTGCAGGTCGTCACCGACGGGCCCGCGCCGAACCTGCCGAACGACTTCATCCGCCTCTTCATCGTCTCGCACAAGGCGGCCGCCGGCCTGACCAAGGACAATGCCAACGAGGCGTTCAACTCCGGCAAGGCCGCGATCGGCACCGGCCCCTATAAATTCGTGTCCTGGACGCCGAAGGACCAGCTCGTGCTCGAGCGCTTCGACGGCTATTGGGGCCCGAAGGAGCCCTGGGCCAAGGTCGTGCGCAAGGAACTGCCGAACGACGCCGCCCGCGTCGCGCAGCTCAAGGCGGGCCAGGTCGACATCATCGTGCGCGCGCCGGCTTCCGACGTGCCGACGCTCAAGCGCGACCCGAAGCTCACCGTCACCACCATCGAAAGCGTCTATCTCTTCAACATGGAGCTCGACATGCGGGACAAGTCCCCGCAGGTCAGCGCCAAGGACGGCTCGCCCCTGCCGAAGAACCCGATGCAGGACGTCCGGGTGCGCGAGGCGATCGACCTCGCCATCGACCGGCCGGCGCTCGCCGAGATCGCCATGGAAGGGCTGGGCGCCCCGGCCAACCAGCTGGTGACGCCGACCATCGCCGGCTTCAACAAGGAGCTGCCGGCGCTGAAGCCCGACCTCGCCAAAGCGAAGAAGCTGATGGAGGAGGCCGGCTACCCCAACGGCTTCAAGGTCACCTTCTCCTTCACCAATGACCGCCTGCCCGGCGACCGGCAGGTCGGCACCTCGCTCGCCCAGATGCTGGCGCGCATCGGCATCGAGGTGAACGCCAACGCCCAGCCCGGCGCCGTCTTCTTCCCGGCCCGCCTGCGCGGGGATTTCTCGATGGCGATGTCCGGCTGGGGCACGCTGACGGGCGAGGCCAACTACACGCTGTCCTCGCTGGTGCATTCGAACGACCCGGCCAAGAAGCTCGGCGCCTTCAACGTCCAGAACTACGCCAACCCGCAGGTCGACAAGCTGATCGAGGACGCGGCCATCGAGATGGACGAGGCCAAGCGCAACAAGATGCTCTCGGATGTCGCCGCGATCGTCGCCAAGGACCGGCCGCGCCTGCCGATCACGGCCGTCGGCTCGGCCTGGGCGATGCAGAAGGACAAGGTCACCATCGCGCCGCGCGTCGACGAGGACACGCTGGCGATGGACATCAAGCCTGTTAAGAAGTGACCCTTCGCCTCCGCCTCCCGGCCGGCCCCGTGCAGGCCGGGACGGACCAGATCACTTCGACGGAACCTCTTTCATGACACTTGCTCTCGCCATCCACGGCGGCTGCGGCACCTTGCCGAAGGCCGAGATGACCGAAGCCGAATGGGCGCAGGCCCGCTCCGACCTCGCCGGCGCGTTGCGCGCCGGCTGGACCATCCTCGCCAAGGGTGGGCCGGCGGTGGACGCCGTCGAGGCCGCCGTGCGCGTCATGGAGGATTCGCCGCATTTCAATGCCGGCCACGGCGCCGCCTTCAACGCCGATGGCGAGCATGAACTTGACGCCTCGATCATGGATGGGGCGACGCTCGCTGCCGGCGCGATCTGCGCCGCCAAGCACATCCGCAATCCGATCGTCGCGGCCAAGGCGTTGATGCTGCGCGGCGATCCGCTGCTGCTGGCCGGTCCGGCCGCCGACGTCTTCGCCGAGCATGAGGGCGTCGACACCGTCCCCAACGAATATTTCTCGACCGAGCGGCGACGTAAGAACCTCGCCTCGATGAAGATCCGCGAAATCGTCGGCACGGCTTCCGAAGCCAGCGAGGCCGAGAAGCACGGCACGGTCGGCGCCGTCGCCTGCGACGCGCAGGGCCATCTCGCCGCCGCGACCTCGACCGGCGGCTACACCAACAAGCCCACCGGCCGCGTCGGCGATTCGCCGATCATCGGCGCCGGCACCTACGCCCGTGACGGGCGCTGCGCCGTCTCCGGCACCGGCAAAGGTGAGTACTTCATCCGCTATTGCGTCGGTCACGAGATCGCATCCCTGATCGCCTATAAGGGCCTCACGCTGAATCAGGCGACGCAGGAGGTTCTGGGCGAGCTTTCCGACCACAAGATCGGCGCCGGGCTGGTGGCTGTCGGCGCCGACGGCACGATCGTCGCGCCCTACAACACCGAAGGCATGTATCGCGGCTGGGTGACGCCGGACGGGCTTTTGCACGTCGCCACCCATGGCGATGTCGAGATGGTCGGGCAGGCCTGATGAGCCGGCGCGGATGAGCGAACCGATCCTGATCTGGGGCGCCGGCGCGATCGGCGGGACGCTCGGCGCCTATTGGGCGCGGGCCGGCGTGCCTGTGCTCCTCGTCGATGTCGTACCCGGCCATGTCGAGGCCTGCCGGACACGGGGGCTCTCGACCACCGGACCGGTTGCCGAATTCCGGCAGGTCGTGCCGGCCGTGACGCCGCAGGAGCTGGACGGCCGCTATCGCCGCATCGTGCTCGCCGTGAAGGCAGGCGCGACGGAAGCGGCGCTCGCCGCGCTGAAGCCGCATCTGGCCGAGGACGGTTTCGTGCTCTCCGCCCAGAACGGGCTCAACGAGCTCGCCATCGCCAGAGCGGTCGGCGAGCGGCGCACGCTCGGCTGCTTCGTCAATTTCGGGGCCGACTGGCTGGGCGACGGCGAGATTCTCTATGGCAATCGCGGTGCCGTGGTCGTCGGCGAGATCGACGGCTCGATCAGCGAACGGGCGGCCGAGATGCATCGCCTGCTCAGCCTGTTCGAGCCGGATTCGATCCTGACCGACAACATCTGGGGCTATCTCTGGGGCAAGCTCGCCTATGGCGCGATGCTGTTCGCCACGGCCCTGACCGATGATTCGATGTCGGCGAACTTCGCCGATCCGCAGCGCCTGCCGGTCTGGCTCGCGCTCGGCCGCGAGGTCGGCGCGGTGGCGAGCAAGCGCGGAATCACCTCGCTCGGCTTCGGCGAATTCGACCCGATGGTGTTCGCGCCGGGCGCGCCCGAGGGGCCGCAGGTCGCGACGATCGCATGGCTCGCCGACTACACCTCGCGGACGGCCAAGACCCATTCCGGCATCTGGCGCGACCTTGCGGTGCGCAAGCGCAGGACCGAGGTCGATCCGCAGATCGGCATCATCGCCACGCTCGGACGCGAGGCCGGCGTCGCGACGCCGGCGCTGGAGACCCTGATCTCGCTCATCCACGACATCGAGGAAGGCCGCCGCCCGATGGCCTTCGAGACGCTGAAGGTGCTGATCGACCGATGCAGATCCGTTTCGACGGCCGCGTAGCCCTCGTCACCGGTGCCGCTCAGGGCATCGGGCGCGCCATTGCCACGGCGCTGGCAGAGGTCGGCGCGCGTGTCCATCTCGCCGACATCGATGCGGATGGCGTCAAAGAGACCGCCCAGAGCCTCGGCGCTACCGCCCATGCCGTCGATCTCGGCTCGCCCGAGGCGGCGCAGGCTCTGGTCCTTAGCATCGCCTCCGCGGATGACGGGCTCGATCTCCTGGTCCATGCCGCCGGCGGCGTGCGCGGGCAGGTCGGCCGGCCGATCGAGGACATCTCGGAAGAGGATTGGCGCGCCATCTTCGCCGCCAATGTCGATGCCGCCTTCTTCCTGGCGCAAGCCGCGGCTCCGGTGATGCGACGGGCCGGCTATGGCCGCATCGTCACGATCTCGTCGGGCGCGGGCCTGCGTCCGAGCCTCACCGGCATCCAGGCCTATGCCAGCGCCAAGCACGCTCTGGTCGGGCTGACCAGGCAGCTCGCCTGGGAGTTCGGCCCGCATGGCATCACGGTAAATTCGGTGGCGCCCGGCTTCGTCCGCTCCAATCCCGCGACCGAGCGGCAATGGCAGAGCTATGGGCCGGAGGGCCAGAAGCGGCTGGTCGAGAGCATCCACACCCGCCGGCTCGGCACGCCGCAGGACATCGCCAACGCGACGCTGTTCTTCCTGAGCGAGCAGGCCGGCTGGATCAGCGGGCAGGTGCTCTCGGTCGACGGCGGGCGCTTGTAGAGGCGGCTCGGAAACCCGCCGTCATCCCGGACAAGCGGCCAAGCCGCGCAGATCCGGGATCCATCACAGAGCGCAGAGCCTTACGATGGATCCCGGGTCAAGCCCGGGATGACGGCGTGTTTCCTCGGGAAACCGGCAGCGTCAACCGCAATTCGCCTGATCCGCCGGCATCTCCGCCCCGACCATCCAGCTCGTGCCGAACCGGTCGGTCAGCATGCCGAAGCGCGGCGACCAGAAGGTCTCGGCCATCGGCATGGTGACCTTGGCGCCACCTTCGGAGAGCCCTGCGAAGATGCGTTCCGCCTCCTCCGGCGTCTTGACCCCGACGCTGACAGAGACCGAGCGCATCGGGCCGTCGCTGCGATCCGGCGGCGCGTCCGAGGCCATCAGCATCTGGCCGTCGATCTCCAGGCAGGCGTGCAGGATCTTGTCGCGCCATTCCGGCGAAACATGCTCCTCGGCCGGCGTACCCTTGTGATCCATCATGGCGAGCATCTTGCCGCCGAGCACCTTCTCGTAGTGGGTGAAGGCCTCGCGGCAATTGCCGCCGAACATCAGATAGGTCGAGAGTTTCATCGTCGTCTCCTCCTTTGATTATCGCGTATCGGCGGCGTTCAGGCCCTGCGGCGGCAGGCGTCAGGCGGGCCGCTCGGCGGCCGCCTTCATCGCTGCCAGACCGGATTCGAAATCGCCGCCGACCATGCGGTCCATATCCATGAAGACATGCATGATCTTGCCGATGAAGGGCGTCGGGCCGGTCATGGTCCAGGTGACATTCGTCGCGGAGCCCTGCGGGGCGAGAGCGAAGACGACGTCGTTATGCGCCTCGAATGGCTTGAGAAAATCGAGCTTGAGCGCGATCCTGGCGGGCGGGTTGGCCTCGAGGATGCGCATGCCTCCCTCGCCGACATTCTTGTCGCCGGCCCAGGCATAGGTCGCGCCGACCCCGCTTTCCGGCCCGCCATAGCTGCGCGTCATGGCGGGATCCTTCTTCTCCCAGGGCGACCAGGCGCCCCAGGCCTTGAAATCGGCGATGAGCGGATAGATCCGCTCCGGCGGCGCATTGATCGTGGCCGTGCGCGTGACCTGGAAGGTGTCGGGCTTGCGGGCGGCAAGGATCAGCACCACCGCAACGGCGATCACGACGAGGCCGAGCAGGCTGAGGAGAGCTGTCTTAAGCATGACGAGAAGCCTTTTGATCCAATTGAAGAGATCTGGACGTCAAACGCCCGGTTCACCCGGCGGTTTCGCCTTGATCGCGCGCAGGACCTCGTCCAGCCGCCCCAGGCTCTGGTCCCAGAAACGGCTGTAATGCTCCAGCCATTCCGAGACGTCCTGCAACGGGCCGGGATCGAGCCGGCAGGGTCGCCACTGCGCCTCCCGCCCTCGCGTGATCAGCCCGGCCCGCTCCAGCACCTTCAGATGCTTGGAGACGGCCGGCAGGCTCATCGCGAAGGGCTCGGCCAGCTCCTTCACCGAGCTCTCGCCCTCCGACAGCCGGGCCAGGATGGCGCGGCGGGTCGGGTCGGCGAGGGCGGCGAAGGTCAGGCTGAGCGGGTCCGTCGACATCTATGAAACCGATCAGTTAATTAACTGATCGGTTTAGTAATGCCGAATTCCACCCGCGTCAAGCCGTCCTTTCCCCCAATCTGGCGGGGCGGACTGCCGGTTGTTGTCAGGACCGAGGGCGCATGGTTAGAACCGACGGGAGAGAAGGATGCCGCCGCCCATGAGCTTCGAGACCGCCGCGACGCCCGAAGCCGCCATCGACCGCCTCGAACGGCTCTATGAGGAGGCGCGCGGCGCGCTGCGCGGCGATCTCCAGCGCTTCTTCGAGACCGGAGAGCCGCCGACCCCGGAGCAGCGGGAGCGCTATCGCTACCCCATGCTGCGGGTGAGCTACGAGCCCTCCAAGCTGCCGGCGGCGACGCGGCGCGGCTACGCCAAATTCGCCGCGCCGGGCATCTACTCGACGACGGTGACCCAGCCGGCCGAGTTCAGGAGCTATCTGCTCGACCAGCTCAAGCCGCTCGTCGCCGAATACGGCGCGATGATCGAGACCGGCATCAGCCAGCAGGAAATCCCCTATCCCTATGCGCTCGAAGGTGGCGACGAGCTGGGGCGCGGCAAGATCACCGCCGCCGAGCTCGCGCGCTATTTCCCGACCCCGCTGCTCGCGCTGGTCGGGGACGAGATCGCCGACGGCACCTTCGACATCGTCGAGGGCGAGCCGCGGCCGCTTTCGCTCTTCGACGCGGTGCGTGTCGACTATTCGCTGCGCCGGCTGGTGCATTACACCGGCACCGACTGGCGGGCGGTGCAGCCCTGGGTGCTGCTGACCAACTACCATCGCTATGTCGACCAGTTCGTCCGGCTGGGCCTGGCCGAGATCGAGGCCGGCACGGCCGAGGCGCTGGTCGCGCCCGGCGGCATTCGCATCGACCGCGACGGCGTCGACGTCTCGGCGGCCGAGCGGGTGATGTCGGCGCCCTGGCACCGCTTCCAGATGCCGGCCTATCACCTGATCCGGAAGGATGGCGACGGCGTCACCCTGGTCAATATCGGCGTCGGCCCGTCCAATGCGAAGAACATCACCGACCATCTGGCGGTGCTCAGGCCGAATTGCTGGCTGATGGTCGGCCATTGCGGCGGCCTGCGCCAGACGCAGATCATCGGCGACTATGTCCTCGCCCATGCCTATCTCCGGCAGGACGGCATCCTGGACGAGCTGGTGCCGCCGGACATCCCGATCCCGGCCCTGGCCGAGGTGCAGGTCGCGCTGCAGCAGGCCGCGGCCGACATCACCGGCGAGAAGGGCGATACGCTGAAGCAGCGGCTGCGCACCGGCACCGTCGTGACGCAGGACGACCGCAACTGGGAGCTGCGCTGGACCAAGGAGCGCCGCCGCATCAACCTGTCGCGCGCCATCGCCGTCGACATGGAATCGGGCACCATCGCAGCGCAGGGCTATCGCTTGCGGGTGCCCTACGGCACGCTGCTCTGCGTCTCCGACAAGCCGCTGCACGGCGAGATCAAGCTGCCCGGCGCCGCCAACGCCTTCTACGAACGGGCGGTGGGCGAGCATCTGCGCATCGGGCTCGACGCGCTGAAGAAGCTCAAGGAGACCGGCTCGGCGATCCATTCGCGCAAGCTCAGGAGCTTTGACGAGCCGCCGTTTCGGTAACTCAGAGAGGCGCGTCATGCTCGGGCTTGACCCGAGCATCTCAGGACGGAAAGGCGCCTCTTCCTGCGAGAGATTCTCGGGTCGAAGCTGTACTTCGCCCGAGAATGACGGCTGAGGCTTGACCTAGCCGAACACGCCGTAGGCGACCAGCGCCGCGATCACCCAGAGCGCCGCCGTGCCCCAGCGATTGCGCTGCGCCTCGGCCCGGCCGATCGCGGCGACGCTGCGCTCGTCGAGCGCAAAACCGTGGCGCGAGGCGTCTTCCAGCTGCCCGAGGACGCGCTCGGCCCGAACGACCGTGTCGGGCAGCGCCGCCAGCGAGCCGAGCAGGGAGCGGGCGCCGCGCCCGGCCTCCTCCAGCTTGCCGATCGGCCCGAGATTATGGGTGATCCAGCTGCGCACGACGGGGTCGGCCGTGCCCCACATATCGAGATGCGGATCGAGCGAGCGCGCCACGCCCTCGACCACCACCATGGTCTTCTGCAGCATGACGAGCTCGGTGCGCGTCGCCATGTCGAACATGCCGGTGATCTCGAAGAGCAGGGTCAGGACCTTGGCCATCGAGATCTGGTCGGCGCGCTTGTCGTGGATCGGCTCGCCGACGGCGCGGATCGCCTGGGCGAAATCCGCGACATCGTGATGGGCGGGGACATAGCCCGCCTCGAAATGCACCTGTGCGACGCGCGTGTAGTCGCGGGTGATGAAGCCGAGCAGGATTTCCGCGAGGAAGCGCCGCTCCTTCAGGCCGAGCCGACCCATGATGCCGCCATCGACCGCGACGAGGCGCCCCTCCGCATCGACGAACAGGTTTCCGGGATGCATGTCGGCATGGAAGAAACCGTCGCGGATCGCATGCTTCAGGAAGGACTGGATGATCTTGCGGGCCAGCTCCGGCAGGTCGTGGCCGGCGGCGCGCAGGCCCTCGACATCGGAGAGGCGAACGCCGTCGATCCATTCGTCGACCAGCATCTCGCGCGCGGTGAGCTGCCAATCCGGCTCCGGCACGCGGAAATCGGTGTCTTCCTTGGTATTCTCGGCGAATTCGGAGAGGGCGGCGGCCTCGAGCCTGAGGTCCATCTCCATCGCGACCGAGCGCGCCAGGGTCTCGACCACGCCGGTGAAGCGCAGACGGCGCGCCTCGGCCGAACGCATCTCGGCCATCTCGGCGCCGAAGCGCATCGCGGCGAGGTCGCGGTTGAAGCGGTCGCGGATGCCCGGCCGCAGGATTTTCACCGCAACCTCGCGGCCATCCTTCAGCCGGGCGCGGTGGACCTGAGCGATCGAGGCGGCCGCGACCGGCTCGCTGAACTCGGGAAACAGCGTCTCCAGCGGCACGCCATGCGCAGCCTCGACGATGGCGCGCGCCTCTGCCATCGAAAAGGCCGGCATCCGGTCCTGCAAAGCGGATAGGTCCTCGGCGATCTTCATGCCGACGACATCGGGACGCGTCGCCAGGAACTGGCCGAACTTGACGTAGGAGGGCCCCAGCCGCGTCAACGCCGCCGCAAGCCGCGTCGCGGAAGAGCCGGCGCCGCGCCGCTCGATCAGCCGCCCGACGCGGATCAGGCCTCGTGCCAGCGGCGGCAGCACGGAGGGGTCGACGAGCGCCAGCGCACCCTCGCGCGCCAGCACGAAGCCGACGCGCACGCCGCGCAGCATGTGGAAGAAGGAGGAGATCATGCCGCCGCAGCCAGCATCACAGCTTCCAGCCGGAATGCAGCGCCACGACGCCGCCGGTCATCGGCGTGAATTTCGCGCGGCGGAAGCCGGCATCCTCGATCATGTTGGCGAAGGCCTGCGGCTTCGGGAATTTGCGGATCGATTCGACGAGGTACTGGTAGGGCTCGGCCTCGCCGGTAACCATCCGGCCCATCGGCGGGATCACCCTGAAGGAATAGGTCTCGTAGATCTTGTCGAGCAGGGGCACGTCGACATGGCTGAATTCGAGGCAGAGAAAGCGCCCGCCGCGCTTCAGCACGCGATAGGCCTCGGCCAAGGCCTTGTCGATGCGCGGCACGTTCCGGATGCCGAAGGCGATCGTGTAGCAATCAAAATGGTTGTCGGGCAGGCCGAGTTCCTCGGCATTGCCCTGGACGAAGCGGATGCGATCATTATCCGGGAAGCGCTTCTCGCCCCGCTCGCGCCCGACGCGCAGCATGTCCGCGTTGATGTCGAGCACGGTAACATCAGTCAGCGGGCCGCCGGCCTCCAGCACCGAGAAGGCGACGTCGCCCGTGCCGCCGGCCACGTCGAGATGATGGAAGGCACGATCCTTCGGTGGGTTGATCGCGGTCAGCAGCGCGCTCTTCCAGGCCCGGTGCAGCCCGCCCGACATCATGTCGTTCATCAGGTCGTAACGGTCTGCGACCTTGTGGAAGACGTCGTCGACCTTGGCCTGCTTCTCGGCGAGCTTCACCGTCTCGAAGCCGAAATGGGTGGTGTCGGAAGCTGCTGTCACGGTCGGGCCGGCCTTGTGCAAATCTGTCTTGTATTCGCCTGAGCCGATCAATAGCCAAAGGCGGCGGGCTTGTCGCGGGCCCTCTCGACGCAGGCTTTATTTGAGGTCGCTGATATGCCGGAGCTCCCCGAGGTCGAAACCGTCCGGCGCGGGCTGGAGCCGGCCATGCTGGGCGAGCGCTTCGCGCGGGTCGAGCTGCGCCGGCCGAACCTGCGCTTTCCCCTGCCGGAGCGCTTCACTGAGCGCCTGACAGGCCGGCGGATCGAGGCCCTGTCGCGGCGGGCGAAATACCTGATCGCCGATCTCGACGACGGCGCGGCGCTCGTGATGCATCTGGGTATGAGCGGGCGCTTCATCGTCGAGGCGCCCGGAACGCCGCCGACCGAACCCGGCAGCTACTACAACGATATCGGCCGGCATCTGATCCACGACCATGTCGTGTTCGAGATGGGGACGGGCGCGCGCGTCACCTATAATGACGTGCGCCGCTTCGGCTTCATGGATCTCGTTCCCCGCGCCGAACTGGCGACATCGAAGCATTTCGCGGGCATGGGCATCGAGCCGCTCGGCAACGAACTCTCCGGCGAGACGCTGGCGAAGCTGTTCGCCGGCAAGTTCGCGCCGCTGAAGGCCGCATTGCTCGACCAGCGGCTCGTGGCGGGCTTGGGCAATATCTATGTCTGCGAGGCGCTGTTCCGGGCCGGGCTCCATCCAGAGGCGGAAGCCGGAACGATCGCGACGCCGACGGGGCGGCCGCGCGAGAAGGCGCATGAGCTCGCCCGCATCATCCGCGAGGTGCTGGAGGAAGCGGTCGCGGCCGGCGGCTCGACGCTGCGCGACTTCGCCCATGCCGACGGCTCGCTCGGCTATTTCCAGCATCGCTTCAAGGTCTATGACCGCGAGGGCGAGACCTGCGTCACGCCCGGCTGCGGCAAGCTGGTGAAGCGATTGGTGCAGTCGGGCCGCTCGACCTTTTATTGCGAGAGCTGCCAGCCGAGGCGGTAGAGACACGCGTCATTCTCGGGCTTGACTCGAGAATCTCCGGCCGGAAGTGACACTGGAGCCTCCTCTTGCACGAGATGCTCAGGTCAAGCCCGAGCATGACGCGCTGGGGGAGACAGCGAATGCGCGGATGTGCGCAACGCGCATGGACCGCTCTCGCGCCGCTCGCTAAAGCTGGCGGAGCAGGACCATCCGGGAGGCCGCCATGGCTTATGAGACCATTCTCGTCGAGACGAAGGGCAAGGTCGGGCTGATCACGCTCAACCGCCCGCAGGCGCTGAACGCGCTGAACGGCCAGCTCATCGGCGAGATCAACGCGGCGCTCGACGGCTTCGGTGGGGATGACGGCATCGGCTGCGTCGTCCTCACCGGCTCGGAAAAGGCCTTCGCCGCCGGCGCCGACATCAAGGAGATGCAGAGCCGCACCTTCCCAGGCACCTATCTCGACGACAAATTCGCGGATTGGGACCGGATCGGCCAGCGCCGCAAGCCGATCATCGCCGCGGTCGCCGGCTTCGCGCTGGGCGGCGGCTGCGAGCTCGCCATGATGTGCGACTTCATCATCGCGGCGGATAACGCGAAGTTCGGCCAGCCCGAGATCAATCTTGGCGTCATCCCCGGCGCCGGCGGCACGCAGCGCCTGACCAAGGCGGTCGGCAAGGCCAAGGCGATGGACCTGATCCTCACCGGCCGGATGATGAATGCCGAGGAAGCCGAGCGCTCCGGACTCGTCGCGCGCGTCGTGCCGCTCGCCGACCTGCTGACCGAGACGCTGAAGGCGGCCGAGGCGATCGCCACGAAGTCACTGCCCTCCGTGCTGATGGCGAAGGAGGCGGTCGAGCGCGCTTTCGAGGTAACTCTTCAGGAGGGATTGCGCTTCGAGCGCCGCGTCTTCTCCTCGCTCTTCGCCACCGCCGACCAGAAGGAAGGCATGTCCGCCTTCGCCGAGAAGCGGAAGCCGGATTTCAGGAACGCCTGAGCAACCGGCCATCGCCTGCCGCATGGCGGCGTCGAGCGGCCCCGCCTTGATGGACCGGCGCTCCTGCTGGCAGATAGAACACGTCTTTCGCCAGCAGGATTTCCCGCCATGAACGCCCAGACCGGACCGTCCCTCCCGACCTATGCCGATGTCGAGGCGGCGGCCGAGCGGCTGAAGGGCATCGCCCACCACACGCCGGCGATGAGCTCCGCCACCGCCAACCGGCGGACGAATGCGAGCCTGGTCTTCAAGCCCGAGAATTTGCAGCGCATGGGCGCCTTCAAGTTCCGCGGCGGCTACAACGCGATCGCCTCGCTCTCACCCGCGCAGAAGAAGGCCGGCGTCGTCACCTTCTCCTCCGGCAACCATGCCCAGGCCATCGCCTATGCGGGCCAGCTCTTGGGCGTGCCGACCACGATCATCATGCCCAACGACGCGCCGGCCGCGAAGGTGGCGGCGACGGAGGGCTATGGCGGGCAGGTCGTGCGCTATGACCGCTATACGCAGGACCGGCTCGCCATCGGGGATCGCCTCGCCAGCGAGCGCGGGCTGACGATCATCCCCCCTTACGACCATCCCCACGTCATCGCCGGCCAGGGCACAGCGACGAAGGAGCTGATCGAGGATGCCGGCCCCTTCGACATCCTGATCGTGCCGCTCGGCGGCGGCGGGCTGCTCGCCGGCGCGGCGCTCGCGGCGAAGACGCTCAATCCGGGCTGCCGGATCTTCGGCGTCGAGCCGGAGGCCGGCAATGACGGGCAGCAGTCGCTGCGCAAGGGCGAGATCGTGAAGATCGGCGTGCCCAAGACGATCGCGGACGGGGCGCAGACCGCCTTCCTCGGCGATCTCACCTTCCCGATCATCCAGCGCGACGTCGAGGACATCGTCACGGTGAGCGACGCGGCGCTGATCGACGCGATGCGCTTCTTCGCGGAGCGCATGAAGCTCGTCGTCGAGCCGACCGGCTGCCTCGCCGCGGCGGCCGCCTTCACCGGCGCCGTGCCCGTCGAAGGGCGGCGCGTCGGCGTCATTCTCTCCGGTGGCAATGTCGATCTGGCGAGCTTCGCCCGCTTCATCGCGCCGTCAGTGTGAGCCTCATGGTAAAGCTCACGCGGATTCCGCGTTGACGGCGGCCGCGCGAGCGATTATAGCCCCACCACTCGCGGCGGCCCGCGCAAGCTCGGCCGCCGCTCACGTGTTTCCAGCAAGGTAGCGGTCAGAACCGCCGGCTCAACGCCAGGCGACGGACCGTGATGAAGACGAGGACGTTTGGATGGCCAATACGACGTCGGCCAAGAAGGCCACGCGCAAGATCGCGCGGCGCACCGAGGTCAACAAGAACCGCCGCTCGCGCATGCGCACCTTCCTGCGCAAGGTCGAAGAGGCGATCGCCACGGGCAACAAGGCCGCCGCGGCCGAGGCGCTCAAGGCTGCCCAGCCCGAGATCATGCGCGCCGCGCAGAAGGGCGTGGTTCACAAGAACACCGCCTCGCGCAAGGTTTCGCGTCTCGCCCATCGCATCGGCGCGCTGGCCTCCTGAGCCACCTTCGCGGACCGCATCGCATCGCTTAAAGCCCGGCTCGACGCCGGGCTTTTTTGTTGGCTTCAAGGCCCCCTGTTGCCGCCTCGCCACGCGCCGCCACGGAAGAAAAAAATCGTTACGGCAAGCCGATTCGGCAATCTTTCCACGGCTTTACGGACTTGACTCTCCGGGCGCTTTCGGGGCGCGGAATCGCTGCTTCAGCAGGAGTCTGCCGCACATGGAAAGTCATTATTTTTCATCATCTTAGCGGGCAAAGGATTTTGAGGCGAGAGAATCGCGGCGACTCCAAGGCACCCATTCGCCCCTTTGAAAAAAAAGATTCGGCCGCCGCGAGCGCGCCCGCTGTAAAGAAAAGATTAAGTTCCCCAACCAATTGCAGCCCCCCGACCCCGTTCGATCCGGGGGGGCGGAAGCCACCTCGCTCCGAAGCCGGCTGAAAGGGATATTGCAGCCCGTCGAGCGCGCCCTGTAAGGTCACTTCATCGCCGGGCGGACAGCAATGAACGCGGTGGCGGTTTCCATAGATTATCGGTGTTTTGGCTCGCGACCAGGGAGGTTGGAGAATGCGGCTCTTTGTCTTCTGTATTGAGATGAAGCGCGGCTCCAGCCAGCGGCGAGCCTTCCAAGCGTAATCGACAGAACCGGGATTTCCTGACCTGTCGGGCGGATGCGCCTGCCGGGCCGGGATCCTTTTTAACCGGACAACAGCGCCGGGAAGGCGGTTGCCTCTGCAATCGCCCCTCCGAAGGCGTGTTCAATTTTGAAGCAAATGGGGCCATTGATGTTCGAGCGGCAGCAAATCGGAGATACGGTCGAGGCAGCGTCGGTGGTGGTGACAATGGCGGTCGAGGAGACTGCTCCGGTCGGAGCAGAGGACGCGTCGCTCCAGGACGCCTGGGAGCGTGTGCGCCGGCGCCTGCGTGCCGAACTCGGCGAGGATGTCTTCTCGAGCTGGTTCGCCCGGCTCGAAATCGCCGGCATCGTCGGGGGCATCGCCTATCTCACCGTCCCGACCCGCTTCCTGAAAAGCTGGCTCGAGGCCCATTACGCCGAGCGGCTGCGGGTGAACTGCATCGCCGAGCTGCCGGCGCCGAAGGGCGTGCTGCTCTCAGTCCGCCAGGCTTCGCGCGACACCACGCCGGCCCCGCTGGCGGAAGCCGTGATGCGCAGCCGCCCCGCCTCTTCGACGACACCGGTCCCGGCCGAGGCGGCCAAGCCCGGCGCGGCGACCGCCCAGTCCGGCGAACCCGAGCTGGTCGATGTCTGCGGCACGACGCTCGACAGGCGGATGAGCTTCCAGAACTTCGTCGTCGGCAAGTCGAACCAGCTCTCCTTCGCCGCGGCCGAGCGCATCGCGGCGGCGCCGGCCGGACAGAGCCCTTACAACCCGCTCTATCTCCATGCCGGTGTCGGCCTGGGTAAGACGCATCTGCTGCAGGCCATCGCGCAGGAAGCCAGGCGGCTGGGCAAGCGCGTCGCCTATTTCACGGCGGACCGCTTCATGTACGGCTTCGTCGCGGCGCTGAAGTCGCAGACGGCGCTGGCCTTCAAGGAGAAGCTGCGCGGCATCGACCTGCTCGTCGTCGACGACGTGCAGTTCATCCAGGGCAAGTCGATCCAGCAGGAGTTCGGCCACACGATCAACGCGCTGCTCGATGCGGGCAAGCAGATCGTCGTCGCCGGCGACCGCCTTGCCGGCGAGCTCGAGGCCCTCGACGAGCGCATCCGTTCGCGGCTGGGCGGCGGTCTGGTTGTCGAAGTGGGCGAACTCGACGAAGCCTTGCGCGCCAAGATCCTGGCGACCCGGCTGGAAGCGCTGCAGAGCGCCCATCCCAACTTCCAGGTCAGCCCGGATGTGGTGGCCTATGTCGCCCGCGTCGTCGCCACCAATGGCCGCGATCTCGACGGCGCCGCCAACCGGCTGCTCGCCCATGCGACGCTGTCCGGCCAGTTCGTGACGCTGGAGACGGCGGAGGCGGCCATCCGCGACCTCGTGCGGACGCGCGAGCCGCGCCGGGTCAAGATCGAGGACATCCAGAAGCTCGTCGCGACGCGCTACAATGTCAGCCGCGCCGATATCCTCTCCGAGCGCCGCACGGCCGCGGTCGTGAAGCCGCGCCAGATCGCGATGTATCTGTCGAAGGCGCTGACCCCGCGTTCGCTGCCCGAGATCGGCCGGCGCTTCGGCGGGCGCGATCACACCACGGTGCTGCATGCCGTGCGCAAGATCGAGAAAGCGATCAGCGAGGACCGCTCGCTGCATGAGGAGGTCGATCTCCTGAAGCGCATGCTGCAGGAGTGAGGGAGCGGCCGCTCGCGCCTGTCCTGCCAAATGGTTGTGGTTGCCGGGATGCGCGGCCCTTGCGCGCCCGGCTGCTGTCCGGCAATGTCGCTGGCCATTCATTCGGGCCCGGGCCGTCATGCCTGGGCGGCTAGCGTCAGAAGACTAGACAATCATGAAGGTCACGGTCGAACGTTCCACGCTGCTCAAATCGCTCGGCCACGTGCATCGCGTGGTGGAGCGCCGCAACACCATCCCGATCCTGTCGAACCTGCTGCTCAGCGCCACTGATGGAGGCCTGCGCCTCAAGGCGACCGATCTCGACATCGAGGTGGTGGAGACGATTCCGGCCGATGTCACCGAGCCCGGCGCGACGACCGTGCCGGCGCACACCCTCTATGACATCGTCCGCAAGCTGTCGGACGGCGCACAGGTCTCGCTGGAGACCACCGGCGACACCGGCCTCGTGCTGCGCTCGGGCCGCTCGCGCTTCCAGCTCCAGACCTTGCCGGAAAGCGATTTCCCAGACATCACCGCCGGCGAGATGGCGCATCGCTTCGTGCTGCCGGCCGGCGAGCTCAAGCGCCTGATCGACAAGACCCAGTTCGCGATCTCGACCGAGGAAACGCGCTACTATCTCAACGGCATCTATCTCCACACCATCGATGTCGATGGCCGCCCGGTGCTGCGCGCCGTCGCGACCGACGGGCACCGGCTCGCCCGGGTCGACACCGCCGCCCCGCAGGGCTCGGCCGGCATGCCCGGCGTGATCGTGCCGCGCAAGGCCGTGGCCGAGATCCAGAAGCTGCTGGAGGATGGCGAGAGCGAGGTCGCGGTCGAGCTTTCCGGCTCGAAGATCCGCATTGCCGCCGCCGATGTCGTACTGACGTCGAAGCTGATCGACGGCACCTTCCCCGACTATCAGCGCGTCATCCCCTCCGGCAACGACAAGCGGCTGACGGTGGACAGGGGCGATTTCGCCGCTTCCGTCGACCGCGTCTCGACGATCTCCTCCGAGCGCGGCCGCGCCGTGAAGCTCTCCATGGCCGACGGACGCATGACGCTCTCGGTCACCAATCCGGATTCCGGCTCGGCGACCGAGGAGATCGAGGTCGATTACGAGGCGAGCCCGCTCGATATCGGTTTCAACGCCCGCTACCTGATGGACATCGCCGCCCAGCTCGACGGCGACACGGCGCTGCTGAAGCTCGCCGACCCGGGTTCGCCGACCGTGATCCAGGACCGCGAAGGCGCCTCCGCGCTCTATGTGCTGATGCCGATGCGCGTGTGAAGGGCTTTCGGCCGTGACGGCCGTTACGCGCCTGATCCTGCAGGATTTCCGTTCCTACGAGGCCCTCGATCTCCCGGTCGAGGGTCAAATCGTTGCGCTGATCGGCGAGAACGGTGCCGGCAAGACCAATATCCTCGAAGCGCTCTCGCTCTTCGCGCCCGGCCGTGGCCTGCGCCGGGCCGAGCTGCCCGGCATGGCGCGCCAGGGCGGCGACGGCAGCTTCGCCGCGTCCATCACCTTGGCCGATGAGGCCGGCCGGCTTGGTATCGGGCTCGGACCGCTCGATGCGGAGGGGCGCCGCCCGCGCATCGCCCGCATCGACGGCACGACCGCCGGCTCGGCGCTGGCCTTCAGCGAATATCTGCGGCTGGTCTGGCTGACGCCCGATCTCGACGGGCTGTTCCGCGGCGCCGCCGGCGACCGGCGCCGTTTCCTCGACCGTCTCGTGCTGGCGATCGATCCCGGCCATGCGACCCGCTCGAACGCGCTGGAGCGGGCTCTGCGCTCGCGCAACCGCATCCTTGAAGAGAGCCCCAATCAGGGACAATGGCTCGACGCCGTCGAGCGCGAGGTCGCCGAGCTCGGCGTCGCGGTCGCCGCCGCCCGGGCCGAGACGGTGGCGCGGCTCTCCGCCATCATCGCCGAGACGCGAGACGAGGCCTCGCCCTTCCCTTTCGCGGATATCGCACTCTCCGGCGAGATCGACGCGCTGGTTGCGCGCCTGCCGGCCGTCGATGCGGAGGATGCCTATCGCGACCTGCTGCGCCAGAGCCGCCACCGCGACCGCGCCGCCGGGCGCACGCTCGCGGGGCCGCAAGCCTCCGATCTGGAGGTCCGGCACGGGCCGAAGGATATTCCAGCCGGCCAGGGTTCGACCGGCGAGCAGAAGGCGCTATTGATCGGGCTCGTGCTCGCCCATGCCAGGTTGGTCGCCGCGATGAGCGGCATCACGCCGCTGGTCCTGCTCGACGAGATTGCCGCCCATCTCGATCCGCGCCGCCGCGCTGCGCTCTACGAGGGGCTGACCGGGCTCGGCTGCCAGGTCTGGATGACCGGCGCGGATGCGGCGCTGTTCGGCGATCTTCCAGCCGGGGCACAGCGCTTTTCGGTGACGCCGGGGCGGATCGATCCGCTCGATTGATCGGTCAGGCCACGGCTTGCGATGGGACGCTTCGTCGCGTTCCTGCTAATCTCGCGGGCAGTCTCGGAGGCTTTCCATGGACATCTCCAGCCTTGCCCTGTTCGCCGGCGTCTATTTCCTCGCCGTCGCCTCGCCCGGCCCCGCCATCGCGGCGCTGGTCGCGCGCTCGCTGTCATCGGGCTTCCGGCGCTCCTTGCCCTTCCTCGCCGGCATCGTCGCGGGCGATCTCGTCTGGTTCACACTGACCGCGCTGGGCTTGAGCGTGCTGATGCAGAGCTTCCACGGCGTCTTCGTCGCGATCAAATATGCCGGCTGCGCCTATCTCCTCTACCTCGCCTGGAAGGCCTGGACGGCGCCGGCCGAAGCACCGAAGCCCTCCGCTGCCGCCCGCGGCGAGGGTGCGCGCCTGTTCCTCGGCGGCATTGCGCTGACGCTCGGCAATCCCAAGGTCATGGTCTTCTTCCTGTCGATCCTGCCGCTGGTGATCGATCTCAACGCGATGAGCACGCTCGCCTTCGTCGAGGTCGCGGCGCTGATCGCCCCGATCATCACGGGCACGCTGATGGCCTATGCCTATGCGGCCGACCGGGCTCGGCGCCTCGTCGCCAGCCCGCGCGCGATGCGCTGGATCAACCGGACGACCGGCGGCGTGATGGCCGGCGCGGCCGCCGCGATCGCGACGCGGAGCTGAGCGGCCTTGGCTCTGGCGGCCGGCCTCATCGATCTCGGCTTCGCGCTGTTCCATGCCGCGTTCCGGCGGTTGTTCGGCTGGCCGGAGCGGCTGGCACCCTCGGGCAGCCTGAACACGGCGATCACGCAGACGCTCAACGCGATGCTGATCTTCGTCTTCCTCGCCTATGGCGCGACCTTGATCTGGCTGGCCGGGCAAGGCCGCGTCCACCCTGTGCTGCCGCTCGTGGGCGCCGCCTTCTGGGGCCTGCGGCTGACGCTGCAATTCATCTGGTTCGACCTCAAGCCCTGGCCGTCCAAGCTGATCACGGCGGTTTTCGCACTGGCGATCGTGATCCATCTCCTGGCGGTCAAAATCTGAGGTGCGCCTAATCCCCTCACCGTCATCCCGGACGAAGCGAAGCGGAGATCCGGGATCCATCGTAAAGCGCCGCGCCTTTCGATGGATCCGGGTCAAGCCCGGGATGACGGTGGTGGCTCCGAGGGAGATCGACACAAGCTTTGGCCTCGAAAGGCTGGCCAAGCGCGCCCGGCTGCGGCACATCCCTTGTCCATGTCGCCATCCCGCGAATCAGACGCCCGCGCGATCCTCAAATCCGTCTGGGGCTACGATGATTTCCGCCCCGGCCAGTGGGAGGTGATCGCCGCCGCGCTCAACGGCGAAGACGTCTTCGCGGTGATGCCCACGGGCTCCGGCAAGTCGATGTGCTACCAATTGCCGGCGCTGGTCGCGGGCGGGCTGACGCTGGTCGTCTCGCCGCTGATCGCGCTGATGCGCGATCAGGTCGGGCAGCTCGTCCGGGCCGGCGTCTGGGCCGCCTCGCTCAACTCGATGAATACCGAGGAGGAGGCGGCGCAAGCCTGGGACCGGCTGAATTCGGGCGATCTCAGGCTGCTCTTCGTCTCGCCCGAGCGGCTGGCCGGCGAGGGACTGGTCGGCCGGCTGAAGCGGCTCGGTGTGACTCGGCTCGCCATCGACGAGGCGCATTGCGTCTCGCAATGGGGCCATGATTTCCGCCCCGAATACCGCCTGCTCGCCAAGACGCGCGAGGCGCTGGGCGGCGTGCCGGTGACGGCGCTGACCGCGACCGCCGACCGGCAGACCCAGGCCGATATCGCCCAACAGCTTTTCCCGCAGCCGCCGCGCATGGTGGTGCATTCCTTCGACCGGCCGAACCTGAAGCTCGCCTTCGCGCCGAAGGAGCAGCCGCGCCGGCAGATCGACGATTTCCTGCGCCGGCACCGCAACGGCTCCGGCATCGTCTACTGCTCCTCGCGCAGCAAGACTGAGCGTCTCGCCACGGCGCTCAGCGAAAAGGGCTGGAACGCCCTGCCCTACCATGCCGGGCTCGAGCAGGAGACGCGCAACCGCAACCAGGACATCTTCCTGCAGGAGGACGGCGTCGTCGTCTGCGCCACCATCGCCTTCGGCATGGGCATCAACAAGCCGGATGTGCGCTTCGTGGTCCATGCCGATATGCCGGGCTCGATCGAGGGCTATTACCAGGAGATCGGCCGCGCCGGGCGCGACGGCCTGCCGGCGGATACGCTGACGCTCTATGGCGTCGACGACATGTCTCTGAGGCGCCGCCAGATCGACGAGAAGCAGATCGACGACGAGCGCCGGCGCATCGAGCACAAGCGCCTCAACGCGATGATCGACCTCTGCGAGAACGCCTTGTGTCGGCGCAGCGCACTGCTCGCCTATTTCGGCGAGGAGACACCGCCCTGCCGGCATGGCCAAGCGCCGTTCCGCTGCGATCTCTGTAGTGCGGAGGCGCCCGCGTTGCAGGATGCGACGCTCGATGCGCGCAAGCTGCTCTCGGCCGTGATCCGTTCCGGCGAGCGCTTCGGCGCCGGCCATCTCGCCGATATCCTGACGGGCACGACGACCGAGGTCATCCGCCGGCAGAACCATGACGGGCTTAAGACCTTCGGCGTCGGCGCCGACAAGCCCAAGGCCGCCTGGATGGGGCTGACGCGCAAGCTCTTCGCCGCCGGGGCGCTGGCCGAGGCCAGCGCCGAGCACGGCGGCTTCAAGCTGACGCCGAAGGGCGAGGACATCCTGTTCGGCCGAGAGGAGATCGCGCTCCGGGCCGACCCGTTCGCCGAGCGACGCTCCCGCCGCTCGGAGCGCGACGCGGCCCGCGCCGACGGGCTCGACGAGGGCACGGCCGGCCTGTTCGAGCATCTGCGTAAGCTCAGGCTCCAGATCGCCCGCGAGGAGGGCGTGGCGGCCTATATCATCTTCACCGACCGGACCCTGATCGCGATGGCGCGCGAGCGGCCGCTGGGCCTGGACGAGATGCGGGCGATCGAGGGCGTCGGCGAGCGCAAGCTCGCGCAATATGGCGAGGCCTTCGTCGAGGCGATTTCGGAGTTTTGAGGCTAAGGCTCACCCTGTCCGTCGTCATTCCGGGCGCAGCGAAGCGGAGACCCGGAATCCATCGTCGAACGCCGGAGCCCTCCGATGGATTCCGGATCGGCGCCGCTTCGCGGCTTGTCCGGAATGACGAGGCAGGGGAACCAAACCGCCCCTCTACGCACACGCACGCGTAGGCGCGTGAAAAAGCCATCGTCTGCCCCTATATTGTCGTTTCGAATCAGGATCATCGCGGGCGCTCGCTCGCCCGCTCAGGGACCATTTCATGACCGATGCCGCGCTCAGCGCCCAGCCCGACGACTACGGCGCCGATTCCATCAAGGTTCTCAAGGGCTTGGATGCCGTTCGCAAGCGGCCTGGCATGTATATCGGCGACACCGATGACGGCTCGGGCCTGCATCACATGGTCTACGAGGTCGTCGACAACGCCATCGACGAGGCGCTGGCGGGTCATGCCAACCTCGTCACGGTGACGCTGAATGCCGACGGCTCGGTCACGGTCAGCGACAATGGGCGCGGCATCCCCACCGATATCCACAGCGAGGAAGGCATTTCGGCCGCCGAGGTCATCATGACCCAGCTCCATGCCGGCGGTAAGTTCGACCAGAACTCCTACAAGGTCTCGGGCGGCCTGCACGGCGTCGGCGTCTCCGTCGTCAACGCGCTCTCGGTTTCGCTCAAGCTGCGCATCTGGCGCGGCGGCCACGAGCACTACATGGAGTTCCGCCATGGCGACGCAGTGGCGCCGCTTGCGGTCGTCGGCCCGCAGGGCGACAAGCGCGGCACCGAGGTGACCTTCCTGCCGTCGCAAGAGACCTTCACCATGGTGGAGTTCGACTACAAGACGCTTGAACACCGCCTGCGCGAGCTCGCCTTCCTGAACTCGGGCGTGCGCATCGTCCTGACCGATGCGCGCCATGCCGAGATCGTGCGCGAGGAGCTGATGTATGATGGCGGCGTCGAGGCCTTCGTGCGCTATCTCGACCGCGCCAAGTCCTCCGTGATCGACAAGCCGATCATGCTGACCTCGGAGAAGGACGGCATCACCGTCGACGTCGCGCTGTGGTGGAACGACAGCTACCACGAGAACGTGCTCTGCTTCACCAACAACATCCCGCAGCGCGACGGCGGCACCCATCTTGCCGGCTTTCGCGCCGCGCTGACGCGCCAGATCACCGGCTATGCCGAAAGCTCCGGCATCTCCAAGAAGGAGAAGGTCTCGCTCACCGGCGACGATTGCCGCGAGGGCCTGACCGCGATCGTCTCGGTCAAGGTTCCCGACCCGAAATTCTCCTCGCAGACCAAGGACAAGCTGGTTTCCTCGGAAGTCCGCCCGGTCGTCGAGAATGTGGTCAATCAGGCTCTCTCGGAGTGGCTCGAAGAGCATCCAGGCGAGGCCAAGACCATCGTCGGCAAGGTGGCGGAAGCCGCTGCCGCCCGCGAGGCCGCCCGCAAGGCGCGCGACCTCACCCGCCGCAAGGGCGCGCTCGATATCGCCTCACTCCCGGGCAAATTGGCTGATTGCCAGGAGAGGGATCCCGCCAAATCCGAACTCTTCATCGTCGAGGGTGACTCGGCCGGCGGCTCCGCCAAGCAGGGCCGCGCCCGCGAATACCAGGCCGTGCTGCCGCTGCGCGGCAAGATCCTGAACGTCGAGCGCGCGCGCTTCGACAAGATGCTCTCGTCGGACCAGGTGGGTACGCTGATCACGGCGCTGGGCGCCGGCATCGGCCGCGCCGATGCCGAGCAGGGCGGCTTCAACCTGGCGAAGCTGCGCTACCACAAGATCATCATCATGACCGACGCCGACGTCGACGGCGCCCATATCCGTACGCTGCTCTTGACCTTCTTCTACCGGCAGATGCCGGAATTGATCGATGCCGGCCATCTCTTCATCGCCCAGCCGCCGCTCTACAAGGCGGCGCGCGGCAAGAGCCATGTCTATCTCAAGGACGAGCGGGCGCTGGAGGAGTACCTGATCGATTCGACGCTGGACGGCGCGACCTTCCGCACCAGCGAGGGCGTGGAACGGGCCGGCGCCGATCTCAGGGTGCTGATCGAGGAAGCCCGCAACGTCCGCAACGCGCTGGGCCAGCTCCATTCCCGCTATGACCGGCGCATCGTCGAGCAGATGGCGATCGCCGGCGTACTGCATCCGGTGAGCGAGGAGAACGAAGCCCAGGCGAACGAGGCGGCAGCCTCTGTCGCGCGCCGCCTCGATGCGATCTCGGACGAGCTGGAGCGCGGCTGGGAAGGCAAGGTGAGCGAAGGCGGCTTCGTGTTCTCGCGCATGATCCGCGGCGTGAAGCAGGCAGCGACCATCGACGCAGGCCTCCTCGCCAGTGCGGAAGCCCGCAAGCTCGATGCCGCGGCGGGTTCCCTGCAGGAAGCCTATGCCAAGCCGGCGATGCTTACCCGCAAGGGCGATTCCTTCCCGATCAACGGCCCCACCGACCTGTTCGATGCGGTCTCGACCATCGGCAAGAAGGGCGTCGCGCTGCAGCGCTACAAAGGACTGGGCGAGATGAACCCCGACCAGCTCTGGGAGACGACGCTCGATCGCGACGTGCGCACGCTGCTGCGCGTCAAGAACGACCAGAACGACGAGGCCGACGACCTCTTCGTCAAGCTGATGGGCGACGTCGTCGAGCCGCGGCGCGAATTCATCCAGACCAACGCGCTGAACGCCACCGTCGACATCTGATCCCGCTGCAATGTAGGGGCACCCTAAAGCCTGACTCTCTGGCCGGGTTGTCGGACTCAAATGACGTAGATCTTCGACTCGGGTCGATGCTGCGTTTGATGCAGTCGTGCGGGCGGGCGAATGAGCGACAGCGTTGGGCTGGTCTGGATATCGCCCCGCTGGGCGCTGCGATTCCCCATCCCCGACTTGTGGCTTGGGGCTCGCAAGAGTAGTGCTGCCGGCACTACCGTAAACCAACCAATGGCCGCGGTAGTTCCGTCATGACGCGTAGCCTCATGGCCCGTACGATCGGCTGACGCGGTTCGATCACATATGATCCCCGGTAGTGCCGTCTCGACGCAACCTGATTGTTGGAATGAAAATTGACTGATCGGTCGTCGCAATCGACGGAAGAGACGAAACCGACCTTGAAAGGGTCGACTTCGGTCGCGCTCACGCAGGACGGCGAACGCAGTCAGACTGAACTGGCCGACGCCAGCAAACAGAGAGTGCGCGAACTACGAGCGCTGATGCGCAAACAGAAGCGCGACAAAAAGGCACCGTGAAGCCTCGGTATAGTCAGCCTTGGTGCGACATGGGAAGTTTCAGTCGAGGTCCCAACTACCGCGCTCATGCTCGGGCAGCGGATCCTGGAAGCGCTCGTCGATGGCGATCTTGCCCTTGAGCGTTCCAAAGCGTCGTTTGCCCCGTGGCGCAATGGGCGCCAGACGCACAACCGGCACGCTGCGGCGGGTGATGACCACGTCTTCACCCGCCAGCGCCTTCGCAATCAATTCGGACAGTTGGATTTGTGCTTCACGGACCGAGAACTGGGGCACGAGCATATCCCTTCCAACTTGGCCACACCGCATCTCAGGCCGCTGACCAGCGCTTTTGGGTGAGGCCGTCCAGTGCGCGTATAGCTTGCTCCTGATCGTAGATGTAGCCGCCCAACTCTGAGTACGGAGCGATGGGAGGCACGCCCAGCCGCTGCAGAGCGGCAACCGCGGTCATCGAGCCCTTTTTGCCGATGTGCTCCGAAGCCTCCGTAGCGAGGATATAGGTTTTCTCGAACCGTTCGACCTCTTCCAAGGTGAACACGACGGAATGGCCGCGCTTCCCCCCGCGGAGGATGCCAGCTCAGACCAGATTGGCCATGAGTTTTGAGACAATCCTAAGCCTTTCGCCGACTTGCCGGGACTGGAGGACAGGAATTTCTGCGATCTCCGCCTGCCTGTCCTCCTCCGCCTGCCGCTCGACTTCGAACTGCCGAACCGCTTCGACGAACTCTTCGCGGTCGAAAATGTAGGCCTTGATATCTGGAGGCCCGAAGGCCGGCTTCAATCCAAGGCGCTTCGAGAACCAAACTGGATTCATCTCAGGATCTTTGGTGTTCGCTTCCAGCGCCTCAGCGACGTCCCTTCCGCCTAGATACCGATCGCGAAAGCCAGCGAGTTGGGTCGCGGAGAAATCGAACTGGCCGCCCTGTCGGGTTGACGTGAGGAGCCCCCTCTTTTCGATAAAGGTTATCGTGTCGCGGTTGATGCCCACGAGCTCCGTGATCTGCGAGGCGGTGAGGTGCTCATCAGGATCGAACTCGAAACGCGGCGCCTCCTCAATCACAACGGAGTTCAGGCGTTCGATCTCTGCCAGCGCGCATTTTCGCTCGTAGAGATAACCCGAATAGTCCGGCGGCCCGGCGACCAATTTCTGATCTCTGAGCAGATTGATTGCCTTTTGAGCAGTACAACGGAGGAGCTCTCCAGCCTCGACTGTGGTGAGGAAGCGGGCACGAAAATCGCTGACCGCATCCTCACTGATGCGCCGCCCGCGACTGTTGACCTCACTGGGAAGGATACCGGCGCCAATAAGCTCCATTCCGAGGATGTAAGGGACCTGGAGCTGACTGAGAGCATGTTTCGGTGTGAGCCAACCGCCCGCAGAATACGATTCGGCCTTGGTTTCCGACTGAGACCAACTTCGGATCGCTTCTTCAGTTTCCCGGCGATGGTAGATGAACCGCTTGGCGAATTCCCGCTCGCCGACTGACTTGACCCCTATTGTTTTCAGGAGCTGGTCGGCCGATTGCCAGCCTAACAGGCCGAAGGTCTCTGCCAACTTGCTAGACGTGGTGTAGAGGTCGTTGAACTCGTCAATATGCTGCTTCGAAACGCTGTAGCGGTTTCCCGTCTTCACAAACGGGAGGTAGCCAGCATCTCGAACCTCCTTCGCGGCCGCCGGCGTAAGCCCGATCTCGGCACTGGCTTCGAGGAAGGTGCGCATGTCCCCGCGGTCTTTCTGCAGGGCAGACTTGATGTCGACTACGCGTACCTTGAGGCGAGTTAGTCCTTCCGCATTGTCGTCGATGGCGCACACCGAAAGGTGACCCGGAGGTCAAGAGCGTGCCTAATCCTAGTATTCAGCGCCATTTTGGGGGAAGCGTATCCATTCTCAAAATCGTTTATCGTCTTCCGCGAGACTTTGGCATTTTGCCAAAGCCAAGACTGCGAGACATTCGTTAGTCAGCGAGCAGCCTGGCAAAGGAAGCCGGGCAGAGGCTTATCGGCAGGCATTGGTATGAACCCGGTCGCGGTGAGAGGCGCGGGCTCTCCATCACCCATATAAAAAATTTTCATACTGCCACTAAAATTCCAGCGCGGCGATTGTCGCTGAGGTTTGGTCTTCGCTTCTTGCGTCCTCCCAAGGGTCTCAACGGTCAGCCCGTCTGACGCGCGATCAAGAAGCTGACTTGCCCGCGCTCGGCTCGAAGCGAGCTTGGAAGGCGAGGCTGATCGCGGGGCTGACATCGATGCGCCTGCGTACGACTTTCAAGAACCGGCCGAAGGAATTGGTCGCAGGATTGTAGGATCGGTCGATCGATCCTTGCAAACGCGGGAGCCTACCAATAGCGCAGATTCCCTTCTTGGGGTGCCGCGGGCGTTCATATTCTAAGGATGCTCAGTAGATCGTCAGCGCCGGCACGTAGCTCACTAGCAGCAGCACGAGCATCGCCACCCCAAAGAAGGGCCAGAGCTCGCGCGTGGTCTCGCTGAGCGAGGGTCAGAACCAGCGGCGGACCTCGGCCTTGTAGCGGCGGTAGTCGTCGCCGAACTTCGCTTCGAGATAGCGCTCCTCGCGGGCGATCACCTGCGTCTGGATCCCGATCAGCACCAAGGGGAGCAAGGCGAAGGCGATCGGCCAGTCGAAGGCGATCGCAAGGCCGGCATAGACAAGCGCCATGCCAAGATACATGGGATTGCGGGTCCACCGGTAAGGACCGGTCGTTGCGACGAGGGTCGTTGGCTGCGAAGGCGGAACGTTGGTGCCGAGCCGCCGGAACAGCCCCGCCGCCGCAAGCATCATCGCCGCGCCGGCAACGAACAGCAGCGCGCCCGTCGCGACCAGCAACCGCCAGTCGATGCCGAAAGAGCGCAGGGCGACGAACCGCTCCGCCGCCAGCCCCAACAGCAGCGCTCCCAGATAGAGGAAGGGCGGAGGGAAGCGCACACCCGCGCTGTCCGGCTCGACGGCCATGCTCATCTCCAATCTGTGCTCTCAAACCAGCATCGACTGCTGGGAGAAGATGCCCGCCATCGCGCCTTGCCATGATGCCGTGGTCACCGAGGGGATGACGGGGTTGGTGAGGTCCCCCGCAGCGTAGATGCCGGGCATGCTGGTTTCGCGGCGCTCGTCGACCTTGAGGACGATGCCAAGAGGCGTGTCGACCGTGGCGAGACCCAATGCTTCATGCAGGCTTGCGGACGGCTTGTTGCGCGGATGCGCGAACAGGATGTCGACCGCGACATCGGGGCCGGTATCGAGCTTGACGGTGGCGCCATGCTCCCCGTGATGGGCGACCTCGGTGATCCGGCCGTCGACGACAGGTGTGTTGCGACGCCCCAGATCAACCCGGACATCGGGCGGAATGTCGTGACCATCGGCGAAGACGGTCAACCTGTCGGTCCAGTCGTGGAACAGCCTGACCTGGTTCATCGACTGCGGGCCGGACCAGACGAGGCCCCAATGCTGGTCGGCGACTTCAAAGCCATCGCAATAGGGGCAAGGGATGATGGATGTGCCCCAGCTTTCGGCAAAGCCCGGAACAGCAGGCATCTGGTCGACAACGCCATAACTCAGGATCAGGCGGCGCGCGCCAAGGCTTTCGCCGTCGCCGGTGAGGACGGAGAAATTGTCGATGGTGCCGGAGATGCTGTCGGCCCGGGCATTGACCAGCTTGATCGCGGGATAACGCGCCAGTTGCTGTCGCGCCTCGGCCAGGATGTCCAGCGGCGGCTTGTGATCGTGGCCGAGCATGCCATGCGAGCGGCCCGCGAAGCGATTGCGCGGCAGGCCGGTATCGAGAACGGTGACCTTGCGGCGGGCGCGGCCGAGCTGAAGGGCGGCGGCGAGACCGGCAAAGCTGCCGCCAATGATGATGACGTCATCCATGGTGATGGGCTCCGTGTTGCGGATGGAGGGAGTTGGGCTGGACCTGGCGCTGACTTGGGCGCGAGCGAGGCCGATGGTGGAAAGCGCGGCCAGCTTCAGCAGGGTTCGTCGTTGCATGGTCTCTTGTGTTTCAGGTCGGCAAACGTCCGACGACCGCACTTGCGTATTTCGGAAACTGTATGGTATCGTATTTTGGGAATTACGATACTGTCAAGGACCAGAATTTTCGTGACCGAAAACAGCCGGGGCCGGCGCGGCCGGCCCGCCAACGAGGCGCTTGGCCAAACGATCGTCGACACCGCGGGCGAACTTTTTGCGGAATTGGGTTTTCAAGCGACGACTTTGGACAAGGTCGCCCAGCGAGCGAAGATATCCAAGCTCAGCATCTACAGGCACTTCGAGAACAAGGAGGCGCTGTTTGGCGCAGCGTTTGCGGCCCGCTGCCATCAGTTAATACCGCAGGCCCTTTTTGAAGGCGTCGACGGTTCGGCCGAAGACCAGCTCATGGCGGTGGGATCATCGCTGCTTCGCACGCTGTCGAGCCCGGAAGTCCGCAATGTCGAAGCCATGGTCATGGCCGACGTCACGAGTCAAACGTCGTTGAGCAAGCTCCATTACGAAGCCGGACCCGCCCATATCATCGCCCAAATCGAGGCCCTGTTGCGTCAATTGCACGCGAAGGCGCTTCTGAACGTGCCCGATCCACTCCGGTCGGCCCGCTTGTTTGCCGCGCTTTTCAAAGGATCCGATCTCCTGATGATCGCCCGCTTCGACGAGGCGAGAGCAGAGGACGACAACGAAATCGAATCCTATTGCCGGTCGGCCGTCGCCATGTTCATCGCCGCGCACGGCGGCAAGGACCGCGCGGGCGGATAGCATGCCTCGCATCTTGGCCCTGACATCGACCTTCGGCCCGCCCGAAGGCGCCAGCGCGACGTCTGTTGTCGCGATAGGCCAAGCCGTCCGCGCGAACTGGCCGAGCAGCGCGTTCGGAATGAAGCGGGTCCGATTGCCGTAGATCCGTCTGACCGCCCGTGCCTGCGGGCGGATCACATGAGCGGCGCGCTGAGGGATGGCGTTTGCTCAGAACGATATGAGGACGTTGCCCTGCTTCTTCGGCGATGTGGCGGCGTCGACCGCGGCGTTGATGTCGGACAGGTCGAAGGTCGAACCACTGTCGAAAAGCTTGGGTGAGGTGCGCGCGATATCGATCGCGGCGTCGTAATCGCGCGCCTGGTCTTCGGCACTGGTTTCCGAATGCCACGTGCCGATGGTCGCACCGCGCAGCGTCAGTGCCTTCGGCAGGAACATTGTCATGTCGGCCGGGCCTTTGGCGAGGAGACCGAACGAGATCAGCGTCCCGCCCTCATTCAGCAGCCAACCGCTTTCGGTGACCATCTTGCCGCCTACGCCGTCGATAATGAGCGGGATGTCGTCACCTGCCGCCTTGCGAACGGCATCCTGCCACCCGTTGGTTTCGGTCGGGACGATGTCGGTAACCGGGAGCAGTTCGGCGAGCTGCTTCGCGCTGTCCTCCGAACGGACAAGACAGATCAAGGGGAGGCCTTCCCGCAGCGCCAGCACGGCGATGAGCTTACCTACGTGTGATGAGGCGGCTGTCAGCACGATACGCGTAGGACGTTTGCCGACGGTCTGCTCCGCGACGCGGAGCACATGAAGCGCGGTGATCGTGTTGAGCAGCATCTGAGTTGCCACATCATCGGTGATATCGTCAGGAACCGCGACCAGCGAGCGGGCCGGGAGATCAACCGATGTCTGCCAGGTGCCGTCGCCCATGAAAGCCACCCGCGTGCCAATGTCGATGCCCGTTCCGACCAATGCCTCCGGACTGGCTTCCTCGAATATGCCGACCCCTTCCATGCCGGGGACGCGTCCTTCGGGAATGTCGTCGTGGCTCGACACATAATGCGCGGCCATGACCTGGAGATCGGCGGGATGGATCATGCTGCGCGTCAGCCGCACCCGCACCTTGTCGGCCGCGAGTGGCGGCAGCGGAATATCCTTTTCGGCCCGCAGAACCTCCTGGGGGCTGCCGAAGCTGTAATGGGCCACACGACGCATCGGGTTTTCAAGACTCATCGGATTCTCCTTCGAAAGCGGCCTTGCCGCGCGCTTCAAAGAGGATAGGGTGCACAAACACCACCACCAGTACTTACCTTTTTGTAAGTGTTAATTTGAGGTGATTGTGATGCCAGGGCCTGCATTTCGCTGCGGCATGGAAGCCGTAGTCGACCTCGTCGGAGGCAAGTGGAAGTTGCTGATCCTCCACTATCTTCACGCCGACAGACTAAGGTTCAGCGAGCTCCGTCGGCAGCTTGGTAACGTCAGTGAGAAAATGTTGAGCCAGCAGCTCAAGGAAATGACCCGCGACGGATTGGTACGCCGGATCGACTTTCAGACGGTGCCGCCCCATGTCGAATACGAGTTGACGCCGCTGGGATTGGACCTTTCTGGATTGATGACGGCAGTCGCCGACTGGGGCAATCGCAACATGGAGAAGTTCTGTACGATAAGGGCTCGATCTATCCAGTCAGCAGCCGAATTGCCGTGAGATGATGATGCTTGAAAAGGGGGTCTCGGGTCGAAAGGCAGCAGTTAAGTCGGTCGGGTATGGTCGTCAAAAGCGCCGGGTGGAAGCGCCCAGGAGCCGTTAGGGTCAGGACCCTTTGCTGTGATGGCCGCGATCTGGTTCAGGCTCCGTGAGGAGACTGGCATGAGCGACCTGTTTGGCTGACGGAAGTGCAGATGGAGCGGCTCCGACTGTTCTTTCCGAGGAGCCACGGCAAACCGCGCGTTGATGACCGACGGGTGCTGAGCGCCATCGTATTCGTCAACCGGAACGGAATGCGATGGCGAGACGCGCCGAGCGCCTACGGCCCGCACAAGACGCTCTACAACCGATGGAAGCGCTGAGGTGAAGCGGGCGTGTTCACGCGGATGATGGAGGGGCTGGCTGCGGTCGGTGCCGAGCCGACAACGGTCAGATACGATAGGCGGCACTACCATGTGCCCTTCGGTGGCCGAAAGGGCTCTAGCTACGGTTCGCGTGAGCAGGGCGCCTACGCCAAGGAGTTCTATATCACCGTCAAGACGGCCTACACGCTGGCCTGAGACAGCATCCGAACATGGCTCGTACATCTTCTCCGCCCAACGGGAATTCACCGCTTGCTCTGGAAGGGTGATCATCGCTTCCGGGACGGTTGTTAGTTTGGACCTAATCGGTAAGGCACGACAAATCGGCTATCATGATCGACGTGGATTGAGCCGCCAGCGGGCGGAAACGCACGTTGCGTGCAGTTGCTTCGCTCGCAAAGACGACAGCTGGTCCCGATTTTCACGACTTGCTTCGGATTTGTGATGTCTAATTCGTCAGCATACACAACCTGTCCCGCATCCCTTAGCTCGCAGCCCAATCCGATGGCGTACCTACGTCGCGGAGCAGAATGGCCTATTCCCGCCTTCGTTATTGCCTGGGCTAGCGACAGGTATCGTACGCCATCGGGCATTTCCGCGACCTGCACCAAAATTCGATCAGGCGTCTCAAATGCTTCGTGGACATTCCAAAGGGGGCAGGCGCCGCCATAGCGAGCGAAGCGCAATCGGGTCGCGCTGTGTCGCTTGGTAATGTTTCCGGCCCTATCGACGCGCAGAAAGTAAAAGGGGATACCCATCGCCTTCGGCCGCTGAAGGGTCGATAGCCTATGACCAACCTGTTCGAAGCTCGTGCCAAACAGTCTTGCAAGAAGGCTGAGGTCATGGCGATGCCTTCGCGCAGAGGCGAGGAAATCCGTGTACGGTAAGAGCACGGCCCCGGCGAAATAATTCGCCAGCGCGATTTCGCAGACGGCACCGGCGTCCGCGCTGCGGAACGTCGCATGTCGCACGGTCTCGTCGATCGCATCCCGAGCTTCGAGGAGTGCAAGTTGATGCGCGAGCGCAAAATTTTGGCTAGATGATTCAGCATAGCCGTCGATCGCGATCGTTTTTGTGCTGCGATCGAGCCGCCGCATTGCGCGCTCAGAGCCTAGTGACCGATCAAAAACGACCTTGAATTTATGTCGAGTTGCCAGGCGGTCTATGAGGGCTTCATGGAGAACGGCCGGTTCGGCTCGCAGCTCGGCTCGCAGCGCTTCGCCTTGATGGTCAAGGCTGTCAACGTAGTTTCCAATCCGGTGGAAAAAGTCCCGAACCTCGTCATATGGAAAAACCAGGCCCGCCCTCGCGGTAAGCTGCTCTGACGAGAGCAAAGTGCCGTCTAACGCCTGATATTTGTCCTCCATTGCGCGATATGCTGCCTGCAGATGGACAACGGCCCGAGCGATGCCGGGAGCATATTGAATCGTCGCCTTGAGTTCGGCCTGACCAGTCGGCACCGTGGCCAAGATGGGTTCTGCAAGCGCGTCGCGAAGATCGACGAGTAACCGGTGCTCATCGTTTTCCGAGAATGCCGACACATCCACTTTAAACACCCGAGCCAATTCAACGAGCACGGCGGCGCTCAAAGGTCGCTGGCCATGCTCGATTTGATTCAGATACCCGGCCGATATGCCAAGTTTCTTGGCGAGATCGCCTTGGGCCCAGCCGGCCTCTTCCCTAAGCCTGCGGACGGCAGGGCCTGCAAAGAGCTTACGTCGCATTGCAAATTTGTTGGGTTAGCATTTTAGCAGTTTGGCACTAATTTGCGAGATCGAGATTTTCGCATAAGCCCCAACCTGGGAAGTACAAGGCTGGGGCTTGCCTATGCGCGATATCCTCGAACAGCTCGAATCGCGGCGCGAGGGCGCGCGCAAGGGCGGCGGCGAACGGCGCATCGAGGCGCAGCACAAGCGTGGCAAGCTCACTGCCCGCGAGCGCATCGAGCTGCTGCTCGACAAGGACTCCTTCGAGGAGTTCGACATGTTCGTGCAGCATCGCTGCGTCGATTTCGGCATGGACAAGGCCGAGAAGATCCCCGGCGACGGCGTCGTCACCGGCTGGGGCACGGTCAATGGCCGCACCGTCTTCGTCTTCTCGAAGGATTTCACCGTCTTCGGTGGCTCGCTCTCCGAGACCCATGCCCAGAAGATCACCAAGATCCAGGACATGGCGCTGAAGATGCGCGCGCCGATCGTCGGCCTGTTTGATGCCGGCGGAGCTCGCATCCAGGAAGGGGTGGCTGCGCTCGGCGGCTATGGCGAGGTCTTCAAGCGCAATGTCCAGGCGTCCGGCGTCATCCCGCAGATCTCGGTGATCATGGGCCCCTGCGCCGGCGGCGACGTCTATTCGCCGGCGATGACCGACTTCATCTTCATGGTCCGCGACACCAGCTACATGTTCGTCACCGGCCCCGAGGTGGTGAAGACCGTCACCAACGAGACCGTGACCTCCGAGGAGCTCGGCGGCGCCAAGGTCCACACCTCCAAGTCCTCGGTCGCCGACGGCTCCTTCGAAAACGATGTCGAGGCGCTGCTGCAGGTGCGCCGCCTGCTCGATTTCCTGCCCGCCAACAACACCGCCGGCGTGCCGGAATGGCCGTCATTCGACGTGCCTGATCGTGTCGACATGAGCCTCGACACGCTGGTCCCGGACAATCCGAACAAGCCCTACGACATCAAGGAATTGATCCTGAAGACGGTCGACGAGGGCGA